>CAWAOF010000011.1:0-60842 GCA_963783525.1 uncultured beta proteobacterium
ATGCCGTCGGCGAGGCGTTCACCAGTGGCCTGCCTCGCGCCGTTCTATCCGCCGTGGACGGTGGAGCTCGGGCGCTCTGGAAGTCGCGCAGTCTCTTCCGGTGAACGTGGCAAGCGGAGATCGCACGTGTCGATGACAGCTTCTACGTCGACTGGGACGTGGCGCCGGACGGCGGCGAGGCCGGACGCGGCGGGATCGTCCGCGTCGCGGGGGAGCCCGCTCGACCGGATCGTTTCGGAGCTGATGATCTTCGTCAACGGCAGCTCGGGGAGGCTCTCGCGGACGCGCGCATCGCGGGGCTCGAACCGGACCGCAGGCGAACGGCAAGGTTAAGATGAGCACTGCGCCCGGCGTGAGCATCAGGGGCTCGGCCTCTCCCATTACCTGCCGGTCGAGCTCGCCGCTGCGCCGCTACAGTGATCTCGGTCAATCAACGCAATGCTCGCGGCGCCATCGAGGGTGGGAGGCCGGTCTACGCCGAGAACGATCCGGAAGCTCTACGCTGCATTCACTGATTTCGAGGCGATTTATTCGAACTGACGCGGAGTTCCAGGACCGGATGGAGGACTACTGGCGCCTTCGCTGCCGCCGCAGGAGCGAGTTGGAGCTGACGCGCGTCGCGATCCGGGAGAGTCGTGCGCTTCGAGGGATTGCCGCTGTCGTGCGGCTGCCCGACCTGCCGGCGCTTGCGCCCGACGCGAGGGTCAGGGTGGCGATCGTCGCATCGACCTCCTCGCTGCAACACTCGAACGCCGGGGACGCGGGGGAGGGCGCGTACCCGACCCATCGCTCCGCGCGGTGCGCTACACTCACTGTTTTCACCCACTACCGTACTCTTGCTGCGCCGACCGCTCTCGCCAGGACGCCGTCGCCCGTTCCGCCGTCGCAGGACGGCGGCACCGACCGCGACATCGCGTCCCGCACCGGCCAGGGCTGGAAGGTACCGCCACCCCAAGCGCGCCCGCGCGGGCCCGGGCGTCGTACGAGTTGGCATCGTTGAAGGCGCGGTCCTGGTCCATCGGCGTGGGCAGGGCGCCCGTTCTGCTCTCCGGGCTAAGCCGTCTCCGGACGGACGGGCTCGTCGTCTACGCGCTTGCCCTCTCGATCGCGGTCCATGCGGTGCTGCTCGTGATCCGTTCCAGATGGGGATCCGACGAAGCGCAGGATCGTGCTCCGCCACTCGAGGTTGCGTTGGTGAACGTGCAATCGCAGATGAAGCCGACGAAGGCCGACTTTCTCGCGCGGGCCAACCTGCGACGGCGTGGCATACGACGCCAAACTGTCAGGCGAAGACGCCGCTGCCGCTGTTGCCCAAGCCGGCCTCACCGGTGAGATCGTGGTTGCGACGACAGGTCCAGGCCCTCGAGAACGAGGCCAGGGAGCTGATGACGCGCCTGGAAAGCGCGCCCACTGCCCGCCGTTCCGAGCCGCGTCGACGCCCCGGAGCGGCGTGCAGCCTCGGCGAGCGAGCCGACGGAGCGCACGCTCGAATCGATGCGCATGGAGGCGCGCATCGCGAAGGAAATGGAGGTCTACCAGCAACGGCCGAGCGCCGCTTCGTCGGCGCGCGGGCGGAGGGATACCGGTACGCCCGTTATGTCGAAGACTCGCGCGCCAAGATCGAGCGCGTCGGCACCTTCGTCTACCCCGAGGCCGGCGCGCGAGCCGAAGCTCGACGGCAGCCTGGCGCTGACCGTGTCGATCCGCAGTGAAGGCAGCGTCGAGAACGTCGAGATCACGCTCGTCGGGTCAAGGTGCTCGACGCGGGGCCGTCAAGATCGTTCAGATGTCGGCGCCGTTGCTCGTTCTCCGGACATCAAGCGCGACACCGACGCGCTGCACATCACGCGCACCTGGATGTTCACGAAGGGCGACGAGCTGCGCAGCGAATAGCGGCCGTCGGCGATGACCGGTCAATCGGCCCGCAGCGGCCCGTTCGCATCGGTGCGCCGGGCGCTGTATCTCGGCCTTGCCGCGCTGCTCCTGGTGGCGCTCGGCTGGCTCGCGTGGATCGCCGGGCATATCGCGTGGTACCGATACGAGCCACCACGGGAGACCGCGTTCATGGCACAGCGGATGGGCGAGCTGCGTGCGCAGAATCCGGGCGCCCTCCTGCGGTACCGCTGGGTGCCCTATGGCCGGATCTCGGTCGATCTGAAGCGCGCGATGATCGCCTCCGAGGACGCGAGATTCGTCGACCATCGCGGCTTCGACTGGGACGGGATGCAGAAGGCGCTCGAGAAGAACCAGAAGAAGGGCCGCATCGTCGGCGGTGGCTCGACGATCACGCAGCAGCTCGCCAAGAATCTGTTCCTGTCGCCGGCAAAGAGCTACTGGCGCAAGGCGGAGGAGGCCGTGGTGACTGTCGCTCCTCGAAGCGCTGCTCCCGAAGCAGCGGATCTTCGAGCTCTACCTCAACGTGATCGAATGGGGCAACGGCGTGTTCGGTGCCGAAGCCGCGGCCCAGCGCTACTTCGGCGTCTCGGCGGCGCAGCTTTCTGCCGAACAATCGGCCAGGCTGGCGGCAATGACGCCCAGCCCGCGACTCTTCGAGCGCCGCCCGCAGTCCGAGTACCTCGACGGCCGGGTCGCAACGATCATCGCGCGGATGCCGTCCGCCGAGATACCGTAACGGAGCCGGCCTCGTTGGTCCGGGCGGAGTCGTCCGGAGCAACAGGCCTCGCCCCATAATGATTAGAATGCGCTCGGCCCGCGGAGCGGGCGGCGCGTTCCTCACACAGCCCCCGACCGCCTTCCGTCCATGCCCGAGACTCTCGACAAGATCGATGCCGTACGGCCCGAGGCACGCGCCAGCGTTCAGGACGCGCTCGCCGAGGTAACGGCACTGCTGCGCAAGCACCGGCTGGTGGAGGGACTGGTCCGCCAGCAGGTCGGGCACCCGCCCTCCGAAGCCCACGCCGAGCTCACCGAAAGCGCCGTCTACAAGGACAGCAAGGCGGCGCTGCAGCGCGAGCTCGACCGGCTGCATCCGGCCGACATCGCCTACATCCTCGAAGCGCTCCCGCTCGACGAGCGACTCTACGTCTGGGACCTGGTGCGCGCCTCGCGCGACGGCGACATCCTGCCTCGAGGTCTCCGACGCGGTCCGCGAATCGCTGATCTCCTCGATGGACACCGAGGAGCTCGTCGCCGCGACGGAGACGCTCGAGACCGACGAGATCGCCGAGCTCGGCCCGATCTCCCGCAGGAGGTGATGGACGATGTGTTCCAGAGTCTTCCCGTCGAAGAGCGCGAACAGCTGCGGCCGCGATGTCGTTCGACGAGGACATGGTCGGCGCGCTGATGGACTTCGAGGACATCGCCGTGCGGCCGGACGTCACGCTGGAGGTCGTGCTGCGCTATCTGCGCCGGTTCGACGAGTTGCCCACGCAGACCGACCAGATCTTCGTCGTCGACCGCGACGAGCGGCTGCTGGGCATGCTTCCGGTCAACGCGATGCTCGTCACCGATCCCGAGACGACCGTCGGCGCCGTGATGAAGCCGCCGGTGGTGAAGCTGCGGCAGCACGAGAAGGCCGACGTCGCGGCGTCGGCGTTCGAGCGCTACGACCTCGTTTCGGCGCCGGTCGTCGACACCAACGACCGGCTGGTGGGCCGCGTCACGGTCGACGCGGTGCTCGACTTCGTCCGACAGAGCGGGGAGGAAGATCTCCTCGCACAGGCGGGCCTGCGCGAGGAGGAGGACGTCTTCGCATCGGTCTGGGCGTCGTTCAAGAACCGCTGGGCGTGGCTCGCCATCAACCTCGTCACCGCGTTCATCGCATCCCGGGTCATCGGCATCTTCGAAGGTTCGATCGCGCGGCTGGTCGCGCTCGCGGCGCTGATGCCGATCGTCGCTGGAATCGGCGGCAACTCGGGCAACCAGACGATCACGATGATCGTGCGCGCCGCTGCACTTGGTCAGGTGACGGCGGTCAACGCGCGGCAGCTGATCCGCAAGGAGATCACCGTGAGCCTCGTCAACGGCGTCATCTGGGGCGGCGTGATGGGGCTCGTCGCGATGGTGCTGTACCGCGACATCGCGCTGGGCCTCGTGATGGTGCTGGCGATGACGCTCAACCTGATGCTTGCCGCGCTGATGGGCGTGCTGATCCCGATCTCGATGATGAAGGCCGGCCGCGACCCGGCGGTGGGCTCGTCGGTGATGATCACTGCGGTCACCGACTCGGGCGGATTCTTCATCTTCCTCGGCCTCGCCACGCTATTCCTCCTCTGACGGAATACCCCCCGCTCGTCGCCTGTTGGCGTGGTTGTTTCCAGCCCACCCCGGGGAGATTCCGATGATTCGCATGCAGGCGCTGGTCGGCCTGCGGCCGCAGGTTCAGAATTGAGCTTGTCCACGATGCGCGACGATTACCTCACCTTGCGGCAGCTCGAGACTTCGATCGGTCGCAGTGCCTTGCCAACGTGACGCCGCCCGCCACCACCGATGCCACGCACCTTCCGCACCCGGAACTGGTCGCCGCGATTCCGCGCCTGCGGCGTTACGCGCGGGTGCTGACCGGCGATCCGTCCCGGGCCGACGACCTGGTCCAGGATACGCTGGCGCGGGCATGGGAGAAGCGGCGTCTGTGGCGCGCGGGCAGCGATCTGCGCGCATGGCTTTTCACGATCATGCACAACGTCCACGTCAACCAGCTCGCGCTCGCAAGGCGTGAGGCCGCCAACGTCTCGATCGACGCGGATTCGGGCAATCCGGCGTGGCAGCTTCCGGTGCGCGCGAACCAGCTCGACCGCGTCGAGCTCATCGAAATGGTCGAGCAGATCGGCCGGCTTTCCCCGGACCAGCGCGAGGTCCTGCTGCTGGCCGCCGTCGAGGAGCTGCGCTACGACGAGATCGCCAGCGTCCTGGCGGTGCCGATCGGGACCGTGATGTCCCGGCTCTCCCGCGCGCGCGCCAAGCTCCAGCGCCTGATCGCCGAGCCGCCCTCGACGTTGCGTGTGGTCAAGTGAACGGGCGAGCCACCGCATGACCCCGAATGCCCTCACACCGATCCCGGACGCCGACGTCCACGCCTACGTCGACGGGCAACTCGCATCCGGGCGGGCTGCGACGCTCGAGTCGGCGCTCGCGTCGGACCCGGCGCTCGCCGCGCGGGTCGCGGAACTGCGTGCGCAGAATGCCACGCTGCGCGATGCGCTGGACCCGGTGCTCGCCGAGCCGATTCCGGAGCGCTTGCTGGCGGCGGCGACGGTTCCTGCCGGGCGCGTCGGGGGCTTCCGCCGGTGGCTCGCGCCCGCCTTTGCGGTGGCTGCGACGCTGGCCGTCGGCGTCGGGCTGGGGCTGGTACGGCCGCGACGCGCTGATCGAGCGCGCGGGCACGCCGACGACGTTCGCGCGGCAGGCGGCATTCGCGCATGCTCTCTATGCCGCCGACGTCAATCGTCCGGTCGAGATCTGGGCGAACGAGGAGAAGCGGCTCGTCACGTGGCTCACCCGGCGGCTGGGCTTCCAGGTGCACGCACCGGACTTGAACGGCCTCGGATACGCGCTCGTCGGAGGGCGCCTCGTGGCCGGCAACGAGAAGCCGACCGCGTTGTTCATGTACGAGAACGCCGACAAGCAGCGGCTGTCGCTGCAGGTGCGCAGGCAGCGGGAAGGCACCGGTGAGACCGCATTCCGCTATGCGATCGAGAATGGCGTCGGCGTGTTCTACTGGATCGACGATGCTTGCGGCTACGCGATCTCGGGCAACCTCGATCGCGCCCAGCTTCTCAAGATCGCGCACGTCGTTTACGGCCAGCTCGCGGCCGCGGAGGCCGCTGCGACCAAGTGACGGCTCCCGCCACGCGGGGACGTGGATCGGACCGGGCAACCCACGCTTGGCCGGCGGGCGTCGCGCACGTTACGATGGCCCGATGCAACACCCGCCTGCCCGCCCCGGCGATTCGGTCGACGACATCGACACGCCGGCACTCGTCGTCGATCTCGATGCGTTCGAGCGCAATCTCGACCTGATGGCCAACGCCGTGCGTGGCGCAGGCGTGGCGCTGCGGCCGCACGCGAAGTCGCACAAGTGCCCGGACATCGCACACGCGCAGCTCGAGCGCGGGGCGGTCGGCATCTGCTGCCAGAAGGTCGGCGAGGCCGAGGCGTTCGTCGCGGCCGGCATTCGCGATGTGCTCGTCACCAACGAGATCGTCGGCTCCGCCAAGCTCGCACGGCTCGCGCAGCTGGCGCGGGAGGCGAAGGTGGGCGTGCTGGCCGACGATGCCGTCAACGTCCGCCACATCGGGGCTGCGGCGCGCGCGGCCGGCGTCACCATCGATGTGCTGGTCGAGATCGACGTCGGTGCCAATCGTTGCGGCACCGCGCCGGGCGCACGGTGCGCTGGGTGTCGCCGAGGCGATCGCGCGCACGCCGGGCCTCGCCTTGCGCGGACTCCACGCCTACCACGGGGCCGCGCAGCACCTGCGCACGCCGGACGAGCGCCGGGCCGCGATCGCACAGGCGGCGCAACTCGCGGGCGAGACGAAGGCGATGATCGAGGCCGCGGGCATCCGCTGTCCGACCGTGACCGGTGCCGGTACCGGAACCTGGCAGCTCGAGCGCGACAGCGGCGTCTACACCGAGCTCCAGCCGGGCTCGTATGTCTTCATGGATGCCGACTACCAGAAGAACGCGCTCGCGCCCGACCAGCATCATTTCGAGCAGAGCCTGTTCGTCCTGGCCGCAGTGATGAGCGCGCCGGTGCGCAGCCGCGCCGTCGTCGACGCAGGGCTCAAGGCGTTCGCGTTCGATTCCGGGCCGCCGGTCGTCTACGGCGCGCAGGGATTGACGTATACGAAGGCCTCCGACGAGCATGGCGTGCTCGCGGTTGCGCCCGATGCGCGGCCGCCGCTGCCCGAAGACCGGCTCTGGCTCGTCCCGGGTCACTGCGATCCGACGGTCAACCTCTACGACTGGATCGTCGGCGTGCGTGGCAGCCGCGTCGAATGCCTGTGGCCGGTTGCGGCGCGCGGGGCGCTCAGTTGACGGAGGATTTGACATGCAACGGAAGACGGCTCGTGATTTCGATCCCGAAGTTCTGCGGTGGTTCGACCGGTACGTGCACGGGCAGGTCGATCGCCGCGGCTTCCTGAACGGTGTCGCCAAGTACGCGGTGGCGGAATGACGGCCTCGATGCTGCTCGACGCGCTCAACCCGCGCTTTGCCGAAGCGCAGCAGGTCGCGCCCGCCGATGCCCGGATCCGCGCCCGTTACGTTGAATATTCGTCGCCCGAGGGCGATGGCCGGATGCGCGGCTACCTCGTCCGGCCCTCCAATGCGGCGGGGAAGCTTCCAGGTGTGCTCGTGGTGCATGAGAACCGCGGATTGAATCCGCATATCGAGGATATTGCCGCAGGCTGCGCCGTCGATGAATTCGTGGCGTTCGCTCCGGATGCGTTGTTTCCGCTGGCGGGTATCCGGGCGACGAAGACAAGGCACGCGGGCTTTTCGCCACGCTCGATCGGACGAAATCGCGCGCGGACTTCGTCGCGGCCGCGAGCTTGCTGAAGGCACTTCCGGAGTGCAGCGGCCGCTACGGGGTCGTCGGGTTCTGCTATGGCGGCGACATTGCCAATATGCTGGCGACACGGCTGCCCGACTCGGCGCCGCGGTGCCGTTCGATGGCGGCCAGCCTTCGGCCGAAGACGCCCGCAGATCCGGGCGCCGCTGCTTATCCACTACGCCGGGAACGACGAGCGGATCAACGCCGGCTGGCCGGCATACGAGATCGCGCTCAAGGCGGCCGGCGTGAAATACGCAGATGTTCACGTATCCATCGACGCAGCACGGGATTCAACAACGACACGACTCCGCGCTACGATGAGGCGGCCGCGAAGCTAGCGCCGGCACGAACGGTCGCGTTCTTCAACGCGAACCTGCGCGGCTAGGTCGCGGCCGGCCGCCCTCGGCGGTACACTTCGCCGGAGGCGGGTCCGGGGGAGGGACGTCGTGCAGGTCCGACGAAGGCAGGTCCTGATCGCAATGGCGGCGCAGCTGGTGGCGTCCCTGGGATTGGCGCAGTCAATCGGCCGTCACGATGCCGCGGATCGGCTTCCTGGGTGTGGCCAATCCCACGGCATGGGCGCCGCGCATCGACGCGTTCCGCGCAGGATTGCGCGACCTGGGCTACGTCGAGGGCAAGAACATCGTTATCGAATTCCGCTTTGCGGAAGGTCAGTACGACCGCCTTCCCCTGCTCGCCGCCGAGCTCGTCCGGCTCAAGGTGGACGTCATCGTGACGCACTCGGTACCCGGCGCCCTCGCCGCGAAGCAGGCAACCGCAACGGATCCGATACCGGTGGTAATGACCAACGTCGGCGACGCTGTCGGAACGGGCATCGTCGCGAGTCTTGCGCGCCCTGGCGGCAACATAACCGGCGACACGTTCTTCGTTCCCGAACTCGTGGCGAAGCGGCTCGAGGTACTCAAGGATGCGATCCCGCGCGTGCGTCGCGTGGCGATCCTCGCGAATCCGGATAGTGCTGCCATGGGACCATTCCTTCAGTCCGCGGACGTCGCCGCCAGGAACCTGAACGTGACGCTGCTCACGTTCCATGCGCGAAGCGCCGCAGACCTCGACAGTGCCTTCGCGGCGATGGCCAGCGAGAATGTCGACGCGCTGTCGGTGGTCGAGGACGTCGTCTTCATCGCAAGCTTCAAGAGGATCGCGGAGCTCGCGGTCAGGCGCCGCCTTCCTTCGATCAGCTTCCTCGAATACCCCGACGCGGGGGGGCTCTTCGGCTACGGCGCGAACTTTCTCGCCCTCTACCGGCGCGCCGCCGTCTTCGTCGACAAGATCCTCAAAGGCGCCAAGCCTGCGGACATTCCGATCGAGCGACCGACGACCTTCGAATTCGTGATCAACATGAAGACGGCCAAGGCGCTCGGCGTCGCCCTTTCGACTGGGACCCGCATGCGTGCGGACCGCACGATCGAGTGAGGCGTCGGCGGCGTGTTCAGAGCGTCACGATTCCGCGCGGCGTACGCAGCATCGTCGCCAGACGCGCGTCGCGATCGTAGGTGACCGGCAGGATCCCCGCCAGGCCCAGCGTGTCGAGGGCGCCACGGATTGCGGCGGGATCGGGATGTGCGGCCGCGAGACCCGCGAGCGAAATACCCGACCCCGGCAATGCTTCGGCCGGGTGGGTGGGCACGTCCCACTGGATCAGCGTCGGCACGATCCCCTTGCCCGGCACGCGTGCCATCGTCCGGAATCGTGATCCGCCACCGGTAGTCACCGCGCGACATCGGGTGCACGGCGCCGAGTGCGATCGGGCAGCGCGCGACTGCGCTCCCGATATCGTCGCGTGCGCGCGACCCAGTGAATGAGGCGCGGCCGTTCGGCGAGCTCGGCCTGCAGCGCGATGTTGTCGAGGTCGAACCAGCGCGGGCGCGCCGGGCCGCGCACCCTCGGGATCGATCGCGATGATTTCGAGGTAGACCTTGGCGCCAAGGCGCAGGAGCGCGTTGTGCGTGCCCATCGCGATGTGCTTCCCGCCGGGGCGCGGCGAGACCCCGGTGATTGCGGCGACGTAGTCGATGCCGTCGGCGAGCGTGGTCGCCGCGACGACCAGGTGGTCGAGCGTCGCGAATGGCGTCATCCCGATCGGGTCTCGTCGGCGGCGAAATCGAGCTCGACCTTCGCGCCGTTGGGGTCGTGGAAGAAGACCTGCCAGACACCCGATCCCACCTGTCGCCGGCAGACGTGTTCGACGCCACGCGCCTCGAGGGCGGCGAGCGTCGCGGCGAGGCCGGTGGCCGAGAATGCGATGTGGTCGATCACGCCGGCCTTCAGCTCGTCCCTCGTTCGTCCGCCGACGACGTGCAGCACCGCCTGGTCGCCGGCGTACAGCCACGCGCCGGCAAAGCCGAGAGCGGGACGCGGACCATCGGTCAGGCCCAGAATCTCGCCGAAGAACGCGCACCGTGCGCGGCACGTCGTCGGTGAGCACCGTGAAGTGGTTCATTCCCGTCGCCGCCATGCTTCGCTCCCCTCGTCTGCAGGTCTTCATCGTCTGTCGGGTGTCGCATTCCTGCGCGCAACTGCTGCGAGCACCGATCTTACTGCAACGTGTCGGCCACGAACGTGCGCAGCAGCGCGGTGGCGTCCGGCGCATGCGCATCGTTGTACGGGTAGGTTTCGTCGCCGCCGCTCCACGCATGGCCGAGCTTGTCCACGAGCACGTGCCGCGCCACGAGACGATCGGCGACCGACCATTCGCTGGTGGTCACGATGCGCCCGTCGGGAGTCGTCGCCGCGTCGCGGCGATCCGGCGGCGGAAGCAGATCGACGGTTCCGACGTCGGCCGCCGGATGGCCGTTCAGCGCCAGAAACTGGCGGACGAGCTGTGCGGCATTGATCGGCGCGACGACGTTGTCCTCGCCACCTTGCAGCGCCAGAACCGGAACGGGCAGCGCGGCCGGATCTGCCTGCGCGCGAACATCACGCCCGAGCTGGACGAGGTCGGTGTCTGCGCCGCTCTTCAGGACTTCGAACGCGGCGAGTGCCGATGACGCCGCACCGCAGCCGATGCCCGAATGGATGAACGCGCCCGCGACGAGCTCCGGCCGGCGGATCGCGATCGCAGCCGCGAGGCCGCCCCCCGATGATAGTCCCGCCAGGTACACGCGCTTGCGATCGATCCAGTATTTCCGGCGGACCGCGCGAATCTGCGCGGCGACGATCGCCGTTTCACCCCAGCCGTGGGCGGTCGCCGGATCGAACCAGTTCCAGCAGCCCCAGGCGTTCGCGTGCGGATTCTGCCGCGGCAGCAGCACGAGGCAGCCCATGTCGTCCGCCAGCGCGGTGAACCGAGTTGCCGCGACGATGTCCTCGGACGTCTGCCGACAGCCGTGGATCAGCACCAGGAGCGGCACCCGGCGCCAGTTCGTGTGGCCGCGCGGAACGTAGACCAGGTATTTGCGCCGCGGCAGGATCCACGGCGCCCCGACGAGCCAGCCACGGAGCGACGATTGCGCATCCTCCTCGAACCGGCCCGGCTCCGGCGGCTTGCGTCGGAACAGCCCGGCAAGGAATGCCTTGGCGCGCGACCAGAGCTTGCCGAGCATCGGAGCCTAGATCAGCACGATGTCGTACTGCTCCTGCGTGTAGATGGACTCGACCTGCAGCGAGATCGGCTTGCCGATGAAGTCGCCGAGCTGGGCGAGCGACTGCGACTCCTCGTCGAGGAACAGATCGATCACCGGCTGCGCGGCAAGGATCCGGAACTCGCGCGCATTGAACTGCTTCGCCTCGCGCAGGATCTCGCGCAGGATCTCGTAGCAGATCGTCTGCGCGGTCTTGAGCTGGCCGCGGCCGTGACAGGTCGGACAGCTCTCGCAGAGCACGTGTGCGAGCGACTCGCGCGTGCGCTTGCGCGTCATCTCGACCAGTCCGAGCTGCGTGAAGCCGTTCACCGTCAGCCGGGTCCGGTCGCGCTCGAGCGCACGGTTGAGCTCGGTCAGGACCGCGGCACGGTGGTCGGCGTTCTCCATGTCGATGAAGTCGATGATGATGATGCCGCCGAGATTGCGCAGCCGCAGCTGACGGGCGATGACCTGCGCCGCTTCGAGGTTGGTCTTGAAGATCGTGTCGTCGAAGCTGCGCCCGCTGACGTAGCCGCCGGTGTTGACGTCGATCGTCGTCATCGCCTCGGTCTGGTCGACGATCAGGTACCCGCCCGACTTCAGGTTCACGCGGCGCGCGAGCGCCTTCTCGATCTCGTCCTCGACGCTGTTCAGATCGAACAGCGGCCGCTCCCCGGCGTGGTGCGCGATGCGCTCGATCAGTGCCGGCGTGTATTCGCGCGCGAAATCCAGCATCTTGGTGTAGGTCTCGCGCGAGTCGACGACGACACGGGAAGTCTCCTCGGTCGCCATGTCCCGGAGCACGCGCTGGGCCAGGTTCAGGTCCTGGTAGAGGAGCGCCGGCGCCGGAACGTCGCTTGCGCGCGCGTTGAGGTCGCTCCAGAGCTTGGTCAGGTACTCGATGTCGCTCTGCATCTCGCGCTCCGATGCGGTCTCGGCCATCGTGCGGATGATGAAGCCGCCGGTGTGCCCGTCCGGCAGCAGCAGCTGGAGCCTTTCGCGAAGGCTTTCGCGCTCGGCCTCGTCGCCGATCCGCTGCGAGATGCCGATGTGCGAGTCCTGCGGCAGATAGACGAGGAGCCGGCCGGCGAGGCTCACCTGCGTCGACAGGCGCGCGCCCTTGGTCCCGATCGGATCCTTGATCACCTGGACGAGCAGCGCCTGCCCCTCGTGCAGGATCCGCTCGATCGGGCGCGCGTCGCCGCCACCGTGCCCGTTCTGCCGATGCTCCCAGATGTCGGCGATGTGGAGGAACGCCGCCCGCTCGAGGCCGATCTCGACGAACGCGCTCTGCATTCCCGGCAGGACGCGCGCGACGCGCCCGAGGTAGACGTTGCCCACGAGACCCCGCGCGCTGGCACGCTCGATGTGGAGCTCCTGCACGACGCCCTGCTCGAGCATCGCGACGCGCGTTTCCTGGGGGGTTACGTTGATGAGGATTTCATGGGACATCGGTCGTCAAGCTTCGCATATCGGCCGCTGACGGCGTTGCTGCTCGCTCGCGATCCTCACGTACGTCTCGAGTACGCTCCGGTCGCGCGCTCCGCAGCGCCTTGTCAGCAACCGATCTGCTCGCTTGCGCGAGCTTCGACCGGCCAGCTGAAGCGGCATCGGTTGATTTGCTCATAGCACGGGGAAGCCGATCGCGGCGAGCGCGCTCGCCGTCTCGCAGAGCGGCAATCCCATGACACCCGAATAGCTGCCGTCGATGCGGCTCACGAACGCCGCCGCGCGGCCCTGGACGGCATACGCGCCGGCCTTGTCGAAGGGTTCGTCGGTGGCGATGTAACGATCGATTTCGTCGGGCGTCAACGCCCGGAACGTTACCGTCGACGCCGAGATCTCGGCGATGACCCGCTCGTTCCAGCAGAACGCTACCGCGGTCAGCACCTGATGGCTGCGGCCGGAGAGCATCGTCAGCATCCGCACCGCGTCGGCTGCGTCGGCCGGCTTGCCGAAGATCACACCATCGAGAACCACTTCGGTGTCGGCGCCCAGCACCGGATGCGGCGGCAGCCCGCGCTGCAGCATCCGCTGCCAACCGACGGTGGCCTTGGTCCGCGCGATGCGCTCGATGTAATGGAGCGCCGGCTCGGCGTCGCGTGCGCCCTCGACGATGTCGGCTTCGCGCCCGGGCGCCTCCCGCACACGGAGGCTCGTGAATTCGATGCCGAGCTGGCGCAGCAATTCCTCGCGGCGCGCGCTTTTCGAGGCAAGGTAGACGACAGGAGTGCTCATGGCGGGATCGGTCCCAGGCGCCCGGAGCCACCGGGCAGGTTGTCATTCGCGATGGTACGGGTGGTGCGAAAGGAGGCTCACTGCCCGATACAGCTGCTCGGCGACGATGACGCGGACGAGCCCGTGCGGCAATGTTAGCGCGGAAAGCGCGACAATGGCACTCGCGCCGCGTTTGACACCGTCGGCCAGGCCATCGGCGCTGCCGATCACGAACGCAGCGTCATGCCCACCGTCGCGCCAGCGCGCCAGGGCCTCGGCCAGCACCCGCGTCGTCCATGGAGCACCGCGTTCGTCGAGAGCCACGACCTCGGCACCGCGGCACGCGGCGGTGATCCGGACCGCCTCGGCGGCGAGTACCTGGGGCACCGGTTTGCCGCGATCGCGTGGCTCCGGCTTGAGTTCAGTGAGCTCGAGCGAAAACTCGCGCGGCATTCGGCGTGCGTAGTCGATCCAGCCGCCGATGACCCAATCGGGCATGCGATGGCCGAGAGCGACGACGCGCAGCTTCATCGCCCGGACAATCGGGATCCGGCGCTACGCCGCGGCGCGGTCGACCGCCTTCGCCCGCCGTTTCGCGGGCGATGCCCAGAGTTCCTCGAGGTTGTAGTAGGCGCGAACCGCCGGCTGCATGATGTGGACGATGATCTCCCCGGCGTCGACCAGCACCCATTCGCCTGACGCCTCGCCCTCGACACCGATGATCGTGGCGCCGGTCTCCTTGAGCTTGTCGCGGACATGGCCGGCGAGCGACTTCACCTGCCGGTTGGAATCGGCCGAGGCGATGATCATTGTGTCGTACAGGCTGGTGAGCTTGCGGACATCGAGAACGGTGATGTCGCGCGCCTTGATGTCTTCGAGAGCGGTGACGGCGGTCTTCTGGATCTTGTTAAGTCGCATCCGGGCGTGAACGATAGAGTTGGTTGCGGTCAATATAGGCCAAAACCGCGGCGGGAAGCAAACCGCGAACCGCGGCGATGCCCTCGGCGCCACGCGCGAGCTGGAATCGTATCGCCGACGCGGAAATCGGGTGCGCGGAGATGGGCTGGGTGACGATCACTCCGGCCGGCTCGGAGGCGAGCGCCGCGCTGTCCCGGCGCAGGCGCCGCTTCCACTCGTCGGCGAGCAGCGGCGGCAACGTCCCGTCGAAGGCCACGCCCGGCCGCGCCACGACGACGATGTGCGCGAGAGCAAAGAGCTCGCCCCACCGGTGCCACGTCGGCAGACCGAGGAACGCGTCCGCGCCGAGGATCAGCGCAAGCGGCCGCGCTGGTTCCTCGCGGCGCAATTCCTCGAGCGTGGGCACCGTGTAGCTGCGGCCCGCACGGAGAATCTCGCGCGCGTCGACCTCGAGACCGGCGATGCCGGCGATTGCGAGCTCGACCATTTCCAGCCGATGGGCGGCCGGCGCGACCGGAGCCGCCCGGTGCGGCGGGTCGCCAGCGGGAATGAAACGGACCGCCGACAGATCGAGCGCCGCACGCAACTCGCGCGCGAGCTCGAGGTGACCGCAGTGGATCGGATCGAAGGTGCCGCCGAGGATGCCGAGGGCCCGGTTCATCGCGGTGGGGATTGTAGCGTCACCGCCTTGCTGTAGTGCCGCCGCCTTGCGCGGGCTCCGGCTCGGACAAGGCCGTCGATCAGAAGCGCGAACCCGGCTCGCGCAGGAACGCGATCTCCTCGGGCGTCGATTCACGACCGAGGATCGCATTGCGGTGCGGATAGCGGCCGAAGCGGTGCACGACGGCGGCGTGTTTCTGCGCCCACTCGAGAGGCGCAGTGTCGCCGGTCTCGCGCGCGAGCTCTCCAAACAGTGCGACCGAGCGCTCCTGCATCGCCGGATCCTCCGCGTGCTCGAACGGCATGTAGACAAACCACCGCTCCCAGGGGTCGAGCCTGCGATCGATACCGGCGTCCACGGTGGCAATCGCGGTCGCGAGCGCCGCGCGGTCGCCGGCGAACGCGCGCGGCGTGTCGCGAAATACGTTGCGCGTGAACTGGTCGAGCAGGAGCACGTGTGCGAGCGCAGCTTGAGCCTCCGCGCGCCAGCTGTCGAGCATGCCCGCAAGCGCGGCGTCGATCGCCTCGCCGAAGCGCTCGCGAATCGACGCATCAAAGACGGGATCCTTGCGAAACCACTCGGCACGGGTCGCGTGCGGCGGCGGGCCGAACCAGAACTCGAGGATGTCGCGGGCGAGGCTCGTCATTGGCTTTGCTATGGTCGGGCGGCGGGCGCGAAGGGCCACGCACCGCGCGGGCGTCGTTCGGTGCTCAGGCGGCGCGGCGCGATGTTGCTCCGCGTCAGGTTCGGATCTGGCCGGACCCCAGCACGATCCACTTGCGGCTGGTGAGGCCCTCGAGGCCGACCGGGCCCCGCGCGTGCAGCTTGTTGGTCGAGATGCCGATCTCGGCGCCCAGCCCGTACTCGAAGCCGTCGGCGAAGCGCGTCGACGCGTTGACCATCACGGAGCTCGAGTCGACCTCGCGCAGGAAGCGCATCGCGTGCGCGTGATCCTGCGTCACGATGGCGTCGGTATGCTGCGAGCCGTACTGCGCGATGTGCGCGATCGCCTCATCGAGCGTGTCGACGACGCGCACGGCGAGGATCGGCGCCAGATACTCGGTGTACCAGTCGTCCTCGTCGGCGGCCTTCATCGCCGGCACGATCGCGCGCGAACGCTCGCAGCCGCGCAGCTCGACGCCTTTCTCCGCGTAGATCAGCGCCAGCGGCGGCAGCACGCGCGCGAGCGATGGCCGCGTGGACGAGCAGCGTCTCCATCGTGTTGCACGGCGAATAGCGCTGCGTCTTGGCGTTGTCGGCGATGCGAATGGCCATGTCGGGATCGGCGGAAGCGTCGATGAACACGTGGCAGACGCCATCGAGATGCTTGATCACCGGCACCTTCGCCTCGCGCGCGATGCGCTCGATCAGGCCCTTGCCGCCGCGGGGCACGATGACGTCGACGTGCTTCTCGTCCGCGATCAGGCAGCCGACCGCGGCGCGGTCGGTGGTGGCAACGACCTGTACCCCGGTTTCCGGAAGACCGGCGGCGCCGAGGCCCGCGTGCACGCAGGCGGCGATCGCCTGGTTGCTGTTGAGCGCCTCGGATCCGCCGCGCAGGATCGTCGCGTTGCCGGCCTTCAGGCACAGCCCCGCGGCGTCCGCCGTGACGTTGGGGCGCGATTCGTAGATGATCCCGATGACGCCGAGCGGGACGCGCATCAGGCCGACCTGGATTCCCGACGGGCGATACCGCAGATCGGTGATCTCGCCGACAGGATCGGGAAGCGCGGCGATCTGGTCGAGTCCCGCGGCCATCGCCGCGATCGTCTTCGGGGTCAGCGTGAGACGATCGACGAACGCCGCATCCTGCCCCGCGGCGTTCGCGGCAGCAACGTCGGTTGCATTGGCTGCGAGCAGCTCCGAGGCGCGCTCGCGGATCGCCGCCGCCGTCGCCAGCAATGCCGCGTCCTTTGCCCGGGTGTCGGCGCGCGCGAGCTCCCGCGCGGCGGCGCGGGCGGCGACGCCCACACCGTGCATGTAGGCGGCCACGTCGGCGAAGGTCCCGAGCCCCGGGACGGCGAGGTTGGTCATCGGGCGATTCTAGCAGGGAGCGTTCCGGCCGGGACCCGACCGGGACAGGCAGACGCCGCCCGCGCAGCTCAGTGCTTCGGCGTCAGCGTTCGCACGCCGTTGTCGGTGCCGAGCAGGATGACGTCGGCACCACGCGCCGCGAAGAGGCCGACGGCGACAACGCCGACGATCGCCCGGATCTTCGCCTCCATCTCGACCGGGTTCGTCAGCCCGAGACCATGCACGTCGAGGATCACATTGCCGTTGTCGGTCGTGAAGCCCATCCGCCAGGCGGGCTGTCCGCCGAGCAGCACGAGCTTCCGCGCAACGTAGCTGCGCGCCATCGGGAGCACCTCGACCGGCAACGGGAACTTGCCGAGCACGCCGACCAGCTTCGAACCGTCGGCGATGCAGACAAACTTGCGCGCCACCGCGGCGACGATCTTCTCGCGCGTCAGCGCACCGCCGCCACCCTTGATCATCGCGCCGTGTTCGGTCACTTCGTCCGCGCCATCGACGTAGACCGGCAGATCGGCGACGTTGTTGAGTTCCTCGACGAGGATGCCGTGGCTCTTCAACCGCTCGGCAGTCTTGACCGAGCTCGCCACGGCACCTTTGATCCGGCGCTTGACCTTCGCCAGCTCGTCGATGAAGTAGTTCGCCGTCGACCCTGTGCCCACGCCGATGATCGCGTCGTCCTCGACGTACCTGATCGCCTCGCGGGCAACCGCCTGCTTCTGCTCGTCCTGGGTCATCGGCAATCCCTTGATGTTTGCGCGCGGGTTCCGGGGATTCTAGCAGCGGTCGCCGTCCCCAGGATTCGAATTGGTCACCCCACGGCTCGCGTCAGTGCGGCCACGAAGTCCTGCGCCACCGGCGCGAGCCGGCGGTTCGCGCGCGTCATCAACTGCGTAGTGCCTCCGCCCGCCGGGAGCTCGAGCGGCAGGCGCGCCAGCAGCCGGTGCTCCGCATAGTGTTCCGCCAGATCCACGGGTAACACCGCCACCGCGTCGGTTCGCTGCAGCAGCGCCAGCGTCGCGACGATCGAAACCGTTTCGATCACATCGCCCGGCGGCGTCAACCGCGCACGCGCCAGTATCGCGTTGACGTCGGCGCGCATGCCACTGTCGGGTGGATGCAGAATCCACGTCGCGCGGGCGAGCGTCGCGGCGTCGATCGCGTTCGCGCGTGCGAGCGGATGGCCGGCGCGCGCCGCCAGGCACAACGGTTCGTCGCGCAGCGGCAAGACGTCGAATTCGGACGCGTCGACGCTGGCGGGCAGCTGTCCGATCGCGACGTCGAGCGTTCCCTGGCGCAACGCCGACACCAGCACGTCGCTGCTGTTGACCAGCACGAACACCTTGATGCCCGGGCGCGCCTCGCGCACCGCGCACAGCGCCGGGGCCACGAGACGCGGAATTGCGCCGGTCACCGAGCCGACGCGCAATTTCCCACGGGCGCCGGCCGCGAGCGCCGCGATCTCGTCGCGGGCTTCCGACAGATCGGTGAGCATGCCGCGCGCGTACCGAATCAGGGTCTCGCCATACGCGGTCGCCTGCATGCCCCAGGCGACGCGGTCAAACAGCGGCACGCCGAGCGCATCCTCGAGCTCGCCGAGCATCCGGGTCGCGGCCGGCTGCGTAACGGCGATGACCTGTGCCGCCCGCCGCAGACTGCGATGGTCGGCAATGGCGACCAGCAGCGCGAGCTGCCGTGCCTTGAGCCGCGCGCGCAGATGCCAATCGGGGGGGATGGTCGGAGTCATTTCGTGCGTGGCCGAGGTGACATCCATGGGGTGATATCAATAACTTATCACATCATTCATAAATTCGATTGGCCAGTTATTGCTGACCGGGTTAGGATTCACTCGAGCGACAGGCGGCCCGCGCCGCGCTACCCACGGAGGAACTTCATGCAGGCAATGCTCAGGATTGCCGCGGCGCTGGTCGCAGCCGCAATGGCGACGGGTGCGGCGGGCGCGGACCCGGCGTACCCGTCGCGGCCGGTCAAGATCATGGTCGGCGCGAACGCCGGCGGCGGCACCGACATCATTGCCAGGATGCTCGCGGAAAAATTCCAGGAATCGATGAAGCAGCCGTTCGTCGTCGAGAACCGGCCCGGTGCGTCGAACACGATCGCCGCGGATCTGGTCGCGAAGGCGGCGCCCGACGGGCACACGCTGCTCGTCGCCACCAACACCGGCCAGGCGATTGCGCCGCACCTGATCAAACTCGGCTTCGATCCGCTGAAGCAGTTGCAGCCGGTGGGGCTCGTCGTCGTCGTTCCCAACGTGCTCGTCGTCGGATCCGTGACGCCGTTCACCAGCGTCAAGGAGTTGGTGGCCGCCGCCAAGGCGAAGCCCGGTGATATCAAATACGCATCGTCGGGCGTGGGCAGCACGCAGCATATCGCCGGCGAAGCGTTCGATCTCGCCGCGGGCGTGAAGACGACCCACATTCCGTACAAGGGCAGCAGCCAGGCGCACGTCGACCTGCTCTCCGGCGAAGTGCAGATGATGTTCGACACGACGTCCTCCGCGATGGCGCAGATCAAGGCCGGCAAGTTCCGGCCGCTCGCCGTCACCGGGGCCGCACGCTCGGCCGAATTGCCGAACGTGCCGACCATCGCCGAAGTCGGCTATCCCGCCGCCGAAATGACGACCTGGTACGGACTGTTCGTCACCGGCGGAACCCCGAAGGCGATCGTCGATCAGCTCCACGTCGAGCTGCAGAAGGCGCTGGCGCTGCCCGACGTCCAGGCACGGCTTCGGGGCTTGGGCGGCGAGCCCGGCAACCTGTCGGTCGAGCAGTTCGCGAAGATGAATCGCGACGAATACGATCGCTACGGCAAGCTGATCAAGACGGCGAACATACGTGTCGACTGACGCACACCATGTCGTAGCCGGCCGCCGGCCGCGGCTCGCCGTGCTGCTCGGCGATCCGAACGGGATCGGTCCCGAGATCGCGGTGAAGCTGCTCGCTCGTGCCGACGCACTTGCCCACGCCGATGTCGTCGTCTTCACCGATCCGTCGATGCTCGCCGCCGGCGAGCGTGTCGCAGGCCAGCGCGTGGACGTCGTCCGCTGCCCCGTCGGGTCAATCGCGATCCGCCCGGGCCAGCCCGCGCTCGCCGCGCTCGAGCTGATCGACGCCGCCGCCATCACCCCCGGCGAGGCGACGCAGGCCGGGGGCCGCGCGGCGCTGGTCGCGCTCGAGACCGCGGCGGAGGCCGCCAGACGCGGCGACGTCGATGGCATCGTCTTCGCCCCGCTCAACAAGCACGCGATGCGGCTCGCCGGCCTCGCGCAGGAAGACGAGCTGCGCTATCTGCAGGAGAAGTTCGGCGTGAGGGGGTTCGTCAGCGAGTTCAACATCACGGGCGCGCTGTGGACCTCGCGCGTCACGTCGCACATTCCATTGCGCGACGTGGCGGGCGCCGTCACCGGCGAGGGCGTCGTCGCAGCGGTGCGCATCGCCGATCGCTATCTGAAGGCCGCGGGTATCGCCGCGCCGCGCATCGCGGTCTCGGGGCTCAATCCGCATGCGGGCGACGGCGGCTCGATCGGCCGCGAGGAGATCGATGTCATCGCGCCGGCCATTGCGCAGGTGCGCCTCGAAGGCGTCGACGCCCGCGGGCCGCTGTCGCCCGACACCGTGTTTCTCGCGGCGCGCCGCGGCGATTTCGACGCCGTGGTGTCGATGTACCACGACCAGGGTCAGATCGCGATGAAGCTCTTGGGCTTCGCCAGCGGCGTCACGCTCCACGGGGGGCTCCCCGTGCCGGTGGCGACGTGCGCGAGCGGCACCGCATTCGACATCGCCGGCCGCAACGTGGCCAGCGCCGAGGGACTGGTGCGCGCGTTCGAGCTTGCCGCGCGCATCGCCGCGCGTGACGGGCCGCGTATCACCGGCAACCCAGGGACGTCGCCTATGTGATCGCGCGGACGAGAATCCGGGCGCGGCGCGGGCGTGCTATCGCTTGCGCGGTGGCGGCAGGTCCGTGCACACGCCCTCGTAGGCCTCGGCGGCGAGTCCTACCGATTCGCAGAGCGTCGGGTGCGGATGAATCGTGCGGCCGATGTCGACGGCGTCCGCCCCCATCTCGATCGCCAGCGCGATCTCGCCGATCAGATCGCCCGCGTGCGTGCCGACGATGCCGCCGCCGACGATGCGGTGCGTCGCGGCATCGAACAGGAGCTTCGTGTGTCCCTCGTCGCGGCCGTTGGCAATGGCGCGACCGGACGCAGCCCACGGGAAGAGTCCCTTCTCGACCTTGACACCCTTGGCTTTCGCGTCGTCCTCGGTCAGGCCGGCCCAGGCGATCTCGGGATCCGTGTAGGCGACCGACGGGATCACGCGCGCGTCGAAATGTGACTTCTCGCCCGCGGCCGCCTCGGCGGCGACGTGGCCCTCGTGCGTCGCCTTGTGCGCGAGCATCGGCTGCCCGACGATGTCGCCGATCGCAAAGATGTGCGCGACGTTGGTGCGCATCTGCGAGTCGACCGGAATGTAGCCGCGGTCGGTCACCGCGATGCCGGCCTTGTCCGCGGCGATCTTCTTCCCGTTCGGCGCCCGTCCGACGCTCATCAGGACGGCGTCGTACGGTTGTGGCGCCACGGGCGCGTTCGGTCCTTCGAAGGTCACCCACAACGCATCGGCCCGTGCTTCGACGGCGGTGGTCCGGGTCGCGACCATGATCCGGTCGAAGCGGTGCTTGTTGACCTTTTCCCAGACGCGCACGAGGTCGCGATCGGCGCCCGGCATCAGCCCTTCCAGCATCTCGACGACATCGAGCCGCGTGCCGAGCGTGGAGTACACGGTTCCCATCTCGAGGCCGATGATGCCACCACCGATCACGAGCATCCGTTTCGGAACGGATTCGAGCAGCAACGCGCGCGTGGAGTCGAGCACGCGCGGGTCGTCCGGAATGAACGGCAGCCGCACGACCTGCGACCCGGCCGCGACGATCGCCTGCGCGAACTTCACGACCTTCTTCGTGCCGGTCTTCGCCTGCCCCGGTCCCTCGGTGAGCTCGACCTCGACGTGCTGCGGGTCGAGGAACTGGCCGACACCACGGACCACCTCGACCTTGCGCGTTTTCGCCATTCCGCCGAGGCCGCCGGTCAGCTTGCCGACGACCTTGTCCTTCCACGCGCGGAGCTTCGCGAGGTCGACATGCGGCGCGCCGAACGCGACGCCGTGGTCGGCGAGCGATTCGGCCTCGTCCATCACCGCGGCGACGTGCAGCAGCGCCTTCGACGGAATGCAGCCCACGTTGAGACACACGCCGCCCAGCGCCGGGTAGCGCTCGACGAGCACCGTCTTCATGCCGAGATCGGCCGCACGGAACGCCGCGCTGTAGCCGCCGGGCCCGGCGCCCAGCACCAGCATTTCGCATTCGATGTCGGCCTTGCCGGTGTAGCTGGTGGCGCCGGGTATCGGTGTCGTCGCCGCGGCCGTGGCCGGCTTCGCCGGCGCGGTGGCCGCTGCGCCAGGCAGAGGCGCCGGTTTCGCGACGTCCGCGGCTGCCGCACCAGACACCGCCGCGTCGATCAGGGCGATCAGCGAACCCTCGCTCACCTTGTCGCCTAGTTTGACGTGGACTTCGGCCACCTTGCCCGCGACCGGCGCGGGCACGTCCATCGTCGCCTTGTCCGATTCGAGCGTGACGAGCGAATCCTCGACGGCGACGATGTCGCCGGGTTTGACGAAGATCTCGATGACCGGGACGTCGCTGAAGTCGCCGATGTCCGGGACCTTGACCTCAACAGTGCTCATCGATGTGCCCCCACGCTTGCGGCTGGCGCCGCTGCACTGCCCTCGAGGGGCGCAGTTCGCGCCTGGGACGCCGGCCCGGCGGCGGCACAGCATCACCCGTCGCATGTCGGCGAGCAATCCGCACAGATGCGCGGTGAAGCGCGCCGCCGACGCGCCGTCGATCACGCGGTGGTCGTAGGAGAGCGACAGCGGGAGCATGAGCCGCGGCGCGAACGTCTTGCCGTCCCAGACGGGCTTCGTCTGCGATTTCGACACGCCGAGGATCGCGACCTCCGGCGCGTTGATGATCGGCGTGAACGCGGTGCCGCCGATGCCGCCCAGGCTCGAGATGGAGAAGCAGCCGCCCTGCATGTCGGCCGGGCCGAGCTTGCCCTCGCGCGCCTTCGCGGAAAGCTCGCCCATCTCCTTCGCGATCTGGAGCACGCCCTTCTGGTCGGCGTTCTTGAGCACCGGGACGACGAGGCCGTTCGGCGTGTCGGCGGCGAACCCGATGTGCCAGTACTGCTTGACGACGAGGTTCTCGCCATCGAGGTGCGACCGAGGCGTTGAAATCGGGGAACCTCTTCAGCGCGGCGACGCTCGCCTTGATCAGGAACGCGAGCATCGTCAGCTTGAGGCCGGCCTTTTCGTTCTCCTTGTTCTGGGCGACGCGGAAGGCCTCGAGCTCGGTGATGTCGGCCTCGTCGAACTGCGTGACGTGCGGGATCATCACCCAGTTGCGCGCGAGGTTCGCCCCGGAGATCTTCTTGATCCGCGACAGCGGTCGCGGCTCGACGGGACCGAACTTCGCGAAATCGACGGTGGGCCACGGCAGCAGGTTGAGCGACCCGCCGCCGCTGATCGCGCCGCCTGCACCGGCGGCCGGAGCCGCGCCACTCATGACCTGCTTGACGAAGTTCTGCACGTCCTCCTGCAGGATGCGGCCTTTCGGGCCGGTGCCGGTGACGCGCGCAAGATCGACGGCGAGCTCGCGGGCGAACTTGCGCACCGACGGTGACGCGTGGGCGGCCCGGAAGCCTTCGGCTGCGGCGGGCGGCGTCGGCGGTACTGCGGTGGGTGCCGGCACGGCCGGCGCCGGCGGCGCTGCAGGGGCCTTCGCCGGCGCGGCCCGCGCCCGCCGGGGCCGGCAGCGGGCGCAGGGGCCGCCACCGCCGGCGACCGCGGCGGCGGCGCCTTCGTGGCACCGGCGTCGACGGCGTCGAGTATGGCGATCAGCGAGCCTTCGGCGACCTTGTCGCCGAGCTTGACGTGGACTTCCTTCACGACGCCGGCGCGTCGGCGACGGCACGTCCATCGTCGCCTTGTCGGATTCGAGCGTCACCAGCGAGTCCTCGGCCGCGACCGTGTCGCCGGGCTTGACGAAGATCTCGATGATCGGAACGTCCGTGAAGTCGCCGATGTCGGGAACCTTGACTTCGATCGTGCTCATTGATGTGCCCCCACGCTTGCGGCCGCATTGGCCAATGCGGCCGCTGCGCTGCCCCCCGAGGGGGAGCAATTCGCGCCTTGGGACGGCCCGGCGGCGCTCATGCGCGGCCGAGTCATACGGTCCACGGCGCCGGCTTCGTCGGGTCGAGGCCGTATTTCTCGATCGCCTCGGCCGCCTTGGCGGCCGGCAGCGCGCCTTCGTCGGCGAGCGCCTTCAGTGCCGCGACCGTGACGTAATGGCGGTCGACCTCGAAGAAGCGGCGCAGCTTCTCGCGCGTGTCCGAGCGCCCGAAGCCATCGGTGCCGAGCACGACAAGAGCGGCGGCCGACGCACGCGCGAATCTGGTCCGCGTACGCGCGCATATAGTCGGTCGCGGCGATCACGGGCCCGGTCGTGCCTTCGAGGCAGCGCTCGGCATGCGCCAGTTTCGGCTTGGCCGTCGGATTCAGCATGTTCTCGCGCGTGACCCGCATGCAGTCGCGCGCGAGCTCGGTGAAGCTGGGGCAGCCCCAGAGATCCGACTCGACGCCCCAGTCCTTCTTCAGCAGCTCGGCGGCGGCGATCACCTCGCGGAAGATCGTGCCCGATCCCAGCAGCTGGACGCGCGGGGCCTTGCCCTTCTTCTCGCCGGCGCGGAACAGGTACATGCCCTTGATGATGTCGGGCGCCGCGCCGTCGGGCATCGCCGGGTGCGGGTAGTTCTCGTTCATCACCGTCAGGTAGTAATAGACGTCCTGCTGCTCGGCGTACATCCGCCGGAGCCCGTCCTGGATGATCACCGCGACTTCGTAACCGAACGTGGGATCGTAGGAGATGCAGTTCGGAATCGTCGCCGAGATCTGGTGCGAATGGCCATCCTCGTGCTGCAGCCCTTCGCCGTTCAGCGTCGTCCGGCCCGCGGTCCCGCCGAGCAGGAAGCCGCGCGAGCGCATGTCGCCGGCGGCCCACGCGAGATCGCCGATGCGCTGGAAGCCGAACATCGAGTAGAAGATGTAGAAGGGGATCATCGGTACGCCGTGCGTCGAGTAGGAGGTCGCCGCCGCGATCCAGTCGCACATCCCGCCGGCCTCGTTGATGCCTTCCTGCAGGATCTGGCCGTGCTTGTCCTCCCGGTAGAACATCAGCTGGTCGGCGTCCTGCGGCGTGTACAGCTGCCCCTGCTGGTTCCAGATGCCGAGCTGGCGGAACATCCCCTCCATGCCGAAGGTCCGCGATTCGTCGGGGACGATCGGCACGATGTGCTTGCCGAGGTTCTTGTCGCGCAACAGGAGCTGCAGGATCTGTACGAACGCCATCGTCGTCGAGATCTCGCGGTCCTCGGTGCTCTTCAGGAAGCGCTCGAACGTCGCGAGCTCGGGCGTGACGAGCGCGCCCGCCTTCGGTCGCCGCGCCGGCAGATATCCGCCCAGCTCCATCCGCCGCGCGCGCATGTATTCGAGCTCGGGCGAGCCCTCGGGGAACGTGACGTACGGGCACCTCGTCGAGCTTGTCGTCGGGCACCGGGATGTGGAAGCGGTCGCGGAAGCTGCGTATCGACACGCCCGACATCTTCTTCTGCTGGTGCGTGATGTTCTGCGCCTCGCCCGACTCGCCCATCCCGTAACCCTTGATCGTCTTGGCGAGGATCACCGTCGGCTGACCCTTGTGGTTTACCGCCGCGTGATACGCGTTGTAGACCTTGAACGGGTCGTGGCCGCCGCGGTTCAGCTTCCAGATGTCGTCGTCGGAGTAGTCGGCGACCAGCTCCTTCAACTCCGGCGTGTTGAAGAAGTGCTCGCGGACGTAAGCGCCGTCCTTCGACTTGATCGTCTGGTACTCGCCGTCGACGACCTCCATCATCCGCCGCATCAGGATGCCCTTCTTGTCACGGACGAACAGCGGGTCCCAGTGCCGGCCCCAGACGACCTTGATCACGTTCCAGCCGGCGCCGCGGAAGTCGCTCTCGAGCTCCTGGATGATCTTGCCGTTGCCGCGCACTGGGCCATCGAGCCGCTGCAGGTTGCAGTTGACGACGAAGACGAGGTTGTCGAGCCTTTCGCGCGCCGCCATCCCGATCGCGCCCATCGACTCGGGTTCGTCCATCTCGCCGTCGCCCATGAACGCCCAGACCTTGCGCCCCTCGGTCTGGGCGAGGCCGCGGTCCTGCAGGTATTTCATGAAACGCGCCTGGTAGATGGCCATCAGCGGGCCGAGGCCCATCGAGACGGTGGGGAATTGCCAGAAGTCGGGCATCAGCCACGGGTGCGGGTAGGAGGAGATGCCCTTGCCGTCGACCTCCTGCCGGAAATTGTCCATCTGGTCGGGCGGTGAAGCGGCCCAGCATGAAGGCGCGCGCGTAGACGCCGGGCGCCGAGTGACCCTGGACGAACACGAGGTCGCCGCCGTGGCCCTCCGACGGGCGAGCGCCAGAAGTGGTTGTAGCCGATGTCGTAGAGCATCGCCGCGGAAGCGAAGCTCGCGATGTGGCCGCCGACGTTGGTGTCCTTGTTCGCGCGCACGACCATCGCCATCGCGTTCCAGCGCACGTAGTGGCGGATCTTCTGCTCGATGTTGAAGTCGCCCGGCAGTCGGACCTGCTTCTCCACCGGAATCGTATTGATGTACGCCGTATTGGCCGAGAACGGGAGGTAGGCGCCGCTCCTGCGCGCCTTGTCGATCAGCTGCTCGATCAGGAAATGCGCCCGATCGGTGCCCTCCTGCGCCAGCACGCCTTCAAGCGCGGCCAGCCATTCCTGCGTTTCCTGGGGATCGTGATCGGGAATCATGTCCATGCGGGAAACCTCCACGGGGATTGGCGCCCGGCGTCATTATGCTAGCGAAATGGCTCACTGCCGATGTTTGGCGAGCAACCAGCAGCCGCAGGCATACGGAAAGTCCGCCGAAGACCGCGAAGCCGACACGGTAGCCGCCGGTCAGCGCCGAGATCAGCGCAAAGGCGGGCGGTCCGACGACGACGCCTCCAAACGTGATGAAGCCGGTCGCCCCGGTGATCGCGCCCGCCTGGCCGGCGGGGGCGTTGCGGGCAACCTCGGAGAGCTGCACGCCGTTCCAGCCGATCGCGGTCGCGCCGAAGACCACACAGACGGCGAGCATCGCCTCCATCGGCCAGCCGGGGCGAAAGGCCGCGGTCGCCCACCCGCTCACGCCGGCGGCGATGCCGATGAGACCGAGGAGCACCCGCGGTGCAACGTACGCGTCGGCGACCGCACCCCAAACGATCCGGCCGACGATCCCGCCGAGATTCGCCACGGTCAACGCGAAGCCGGCCGCGACGAGCGAGAGCGCCAGCGTCTCGGTCAGGTAGACGACGAGGAAGCTCATCAGGCAGACCTGCAGCGCCGCGTAGATGAAGGAGGTGGCGGCCAGTTCCCGCAGGTCCGGCGTGGCCAGCACGCGCGCGGAGCGGCGCCAGAAGACGCGGCGACGTTCAGCGATCGGCCGCCTTTGCGCTCGGAGTCGAGTGTCGCGCGCGTGCTCTGCGCGACGATCGCGATGCCGACGCCCGACACCGCGACCACGGCGAACGCGAGTTGCCAGGTGAGCGCCAGCGCGGCGAAGGGCAGCAGTGCCCCGGCGAGCGCGGCACCGGCCGGCACGCCGGTCTGCTTGATCGAAAAGGTCAGCGCCATGCGCGACGGCGGCGCGGTACGCGCCAGCACCTGCGACGACGCCGGCGTGATCGGCCCGTAGCCCAGGCCGATGACGATCGCGGCCGCGATCAGCGTGAGCACGAGACTTCCCGGCGACCCGCCGGCACCGGCGACGAGCCCGACCCCGCAGGCACAAAGCAGCACGCATGCCTGCGACACGCGGATTGCACCATAGCGCTCGATGAAACCGCCGGACGCGAGGCTCGCCACCATCGAGCCGGCGTAGACGAGGCCGACGAACACGCCGATGAGCTTCGGGGCGATGCCGAGATCGCGCCCGATTTCCGGAGCGAGCACCGATGCCGCCGTCGCCGCCAGCGCGGTGAACACCTGGATCGCGAGCGTGATCGCAAGCGCGATGGCCGCCGTGCGCATCCGGCGCGTCGGGCGGGTCCTCCGTCCGGATCACCGGTCATCGGAGCCTCAACAGGCGCGTTTCGGTGACGATCGCATCGACCGGAAGATCGTGTGCCGCGGCCGGGACGCAGATCGACGAGCTGGACCTCGAGCGCGCCGGCGACGCGTGCCGCGGCGGGAGCGAGGAGGGGAAGCAGGCGGTCGTAGTAGCCGCCGCCATAGCCGAGCCGCCGGCCGGCGAGATCGAACGCGACGCCCGGCACCAGCACGAAGTCGATGGCGTCGCGGGGAACGCGCGGTCGATCGGGCAACGGCTCGGGAATCCCCTGGGGACTCGCCGCGACGTCGCGTTGCGGATCGGCGATCGCGTGGAGCTCGAGCATGCGCGCCGCCATGTCGACGCGCGGGACCGCCACGGTCTTGCCGGCGGCGAGCGCTGCGCGCACCAGCGGCAGCGTGTCCCATTCGCTGCTGGAACGGGCAACGTGATCAACACGGCCCGCGCGGCCACGAATTCCGGCAGCGCGGCGACGCGCGCCGCGATCGCCGCCGAGGCGGCGGCGCGAATCGCCGGGATCGAGGGCGTCGCGCCGGTCGAGCACCTGCACGCCGCAGCGCGACGCTTCGCCTCGCGCAGCGCGGCGCCCTGCGTCGGATCCGTGACGCCGCTTGCGGCCGGGAGAGGTCATCGCTCGATGGTAACGCATCGTCGCGGTAGGCCGCCGCGGCGGTCGGATGCGCCGCGCGCGAAACCCCTATAATCGCGGCTTCGTCCCGAGGAAACTTCATGGACCACCGTCACCAGCTCTACCGCGATCGACGCGACCGCGCTCCTGCAGCAGATGCGCTCGCAGACCGGCGGTGGTCTCGCGCTCGTGCCGACCGCGGCCGAAGTGGCGCGCAACCGCGATTCGCTCTTTCCGTATCGGCACGACAGCTATTTCTATTACCTGTCCGGATTTCCCGAACCCGACGCGGTCGTGGCGCTGGTCGCCGGACCCGACGGCGACCGGCACCTCCTGTTCTGCCGCGAGAAGAACGAAGAGCGCGAGATCTGGGACGGCTTTCGCTACGGACCCGACGCCGCGCGCGAGATCTTCGGCTTCGACGAGGCGCATCCGATCGCCGAGCTGGACGCGATGCTGCCGGACCTCGCGGCGGACCGGCCCGCGCTGTACACGCCGCTGGGGCTCTTCGCGGCGTGGGATCGCAAGGTCACCGACACCCTCAACGAAGTGCGCGGCCGTGCGCGCACCGGCGTGAGCGCGCCGGAGGAGATCGTCGACGTCCGCCAGGCGCTCGACGCGCTGCGCCTCGTCAAGGACGAGCACGAGCTCGCGCTGATGCGCCGCGCCGCCGCGATCTCGTGCGGGGGCGCATCGGCGCGCGATGGAGCGCACCCGCGTGGGCTGGCACGAGTACCAGGTCGAGGCGGAGCTCGCGCACGAATTCCTGCGCTTCGGCGCCCAGTCGGTCGCCTACCCGTCGATCGTCGCCGGCGGACCCAACGCCTGCGTGCTGCACTACCGCGACAACAACCGGCAGCTGCAGGACGGCGAGCTGCTGCTGATCGACGCCGGTTGCGAGTACCAGGGCTACGCGTCGGACATCACGCGCACGTTTCCCGGTCAACGGGCGGTTCACCGGACCGCAGAAGGCGGTCTACGAGCTCGTGCTCGCCGCGCAGCTAGCGTGCATCGATGCGGTGGTCGCCCGGGGCCGACTTTCACGACTACCACAAGGTCGCCGAACGCGTGCTCGCGCAGGGCTACATCGACCTCGGGCTGTGCAAGGGGACGCTCGACGAAGTGCTGGAGAGCGGCAGTTACAAGCAGTTCTACATGCACCGCGCCGGGCACTGGCTCGGCATGGACGTGCACGATGCGGGGCCGTATCAGGTGAAGGGCGCGTCGCAGAAGCTCGTGCCGGGAATGGTGCTCACCGTCGAGCCCGGCACCTACATCCGCCCGGCCGACAACGTGCCGGAGGAATTCTGGGACATCGGCGTGCGGATCGAGGACGACGTGCTCGTCACGTCGACGGGCATCGACAATCTGACCGCGGCGACGCCGAAGTCGGTCGCCGACGTCGAAGCCGCGTGCCGGCGTTGACCGCCACGCCGTGCCCGCGCCCAGCCGATGCTGCATGACGTAGCTCGTCGTCGGTGCCGGTCCGGTCGGCACGACGCTCGCGCTGGCCCTCGCCGACAGCGAACTCGACGTCGTCGTGCTCGATGCGCGCGGGCCGGGCGAAACGCGACGCGGCGATCGCTCGCTCGCGCTTTCGCATGGGGCCCGGCTGATTCTGGACCGGCTCGGCGTCTGGGACACGCTCGTGTCGGCACCGGGCGCGGCGACGCCGATCACGCGGATCGACGTTTCTCAGGCGGGAGGCTTCGGACGGCTGGAGCTCGACGCGGCGGAGCACGGGCTCCCGGCGCTTGGCTACGTGGTCAGCTACCGCGCGCTGCAGGCTGCGCTCGATGCTGCGCTCGCTGAAACGCGCGTGACGATCTCGCACGGCGTCACGGTGAACTCCGTCGGTGGCACGCCCGCGTACGCGGCCGTCGTGCCCGAGGAGGCGCACGCCCAACCCTTGCTCGCCCGTCTGGCGGCCGTCGCTGACGGAACCGGCGCCGCGGTATGCGGGAATCGCGCGCGAGCGTCACGACTACGGACAGGTCGCGCTCGTCGCCAGAGTCTGGCGCGCCGCGCCCCACGACGGGCTCGCGTACGAGCGTTTCACTGCGGCGGGCCCGATCGCGCTCCTCCCTGAGGGCGATCATTACGGTCTCGTCTGGACCGTTGCGGCGGACCACGCGCAGCCGCTGCTCGCGCTTGCCGACGACGAATTCCTTGCCCGCCTTGCGCAGCATTTCGGGTCGCGCCGCAGGCGCGTTCGCGGATGTGGCCGACCGGCGCGCCTTTCCGCTGGCGCTGGAATTCGCGCGCGTTCCCGGCGAGCGCACGCACGATTGCGCTGGGCAACGCCGCACAGACGCTGCATCCGGTCGCGGGCCAGGGCTTCAACGTCGGTCTGCGCGATGCGTGGGAGCTCGCCCAGGTCGTTCTCGACACGCCGCGCGAGCTTCTGGGCGGCCGCGCGATGGTGGCGCGCTATTTGCGTGGCCGATGCACGGACCGGACGGCGGGAATTGCGTTCACGCACGGTCTCGTCAATGTGTTCGGCAACGACTCGTCGCTGCTCCGCTGGCCGCGCGGGTTGGCGCTCACTCTGCTCGGCGCGCTTCCACCGGCGAAGCGCGCGTTCACGCGCGCGATGTTGTTCGGCCTGCGCTAGCGCTGTGCGATCGCAGCAACGGCCCTGCTGCGCGATCGCCCAAGAAGCGTGCCAACTTGATCTGCATCTAGGCACGGAAGAATCGCGCGCGCAGCTTGCACCGCGCGTGTCGCGGAACGGTTATAATCCGCTCCCCCCGTCGTCTTCCTCCGCTCGATTCTCGATTCGTCCACCGTGCAGATCGGTTCCTGCGCCATTGCGCAACAATCTGATCGTCGCCCCGATGGCGGGCGTCACCGATCGGCCGTTCCGCCAACTGTGCAAGCGGTTTGGCGCGGGCTACGCGGTGTCCGAGATGGTTGCGTCGAATCCGCGACTGTGGGGCACGGAGAAATCACGGCGGCGCACCGATCACGCCGGCGAGGTCGAGCCCGTCGCCGTGCAGATCGCCGGCGCCGATCCGGCGCTGATGGCCGATGCCGCGCGCTACAACGTCGATCGCGGCGCGCAGATCATCGACATCAACATGGGTTGCCCGGCGAAGAAGGTCTGCAATGCCGCCGCGGGCTCGGCACTGCTCGGAAACGAGCCGCTGGTCGCGGCGATCGTGGACGCGGTGGTGCGCGCCGTCGACGTGCCGGTGACGCTCAAGATCCGCACGGGCCCCGACCCGCACCACCGGAATGCGCTTTCCATTGCGCGGATCGCGGAGAGTGCGGGTGTCCGCGCCGTTGCGGTGCACGGCCGCACTCGCGCCTGTGCGTACGTCGGCCCCGTCGAGTACGACACGATCCGCGCGGTCAAGGCTGCAATCGGCATTCCGGTCATCGCCAATGGCGATATCGCGACGCCCGAACAGGCGAAGCGCGTGCTCGAGTTCACCGGCGCCGACGCCATCATGATCGGTCGCGCGGCACAGGGCCGGCCCTGGATCTTCCGCGAGATCCGCCACTATCTCGATCGTGGGCGTGCGGCTTCTGCCGCCGACGGTTGCCGAGGCGCGGACGGCGATTCTCGGGCACCTCGACGATCACTACGAGTTCTACGGCGAGAGCGCCGGCGTGCGGAGCGCGCGCAAGCATCTCGGCTGGTACACGAAGGACCTCGCCGGTGCCGAAGGCTTCCGGCGCGAGGTCAACACGGCGGAAACAACCGCGGCGCAGATCGCGGCGGTCCATCGGCTCTTCGACGCGCTCGCCGGACAGGGCGAGCATCTGGTTTATCGTGCGCCCGCCGCGGACGTCGTCGACGCCGGCGCCGCCTTCGGTCGGGCACGACAGCAATCGCTTCGGGGCGGGGAGGCCCTGGCCGCGTGAGAAAGACACTGCGCATCAATACCGGCAATGAGATCGGCAAGACGGTCGAGAAGTCGCTCGACGAATATTTCCGCAGGCTCGACGGCGAGCCGCCGCACGGCATCTACGACATGGTGATCAACCACGTCGAGCGCGCGTTGATCGCCTCGGTGATGGACCGCGCCGGCGGCAACCAGACGCAGGCCGCCGACATGCTTGGCATGAATCGGAACACGTTGCGGGCGAAGCTCGCGAAATACGACATCCGCTGACGGCCACGCCCGACTCCGTTGCCCGTCCCTGCGCCCGTTGGTTCCCCGGGGACCATCGCCCAGCCCTAGTTCAGCCATGCCCGCGCCCGTCACGCAAGCCCTGCTTTCGGTCTCCGACAAGACCGGCCTCGTCGACTTCGCGCACGGGCTGCGACGCCTCGGGGTGAAGCTACTCTCCACAGGGGGCACCGCCAGAGTGCTCGCGGAGGCCGGGCTCCCGGTGACCGAGATCGGCGAGTACACGGGCTTCCCGGAGATGCTCGACGGGCGGGTGAAGACGCTGCATCCGAAGGTGCACGCCGGCATTCTCGCGCGCCGTGACCTGCCCGCACACGCGGCTGCGCTCGAGATGCACGCCATTCCGCCGATCGATCTCGTCGTCGTCAACCTCTACCCGTTTCGCGAGACGGTCGCGCGGCCCGGCTGCACGCTCGACGACGCGATCGAAAACATCGACATCGGCGGGCCGACGATGGTGCGCGCTGCGGCGAAGAACTGGCAGCATGTCGGCGTAGTCGTCGATCCCGACGACTACGGCGCACTGCTGGCGGAGCTCGCCGCGAACGGCAGGGCGCTCTCCGTCACGACGCGATTCGCGCTCGCGCGAAAGGCCTTCTCGCACACCGCGGCGTACGATGGCGCCATCTCCAACTGGCTGACTGCGCGCAGTCCCGACGGCGCGGTCGCCGCCTTTCCGGACCGCTACAACCTGCAGGTCGCAAAGGTGCAGGATCTCCGCTACGGCGAGAACCCGCATCAGTCGGCTGCGTTCTACCGCGACGAGGCGCCGCTGCCGGGAACGATCGCCACGTATCGGCAGCTGCAGGGCAAGGAGCTGTCGTACAACAATCTCGCGGACTCGGATGCCGCGTGGGAATGCGTCAAGACGTTCGCGACGAGCGACGACTCCGCGGCATGCGTGGTCGTCAAGCATGCCAATCCCTGCGGCGTTGCGATCGCCGAGTCGGTGCTCGCCGCGTACCGCAAGGCGTTCGCGACCGATCCGGTGTCGGCGTTCGGCGGCATCATCGCGTTCAACCGGCCCGTCGACGCGGCGACGCTCGAGGCCGTCGCCGCGCAGTTCCTCGAGGTGCTGATCGCGCCGGCGTACACGGCCGATGCGCTCGCCGTGATCGCGCAGAAGAAGAACGTGCGCGTGCTCGAGGTCGCGCTTCCACCGGCCGGGGCGCCGGCCCAGCTCGACCTGAAGCGGGTCGGCGGCGGCATCCTTCTGCAGAGCGCCGACGTGCGCAACGTCGTGCCCGCCGAGCTCAGGGTCGTCACCGCGAAGGCGCCGACGCCCGCGCAGTTGCGCGACCTCATGTTCGCGTGGCGGGTCGCCAAGTTCGTGAAGAGCAACGCCATCGTCTACTGCGGCGGGGGGCAGACGTTCGGCATCGGCGCCGGGCAGATGAGCCGTGTCGACTCGACGCGCATCGCCGCCGCCAAGGCGAAGAGCGCGAACCTGTCGCTCGCCGGATCGGTGGTGGCCTCCGACGCGTTCTTCCCGTTTCGCGATGGCCTCGACGTGGTCGCCGACAACGGGGCAGTCGCCGTGATCCAGCCCGGCGGCAGCGTGCGCGACGACGAGGTGATCGCGGCCGCCAACGAGCGCGGCATTGCGATGGTGTTCACCGGCATCCGCCACTTCCGCCACTGACGGAAGCGCCGACGTTGGCACACCGGGCCCTGCGCGCCGCCATCGCGGCGCTCCTCCTCGCGCTGTCTGCGCCGGCCGCCGCCCTCGAGTGTGCGGACCTCTGGGACTGGCTCAACCGCGGCTGTCGCCGCCTGGTGGATACTTACGAGAACGGCAATAATGTCCTCATCGTATCGGGGTATGCGTGGCACACGCCGTGGACCTGGACACCGGAAAAGCGTGCCGAGGAGAACGAGCTCGCGTGGGGCGGCGGGCTGGGCCGGATGGTCGAGCACCCGAACGGGGACACGGAGACGGTGTTCTTTCTGGTGTTCAGCGACTCGCACAGCCGACCGCAGTACAACGCGGGCTACGGCTGGTCGACGTACTGGGGCGCGCGCAACAGCCTCCAGGGTGGACTGGGATTTACCGCGATGATGGTTGCCCGCAACGACATCTTCAACGGTTGGCCGTTTCCGGCGGTGCTTCCGCTGGTGTCCGTACGCTACGATAAAGTCACCGTGTACGGTACTTACATACCGACGTTGGGCGGGGTCAACAACGGCAGCATTCTGTACGTCTTCGGGAAGATCGCGCTCGATTAGCGCGCAGCAGACGCTAGATGAACGTCCTGGTCATCGGCGGCGGCGGCCGCGAGCATGCGCTCGCGTGGAAGCTCGCGCGCTCGCCGCGCGTGGCCAGGGTGTTCGTCGCCCCGGGCAATGCCGGCACCGCGCGGGAGCCCGAGCTCACGAACGTGAGGTTCGACACCACGGAGGATCTCATCGCCTTCGCGCGCCGGGAGCCGGTCGCGCTCACGGTTGTCGGGCCCGAAGCGCCGCTGGCCGCGGGTATCGTCGATGCATTTCGCGCCGCGGGCCTGCGCATCTTCGGTCCGACGCAGGCCGCGGCCCGGCTCGAAAGCTCGAAGGACTACGCGAAATCGTTCATGGTGCGGCATCGAATCCCCACCGCGCAGCACCGGACGTTCAGCGATGCCGCGCTCGCACGCGCGTACATTGCCGAGCGTGGAGCGCCGATCGTCGTCAAGGCCGACGGCCTCGCGGCCGGCAAAGGCGTCGTGGTAGCCGCGACGGTCGCAGAAGCGCACGCTGCCGTCGAAGCGATGCTCGTCGGCAACGCGATGGGAGAGGCGGGCGAGCGCGTCGTCGTCGAGGATTTCCTCGCGGGCGAGGAGGCGAGCTTCATCGTGATGGCCGACGGACGCCATGTGCTGCCGCTGGCGACATCGCAGGATCACAAGCGGCTGCAGGACAACGACCGCGGACCGAACACCGGCGGCATGGGCGCGTATTCGCCGGCGCCGGTGATCACGCCGGCGCTGCACGCACGAATCATGCGGGAGGTGATCGTGCCCGCCGTCAACGGCATGGCTGCCGATGGCAACCCCTTTCTGGGCTTCCTGTATGCCGGCGTGATGGTGGATGGCGACGGCAATCCGAAGGTCCTGGAGTTCAATTGCCGGCTGGGCGATCCGGAGACACAGCCAATCATGCTGCGGCTCAAGTCCGACCTCGTCGATCTGGTCGAGCACGCCGTCAACGGCACGCTCGATCGCGCGGAGGCGGAATGGGACAGGCGTACCGCGCTGGGCGTCGTGCTCGCCGCGCCCGGTTATCCCGACAACCCGCGCACGGGTGACGCGATCGAGGGCCTCGAGCGGGTGAGCCTCGATGCGCATCCTGGTTGCAAGGTGTTCCACGCGGGCACCGCGCTGCAGGGCGACCGGGTTGTCGTTGCCGGCGGCCGCGTGCTCTGCGTCACCGCACTGGGCGACTCGGCACGGCAGGCGCAGAGCGCGGCGTATTCCGCGGTCGCGGAAATCCGCTTCCCGGGAATGCAGTATCGAAGCGACATCGGTCATCGCGCGCTCGCGCCGCGCAAGAGCTGAGCGGCCGGGGCGATTCCGGCGTCGAGCGCGCAGTCACGCCTCCGATGAACGTCACCGCGCCCCGCGACTACTTTCTCGCACTGCAGTCGCGGATCGTCGCCGCGCTCGAGGCGATCGAGGGGCGGCCGTTTCTGCGCGACGAATGGACGCGGCCGGAAGGCGGCGGCGGCATCTCGCGGCTCGTCGAGCAGGGCCGCGTGTTCGAGCGCGGAGGCGTCAACTTCTCGCACGTGGCCGGGGCGAAGCTTCCGCCGTCGGCAACCCAGGCGCGACCCGGCATCGCCGGGCGCGCATGGGAGGCGATGGGCGTCTCGCTGGTTCTGCACCCGCAGAACCCGTATGCACCGACCGTGCACATGAACGTGCGCATGTTCGTCGCCCACGCGCCGGATCGACCGCCCGGCGCCGAACCGATGCCGCGCACGGAAGGACCGGCGGCAGAGGACGTCTGGTGGTTCGGTGGCGGGATGGACCTGACGCCGTATTACGGGTTCGAGGACGACGCGATTCATTTCCACGGCAACTGTCGCGCGGCGCTGGCGCCGTTCGGTACCGAAGTGCATCGCGAATACAAGCGCTGGTGCGACGAGTACTTCTACCTCAAGCACCGCAAGGAACCGCGCGGGGTCGGGGGAATCTTCTTCGACGACCTCTCCGCCGGGGGCTTCGAGCGCTGCTACGCGCTGACCAGGAGCGTCGGCGACCAGTTTCTCGATGCCTATCTTCCGATCCTGCGGCGGCGGGTGGACATGCCGTACGGCGAGCGCGAGCGCGAGTTCCAGGCATATCGGCGCGGGCGATACGTCGAGTTCAACCTGGTCTGGGACCGGGGCACCCTGTTCGGCCTGCAGTCGAACGGCCGCACCGAGGCGATCCTGATGTCGCTGCCGCCGGTCGTCAAATGGCGTTACGACTGGAAGCCCGCGCCGGGAACGCCCGAGGCGCTTCTGTACACCGATTTTCTTGTCGCGAAGGAGTGGCTCGAATGAGCGAGCACAGCGACGATCCGCACTTGACGGAAACGGTGGTGTCGACCGAATGCGTGTTCGACGGAATGCTCCTGCACGTGCGGCGCGACAGGGTGCGCCTTCCCGATGGCCGCCTGGCGACACGCGAGTATGTCGTGCATCCCGGCGCCGTGCTGATCGTGCCGGTACTGGCCGATGGCAGGCTGGTCGTCGAGCGCCAGTATCGCCATCCGGTCGGTCAGGTGTTCATCGAGTTTCCCGCGGGCAAGCTGGACCCCGGCGAAGCCGAGCTGGCCACGGCGCAGCGCGAGCTCGTCGAGGAAGCCGGTTACGAGGCCACCACGTGGACGCCGCTGGGCAGAGTGCACTCGGTCGTCGGTTATTCGAGCGAGGCGATCGATTTCTACGTCGCCGAGGGCCTCACGCACGTGGGCGCCCGGCTCGACGACGGCGAGTTCCTGGAAATCGTCACGATGAGCATCGACGAGATGCTTGCTGCGCTCGATCGGGGAGAGATCACCGATGCCAAGACGGTCGCCGCGCTGCTGCTCTACGCGAGGCGCCGCGGGACCTGAATGATGATCGCGTGGCGGCTGATCGTCCGCGGCCGGGTCCAGGGCGTCGGCTATCGGCACGCGATGGTGATGGCGGCGAAAACGCTTGGCGTCGCCGGCTGGGTCCGCAACCGGCGCGACGGCACCGTCGAGGCGCTGGTGCAGGGCGATCCGGAGGTGCTCGACCAGCTGCGGACGTGGTGCCGTTCCGGGCCGCCCTCGGCACGCGTCACGGCCGTCGCGACGATTGCCGTGCCCGTCGACGAAGCGCTGAGCGCGTTCGAGCCCCGACCTACGGAATAGCGCGTCGGCCGGCAATCCGGTGGTCCGCACAACCCGCTAGACCCCCCGCTTGACGCGCTCCCATTCCCGCTTGAGTATCGCTTGCGCAAGCCGGGTGATGTTCTCGATGTCGGCTTCGGTTTCCGCGTCGTGCGCCTGGTCGGATTTCAGGCGCACGAAGGCCGTCTCGATCGCTCGGTGGAGCTGCTGATGGTCGGCCTCCAGCGGATTGATGAGCAGCCGGATCTTCCACTGGACCAGGACGATGCGCTCGAGCTTCTCGATCAGCGAGGGATCGGCTTCGATCGCGCCGAAGCCCTGGTCCCAGGTCTCTTTCCCGCGCGCCTTGACGACTAGCGCGGCAACCAGCAGCGCAATGAGCTCGGCCAGCATGTCGCGCAGGGTTTCGATCCACCTCTGCCGATTGGCGGAGAGAACGGTCGCGTTGAACTGCCGGACCGAGTATCGAGGCCACGAGGGCCGTGCAGGCCGAAACCAGGCTTATCAGCAATGGATCCATCGCATCCTCCGTTACGAGACACCGGACAATTGAGGGGCGTCCCGCACGCCGAAGATGTCCTTCCATGCCGCGTAGCTCGATGCCGCCCACAGCGGAAGCGCAACGAGTAGGCCCAGCCCCATCGTCGCGAGGCCGAATCCGAGGAGCGCGAGCGAGGCTGCCGCGTAGACGACGAGCGGCAGCGTGTTGAGCGCGAAGGCGGTCCAGCTGGTCGCGAACGCCGCGACCGGGGCTACCCGTTCGAACAGAACGTGGAACGGGACGAACATCACCGGAAGCGAGGCGAGGATGCCCAACGCGTAGATTCCGACGACCGCCGCCGGCGAGAGATTGACCGTGGCGTTTGCGCCGGCGAGCAGATTGGCGTCTGCGATCCACCACGCGGCGAACGCCTCGGCCGCGAACGTGACCAGCGCCGACGCGGTGATCGCGGCGATGGCGGGGAGCGGCGCGCGAAACGCGGCGATCGCGTGCTTGAGCGACGGCGCCGCCGCGCGGTCGGCGGCGGCCGCAGCGAAGATCAGACCGCAGGCAACGAGCGGCGTCACGAACTGGCTCAGCGCGGAGCCGACGCCGGGCACCGCCTTGACGGCGAGTTCGGCGGCGAGCGTGATGACGGCCAGACCCATCCATGTCCACGGCGCGCGCTTGAACAGCCGCATCGCCTCCTCGTACCACGCCAGCGCGTGGCGCCAGGGGACGATGCGCGGATGCAGATGCGCCGGCGGCGCCTCTCTGTTCGGCGGCGGAGTCTCGTTCATCGCGCCACGCGCGAGCGCACCACCATTGCGCGGAGCAATGGCGACTCTCAGGCGCCCTCGCCGAGGTACGCCGCGCGAACCGCGGGATCGTGCAGCAGCGTCCGGGCGTCGCCGGAGAGGGTGATCTCGCCGGATTCCATCACATAGCCGCGATGGCTCACCTCGAGTGCCAGCTTCGCGTTCTGCTCGATCAGCAGGATCGTGACGCCTTCGCCCGAGACCTTCATCACCGTCTCGAATACCTTCTGCACCATCAGCGGGGCGAGTCCCATCGACGGCTCGTCCAGCAGCAGCAGCTTGGGCTTCGACATCAGCGCGCGCGCCATCGCCAGCATCTGCTGCTCGCCGCCGGAGAGTGTCCCCGCGGTCTGCCGCCGGCGCTCCTTGAGGCGCGGAAAGAGACCGAAGACGCGCTCCAGATCCTGCGCGATCACCGCCCTGTCGTTGCGCGCGTAGGCCCCCATCGCGAGATTCTCCTCGATCGTCAGCGCGCCGAACACGCCGCGGCCTTCCGGCACCATCGCGAGGCCCATGCGCACGAGCTCGAACGACCGCCGGCCGGTGATGTCCGCCCCAGCGTAGCGGACCGTCCCCGACTTCACCGGCTGCAGCCCGGTGATCCCCTTGAGGGTGGTCGTCTTGCCGGCGCCATTGGTGCCGATCAGGCAGACGAGCTCGCCGCGGTCGACGTGAAGGTCGATGCCCTTGACGGCGTGGATGCCACCATAGGCGATTTCCAGCTTCGCGAGCTCGAGCACCGCGCTGGATTCGGCGACGGCGACCATCTCAGTGGGACTCCGCGCGCGCGCTCATGACGACACCCTTGGCGCTGCGCGCCTTCCCTCCGGGAGGGAGCCATTCGCGCCTTGGGACGGCCCGGCGGCGCTCATGACGACACCCTTGGCGCTGCGCCTTCCCTCCGGGAGGGAGCCATTCGCGCCTTGGGACGGCCCGGCGGCGCTCATGCGGCGCCTTGCGCATCGAGCGCGATTTCGCCGCCGAGATATGCGGCGATCACCTTCGGATCCCTTTGCACGTCCTCGGCGGTTCCCTCCGCGATCTTCTTCCCGTAGTCGAGGACCAGCACCCGGTCGCAGACGCTCATCACGAGCTTCATGTCGTGCTCGATCAGGAGGATCGTCGTCCCGTCCCGCCGGATGTCGCCGAGCAGGGTCTTGAGCGATGCGGTCTCGGTGGCATTCATCCCCGCCGCGGGCTCGTCCAGCGCGAGGAGCTTCGGGTCCGTGGCGAGCGCGCGGGCGATTTCCAGCCGGCGCTGATCGCCGTAGGCGAGGTGCTTTGCCAGCGCGTTCGCACGCTTGGCGATGCCGACGTACTCGAGCAGCTCGCGGGCGCGCTCCTCGATCCCCCGCTCTTCGGCAAGCGTCCGCGCATTGCGCAGGATCGCGCCGAATACGTTGGCACGGGTGCGGACGTGGCGGCCGATCATCACGTTCTCGATCGCCGAGAGGTTGGCGAACAAACGGATGTTCTGGAACGTGCGCGCGATGCCGCGCGCGGCGACCTCGTTCGGTTTCAATCCCAGCAGCGGCAGGCCGTCGAACGCGAACTCGCCGCCGTCGGCGGAATAGATGCCGGTCAGCACGTTGAACAGGCTCGTCTTGCCGGCGCCGTTGGGTCCGATCAATCCGTAGATCTCGCCGCGGTTGATCGTGAAGCTCACATCGGCCAGCGCGTGCACGCCGCCGAAGCGCTTGGATACGCCCGTCGCGGCGAGCAGCGTCGCGCGGCTGTTCGAGCCGTTCATGTTGCAGTCTTGGCGGTCTCGAGTTCGCGCTTGCGCAGCGCGGAGGGGAGGATCCCGGCCGGTCGGAATAGCATCATCAGCACCAGTGCGAAGCCGAACAGCAGCATCCGGATCACTTCGGGTTCGATCAGCATCCGGCCGAACAGCGCCTCCTGCACCGGCGCCACGGTGACGCGCAGGATCTCGGGGACGAACGAGAGCAGCACCGCGCCGAGGATCACGCCGAAGATGTTGCCCATGCCGCCCAGCACGACCATCGACAGCACCATGATCGACTCGACCAGCACGAAGCTCTCGGGGCTGATGAAGCCCTGGATCGCGCTGAACATGCCGCCGGCGATGCCGCCGAACGATGCGCCCATCGCGAACGCGAGGAGCTTCATGTTGCGGGTGTTGATGCCCATCGCCCGCGCCGCGATTTCGTCCTCGCGGATCGCCTCCCACGCGCGGCCGATCCGCGAGTTCTGCAGCCGCAGGTTGATCACGATGACGACGAGCAGCACCGCGAGCAGCAGGTAGTAGTACTTGACCGGCCCGCTGAAGGTGAGGCCGAGCGCGGTCTGTGGCCGCGCGAACGTGATGTCGCCGAGGCGGAACGGGTCGATCAGCGCGACGCCCTGCGCGCCGTTGGTGATGTTGACCGGCTGCGACAGATTGTTGAGAAAGACGCGGATGATCTCGCCGAACCCCAGCGTGACGATCGCGAGGTAGTCGCCGCGCAGCTTGAGTGTCGGCGCGCCCAGGAGCACGCCGAACAGGCAGGCGAGTCCGGCCCCCATCGGCAGAATGATCCAGAACGGCAGATGCACGTTGAAGTGCGGCGAGGCGAGGAGTGCGTAGACGTACGCGCCGACCGCGTAGAACGCGATGTAGCCCAGGTCGAGCAGCCCCGCGAACCCGACGACGATGTTCAGGCCGAGCGCGAGGAGGCAGTAGAGGATCGCGATGTTCGTGATGCGGACCCAGAACTGGCCCTGTGTCGACAGAGCGAGCGGCAGCACGGCGAGCGCCACGCCGACGACGGCGAGACCCGCCCACACGAGCCGCGGGTTGGTCTTCGTGTCGAAGAATGCGCGCATCGCGTCAGGCCCGGTCGGCCACGCGCTCGCCCAGCAGCCCCGACGGCCGGAACACCAGCACGGCGATCAGCACGAGGAACGCGAACACGTCCTGGTAGTTGGAGCCGAACAGCGTGAGGTTCGGGTTGTCGGCGCAACGCTCGGCGATCCCTTCGGACCAGCCCGCGAGCTGGCACAGGTTGGTGATGTCGCCGACGTAGCCCGCGCCGAGCGCCTCGATCACGCCGAGCAGCAGTCCGCCCAGCATCGCGCCGGCGAGGTTGCCGATGCCGCCCAGCACCGCGGCCGAGAACGCCTTGAGGCCGAGCAGCGCGCCCATCTGGTAGTGCGCGATGCCGTAATAGCTGCCGACCATCACGCCGGCGACAGCGCCCAGCGCCGCGCCGATGACGAAGGTGAGCGCGATCACGCGGTTGATGTCGATTCCCATCAGTCCGGCGACCTGTGGATTCTGCGCGGTCGCGCGCATCGCGATGCCGAGCTTCGTCCGGTAGACGAGCAGCAGCAGAAGCCGCCATCAGGGCGACCGAGCCCAGCGATGATCGCGATCTGGACGTTGGTGATCGTCGCGCCGTCGGAGGTGCCGGTGACGTGGTACGAGACCGTCTTGATGATCTGCGGGTACGACAGCGGGTTGCGGCTCCAGACGATCATCGCGAGGTGCTGCAGGATGATCGACAGGCCGATCGCGGTGATGAGCGGCGCGAGGCGCGGCGCGTTGCGCAGCGGCCGGTAGGCGGTGCGCTCGAGCGTGTAGCCGACCGCCATGCACACGGGGATCGCCGCCAGCGTGCCGATCAGCACGATCGCGACCGGCGGGCAGCGGCTGCCGGCGCCGGCCAGCGCGACGATCACCGAGTAGGCGACCATCGCGCCGATCATCACCACCTCGCCGTGCGCGAAGTTGATGAGCTGGATGATGCCGTAGACCATCGTGTAGCCCAGCGCGACGATCGCGTAGACGCTGCCGAGCGTCAGACCGTTGATGATCTGCTGCAGGAAGATGTCCAGCGCGTGCATGAGTAGGCGGGTGGGGAGGGCCGCGCACGCCGGTGCGTCGTCGCGACGCTTGCGGAACCGGTCGGTCGAAGCCCGCGAGCATTGTCCATGCTGGCCGCCGATAGGGCAACAGCGGGCAACAGCGGCGCGGCGGGCGCGCTCCGCGTTCGGGCGCTGCAAGAAAAGAAACGGCGCCCCGCGGGGCGCCGTTTGCCGGAGCGCGACGCGCCTACTTCTTCGGCGCCTCCGCCGGGGCCGCCGGGCTGCGGCAGGCGCCGCGCGCGGGGCCGGAGTCGCCGCTGCCGCCTTCGCGGCGATGCCCTTCAGGAACTCGTCGAAGGGGTAGCTCTTGCCGCCCTGCACGACCGCGATCGGCTCGACCTTGCCGTCCTTCAGCGTGAAGATCGTGATCTCGGCGTTCTTGCGGTCGCCCTTCTCGTCGAACTCGATCTTGCCGGTCGCGCCGTTGTAGCTGATCTTCTGCAGCTCCGGCAGGTACTTCGCCGGGTCGGTCGAATCCGCCTTCTGCATCGCCGCGATCATCAGGCCGACCGCGTCGTAGAAGAACGGCGCGTACTGCTTCACGTCGCCGTACTTGGCCTTGAACGCGTCGTTGAACTCCTTGCTGGCCGCCGACGCCGGCAGGCCGGCCTGCGAGCAGATGAGGCCCTCGGCGGCCGTGCCGGCGAGCTTGACCATTTCGTCGGTGCACGCGCCGTCGCCGAAGCTGAACACCGACTTGATGCCGAGCTCGCGCGCCTGCTTGATCATCGGGCCGCCGGTGGCGTCCATGCCGCCGTAGAAGATCGCGTCCGGCGCCTTGCCCTTCATCTTGGTCAGGATCGCCTTGAAGTCGGTCGTCTTGTCGGTCGCCTTCTCGCGGGCCACGACCTGCACGCCGGCCGCCTTCAGCGTCTTCTCGACTTCGTTCGCGAGGCCTTCGCCGTACGCGGTCGCGTCGTCCGCGATCGCGACCTTCTTGACCTTGAGCGAATTCAGGTACTGCGCCACCGCCGGGCCCTGCTGGTCGTCACGACCGACGATGCGGAAGATCGTCTTGAAGCCCTGCTCGGTGAGCTTGGGATTCGTCGCCGCGCCCGAGACCATCGGGATGCCGGCCTGGTTGTAGACCGCCGAGGCCGGGATCGATACGCCCGAGTTCAGGTGTCCGGCCACGCCCGGCGACCTTGGCGTCGACGAACTTCTGCGCGATCGTCGGGCCCATCTTCGGGTCGGCCTGGTCGTCCTCGCTCATCAGCTCGAACTTGACCTTCTTGCCGCCGATCTTGAGGCTTCGCGGGCGGTGTGCTCGTCGACGGCGAGCCGGGCGCCGTTCTCGTCGTCCTTGCCGAGGTGGGCGATGCCACCGGTCAGCGGGCCGGCATGGCCGATCTTGACGACGACGACTTCCTCGACCGGGGCCGCCGGCGCCTTGGGGGCCTCGGCCTTCTTGGGTTCTTCCTTGCCGCAACCGTAGAAGGTTGACGAGCGCGGCCGCGACGAGCGTCACGCCGAGCGTACGGGTCATGTTCATCAAATTCCTCCGGGGAATGGGGGTTGGCCAAACGGACAACAGATAATTATTTAGCCTCTCTCCATTCCTGTCAATCCGCCGGACCGGCCGGTCGTTGCCCGTCCGCGTTTCGCCCCACGGCGATCGCCGCCCGTCGCGCCGGACCGCATTCCGTCGCGGCGGCCTGTTTCGGGCCGAAGTCCGGGCCCAGACTACGCGGTCTTTCGAATCCGAGCCGCGGCGCCCGCGCATCCAACCGGGCCTTTCGCCGAAGCCGGGCCGCACCGGAGATCCCGGGTCGGCTCTCGATGCACAGGGCGGGTGATCCCGCCGGATGTCGCTTTGGGGGGCAATATGGCAAGACAATGGACCAGGAGGCGGGTGGGTGGCGCTGTGGCGGCGCTGCTGATCGCGGGCGCCATCGGCGGCACCGCCGCTATGCAAATCGTCAGGAAGGCCGAGGGCCGCCCCGGCGGCAAGGGCGGCGCACAGCCGCCGGTGACCCTCCAGTTCGCGTCCACCGACCTGACGCGCCTGGACGCGCAGCCCCTGTCGCGCTGGCTTCCGGTGTCGGGCACTTTGCAGCCGGTGCGACAGGCGACGGTCAAGGCGAAGGTGTCGGGCGACGTCCGCCAGATCACGGTCCGCGAAGGAGACACCGTCCGGGCCGGGCAGCTGCTCGCGCGGATCGACACCGCCGATCTCGAGGCAAAGCTTGCCGAGCGGATCGGCGCCCTCGAATCGGCGAAGGCGCAGCTCGCCCTCGCCGAGAAGACGCGCGCGACCAACGTTGCGCTGCTCAAGCAGAACTTCATATCGCAGAACGCGTTCGACAATTCCGAATCGAGCTACAGCGTCTCGCAGGGGACGGTGAAGTCGGCCGAGGCGCAGGCGCAGCTCGCCCGGAACGCGCTGCACGATGCGCTCGCCACGTCGCCGCTCAGCGGAATCGTCGCCAGACGCCATGTCCAGCCGGGCGAGAAGGTCGCCTTCGATTCGCCGCTCGTCACCCTCGTCGACCTGAAGGACCTCGAATTGCAGGCGGCCGTGCCCGCGGCCGACGTTCCCGAGCTTGCGATCGGCAAGGTCGTGGAGCTCGCGATCGACGGCTTTGCCGACCGGAGGTTCACCGGACGCATCGATCGAATCAATCCCTCGGCCGAGCCCGGAACGCGGGCCATCCTGGTCTACGTGGGGATCGCGAACGCCGACGGGGCATTGCGCGGCGGGATGTTCGCGACCGGGCGCATCGCGCTCGCCGTTAGCGCGCCGGTGCCCACCCTGCCGGCAACCGCGATCCGCACGGAGGTCGGGCAGACCTTCGTGTGGACCGTCGAGGACGGGAGGCTCGTGCGGCGGCCGGTCGTCGTCGGCCGCCGTGACGAAGCGGCCGGGCGGGTCGAAGTCAAGTCGGCGTTGCCGCCGGCGGCGCCGGTGCTCGCGGCGCGCTTCGACAACCTGAAGGAGGGCGCGCCCGCCATCGTGAAGGTGGCCCCCGCCGATGCACCGCAGCCTGCGTCCCTTCCGACCTCGGGCGGGACCCAGGTCGCGGGCTGACCTCGCTTCACGCCGCCGGAGAGAGCCGCGATGTGGATCACCAGGGTCTCGATCAGGAACCCCGTGTTCGCCACGATGATGATGGTCGGCATCACCGTCCTGGGGCTGTTCGCGTACAACCGGCTGCGCGTCGAGCAGATGCCGGACGTGACTCTCCCCTACGTCTTGGTGCTGACGAGCTATCCGGGCGCCGCGCCCGAGGCGGTCGAAGCCGACGTCACGAAGCCGCTCGAGTACGCGATCAACACCGTGTCCGGGGCGAGCCTGATCCGGTCGAATTCCAAGGAGGGGCGGAGCGAGGTCTTCGCCGAATTCCGGATGTCGACGGACATGGCGAGGGCAATGCAGGACGTCCGCGACAAGGTGGCGCAGCTGCGGCCCGGGTTCCCGCGCGAAGTCAAGGATCCGCTGGTCCTGCGCGTCGACCAGGAGAATCAGCAGCCGGTCGTCTCGCTCGCGGTGCTTTCGCCCGCGGCGAGCCTGCGCGACCTCACCTCGCTCACCGACCAGACCATCGTCAAGGGACTGGAGAACGTACCCGGCGTGGCACGCATCGACGTCCACGGCCGCGTGACGCGGCAGATTCTCATCCAGATCAAGCCCGACGCGGTGACGTCTCTCGGCGTCGGCGTCGACCAGGTCATCAATGCGATCCGTGCCGCCAACCAGGACGTTCCTGCCGGGCGGATCACGCGCGGTCAGAGCGACGCGATCGTGCGCGTCGAGGGCAAGATCAAGGACCCCGCGCAGTTCGCGCGCATCATCGTGGCCCAGCAAGGGGGCGCGCCCGTCCATCTGGCGCAGGTCGCCGACGTGATCGACGGCGAGAAAGAGCAGGAGTCGATCGCTCGCATCAACGGCCGTCCGTCGATCACGCTCGACATCCTGAAGTCCCAGGACGCCAACATCGTCGACACGGGCCGCGGCATCAACGAGGCGGTCGCCGCCCTCAAGAAGCGGATTCCACCGGATGTCGAGATACGCGTCGCCAATTCGGCCGCGGACACCGTCGAGGCGAGCGTGAACCGCGTGAAGGAAACGATCGTCGAGGGCGCACTGCTCACGATCCTGATCGTGTTCCTGTTCCTGCACAGCTGGCGCAGCACCATCATCACCGGCCTGACGCTGCCGATTGCCGTGATCGCGACGTTCCTCGCGCTCCACGTATTCGGATTCACTCTGAATTTCCTGACGCTGATGGCATTGTCGCTGTGCATCGGCCTGCTGATCGACGACGCGATCGTGGTGCGCGAGAACATCGTGCGTCATCTGGGACTTGGCAAGGACCACGTCACCGCCGCGCGCGAGGGAACCGACGAGATCGGCCTCGCGGTGATGGCGACCACGTTTGCCATCGTCGCCGTGTTCGTGCCGATCGCGTTCATGAGCGGCATCATCGGCCGTTACTTCTTCCAGTTCGGGCTCACGGTCGCGGTCGCGGTCCTCGTGTCGCTGTTCGTCTCGTTCACGCTGGATCCGATGCTGTCGTCGGTCTGGCACGATCCGCCCGGCTCGCGCTTTCGACGGCTCCCGTGGCTCGGCCGGTTCATGGAGCGCTTCGAGCGCGGGATCGAATGGATGCACGAGCTCTACGGCTCGATCCTCGAATGGGCGCTGGGTCGCCGCAAGAGCGTGATTGCGCTCGCGCTGGTGACGTTCGCGGCGAGCTTCGGCATCGTGCCGCTGGTCGGAACCGAGTTCGTTCCGGAGGCCGACGAGGGCTTCCTCTCGCTGCGCCTCAACACACCGGTGGGTTCGAGCCTCGAATACACGGATGGCAAGGTGCAGCAGGTTGAAGCTGTGCTCAAGGGCTTCCCCGAAATCGCGCTCGTCATGACGACGATCGGCACGGAGGAGGGTCGCAACTACGCGCGTGTCAACCTGAAGCTCGGGGACCGCAAGGACCGGACCCGGACGCAGAAGCAGGTCGAACGCGCGATCCGCGCCGAGCTGAAGCCGATACCGGGCATCGAGCTCGCCTTCGGCTACGATCGGCCCGTGTGGGTCAACCTCCTCGGCCCGGATCCGGAAACGATGACGGCGCTGATCGGCGAATTTGCGCAGAAGGTCGCCAAGATTCCCGGCATCGCCGACCTCGAGATCTCGGAAAAGGCGGCAGCGCCCGCGCTGTCGATCCGGCTCAACGACGCCACGGCCGCCGATCTGGGCATCAACGTCGGGCAGGTTGGCGCGACGATGCGGCCACTCCTCGCCGGCGACACGGTCAGCTACTGGCTCGGTCCCGACGGTCAGAACTACGAGGTGAACGTCCAGCTCCCGAAGGGCAACCGCCGTCTCGCGGCGGACCTAGGCAATCTGTACTTGACGACGGCCAAGCGCGGCCCCGACGGTGAGGCACGGATGGTGCCGTTGCGCCAGCTCGCCGAGATCGTCGAGACGACCTCGCCGCAGATCATCAAGCGCCAGGAGCTGCAGCGGCGCGTGGCGCTCTACGCCAACGTCGAAGGTCGGCCGTCGGGCGACGTCAACAAGGACGTGCAGAAGGTCATCGAGCAATCGACGCTGCCGACGGGCTACCGGTTCGACGTCGGCGGGCAGGCGAAGAACATGCGGGAATCGTTCCAGGCGGCGCTCGCCGCTCTGGGGCTCGCCGTCATCTTCATCTACCTGATCCTCGCATCGCAGTTCGCGAGCTTCACGCAGCCGCTCGCGATCATGGCGTCGCTGCCGTTCTCGCTGATCGGCGTGTTCCTCGCGTTGCTCCTCACCGGCACCACGCTCAATCTGTTCTCGATGATCGGCTTCATCATGCTGATGGGGCTCGTGACCAAGAATGCGATCCTGCTCGTCGATTTCGCGAACCGCGCACGACGCGCCGGCGCGACGCTGCACGACTCGCTGCTGCTGGCAGGGCAGGTCAGGCTGCGGCCGATACTGATGACGACCGCCGCGATGATCGGCGGCATGTTCCCGCTGGCACTGGGATTGGGCGAGGGCGGCGAGACGCAGGCCCCGATGGGCCGAGCGATCATTGGCGGCGTGATCACCTCGACCCTGCTGACGCTCGTCGTCGTCCCCGTGCTCTACACGTATCTCGACGCCTGGAACGAGCGCCGCCGTGCGCGGCGGCCGGCGACGCACGCCGCCCTTCCTCGCCCGGCGCAGGCGCAGGGGGATTAGGGCCCGTCCGGACTTCGCGGCCTCGTGGCCGCGGAACGGTTACGGCGCGACGCGCAGCCCGCCGAGGACGCGGAATTGACGTGCGATAATGCGCGAGGTCATAATAACTGACCGCGAGTCATTTGTGTCGGGGTCGACGCGGCGATTCCCGTTCGAATACCGAAAATTGCCCGTCGTGGTCCCTGGAACCCACGCGCGCGGCGCGAACCTGATCATTGCCATGGACATCGAGCAGGCACGCTTCAACATGGTCGAGCAGCAGATCCGGACCTGGGACGTGCTCGATCAGGACGTCCTCGACCTGCTGTTCACCGTGCGGCGGGAGGACTTCGTCCCCGCCGCGTACCGATTGCTGGCGTTCGCCGATCTGGAGATTCCGTTGGGCGGCGGCGAACGGATGTGGGCGCCGAAGATGGAGGCGCGCGTTCTCCAGGAACTCAAGTTGCGAACGCAGGAGAGTGTGCTTGAAATCGGCACGGGCAGCGGGTACCTCACCGCCCTGCTCGCGAGTCAGGGTGCGCGCGTGGTGAGCGTGGAGATCAATCCGCAGTTTTCGGCCGACGCGAAGGGGAGGCTCGCCCGGGCCGGCATCGACTCCGTCGAACTCGCCGTCGGCGACGGTGCGCGCGGCTGGGGATCCGCGACCTACGACGCAATCGTCCTCACTGGCTCCACTCCCGTGCTGCCGGACGCGTTCATCAAGCAGCTCAATCCGGGAGGCCGCGTGTTCGCGGTCGTGGGCGACCGGCCGGTGATGCGCGCGCAACTGGTGCGCTGGGTCGCCCCCGGCGCGTTGACGACCCGGACCCTGTTCGAGACGGCGCTCGACCCGCTGCAAAACGCTCTGACGCCGGCGCGTTTCGAGTTTTGATCCCGCAGCTTGCCCCCACCGAACTCGCGCGCTGGCGCGGCGATGCCTCGCGCGAGGCGCCGATCCTGGTCGACGTCCGCGAGCCATGGGAGTTTGCGTACTGCCGGATCGAAGGAGCCGTGTCGATGCCGCTGTCCGAGCTGCTGCGCCGCCAGGGCGAGCTGCCTCGCGATCGCCCTCTGGTGATGGTCTGCCATCATGGTCGGCGCAGCGAGCACGCCGCGATGATTCTCGCGGGCGCCGGATTTGCGGACGTCTACAACCTGCGAGGCGGGGTCGAGGCGTGGGCGCAGGACGTCGAACCCTCGATGCAGCGCTACTGATGCTGCGCATGCAGCAGGTACCCGGTCACCCAATTGCCATGAACGCGCGCTCGCCGCGCACGACAACGGAATGCCGACAATGAAACGACGTTTGCCCGTTCTCGCCGTTCCAGTGGGATTTGCCCTCGCGCTGCTGGCGGGGCCCGGCTTCGGCGAGGATCTGATGCAGATCTACCGCGAAGCGCAACGCAACGACCCGGCGATCGCCGCTGCGAAGGCGACCTGGGAGGCCGCGCAGGAGAAGCTGCCGCAGGCGCGCGCCGGCCTGCTGCCGGCTGCATCGCTGTCGGCCAATGCGAACCTCAACAATTACGACCTGACGATCAAGAGCGATCCGCGCCAGGAGCTCAACCGGAATTTCGCGCTCGCGAACGCGTCAGTGTCGGCATCGCAACCGCTCTTTCGCCAGCAGAACGTGATCGCCTACGACCAGGCGAAGGAAGTGGTCGAGCCAGTCGGACTTCGCGTTGAACGTCGCGGAGCAGGATCTCATCATCCGCGTCGCCGTCACGTATTTCGACGTGCTGCTCGCTCAGTTCAACATCGAGCTGAACGACATCCAGAAGGCAGCGGTCTCCGAGCAGCTGGCGCAGGCGAAGCGGAACTTCGAGGTGGGGGTCGCGACGATCACCGACACCAACGAAGCGCAGGCGAAGTACGACTCGATCGTCGCGCAGGAAATCACGACGCGCAACGAGTACGACAACCGGGTCACGGCGCTGCGCGCGATCATCGGTCGCTACCCGAAGGACCTGAAGAAGGTCGTCACGCGGCTTCCAGCCGCACGCTGTCCGCAGCCGAATTCGCTCGACTTCTGGGTCGACAAGGCAATGAAGGAGAATCTCGGCGTGCGCATCGCGCAGTCGAACTTCGACATCGCGACGCTCGAGGTCGACCGCGCGAAGGCGGCGAACTATCCGACGGTCGACCTCGTGGCGAGCTACAACGGCCAGGGCTCGAACGGCTCGGTATCGGCCGATTACAACAGCTATTCGCGGCTGGGCCAGATCGGTGTCCAGCTTGCGGTTCCGATCTACACCGGCGGATTCAACAGCTCCAGGATCCGCGAGGCCATCGCGCTGCAGGAGCGCTCGCGCCAGGATCTCGAGGGGGCGCGGCGCAGTGCGCTGTTCCAGGCGCAGACCGGCTTCGCCGGCGTCAACAGTGCGGTGGCGTCGGTCAAGGCGTTCGAGCAGGCGGTGGTCTCGGCCGAAGTCGCGTTGCAGTCGAACAAGCTCGGGCAGGAGGTCGGTGTGCGGACGAACCTCGACGTGTTGAACGTCCAGCAGAACGTCTTCTCGACGCGGCGCGATCTCGCCGACGCGTACTTCAAGTACCTGATCGGCGTGCTGCGCCTGAAGGCGGCGGTCGGCACGCTCTCCGAGGAGGACGTCGAGAACATCAACCGGCAGCTCAGGGACTGACGTTTCCGGGACCGCGCGCGCGGTCGTCGCGCATCGCCACCGCAAGCCGCGGCGCGAGCCACGACCAAAGGCGGTCGGTGCTGCCGCGGTGGGCGTGGTGGAATGCGAGTGCTGCCGCGGAGAGCGCGTCGCGCCGGCTGGCATCGCCGAGGAGTGCCGCGACCTCGCGTGCCAGAGATGCCGCGTCGGCAACCTGCACCGCCGCGCCGGCGGAAAGCGCCTTCTGGGTTGCTTCGGCGAAGTTGAACATGTGCGGCCCGACGATCGTCGGCCGTCCGGCGGCGATCGACTCGATCAGGTTCTGGCCACCCAGTGGCAGCAGGCTGCCGCCAATGAAGACTGCGTCGGCGGCGGCGATGTAGCCCGTCATCTCGCCCATCGAGTCGCCGAGTACGAAATCCGTGTCGGCCGGGACCGGGGCATTGGCGCTCCGTCGGACGAACGGGACGCCGCGCTGACGCAGCAGCATCGCCACGGCGTCGAAGCGCTGCGGATGCCGGGGCACGATGACCGTCAACGTGGCCGGGGGCAGTGGATGCGCGGCGAGCGCGTCGAGTATCAGCGCCTCCTCGCCATCGCGGGTCGAGCCGGCAACCCAGACCGGCCGCGTCAGTCCGAAACGAAGGCGAAATTCGCGGCCCAGCGCGAGCGCCTCGTCCGCGATGCGGACGTCGAACTTGAGGTTGCCGGTCACCTCCGGCCGCGGCGCGCCGAGCGCGGCGAGCCGCGCTGCGTCGGCCTCTGCCTGGGCCGCGACTCCAGACAGCGACGCGAGCATCGGACGCGTGAGGGCAGGGATTCGCGCGTATCCCGCGGCGGACTTCTCCGACATTCGCGCATTGACGAGAAAGATGGGTACGCCCGCGTCGCGGGCGTGCGCGACGAGGTTCGGCCACAATTCGGTCTCCATGATCAATCCGGCGCGCGGAGCGAAGTGGTCGAAAAACGCGCGCACGGCGAACGGCACGTCGTAGGGCAGCCATGCCTGGATGACGCGGTCGCCGAAGAGCTCGCGCCCCGCGGCGCGGCCGGTCGCGGTCATGTGTGTGAGCAGGACGACCGCGTGCGGGTACGTGCGGGTCAGTCGGCCGACGAGTGGCACCGCGGCCCGCGTCTCGCCGAGCGACACCGCATGCACCCATAACACGGGACCGCGCACGGCGTCGCCGTACCGACCGTAGCGCTCGCGGATGTGCTCGCGATAGCCGGGCTCCCTGCGCCCGCGCCACGCGAGGCGCAACGGCAGGAACGGCAGCGCGAGGTACCAGAGCAGTGTGTACAGCGCGCGCATCGCCGGCGCTAACGGCGCGGTGCGCCGGAGAGCAGCGCGCGGCCCGCGTCGGCGACCACGTCGGGCGTTGGCATGTCACCTCGACCGCCCAGGTCGCGCGCCACGGGGCTCGCCCGCTCGACGCCGGCAAGCCGCGAGTCGGTGGTGACGAAGAGCGACACCGTGGGGGTGCCGAGCGCAGCGGCAAGGTGCACGAGTCCGGTGTCGACGCCGACGACGAGCGCGGCGCGGGAGAGGAGCGCGGCGAGTTCCCCGAGGCCTTGCCGCGGCGGGACACGCGCCGCGCTCTCGCCCGTGGCAAGGCGCTCGCTGCGTGCGCGCTCTACCGACGTTCCCCAGGGCAGCACGATGACGAAGCCCCCGCGCGCGAACGTGGCGATCAGCGCGCGCCAGCTTGCTTCAGGCCACAGTTTGTCGGTACGGCTCGTCGCGTGGAGGAAGACGACATACGGTCGATCGGGCATCACTCGCATCACCGCGTCGCCCGCGGATCGCGGCACAACGAGGCCGAAGCGCGGGGGACCGTCGACGCGATAGCGCAGGGCCGATGCGGTGAGCTGGCGGCAACGGTCGATGAGATGCTGGTCCGGCGCGATCGCGTGGTGCACATCGTGAAGGAGCGTCGCGACGGGCTCGCGTATGCTCGCGCGATCCGGACCGTGGCGCGGACCGCGCGCCATCCTGGCGATGAGCGCGCCTTTCACCTGTTCCTGCAGGTCGACGACCGCAGCATATTCGTCGCGACGGAGGTCGCGCCGAAACGCGGCGATCTCGCGCCACGTCGACGCGGCGAGAGGATGTCGGCGCCAGCGCCGCTGTGCGACGGGAATGATTCGGCGCACTCCGGGATCGAGCGCGACGAGGGGGACGAACGCCTCCTCGGCGACCCAGTCGACGGCGAACTCGGGACGGTGCGCACGGACGTCGGCGACGAGCGTGAGCGCGTGAACGATATCGCCCAGCGACGAGGGGCGCACGACGAGGATCGCGCTCACCCGTGCACCCCTGGCGCTTCGCCCTCCATCAGGCCACGCCCAAAAGTTTGATCATCCTGGATGAAATCGGCCGCGGAACCAGCACTTTCGATGGGCTCAGCATCGCCTGGGCAGTGGCTGAATACCTGCACGATCTGCAGGGGATCGGGGTGAAGACGCTTTTTGCCACTCACTACCACGAACTGACTGATCTGGCGCGCACCCGCAACCGTGTGAAGAACTTCAATGTGGCGATCAAGGAATGGCAGAATGAGATCCTTTTTTTCCACAAACTGATCCCGGGGGGAACCAATCGAAGCTACGGCATCCAAGTGGCCAAGCTCGCGGGGCTGCCGCACGAGGTCATCGAGAGGGCCCGAGAGATTCTGCTCCAATTGGAGAAAGGCGAAACCACGTTTCTCGCGCAGAGCACGGTCGCAAGAAAGCGGACGCGCTCACCCCGCGACAAGGAGCCAGGTGTCCAACTCAGCCTTTTCAGGCCCACCTCGGAATGGCTTCGAGACCGCATCCTCGCCCTTGATATCGAACGTTTGACGCCGCTGGCCGCTCTGCAAATGTTGCATGCGCTAAAAGAACAGCTCGAGCGGGGAGGGAACAAACCGGTCCGATCCCGGTCCGTGGAGTAAAGGAAAGCATCTTTGAAAGAATTTGCCCGTCCGAGCCTCCGATCGCTCCTTGTGGCGATCGCGCTTGCGATTTATATCCCGCTCATGCACCGGCCCCCGCCGCTGACCGCTCTTATGGTCAAGCGGCGCCGTCAACCGGCGTCTCACCAACAGCCTCGGAACATTTTGCCGCGCTCCCCAGTCTGGCAAGGCAGTTTGCCCTCGGGGTCAAGCTCATTGTGATCGATCCCGGACACGGGGGAAGAGACACGGGCGCCATAAGCTGTAATCATGTCGCAGAAAAGGATGTCACTCTGGCCATTGCTCAGGAGTTGAAGGGAAGCCTGGAAGCTGCCTTTGGATGCAAGGTCATCCTCACCCGCACGCGAGACCAGTTCGTTGCTTTGGATGAACGAACCCGCATTGCCAATGCGGCGAAAGCCGACCTCTTTTATCTCCATACACGCCAATGCGCACAAGGACCCGACCCTCAGCGGCATCGAGACCTATTCCTTGAATTTTGCCAGGGACCAGGAATCGCCGCGTGGCCGCCCTTGAAAATGCCCCGTCAAAGAAGACCCTGAGTGACCTCAGAGCCCCTGCTTCAGAAGCTCCTCCTCACTACCAAGATCAGCGAATCGGAGTCGCTGGCAAAGCATGTGCAGCGCAATGTCGTTGCCAAACTCAGAACAAAGGGCGATAAGGTGCGTGACCTGGGGGTCAAGCAGGCTCCCTTTCTCGTGGCTCCTCGGAGCGGAAATGCCCAGTGTGCTGATCGAAACCGCGTTCCTTACCAACGCCAAAGATGAATGCCGTTTGAAGGACAGACAATTTCAGCAGAACCTGGTAAAAGGAATCACGGTAGGAATCGAATCCTACCTCAAGGAGATCAAAAAAGTGGCCAAGGCAGGGGAGCTGATCCACGAGCCGAGCAGGAACCTCAGGAGGGCATTCCGGCGGGCACCGTGCTCGAATTTTTTGAAGCGAAGGAAATCCTCGGCGGGTCTGCCTCGCATGCAAGAACCAGCGCCTGAATGTGCTCACCCAGCAGAATCGGTGAAATCAACCTCGCCGGCCCCAGCCGCATCCTTCATGCAGGAGGGCAACTCCTCAAGGTTCAGTTGAGCCGGGACGAAATGGTGCAAAGCCTCAACCACATCGCCGCACTGCGCAGAAAACTGATGGAAACGGTCAGGGTGGAGGAGCTCTGGTCGCTGGTCGAAGGGGAGACGGTTGGCTTCAGCGCGCGGGACCTGGCCGAGTTCGTCTTTGCCGAGGCCATTACCGATCATCATGTTGCCGCGATGCAGCGGGTGCTGCTCCAGGAACGCCTCTTCTTTCAATTCAAGGACGGGAAATTCCACGCCAACTCTCAAGAAAAGCTCGACCAGCGGCGCCTTGAGATGGAAAGGGAACAGGAAAAGGAATTTCAGCTTGAAGAGGATTCCCAATGGCTCCGGTCGATCTGGAACCGGAAACCCCGCTCCGCCCCCGTCGGCCTCGAAGCAAAATTGATCGGGAGCCTCAAGGACTTCTGCCTGCACGGCCAGGAATCCCCGGTGTCTCCCTTCGTGAAGGAGCTGCTGAAGAGGGCCGACATTCCTCAGCAGTCCCAGTCGGCTTTCCGCCTGCTGGTCCGTTTGGGAATCTGGCACGAGAATGAAAATCTCTACCTGCACGAACAGGGGATCTCGCAGGATTTTCCGAAGGAGGTTGTCACCCTGGCGGACCAATTGGCAGCCTCACACATCCCCAGTTTCCTGGGACCACAGCCGCCGGAAAGACCTGCGCGAACTCGTCACGATCACCATTGACAGCGCCCTCAGCCGGGACTTCGATGACGCCCTCAGCCTGCGTATCCTGGAAAACGGACTCTACGAGGTTGGAGTACACATTGCCGATGTCGCTGAATTTGTCGGCAGCGGTGATGAGCTGGATCGCGAGGCGGAGGCCAGGGTGAGTTCCATCTATCTTCCCGACGGGCGGATCACGATGTTTCCGCCCTCGCTTTCGGAAGGGCTTTTCAGCCTGCGCGCCGGGGAAGACCACCTGTCATTGAGCCTTATCATGCACCTCGACGACGAGGGGGTGATCCATCATCAGGAGATCGTGCCCGGTGTGGTCAAGGTGCACCGGCAGATGACCTATCATGAAGTCAATGAGCGCTGCCGGGAGGACGCAACGCTGAGGATTCTCCATGCTCTGGCCGAGAACCTGCGCGCCCAAAGGCTGGCCCGCGGGGCCGTCATTCTTCCTCTCCCGGAAATCCAGGTTTACGTGAACGCGGCCGGAATGATCCAGGTTTCCCGCTATGAAAAGGAAACCCCCAGCCAGATCATGGTTTCGGAATGGATGATCGCGGCCAATGGGTTGGCGGCATCCTATCTGGCGCGACAGGAGGTTCCGGCAATCTTTCGCGGCCAGGCCGAGTGCCGACAGGAAACCGATTTCACCCAGAGTGAACACGAGCTGTTTCGCATCTACCGGCAGCGGCGCCTTTTTGCCCGCGCCGAGATCGAACCCCGTCCTCTGGCCCATGCCGGTCTACCGCAATGCCGGAATACACCACCATCACCTCTCCCATTCGCCGCTATGCAGACCTTGTCGTGCAACGCCAACTGAAGCACGTGCTCGCGACCGGGACCGGGCTTTACGGCGAGGATGAATTGCGACAGATGATCACCCGACTGGGAGTCACCCAGGCGAAGATGATTCTGGTTCAGCGCAAGTGGAGCCGATATTCGGTCCCTCAAATTCCTGGAACAGGAAGACATGCAGACCCTCAATGCCTTGGTGCTGACGACAAATGGCCGCTTCGCCCACCTCCTCATTGCGGACTATCATCGAGGCCAACGCGCCGATTACGGAACGAAACCAGGTGCGCCCCGGCGAGATGGTGAAGGTCAAAATCGAACGCCTCAACCCGCGTGAAGACCTCCTGCGCGTGCAGCTTCCGGAATTCCCGAAGCCGCAGGCAGTGAACCGGACTGAGAAGAAGCGCTGCCTTTACATAGAAAATAGGTTCCGAGTTGCGCGTTCCGGGTTGCGGGTTCAAAAGATCCAACCCACATTTTCATGGTTCACGGGTGCCGCCTCGGAATGACAATTTATATGAAATCCCCCCTGCCCCCCTTTACAAAAGGGGGATTTCATTGTTCGTTGTGACCCTCGGGGTCATGGAGGTTAGGAGGCTAGTAATCATAATCTGAACACTTTGGCTATTTCGCCTGAAGGCTTTTCACTTTGGGCCGCTCGCTGCTGGTTCCCAAGCTGGAGCTTGGGAACCAGCAAACCCCCCTTTTGCAATGGGGGGAGCAGGAAGTCCCCCTTTCGGTAAAGGGGGTTGCAGAGGGGGATTTCCGGGCAAGCTCCTGGGGGGATTTCAGATGAAAGGACGATCATGAGACCCATCGACGATTCACCGCCATCGGTGCAGGAATGGAAAGAGCTTTTCGCCGCCGCCATCGAGTTCAAGAAGACTGAAGCCTGGACCTGGATGGACGATGATCAAATCTTCGGCGTGCAAAACCCGAAAAATGGAGAAATCGGGTACTGTTGCATCATGGGCGCACTGGGCGAGCTTTCGGCCTGGGCGTCTATGTGGGCACGGACGGCCTCGAGGCTTATCACGACATACAGGCGGGGAGAGTTGGGAGAGAGAAGATCTTGTTTACACGCAAGACTGCCTGCTCGCTTCCTTTGAGGACAGGAAGCTGCTTGACTCGGAGGATTGGCGATCATCAAGAAGCTTGGCCTGAAATTCCGCGGACGCGATGCCTGGCCGGTATTCAGAAGCCACGTGCCGGGCTACTATCCCTGGCATCTCAACCAGGACGAAGCACGGTTTCTCAGGATCGCCCTGGAGCGAGGACGAAGAGTCGCCTGGACGGTTAGGGAAGATGAGACCCTGCTCACAAAGGTCAAGAAGGGGCTCTACCTGGTCCAGGTCCCACGGGCTGAAGGCGACCGGGTGGTCTGGGAGACCCAGCATCTCAAGCCGTCCCCCTCGAAAAGAAAGCCCGGCAGGAAGAACCGGCCGACCCAATAGCCGACTCAGACCTGAAAGAACTCTAGAAGAAAAAGATTCAACGAGGCATGACCTGGGAAGCCGATCTCTTTTTGCGCCCATGCCGGTAAGAGAGGGCAAGGGCCGGCCGTTTTTCCCCTACGTCATGTTGGTTGTCGATCTCTACTCAGGCCTTGTGCTCGAGTGCGAATTTGTGCCCCATCCCGCCCATCGGTCGGCATTTCGGAAAGGGCTCTTCGACCTCCTGGAGCGATCTGCTTCCCTGCCGGAGCAAGTTCTTTTTCTAAAAGCGAACTGGCAGCGCTTGCTCGAACCCATCACAGGGAGCCTGAACATCACCTCTCGGGTGGTGAACCGGCTTGGAGCGATCGAAGACGCGAAAAAGTCTCTCTTCGAACACATGATGCGTTGAACAAGCAGTAACTCATGTCTCTTCCGGACACCCGAAGGCACATGAAAGGCCGGGACGAACCCGCAACCCGCAACTTTTCAGAGCAAACGAACAGACAAAGCTATGCGCCGGCCTTTACCTGATATTTTGTTCTTTGAAGTAGTCCTGCACAAAGGTGATGTGTCGCTTCATTGCGGCGTAGGCTTCATCCGGATCGCGCTGACGAATGGCATTGAGAATGTCGGGTATGCTCGCGGTAGAACCTTCTCCAGATTGATCGGTTCCGTATATAAGTGCTGCAGGTTCTCCTGGATGCCATAGAAAAGGAGGTCATAAAGGCTTTTCATGATATGGATCTGGACGATGTTTTTCGTGGCATAGGCAATCGCCATGTGAAAAGTAATGTCGGCGTCGCTCCCCAGGTTTCCTCGCCGACCGCCACCGCCATTTCCCGCACACATTTCTCAAGCTCGCGGACATCTTCCTCCGTGGCCCGCCGGGCGGCCAGGGCCACGGCGTTGCATTCCAACCCCAGCCGCACTTCCAATAGATCCATCAGGCCGGCATCCTGCCCATTGAGAACTGCCGCGAGAGGATTCTTGTCAGCGCCGGCGGTCGGCGGGTTGACAAAGGTTCCCTGTCCCTGACGGTGCTCGAGCAAATGCATCGCCACCAGTTTGTTGATGGCTTCCCTTACCGTCGGTCGGCTGACGCTCAGATTTTCAGCCAGTTCGCGCTCGGTCATCAAGCGTTCCCCGGGCTTGAGGTGTCCCCGAAAGATGAGGTCTTTTAATTGTTCGAAGACCTGATCGGACATCCGCTTGGGCTTAATTGGCTTTAACATAAAAACGGGTCCCAACGCTTTTCTAGGTCAAAGAATCGGCGTACACCTCAATGACATGTTTCACACGGACCCGGTCCCCCGCCTGCGAGAGCATATCCGTGAGTTGCAACATACAGGCCGGGCAGCTCGTGGCGACGACCTCACACTCCGACTGCACAATGTTGTCTCGCTTGCGCTTGCCGATGGCTGCGGAAATATCATAGTGCTGCAAATTGAAACTCCCCCCCATACCACAGCAGCGATCGGCTTCGACCATCTCCTTGAAGCGATATCCGGGATTGGCCTGAACAAAGCGCGCGGCTGTGCGCCACTCCCAGGGACTTCTTCAAATGGCAGGGATCGTGGTAAGTGAGTAAGACCTTCTTATCATCCCCTTCCGAATCTACCCGACCAACGCCCAGTTTATCAACCAAAAACTGGCTCACTTCCATCGTTTTCGCAGCGATTGCCGC
>CAWAOF010000012.1:0-35623 GCA_963783525.1 uncultured beta proteobacterium
GCCGATGCGGCAGCGGCTGCAACTGATCGAAAAGGCGGCCGTTTCATTGAGTCTTTCACTCTACTTTGCGAGGCATCGCGACACAAGGGGACGGTGGGCAATGTGCCGATCCCCTCTGGTCTGGGGTCGCGGCACGTTCTGCGCATGGCTGTGCCCCTTCGGAACGCTCCAGGAGTTTGCGGCGACCCTGGCGAAGTTCGCCCGCATCCCCGCGAAGCACCTGAAAGACCCTGCCGACCGGAGGCTCAAGTGGGTCAGGTACGTCGTCCTGGCAGCGATCCTCGCGGCCGCGGTCGTCTCGGCCCGCTACAGCGATCCGCTCGTGGAGGTGGAGCCGTCGACACCGGCGAGTTCGGTGCCGAGGGGCAGCGCGGACCCCGGAGCCGTGGACCATCGGCATCCAGCATCCGCGCGTTGCCGACGCGATCATCGCCACGGTGGCGATGGACGACGATTCGTCGCCACCCTCGGCGACTGTTCACCGACGATTTCGTCCACCACCACATCTTCGATCCTCGGACCGGCGTCTCTCCCCGCGAATGGAGCAGCGTGACCGTCGCCGCGGCGAGCGGCATGGAGGCCGACGGTCTACCAAACCGATGATGGTGCTCGAGCAGACCCGAGCCCGGGACCTGCTCCCGCGGTTCCCTGGGTCGGGGGCCGCGTGGATCGACAAGCGTGGCGATCTCGTGGCGGCCCAGGGGCTGCACCTGAGCACCGGTTGATTCGCGAGGTGCCGCACCACGCCGCCGGGAACATGGCGAGCGTGGCCTGGCGCTCGCCGACGAGGACATCGCGAGCCTGAACCGAGCGCGGTAGCACTGGTAATTTGGTTTGGCGTTGTGTACGCTTGCCGAATGATGGCCGCGGCGCAGTCTCCAGCCGCGCAGCGCCCGAACGACGGGGGTGAGCCGTGGCACGACCGGTATCGCCGGCCAACGACCGGAGGTCCCATGCAGAAATCGCTCCATATCGATCCGGCCAAATGCACCGGCTGCCTGCAGTGCGAGATGGCCTGCTCGTACGAGAACTACGGCGTCTTCAATCCCGTCCAAGTCGCGCATCAAGGTCTTCGACTTCCACCACACCGGGCGCAAGGTGCCCTACACCTGCACGCAGTGCGACGAGGCGTGGTGCCTGCACGCGTGCCCGGTGGAGGCGATCAAGGTCGACGCCGCCACCGGCGCCAAGGTCGTGCTCGAAGACGTCTGCGTCGGCTGCAAGGTGTGCACCATCGCCTGCCCGTTCGGCACGATCAACTACGTCGCAGGACACCGGCAAGGTGCAGAAATGCGACCTCTGCGGCGGCGAGCCCGCCTGCGCCGAGGCCTGCCCGACCGGCGCGATCACCTACGTCGATGCCGACTGGACCGGCCTCGACCGCATGCGCCAGTGGGCGCGCAAGCTCGACACCCAGCCGCACGCCATGCTAACGGAGGACACATCATGGCCTGGCAACGCAAGATTCTGCGGGTCAACCTCGACCAAGGGCACCTGCACGCCCGAACCGCTCAACATGGAGTGGGCGCAGGATTACCTCGGCCAGCGCGGTCTCGCCACCAAGTATTTCTGCGAGGAGGTCGATCCCAAGGTCGATCCGCTGTCGCCCGCGAACAAGCTGATCTATCGCCACCGGCCCGCTCACCGGCACGATGGCCTCGACCGGCGGCGCGCTACTCGGTCATCACCAAGGGCCCGCTGACCGGCGCGATCGCCTGCTCGAACTCCGGCGGCTACTTCGGCGCCGAGCTGAAGCTTCGCCGGCTGGGACATGATCATCTTCGAGGGCAAGTCGGCCAAGCCCGTCTACCTGCACATCGAGAACGACAAGGCCGAGCTGCTGCGACGCCGACGACCTCTGGGGCAAGACCATCTGGGACACCGAGGCGATCCTCAAGAAGAAGCACCAGGATCCGCAGATGCGCGTGTCGTCGCATCGGCCGCGCCGGCGAGAGCGGGCGTGCTGTTCGCCGCGATCGTCAACGACCTGCACCGCGCGGCCGGCCGCTCCGGCGTCGGCACCGTGATGGGCTCGAAGAACCTCAAGGCCATCGCGGTGCGCGGCACCAAGGGCGTGGGCAACGTCAAGGACCCGAAGGCGTTCATGAAGGCGACCACCGCCGGCGAAGAAGGTGCTCGCCGACAACGCGGTCACCGGCCAGGGCCTGCCGAAGTTCGGCACGCAGGTGCTGATGAACGTGATCAACGAGATCGGGCGCGCTGCCGACGCGCAACCACCGCGACGTGCAGTTCGAGGGCGCCGCGCAAGATCTCGGCCGAGGCGATGCACGAGACCGCGCACGACCGACGGCAAGCCGAACCTCGTCACCAACCAGGCCTGCTTCGGCTGCACCATCGCCTGCGGGCGCATCTCCAAGATCGACGAGACGCACTTCACCGTGGTCAACAAGCCCGAGTACTGGGGCGCCTCCGGCGGCCTCGAGTACGAGGCGGCGTGGGCGCTCGGCGCGGCCAACGGCGTCGACGACCTCGAGGCGCTGACCTACGCCAACTTCCTCTGCAACGAGGACGGCATCGACCCGATCTCCTTCGGCGCCACCGTCGGCGCGGCGATGGAGCTCTACGAGATGGGCGTGCTCACCAAGGAGCAGACTCGGCATCGAGGCGCCGTTCGGCTCGGCCGAGGCGCTGGTCAAGCTGCGCGAGATGACGGCCAGGGCGAGGGCTTCGGCAAGGAGATCGGCCTGGGCTCGAAGCGCCTGTGCGCCAAGTACGGCCATCCGGAACTGTCGATGACGGTCAAGGGCCAGGAGTTCCCGGCCTACGATTCGCGCGGCATCCAGGGCATGGGCCTCGCCTACGCCACGTCGAACCGCGGCGCCTGCCATCTGCGCGGCTACACCGTCGCCGTCCGAGGTGCTCGGCATCCCGGTCAAGACCGACCCGCTGGCGACCGAAGGCAAGGCCGGCGCTGGTCAAGGCGTTCCAGGACGCGACCGCGGTGTTCGACTCCGTCGGGCCTGTGCGTCTTCACGACCTTCGCGTGGACGCTGGCCGACGTCGCAGCCGCAGCTGGAGGCCGCCTGCGAGGGCGACTGGTCGATGGAGAACCTGGCGACTGGTCGGCGAGCGCATCTGGAACATGGAGCGCCAGTTCAACCATGCCGCCGGCTTCACCGCCAAGGACGACGACCTGCCGCCGCGCCTGAAGACCGAGCCGGCGAAGACCGGCCCGGCCAAGGGCCTGGTCAACGGCATCGACAAGATGCTGCCCGAGTACTACGAGGTGCGCGGCTGGAGCCGGAGGCGTGCCAACAACGAGACGCTGCAGCGGCTCGGACCTAGCGCGCCTGATCGCACGCAGCGGGCGGCGGTGGCGGCGTCTGCTGCGCAGATGCGCCGCTCCGTCGACGGAGTCGATCATGAAACACGTGATCATCGGCAACGGCCCGGCCGGCGTCATCGCCGCGGAACCGTTGCGCAAGCAGGCCGATCCGCCGACGACATCGTCCTGCTCGGCGACGAGCCCGAACCGCCCTATTCGCGCATGGCGATCCCGTACCTGCTGATCGGCAATATCGACGAGCACGGGCACGTATCTGCGCAAGGACGCAAGGGCACTTCGAGCGCCTGGGCATCCAGCTGCTAGCGCGGGCCCGCGCCGGCCGTCGATACGCGAAGCGCGCCGCGTCATGCTCGACGACGGCGACAGCGTTGCCCTACGACCGCCTGCTGATCGCGACCGGCGTCGCACCCGATCCGCCCGCCGATGCCCGGGCATCGATCTGCCCAACGTGCATCGCGTGCTGGACGCTGGCCGACGCGCGCGCGATCGCGGCGCAAGTCGCAAACCCGGCGCGCGCGTGCTGCAGATGGGCGCCGGTTTCATCGGCTGCATCATCCTGGAGGCGCTGGCCGCGCGCGGCGTCAAGCTCACCGTGGTGGAAATGGGCGACCGCATGGTGCCGCGCATGATGACCGAGGGCGCGGGCAACATGATCAAGCGGTGGGTCGAAGGCAAAGGGCGTGCGGGTTCTACACGTCGACGCGCGTCGAGGCGATCGAGGCCGGCGCCGGCGCCGCATGCGGTCCGACTGTCCAACGGCAGGCAATCGAATGCGACCTGGTGATCGCCGCGACCGGCGTGCGTCCGAACATCGGGTTTCTCGACGGCAGCGGCGTCAAGGCCGGCAGGGCGTCCTGGTCGATGAGCGCATGCAGACCAACGTGGCCGGCGTCTACGCCGCCGGCGACGTGCGCCGAGGCGTTCGACGCTCGTGACCGGCAAGACGATCGTGAACGCGATTCAGCCGAACGCGGCCGATCAGGCGCGCATTGCCGGCCTCAACATGTCGGGCAAGAGCCCGGTAGCGCAGGGCGCATCTCGATCAACGTGCTCGATACGCTCGGGCTGATTTCGACCTCGTTCGGCCATGGCAGGGCGTCGAGGGAGGACGGCGTCGAGCTCGTCGACGAAGGCCAGTTCCGCTATCTGTCGCTGCAGTTCAAGGATGACGCGCTGATCGGCGCCACCAGCATCGGCCTGACCGACCACGTCGGCGTGCTGCGCGGGCTGATCCAGACGCGGACGCGGCTGGGCCCGTGGAAGGACGAACTGCTGCGCGACCCGACGCGGCATTCACGGAGGCCTATCTCGCCTGCGCCTGCGGCGCAATCCCGCGTGGTCTGAGCCGGTCGGGCGCATCGCCGGATCGCGGGCATCGCGGCCGTGAGGTTTCGCAGGGAACGGCCGATGGCATCGGGTTGGCAAGGGAGGCAGAATGAAATACGTGCATTGTCGGCGCCGGCCCGCCGGCGTCCAGGCGGCAGAGACGCTGCGCCAGGAGGATGCGCCGGGCGAAATCACGCTGCTCAGCGGCGAGCCGGGGGCGCCCTATCCGCGGATGGCGATCCCCTACATCCTGGCCGGGCGGATCGACGAGGACGGCGCGCTGGCGCGCCGGGAGCGCCGGCCATCTACGCGACCTCAATGTCCGCTACCGCAACAACAAGGCCGACCCGGGTGCACGCCGGCGAACGGGGCGGCACCGTCGATCTGGACGACGGTACCACCCTGGAATACGACCGGCTGCTCGTGGCCACCGGCTCCTCGCCCGTGCTCCCGCCCATCCCCGGCACCGGGCTGCCGGGTGTCGTCACCTGCTGGACCCTCGATGACGCGCGCGTCATCGCCGCCAAGCTGAAGCCCGGGACCAGGGTGGTGATGATGGGTGCCGGCTTTGTCGCCGGGGTCTGCATGAAGTCGCTGGTGGAAAGCGGGGCGCATCTATCGGTGATCGCCGGCCGCCAGGGACAGATCCTGCGCTCGATGATGACACCGGTGGGCAGCGCGGATGCTGCAGCGCTGGCTCGAGAGGCAAAGGCGTCAACGTCGTCACCAAGGGCCGCGTCGAGCGCATCGAAGCGGGCCCGTCGCTGGTGATGGACACGCAGCGGCTTGATGCCGACCTCATCATCGTCGCCACCGGCGTGCGACCCAACGTGTCCTTTCTCGACGGCACCGGCGCCGAGATCGATCAGGGCATCGTCATCAACGACCGCATGGAGACCACGGTGCCGTGCATCTACGCCGCCGGCGACGTGGCCCAGGGTCGCGATTTCTCCACCGGCGAGTGGGTGGTGCACGCGCTTGCAGCCCACCGCCACCGAGCACGGCCGGGTAGCCGCCCTGAACATGGCCGGCAGGAACGCGCCGTATCGCGGCAGTCTTTCGCATGAACGTGCTCGACACCGTCGGCCTGGTTTCCTACACGTTCGGCATGTGGCAGGGACGCGAGGCGGGGACGCAGTGGACAGCGGTCGACGCCGATCGTTTTCACTATACGCGCCTCTGCTTCGAGGGCGACGTGCTGATCGGCGCGATCATCATCGGGCCGACCCGACCACGTCGGCGCGGTCCGCGGCCTGATTCAGACCCGGCACCATCTCGGCCCGTGGAAGGAAGCGCTGATGAAGGACCCGCAGTAGGTCATGGATGCGTTCGTCGAGGTGAGCCGCAAGCCGGCATGATCGACGAGCCTGCCGGCGTTTCCCCATGCGCGTCGCACTGAAGCTCTACGCGTCGCTTGCCGACCATCTTCCGCCCGAGGCGCGCCGGGCGAACTGGCTCGTCCTCGACTTGCCGGCGGACACGACCATCGCCGACGTGATCCGGGAGCGGAATCTGCCGCCTGAAGCTGTGCCATCTGGTGCTCGTCAACGGGTTCTACGTAGCACCTGCCGACCGCGCGTACCGCGCGCTGCAGCAGGACGACGAGCTCGCGATCTGGCCGCCGATCGCCGGTGGCTGAACGCGAGATCCTGGCGCTCTCCCAGGAGATGACGATCTCGCGCGAGGATTTCCTGCGTCTTCTACCAGGCGCTGTCGACGACGCGCACTTCCGTGTCGACGGCGATCAGATTCGCCCCGTCGATACGGAGCGGCACTGGCGCATCGCGTTGTCTGTGCTCGATGATCTTTGCCTCGGCGCCATCCGCCTGCCGCGGCATCGGGTAGAGATCCATCTTACGGGTGACGACGCCAACGAGCACCGCCGATTCCTGGCCCGGTTCGAGCTCCACTATCGCCGCGCGGGGGGCTGACGGAGGCGCCGCACCGGGCGGTCGTTTCGCTCCTGAGGTCGGAGCGGATAGACATCAGGATCCCGGCGACGACCCGGCGACAGGAGGTGGCGATGGACAGCGTCGATCTCGAAGTGCTGAAGCGGTGCGCCGACTGGGTGGACGCCGGGCGACGCGTGCTGCTCGCGACCGTCGTCAAGACCTGGGGCAGCTCGCCGCGGCCGCCGGGCGCGATGCTGGCGGTGCGCGACGACGGCCTCGTCGAGGGCTCGGTGTCGGGCGGCTGCGTCGAGGACGACCTCGTCGGCCGCGTCCGCGCCGACGGGCTGACTGCGACGCCGTGCGACGTCGTGACCTACGGCGTTTCCGCCGACGAGGCGCGCCGCTTCGGCCTCCCGTGCGGCGGCACGCTCCAGCTCGTGCTCGAGCCGCTGTCGCCGGCGTCGGGAATCCGCGCACTGCTCGCGGAGATCGCAGGCGGGACGCCTCGGTCGCACGCCGCCTCGACCTCGCAGCGGGCGAAGCCGAGCCTCGAGCGCGCGCGGGCATCGGACGGGCTGCAGTTCGACGGCGAGGTCCTGACGACGATCCACGGCCCGCGCTACCGGATGCTCGTCATCGGCGCATCGCAGCTGTCGAAGTATCTGGCGCGATGGCGCTCGGGCTCGACTACCAGGTCACCGTCTGCGATCCGCGTGCCGAGTACGGGGAGACCTGGGACGTCGCCGGCGCGCCGCTGGTCAAGACGATGCCGGACGACACGGTGCTCGCGATGAAGCTCGACGAGCGCTGCGCGGTCGTCGCGCTGACGCACGATCCGAAGCTCGACGACCTCGCGCTGCTGGAGGCGCTCAAGTCGCCGGCGTTCTACGTCGGCGCGCTGGGCTCGCGCGCGAACAACGCCAAGCGTCGGGAGCGGCTGAGGAGTTCGATCTCTCCGACGACCGAGATCGCGCGGCTGCACGGCCCGATCGGTCTCTACATCGGCAGCCGCACGCCGCCGGAGATCGCCGTTTCGATCCTCGCCGAGGTCACCGCGGTGAAGAACGGCGTCGCGCTGCCCGACATCGTGCGCATCGCCGCCGCCAAGGAAAAGCTCGCGCCGTCGGTCGCCTGCGCGAGCACCTGAGCGCGGCGTCAGGATCGCGGCTGCTGACCTGACAGCGTCGGTCCAGGCTGAGCGCGGCGCAGCGACGAGCCGCGCGCGAACCAGGCGGACGCCGCGCCGCGCAACCTGCTCGAGCGTCCCGGGCTCCTCGAACAGATGGGTCGCTCCAGGCACGATCCGCAGTTCCTTCTCGCAGCACGAGTTGCGCATAGGCTTCGCGGTTCAGGCGATTACCGTCGGGTCGTGCCCACCGACGATCAGCAGCGTCGGCGCGGTGACACGGGGCAGCGCATCCGCTCCCGCGAGGTCGGGTCGGCCGCCGCGCGACACCACGGCGCCGATGCGCGTTCCGAGTTCTGCGGCCGCGGCGAGCGCCGCGGCGGCACCGGTGCTCGCGCCGAAGTAACCGATCGGCAGTCCTGCGGCGCGCGACTCGCGCGGCGATCCAGCGCGTTGCGGCGAGGAGGCGCGAGGTCAGCAGCGGGATGTCGAAGCGTGTCGCGTAATCGACGTCCTCGTCCGCGGTCAGCAGGTCGAACAGCAGCGTGCCCAGAGCGGCTTCGCGCAGCACGCGCGCGACGTACGTGTTGCGCGGGCTGTGGCGCGAGCTGCCGCTGCCGTGGGCGAAGAGCACGATGCCACTGCGCGTGCGGAGGCAGCGCGAGCTCGCCCTGCGAGCCGCACCTTCCCGGCGGGGATCTCCACGGCGGATATCGACGCCTGCCGCGGTCGTGGCCCGTCGTGGCTCATGTCATTGACCTCGTCCTGGCCCATGATGGGCTGCGCGCGCCGGACCGTGCGTTGATCGGTGTCAACGTGCGTCGGTCGGCAGTCGACCGGACGGCGCCGCCGGGCGCGCAGGATTCAGGTTCGGGCATCGATTTCCGCAGCGAGGCTGCTTCAGTGTCAGGTGCGATCTCGACCGGGTACGGTTCGGCGTCGTCGAGCGAGCGCAACCGTTCCGGCAGCCTCGCCAGCTTCGGCGCCGGCGAGCGCGCGCACCGCGGCGAGCGTCGGAGCCGGCGCGACCGGCTGTCCGGCGCGCATCACCGGCGCGAGCAGCGGCGTCCCCGGCCAATTGCTCGGTCGCGAGCGTCAGCACGTCGCCCGCGATGCTGGCCGTCCGGCGCGTTCCGCCGGAACACCTGCTTGCGTCCCGGCCAGGTGGCCTTGCCCTCGGAGCGCTTGCGGCGCGGGCGACCCTCGTACTCCTGCAGCTTGTAGGCGCAGTCGAGATACGGCGCGTCGGCCGAGGTGTTCATCCGCGTGCCGATGCCGAAGCCGTCGATCGGCGCCCGCGGCGCGACGAGCTCGCTGCACGCGGTACTCGTCGAGATTGCCGCTGGCGAAGATCGTGATTCCGGTCAGGCCGCCGCGTCGAGGATCGCGCGCACGCGCCGCGCGTGCTGCGCCGAGGTCGCCGCTGTCGATGCGCACACCCTTGATCGCGATGCCGTCGACGCGCGAGCTTCGGCGCGAGGTCGACCACCTTGTGCGCGGCGCGCTCGGTGTCGTAGGTGTCGATCAGCAGCACCGCGTTCTCGGGATGCGCGCGGACGAAGCACTCGAACGCCGGCGAGCTCGTCGGCGTGCGCCTGGACGTAGGAATGCGCCATGGTCCCGTAGACCGGGATGCCGAACTGCCGGCCGGCCTCGACCGTCGCCGTTCCCGAGAATCCGGCGATGTAGCTCGCGCGCGCCGACAGCAGCCCGGCCTCGGCGCCGTGCGCGCGGCGCAGGCCGAAATCGACCAGCAGCCGTCCGGGCGCGGCGAGCACCGAGCGCGCCGCCTTGGACGCGACCAGCGTCTCGTAGTGGACGAGATTCATGACGCCGGCTCTCGACGAGCTGCGCCTCGCGCAACGGCGCGCTGATGCGCAGGATCGGCTCGTCGGCGAAGAACACGGTGCCTTCCGGCAGGGCGTCGACGATCGCCGGTGAAGCGCAGCGTGGCGCAGCGAGTCGACGAACGTCCGGCGTGAAGCGTCCGCTGGACCGAAGCCACGCCAGATCGTCGTCGGTGAAGCGCAGGTTCGCGAGGTAATCGAGCACCTGCGCGAGTCCGGCGGCGACCAGGAAGTTGCGGCGCGGCGGCAGCTTGCGCACGAACAGCTCGAACACGGCGGGGCCGTTCATCCGCTGCTCGAAATAGGCCTGGAGCATCGTCAGCTCGTACAGGTCGGTGAGCAGCACGCTGGCGCTCAAGCGATTCCCCTTCTGCGCGTCGTATGCGGCCGGGACGAAGCGCCCGAGCGCTGTGCAGCGGATGCGATCGGGCGCCGTGGACTTGCCGGATAACATACACTGACCACCGGCAGGACTGGATGAACGGATACACGGCATTGCAGGTTCGTGTCGACGACGGGCGTGGGAGCGATGGTCTGGGAACATTTCCGCATGGCGCCGACATCGGGGTGCGCGGCATCGGCGCCACGCGCGGCGAGGCGTTCGAGCAGGCGGCGCTCGCGCTGACGGCCGTGATCGTCGATCCCGCGGCGGTCGCGCCGAACGTTGTCGTCGAGATCCGCTGCCAGGCGCCCGACGACGAGATGCTGCTGGCCGACTGGCTGAACGCCCTGATCTACGAGATGGCGACGCGCAACATGCTGTTCGGCCGGTTCGGCGTCTGCGCTCGATGATCACGCACTCGTGGCGAAAGCGTGGGGCGAGTCGCTCGACCGATCGCGGCACCGGCCGGCGGTCGAAGTCAAGGGCGCAACCTACACGGCGCTGTCGGTGATGCAGCGCGCCGACGGATCGTGGAGCGCCCAGTGCGTGGTGGATGTCTGAGGCGGCTCGATGCGGGAGCGAGGCGGATGGATCCGGGACGACTGAAGCGCATCGGCGACGACGCGTGGGAGCTGCCCCAAGGTCGGGCCGATGCGTGTGCCCGGCGTGATCTTTGCCGACGAGACGCTGATCCGGGCGATGGACGACAAGGTCCCCGAGCAGGTCGCCAACGTCGCCACGCTGCCCGGCATCGTCGAGGCCTCGTACGCGATGCCCGATGCGCACTGGGGCTACGGCTTTCCGATCGGCGGTGTCGCCGCGTTCGATCCGGACCAAGGCGGGGTCGTGTCCGCAGGCGGCGTGGGCTTCGACATCTCGTGTGGCGTACGCACGCTGCTGACCGGGCTGACGCGTGCGCAGATCGAGCCGGTGAAACGGACTGCTCGCGGACACGCTGTCCGAGCGCATTCCCGCGGGGTGGGCAGCACCGGCGCGCTGCGGCTTTCGGCCGCCGAGATGGACGCGATGCTCCGCGGCGGGGCGCGGTGGGCCGTCGATCAGGGATACGGCCGACCGGACGATCTCGAACGGACGGAGGAGCGCGGCACGATGGCCGATGCCGATCCCGCCCAGGTGTCCGACGCCGCCAAGCGGCGGCAGCGCGACGAAATGGGGACGCTCGGGTCGGGCAATCACTACCTCGAGCTGCAGCAGGTCGTCGACGTCTGCGACCCGGCCGACCGCCGCAGCCTTCGGTCTCGCCGCGGGCGAGGTGGTCGTCAGCATCCACTGCGGCTCGCGCGGACTCGGCCACCAGATCGGCACCGAGTTCCTGCGCGAAATGGCGCTCGCGGCCAGAGCCGGGGGCATCGCGCTGCCTGACCGCGAGCTTGCCTGCGCACCCATTCGCTCGCCGGTCGGCAGGCGCTATCTCGGCGCGATGCGCGCCGCGATCAACTGCGCGCTGGCGAACCGGCAGATCCTCACCCATCTCACGCGCGCGGCGTTCGCCGCGGTGCTGCCGGGGACGAAGCTCGATCTGCTGTACGACGTGTCGCACAACACGTGCAAGGTCGAAACGCACGTCGTCAACGGCAGGCCGCGCGAGCTGTACGTGCACCGGAAGGGCGCGACGCGGGCGTTCGGCCCGGGCCACGCCGACTTGCCGGCCGCCTTTGCCGCGACCGGGCAGCCGGTGCTTATCGGCGGCAGCATGGGCACGGCATCGTACGTGCTCGTCGGTGTGCGCGAAGGCGTGAACCGGGCATTCGCGTCGGCGTGCCATGGTGCGGGCCGGGGAATGAGCCGGCATGAGGCGACGCGCCGCTGGCAGGGGCGCCATGTCGTCGACGATCTTGCAGCGCGTGGCATCCTGATCCGGAGCCCGTCGCTGCGCGGCGTCGCCGAGGAGGCGCCCGGGCGCGTACAAGGACGTCTCGGCCGTCGTCGATGCGGCCGAGCGGGCGCAGCTTGCCCGCAAGGTGGTTCGACTCGAGCCGCTGGTCTGCGTGAAGGGTTGACGGTACCGGACGCTTGACGGGTGTCAACCCCGCGCGGTGCCGTCTGGGATAGCGTGGGCTGGAATCGGCCTTCGCGAGAAGGCAAAGCGGGGACCATGGCCGACCGCGGCGGATCGGAGATCGAGCGGGCAGGCGTGGCCATCCGGTAAGCGCGGGGAGGAATCCGGCATGGGCGGCAACAAGCTCGAGCTTTTCGCGCTGGGCGCGAGCCGCGCATTCGGCGAGGCGGTTGGCGCCCGGCTTGCGGTGGCGCTTGCGCCTCACGAAGAGCGCGACTTCGAGGACGGCGAGCACAAGGCGCGGCCACTGGTGAGCGTGCGCGGGTCCGACGTCTTCGTGATCCACTCGCTCTACGGCGACGCGACGCAGAGCGCCAACGACAAGCTCGTCCGGCTCCTGTTCTTCATCGGCGCGCTGAAGGACGCGGCGGCGGCGCGCGTGACGGCCGTCGTCCCGTACCTGGCCTACGCGCGCAAGGACCGCAAGTCGAAGAGCCGGGATCCGGTCACCACTCGTTATGTCGCGGGCCTGTTCGAGGCGGTCGGCACCGACCGCGTCGTCACGCTCGACGTGCACAACCTGGCGGCGTTCCAGAACGCGTTTCGCTGTCGCACCGAGCACCTCGAGGCGAATTCGCTGTTCGTCGCGCACTTCGCGCCGTTGCTGCCGGACGAAGAGCTCGTCGTCGTTTCGCCGGACGCCGGCGGCATCAAGCGCGCCGAGGCGTTTCGCACCCGTCTGGCTGCCGCGTTGCATCGGCCGATCGCCGCCGCCTTCGCCGAGAAATACCGGAGCGACGGGGTGGTCAGCGGCGAGGCGCTGGTCGGCGACGTGGGCGGCAAGGTCGCGATCATCATCGACGACCTGATCAGCGCGGGCAGCACGATCGCGCGCACCGCACAGGCCTGCCGGAATCGCGGTGCCACGCGGGTTCTTGCCGCCGCCACACACGGTCTTTTCGCCGGGTCGGCGAATTCCGTGCTGGCGGCGAGCGCCGTCGAGCGGATCGTCGTGACCGACACGGTGCCGCCGTACCGTGTCACCGATCCGGGACTTGCCGCCAAGCGGGTGGAGCTCAGCACCGCGAACCTGTTCGCCGAAGCGATCCGCCGGATCCACGCCGACGGGTCGATCGTCGATCTGCTGGACGCGTAAGTGCCCGAAACCGGACGCGCCGCGCACGATCGCGCAGGTGCTACGCTGCGATTCGCACTGTGCGACGTGCAGGGTCGCGAGCCGCAGGTAATCCAGTGCCTGGACTTTCCATTTCGACGGGTCGGCGAGCTCGGGCTCCTTCAGATGCCAGATCGCGATCTTCGCCCGCATGCATGCGCGATAGGACTGATAGAAATGCACGAGCGCGGGAGGCGGGTCGTCTCCGGCAAGCTCGGCATAGGTGGCGAAGATGCACTGCGGGATCCACGATGCACCGAGTCGCTCGCATTCGAGTGCGAGGAACGCGAGCTCGTCGGCCGGATCGAGGATGCGAAAGTCGCGCGAGAATTCCAGGCAGTCGATGATCTGCGGGTGGGGCTCGACGCAGATGTGCTCGGGCCGCAGATCGCCGTGGGCCTCGACGATGCGGCCGGCGCGCGCCCGTTCGTCGAACAGGTCGGCCGCACGTTCGAGAAAGTCGCGCTGACGCGCGCATGCCGGTTCGATCGCGGCAACCGGCAGCGCAAATTCGCGCCGCGCTCAATTCGCGGAGATTGTCGGCGATGCCGGCGGCGAAGCGCGCGCGGTATTCGCGCCGACCCATCGCGACCGGCGCGCACCCGCGATAGAAGCGGCACAGCACGTCCACCACGCTGCGCACGTCGTTCTCGCGCACCGCACCGGCACGAATCAGGCGGTCCAGCATCCGCTCCGCCGGCAACCGGCGCATCTTGACCAGCCAATCGACCGCGGCGCCACCGTCGCCGAGGCGCAGCCCACCATCGGGGCCGACGGCCAGAGGAACCGTGTCGAGGTAGACGTCCTGCGCCAGGCGGCGATTGAGTCGCAGCTCTTCGCTGCAGTAGAACCGGCGCGCGGTCTCGGTGCTGAAGTCGAGATAGCTCTGCCGGACCGGCTTCTTCAGTTTCCAGGCATGGCTGTCGGTGAGGAAGACCCACGACATGTGGGTTTCGACGGTGTCGACGCGACGGGTCCCACCGGGATAGCTCTGCGGATCCCCCAGAAACGCCACTTTCGCCGGCAAGTGTCGGAACCGATGTCGCGCGCCGCGCTGCGGTGCGCATGACCACGTCGCTCCCAAGCCGTGCCATTGGCATCCATTATGGTCGCATCGCATCGCACGGCAACGGGAGCGCGCTTGACGATGGTGCAAGCCCGGGCGCCGAAGCGACCGGATAGCATGAAATCGGGTGTGTCCGACGCTGATGTCGTGGTGTCGGCAGGGGTTCGATCGGATCAATCGCGCTGCGCCGCGGACCGAGCGCCTGCGAGAGGAGGGCTGCGATGGCGGCGAAGGTTCTGAAGTTCCACCGGGAGGCGCGGGAGAAGGTCTGCGCCGGTCTCAACATTCTGGCCGAGCGCCGTCAGGGTGACGCTCGGTCCCAAGGGCCGCACCGTGATGCTCGAGCGCAGCTTCGGGCCGCCGACGGTGATCAATTCGGGCGTCATCGTCGCGAAGGAGATCGAGCTCGAGGACCGGTTCGAGAACCTGGGCGCGCAGATGGCGCGCCAGGTCGCCGCGAAGACGTCGGAGACGGCCGGCGACGGCACGACGACGGCCACGGTGCTGGCGCAGGCGATCGTCAACGAGGGCATGAAGTACGTCGCCGCCGGACTCGATCCGATGGACATCAAGCGGGGCATCGATGCCGCCGTCGAGGCGGTCGTCGCCGAGCTCGGGAAGAGTTCGAGGCCGTGCAGCTCGCGCCAGGAGATCGCGCAGGTCGGAACCATCTCGGCGAACGGCGACGCGTCGATCGGCGAGATGATCGCCGAGGCGATGGAGAAGGTCGGCGACAACGGCGTCATCAAGGCCGAGGACGGGCGGGGGATGACGAACGAGCTCGAGGTGGTCGAGGGCATGCAGTTCGACCGCGGCTTTCTGTCGCCGTATTTCATCACCGATCCCGAGCGGCAGCGCGTCGTGCTTGAAGACGCCTACGTGCTCGATCCACGACCGGACGATCTCGTCGATCCGCGATCTGATCCCGCTGCTCGAAAGGATCTCGGGAGAGGGGCGACCGCTGCTGGTGATCGCCGAGGACGTCACCGGCGAGGCGCTGGCCACGCTGGTCGTCAACGCACTGCGCGGAATTCTGAAGACCTGCGCGGTGAAGGCGCCGGGGTTCGGCGATCGGCGCAAGGCGCTGCTGCAGGACATCGCGATCCTCACCGGCGGAACCGTCGTCTCCGAGGAGACCGGCGCCAAGCTCGAGAACGTCGCGCTCGCGGACCTCGGCCGCGCTCGCAGGATCGAGATCGACAAGGACGACACGACGCTGATCGGCAGTGCCGGGACCGCCGGAGCAGATCGGCGCGCGCATCGCCCAGGTCCGGAAGGCAATCGAGGAGACGACCAGCGACTACGACCGCGAGCAGTTCGAGGAGCGCGCGGCCAAGCTCGCGGGCGGGGTCGCGCTGATCAAGGTCGGCGCGTCGACCGAAACCGAGATGAAGGAAAAGAAGTCGCGCGTCGAGGACGCGCTGCACGCGACGCGCGCTGCCGTCGCGGAGGGCATCGGCGCCGGCGGTGGCGTGGCGCTGCTGCGCGCGCGCAGTGCGCTCGACACGCTGCAATTCGGCGTGCTGGCCCAGGACGCGGGGGTCAAGATCGTCCGGCGCGCCCTCGAAGAGCCGCTGCGGCAGATCGTCGCCAATGCGGGACAGGAGCCGTCGGTCGTTCTGGGCAAGGTTGTCGCCGGCGAAGCCGCGTTCGGCTACGACGCGGCGACGGGCGAGTACGGCGACATGATCGCGCTGGGCATCATCGATCCGACCAAGGTCACGCGCCTCGGCTTGCAGAACGCCGCGTCCATCGCGAGCCTCATCCTGACGACCGACTGCGTCATCGTCGAGGCGCCCAAGCGCCGCTGCCGGTGGCGGCGAAGGGTTGCCCGAGGAGCCTTGAGCGCCGCCGGGCAGTCCCGCGACGCGAATGACTGGTTCCCGGAATGGCGCGCGGTGCGGCCGGAACACGGGTCCGCGGCCGCGGCTTGAATCGGCGCGAAGCGCCCGCATGTTGCCGGCATGACGAGGATCCGGCGCATGCCGACACTTGCATGCGAGAGCCCGCCATGTCCGCGCGTAATCCGACCGACTGGATGTGGGCGCAGGCCTGCGAAATGATCGCGCAGGCCGAGCGCATGCATCGGCAGTTCTTCCGCCTGACGACGTCGGAGCGAGACGCAAGCGGTGTGGGAGCCGCCCGTCGACGTGTTCGAGGACGAGCGCGAGGTCATCATCGTCGTCGCGCTGCCGGGAGTGCCCACCGAGCGCATCGAGGTCACGATCGAGGCGGAGCGATCTCGTCGTGCGCGCCGAGCGACGCCCGCCGTTCGCGGGCGCGCGGCGCGCCGTGCGGCGCCTGGAGATTCCCTACGGATACTTCGAGCGGCGCGTCCGGTTGCCGGAAGCGCGGCTGGTGGCCGATCTGCGCGAATCGCTGGACGGCTGCCTGGTGCTCAGGCTGCGCAAGGCGGGCTAGGACGGAGCACACATGAACCGAACCGACGACGCCTGCGATCGATCCCGTCAGCGCGGAGGCGCCCGCCGCGCGTTGAAGCGGCGACACCGCAAGGGCATCCGCGCGGGCGATGGCGCCACCCGCCCGTTGCCCGACGACGCGCTGATCATCGTGCCGGTGCGCAACGTCGTCCTGTTCCCCGGCGTCGTGTTTCCGCTGACCGTGGGTCGCGAGCGCTCGCGCGCCGCGGCGCAGGAGGCCGCGCGCCTGCAGCGTCCGCTCGGCGTGCTGCTGCAGAGCAAGCCCGAAGTCGACGAGCCGGGCGCCGACGACCTGCATTGGGTCGGCACGACGGCCAGCGTGCTGCGGTACGTCACGGCCCCCGACGGCCTGCACCACGCGATCTGCAAGGGCATCAAGCGCTTCCGCGTCCTGCAGTTTCTCGAAGGCTATCCGTTCCTGGCCGCACGCGTCGCGCTCATCGACGAGCCCGACCGGGTCGAGCCGGAGATCGAAGGCCGCGCCATGAACCTCAGGCAGCGCGCGGTCGAGATCCTGCAGCTGCTGCCGCAGGTTCCGGAAGAGATGGTGTCCGCGCTGCAGGGTGTGGAGGGCGCTGCGCGGCTCGCAGACTTCATTGCCGGGCTGATGGACATCGGCGCCGAGGAGAAGCAGGCGCTGCTCGAGACATTCGACCTCAAGACACGGCTCGACAAGCTGCTCGGGCTGCTCGCGCACCGGATCGAGGCGCTGAAGGTGTCGCGCGAGATCGACGAGCGGACCAAGGAATCGATCGACGAGCGCAACCGCAAGCACCTCCTGCGCGAGCAGATGCGCACGATCCAGAAGGAGCTCGGCGAAGGTGACGAGAGCGCGGCGGAGATCGCGGACCTCGCGCAGGCCATCACCGACGCGAAGATGCCCGAGGAGGTGGAGCGGCAGGCGCGCAAGGAGCTGAAGCGCCTCGAGCACATGCCGGAGGGCGCCGGCGAGTACTCGATGCTGCGCACCTATCTCGACTGGCTGATCGAGCTGCCCTGGACCGCAGAGCCGAAGGCGGCGATCGACATCGCGGAGGCGCGGCGCATCCTCGACGAGGATCACTACGGGCTCGAGACGATCAAGAAGCGCATTCTCGAGTATCTCGCGGTGCGCAAGCTCAATCCGTCGGGTCGGAGCCCCATCCTTTGCTTCGCCGGTCCGCCGGGCGTGGGCAAGACGTCGCTCGGCCAGAGCATCGCCAGGGCGACGGGACGCAAGTTCGCGCGGCTGAGCCTCGGCGGCGTCCACGACGAATCGGAGATTCGCGGCCACCGCCGCACGTATATCGGCTCGCTGCCCGGAAACATCATCCAGAGCCTGCGCAAGGCCGGAACCCGCAACTGCGTGATGATGCTGGACGAGGTCGACAAGCTCGGCGCGGGGGGATTTCACGGCGACCCCGCGTCGGCGCTGCTCGAGGTACTCGATCCCGAGCAGAACTCGTCGTTCCGCGACAACTACCTTGCGGTCCCGTTCGATCTCTCGCGGCGTGATGTTCATCTGCACGGCCAACGTGCTCGACACGATACCCGGCCCGCTGCGCGACCGCATGGAGGTCATCCAGCTGCCCGGGTACACCGCGAGCGAGAAGCTGCAGATCGCACGCCGCTATCTGGTCGCGCGCCAGCGCGCGGCGACGGGGCTGTCGGCGGAGCAGTGCGAGATCAGCGATGCCGCGCTGGCCGCTGATCATCGACGATTACACGCGCGAGGCGGGCGTGCGCAATCTCGAGCGGGAGATCGGCAAGGTATTTCGCAACATCGCCGTGCGCATCGCCGAAGGCGGGTCCCGCAACGTAAGCATCGGTCCGGACGATCTCGCGCCGATACTCGGTCCGCGCAAGTTCGAAGTCGAGACGGCGATGATGAACGGCGTGTCGGGTGTGGCCACGGGACTCGCCTGGACACCCGTGGGCGGGGACATCCTGTTCATCGAGGCCACGCGGATGCCGGGCGCCGGCCGGCTGATACTGACCGGCCAGCTTGGCGACGTGATGAAGGAAAGTGCGCAGGCGGCCCTCTCGCTGGTCAAGGCGCGTGCGCAGCAGTTCGGCATTGCGTCGGAGGTGTTCGAGAAATCGGACATTCACGTCCACGTGCCGGCGGGCGCCACGCCGAAGGACGGTCCAAGCGCCGGCCTCGCGATTTTCGTCGCGCTCGCATCGCTGCTGACCGCACGCCCAGTGCGCAGCGATGTCGCGATGACCGGCGAGATCAGCCTGCGCGGGCTCGTGCTGCCGATCGGTGGCGTCAAGGAGAAGGTCCTGGCTGCGCTGCGCGCGGGCATTCGCACGGTGCTGCTGCCCGAGCGGAACCGGCGCGACCTCGATGACATCCCGCCGGAGGCGCGCGAGAAGCTCGCGATCGTATGGGTCGGGCATGTCGACGAGGCGATTGCCACGGCGCTATCCGCGCAATCGCCTGCGGCCGCAACCGTCTGACGCGCGCCTTCTGCGGTGCGGTTTGCGTCCGTTCAGATTGGCAGGAACACGGCGGTCGCGAGACTCTGGACGATCCGGCGAATCGTCCGGTTGGCCCGCTGCGCGGCGATCTGGGCCATCACGTCCTGGTAGCCGATCATCTTGCCGAATTCGCGCTCGAAAGAGAGATTGCGGACGTCGCCCGTCATCTCGTTCGAGAGGATCAGGAGTTCCCCGTATGCGTCCCGGGCATTGGCGAGCTTCCAGGCCGCGATCTCGATGTTGCGTGCCGAGTTGTAGAGTTTCTGCGGATCGAGCGAATCGGTGATGTAGAACTCGGTCCTGGCGTTGTAGGAGAGAAAGATCATGCTCGCCATCCCGACGCCGAACGCGAACACGCGGTCACCGCTGTAATCGGGTTTCAAGGCGAGGACGATCGCGTCGGTGCCGCGCGCCTGGCCGAGTTCGGGGAAGCGGAACTCCAGTCGTGGGTCGAAGGCGCGCGCCAGCGCCTCGTCCATGCTCGCATAGTTGCCCTTGCGCCACTCGCGCGGATTGCGGCGGTAGAGCTTTTCCATCAGCAGGCGCGCCGAGGCGATGCTCTCCTTCAGGTGGGTTTCGGCGACGACGTCGATATCCGATTTCGCCAGGTCCGAGGCCCGGAAGTCGCGTTCCGCTGGGGGCGGCCGTTTGCCCGTTGCCGGCGCGGCCGGCGGAAAGGTCGGGCTGCCGGCGCAGCTGCAGAGGAGGGCGCACAGCACCAGTGCGATCCGCATCGACCCAGACACGGCCCGGCGCCGCGCTCCCATGCCCGTTCGTGCTTCCGACAACGCCGGACTCCTCCTCTGGCGCGATGCCGCCGACCGCCGTTCGAGAGTACCAAAAAACGACTGTCACCGAGACGCGTTGTCGGGGGACGTCGCCACCCGAACCCTCCGTCGACGTCCTTTACAGTCGCTCGCGATGGTGCCTGCGAAGGATTGCGCATGCCATTGAATACGTAGGCTAATTTGCCTCTTGCTTGAATCTTGCTCCGGCGATGGCAACGCGACGCACGTCGCAGTGGGACGGCGCCGCCGTCGCCACTGGAGCGGAATCGGGGACTTGCGGTTCCGGCATTGTCGACGACAATAGTGGCGCGAAGCGCTGGCGCAAGATGGACTGGGGACGGGGTTGGGGGCCATGCAACCAGCGCACGACGTGCGCTTCACCGATCGGCGCACGAAGGTGTGGCTGGAATGCACGGGTGAGCCATTCGATTTTCGGTCGGTGCAGGTTTGTCATGTGTCACGCCAGGAGCCCGATGTCGAGCTCGTCACGTTTGTCTGCCCGCGCTGCGGTCAGCTCCACGAATCGCTGCGCTTTCATTGACGTGGGGCGAAGTCCGCGGCATCGATGTGAATACGGTCCAGGGTGAGAGGGAGGTCATATGCCAGCCGGTCCGATGATCGAACGCGAACTGGCGCAGATTCGCGCTGATCCGCGCTACGGCGTTGACGGTGCCGATGCGGACCTGCTCCAGCGCGAGCTCGAGCTGCTGATCATGAAGGTTTCCGAATTCGAGGCCGAGGATGCGCTGCAGCGACGCAAGCGGAAACGTCGCGCGGGACGGGGCGCGGTGCGCTCGGATTCCGCCACCCGCACCTCGAACTGAGCCCGCCATGGCGCTTACACGAGACACGTTGGCCCAGCTGCTCGTCAAGCAGATCGGCTTGAACGGGCGCGAGGCCCGGGAGATGATCGAGCGATTCTATGGCGAGATCGCCTCGACGCTCGAGACGGGCGAGCATGTCGACCTCGCCGATTTCGGTGTGTTCTCGGTGCGCGAGACACCGGCGCACCCGGGCCGCAGGTCGCGCAACGGCGAACCGGCGACCGACGGACCGCGGCGCGTCGCGGAATTCCGGCCGGTTGGTGCGTCCGCGCCAAGAAAGTCGAGCGACAGTCCGTAGCCGACGCCCGAGCGGAAGGTCAGGCGGCGCCCCGATCGTCGGGTCACGCCGCGGCTGGCGCCGGCCTCGCAGGTTCCCCCAACGTATCTCCGGACAGCGCTTGCCAGCGGATGAGATCGGCAGGCTCGTCGATGTCCCAAAGCAGCGGCAACTCCTGCCATGTGGCCCTCTGCGCAGCCAGCTTCGCGCGGGTCGCGGCCATCGTGGTCGGAGCGCTCCAGGGAATGCCGGAGAACGCGTCAATCCGGCGGGCGAGCCCCACCAGGGCATACCCGCCATCCTCGGCCGGTCCGAACACGGCGTCGTGACCGTCGAGCGCGGCTGCGGCTTGCGCGAGATAGTCGACGTCGAGCACCGGGCAATCGGTGCCGATGAGGATCGCCCGCGCTTCGTTGCCGACGGCCGACTCCAATGCGTTGCGCATGCGCGCGCCGAGGTCGTCGCCGGATTGGGCCCGCAATGCGACGCCGAAACGATCGCGCCACGCCGCGAATGCGTCTGCGTCCGGGTCCGGCGCGCACCAGAGTTCGATGCGATCGACGACACCGGTCGCGCGCGCGGCAGCGGCCGTGGCGAGCGTCATTTCAACCAGGCGCGTGTAAAGCGCCGCGGCTTCCCGCGTGCCGATCGCCGTTGCCAATCGGGTCTTCACGTGACCGGGCACCGGGTTCTTGGCAAAGATCTGCAGCACGACGTCAGTGGCCCGGCGCCCGGTTCCGTATTCCGCGGCGAGTTCCACGGGATCGGCGCCGCGCCAGTAGGCAAATCGCCATCGCCACATGGCCAGGATCGTTCGGATGGGGCCGTCGCGCTCCCAGCGCCGGCCCGACGTGACAACGCGCTCGCGCAGGCAGACCGGAGCTCCGCCGGCGCGCTTCAATCGGCGTGACAACTCGATGTCCTCCATCAGCAGCTGGTCCGGGAACCCGCCGACGGCAGCGAAGAGCGTGCGCTCGACGAAGATGCCCTGATCGCCGGTCGCGATTCCGGTAAGGCGCGAGCGCGCATTCATCATGGCCGCGACCACCTTGAGGAGGGCCGGACGGCCGTTGATGGTCACGTCGAAGCGCCCCCAGCGACGGCCCGATTGTCGGATCTCCCGCTGAAGTGCGGCGACCGCGCTGAGCGGCAGCAACGAATCGGCATGCAGAAAGAGCAGGACGTCGCCGGAGGCCGCCGCTGCGCCCGCATTCATCTGGGGGGCGCGGCCGCGTGCCGCCACAAAAGCGCAGTCGGCCAATGGTTTCGCGAGAGCCAGTGTCGCGTCGGCGCTGCCGCCGTCCACGACGATGACCTGGTGGCCATCGCCGCGCAGCGGTTGCAGCGGCGCGAGCGTCGCGACAATCGCGCCGGCCTCGTCGAGCGTCGGGATCACTATCGAAATGCGCATGCGCAATCCGCCATCTCGCGATCAGGCGAGCGCGCCGCCGCAGCTGGAGCCTTGGCCGGCGGTGCAGCCGTAACAGTGATCGGCGACCGCGACCGAGGTGCCGTCGAGCGCGACCGCGAGCAGGTCGCGCACGTGGAGCCGCGGCTTGCCCGCGGAAACGAGCGGAATCCCCAGCATCTGGTTGAAGTCGCAGTCGTGGAGGTAGCCGCGGTAGTCGACCGAGACCAGCGTCCGGCACATCACCCCGTCGAGGTTCGCGGGATTGTGCGCGGTGCGCAGCAGCCGCATGTAGTCGGCGAATCGGCCCTGCGAGATCAGCGTCGAGCCGAAACGCGCGATCGGCATGTTCGCAAGCGTGTAGAGCCGATTGAAGACGATGCCGAAATGCGCCGCGAGCTCGCGCTTGTAGGTTGCCTCGAGCTTGTCCTGTGCCGGCGGCAGCGTCGGTCCCAACGGGTTGTAGACGAGGTTCAGCACGAGGGCGCTGCCGTCCTGGCCGTAGCCCTGGGCATTGAGTTTCCGCAAGCCGAGAATGGACGATTCGAAGACATGGTCGCCGCGCTGACGGTCGACGTTTTCCTTCGAATAGCACGGCAGCGATGCGGTCACCTCGACTCCGTTGCGGCCAAGGAAGTCCGGGAGGTCCTCGAATCCGGGCTCGTTGAGGATCGTGAGGTTGCAGCGATCGATCACGCGGACACCCAGCGCGCGCGCTTCGCCGACCAGGTAGCGGAAATGCGCGTTCAGCTCCGGCGCGCCACCGGTGATATCGAGGGCGGGGATCCGGCGCGCGGCAAGCACGCGCAGCACGTCGTCGATCGTCGCGCGCGCCATCGTCTCCTTGCGGTCCGGGCTCGCGTTGACGTGGCAGTGCAGGCAGGCCTGGTTGCACGTGTAGCCGAGATTGACCTGCAGCGTCTCGAGCGCGCGCCGGGCGATGCGTGGAAAGTCGGTCGCTTTCAGCAGTGGCAGTGTGGCGTGCAAGCGGCACCTCGGAAGTGAAGGAAGATGTCGCGGGCGGCGACGGCGGCAAAATTGTTGCACTGGCCGCCGCAGTGTGCGATGGCCTCGCAGGGCACTGCAATGTCGATGATCCGTTTCATGCCTTTTCGACCCACGATGAGCGGAACTTCCTGACGACGATGGGGGCGAGTGCGAGGGCTCCCAGCAGCACGAAGGCGCCGATCGTCTCGGGCGAGACAAGCCCCGACAGCGAATCGATGCGACCCAGCGTCTGGCCGAGATTGGCATAGACAAAGGACCCCGGAATGATGCCGACGAGCGTACCCAGCACGTAGGTGCGCAGGCCGATTCCGGTGAATGCGGGCGCGAGGTTCACCAGGAAGAACGGAAAGAGTGGAACGAGGCGGAGGAACAGCAGATAGTTGAGCGCGTTCTCGGTGAAGCCGGCGCTGATCCTCGCGCCGAGCGCGCCCATTCGTCGCCGCGCGGCGTCCGCGAACAGATAGCGCGCCGCGAGAAACACGACGGTCGCGCCGACCGTCGCCGCGATCACGATGAGCACCGTGCCGACCCAGCGGCCGAAGATGAAGCCCATCGTGAGCGAGAGAACGAGTCCGCCGGGCAGGCTGAACGCCACCGCGCCGGCATAGACCAGAAAGGCGGTGGCCAGCGCAGCGACGAAATGCTCGTCGGCGAACCGGAGCAGCGCAGCCCGATTGGCCTTGACCGAATCGAGGGTGAGGTAATCCTGGCCGCCGAGCGCGAAGAAAACGACGACGACGCCGACCATCGCGGCGAGGAGCGCGAGCTTGCCGGCTTTGCCGCCTCCGGCGCTCATCGGCGAGGTCCCTGCAGGCCGAAGATGCGCTGGATCCATCGCTTCGACGCCGGTGTCAGTCCCTCCTTCAGCCGCTGATCCGCGACGCGCCGGTTGATCTGCGCGAATGTCGGGTACGCATGGATGACGCCTGACAGGTCCTGCGCGCGCAAGCCCCTGGACAGCGCCAGCGCATATTCGGCGATCAGCTCGCCGGCGTGCGCCCCGACGATGGCCGCGCCGAGCAGCTTGCCCTTCGGATCGGTGACGATCTTGGCGAAGCCAGCGGCGTCGTCCTCGGCGCGCGCGCGATCGATCTCGTCGAAGGCAAAGCGATACACGCGGTGCGCAGTGCCGCGCTGCTTCGCTTCGGCCTCGGACAGGCCCACGCGGGCGAGCTCGGGGTCAGTGAAGGTGCACCAGGGGACAACCGTCGAAGGCCGCGTCCACGTCATCCGGAAAAGCGCCTGCCGAAGAACGATGCCCGCGTGGTGCTCGGCGACATGCGTGAACTGGTAGCCGCCCGCGGCATCGCCGATCGCATAGACGTTGCGGTTGGTCGTGCGCAGCCGTTCATCGAGGACGAGCCGGCCCTGATCCGTGCGCACACCGGCACGGTCGAGGCCGAGGTCCTCGACATTGGCGGAACGACCGGCGGCCAAGAGCAGATGGGATCCGGCGACGACGATGGACGCGCCGTCGGCCGTGCGCAGCGTGACCCGCACTTCGCCTTGGCGGCCACCGACACCTTCGATCGACGCGCCCAGGCAAAGGCGCACGCCTTCGGCAGCGAGCTGCCGGACCACGACGGCGGCGAGGTCGGCATCCTCGCGCGGGAGGATCTGCGAGGCGACGTCAATGAGTGTGACTTCGCTGCCGAGGCGGCCAAAGGCTTGCGCGAGCTCGCAGCCGATCGGCCCGGCACCGATCACGATCAGCGCAGGGACCGGCTCGCGCAGGTCGAACACGGTCTCGTTGGTGAGGTACGGCGTGGTTTCGATGCCCGCGATGCCCGGGACCGACGGCCGCGAGCCGGTCGCGATGACAAACGCCTTTGCGCTCAGCCGGCGCCGGTCGACCTCGAAGACGTCCGGGGCGACGAATCGGCCGCCGCCAAGAATCACCTCGACGCCGAGGCCGCGGAAGTGCTCGGGACTGTCGTTGGGCTCGATGCCCTTGATGACGCGGGCGACGCGGTCCATCACGCGGGCGAGGTCGGGCTGCGGGCTGCCAGGAGCGAGCGCCCAGCGATCGGCGTGCCGGATTTCGTGGGCGATGCGCGCCGACTTGATCAGCGTCTTGGACGGCACGCAGCCGAACCACAGGCAATCGCCGCCGAGGCGGTGCTTTTCGACGACGGCGACCTTTGCGCCGAGTGCTGCGCCGCCGGCTGCGACCACCAGCCCGCCTGCGCCGCCGCCGATGACCACGAGGTCGAATTCGGGTTTCGCCATGCCTTAAGAGCTTGTCCGGCAATAAATCACGTGTGCGAACGCGGCAGGTTGGGCCGGGTGCGCGAAGCGAGGTGCAGCCTTGGGTGGTTCCCCAAGGCAAGCCGAGCGACAAAGCAAGCGGCCCAAGCTGCCCGTTCCCGGAGGGTTTGGCCAAAATGCGCGGTCTGCTTTGGCGGCCGGCTCGCGCGTGGGACCTGCCACGCGCTTCCCCGTCCTTCGCGCATCCCATCGCATTTTGGCCAAACGCATCACGCGATTTATTACCGGACAAGCTCTAAGTCGTCGCCCCAGATCGTCGAATCTTACACAGGCTCGGGCGCAGGACCCGGAATCGGGCGGGGCGCTTGATGCTCAGTGAAAGTCCCGGGAGCGGGTCTGCAGGTCGCCCAGCAGCGAGGAAAGATCGGCCAGCCGACCGGCGATCACGTGGACGACCGGTCCCTCGCGCTCCACTTTGCCGAAGACCGCGAGCAGCCTCGCACCGAGAAGCTCGCGGCGCTGGCGATCGCCGAGGTCGCGCCAGACGATGACGTTGGTCGCGCCGGTTTCGTCTTCGAGCGTGACGAAGACCACGCCGCTCGCCGTGTCGGGCCGCTGGCGGCCGATGACGATGCCCGCGGTGCGGACGATGCGGCCCTGCGGCGCCTGCGCGATCTCGGCCGCGGTGACGAGCCGCCGTCGCTCGAGCTTGCCGCGCAGGAGGGCAAGCGGATGCCGCTCGAGCGTGAGCGAGAGGGTCCGGTAATCGGCGGCGATGTCCTGGCCTTCGGAAGGTGGCGCCAGTCCCGGATCCGCTTCGTCGAACGTGCTGCCGGCGATGAGCGGCGGCAGCCTGGAGATGCCGGCGACATTCCATGCCGCCGCATGGCGATGGCCGGCGAGCGCGACGAGCGCACCCGACTCGGCGAGACAGGCGAGGTCGCGCGCGTCGAGCCGCGCGCGGTGGGCGAGATCGGCGACGCTCGCGAAGGGCTCTCCCCGCCGCGCATCGACGATCCGCTGGGCGCCGGCTTCCGCGAGGCCGGTGACGAGGCGCAGGCCCAGACGCAGCGCAGGGCCGGCGACGACTTTTCCGGCAGTGCCTTCGCCCCCGGGGTCGATCCGCGAAAAGTCGTCTGCGCCGCCACGTTCCCTTTCCAGCGTGCAGTCCCAGTGGCTCACCATCACGTCCACCGGCAATACGCCGACGCCGTGCCGCCGCGCATCCTGCACGAGCTGCGACGGTCCGTAGAAGCCCATCGGCAGCGAGTTCAGCAGCGCGCCACAGAACGCCGCCGGCTCGTAGCGCTTGAGCCACGCCGACACATAGACGAGCAACGCGAAGGAAGCCGAGTGCGACTCGGGGAAGCCGTACTCGCCGAAGCCCAGGATCTGCTGGTAGATCTGCCGCGCGAACGCTTCCGTGTAGCCACGCGCCGCCATGCCCTCGATCAGCCGCTCCTCGAACTTCTCGAGGCCGCCCTTGCGCCGCCACGCTGCCATCGATCGTCGCAGGTGGTCCGCCTCCCCCGGCGTGAAGCCTGCGGCGACGATCGCGAGCTGCATCACCTGCTCCTGGAAGATCGGCACGCCGAGGGTGCGCTCGAGCACGCTCTTCACCGCGGCGCTGGGATAGGTGACGGGCTCCATGCCCTGGCGCCGGCGCAGATAGGGATGCACCATCCCCCCCTGGATCGGTCCGGGACGCACGATCGCCACCTCGATCACGAGGTCGTAGAAGCATGCGGGCTTCAGCCGCGGCAGCATCGCCTGCTGCGCGCGCGACTCGATCTGGAACACGCCGATGGTATCCGCCCGCTGGCACATCGCGTAGACCTCGGGATCCTCGGCGGGGATGTCCTGAAGGGTCAGGGACGATTTTTCCGGATTCGGAGAAGTCGTCTCCGCCGCCGCTTCCGCGCGCCAGCCCGATACCATGTCGAGGCAGCGCCGGATCGCCGAGAGCATCCCGAGCGCCAGGCAATCGACCTTCAGCAAGCCCAGTGCGTCGAGATCGTCCTTGTCCCACTGGAGGACGGTGCGCTCCGGCATGGCCGCGTTTTCGACCGGCACCATCCGCTCGAGGAGACCGCGCGCGATGACGAAGCCGCCGACATGCTGCGACAGGTGGCGCGGAAAGCCCATCAGCTCGTTGGTGAGCGCGATCAGCCGGACGATCGTCGGACTGTCCGGCTCGAAGCCCGCTTCGCGGATCCGCCCGGGCGTCACCTCACGGCCGTCCCACCAGGCGAACACGCCGGCGAGCCGGTCGACCTGTGCGAGGTCGAGACCCAGCGCGCGTCCGACGTCGCGCACGGCGCTCTTCGGCCGATAGGTGATCAGCGTTGCGGCGAGCGCCGCGCGGTCACGGCCGTACTTCGCATAGATGTACTGGATGACTTCCTCGCGCCGCTGGTGCTCGAAGTCGACGTCGATGTCGGGCGGCTCGTTGCGCTCCCGCGAGATGAAGCGCTCGAACAGCATGCTCGTTCGCGCGGGATCGACCTCGGTGATGCCGAGCGCATAGCAGACCGCCGAGTTGGCGGCCGACCCGCGGCCCTGGCAGAGGATGCCCTTCGAGCGCGCGAACGCGACGATGTCGTGGACGGTGAGGAAATAGGGCTCGTAGCGCAACTCCGCGATCAGCGCGAGCTCATGCTCGATCAGCTCCCGGACGTCGGGCGGAATTGCGGCCGTGGACGGATCCGCCCGGCGTCCTTCCTCCTGCGCGTGATCAGAATTGCGGCCCGTGGCTGAACCCGATGCCGCCCTATCCGGCCGCGCCTTGTGATACCGCCGCGCCAATCCTTCCTCGACCAGCCGGCGCAGATGCGACGCCGGTGTGCGCCCCTCCGGCACGATTTCCTCCGGGTATTCGTAGCGCAACTCGTCGAGCGAAAACGTGCAGCGCCCGGCGATGGCGACGGTCTCGGCGAGGAGCTCGGGCGGGTAGATCGTCGCGAGCCGCGCGCGCGAGCGCAGGTGCCGCTCGCCGTTCGGATGGAGCGCGTAGCCGCACTCGGCGAGCGGCTTCTTCTCGCGAATCGCGGTGAGGGTGTCCTGCAGCGCGCGCCGGGCGCGCACGTGCATGTGGACGTCGCCGGAGGCGACCTGCGGCAGCCCGGCCTCGCCCGCCAGCGCGGCGCAGCGCGCGAGCCGGGCGCGGTCGCCGGCGCGGGCGAAGAGCTCGACGGCGAGCCAGGCGCGGCCGGGAAAGACCGCGGCGACCCAGCGCGCGGTGGAAAGCGGCGTCAGGCCCGAATTTTCCCGCGCTACTTGCGAAGGTGGATTCGATTCGCGAACAAACGGGTCCGACCCTGGCACCCACAGGGCGAGGAGGCTATCCGCGAACGCCGCGACGTCATCGCGGGACAGCGCGTAGCGGCCCTTCACCGCCTGGCGCCGTCCGCGCGTGATCAATTGCGACAGGTTGCCGTAGCTCGTCCGGTCGGTGACGAGCAGCACGAGCTTCGTCCCGTCGCAGAGCGTGAGCTCGCTGCCGATGACGAGCGAAAGGCCGGCGTCTTTGGCCGCGAGGTGTGCGCGGACGATGCCCGAGAACGAGCACTCGTCGGTGATCGCGACCGCCGTGTAGCCCAGCGTCCGCGCGCGCTCGACGAGTTCCTCCGGGTGCGACGCGCCGCGGAGAAACGAAAAATTCGACAGGCAGTGCAGTTCGGCGTAGGCGGGCAGCATGCGGCGGCGGCCTGCGCAGGCCACGGGCCGAGACCGTACAAATATACGGTATCTCGCCCGCTTGCGCGAGTCCCTTCCGCTACGGCCGCGCTTGGATCACGGAAACGCTGGCACCGTCGGGTCGACACCCTCCCACTTCGCTTCGGGGCGCTTCTGCGCGAGGAGCTCCTGGATTTCGTCCACGCGCCCGAAGGGAACATCGGCGATCAACAGCACGTCGCCGCGCTCGATGGCGTCGGCAAAGCGCCGGAGCTGCGAGTTCGGCACCGACACGCCGACGAGGCTCGCCGCCCAGATGCCAAAGAAGATGCCGAATCCAATGAGCAGGAGAACCCCGGCGTGATTGATGCTCCAGTCGCCCATCGGAACGAACGACAAACCGACGGCAACCAGCCCGCCCAGGATCCCACCGATGACGCCACCCAGCTGGGCACTGTGGCGCACATCGGATTTCTGCAGCATCGATGCCTCGTGCAGCTCGGCGAGATCGGTGCCGCGCCGCGCCAGGAAGTGCATGTGCTGGTCCTCGATCCGCGCGAGCAGAAGATCGTTCGCGCATCGCCTTGCACTCTCGACGTCCGGTAACATCCAGTAGAGCCTGCGTCGCATGGTGCCTCCTTTTCGTGGCAGGTCCGCGCGTCGGATGGGCGCGGATTCGCGCGCGCGTCCTCGGATTGGCTGCCGGCCCGAACCTGCGACGACGCACGGCGAGACAAATTGATTCTACGCCGACACGCACGCAGGGAAGGTGCGCACCGATTGCCGCTGCGCTGGCCGCGAACCGGCAAGGTCGCGCCCGATTCCGGCGAACGTCGGTAAGATGCCGGCTGCTGCAGTATCCCTCCCGTGTCGTCACGAAAGCCCCCGCAATGCCTGCCATCGCCTTCGACCGCTTCTACCGCTATGCCGAGTTGACCGCGGTCCTCCAGGCCATCGTCGCCGAATATCGGGACCTCGTGACGATCGAGTCGATCGGCACGAGCCACGAAGGACGCGACATCTGGGTAATGACGGTCACCAACGCGAGAACGGGCCCGGCCGCGGAGAAGCCGGCGTTCTGGGTGGATGGCAACATCCATGCGACCGAGGTCGCGGCATCGGCGGCGAACCTCTACTTCCTGCACGCGCTGGTCACGCAATACGGCAAGGATGCCGACGTGACCCGGGTGCTCGACACCCGCGCGTTCTACGTCTGCCCGCGGATCAACCCGGATGGCGCCGAATGGGCGCTCGCCGACAAGCCGAAGTGGGTGCGCTCGAGCACCCGGCCGTACCCGTGGGACGAGGAGGAGATCGAGGGCCTGACGGTCGAGGACGTCGACGGCGATGGCCGGATCCTGCAGATGCGCATCCGCGATCCGAACGGGCTGTGGAAGGACCACCCCGAACAGGCGGGACTCATGATCCGGCGCGAACCGGTGGAAACCGGCGGAACGTATTACCGGATCCTGCCTGAAGGAACATTCGAGGACTGGGATGGGTTCATGTTGCGTATGAAAAAACATAAGCATGGACTTGATCTAAATAGGAATTTTCCAGCGAACTGGCGCCAGGAGTTCGAACAGCAGGGCGCCGGGCCATTCCCGACGTCCGAGCCCGAGGTACGGGCGGTCGCGCAGTTCGTCGTCGGGCACCCGAACATCACCGGCGGCGTGGCGTTTCACACGTGGAGCGGCGTGCTGCTGCGCCCATTCGATCACTTGCGCGACGACGAGATGCACCCGGAGGATTTGTGGCACTACCGGAGAGTGGGCGCGAAGGGAAGCGAGCTCACCGGCTATCCGGCAATCTCGGTCTTCGAGGAATTCCGCTACCACCCGAAGCAGGTGATCGGGGGCGCGTTCGACTGGATCTACGAGCACCTCGGCATGTTCAGCTGGGTGGTCGAGATCTGGAGCCCGATGAAGGAGGCGGGCATCCGGAACTACAAGTACATCGACTGGTTTCGCGACCATCCGATCGAGGACGACCTCAAGCTCTACCACTGGAACCGCGACCAGCTGGGCGGCATCGCGCACATCGCGTGGAAGCCGTTCGACCACCCGCAGCTGGGCCGCATCGAGATCGGCGGCTGGAACCGCTTTCACGCGTTCGGCAATCCCCCGCCCGCGTTCCTCGAGCGCGAGCTCGCGCGCTTCCCGAAATGGCTGGTCTGGCAGGCGCTGACCTCGCCGAAGATGGAGCTTCTCGCCGCCGAAGCCGAAGCGCTGGCCGACGATCACTGGCGCGTGCGGCTGGTCGTGCAGAACACCGGCTGGCTGCCGAGCTACGTCTCGAAGCGGGCGCAGGAGCGCAAGGTGGTCCGCGGGGTCATCGCCGAGATCGCGCTGCCCACGGGCGCCGCGCTCGTGCACGGCAAGCGGCGCGAGGAACTGGGCCAGCTCGAGGGCAAGTGGGCGAAGCACACCGGGGTTTCGTTCTGGCCCGACTACAACGTCACCGACGACCGCGCAAAGGTCGAGTGGGTCGTGCGTGGCCGGAAGGGCGACCGGGTTTCGCTGCTCGCCCGACACGAGCGCGCGGGAACCGTGCGCGCCACGGTGACGCTGGACTGACCTGCAAGCCAGGGGCACCGCAACCGATGCCGTCGCCGCCATCCGCGACCATGGTGACGCCGCACCCGGGGCAGCCGTGACGGCGCTCGCCCGGATTCCGCGCGGAGTCTGGGCGCTGGGCTTCGTCAGCCTGTGCATGGACCTGTCGTCGGAGCTGATCCATTCGCTGCTGCCTCTCTACATGGCGGTGGCACTCGGCGCGTCGACGCTGACGATCGGTATCGTCGAGGGGATCGCGGAGGCGACTGCGCTCATCGTCAAGGTGTTCTCGGGGGTGATCTCGGACTTCTTCCGACGCCGGAAGCCGCTGGTGGTGCTGGGCTACGCTCTCGCGGCCTGCACCAAGCTCGTCTTCCCGCTGGCGCCGACCCTTCCCTGGATCGTCGCGGCGCGCTTCGCCGACCGCATCGGCAAGGGGATTCGCGGCGCGCCGCGCGACGCGCTCATTGCCGACCTCACCGCGCCCGAGGCTCGCGGCGCGAGCTTCGGGCTGCGCCAGGCGCTGGACACGGTCGGCGGCGTCGGCGGTCCGCTGCTCGCGATCGGCGCAATGGCGTATTTCGCGAGTGATTTCCAGGCGGCATTCTGGGTCGCGGTGGTTCCTGCGTTTCTTGCTGTCGCGTTACTGGTCTTCGGCGTCGAAGAGCCGAAGCGACAGCCAAACGCCGGGGCGACCCCCGGGGCGAGGCGCTTGCGCGTCGCCGACGCGAAGCGCCTCGGGCGCAACTATGCGATCGTCACCGGCATTGCGGCGACCCTCACGCTGGCGCGGTTTTCGGAGGCGTTTCTGGTGTTGCGGGCACAGAACGTCGGGCTGCCGACGGCGATGGCGCCGTGGGTGATGGTCGTGATGTCGGTCGTCTATGCTGCGGTGTCGTACCCGGCCGGCGCGGCGGCCGACCGCGGCCACGGACCGCGGCTGCTGTCGTCCGGCCTGCTGGCGCTCATCCTCTCGGACCTCGTGCTGGCGAATGCGCACGGTGGCGCAACGGTCTTCGTCGGCGCGGCCCTCTGGGGACTGCACATGGGCCTCACCCAGGGGCTGCTCGCCGCGCTGGTCGCTGCCGCGGCGCCGGCGGACTTGCGTGGCACGGCCTTCGGTGTCTTCAATCTGGTCTGCGGCGTGGCGCTGCTCGTTGCGAGCATCCTCGCCGGCTGGCTCTGGGATGCCTTCGGACCGGGATACACGTTCTACGCGGGCGCCGCGCTGACGCTGATCGCCTGGCTCGCGCTGCTGCGCCGTGGCCTTCGGGCGGCCGACCTGCGGCGCGCCTGACGCGCCGGCGTAAGATCGCCGGAGGAGCCCACGACCAACGCGCATCACGGGCCGAACGAGGAGGACATGGCGAGCGCCGCGACCGAGCTGCCGCACCGACGGGAGTATCTGTACTACCGCCACGCGCTGCCGGTCCGCGTCATGCACTGGATCAACGTGGTGACGCTTGCGATCCTGCTGATGAGCGGGCTGGCGATCTTCAATGCGCATCCGGCGCTGTATTGGGGCAAGTCGTCGTACACGGGCTCTCCGCCGGTACTCGCGATCGCCATCGAGGATCGCGGTGCGGCCGGCATGGAAGGGGTCACCCGCATCTTCGGCCGCACTTTCGTCACCACCGGGGTGCTCGGCCTCTCGACGAACAGGGAGGGTGCGCCGGCAGCGCGTGCTTTCCCGTGGTGGGCGACGATTCCCGACAATCCATGGCTCGCGATGGCTCGATCCTGGCATTTCTTCTTTGCCTGGATCCTGCTTGCGAACGGCCTCGCCTACGTCGCCTATGCAGTGGCGAGCCGACACCTCGTGCACGACCTGGTGCCCGATCGCAGCGATTGGCGCTCGATCGGCCGCTCGATCAAGGATCACCTGCGGTTGCGCCACCCCGTCGGTGAGGCGGCAAGGCGGTACAACGTGCTGCAGAAGCTCGCCTATCTGACGGTGATCTTCGTCCTGCTTCCGCTCACGATCCTGATGGGCATCGCCATGTCGCCGTGGATGAATTCGGCATGGCCGGGCTGGGTGGATCTCGTCGGCGGCCGCCAAGCGGCGCGGACGATTCACTTCGTCGCCGCATGGCTCATGGTCGCGTTCGTGCTGATCCACGTGTTCGAGGTCATCGTATCGGGACTCTGGAATCACCTGCGCTCGATGGTCACCGGGCGCTATCGCATTCGGGTGGAGGATGCACGATGAACGGCACGCATGCGGCGAGGCGCCGGTTTCTCGGGCGCGCAATGGGCGCGGCGGCGACGCTGATACTCGCCGGGTGCGAGCGGTTGTCGCACAGCGAGTGGTTTCCCAGGGTGCTAGGCACCGGCGAGGCGCTCAGCGCTGCCGTCGCGCGTGCCGTCACGTCGCGGCAGTCGATGGCCCAGGAGTTCGCGGACGCGGACCGCTCGCCGACGTTCCGCAGCAACGGCACGGCGGAACCGGACACCGACGAATACCGGGCGCTGGCCGCCAGTGGCTTCGCGGCCTACGGTCTCGTAGTCGGCGGCCTCGTTGCGCATCCCGCGCGGTTCTCGCTGGCGCAACTGCGCACGTTACCGAGCCGGACGCAGATCACGCGGCACGACTGCGTCGAGGGCTGGAGCGCGATCGCGAAATGGAAGGGAGCGCGGCTCGCCGCGCTGCTCGAGGCAGTGCGCCCGCTACCCGAGGCGCGCTACGTCGTGTTTCATTGCGCCGATCCGATGGAGGACGACGGAACCGGCTTCTACTACGAGAGCATCGACCTCGAAGACGCATTCCACCCGCAGACGATCCTCGCCTACGAGATGAACGACGCCGCGCTGCCGATTGCCAACGGCGCGCCGATCCGTCTGCGTGTGGAGCGGCAGCTCGGCTACAAACATGCGAAGTACGTGATGCGCATCGAGCTCGTTGCGAGCTTCGCGCACATCAAAGGTGGGAAGGGCGGCTACTGGGAGGACCAGGGCTACCAGTGGTTCGCGGGGATCTGAACCGCGAGGCTCACGCGAATACGACGCGCGGCAAGCCTGCCGTTGACCCAATACCGGGCATGGCGGGCTGACCTGCATTGGGCTTCTGGGCGGTGCCCGAACAGCAGTCGCACGGCAAAACCGCCGATAGCAGCTATACGATGGCGGTAGTGCTCCGAAGCGGTCGCCCGGAATTGGCGGTCCGCGACCTTAGGGCGACCCGAACCGAGCGGCGCGCAGAAACGCGTGCACGTTGGCAATCGCTTGTATACGTCCCGCCCATCACCCACGGCCCTTTGAGCATCTCACGCTCGATCAGCGCGAAACACTCGCCGACCGCCTGCGGCGCCTTGCGCTTCATCTCGGCGATCGCGGCGGGATCGTCGGCCCAGCGATAGCCGCGCATACGATGCGCATGTGCCACGTGAACGGTGGAGCACAGGTAGCTGTTGAACGACTGCACCTGCGCGAGCGCAAACACATCGTCGAGCGGCGCCAATCGCGCCTGCGGGTAGGCTTTGGCAAACGTACATCAGAATGGCCGGCGTTTCGGTCAAGACTCCGCGTTCTGTGACCAACGAGGGAACCCGTCCCTTCGGATTGATCGCCAGGTACTCGGGCGTACGCTGACCGTTGGTGGCGAAATCCACACGGACGGTTTCGTACTCAGCGCCGGCCTCCTCCAAGGCGATGTGCGATGCGAGCGCGCATGTACCGGCAGCGTAGAACAGCTTGAGCACGAAATCCTCCCTTCTTCGGGACGAACCGTATCGGGCCTGTGCCCGTAAGGATACCGGAGGGTGGTTGGCGCAATGACAAGTTCGTGTCGGACCGACATGTCTCAGTCCGTCGACGATCAGGCCGAATGCGGCCAGGAG
>CAWAOF010000013.1:0-39931 GCA_963783525.1 uncultured beta proteobacterium
CCATTACCATTTGAGCGGTGTCCCCGGTCGAATGGGGTGGAGCAGCCTCGTCCGTCATGCGTCGTCGACCGCTGCGCCGGGATCGGACACGGCCAGGCCGTCGCGGTAGCCGCGCCCCCGCTTCCGACTCGATTCATCGCCGCCATCGGTGGCGAGCGATAGCCAGTGCGCATGTTGCACTTCGGTTCCAAATATCGTGCCGTGATAGGCGCGGCGCAGCCCGCGCGCGAATCCTTCCCAGTAATCCGGCCGCTCCAGCTTGCGGTAGATGCGGGCCTTGTTCATTTCCGAGGCGAACTTTGCTTGGTCCATGTGCCCTCTTGCCTGCGTTGATGAGCCTGTTGCCCTAACTGTCGCTTTTCGACCGGCGCAGAATCTTGCCGACCGTATGGATGGTCGGCGGCGGCTCTTTTCGGACGGTCCGCGGTGGCTTGTCCGGGACGCATTGGGCGTCCCGGATGTCATCGACGATCTGGTTCAATTCCAAGGTCGCGCTGACGATGCGCGCGCTCGGGAGCCTGGCGATGTCGTCGGTTTGCCCGGTCAGGCGCCGCTTCGATGTCTTGAAGAGAACAACGAAATTTGCCTTGCGGGAAATGACGGGGCGCCGGCGCATAAGACCGTCAAACTGGCACAGCGTGGAGTTGAAGTCTGTTCGGTGGCGAGCATAGCGCGATCATGTTCGGGGCAACGCACAAGGCGCGCGAACGCCGGGCGGCCCGTACGCGCCGGCGAATCGCCCCTGATTGCCACGGAGGCGGGCATCGAGCGCCGCGCTTAGTACCGGATTGTCTGGTCGGGGTGAGAGGATTTGAACCTCCGGCCTCTACGTCCCGAACGTAGCGCTCTACCAGGCTAAGCTACACCCCGAGTGGCCGTTGCCGGCACGATGTTGCGCAATGCCCCGCGGCGGGAGAACGGCAGGTTCGCGGGTCCGCGACCGGGTTGGGGACGGGCACGCAAGTCCATGCGTGCAGGTCAGTACGTCCGCCGGGCCGCGAAGGAGGCCAATTCTAGCAGACTTTCCCGGTGCGGCGAAGGCGGGAGATCGGCGACGCACGCGGCAGCGGCCTCGCTCTCGCGCACCGCGAGCGCGCGCGCATAGTCGAGGGCGCCGGTCCGCGCGAGCACCTCCATCACCGGCTCGAAATCGGTGAGTCTGCCGTCGGTGATCGCGGTGCGAATCAACGCGGCGTCGTCGGCGCTGCCTACGGCGATCGCACGAATCAGCGGGAGCGTCATCTTCCCTTCGGCGAGATCGTCGCCCAGGTTCTTGCCGATCTCGCTTTGCTCGCCGGAATAATCGAGCACGTCGTCGACCAGCTGGAACGACGTGCCGAGATGCATGCCGTAGCGCGCGAGCGCGGCCTCGCGCTCCGGCGGCGCTCCACCCAGAACGGCGCCGAGCTGCGCGGCCGCCTCGAACAGCTTCGCCGTCTTGCGCTGGATGACCCGGAGGTAGCCGGCCTCGTCGAGGTGCGGATTGCCCGAGTTCATGAGTTGCAGGACCTCGCCCTCCGCAATCACATTGGTCGCCTGCGAGAGGATTTCCAGCACGCGCACCGAGCCGACGCTGACCATCATCTGGAACGCGCGCGAGTAGAGAAAATCGCCGACCAGCACGGACGCCGCATTGCCGAACGTCGCGTTGGCGGTGGCGTGCCCGCGGCGGAGGTTGGATTCGTCGACAACGTCGTCGTGGAGGAGCGTCGCCGTGTGGATCATTTCGATCACCGCGGCCAGCACGTAGTGATGCCGGCCTTCATGCCCGCACGCGCGTGCGGCCAGCAGGACGAGCGCGGGACGCAGGCGCTTGCCTCCGCCGCCCACGATGTACTCGGCGACCTGTCGGATCAGCGCGACGTCGGAGTCGAGACTCGCGCGGAGGACGCGATCGACCTCGGCCATGTCGGGCGCGATCAGCGTCTTGAGGTTCGGGAAGGTCACGTGGTGACTCGACGGACGGTGTGCGTGCCGGCCCGGACGGCGACGTGGCGCCCTGCGGCCGGGGTCCGGCACATTGCCGCTAACGGCCCGCGATTGTAACCGACGGGACGCCGCCGTTCGTTCGGCGCGACCCGCGCGGACGAGGCACGGGACGCTGACGCGCGCGCTGCCCGGAACTCGGCGCCAAACGAGGCCTTTGACAGAAAGAACCCTAAACGCTTAAAATGTAAGGCTTTCCGCGATCAGCGCGGCAAAGCGTGTGGATGCATCGGTGGAAACTGCAGTCGAATGCAGTGGAACGCACGGTGCAAACCACGGCGCAGGCCGATGTGCAGATCCATCGGCAGTGACGGAACCTAGGAGCGGAGTGCCACCATGTACGCGGTCGTAAAAACCGGCGGGAAGCAGTACAGGGTTTCCCCCGGCGAAAAACTCAAGGTAGAACAGATACCGGCGAACGTGGGCGCGGAAGTTGTTCTCGACCAGGTGTTGATGGTCGGCGAAGGCGAAAGCGTCCGTCTGGGCCAGCCCACCCTCGCTGGCGCCACGGTCAAGGCGACCGTCGCTCGCGCCACGGGCGTGGCGACAAGGTCCTGATCTTCAAGATGCGGCGACGCAAGCACTACCGGAAGAACCAGGGCCATCGCCAGAACTACACCGAACTCAAGATCGACAGCATCGTCGGCTGACGGAGAGCAACGACCATGGCACACAAGAAGGCAGGCGGCAGCTCGCGCAACGGCCGCGACTCGGAATCGAAGCGTCTGGGGGTGAAGTCGTATGGTGGCGAGCTGATCAACGCCGGCAGCATCATCGTCCGCCAGCGCGGCACGCAGATCCATCCGGGCGTCAACGTCGGCATGGGCAAGGACCACACGCTGTTCGCGCTCGTCCGGGGCACGGTCGCGTTCGCGACCAAGGGCAAGGAAAAGAAGAAGACCGTGAGCGTCCTGCCGGTGGCGGGCTGAACCGCGGCCCGCAGGCATCGGAACGGCACCCCGGCGTCGACCGGGAGACGGGGGAAATCCCGGCACCGCAGCCGGGATTTTTTTCGGCTCGGTACCGGGCTCCGGGATCGTCTTGAGGCTCCGTCGAGCCTCAGCGCCGCTCCAGCCACCACAGCATCGCCATCGTGATGGTGATGAAGAACACGATGCGGGAAGGCGGCCGAGAAGAGGGGCGGCCAGTCGTTCAGAACGCCGAGGTTCGCGAACAGCCTGCCGACGAGGAAGAACAGCAGCCCGAGTATCGTGCCGGCGAAGATGCGGAACCCGACGCCTCCCTGCCGGCGCTGGAAATACGAGAACGGCAGTGCGACGATCATCATCACGAGGACGGCGGCCGGATAGAAGAGCTTGTTCCAGAATGCGATTTCGAATCGCGTCGTCTTCTGCGCGGCGCGACCGAGGAGCCGCATGTTGTCCCAGAGCGTGTTGAGCTCGAGTTTCTCCGGCGCCACCTGATAGACGGTGAGCAGCGACGGCCGCAGTACCGTGTTCCACGTGTAGCTGTCCACGTTCGTCACGCGGGTGCCCGTCGCCGCGATCTCCGTCGAGCGCACGGACTTGAGTCGCCACTGGCCGTTGCCGGCGAAGGTTCCCGATTCCGCGGCGCGTACCAGACGCAGCCTGAGATCGTTGTCGAATTCGTAGATGTGCACGCCGACCAGCGTGAGGTCGGACAGCACGCTGCGGATGTTGACGAACGTCAGGTCCTGCTTGTACCAGAAGCCCGACTGAAATTGCTGCGCGACGACGCGCGTCGTGTCACCGCGCGCCTGCGCGCGCACGCGCTGCGCCAGCAGCTCGGCCTGCGGCGCGACGAACTCGCCGGCGAGAAAGGTGACCAGGGCGAGTGGAATGCCGACGCGCATCAGCGACCATCCCACCTGCAGCAGCGACGCGCCGGAGGCGCGCATCACCGTGTACTCGGAACTTGCGACGAACTGCGCCAGCGCGAACAGCGTTCCGATCAGCGTCGCGACCGGGAAGAGCTCGTACATCCGCGAGGGCAGCTGGAGCACGACGAAGATCAGCGCGGCCGAGATCGTGTAGCCGCCGCGGCCGACGTCGCCCAGCTCGTGGATCAGGTCGAAGAACGCGAACAGCGAGACCAGCGCCAGGAAGATGAGGAGGATCGCCACGAGCACCTCGCGGCCGATGTAACGGGTCAGTGTCTTCATGCCGGCGCCGCCTTCGCCTCGGATCCGCGGCGCAACAAGCCGAAAAGCGAGAGCTGGTGGCCGAAGAGCAGGAGCACGACCGCGATTGCGATCGCGTGCGGCAGCACGAGCCCGGGCAGGAACGCGAGCTTCCCCTGGGCGATGAAGCTCTGCACGATGTTGAGACAGTTGCTGTAGATCATGTAGACGAAGGCGGCCGCGACCAGGTTGAACGAGCGCCCCATCCGCGGGTTCACATAGCCGAGCGGAATCGCGATGAAGGTCAGCACCAGCGCGGAAATGGGTACCGACAGGCGCCAGAACATCTCGGCCCGCTCGACCGGTCCGTCGATGCCGATCAGGATGGCCGTCGGAATCGCCTTCGTCGACGTCGGCAATGCCCGCAGTTCCGCCGGCTCGATCCGCCGCCCGAGCGATCCGAACTCGACGACGCGGAAATCGGCCGCGCCCGCATCGCCTTCATACCGGCGGCCCTCGCTCAGGACCACGAAGCGGTCGCCGTTCGCGGCTTCCTGCAGCGTCCCCGAGCGCGCAACCGTCGTGACGTCCTTGCCCTCCTCGACCGAGTGCAGGAAGACATTGCGAATGGTGCCGTCGAACGTGTTGATGCTCTCGACGAAGACCACGATATTGGCACGGCGAAACTCGCGAAAGAGGCCGGGCGTGAGCAGCGTGATCTCGTCGCGGGACGCGAGCTGCCGCTCGTACTCGAGCTTGCGCTGTTCCGCCCACGGCGAGAGAAAGAACGACAGGACCAGGATCGCGACGAAGAACGGGGCGGCAAACCAGAGTATCGGCCGCAACCACGCGGTGAGCCCCAGGCCCGAGGTAAACCAGACGATCATCTCGCTGTCGCGGTACCAGCGGGTGAGCGTGAGCAGCACGGTGACGAAGACCGTGACGGACAGCAGAATGTTGAAATAGAACAGCGCGTTGAAGCCCAGCAGCGCCAGGATGCCCTCCGGCGCGACGACGCCACCGGCCGCGCGGGCCAGCAGGCGGAGCACCAGGTTGGTGAACAGGATCGAGAGGAGAACGAGGAACAGGCCCAGGGCCGTCGTCGTCATCTCGCGCACGAGGCTGCGTCGGAAAATCATGACGCCGGGAGAATTTTGACTTTTTTGGCCTGATTTGCCGATAATGCGATCGAATTCGCGTTACGGCAAAGAAACCCAACCGTTGGAGGCGAGGGCGACAATGGAATTTACCATAAAAAGCGGCAGCCCCGAAAAGCAGAGGAGCGCCTGCGTGGTCGTCGGCGTTTTCGACAATCGCAAGCTCTCGTTGTCGGCGGAACTGATCGACCGCGCATCTAATGGCTATATCAGCGAAATCATCCGCCGCGGCGACATGGAGGGCAAGCTCGGTGCGACGCTCCTCCTGCACAACGTCCGCGGCACGCTCGCCGATCGCGTGCTGTTGATCGGGCTCGGCAAGGAGCGTGATTTCCGTGACAAGGAGTTCCGGTCGGCGATCACGTCCGTCGTCAAGCTCCTGAACGAAACGGGGTCGTACGAGGCCGTCATCTACGTCACCGAGGAGAAGGTGAAGCGGCGCGAGGTCGCCTGGCGCATCGAGCACGCGGTGGTCGTCGCGATGGAGGCGGTCTATCGCTTCGATCAGATGAAGAGCGAGAAATCCGAGGTGCGCCGGCCACTGCGCAAGCTGACGCTGTCGGTGCCGCAGCGCTCCGATCTGGTCGCCGGCGAGGTGGCCGCCGCGCGCGGGCTCGCGATCGCCCACGGAATGGATCTCGCCCGCGATTTGGGCAACCTGCCGGGCAACGTGTGCACGCCGACTTATCTGGGCGAGCGTGCGCTCGAGATGGCGCGCGAGTTTCCCGACATCAAGGCGACGGTGCTCGAACGCAAGGAAATCGAAGAGCTCGGCATGGGCTCGTTTCTGTCGGTGACCAACGGCAGCAACGAGCCGCCGCGGTTCATCGTCCTCGAGTATCGCGGGAGCCAGAAGAAGCAGAAGCCCGTCGTGCTCGTCGGCAAAGGGATCACGTTCGACTCGGGCGGCATCTCGATCAAGCCCGCGACCCACATGGATCACATGAAATTCGACATGTGCGGCGCCGCCAGCGTCTTCGGCACGCTGCGCGCGATCGCGGAGCTCAAGGCCAAGGTCAGCGTGATCGGGCTCGTCGCCGCGTGCGAGAACATGCCTTCCGGCCGTGCGACCAAGCCGGGCGATGTCGTGAAGAGCATGTCCGGGCAGACGATCGAGGTACTCAACACCGATGCGGAAGGGCGGCTGATACTGGCCGATGCGCTCACGTATGCGGAGCGCTACGATCCCGAAGCGGTGGTCGACATCGCCACGTTGACGGGAGCGATGGTGATCGCACTGGGTCACGTCGCCTGTGGCGTGTTCAGCAACAGCGACACGCTGGCGCGCGCGCTCATCACCGCCGGCGACGACGCATACGATCGCGGGTGGCAGCTGCCGCTGTGGGACGACTATCAGGAAGGGCTCGCCAGCAATTTCGCCGATTTCGCGAACGTCGGCGGGCGTGACGGCGGCAGCATCGTGGCGGCGTGCTTTCTGTCGCGTTTCGCCAAGAAGTACGACTGGGCGCACCTCGACATCGCCGGCGTCGCGCACAAGGAGGGCAAGGCGAAAGGCGCCACCGGCCGGCCCGTGCCGTTGCTCACGACCTGGCTCCTGGCGCAGGAACAGAACGCGTGAGCGGCATGAAGGCCGCATGAACGAGGTTGGCGGCCGGCGTCGATGACGACGATCGATTTCTACACGCATTGCGGCGATCGTTTCGAGGTCGCTTCGAAGCTCGTCGCGAAAGCGTGGGCGCAGCACGGCAGCGTGCGCGTTCTGACCACCGGCGAGGCTGGCACCACGGAGTTCGGCCGATTCCTCTGGCTCTGGCCGGCGACGGGATTCCTCCCGCACTGCCGACTCGACGAGTCCGCTCGCCGCCGAGACGCCGATACTCGTCGACCACGCGCCGGAGCACGAAGGCCCCGCGGCGGTGCTCATCAATCTCCACCCCGACGCCGCCGCCGTTCTTCTCCCGCTTCGAGCGACTCGCCGAAATCGTCGGCATCGACGACGCGGACGCGGCCGCCGGCCGCGAGCGCTGGAAGTTCTACAAGGCGCGTGGATACGAGGTGCGCTCGCACAACCTGTCGGATCGGACCTGAGCATGCCCACCGCACGGGAGCTTCTGGAGCAAGCCGATGCGCTGATGCGCCGCAATCGCGCGGGCGCCGTCGAGACCGAGGTCGCCCGAGCACGCCGAGGTCGCGCCGGCGGCCGGCGCCCCACCCGCGCCGCCGACCGACCTCGACGATGTGCCCGAGCTCACCGATGTCGTCGAGGAAATCGAGATCGCGTCGATGGTCGAACTGCCCGACGAGGGCGAGGTGGTGTCGGAATCGCCGCACGTCGATCACGATGTCCTGCTCGATCACGAAGCGCGGCCCGCGGAAACGAGCGCGGTGGGTGCGCCCGCCCGGTCCGAGGAGCCCACGCCCGCGGCCGGCGAGGTTCCCGCGCCGATGGAGCCTGTCGTCCGCAACGGAGGCACCGGTCGCGGAGCACGGTGAACCGCCAACGGAAGAGATTGCCGAACCCGTTGCGACGGAGGTCGAGAGTGCCGCCGCGCTCGCGGACGTGCCGCCCATGTACGAGGCAGCTCCTGCGGTGAACGTCGCCGAGTCGGCCGTGCCGCTGGCGGCCGATGCATTGGCAGCCGATGCAACCGCAGCCGATGCAACCGCAGCCGATGCCGCCGCCGCCGATGCAGCCACAGCCGATGCCGCCGCCGCCGATGCAGCCACAGCCGCAGCCGGCGGCGGCGAGGCGGCCGGCGCCGTTCCCGAGGATGAATGGGCCCGCTGGCAGGCGCTCGCCGAGGAGATCCGGATGCAGGTCCTGCAGCGGATCGACATCTTCACCGACACCGCGCTTCGCGAGCAGCTTGCCTCGCAGTTGCAGCCCATCGTCGATCGCGCCAGCGCGGAGATGATCGCGACCATCAACCAGCAGGTCGGCGTCCTGCTGCGGGCGTACATCGCCGAGGCGATCGAGCGTGAGATCGAGAAGTGGCGCGGGGGCAACGCCTGATCGCGGTAGACTCGCTGCATGTTCGTCGCTGACCGGAATCGAGCACCGCTACGGTGCCGCGACGGTGCTTCGCGTCGAGGAGTGGCGTGCGGCGGCGGGTGAGCACTGGCTGCTGGCGGGGCCGTCGGGCAGCGGCAAGACGACGCTGTTGCATATCCTCGCCGCATTGACGCGACCGACGGCGGGAACCGTGGTCGTCGGTGGCGCCGATCTCGCCACGCTGGAAGGCGGTGCGCGCGATCGCTGGCGAGGGCGCACCGTCGGTCTCGTGCCGCAGCGGCTGCATCTGGTGGGCGCGCTCGATGTCCGCGACAACCTCCGCCTTGCGCAGTACCTGGCGGGCGTGCCCGAGGACCCCGGCCGCGTCATCGAACTCCTGGAGGCTGTCGGCGTCGGCGATCTCGCCCGGCGTTTCCCCCGCGAGCTGTCGCAGGGCCAGGCGCAGCGTGTCGCAATCGCGCGTTCGGTCGTCAACCGGCCGGCCCTCGTGCTCGCCGATGAGCCGACCGCGAATCTCGACGACACCCACGCAGCGGGGGCGCTCGAGTTGCTGCGCGCGCAGGCGATCGCGAACGGCGCGGCGCTGGTGGTCGCCTCCCACGATGCGCGGGTGCGCCCGCTGCTGCCGCACGTGTTCGCGCTGCCGAACACCGCGGCGCTCGCGCGCGGACGAAAGCGGCCGGGCGATGAACGTCGTCCGCCTCGCGCTCGCGTACGCCCGCCGCCGCCCGCTGGCGACCGCATTCAACGTTGCGCTGCTCGCCGTCGGCGTGGCGACGATCACGCTCGTGATTCTGCTTTCGCGCGAGCTCGAGCAGCGACTGGCGCGGGAGGCGGCCGGCATCGATCTCGTCGTCGGGGCGAAGGGCAGCCCGCTGCAACTCGTGCTGGCGGGCGTCTTCCACGCCGACGTGCCGCCGGGAAACATACCGTTGGCAGCGGTCGAGGAGCTCGCGCGCCATCCGCTCGTGCAGGAGGTCATCCCGATGGCGCTCGGCGACAGCGTTCGAGGATTCCGGATCGTCGGTACCGAGCCGGCGTTCGTCACGCACTATGGCGCAGCGCTGGCACAGGGCAGGATCTGGTCGGCGCCGATGGAAGCCGTTATCGGCAGCGACGTGGCGCGGGAGTCCGGCCTCGCTGTCGGCGCCACGTTCACGGGCTCGCACGGCCTGGCCGAAGGCGGTGGCGAACATGGCGAGGCACCGTACCGGGTGGTCGGCATGCTGGCGCCGACGGGACGCGTGATCGACCGCCTCGTGGTCACCGGCGTCGACAGCGTGTGGAAGGTGCACGCCCACGAGGACACCGACGCCGATCACGATCGCGCGGCGCCGGGCGATCGCCCACCGCGGCCGGATCCCGCCGCGGCGCACGGCCCGGGCCGCGAGGTGACGCTCGCGCTGGTCAAGTACAAGAGCCCGCTCGCGGCGGCGAGCCTGCCACGTGCGATCAACGCCGAAACAGTGCTCCAGGCGGCCTCGCCGCCCTACGAGTCAGCGCGACTGTTCACGGTGTTCGGCGTCGGAACCGACGTGGTTCGCGGGTTTGCGCTGCTCCTGATCGGCGCGTCGGCGTTCGGCCTCTTCGTGGCACTGGCGCAAGCCCTCGACGAGCGACGCTACGACATCGCGATCATGCGCGTGCTCGGCGCACGACGGCGCACGGTGGTCGCTGTGCTCATGGTCGAAAGCCTGGTGCTCGCCACCACGGGCCTCGTGATCGGGCTCGCCCTCGCGCACGCGCTCGCCGCGGGCGTCGGTGCCTGGCTGCCCGCGGCCGCGCCGCTGGCCGCCGGGGCGCGGGTGTGGCAGTCCGCGGAATGGAGCGTCGTCGCGCTGGCATTGGGCGTGGGTATAATTGCGACGCTCGTTCCCGCGTGGCGCGCCTACCGGTTGGACGTCGCCGCCACACTTGCCGATGGGTGACCCCATGACGCCAATCAATCGCTGGTTCCTGATCCTCGCCGCCGGTCTTGCGCTTCCCGCCTTCGCGGTGACGACCAACGTTCCCCAGGCCGGATTGCCGACGGCGACCGAGTACGGCTCGTCGCTGCTGCCCGAGCGCGCCGGGGTGGTGTCGTGGCGCACGCTGGCGCAGGTGGCAACCGTGCAACAGGGTGGCCGGATGGCGCCCGAGTTCTCGAAAGACATCCTCGCGCTCGACAAGCGCGAGGTGAAGATCCAGGGCTTCATCATCCCCCTCGACATGGGCGACCGGCAGAAGCGCTTCCTGCTCTCGGCAGTCCCGCCCCATTGCTCGTTCTGCATGCCGGCGGGGCCCGATGCCGTGGTCGAGGTCATCGCCAAGACGCCGGTGAAATACGGGTTCGAGCCGATCGTCGTCTCCGGTCGATTCACGGTGCTCAAGGACGATGCGTCGGGGATCTTGTACCGGCTGAACGATGCGGAGTACACGGGCGTGGCGCTGGCCGCGCCGGCGCCAGCCCGTGAGGCGAAGTAGCGGCGCTCTGTTCGGTTTGTAAGAAGCCGACCTTCCCGCGCGACCAACGGGCAGCCAAATCTCCCGGACTGCACCATGAATCGACGCCGATTGCTCGTTCGAACGCTGTTCGCTGCCGCCGGAGCCGCAGCGTTGCGCCAGGCGCTTCCGGCCGGGGCGCAGGCCCCGAAGTCGGACAAGGTGGAAAAGATCGTGAAGACGGACGCCGAATGGCGGAAGCTCCTCACGCCCGCGCAATACGCGGTGCTGCGCGAGGAGGGGACGGAGCGGCCGTTCACGAGTCCGCTGAACGACGAGAAACGCAAGGGCACCTTCATCTGTGCCGGTTGTGATCTTCCGCTCTTCGACTCGAGGACCAAGTACGACAGCGGCACCGGCTGGCCGAGCTTCTTCGATTTCCTGGCGGGAAGCCTCGGCACGACGACCGATTACAAGCTCATCTACCCCCGCACCGAGTATCACTGCGCGCGTTGCGGCGGCCACCAGGGCCACGTGTTCAACGACGGGCCGAAGCCGACGGGGCTCCGCTACTGCAACAACGGCGTCGCGCTGAAGTTCGTTCCCGCCTGATCGCGACCTCCCGGCCGACCGCCTGATCTGCGCCGGACGCCGGTGATCAGCATCGGGGAACCGTCGGTCCGGCGGCGGCGGATGTGACCGCGCAGGGCCCGGAGCCGGAAGCGCGTTCCGCTATAATTCCACGTTTTTCGCACGTCGCGCCGCCCTTCGGGTGACGCGCGCCGCCATGGAACTCGCCAAGAGCTTCGAACCCCACGCCATCGAGGCGAAGTGGTATCCGATCTGGGAAGCACGCGGCCACTTCGCGCCGAACCGCGTGGCTGGCGCACCCGCGTTCTGCATCCAGTTGCCACCACCGAACGTCACCGGCACGCTGCACATGGGTCACGCGTTCCAGATGACGCTGATGGACGTGTTGATCCGGTATCACCGCATGCGCGGCGACAACACGCTGTGGCAGCTCGGCACCGACCATGCCGGCATCGCGACGCAGATCGTCGTCGAGCAGCAGCTGAAGGCCGACGGGGAGTCGCGCCGCGATCTCGGCCGCGAAGAGTTCACCGAGCGCGTCTGGGCGTGGAAACAGGAATCGGGCTCGACGATCACGAATCAGATGCGCCGGCTCGGCACGTCGGGCGACTGGTCGCGCGAACGCTTCACGATGGACGAGGGACTGTCCGCCGCGGTGCTGGAAACCTTTGTCCGACTCTTCGATGACGGCCTCATCTATCGCGGCAAGCGCCTGGTCAACTGGGATCCGACGCTGGGCACCGCAGTGTCGGATCTCGAGGTCGAAAGCGAGGAGGAGCAGGGAAAGATCTGGGAGATCCGCTATCCGCTGGTCGGCGGGGCACGCGGTGGCCTCGATGCGGTCGTCGTCGCCACGACACGGCCGGAAACGATGCTGGGCGACGTCGCGGTCGCCGTGAACCCCGACGACGAGCGGTACGCGGCGCTCGTCGGCGGCGAGGTCACCCTGCCGCTCACCGGGCGCACGATCCCGGTCATCGCCGATGCCTATGTCGACAAGACCTTCGGCACCGGCTGCGTCAAGATCACGCCGGCGCATGATTTCAACGACTGGCAGATCGGCCAGCGGCATGGTCTTGCGCCGATTCCGATCCTCGAGCTCGACGCGACCATCAACGCCAACGCGCCGGCGAAGTATCGCGGCCTCGACCGCTATGCGGCGCGCAGTGCGGTGCTCGCCGATCTCGCGGCGCAGGGGCTGCTCGTCAGCGAGAAGCCGCACCGGATGGTCGTGCCGCGCTGCGGGCGCACCGGGGAGGTGGTCGAGCCGATGCTGACGGACCAGTGGTTCGTCGCGATGAAGACACCGGCGCCGGCGACGCATCCGCTCTTCCCGGGCCGCACGATCCAGGAGCTCTGCCTCGCGGCGGTCGGCGATGGCATCGCCGGTCCCGGTGCCGGCGAGCGGGACCGCGTCCGCTTCGTTCCGGACCAGTGGCTGTCGACCTACCTGCACTGGATCAACAATATCCAGGACTGGTGCATCTCGCGCCAGCTCTGGTGGGGCCACCGGATTCCCGCGTGGTACGACGAGGCCGGCAATGTCTACGTCGCCAGGAGTGAGGCGGCGGCGCGCGCACAGGCGACGGCGAAGCTCGGCCGCGAGCCGGCCTCGTTCAATCAGGACGAGGACGTGCTCGACACCTGGTTCTCGTCGGCGCTGTGGTGCCATTCCACGCTCGGCTGGCCCGAGGACACCTACGAGCTCGCGACGTTCCTGCCGTCGACGGTGCTCGTCACCGGCTTCGACATCATCTTCTTCTGGGTTGCCCGGATGATCATGATGACGACCTATTTCACCGGCAGGGTGCCGTTTCGCGACGTCTACATCAACGCCCTCGTCCGCGACGAGGAAGGCCAGAAGATGTCGAAGTCCCGGGGCAACGTCCTCGATCCGATCGACCTGATCGACGGTGTGAGTGCGGAAGCGCTGGTCGGCAAGCGGACGTCGAACATGATGGATCCGCGCCAGGCGGAGTCGATCGCGCGGCGCACGAGAAAGCAGTTTCCGGACGGAATCCCGAGCTTTGGCGCCGACGCGCTGCGCTTCACGTTCGCGAGCCTCGCGACCTACGGCCGCACGCTCAACTTCGACCTCGCCCGCTGCGACGGCTATCGCAACTTCTGCAACAAGCTGTGGAACGCGACCCGCTTCGTGCTGATGAACGTCGAAGGCCGCGACTGCGGGCTCGACCCCGCCCAGTTGCGCGCGCTGTCGTTCGTGGATCGCTGGCTGCTCGGACGGCTGCAGCGGGCCAAGCACGAGGTCGCCCTGAACCTCGACATCTACCGCTTCGATCTCGCGGCCAAGGCGCTCTACGAGTTTGTCTGGGACGAGTACTGCGACTGGTACCTCGAGTGCGCGAAGGTCCAGCTCCAGCGGGCCGACGCCGGGAACGACGTGGCGGCCGCACGCGGGACGCGGGCCGTGCTCGTGCGTGAGCTCGAGGCGACGCTCCGGCTCGCGCATCCGTTCATGCCGTTCATCACCGAAGAGTTGTGGCAGACGGTGGCGCCGCTCGCCGGGAAGGGTGGCGAGTCGATTTCGCTGCAGCCGTTTCCGACGGCGAACTTCGACATCGTGGACGCGAGCGCCGAGCGCGACATGGTGCTGCTGAAGAGCCTCGTCGGCGCATGCCGTGCGCTGCGTGGCGAGATGGGACTGTCGCCGGCGCAGAAGATGCCGCTGCTCGTCGAGGGCGATCCCGTGATGCTGGCACGGATGGCGCCTTACCTCGGCCCGCTCGCCAAGGTCTCGGAGGTCCGGATCGTGACCGAATTGCCGGCCACCGATGCGCCCGTCCAGGTCGTCGGCGAGACGCGGGTCATGCTGCACATCGAGGTCGACGCGGCGGCCGAGCGGGAGCGGATCGCCCGGGAAATCGCCCGGCTCGATGGCGAGATCGCGAAGGCCGAGGCCAAGCTTGCAAACGAAGGCTTCGTCGCCCGCGCTCCGGCGAAGGTCGTCGAGCAGGAGCGCGCGCGGCTCGCGGGCTTCGTCGCCACGCGCGAGCGCCTGCGGCCCCAGCTCGCGCGGCTGTCGGGCTGACGTGCGCGGGCCGCACCGCGGCCCCGCGTCGCGGTCATGAGCGCGAAGGGCCGCTCCCGAGCGCGAATTGCCCCGCAGCGCGAAGCGCGGAGGGTAGTCCAGTGAGCGTCGCGCTCTCCCAGATCTTTCGCGCGCTGCGGTACCGGAACTTCCGGCTGTTTTTCGTCGGGCAGGGATTGTCGGTCCTGGGGACCTGGATGCAGCAGGTCGCGATGAGCTGGCTCACCTATCGCCTCTCCGGCTCCGTGTGGCTGCTCGGCGTCGTCGCGTTCTGCGGCAGTGCGGGCATCCTATTCTTCGGCACCTTTGCCGGCGTCGTTGCCGACCACGTCCGCCGCCGGCGCGCGCTCGGTGTCACGCAGTCGCTGGCGCTGCTGCAGGCGCTCGTGCTGGCGGCGCTCACGTGGACGGGGCACGTCGCCGTCTGGCACCTGATCGTCCTCGCCCTGTGGCTCGGCGTCGTGTCGGCGTTCGACGTTCCACTGCGCCAGGCGCTCTGGGTGCATCTGGTCGATGACCGCGTCCGATCTGCCGAATGCGATCGCGCTGAACTCCTTCCTCGTCAACACCGCGCGGGTGATCGGCCCCGCGCTCGCCGGGCTGCTGCTCGCGGTTGTCAGCGAGGCGGTCTGCTTTGCGCTCAATGCGCTGTCGTTCGTCGCGGTCATCGTCGCGATCAGTCGCATGCGCTGGGCGCACGAGCCCGGACCGGTGCCGTGGCGTGGCGGCTTCTGGTCGAAATGGCGCGAGGGTTACCGCTTCGTGTCGGGCTTCGGCCGGCGCGCGCGTTGCTGGCGCTCGTTGCCGTGCTGTCGTTCGCGGTCACCCCGTACTCGTCGCTGATGCCCGTCTACGCGAAGGGCATCTACGGCGGCGGTCCGCAGACGCTGGGCTTCCTGCTCGCTGCGGCTGGCGTCGGCGCGCTCGCGAGCACGCTGTATCTGGCGGCCCGCGCGACGGTCCGCGGTCTCGGCCGCGTGATTGCAATCGCGGCCACGATCTGCGGTCTCGCGCTCGCATCCTTCGCGTACCTTTCCTGGTTTCCGCTGGCGCTCGTGCTGATGATTGCAGTCGGCGGCGGCCTGATCCTCGCCGTCGCGTCGGTCAACACGATCCTGCAGACCATCGTGCCCGATCCGCTGCGCGGCCGCGTGGCAGGCTTCTTCACGCTGGCGTTCCTGGGCGTGGCACCGCTCGGCCATCTCGCTGCCGGCGCTCTCGCAAACGCAATCGGCGTCGAGTCGACATTCCTGGGCAACGGCCTGGTCGCGGCCGGCGCAGGCCTGCTGCTGTGGCGCGCGCTGCCCGAGTTACGCGAGCTGATGCGGCCGACCTACGAGCGACTGGGGATTATCGCGGCCGATAGCTGAGTCGCGGCGTCAGGCCGGCGGGGCCCCCGCGGACGTCAGATCTTTTCGGGTTCGGACGTCGTGCGCTTCCGCAGCAGGGCAGGCACCGGCCGACCATGACCGAAGCCATGGCGCTTGTGCGCCGTCGGCGCGGACGCCAATGCGGAAGTCGATTCCGCCGTCGTCGCGGCGCTTGCGTTGACCGGAGGCTGGTCCGGATTGAGTGCGTAGGCGCGCTCGCGCTCGATGCGCGGGTCTTCGCGTGGCGCTCGCGCGGCACGATTCTCCGTGCCTGGTGCTCTCGGCGCGCGCGTCGCATGTTCGCCCCGTGGCGCACGCGGTGCCCGCTCGGAACCGGTTGCGCGGGGAGCGCGTGGCGCGCGCTCGACATGTGCAGTGCGGCCCGCGCGCGGCGCCCGCTCGAGGCGCACTGCCGTCGCGTCGAAGCCTTCGGCCGTCAGGATCTGCACGCTCTTCTTGAGCAGGCGCTCGATCTCGGCGAGGTATTTTTCCTCCTCCGGCGCGACAAAGGAGATCGCCTCGCCGGAGGCGCCGGCACGCCCGGTGCGACCGATCCGGTGGATGTAATCCTCCGGCACGTGCGGCAATTCGTAATTGACGACGAGCGGCAGATCGTCGATGTCGAGCCCGCGTGCGGCGACATCGGTGGCGACCAGCACCTGCAGCTTGCCGTCCTTGAACGCGGCCAGTGCTTCCATGCGCGTCTGCTGCGTCTTGTCGCCGTGAATCGCGTCGGTGACGAGGCCATCCTTTTCGAGCTGTCGCGCGAGCCGCGACGCGCCGTGCTTCGTGCGCACGAAGCACAGGATCTGGTTCAAGCCGCGCGAACGGACCAGATGTTCCAGCAGGGCGCGCTTGGCCTCCGCTGGCACCTTGTATGCCCGCTGGGCGACGGTTTCGGCGGCGGTGTTGCGCTTCGCAACCTCGATCAGTTGCGGCGCGTTCAGCAGCTGATCGGCAAGCTTCTTGATCTCGCCGGAGAACGTCGCCGAGAACAGCAGGTTCTGGCGCTTGGCGGTCACGGGGAGCAGCGCCATGATCCGCTTGATGTCCGGGATGAAGCCCATGTCGAGCATGCGGTCGGCCTCGTCGAGCACGAAGATCTCGACCTGTCCCAGATACACGCTCTTCTGCTCGATGTGGTCGAGCAGCCGTCCCGGTGTGGCGACGAGAATCTCGACGCCGCCGCGGACGATCGACAGCTGCTGCTTGATGTCGACGCCGCCATAGACGACCGTCGAGCGCAGGTTGGTGAACCTGCCGTAGGTGCGGAAGGACTCCTCGACCTGAACCGCGAGCTCGCGCGTCGGTGTGAGTATCAGCGCCCGCACCGGGTGCCGTGCGGGGGACGGGCTGGTGTTCGCCATCGGCGCGAGCTTCTGGAGGATCGGCAGGGCGAACCCGGCCGTCTTGCCGGTGCCCGTCTGGGCCCCGCCCATCACGTCCTTGCCGGCGAGGATCACGGGAATCGCCTGTGCCTGGATCGGGGTGGGCGTCGTATAGCCGGCTTCGGCCACGGCCCGCAACAACTCGGGTCGCAGTCCGAGCTCGGCAAAGCTCGTTGTGCTCATTGAATCTCCTGGTCGCGGCCCATCCCTCGGCGGGATTTCCGGTCCAGGCTGCGGGAAACAAGTTGGACTGCGGGAGGCAACTCGCGATCCGGGGATCGCCGCGCTTCCCACACTTTTCGTGGGCGGTGACCGGAACGGCCGCCCGAAGAGTCATTATAGGCTAAGTTTCGGATTTTGCGAAATATTTGTGGCCGGTAACCGCGCTTGAACGCTATAATGTTCGATTTTGTGGCCGCCGGTCGGTGGCAGCCAGGCCGGGTCGACTAACCGGCACGGTTTCCGCTTTGTCCGCCGGCGCAACTCTTCTGCTCGTTCGACCATGTCCCAGCCATCCCGGATGCTGCGCAACATCGCGATCATCGCCCACGTCGACCACGGCAAGACGACGCTCGTCGACAAGCTCCTGGTGCAGGCCGGCACGTTCGCGAAGCACCAGCACGTCGCCGAACGCATGATGGACACCAACGACCTCGAGCGCGAGCGCGGGATCACGATCCTCGCCAAGAACTGCTCGATCCGTTACGGCGACGCGCACATCAACATCGTCGACACGCCGGGCCATGCCGATTTCGGTGGCGAGGTCGAGCGCGTGCTGGGGATGGTCGACGGCGTGCTGCTGCTCGTCGACGCGGTCGAGGGGCCGATGCCGCAAACGCGATTCGTGACGCTGAAGGCGCTGAAGCTCGGCCTGTCGCCGATCGTCGTCGTCAACAAGGTCGATCGTCCAGGCGCCCGGCCCGAATGGGTGGTCAACCAGACGTTCGAGCTCTTCGACCGGCTCAACGCGACCGAGGATCAACTCGATTTTCCGGTCGTCTATGCGTCGGCGCTGAACGGCTGGGCGACGCTCGACGTCGACGTCGCGAAGGCGCACACGCCCCCGAGGGTGCCGACATGCGGCCGCTGTTCGAAACGATTCTGGGACACGTGCCGGCGCCGGCTGGCGATGCCGCCGCGCCGCTGCAATTCCAGGTTGCCGCGCTCGACTATTCGAGCTACGTCGGGCGGCTCGGCATCGGCCGGATTCGCCGCGGTCGCCTCGCCGCGGGGCAGGAGGTCGCCGTGCTGAACGGACCGCTCGCCGAGGGCCAGCTCGCGCCGAAAGCGCGGGTGACGCAGATCTTCGCCTTCGCGGGCATGGAGCGCGTGCCCGTCGAATCGGCGCAGGCCGGCGACATCGTGCTCGTCACCGGCATCGACGAACTCGCGATCGGCACGACGCTCGCTTCGGTCGAGGCCCCCGAGGCGCTGCCGCCGATCATGGTCGACGAGCCGACGCTGTCGATGTACTTCCAGGTCAACACGTCGCCGCTCGCGGGGCGTGAAGGCAAGTACGTGACGTCGCGCAATCTGCGCGACCGACTGGCCAAGGAGATGCTGACCAACGTCGCGCTGCGCGTCGACGAGACCGGCGACACCGATTCCTTCCTCGTCTCCGGACGCGGCGAGCTGCATCTCACTATCCTGATCGAGAACATGCGCCGCGAGGGCTACGAGCTCGCCGTGTCGCGGCCGCGCGTCGTGCTGCGCGAGATGGGCGGGGTCACGTGCGAGCCGTTCGAACTCCTGTCCGTGGATGTCGAGGAGTCGCACCAGGGCGCGGTGATGGAGGCGATCGGACCGCGCCGCGGCGATCTCGTCAACATGGAATCCGACAGCCGCGGCCGCACGCGGCTCGAATACCGGATTCCGGCGCGGGGACTGATCGGCTTCCAGGGCGAATTCATGAACCTTACGCGCGGCACGGGGCTCATGAGTCACGTGTTCGACGGCTACGCGCCGCAGAAGGGCGAGATTCCCGAGCGCCGCAACGGCGTGCTGATCTCGCAGGAGGATGGCGACGCGGTCGCCTACGCGCTGTGGAAGCTGCAGGAGCGCGGGCGGATGTTCGTGTCGCCCGGCGACAAGCTGTACGAGGGCATGGTGATCGGCATCCACAGCCGCGACAACGACCTCGTGGTCAACCCGATCAAGGGCAAGCAACTCACGAACGTCCGCGCGTCGGGCAAGGACGACGCGATCGCGCTGACGCCGCCGATCGAGCTCACGCTCGAGTACGCGGTCGAGTTCATCGCCGATGACGAGCTGGTCGAGGTGACTCCGAAGTCGATCCGCATCCGCAAGCGCCACCTCAAGGAACACGAGCGGAAGAAGGCGAGCCGCGAAGCGGCGTAGTCGAACGAAGGTGATGACAGCGCTGGTGCGCGCCCTGCTGCTGGTGCTGCTCGCACTGCCGGTGCTGGCGATCGCCCTCGTCTGGCTGGCGGTCGAGGACCGGCCCGCCATCGTCCGCAGCGCCCAGTTGACACCGCAGGACATCGAGAATGCGAAGCGTGCGATCGAGCGGCAGGATCCGCGCAACGCGCGCCCCGGCGCCCGGCGCAGATTCGTCGTCGACGAGGCAGAGCTCGACCTGATGCTGAACTACGCCGCCTACCATTTCGGCAATGGCGCCGCGCGTGTCGAACTGGAGCCCGGCGCCGCGAGGCTGCGGGCGAGCGTGGAGCTGCCGCGGAATCCGTTCGGTCGATTCGCCAACATCGACACGACACTGCGCGCAGCGGGACCGCTTCCGCGCATCGAGCGCCTGCGGATCGGGCGCGTGAGCGTGCCGGCACCGCTCGCCGATTACCTGTGGCGGACGGGGCTGCGGCAGCTGGCCGGTACGGATCGGGGCGAGCTTGTCGCCGACGCGGTCAAGGCGGTGAGTTTCGCGCAAGGACGATTGACGCTCATCTATGTCTGGACGGACGCGATGGCCGATCGCGCGCGGTCGGTGCTGTTGTCGCCCGAAGATCAGGCGCGGCTGCGCGCTTACCACGATCGACTCGTCGCAGCGCTCGCCGTGGCGCCGCGCAGCGTTTCGCTCGCTGAAATCATGGCGCCGCTTTTCGCGCTTGCTCATGAGCGTGGCGCGAGCGGCGACATCGTCCGCGAGAACCGTGCAGCGATCCTGGTGCTTGCGCTCTATGTCAACGGCAAGGGCCTCACCGAGATCGTGGCGGCGGCCCGGCAGTGGCCACGTGCCGCACCGCGTCAGGTCACGCTCGCCGGCCGCGACGACTTTCCGAAGCACTTCCTGATCTCGGCGGCGATTGCTGCCGAGGCCGGGAGCCCGCTTGCGGATGCCATCGGGTTGCAGAAGGAAATCGAGGACGCGCGTGGCGGCAGCGGTTTCTCGTTCAACGACATCGGCGCCGACCGCGCCGGCACGCGGTTCGGCGAGGTCGCCATCGTGTCGCAGCGCCGCGCCGCCGAGCTCGCACTCGCGATCGCCGCCGGCGCGCGGGAGAGCGACTTCATGCCCGACGTTGCCGATCTGCCGGAATTCATGCCGGACGCGGAATTCAAGCGCCGCTACGGCGGCATCGGCGCCCCGGCCTACAACGAAATGATGGCGATGATCGACGCGCGCGTCGCATCGCGACCGCTGCTGCGGTGATCGCGGTCCGGCGTCAAGGGCAGCACACCGGCCATGTGCTGCCGCCGGCCGCGCGTGGTCCCTGCTAAACTCAGGAGGACATGCCGGACCCTATGCTCGTCTTCGTCGTGGTCGCGCTCGTCATCGTCGCGCTGCTCGTCGCCGTACTCGCGCGGCTCGGTGCGCTCTCGGCCGCGCGCGACACGATGGCCCGCGAGCTGGGAGAGCTGCGCACGCGCCTCGAGGTGCTGTCGGCCACGAACGCCGATTTCGAGCGCGACCTGCGCCAGGACCTCACGAACGCCCGCACCGAGCAATCTGCGTTCGCGCAGGCAGGGCGCACGGAGCTGTCGGCGACGCTCGCCCAGCACGCCCGGACGATGCAACAGCAGCTCGCGGGGATGGCAGGCGCACAGTTCGATCAGTTGAGGCATTTCGGCGATCGGCTCGCCGAGCTCACGAAGGCAAACGAGCTGCGACTGGAAGCGGTGCGCGCGACGGTGGAGCAGCGGCTCGATGCGCTGCGCAGCGAGAACGCGTCGAAGCTCGACCAGATGCGGGCGACCGTCGACGAGAAGCTGCAGACGACGCTCGACGTGCGGCTCGGTCAGTCGTTCAAGCAGGTCTCCGAGCGGCTCGAGCAGGTGCACAAGGGTCTCGGGGAAATGCAGACGCTCGCCTCCGGCGTCGGCGATCTCAAGCGCGTGCTGACCAACGTCAAGAGCCGCGGGGGCTGGGGTGAGGTGCAACTGGGTACGCTGCTCTCCGAGCTGCTGACGCCGACGCAGTACGCGCAGAACGTCGCGACGCGGCCCGGCAGCAAGGAGCGCGTCGAGTTCGCGGTGAAGTTTCCCGGCCGGGGCGAGGACGGCGCGCCGTGCTGGCTCCCGATCGACGCGAAGTTTCCGCTCGACGATTATCAGCGGTTGCAGGACGCGATCGACAACGCCGACATCATCGCGGTCGAGGCGAGCCGCAAGGCGCTGGAGGCCTTCTTCAAGGCCGAGGCGAAGTCGATTCGCGACAAATACATCGAGCCCCCGCACACGCTCGATTTTGCGATCCTGTTCGTGCCGACCGAAGGCCTCTATGCGGAAGCCGTTTCGCGCCCGGGTCTCGCCGACCTGCTGCAACGCGAATTCCGCGTCATGCTCGCCGGTCCGATGAATCTGCAGGCGATGCTGAACAGCCTGCAGCTCGGCTTCCGCACGCTCGCCATCGAGCAGCGTTCGACGGAGGTGTGGCGCGTGCTGGGCGCGGTAAAGACCGAGTTCGGCAAGTTCGGCGAGATCCTCGCGAAGACGAAGGAAAAGCTGGACCAGGTGGGCAGGACGCTCGATGACGCCGGCCGCAAGAGCACGACGATTGCGCGCAAGCTGCGCGATGTCGACGCGTTGCCGGAGGGCGAGGCCGACCGCCTGCTCACTGGCGAGGGTCCCGGCGTGCTGCTCGAAGGGGAAGTCGCCGGCGCCCCGGCGGATGCGTCCGAGCGCTGAGCCGCCCGCACCATGTTCGGCGCGCTTTCCAGGTGGCGGCAGCGGCGAGTGCTGCGCCGCGCCGCGATTCCGGACGCGCTGTGGCACGAGGCGATGGGACTTCTGCCATTCCTCGCCACGCGTACCGACGAGGAGCTCGCTCGCCTCCGCGCGAAGGTCGTTCTCTTTCTCGACGCGAAGGCGGTCGTCGGTGCGCGTGGGCACGACGTCACGCCGCTGCAGCGCGTGATCATCGCGATCCAGGCGTGCCTGCCGGTGCTCAATCTCGACTTGGATTGGTACGACGGCTTCGAGAACATCATCGTCTATCCCGGCGAATTCGTTCCGGGCTGGGAATGGGAGGACGAGGCCGGTGTGGTGCACCGGAACGAGGATCCGCTCGCCGGCGAAGCGATGCCGGGCGGCCCGGTGGTGCTCTCCTGGCCAGACGTCGAAGCGGGCGCCGACTGGGAGCGCACCGGGATGAATCTCGTGATTCACGAGTTCGCGCACAAGATCGACATGCGCGATGGCGAGGCCAACGGCCGTCCGCCGCTCCCGCCGTCGATGAAGGTGGAGGTCTGGAAGAGCGCGCTCACCCGCGCCTTCGACGATTTCTGCGCCCGCGTCGACGACGGTGAGGACACCGAAATCGATCCCTACGCGGCGGAAAGCCCGGCCGAGTTCTTCGCGGTGCTGTCGGAGGTGTTCTTCGCCGATCCGGAGCTGCTGCTGCACGATTATCCGGACGTCTACGCGCAGTTCGTCGCGTTCTACCGGCAGGATCCGGCGCGGCGCGCGGAGAGTTTGCCGGACGGATGAGCGCGGCCAGGGAACCCGATCAAGGGCGCCTGCGCGGGGCTTCGGGTCTTGCATTTTCGATGCCCCGGCGTATCCTATGCGCCGCTGCGGCAGACCGTGACGCGAAATGCCGCGTCCCGACGAACGAACCGGAAGCTCACTCGAGAGGAGGCACGACGATGATGCGGAAGACCGCGCTGTTTGTTGCGGCAATGTTCGCGGCCGGAACGGCGTTCGCGTTCCATTGCCCCCAGGACATGAAGAAGATCGATGATGCGATGGCCAAGAACCCCAAGCTGACGGCGGCGCAGGCAGACGAAGTCAAGAAGTACCGCGCCGAGGGCGAAACTCTGCACAAGGCCGGCAAGCACCAGGAATCGATCGACACGCTCGCCAAGGCGATGAAGATCCTCGACATCAAGTAACCGACGGCATCCATCTCGAAAGCCGGCGCGGAGGACCGCGCCGGCTTTTTTTGGGCCGTGCCGTCCGCGCGTCGGATCGACATTCGGCGATCGGCGCGCGCGTCCGCGTCAAACCGGGCCAACCATGCACGATCGACCGATGACCCACGCGCGCGCCGTCGCATTGATGGTCGTGGCCAACGTGCTCTGGAGCACGGCGGGGCTCGTCGCGCGCCTCCTCGAGAGCACGCAGAGCTGGGAAGTCACGTTCTGGCGCAGCCTGTTCGCCGCGGTCTCGATGGCCGTGATTCTCGTCTGGGCGCGCGGGAACGAGGCGTGGGCGACGGTGCGGGCCTCGGGCTGGCCCGGGATCGTTTCGGGGCTCATGTTCTGCACGATGTTCACGTGCTTCATGCTGGCAGTGACGCGGACGACCGTCGCGAACACGCTCGTCGTCAACAGCCTCTATCCGGTGTTCGCCGCCATTCTGGGGTGGGTCGTGCTGGGCCAGCGGCTTGCGTCCTACACGTGGATTGCGATCGTGGCGGCGGTCGGCGGCATGGTCTGGATGTTCGCAGCGGGCCTCGGCGATGGGTTGTCGGGCACGCTGATCGCGTTTGGTGTCCCGATCGCGGCGGCGGTCAATGTCGTCACCCTGCGCAAGTGGGGCAGGCTCGTCGATCTGGCCCCCGCGGTCCTGCTCGGCGGTCTCTTCTCGGCGCTCCTGACATTGCCATTCGCGCTGCCGTTCCGCGCGACGGCGCCGGACATCGCCTGGCTCGCAGGGCTCGGAATGTTCCAGCTTGCCGTGCCCTGCATGATGCTGGTCGTCGCAAGCCGCCATCTTCCCCCGGCCGAGGTCGCGCTGCTGACCTTGCTCGAAGCGGTGCTCGGTCCGCTGTGGGCCTGGATCGGCGTTGGCGAGACGCCGGCGCGAGCGACACTCGTCGGTGGCGCGGTCGTCCTTGCGGCGATCGCCGGCAACGAGTTGATCGCGTTGTACGGTCCGGCGAAATTCCGGCGCGCAGGCGCCAGCTGACCCCGTCAGTCGGCAGCCGTGCGCTGCGCACTTTTCGGTCGGAACGCCTTGCAGACGGCCTCGTTCGTCTCGATGTACGGGCCCCCGATCAGATCGATGCAATAGGGAACGGCCGGAAATACGCCGTCGAGGGTCTCCTTGATCGCCTTCGGCTGGCCGGGCAGGTTGAGAATCAGGGCCGTGCCGCGGACGACGCCGACCTGCCGCGAGAGGATCGCGGTCGGTACGTATTTCAGGCTCACCTGGCGCATCTGCTCGCCGAACCCCGGCAGCACCTTGTGCGCGATCGCGAGCGTGGCCTCGGGCGTCACGTCGCGCGGGGCCGGCCCCGTGCCCCCGGTGGTCAGCACCAGATGGCAGCCCGTGGTGTCGACGAGCTCGACCAGCGTACGCTCGATGATCGGCTGTTCATCGGGGATGAGGCGGGTCTCGAACCGCCATGGTGACTTCAGCGCGGCAGTGAACCATTCGGTAAGACCGGGTATCCCCTTGTCGTCGTAGACGCCGGCGGACGCGCGATCCGAAATCGAAACGAGGCCGATCAGCAGCGAGGCGGAGGGTGACATCGTCAGTCGTGAACCCGAACCCGGGATGCGGCGATTGTAGTTCGACCGGAAGGCGAGGGATACGGCTCAGTCCGTTCCGTCCAGCGCCTTCAGCGCGCGGAAGAGCTCGCGATAGGCGTGCGGCGGTCCCCCGCGCACACGCTCGTCGCGCGCTTTCGCGATCAGCGCGCGGAAGCGCGGGCGATCGAGTCGCGGGAACGCCTGCGACAGTGCGTCGAGCGTGCCCGGCTCGGCGACGAGGCGCTCGCGCCATCGCTCGAGGTCGCGCGCTCGCGCCGCTCCGGAGTCGCGGGCGTGCGCCCAGAGCTCGAGCTGTCGCCGGATGGGTTCGGGATCGACATCGCGCATCAGTCGGCCCACATACTGGAGCTGCCGCTTTCGGCCGCCCCACGCGGTGATCGAGCGTGCCGCGACGATCGCCTCGATCAGCCGCTCGGGCAACGCGGTGGCGGCCGCGAGCTCGGCGAAGCGCCTGGGATCGAGCCGTACGAGCGCGACCCCCATCTCCTGCAGCGCGTGCATTTCCGCCTTGCGGTGGGTCTTCGACGGCAGCGCGCTTGCCGGCATCCCCGCCGTTGCGGCATCGGCATCGAAAGCGGGCCCCGCATCGCGCTCTGCGCGGCGGCGCCCGCGTTCGTCGGGTCTGGGCATCGTTCTGGCGGAAATCGGGGGGAAAAGGCAGAGGCCGGGGATGGATTCTGGAACCCTTTGCTATGATAGCCGAGCACCAACCTGCGGCCTCAGCCTGCGGCCTGTCCCAGCGCGGATGCCGTGCGCGCAGATGCCGTGCCCGCGGACGCCATGCCCGAAAGTCCGTCGATGACCGCTTTCGCCCACTCCGAACCCTCCCCACAGTCGCACCCGATGACATCGACGTCCCGGATTCTGGCCGCTCCCGACCGCTTCGCGCTACCCACTGCCGAAATCGAACGACTCGCCGAGTCGGTCCTCGCGACGGCCAAGGCAGGGGGCGCGACCGCGGCCGAGACCGAGGTATCGCAAGCCGTCGGCCAGAGCGTCACGGTCCGCCGCGGCGAGGTCGAGACGATTGCCTACAACCGCGACAAAGGCATCGGCGTCACCGTCTACCTCGGACAGCGACGGGGGCACGCCAGTACCGCAGACTTTGCCCCGGAGGCGTTGCGGGCCGCTGTCGACAAGGCACTGGCGATCGCACGCTATACGGCGGAGGATCCCGCGGCGGGGCTTGCCGACCCGGACCGGCTGGCGCGCAACATTCCGGACCTCGACCTCTACGATCCGTGGCCGTTGACGGTGGAGGCGGCGATTGCACTGGGTCGCGAGGCCGAGGCCGCGGCGCTGGCGGTCGATCGCCGACTCGTCAACACCGAGGGCTCGACCGTGGCCTGGAACGAGTCGGAGTTCGTCTACGCGAACACGCTTGGCTTTCTCGCCGGCTACCCCAGCACGCGTCATCACATCGACTGTTCGGTGATCGGCGATCCCGGTGCCGGCGGCGCGATGCAGCGTGATTTCTGGTACACCGCCGGCCGCGGGGCCGCGGACCTGCAGGCCGCGGCCGATGTCGGTCGGATCGCCGGCGAGCGCACGGCGCGCAGGCTCGCCGCCCGCAAGCTGGGAACGCTCGACTGCCCGGTGCTCTTCGAAGCGCCCGAGGCGGCCGATCTCATCGGTGCCTTCGTCTCCGCGGTCTCGGGTGGTGCCCTCTACCGCAAATCCTCGTTCCTCCTCGATTCGCTGGGGACGCAGGTGTTTGCGCCGCTGGTCTCGATTCGCGAGGATCCCCACATTCCGCGCGCCCGCGGCAGCGCGCCGTTCGACAACGAAGGCGTGGCGACGGTGCCGCGCGATGTCGTGAAGGACGGCGTGGTCCGCGGCTATTTTCTCGGGCAGCTATTCGGCACGCAAGCTCGGCATGACCACGACCGGCAACGCCGGCGGAAGTCACAATCTCGTCGTCGCGCATGGCGAAGACGACCTCGCGCTGCTGCTGCGCCGGATGGGCCGGGGACTGTTCGTCACCGAGCAGCTGGGGCAGGGCGTCAATCCGGTCACCGGCGACTACTCGCGGGGCGCGGCAGGATTCTGGGTCGAGGACGGCGCCATCGCGTACCCGGTCGAGGAGATCACGATCGCAGGCAACCTCAAGGACATCTATCGCGACATTGTCGCCATCGGCCGTGACGTCGATCGCCGGGGCTCGCGCCACACCGGGTCCATCCTGATCGGACGGATGACCGTCGCCGGCCACTGACGCCACGCCGGCCGAACCCGTCCCGTACATGATCGAGCCCGTATTCAGCTGGTTCCGCGCGCTCAACGACCCGCTGCGGAACACCAACGCGGCGGCGCAATGGATCGAGGCACTGCCGACGTCCGACGCGCTGGCGATCCAGAAGGAGGCGCTCGAGGTCATTGCCAATTTCCCGGGACCGCGGCGCATCGTCGGCCCGTCGCAGGCCGAGGCCCTGCTGAAGATCGACGCGCGGCTCGAGCCGGTCGTGGCGCAGCTCGCCCAGCAGTACACGGCGAATTATCAGCGCAGCTCCAATGTCGAGACGCGTCTCTGGCACGCGGTGTTCGATCTCGTCAAGGCGTTCGCGGCCGCGTACGCCGCCACGCTGCGCGCCGGCTACCCGCGCGCCGAACAGAAGCGCTGGCGCGCCCTGTTGCCATGGATCCTCGTGCGGCTCGTCCATTACCGGGGCATCGACGGCAAGTTCCGGCTCTTTCGCTACAGTCACTGGATTCCCGCGCAGTGGCGCGAGTTCCACGAGCTCTACGAGTTCGCGCGGATGCGCGGCTGGCAGCGTGAGCAGCTGGCGTACGGCGCGGGCACGTTCTCGCGGCCCGGCGTCACCGTCGAGCAGGAGTACCTGAAGGCGCTGCTGCTGATGCGGCTCGACTCGGGCAATTTCACGCCGGATCAGGTCGAGTGGGTGGCAAAGCAGCTGGATGCCTGGGCAGCCTCGCTGACGCTCGTTCCACCGCCCGGGCCGGGGGCGAATCTCTTCGTCGATCTGTCGAGTTCGCAGGGCCTGCGGCGCCAGGACCGCGCGCCCGCGGGCGGCCGTCTGCTGTTTCTCGACGCGAGTCCCATCTACACCCAGATCGTCGAGCGGATGCGCTGGCTGCCCGAGCACGACGACGAGGCGCCCAAGCCGGACGACCTGCCGCCGCGCGAGCAGCGGCTGCTGCTGATGCGCCTGGCCTCGCTGTACGGGCCCGACGCGATCGCACAGTCGCCGCGCGCATCGCGCTTCGCCACCGAAGGCGAGGTCCGCGTGGTGACCGGCCTGGGCCCGCTGACGCGCGCCGTGGCCGAGATCGAGCGCCTGCCGGATGCGGCACGCACACCGGGCGTGGCCGCGAGCTTCGACGAAGTCACCGAGATGATCCTGCCCAACGCCGGTCCGGAGACGATATCGCGGCGCATTCGCGGCTCGCTGTGGCGGATGGAGGACCGCAGCGAAACCGGATGCCGGCTCACCGCTCCGGAAAAGGAGGCGCCGGCCAAGCTCGGGGAGATCCTGGCCCTGAAGGAGGGCGACACCTGGGCCCTCGCCGTCGTTCGCCGCATGCAGCGCCACCACGTCGACGAGACCACTGTCGGCGTCGAGATCATCGGACGCCGGCTGGTGCGGGTGCTGCTCCGTAATTGGGTCGCGCCGGCGGAAGCAGGTCGTCCGCGCCCCGAGCGGCCGTTCTTCGGCATCTATCTGCCGGCCCACCCCGACAACCGGCAGATGGCGCAGCGCAGCCTGATCGGCCCCGACGACCGGTTCGTCAAGGGTGGCATGGTCGAGCTCGACACCGGGGGGGCGCGCTACCTGATCCGGTTCACCCAGACGCTGGAGCGGCAACCGGGCTGGGCGTGGTCGCTGTTCTCCGCCGTACGCAAGCTGACGCCCTGAGCGAAACGGACTGCGTGATCGGAACGTACGGCGCCGCGTCGTTGCTGTCCCGCCTGGGTCCGCCGGTCTCAGCAATCCGCTCTGGCAACCACACCGAATTGGGATAGAATCCTCGGCCAGCAAGCGACCAGCGGACCGGATGCCTCCGGCCGCTGCCCTTCATTCGGCTCCCGAAAGGCCGGCAGCTTGTCCGAACCGTCGGCTCGCCCGACTCCATTCTAACGAGGAGAAATCCATGGAACGTCGTTCCTTCCTGAAGCACACGGGGCTCGCCGGCATTCTTGCCGCCGGATCCGCGCCGGCGATCGCGCAGACGCCGACGGTCAAGTGGCGCTGCGCATCGAGCTTCCCGAAATCGCTCGACACCATTTACGGTGCGGCCGAGACTGCCGCCAAGGTCGTCAACGACATCACCGGCGGCAAGTTCCAGATTCAGGTGTTCGCCTCGGGCGAAATCGTCCCCGGCCTGCAGGTGGCCGACGCCGTGCAGGCCGGCACCGTCGAGTGTGGCCATACCGCGCCGTACTACTACTTCGGCAAGGACCCGACCTTTGCGTTCGGCACGGCGATTCCGTTCGGGCTGAACCAGCGGCAGTACGACGCGTGGTGGTACATGGGCGGCGGCGAGGCGCTCTACAACGAGTTCACCAAGGACTTCGGCATAGTTTCCATCCTTTGCGGCAACACCGGCGCGCAGATGGGCGGCTGGTTCCGGAAGGAGATCAAGACCGTCGCCGACCTCAAGGGGCTCAAGTTCCGCGTCGGGGGATTCGCGGGCCAGGTACTCACCAAGCTCGGGGTCGTGCCGCAGCAGATCGCAGGCGGCGACATCTACCCGGCGCTCGAGAAGGGCACGATCGACGCCGCGGAATGGGTGGGTCCGTACGACGACGAGAAGCTCGGCTTCAACAAGGTCGCCAAGTTCTACTACTACCCGGGCTGGTGGGAAGGCGGTCCCGCGCTGCACTACTTCGTCGGCACGAAGGCCTACGACGCGCTGCCGCCGGAGTTCAAGGCGGCGTTGCGCGCCGGCTGCGCCGAGGGCAACACCTGGATGATGGCGAAGTACGACGCGCAGAATCCGGCCGCACTGCGGCGGCTGGTCGCAAGCGGCACGCAGCTGCGCCCGTTCTCGAAACCGATCATGGACGCGTGCTACGGCGCGGCGATGGAGGTGTACGCGGAAACCTCGGCCAAGAACGCGAAGTTCAAGAAGGTCTACGACCATTACGCCGCGTTCCAGAAGGAACAGATCCTCTGGTTCCGCGTGACCGAGAACACCTACGACAACTTCATGGCGTCCGCAGGCCAGACCGCGGCGGCGGCCAAGAAATAACGTCGCCGGCCGCAACGGCACCGCCAGCAGCAAGGGCACCCTTCGAGTCCCGCCGAGCGCGGGGCTCTTTCTTTTCGCGCTGGACCCTCCGCTGAGCTCTCTGCGGTTTGCCGCGGTGGCGACCCGCGGTTCCCGATCGTCACTTCGCCTTCAGCGCGTCCTCGAGCGACTTGTTCGCCTTGGCGGAGTCATCCTCCTGCTGCTTCAGCATGTCCTGCAGCGGGTCGCCGCTCTTGCCGGCGTCGCCCTTTGGCGCGTCGGCGCCCTTGTCCGTCCCGGGGATGTCGATGGCCGGCGGCGCGCCCTGGTCGATCGTCGGCAGGTCGATCTGGATCTTCGTCGGGTCGACGGTCGATGCGTCGCTCTTGTAGACCATCACCATCTGCGGGAACAGGATGACGAGCCCGATCATGATCACCTGGATGATCACGTACGGGACGGCGCCCCAGTAGATCTGCATCGTCGTGATCGGTGCCGTGATCTTGCCGGTGAGCTTGTCCGCGTACTCCTTGACCGGTGCGACGCTGCGCAGGTAGAACAGCGCGAAGCCGAACGGGGGATGCATGAACGAGGTCTGCATGTTGACGGCGAGGAGCACGCCAAACCATATGATGTCGATGCCGAGCTTCTCGGCGACGGGGCCGAGCAGCGGCACCACGATGAACGACAGCTCGAAGAAGTCGAGGAAGAAGGCGAGCAGGAACACGATGATGTTGACGACGATCAGGAATCCGATCGCGCCGCCGGGCAGTCCGGTCAGCAGGTGCTCGACCCACTTGTGGCCGTCGACGCCGTAGAAGGTGAGGCTGAACACGCGGGCGCCGACCAGGATGAAGACGACGAACGCCGTGAGCTTGGCCGTCGATTCCATCGCCTGTTTCAGCAGCTTGAAATCCAGGCGCCGTCGCGCGAGCGCCATGATCAGCGCCCCGGATGCGCCCATCGCGCCACCTTCGGTCGGGGTCGCGACGCCGAGGAAGATCGTGCCGAGCACCAGGAAGATCAACGCCAGCGGCGGAATCAGCACGAACGTCACCCGTTCGGCAATCCGCGACAGGAGGCCCATCTTCGCCACGCTGTTGATCACCGCCGCCACGAAGGCCACGCCGACGGCGACGCTCGCGCAGATGACGATGCGCTCGTCGGTCGCCGCATCGGGCCGGTACCGGTTGAAGTACAGGAACCAGAATGCCACGCCGGAGGCGGCGGACAGCGTCACCAGCACCGCCAGCGAGCGCGTTCCCGGTGAGCCATCGGGCTCGCGGATCGTCCGCGCTTCCTCGGGCAGCGCCGGGACCCATTCGGGCTTGGCGAACGAGGTGATCACGATGAAGACGGCATACAGCCCGGCCAGTATGATGCCTGGGATGAAGGCGCCGGCATACATGTCGCCGACGGACCGCCCGAGCTGGTCGGCCATGATGATGAGCACCAGCGACGGAGGAATGATCTGCGCGAGCGTGCCCGACGCCGCGATCGTGCCGGAGGCGATCCGCCGGTCGTACCCGTAGCGGAGCATGATGGGCAGCGAGATCAGGCCCATCGAGATCACGCTCGCCGCGACGACGCCGGTCGTAGCCGCGAGCAGCGCGCCGACGAAGATCACCGCATACGCGAGGCCGCCGCGAATCGGGCCGAACAGCTGCCCGATCGTGTCGAGCAGATCCTCGGCCATTCCCGATCGCTCGAGGATCAGGCCCATGAACGTGAAGAACGGGATCGCGAGCAGCGTGTCGTTGGACATGATCCCCCACAACCGCTCCGGCAAGGCGCCGAACAGCGAGGGTTGCAGCATGCCGAGCTCGATGCCGATCAGGGCGAACAGGATGCCGTTGGCGGCAAGCGCGAAAGCGACGGGATAACCCAGCAGCAGAAACACGACCAGCGCCGCGAACATCAGCGGCGCCATGTTGGCCATCAGGAACTCGGTCATGCCTTTTCTCCGCGTTCCCGGAGAATGGCTTCGGCGAGCGCCTTCTCCGCCTCGGCCGGATCGTGCCTGATGTTCGGGTCGGGCCCCTGCCCGCGCAGATGGGCGACGAGTTTGATCAACTGGGAAACGCCCTGCAGCGCCAGCAGCGTGAAGCCGACCGGAACCAGCAACCGGGCCGGCCAGATGACGAGCCCGCCCGCGTTGGACGACATCTCGTTGATCGTCCAGGACCGCATGAACACGGTCCACGACAGATAGGTGATGAGCAGCGCCATCGGCAGCAGGAAGAGCACGGTGCCGAGGATGTCGATCCAGGTCTGCATCCGGTTCGACAGCCGTCCGGCGACGACGTCGATCCGGATGTGCTCGTTGCGCAACAGCGTGTACGGCGAGCAGAGCAGGAAGATCGCCGAGAACAGATACCACTGCGTTTCGAGGAAGGCGTTCGAGCTGACGTCGAACGCCTTGCGGACGATGGCATTGGCGGCGCTGATCACCACGGCGGCCAGCACCAGCCAGATCATGGCGCGGCCGATCCGCGAATTCAGTCCGTCGATCGCGCGGGAAACTGCGAGCAGGGCGTGCACGTGACCTCCATTCCGAAGACGAGCGTGACGGCGAGGGCCGTATCGGGTACTGGCACAGCGCTGGGCGTACGGCTCGGCGATTATATGCGGATTCGCAGATGCGGCACATCGCCCGCGCACGGCGCTGCGCGCGAGGTCCCGACTGGCCATGGTTCGCGACAGCGGCTCGCATGGCGATGCTAGAATCGACATTCAAGTCGAAACCCGCCCCCGCCATGTTCCATCGCTCCCGCACCGTCGCCCAGGCCGACCCGGAGCTCTGGGCCGCCATCGCCGCCGAGAACCGGCGCCAGGAAGAGCACATCGAGCTGATCGCGTCGGAGAACTACGCGAGCCCGGCCGTGATGGCGGCGCAGGGCTCGCAACTGACGAACAAGTACGCCGAAGGTTATCCGGGCAAGCGCTATTACGGCGGCTGCGAATGCGTCGACGTGGCGGAGCAGCTCGCGATCGACCGGGCGAAGCGGCTCTTCCATGCGGAGTTCGCCAACGTCCAGCCCCATTCCGGTGCGCAAGCCAACCAGGCGGTCTTCCTGGCGGCGCTGAAGCCGGGGGACACGATTCTCGGCATGAGCCTTGCGCATGGCGGCCATCTGACCCACGGCTCGCCGGTCAACATCAGCGGCCGGTGGTTCAACATCGTCGCCTACGGCCTGCACCCGGAATCGGAGCTGATCGACTACGACGACGCCGAGCGGCTCGCCCACGAGCACCGGCCGAAGCTCATCATCGCCGGGGCATCGGCCTATTCGCGCGTGATCGACTGGAAGCGCTTCCGCGCCATCGCCGACGCGGTCGGCGCCGTGCTGATGGTCGACATGGCGCACTACGCCGGACTCGTCGCGGCGCACGTCTACCCGTCGCCGGTCGGCATCGCCGATTTCGTCACCAGCACGACGCACAAGACGCTGCGCGGCCCGCGCGGCGGCTTGATCCTCGCTAGCGCGGCGCAGGAAAAGGCGGTCAATACCGCGGTATTTCCCGGCTTGCAGGGCGGACCGCTGATGCACGTGGTCGCGGCGAAGGCGGTCGCGTTCGGCGAGGCGCTCTCGAAGGAATTCCGCCACTACCAGCAGCAGGTCATCGAAAACGCGCGCGTGCTGGCGACGGCGCTGCAGGAGCGCGGCCTGCGCATCGTATCCGGTGGCACCGACAGCCACCTGTTCCTGGTCGACCTCCGGGCAAAGAAGGTCACGGGCAAGGGGGCCGAATCGGCGTTGTCGGCGGCGCACATCACCTGCAACAAGAACTCGATTCCGAACGATCCGGAGAAGCCGTTCGTCACCTCCGGCATCCGGTTGGGCAGCCCCGCGATCACGACGCGCGGCTTCACCGAGATCGAGTGCGAGGAGCTCGCGCACCTGATCGCCGACGTGCTCGATGCGCCGGACGACGAGGCGACGCTCGGCCGCGTCCGGGCGAGCGTACGCGCGCTCACGCAGAAGTTCCCGGTCTACGGTTGAGATGAACCGCCCCCGAAGCTCACTGCGTTCGCCTCCCCCCGAGGGGGGCGCTCAGTGCCCTTCGGGCGGTCGTGCGGGCACTGAGCAATGAAGTGCCCGTTCTGCGGCAGTACGGAAACGCAAGTCATCGACTCGCGCGTCTCCGAGCCGGGCGGCTCCATCCGCCGGCGTCGGCGCTGTGCCGATTGCCAGAAGCGCTTCACGACCTATGAGACGGTCGAGCTGCGGCTGCCGCAGGTGGTCAAGACCAACGGCACGCGCTCCGATTTCGACGTCACGAAGGTGCGCAACGGCTTCCAGCGCGCGCTGCACAAGCGCCCGGTGCCCACCGAGTTCGTCGACCAGGCGGTCGATCGCGTGATCGCGCGGGTGCTCTCGCTCGGCGAGCGCGAGATCCCGTCGCGCGAGATCGGCGAGATGGTGATGCAGGAGCTCTACACGCTCGACAAGGTCGCGTACATCCGCTTTGCCTCCGTCTATCGCAGCTTCCAGGACGTCTCCGACTTCCGGGATGCGCTGAAGGAAGTCGAGTCGCCGGGAAAGCGCGGCAGGAAGTAGCCGCGGCCCCGTACGTCGATGGCGACGAGCGCGTTTTCCGACGCCGACCGCGAATATATGGCGCGCGCGCTGGCGCTCGCCGAGCGCGGTCTCTATACGACGACCCCGAATCCGCGCGTCGGCTGCGTGATCGTGAAGGACGGCGCGGTGATCGGGGAGGGCTGGCATGAACGGGCCGGCGCACCGCACGCGGAGGTGAACGCGCTCGCCGACGCGCATCGGCGCGGTGTCGATCCGCGCGGCGCGACGCTCTACGTGACGCTCGAGCCCTGCAATCACACCGGCCGGACGCCGCCGTGCACCGCCACCGTGATCGCTGCCGGAATCGGTCGTGTCGTTGTTGCGATGGCCGATCCGAACCCGGAAGCCGCCCACGGCGCGGCCCGCCTGCGTGCGGCGGGCATCACCGTCGACGCCGGGCTGCTGGAGGACGAGGCGCGCGAGCAGAACATCGGCTTCGTGTCGCGGATGACGCGCGGGCGGCCGTGGGTCCGGATGAAGGTGGCCGCGAGCCTGGACGGCCGCACCGCCCTTGCGTCCGGCGAATCGCAGTGGATCACGGGCGCGGCCGCGCGCGCCGACGGGCATCGGTGGCGCGCCCGCGCGTGCGCGATCCTCACCGGGATCGGCACCGTGCGTCAGGACGATCCGCAGCTTTCGGTGCGCGAGGTCGCAACGGCGCGCCAGCCGCGGCGGATCGTCGTTGATCGCCACGGCGAGACACCACCGTCCGCCAGGGTTCTGGCCGGCGGCGGCACGCTGATCGTCACCGCCGGCAGGCGCGATCCCGGCTGGCCGGTCGATGTCGAGGTACTGACCATGCCCGACGCCGATGGACGTGTCGACCTCGCCGCACTGATGCGCGCGCTCGCGGCGCAGGAGATCAACGAGCTGCACGTCGAGGCCGGCGCGAGGCTCAACGGCGCGCTGCTCGCGGCGGGCCTCGTCGACGAGCTGCTGCTCTATCTTGCGCCGTGTCTGCTCGGCGACCCGGCGCGGGGTGTCGCGGAATTCGCGACGGCGCCCGCGCGCCTTGCGGATCGGGTCGAGCTCACGATCCACGACCTCGCGCGCGTGGGCGAGGACCTGCGCCTGCGCGCGCGCATCGTGCGAAAGGACCACTGATGTTCACCGGCATCGTGCAGGCGGTCGGCCGGATAGCGGCGGTCGAGACCAGGGGCGACGGCGTGCGCATTGCGGTCGACATCGGCGATGGAGCTGGCGTGGGTGTCGACGAGATTGCGATCGGCGACAGCATCGCGATCAATGGCTGCTGCCTGACGGTCGTCGGGATCGACGGCACAACCCTGGCCTTCGACGCGTCGGCCGAAACGCTGCGGTGCACGGCGGGACTGGACCGCGTCGGGGACGCCAACGTCGAGCTCGCGTTACGACTCGCCGATCGCCTGGGCGGTCATCTGGTGACGGGGCACGTCGACGGCGTCGGCACCGTCACCCGCTTTGCGGCGGTCGCCGACGATCCTCACGGCAGCTACGAGGTCGAGATCGAGGCGCCACCGGAGCTCTCGCGCTTCATCGCCGCGAAGGGATCGATCGCGGTGCAAGGCGTGAGCCTCACCGTGAACGGGGTTGCCGGGCCGCGCTTTGCCGTGAATCTGATCCCGCACACGCTGGCAGTGACGACGCTCGGCGCTCTGGCGCCGGGGGCACGCGTCAACCTCGAGGTCGACCTGATCGCGCGCTACGTCGAGCGTCTCGCGGGTGCCCGGTGATCAGGGCATGTTCACACTTGCGGAATCGGCGTGAACGGACGCTAGTCCTTGGCTAGTCCTTGTTCAGCAGTCGCCACGAGACGCGATGCTTCAGCGTCGACGTGCCCGCGAGCTTGACCCCGAAGCTGAAGACCTGGCCCTTCATCGTCGTCACCTGGACGCGAATGTCGCCGCTCGACGCGCTCGCGCTGCCAGGCAGACCCTGGACCAGAGCCAGCCCGGCAATGGCGCCGATGTCCGTGATGCTCGACACGACGTCTCCCCCCTGCGACTGCAGCACGGAGCTTCCGGTGTTGAGCTCCCGTGCGTAGAGCGTCGACGACAGCGCGGCTTCACAGGGGTCGTCGGCGGGCTTCGAGAACGTGTAGACGACGGTCTGCACGTCGGCGATGACGTCGGTGGTTATCTTCTGCCGCGTGTCGCTCGCGTCCTGGTACCAGCCGCGGCCCGTCGCGGGCACGGTGAATCCGGCGACCGTGGAACCATCGACGGCGTTGAGGACGGACCGGGAATACGGAGTCGCCGGCTTCGGGCTCGGCCACCAGCCGCGTGCCATCCTTGATCACGTACAGCGTGTTGGTCACCGAGCGGTCGTCGAGGTCCGACTGATCGAGCAGTTTGCCCGTGCCGACGAACACGTAACGGTCGACGTTGTTGTTCTGGTCGATCTCGATGCGCACGCCCGTCGTGATCGGCTGCGCCTTGCCCGACTTGTCGGCCAGCTTCGCGATCAGCTCGACCTTCCATTTCGCTTCGTCCGGGTCCGACAGGTCGAAGCGCCAGAGGTTGCCCTTGAGGTCGCCGCCGTAGGCCTGGAGGACGTACGGGTCCTTGCGGCTCGGCGTGAACGCGCGAATCGCGGAGAGTCCGCTCGGGTCGCTGTCGGTGCCGACGTCGGTCGACAGCTTCTTCAGGATCGTGCCGTCGGTCGGATTCAGCACGTACAGGATGCCCTTACCACCGGGATTGTTGTACCCGGACGCCACGAGCACGACCCAGCCGTAGCGCCGGGTCTTCACGAGCGTCGGTGCGTCGTAGACGTAGCCGAGATTGTCGTCGGTGAATTCCCAGAGCACGCGCTTCGCCGAAATGATGTCGGATTCGGTGTCGGTCAGCGCGACGGGCGTGGTGACGTCGAGCGCGTAGACGGCGCGGGCGCCGGCACCCAGGCCGCCTACCAGTATCGTGCGCCAGTCGTTGCCGGACTTCGGCGGCGTGCTGGTGTTGGTGTTGGCGAAGTCGATGTCCCAGATCCGCGGCGTCGCATTGACGGAGAACTTCGACGAGAACCCCGGAATGCCGCCGCGACGGTAACTGAGCGCCCCCAGCTGGAACGGTCGTGACAAGGCGTCGGTCGGATCACTCGGGCTGTTCGGATTGGTCGCGCTGAAGAGCGCCTTCGGGATGTACGCCCACGCCTCCTTGCCGGCGTCGGTCGTCGTCGAATCGATGAGCGCGTGCAGCATGCCGTCGTTGGCGCCGACATAGACCATCGGCGTGCGCAATTTCCGCGCCTCGGCGAAGGCCGGGTAGCCGGGATTGCCGGCCTCGTCATACGGCTGGGACGGCGCGCCCACCGGGATGGCCGCCGAGTAGACGATGTCGCCGAGAGCGTGCGCGCGCGTGCGGAAATTGGCGGTACCGACCCCCTCGTTCGACTTGTCGCCACGCAGGTAGTCGAGCACCGCCTGGGCGCGTGGGCGTGGGCGTGACGCCCGACCAGCCGGCGTTCAACGCGGCCTGCTGCGCGGGCGACAGGCTCGCCAGCCGGAACGGCACCGCAGCGCCGCTGGCGTCGTTGATCGTCACGATCCGGCGGTTCGTGTCCCACCCGGTGCCCAGCACCTGAGCGTCGAGCGCGGTGGCCGCCGACCACAGCGGATCGTTCTTCGGATTGCCGTCCGCCTTGAGCGGGCAGCGCGCCGGTCTTGGTGTCGAGCTCGTACTTGCGCGACGTCGCCCCACCATCCGGACTCGTAGCTGGTCCGGTAGCCGTACTTCTTCGTCGCGGACAACTGCGCCCCGGCGATCCCTACCGCCGCGCCGGTGCCCGACTGCGAGGTGAAGTCCGCCAGCGCGCTGACGATGCTCTCCGCCAGTTGCTGCGGGTTCGCCGCGTTGAAGTACTTGCCGCGGCTGTTGAGCGCCGCGTGCCAGAGGTCGTCGACCGAATCCGGGCTTCCCGATCCCGTAGGCTGCGGCCAATCCTGGGTGCCGGCGGTGATGGCATCGACGCCGGCGGGATAGACGATGTTGCCCTCGGTGCCGATCGACAGGCCGTAGAGCGTCACGTGCTGCCATGGCGCGATCGTGTCCTTCACGTTGTCGGCGAAGTCGGGCCGGATGTCGCGTATCCAGTAGTACATCGCGAGGTCGGCGAGACTGTTGGTGCTCGTGCGCGGCGCCCTCGTAATACGGCCGCGGAAACGCGCTGCCGGGAGTGAAACCCGGGATCGGCCCCGGCAGGTCGGCTGGGCACCGATGCGGTCCCAGTCGCCGACGCTCGCGCGTGCTCGAGCCGCAGCGTGTTCCAGTAGCCGTCGGTCGACAGCAGGTGGTAGTTCGCCTGGCAGCGGCCGGTCGTCGCATCGAGCGGATCGACCGCATCCGGGCAGTCCCGATTGTCCGAGTTCGAGAAGTACTCGCCGATCCGATAGACCGCCTGCGGCAGCGGCGTGTCCCCGCCGGACGCACGCTGTAGAACTTGCCGAACCAGTCCGACTTCTGCTTCGTGTCGAACGGCTTCACGTTCAGGAAGAGGTTGTTGTGTTGGCGTTCTCGCAGCGTGTGGAGGCCGACGCGCGCATCCTCGTCGGTCAACGCCGAAAAGGCGATGCCGCCTGCCGTCTTCATCGCCAGTATCCGCGTGCGGTAGAACGCGTACCACTTCGCGAAATTCGCCATCTCCTGCGCGTAGGTCCGGCCGCTGGGATTCGCGCCGGCCACGCCGTTGACGAGGAAACCCGTCGACCGGATGTCGATCCGCTTGAACGCGAGCGGGTCGAACCCCGTCGCCGCGCTGCTGCCGAAGCGCACGTACCGGTAGGTCGTCTCGTCCCAGCGATCGCCGCACGGCGGGAGCCCGAATCCGGCGGCGTCCTTGTTCTGGCAGTACTGCACCGATGCAATCGTGTAGTAGTACGGTGGCGTCAGGACGGCCGCCGGAACGTCGAAGACGCAGTACTCGTTCACCGTGCTGCACGCGGTCTGGCGCCGGTCGCGTTGTCGATGGCGTTCGGATAGTTGTACCGGCCGCACCTTCGGTACGGTCCACAGGTTCGAGGCGCCGTCGGACGACGACCGTACGCGCGGCCGTTGAGTCGGCACTTCGACCCGTCGGAAAACGCCGTCGCCTTGTCGTCGCGCTGGGCGGCTCTGCGCCAGCTTGTTGCACGACGCGGTGTCGGGATATCCTTCGTCAGGTTCACCTGCGTGCTGCTGTTGAGGCTGGGATAGCCGCGAAGCCGTTCGAGTCAACCTGCATGCCGCCGATGCGTAC
>CAWAOF010000014.1:0-115907 GCA_963783525.1 uncultured beta proteobacterium
TCGTCGACAAGTCGAAGCTCTTCAAGGCGGCGCCCGCGCCGGCGAAGGCACCGGAGGTGGCCACCGCCAAGTAGCGCGCGGCGGCCGGCGACGTGGCTGCAGCCGGGCGTCCACACGGACGCCCGGCATTCTTCCCGCCATTTGCCCCCAGTTCCATCCCCCGTGGTGACCACGATGGCTTCCCCCACCGCGCCGGATTCCCCCTTCCCCGACAGCCCGGTCCTGCCGCAGACCTTCGGCGAGGACAAGACGATCCGCTTCCGCTGCCACCGTGGCGTCGCGTGCTGGAACGTCTGCTGCAGCAACATCGACATCTCGCTCACGCCGTACGACATCCTGCGCCTCAAGCGGCGCCTCGGCATCTCGTCGACCGAGTTCCTCGAGGGCTACACGGTGCCCTACGAGATGGAGAAGGACGGCATCGCCGGCGTGAAGCTGAAGCCGGTCGACGCCGGCACGGCGTGCCGGTTCATGGTGCCCGAGGGCTGCAGCGTCTACGAAGACCGTCCCACGGCCTGCCGCTACTATCCCGTCGCGCTGCTGTCGATGCGCCGGCAGGACGAGGCGACCGACCGCGATTCGTATGCGTTGGTCAAGGAGCCGCATTGTCTCGGGCACGCCGAGCCGCGCGAGATCACGATCGCCGAATACCGCTCGGAACAGGGACTGGTAGAGTACGACGAGCTCGCGCGCGGCTGGCGCCAGCTGATCCTGAAGAAGAAATCGTCGGGGCCGACGATCGGCAAGCCGTCGAAGCGCAGCCTTCAGCTCTTCTTCATGGCGTGCTACGACGTCGATCGCTTCCGCGCGTTCGTCGCGAGCGACGGCTTCGCGGAACTCTTCGAGGTTCCCGCCGACGAAATGCGCAAAGTCCTCACCGACGATGTCGAATTGATTCTGTTCGGCTTCCGCTTCCTGCGGCAGACGCTGTTCGGCGAAGCGACGATTGCGATCCGTGCCGATGTCGCGGAGCGGCGCCGCGCGCGTTATGCCGAGACGCGCGCCCGGCTCGAGCGCGACGCGCAAGAGCGACTCGCCCGCGACGAGGAAGGCGACCCCGGCCTGGACTGACCGCGGAAGACAGAGGTCGGCCGCTTCATCGAACGAAGGAGACCGTGATGCGGTGCGTATCGAAAGGAGTGTGGGCCGGTGCAGTCGTGCTGTGCGTCGCCCTCTCGGCCCACGCGCAGGAGCCGGCGTGGGTAGGCGAGGCGAGGAAGGTGGCCAGCTCCGTTCCGCCGAAGCTCCTCGCCGTGCTCACCGAGGAGATCGCGAAAGGCGGCCCCGAAGGCGCGATACTGGTCTGCCGGGACAAGGCACCGGCGCTCGCTAGGGCCGCTTCGGAGGAGACGGGGTGGAGCGTCCGACGCGTGAGCCTGAGGAATCGCAATCCGCGCGCGGTGCCGGACGCGTGGGAGCGCGCGGCGCTGGAGGACTTCGACCGCCGCGCGGCAGGAGGCGAGAGCCCGGCGAACCTCGAGAAGGCCGAGATCGTCACCGAGGACGGCAAGCAGTCCTATCGATACATGCGCGCGCTGCCCACCCAGCCGCTTTGTCTCAGTTGTCACGGCCTGTCCGAACAGCTGACTCCTGCGGTGAAGGAGAAGCTGAAAGCGCTCTACCCGGACGACAAGGCGATCGGCTATCGGTCCGGCGAGATCCGCGGCGCAATGACGATCCGGAAGCCGGTCTGACCGACAGTCGTCGCCCGCGGCGGCGCGAATCGTTGTATCTTCCGTCCCATCCCGTCCGGCGAACCGTCGGATGATCTCGGGTCGACGGACCGGTACATCGCGAGGTGCGGGGGTCTGATGTCGTACGGCCCCAGCGTGGCGGACTACCGACGCGCGGCGCGACATGTGGACAGGATCCTCAAGGGTGCCAAGCCGGCCGACCTGCCAATCGACCAGCCGACGCGTTTCGAGCTGGTCGCCAACCAGAAAGCGGCCACGGCGCTCGGCGTGACGATCACCCGGTCGGTACTGGCGCGAGCGGATGAGATCATCGACTGACGTCGAGGGATAATTGGCATCGAGGCTATGACAGGTGACGAGAACACCGGCGCGAGGTTACGATCGCTATACACGCCGGAAGGTGGTGTGCAATCGATCTTTTCGCACAAGGTCGCGGACTACACCGCGTCCCGGCCCGACTACCCCGCGGCACTGTACGACGCGCTGACGGTTGGTTGTGCCCTGCCGGAGCGGGCGACCGTCGCGGATATCGGCGCCGGAACCGGGCTCCTGACGAAGGGCCTGCTGGCGCACGGTTATCGTGTCGTTGCCGTCGAGCCCAACGCCGGCATGCGCGCGGCAGCCGATCATCTGCTTGGACATGTGGATGGTTACCGGAGCGTCGACGGCAGTGCCGAATCGATCCCGCTCGAAGCCGCTTCGGTACACCTCATCGCGGCCGCACAGGCGTTCCACTGGTTCGAAGTCGACCGGGCGCGCGCCGAATTTCTGCGAGTGCTGGTGCCGGGCGGCCAGGTCGCCCTGATCTGGAACGATCGCGTTCTGGACGATCCGCTCCACATGGCGCTCGACGAGGTGTTCACCGAATTCGGCGGGGCGAAGCGGGCGGCGCTCGTCGCCCATGAAGATCGGGCCGATGTACCACGGTTCTTCGGCTCCGCGCGTCCGGTGGAGCTCTCGTGGGCGCACGCGCATTTCGTCGACGAACGGGGACTGACGGGCCTGATCTTCTCGCGATCGTATATGCCGGAGCGGAGCACACCCGATGGCGCCCGGGTCGTGGATCGCGTGGCCCGCCTCTTCAGCCGGTTCGCCGTGCAGGGGGCGGTATGCGTCCGATACCGGACCGTGGCGATCCTCGGTCGTCCGGCGTGACCAGACGATGATCCGCCGGCGACGCAGCGTCGCTCCGTTCGAATCGCGGAGGGATCTCTCATGTACACGAAAACGCTGTTTGCCGGCTGGGCCGACATGGACTTCAACTCGCACATGAAGAACACGGCATTCCTCGACAAGTCGGCGGACGTCCGCATGCTTTTCTTCGCCGAGCACGGGTTTCCGATGACCGAGTTCGCGCGGCGCAAGCTCGGTCCGGTCATCATGCGGGATGACGTCGAGTATCGAAAGGAGGTCGGGCTCCTGCAGGAGATCGTGGTCACGCTGGCCATCGCGGGCCTGTCGCCGGACGGCGGCCGCTTCGTTCTGCGCAACGAGATCCGCCGCCCCGACGGAACCCTCTGCGGCAGGGTCACCAGCACCGGTGGCTGGCTGGACCTTGCGGCGCGCAAGCTGGTCGCGCCACCGCCCGCATTGCTCGCCGCGTTGGAGGCGTTGCCTCGTACCGACGACTTCGCCTCGATGACTTGACAGGTACCCAGGGAAAGGTTTGGATTCGATTGCCGTCCTCGATCGGGTCGGCGGACAATGGGCGTAGCTGGCGGGGAAATAGCGCCGTCGCCACGGAATCACGATGCAGACCAAGGACCACTGGGAGAAGATCTACTCGGCCAGGTCACCGGAGGCGGTCAGCTGGTACCAGCCGCACGCCGACTTGTCGCTGCGCCTGATCCGCAACTGTGGCATCGATCTGACCGCGCCGATCATCGACGTCGGCGGCGGAGCGAGCACGCTCGTCGACGATCTCCTGGCCGACGGATTCTCGGACGTCACAGTGCTCGACCTGTCCGCGGCCGCGCTGGCGGCGGCGCGCCGTCGCCTGGGTGCCGCGGCCGGCCGCGTGTGCTGGATCGAGGGTGACATCACGCAGCTTTCGCTGCCGCGCCATGGCTTCGAGGTCTGGCACGATCGCGCGGTGTTCCACTTCCTCACCACGCAGGAAGCGAGAACCGCCTACGTGACCTCGGTGCTGCGCTCGGTGAAGCCCGGCGGCCATGTCATCGTCGCCACGTTCGCCGAGGACGGCCCCACCCAATGCAGCGGCCTGCCGGTCGTTCGCTATCGGGCGGACGCGCTGCACGCCGAGTTCGGCGAACCGTTCACGCTGCTCCGCCACGAGAAGGAAAGCCATCGCACTCCGCTCGGAACCGTTCAGCAGTTCGTCTATTGCTACTGCCGGAAGGTGACCTCGTGAGCGTATCCGGCGTCCCGATCCACCGCCACCGGGACCGCATCGTCGACGCGGCGGCAAGATGTCGAGGTGCACGATGATCGTTACCGTCTTTCGGTCCCGGCTGAAGCCGGACGCGGAGCCCGAGTATGGGGAATGGGCCGCGCGGATGAGCGAGCTCGCAGCGACGATGCCGGGGTATGTCTCGCACAAGGTATTCGTCGCCGCCGACGGTGAGCGGGTGACCATTGTCGAGTTCGACTCGGAGGTCGCGCAGCGGGCGTGGAGCCGGCATCCGGACCACGTCGAGGCCCAGAAAAAGGGGCGGAAGGACTTCTACGCCGAGTATCGTCTGCAGGTGTGCCGCGTCGAGCGCGAATCGGTGTTTCCGAGTCGCTGACGCCTCGTTCGCGTCGTCTTCGCCTGCGCTTGCACCGTGGCGACGCGCTCCGTTGCGCGGCCGCGATTCCCGCCGCCGGCCTACGCCCCTGCCGCTTCGACCGCCTTCCGTATCGCCGGCACCAGTGCCCCCGGCGGCGTGATCAGCGTGAGCGCCGCCGCGCGCCCGCGCGCGGACATCTTCCTTGCGGTCTTGGTCAGGATGTCGACGAACTTCGCGTCGTCGTAGGTCGCGTGCTTGCCGACGAATTCGGCGAGGTAGCTTTCCAGAAACACGAGGTCGACGACGTCCTCCAGCGTCTGCGCCTCGGCGTCGATCTTGAGGGCTTCCTTGCGGATCAGCGAGCGCACCCGGGCGATCATCGCGTCGTCGTAGCCGCTCTCGCGCAGGATCGTCGCGGCGAGATCCGCGTGGAAATCGCGCAGCCGCGTGCGCCACTGATGATAGCCGGGACGCGTCATGGGGTAACCGGTGCGCGGAATCTTCCAGCGCTGGATGTGCTGGCAGCGGGCGGCGAGGCGCAGCGCCTCCGACGCGTCCGGCGCGTAACGTCCGAGCATCGCAGTGAGGCGTTCGGCGTAGAGCAGCTCCTTCGGGCGCTCGCGCCCGTCGATCCACTCGCGGTTCGGGTCCTCGGCGTTCGCGGCGTCGAAACGGGCGAGGGCCAGGATGACGCGTTCGTCGCCGCCGCTCATCGGAATTCCGTGCGATCCATGGCGTGCATGCCCCGCGGCGATCGGGCGGCGAAGCTTCGTCGCCGGCTAGCGGACCTTGCCCGCTGCGATTTCCTGCAGCTTGGTCGGCGCGATGAGGTGCCCGTCAAGACCCGCCTCCTTCGCCGTTCCGCCGTACGCGACCGTCATCAGCTGGCTGTAGTAGGTGACCGGCATCGCGAGCTTCGTGCCCTGCCGTCGATTGATCTCCGACTGATAGACCTCGACGTTGGCCTGGCACAGCGGACACGGTGTGACAATCATGTCGGCACCGTGATCGTACGCCGCCTCGACGATGTCCCGGATCTGCTTCTGGCTCTTCTCGGGTTCCGAGAATGCCAGCGCGCCGCCGCAGCAGGTGACCTTCTGCTCGTACTCGGCGGCCGCCTCGCCGCCGACGGTCTCGACCAGCTTGTCCAGATAGAGCGGATTCTCGAACGATTCGCCGGCGATGCCGAACGGGCGGTTCGTCTGGCAACCGACATAGCCGGCGAACTTGACACCCGTGAGCGGCTTCACGACCGGCTTGGCGAGCTCGTCGTAGCCGAAGTCCTCGATCAGCACTTCGACCATGTGCCGCACCTGTGACTCGCCCTTGTATGCGAGGCCGGCCTCCTTCAACGCCTCGTTGGTGTCCGCGACGAGCTGCGCACTGCCATCGAGCTTCTCCTTCGATTCGCGCGCGTTCAACCAGCACGCCGCACAGGTGGCGACGATGTCCTGCCCGGGCAGGTGCGTCTCGGCGAGCGCGAAATTGCGCGCGTTCATCACGTGCCGGGAAAGCTCGCTGCCTCCGGCGTAGCCGATCGACGCACTGCAGCAGTTCCAGTCCGGAATCGGCGTCAGCTTGACGTCGAGGGTCTTGCACATCGAATTCACCGAGACCAGGTAATTCGACGCGGACGCCTTGAGCTGCGATGAGCAACCCGGATAGAACGCATATTCCTTTTTCGCCATGTCGCGCAACTCCTGTCGGGAGACCGGCACCGGCCTCCGGATCGTCGCAGGGCCGACTTCAGCCGAGCCGGCGCTGCCCCCGCGCCTCGATCTCCTGCGCCTTCTTCAGCATCGCCGCAATGCCTTTCGCATCCTTGCAGCGGTGCCCGGCGAAGAGCTCGAACGGATTGAGACGTTTCGCCCTCAGCAGGCCCAGGCCCACCGCGCGCATGCTCCAGCCCTTCTTGACGCCTGCGACCAGTCCATCGCGGAAATAGATGCCCAGCGTGAGCTTCAGCTCGTTGACGCGCCCGGTCTTCGTGCAGTTCGCCCAGAACTGCAGCGAGAAGTCGCGCGTCGGCTGCATCTTCGGCGCCAGCCCCAGCTTGTTCGCGTACGTCGCGAGTCCGTGCATGATCTGCGTGATCGGCAGCTTGCGCGGGCAACGGACGACGCAGTTGTAGCACGACGTGCACATCCACATCGAGTCCGATCGCAGCACCTCTTCGCGCTTTCCCGCGCGGATCATCATGAAGATCTTCTGCGGCGAGTGCTCCCAATGCGGTCCGAACGGGCAGGAGCCCGCGCACACGCCGCACTGCATGCACATCTTGACCCATTCGCCCTCCTCCACCTCGGCCTCGACCTCGTGGAGGAAGCTGTTCCGGTAGCGGGCGACGGCCTGCTGGCTGAGGTCGTTCATCGTCGTCAGTGAGCGCGGGGGCTGTACATCACGCAAAACCCTTCATCGGGCTCAGCCCGATTTCCTTGATCTTCGCGGCGTACTCGTCGACAAGGCGCGGAACGCGTTCGATGTCGCTGATCGCGACCTCGTAGGTGGCCACACGCTCGGTCTCCAATCCCATCTGCTTCAGCGTGTCGTCGACCTTGCCTGTCCGCTCGGCGGCCAATTCAGAGCCCTTGACGAAGTGGCACTGATAATCGTCCCCCTTCTTGCACCCGAGGAGCATCACGCCGTCCCAGCCGCCGTTCAGCGCGTCGGTGATCCAGATCGTGTTGACCGAACCGAGGCAGCGCACCGGGATGACCCGCGCGAATGCCGAATACGACCGGCGTCGCATTCCGGCCATGTCGAGCGCCGGATAGGCGTCGTTCTCGCAGGCGAGGACGAGAATGCGCGGCTTCTCCGAAAATTCGTCCGGCATGTCGACCGCCTTGATCTGCGTGCCTACGGTATCGACCGAATAGTTCTCGAACGAGATCACCCGCACCGGGCAGGCGCCCATGCACGTCCCGCAGCGGCGGCAGCGGCTCTCGTTGAACACGGGAAAGCGCTTGTCGTCCTCGTCGATGGCGCCGAACGGACACTCCACCGTGCAGCGCTTGCACTGCGTACAGCCTTCGAGACGCACGATCGGGTACGAAAGATCGCCGGAGCGCGGATGCGCGGCGCGGCCGGCGGCAGCGTTCTCGATCGCCTGGATCGCCTTCAATGCCGCACCGGTGGCGTCCTCGGTGGCCTGCGCGATGTCCATCGGCCGGCGGACGGGACCCGCGGCGTAGATGCCCGTGCGGCGCGTCTCGTAGGGGAAGCAGATGAAATGCGAATCGGAGAATCCGTGCCGGAGCTGGGGCAGGTCCCGGCCCTGGCGATAGTCGAGGTTGAGGATCGACACCTGCTGTGCCTTTGCCGGATCGTCATCGGGAACGTCGATGTCGATGCCCGCATTCGCGACCTGACCGGTCGCCAGCACCACGAGATCGGCGGCGAGCACCGCGTCCTCGTCGAGAATGAGGTCCCGGAAACGCACGCTGCAGCCTTCGTCCGCGGTCTCGACGGAGAAGACCTTGCCCTTGGTGAACGTGACACCCTTCGCCTGCGCCCGCCGGTAGAAATCCTCGCCCATTCCCGATACGCGCAGATCGGTGTACAGGATTACCGTCTCGACCGCCGGGTTGGCGTCCTTGAAATACATCGCCTGCTTGATGCTGGTTGCGCAACAATGGCCCGAGCAGTACGCAAGGTGCCGGCCCGACTCGTCGCGCTGGCCCGCGCATTGCACGAAGACCACGCTGGCGACTTCGCGGCCGTCGGCGCGGCGGATCGCGGCGCCGTCCGCGAGCTTCGCCAGCGCTTCGAGGCCCGCCTGGTCGACGACATGGGGACTCGTGCCACCCCCCAGTTCCGGCAGCTTCGCGACGTCATACAGCCGGAAGCCGGTGGTCTGGACGATCGCACCGACGTCTTCGTCGATCGTGTTCGCGCCCTGCACGACACTCACGCGGAAGCGTCCGGGCGCGCCAGCGGTCTTCGCGATCGTCGCGGACAGCCGCACGCGGATGCGCGGATGGGCCGAAACCCGCGCCGCCATCTCCGCAGCGCCGGTGTCCTGCGGCTCCGCATGCGGCGCCTTCCACGGCACGCGCTTCCACAACCGGGCCGTCCACCCGCCGAGCGCTGCTTCACGCTCGACGAGCACCACGTCGTAGCCGGTGTCCGCGGCCTCCAGCGCCGCGGTCATCCCCGCCATGCCACCGCCGACGACGAGGATCCGCCGGCTCTTCCCGGTGTCGGCACTGCCGGCCGGCACTTTCATCTTCTTGATTTCGGCACAACCCATGCGGACGTAATCGGCCGCCATCTCCTGCCGCACCTCGTCGTGTTCGGCTCCCGCGGCAACGGCCCACAGCACCCCCTCGCGCAGGTTCGCCCGCGCCATCGCGACGTCAGGGAAGCGGAAGGCTTCCGTTTTCGCGCGGCGCGAGCAGGCGCCGATCATCACGTGCGTGACCGCCTCCTTGTCGATGTCGTCGCGGATCGCCTGCACGCCCTCGCCGCTGCACAGGAACGCGTGCTCGCGCACCAGTGCCATCTTGCCCTCGCGCTGCGCGATCTTCGCGAGCGCTCCGGTGTCGATCCGCTCGCCGATGCCGCAGCCCGAGCACAGGTACGCGGCGGTCTTCATCTCGCTCATGGGCGCTCCCTTGGCGCTGCGCGCCTTCCCTCCGAGGGACGCCCGCGCGAGCAGGGCGAAGCCAAGGCCCGAAGGGCGCGTCTGCGAGCGCGGGCGGCGGCCGACACCGCGGCGCGACCCGCTACCGAAGACCTCACGGAGGCCGCGCAATTCACGCCTTGGCACGGCCCGGCGGCGCTCATACTCATACCTCCGCCGCGGCCGCCATGCGGACGACCTTGATCGCGCGGAGCGCCGCCGCCGTCGCGCTCTGCGTCGCGCGATTGACGTCGAGCGGGCCGGCGGCGGCACCGGCGCCCTGCTGCCCGCCGTCGGCGGAGCCTTCGACGAAGCCGCTGGAATCGACGATCACATCGGCGGGCAGACGAATGCCGTTCGTCTCCGGCTCCATGCCGATCGCCAGCACGACGAGATCGTGCTCTATCGCGTAGCGGTGATAGCCTTCGGTGTCGACACCGTGCAACGTCAGTGCGCCCGTCTTGCCGTCCTGCGCGATGCGCGCGACCTTGGACTTGACGAACTTCACGGTCGGATCGCGCTGCACCTTCTGGTAGAAGTCCTCGAAGCGGTCGATCGCGCGGATGTCGATGTAGTAGATCGTCGACCGCGCTTCCTCGCCATAGGCCTCGCGCAGATACTGCGTCTGCTTGAGCGAGGCCATGCAGCAGATGCGCGAGCAGTGACGCAGGTGATTCTCGTCGCGCGAGCCCGCGCACTGGATGAACGCCACGTTGCGCGCTTCCTTGCCATCCGACGGGCGCACGAGCCGCCCGCCGGTGGGCCCGTGCGGATCGGCAAGGCGCTCGAACTCGACGCTGGTGACGACGTTCGGAAAGCGTCCGTACCCGTATGGCTGGATCCGCGTCGCGTCGTAGGGCTTCCAGCCGGTCGCCCAGATGATCGCGCCCGCCGCGAGCTCGACCGACTCCTCCCGCATCCCCAGGTCGATTGCTCCGTACTTGCACGCGGCCTTCGCCTTCTCGCCGTCGGGTGTGCCGACGATCGACGGGTCGAGCACGTAGCGCTGCGGATACGCCATGGCGTGCGGAAGATAGGCAGCGCGGATTCGGTCGCGGCCGTAGTTGAACGGGTTCGCGATCTCGGCAGAAACCGCGCCCGCGCATTCGCCACAGGCCGTGCAGCGCTCGTTGACGTACCGCGGACGAATGCGCACCGTCACCGTGTAGTCGCCGCGGCGGCCCGTAACGCCCGTGACCTCGGCCATTGTGAGCACGCGGACATTGCGGGCGGCTTTGAGCCGCCGCAGGTTGATTTCGAGCCCGCAGGTTGGGTGGCAGAGCTTCGGGAAATAGCGGTACAGCATTGCCGTGCGTCCGCCGAGCGCCGGCCCGCGCTCGAGCAACACGACCTCTCGCCCGCATTCGGCGGCCTCCAGCGCGGCCGTCATCCCGCTGATCCCGCCACCGACGACGATGATGGTCTCGGTGGTTGCGATCGATGCCGTCATTCCAACCCCGCTCTGGTCGCCGCCGCGGCGCCCGATCCGGACGCCGCGGTCCATCGCAATGACACACGAAAACAGCCTGTGGGGATACTACCCCGATTGGGTACGTCGGCCCCCGCTACGCGTCCGACGACCCGCCCTCGGCGATGCCGAACAGTTCGGTGAGGCGCAACTCGCGAATCAGCACGTCGGCGGCGGCCTGGCCATGCTCGCGGGCGACCTCCGCCAGGATCAGCCGGGCTCCGTTGCGGTTGTAGGTGCCGCCAAAGCCTGCCTGCACCTCGAGCAGCTGCCTCGCCTTCGCGAGCGTCATAGCGATGGCGGGCCCAGATACTCGTCACCGGGGAGATCGGCAGCGGTCGCCCCCGAGGCAATCCCGGCCGACTGCTTCTCGTGATCAGCCTGAACCCGGAGCAGCTCGAGCGTGCAGCGCTCGAGGTCGTCGTATTCGCCGCGGCCGGTGCCGTACAGCTCGACTTCGGAATAGAAGAACTGGCATCGATAACGGCCCGCCGCCACCTTGCAGACGACGAAGTGCGCGCCGCGCTCGTGCCAGTAGAAGCTCGGGCACACGGTGGTCGTCGATTGGCCGGGGTCGAGCGCCAGTTCGGCGTCCGCGAGCTCGACCGGCACGGGCTTGCCGTAGCGCCGCTGCAGCAGGCGGGCGAGCAGATCGTGTTCCGCGTCGGTGAAAGCGGGAACCGGGGCCGTCAATGCAGGATCTCCGTCGTAACGCGGCATCGATTCTAGCAGCCTGATCGCGCTCGGCCAGGGATCGCGAACGACGACCGGCCGGGTGGTCCCGCCGCATCGCCAGCGTGTCATTTCATCGCGAAGATCTTGATGAGATCGGCCCTCGCGACGATGCCGTGGACACGGCCGTCCTCGCCCGTGACCACCAGGCGCTTGACTTTGTTCCGGTCCATCCTCCGCACGGCCATCTCCAGCGAGTCGTTCACGCGGATCGTGATCGGGGAGCGCGTCATGATGTCGTCGACGATCGTGCCCATGCCCTTCTTTACCCGCCGTTTTCGCACGATGGTTTCCAGCGCGCCGGCGAGGATTGACCCGTCGATGTTCATCGCCGAGACGAAATCGCCTTCGGTCAGGATGCCGACGAGCCTTTCGTCGGCATCGATCACCGGCAGCCCGCTCACCTTTTTCGCGACCATCAGGTGGGCGGCAGCAGGCAGCGACGTGCCCTGCCGGACCGTGACGACGTCCGTGGTCATGACGTCGCGTACATGCATCGCCCGTGCGACACGAATCTGCGGCGCCGTGTTGAGGTCCTTGCCGATGAAGCTCATGTGCGCCGGCAACAGCGGCACGTTGGGCAGGTGGCCGGGCAGCAGCATGTTCCAGTACACCCACTTGAACGCGAGCTTGCCCAGGTGGTTGAGATGGCTCTCCTCGAGCAGCGAGAAGGGTCCCGCATACGGCAGCGGGAAGGAGCCTTCGAGCGGCTCGATGTCGTAATTGAAGTCGAGCAGCATCGCCTTGTCGTCGCCGGTCTCGACGAAACAGTTGGCGTGCCCGTCGAACGTGGACAGCGGCGGCTTGCCGTCGATCTCGCGCAGCAGGTTCTCGACGACGGTCTCGGCCTCGAAGTGCGCCACCGATCCCGCCTTCGACGTCGCGACATTCGTGTTGTCGCCGAGCAGGTAGATGCGCTCGGCGTTGCGGCTCTTCAGCGTGCGCGGATCGGTCACCGCGTAGCCGGCGCCGTCACCCAGGCCCGAATCGTCGATCACGGCCGGTCCGAGGTTCGGCGGGATCGCGCAGAGAAGGTCGTAGTCGACGGTCCGCCCGTCGTACGTGCGGATCACCTTCGCCGTAGTGTCCACGCCGGAGATCGCGAAATTGGGCACCACCCGGATCCCCTTCGCTTCGGCGACCTTCGACAGAATCCGGTTCGCATTGGGCTTGGTGAAGGCTCCGGTGTACGGCGTGACGAGCGCGATCTCGATGCGGTCGCGCAGCCCCTTGCGCCGGAAATGGTAATCGGCGAGGAACGCGAACTCGAGCGGGGCGACCGGGCACTTGATCGGCATTTCGCAGATGTCGATCACCAGCCGGCCTTCGCGGAAGTCATCCAGCGCCGAGCGCAGTGCAAGCGCGCCCTCGAGCGTGTAGAACGTGTGCACGCCGGTGCCCATGGCTTCGGCCATCCCTTCCACCTCCTCGGGCGCCGTACGGCAGCCCAGCGCGGAAATCAGGAAATCGTAGGGGAAGAGATCGTTCCCGGCCCGGATCTCGCGCTTCGCGTGATCGATGAGTCGGACCTCGGCGTTGACGAGCGTCACATTGCGGGGCAGCGGGGATGTGATCGGTCTTACAACGTCGTCCTGCGTATCGTAGCCATACATCCCGAACGGCAGGAACAGGAGTCCCGGCTGGTAGATGTGCAGGCTCGCGCGGTCGATCACGGTGATCGACCATTGCGCAAGATCCAGGCGGTGGCTGAGCAGGTTCGCCGCCAGCGCTCCGCCGGTACCGGCGCCGAGTATCACGATGTTCTTCATCGTCGCACCTCATGCCGAGGCGCCGGGTACGATCGCCACGCGGCTACCCATGCGTACACGCGCACAATCTCTCGCCGTGCCACTCTCTATTAGAAGCCCCGGAACGGCCCGACGGGTTGCGACACGTCAAGATGGTGTGCCGGCGAGCCGGTCAGCGTCGCGGCCGCTGCGTGGGCGACTTACGGGGCGCGCCGCGGCCTGCGCGGCCCGCGCCGCGCCGGTGCTGCCGCGACCGGGTGCGGCAGGCGCCAGGGCACCGACGCGAATCGTTCGACAAGGAACTGGATCACCGCATCGATCTTCGGCGGCCGGCGGCGCGTCGGCGTGTAGACCGCGTGCAGCGGCAGCGATTCCGGCTGATGCACGTCGAGCAGGATCGGAACCAGGCGGCCACTGCCGATTGCCGGCCCGACGATGATGTCCGAAAGGCGGATCACGCCCAGCCCCAGCAACGCGAGCTCGTATGTCGTCTCCGCGTTGTTGACCGTGATGTTGCCCTTGACGGCTACCGAACGTACGCCGGCGGGCCCGCGGAAGGGCCACTCCGCCTGGCCGGCGATGCCGGTGAGGGTGAGACAGTTGTGCCGCGCCAGGTCCTCCGGCTTGCGCGGCACGCCGCACTTCTCGAGATAGCCCGGCGCGGCGCAGATCACGCGCTCCAGATCGCCGATCCGGCGTGCGGCGAGATTGACGTCACCCAGGGGGCCGACGCGGATCGCGAGGTCGATGCCCGCCTCGACGAGGTCGACGGCATATTCGGTCACGACGAGGTCGAGCGAGATTTCCGGGTACCGGGCCATGAACTCCGGAAGCGCGGGCACCAGCGCGTACGTTGCGAACGCGGTGCCGACGCTGATCCGCACGCGGCCGCGCGGCTGCTCGCCGAAGCGCATCACGTCGGACTCGACATCGGCGATTTCCCGGACAATCCGCTGGACGCGCTCGAAGTAGATCTCGCCTTCGGCAGTGAGCGCCAATCGGCGCGTCGAGCGCTGCAGCAGCCGCACTCCCAAGCGGCGTTCGAGACGCGTGACGAGTTTCGACACGGCAGACGGCGTGACGCCCAGGTCGTGCGCTGCCGGGGTGAACCCGTGGCATTCGACGGCCCGAACGAACGCGAGCATCGCGAGGCTGGACTCCATGCGGCGATCCTCGACCAGGAAAATATTGATTCCAGTATGGCACAAATATTATTCCATAAGACATGATTGTATTCAATTTGCGCTGGAGTTAAGGTGTCCGCATTGGCACACACGTGCCATGACAAAGGAGCACGCGATGGCCCGCTTCGATCCCAACACCTATCCCGATCGCCTTGCCTTCGAAGCCAACGCGCGGCGGATTCGCGCCGAGGAGATCGACCGGATCTATGTCGCGGTCGCCCTCTCGCTCAATGGCTGGCAGCATAGGTTCGCGCGGCTCGTCTCCGGCTACACGCACCGCCATTCGGCTTACTGAACGCCGGTCGCGACGCCGAGGTCCGGGCATCCGGCAGGACGCCGGCGCACAGCGCACCAGGGTCGAACCGAGGCTCGCGCAATGGCGCGCGTGAGACTTGACGTGCCCTCCCCCGAGCCGCGATTCTTCGCGTTCGAATCGCTAAGGGAGGGCGGGAAATGATCAGGAACGTGAGCTGGATAATCGTCGCCGCGATCGCGGCGTACGGGTTGCACGCCTATGCGCAGATCCGGACCGATGCCCGGGCCGCGATGACGCCGATCGGCAGCTCGTCGTCCAATGGCATCTCGTTTGCCTGGTTCTACGACAGCACCGAGCGTGCGGTCGTCGTCTGCCGCGCCGGCGGAGCTCCGACGGATACGCTCGACTGCCGGGCCCGGGCCACGCTGCCGTAAGCGCAGAGCGGCCCGAGGCGAGCTCGGAAGGGACACCTAGGGTCCGGGTACGCGGCCGAACCCCGGCAGCTTCAGCGCCGGATGCTTGAAGTCGATGCCGGCGACCAGTCCGAGCACATTGAGCTCGAAGCCTTCGTCGACGCCCGCGGTCACGCCCAGCAGCCCGCCCAGCGAAAGCTGATAGCCGTTGCCGCTCGGGGTGCGCGCGACAATGCGCCCGGCCGGCAGGTAGTCCTTGCCGATCGCCGTCGATGGCAGCGTCAGCTCGAGCTCCGGGATCTCCCGCCCCAGATGGGCAATGAACGTGTTGCTGTTCGGACCCGGCCAGGCACTGTAGGTGTTCGCATCGGGATAGGAGGCCACGGCCTGCGGTAATTTCGCGATCACCGCGGCCGCGCGCGCCCCGCGCAGATCCGCGATCAGCTCCGGTGGCGCGCCGTACCATTCGGCGTCGGCCGGACGGTGATTCGAAATCGAGACGACCGACCGTCCGGCGCGGGCGTACCAGCCGATCACCTCGTAACGGGTGTAGTCGGCGGCGGCGGCGGGCTTCGCCGCGAGCCACGTATGCACGGCGAAGGCGCCGCGCCAGCCGAACGTGCGGCTCGCATACACCTGCACCACCGCGTCCTGATGCGCGGCGGGGTCAGGCGCGAGGCCGACCGGTCGGTGCGTCGCGTTGCGCCAGTCCCCCGACATCGAGGCGCGACCGAGGGCCAGCGCAAGCAGCGGTCCGGCGACGAGAAGGCCGATGGCCAGGAGCAGCCATTGCCCGATGCGGAATGCCTTCGCGATCGTCATCGTGAGCTTGCGGCCCAAGCCGCGGCAATGCGAATCGCCGGAAGAAGTGGCGCGCCCGACAGGAGTCGAACCTGTGACCTTTGGCTTCGGAAACCAACACTCTATCCAACTGAGCTACGGGCGCTACGCAGCGAATTTTACCGCGCCCGTCGAACGAGCGTCCAGCCGAGATTCCGATGCCACGCGGGCCACGATATAATGCAATGCTTTTTTCCGGCTGGGAGCGCACTGCGCGTGCCGCGCGCTGCCGAAATCGCAGGCGCGGGTCGCCTGACCCCGCTGCCACCGCCACCGGACCAGGATCACCATGCACGAACCCGACCAGCACGTCTCCCCGATCAGGAATTGGAAACAGCTCGTCGTCGTCGTCGTGCTGGCATTTGTCGTTCCGATCGTCGTCATCGTCATTCTGTCGCAGTATGTGACGGGTACGGCCAAGGGCAGGAACGAAGACGACAACGCGGTGCTGAACCGCATCAAGCCGGTGGGCGAGGTTCAACTGGCGCTGGCGAGCGGCCCCAAGGGGCAGCTCGGCGGCGAGCAGGTCTACAACCAGGTCTGCAAGACGTGTCACGAAGCGGGCCTCGCGGGCGCGCCGAAGGTCGGCGACAAGACCGCATGGGGCAAGATCATCGCGCAAGGCCTGACGCCGACCGTCGAGCACGCGATCAAGGGCATTCGCGCGATGCCGCCCAAAGGCGGGAATCCCGATTTCGAAGGCATCGAAGTCGAGCGTGCGGTTGTGTTCATGGCCAACAAGGCCGGCGCGAACTGGAAGGAACCCCCGCCGGCGGCGACGGCCAAGGGCGGCGAGCGCAGCGGCGAAGAAGTGGTGGCGGCCACATGCGGCAGATGCCACGAGACCGGTCAGGGCGGCGCGCCGAAGGTCGGCGATCGCGCGGCGTGGACGCCGCGCGTGGCGAAGGGGCTCGCTACCGTCACGCAGGCGGCGCTCAAGGGACATGGCGGCATGCCGGCGCGCGGCGGCATGGCGGAGCTGTCCGACAACGAAGTGAAGCGCGCGATCGAATACATGTTCAACTCCGGGATCGGCAAGGGCACCGCTGCGCCCGCGGCGGCGGCCCCTGTTGTCGCTCCGGCCGCTCCGGCCGTAGCCGCCGCCGCACCAGCCGCGGCCAAGCCCGACGGCAAGAGGATCTACGACACCGCGTGCGTCGCGTGCCACGGCGCGGGTGTTGCCGGTGCACCGAAGTTCGGTGACAAGACCGCATGGGCGCCGCGACTCAAGACCGGAACCGACGCGCTGTACACGAGCGCGCTCAAGGGCAAGGCCGCGATGCCGGCCAAGGGCGGCAACGCGGCACTGCCCGACGCCGACGTGAAGGCCGCGGTCGACTACATGCTGGCCGCGGCGAAGTAGGCCCGCCCCGCGCCCGACAGACCGCTTCGCCGCGCGCCGCCGGCGCGCTAGCCGGCGATCGCCGCGTTCGCGGCATCCGCGTGATCCGCCTCCTCGCGATCCGGGTCCCGCTCCCGCGCCAGATGCGACAGATAGTCGGCGGTGACGTCGCCGGTGATGTACCGGCCATCGAAGCACGACGCCTCGAACTCGCCAAGCGCCGGATTGGCGGCCCGGACCGCCGCCTTCAGCGCGTCCAAGTCCTGGTAGATCAGCAGGTCGGCGCTGATCTCGCGCGCGACCTCGGCTTCGGTGCGGCCCGTCGCCACGAGCTCCCGCTGGTTTGGCATGTCGATGCCGTAGACGTTCGGATAGCGCACCGGCGGACTCGCGGACGCGAAATACACCTTCTTCGCGCCCGCTTCGCGCGCCATCTGCACGATCTCGCGCGAGGTGGTGCCGCGGACGATCGAGTCGTCGACGAGCAGGACCACCTTGTCCCGGAACTCCATGCCGATCGGATTGAGCTTCTGCCGGACGCTCTTCCGGCGCAGCGCCTGCCCGGGCATGATGAACGTCCGGCCGACATAGCGGTTCTTGACGAAGCCCTCGCGATAGGTGAGTCCGAGCGTGTTCGCGAGCTGCAGCGCCGACGGACGGCTGGAGTCCGGGATCGGAATCACGACGTCGATGTCCCGGGCCTCGGGAATTGCGCGGATCTTGGCCGCGAGTTGCTCGCCCATGTTGAGCCGCGACTCGTAGACTGACGTGCCGTCGATGACCGAGTCGGGGCGCGCCAGGTAGACGAACTCGAAGATGCACGGCGCGAGGATCGCGCTCTCGGCGCACTGCCGCGCATGGAACTGTCCGGTCTGGTCGATGAACACCGCCTCGCCCGGCGCGACATCGCGCAGCACGGCGAAGCCCAGCGCCTCGAGGGCGACCGATTCACTTGCCACCACGTACTCGGTACCGCCCATCGCCTCGTTGACGCCGATGATGAGCGGACGGATCCCGTAGGGGTCGCGAAACGCCACCATCCCGCAGCCGGCGATCATCGCGACGATCGCGTACGCACCACGACAGCGCTTGTGGACGCCGGCGACCGCGGTGAAGATCGCGCTGGCGTCCAGGCGCGCATGGTGCGCCGCGCGCTCGAGCTCCAGCGCGAACACGTTGAGCAGGACCTCCGAGTCGGAATTCGTGTTGACGTGGCGGAAGTCGAGCTGGAAGAGCTCGCGCTTGAGCGCCTCGCTGTTGGTCAGATTGCCGTTGTGCGCGAGCGTGATGCCGAACGGCGAATTCACGTAGAACGGCTGCGACTCGAGGTCCGACGATGCGCTGCCCGCGGTCGGATACCGGCAGTGGCCGATGCCGAGGTTGCCCGACAGGTCGCGCATGTTGCGCGTGCGGAAGACGTCGCGGACATAGCCGCCGCCCTTGTGCATGTGGAACGACGTGCCGTCGTTGGTGACGATGCCGGCCGCATCCTGCCCGCGATGCTGCAGCAGGAGCAGCCCGTCGTAGAGCACCTGGTTGACGGGCGTGTGCGCGACGACGGCTATGATTCCACACATGACGCATGCTTTCCCAGGAGCGCGCCGGCGCCCGGCGCGCGAAGCCGCGCGGAGAGCAGTCCGGCCGTCCTGAAATCGAGCCGCTCGGCCCACGCCCGCGGCAGATACGGCTTCAATGCCAGCGCGGCCAAGGCCAACGGTCGGCCCAAGGCCGAATTCTGCCACCAATCCTGCTTGGGCAGCGCGGTGACGCCCGCGATCAACGCGAACAGGACCACGACCGCGACACCGCGCGCCACGCCGAACGCGGCGCCGACCAGTCGGTCGACGAACCCCAGTCCGACGGCACGCACTGCCCCGGACAGCATCGTCGCGACGAGTGTCCCGATGATCAGCACGGCGATGAGGATCAGTGTGAACCCGAGAACATGCCGGACGACCGGCGTGACATCGAGCCGCGAGAACAGCTGGGCCGCCTCTCCGGCGTACTGAAAGGCGAGCACGAAGCCGATGATCCAGGTTGCGAGCGCGATCAACTCGCGGACGACGCCGCGAACGTAGGCGAAGACCGTGGAGAGCACGACGAAGGCGATCAGCGCGAGATCGAAGCCGTTCATCAAGAGAGTGAAGGCAACCGGTAAACGGCCCGCGCGCGCGGGCGCGTCACTTCGCCGGCGCGACGATCCCGCTGTAACCCTCGTCCTTCAGCTTGACGCGCGCCGCGTCTGCCTCCGGTCGCGAGGCGTAGCCGCCGACCCGCACGCGCCAAAGCGTGCCGCGCGAGGTCTGCACCGGTTCGACATAGGCGGCGTAGCCGGTCTTCTTGAGCTTGTTCGCAAGCGCGTTGGCGCCCTTGTCATCGGCAAACGCCGCGAGCTGCACGGCGAATTCGGACGTCCTCGCCGGAACCGCCGCGGCAGCAGCGCTCGACGCCACCGGCGTGGACGCGACCGGCGCAGACTTCGATTCCGCGGCAGCGGCCGGCTTCGGCTCGGAGCGCGTTTCCGCTGCGGTTCTCGCCTCGGCCTTGGCTTCCTCTGCAGCCGGCTGGGCGGGGGCCTTCGCCTCGGCTGCCGGCGACGGTTTCGCATCGGCCTTCGCCGGCGCCTTCGAGGGCGGTGAGAGCGCGCGCTGCTCGGCTTCCGCCACCGATTTCTTCGCGACGAGCACATCGCCCGGTGGCGCGGCGGCGTCCCGCGCCGGGGGTGCAGGGAGCGCGGCGGCATCGGGTTTCGCTGCCGCGTCGCCCTGCAGGGCCTTGGCGTCCGCCTTGTCGCCGGCCTTCGGCAATGGCTTTGCGTCGCCGGACTTTCCGGTGAGCCGGTTGATGAACTTGCCCTCGTCGACGGGCGGAATCTGCACCGAGACGTCGTCGCCGAGCGGCCGCGGCTCCTTCTCGAGCAGCATCGGCAGAATGATCGCGGCGGCGAGCGCCAGCACGATCGCGCCGACCAGCCGGCGGCGCGCCTTGCGCTTCATTTCATCGACGACGAGATCGGCGTCGTCAGCGATTCGATCAGCCATGCCGTGTCGTTTGCGTGGTTCCCGGTTTCGCCGCGGCCAGCGCGGCCGCGACCGTCAGAAACGATCCGAAAACGATAATTCTATCAGCTTCATCCGCCTCTTCCCGGGCAGCGGCGTAACCGGACGCCACGTCGTCGAACGCGCGGATCGCATCGGGCGCGATTCCGGCCCGCGCGAGGATCGCACTCAGTTGTGCCGCCGTGGCACCGCGCGCGCCGGGCAGCGTCACGACGAACCAGCGGTCGATCCGCGTACCGACCGCCGCGACGACACCCGCGAGATCCTTGTCGGCAAGCATGCCGAACACGGCCAGCGTCGACCGGAAATAGCCCATCGCCGCGAGCGTCGCGGCGAGCGCGCGCGCCGCATGCGGGTTGTGGGCAACGTCGAGCACGATCGCGGGCCGCCCGGGTAGCACCTGGAAGCGGCCCAGGAGCTCCACGCCGACCAAGCCGTCGCGAACCGCGCCGGCAGCCACGTGCAGTCGTTCCCGCAGGAGATCGACCACCGCAAGAGCGGTCGCCGCATTGGCGAGCTGGTAGGTTCCGCGCAACGCCGGCCACGGCAGTCCGAAGCGCCGACCGCCCGGGCCCCAGAATTGCCACTGGCGCTCTTTGGCAACGTAGCCGTAATCGCGGCCGAGCAGCGTGATCGGCGCGCCGACTGCCTCGGCGTGCGCCGTCAGCGTCGGTGGCGGATCCGGTTCCGCGCAGACCACGGGCCGCCCCGGACGGAAGATGCCCGCCTTCTCGAAGGCGATGTCCTCCCGTGTCGGGCCGAGGTAATCCATGTGATCGAGATCCACGCTCGTCACGACCGCGACGTCGGCGTCGACGATGTTGACCGCGTCGAGCCGTCCTCCCAATCCGACTTCGAGGATCGCGACGTCTAGGCCCGCGCGCGCGAAGACCCAGAGCGCGGCCAGGGTGCCGAATTCGAAGTAGGTGAGCGGCACATCGCCGCGCGCGTCCTCGACCGCGTTGAACGCGCCGACGAGCGCCGCATCGGCGAGCGGCTCGCCAGCGATCCGGATGCGCTCGTTGTAGCGCAGCAGATGCGGCGAAGAGTAAAGACCCGTACGATGGCCCGCGCAGCGCAGCATCGATTCCAGCATCGCGCAGGTCGATCCCTTGCCGTTGGTCCCGGTGACCGTGACGACCGGGCAGGCGAGACCCGCCGTCAGCCGCGCATGCACCGACTCGACGCGCTCGAGGCCCATCGCGATCGCCTTCGGATGCAGCGTCTCGAGATAGGCGAGCCACGCAGCGAGCGTCGACGGCCGGGTCATGGATCGTGGGGAACGCAGGGTCGGCTACAAATTCCGGGTCCGCTCGACCCTGTTGACGGGGATCGGCGAAAGTCGTCTCTGTGCGGGCCTTCCGCGTCAGCTCGCCGGCGCCGGCTGGCCGGTGAGGTGCGCGAGCAGTCGTGCCAGCTCGTCCTTGAGCTGCCTGCGGTCGATGATGAGGTCGATCGCTCCCTTCTCGATCAGGAATTCGGCGCGCTGGAAGCCCTCGGGCAGCTTCTCGCGGACCGTCTGCTCGATCACGCGCGGTCCGGCGAAGCCGATCAGCGCGCCCGGTTCGGTGATCACGAGGTCGGCGACGAACGCGAACGACGCGGACACCCCGCCCATCGTCGGGTCCGTCAGGATCGAGACGAACGGGAGCCGCGCCTTGGTCAGCTCCTGGAGTACCGCGGTCGTCTTCGCCATCTGGAACAGCGAATTGACGCCTTCCTGCATCCGGGCGCCTCCCGATGCCGAGATGCAGACGAACGGCATGCGGTTTTCATAGGCGACCCGCACGCCGCGGACGAAGCGTTCGCCAACGACCGAACCCATCGACCCGCCCATGAAATCGAACTCGAAGCACGCAAGCACGAGTGGCACGCTGTTCACGCTCCCCTGCATGACGACGAGCGCGTCGGTCTCCCCGGTCTCCTCGAGCGCAGCGGCAAGCCGCTCGGGATACTTCTTCTGGTCCTTGAACTTGAGGCTGTCGACCGGAACCACCTCGGAGCCGATCTCGAACCGGCCTTCCGGATCGAGCAACTGCTCGATACGCTCGCGCGCCGGAACGCGCACGTGGTGGCTGCATTTCGGGCAGACGAAGAGGTTCTTTTCGAGGTCCGTGCGGTAGAGGACCGCCTCGCACGCCGGACACTTGATCCACAGCCCTTCCGGCACCGTCTTCTTCGCGCCGGGCGTGCTCTTGATCCGCGGCGGCAGGAGCTTTTGCAGCCAGCTCATTGCATCCTCCCCGAAGGCACGGTCGCCGGCTGGTGCGCGCGTCGCGCTATGCCGCGCGTTTCTGAATCGAATCGATGGCGCTGCGGATTCCCGCGAGCCAGACCCCGGCGCGATCGGCTGCCGCTTCGGCCGGACCGCTTTCGATCTCCTGGATGATCCGGCTGCCGATGACGACCGCGTCGGCGTCGACCGCGATCGCCCGCGCGCTCGCCGCATCGCGGATGCCGAAACCCACGCCAACCGGGAGGTCCACGTACCGGCGGATCTCGGCGAGCCGGCGCCCGACCTCGGCGGTGTCGAGATGGCCCGCACCGGTGACACCCTTCAGCGACACGTAGTAGACGTAGCCACGGGCGAACTTCGCGATGGCCGCGATGCGGGCCGCGGGCGTTGTCGGCGAGACCAAAAAGATCGGCGCGATCGCGCGTTCCTCCAGCAGCGCCGCGAACTCCGCTGCCTCCTCGGGCGGATAGTCGACGACCAGCACGCCGTCGACGCCCGCGGCCCGCGCGCGGTCGGCGAACGAAGCGGGTCCCATCGCCTCGATCGGATTGGCGTATCCCATCAGCACGACCGGTGTCGTTGCATCGGCGCTCCGGAACTCGCCGACGATCGCGAGGACGTCGGCGAGTCCGACCCCCTGCGCCAGCGCACGCTCGGACGCGCGCTGGATCACCGGCCCGTCGGCCATCGGGTCGGAAAACGGTACGCCCAGCTCGACGACGTCGGCACCCGCCGCGACCAGCTTGCGCATGATCGGCAGCGTCGCGGCGCGCGACGGGTCGCCCGCCGTGACATAGGGGATGAGCGCCGTCCGACCGGCGGCGCGCAGGCGCGCGAAGGTCGCATCAATTCGATTCATGGCTCGCGCGCAAGGTCGGGTTCAACGGCGAGCCACGGGCCTAGGGTCGCCGGGCCGGATCGCATTCGGGCCGGCAGTAGAACTTGAGCCCGGAGCGCTCGGCCACGGTGTTCATGTCCTTGTCCCCGCGGCCCGAAAGGTTGACGAGAAGGATCCGGTCCCGGGGCAGCGTCGCGGCGAGCCGCGCCGCATAGGCGAGCGCGTGCGCCGACTCGAGCGCCGGAATGATGCCTTCGATCCGGCAACATTCGTGGAATGCTCCGAGCGCCTCGTCGTCGGTGATGGTCACGTACTCGGCGCGCCCGGAGTCCTTGAGCCACGCATGCTCGGGACCCACCCCGGGGTAGTCGAGCCCGGCCGAGATCGAATGGGTCTCGCTGATCTGGCCATCGGCATTCTGCAGCAGGTAGGTGCGGTTGCCGTGCAGCACGCCGGGCCGGCCCGCGGAAAGCGACGCCGAGTGCCGACCGGTGGCGATGCCCTCGCCCGCGGCCTCGACACCGATCAGTCGTACACCCTTGCGGGGGATATACGGATAGAAGATCCCCATCGCGTTGGACCCGCCGCCCACGCAGGCGATCACCGCGTCGGGGTCGCGTCCCGCGGCCTCCGGCATCTGCGTCAGGCACTCGCGGCCGATGACGCTCTGGAAATCGCGGACCATCATCGGGTACGGATGCGGCCCGGCAACGGTGCCGATGATGTAGAACGTGGACTCGACATTGGTGACCCAGTCGCGCATCGCCTCGTTGAGCGCATCCTTCAGCGTCTTCGAGCCGGACTCGACCGGGACGACCGTTGCGCCGAGGAGCTTCATCCGGAACACGTTCTGCGCCTGGCGCTTCACGTCCTCCGAGCCCATGTAGACGACGCATTCCATGCCGAAGCGCGCGGCGACCGTCGCTGTCGCGACGCCGTGCTGCCCGGCACCGGTCTCGGCGATGACTCGCGGCTTGCCGAGCCGCTTGGCAAGCAGCGCCTGGCCGATGCAGTTGTTGATCTTGTGCGCGCCGGTGTGATTGAGATCCTCGCGCTTGAGCCAGATCTGCGCGCCGCCGGCTTTCTCCGACCAGCGCTTCGCGTGATAGACCGGCGAGGGCCGACCGACGTAGTGCGCGAGCTCATCCTCGAATTCCGCGATGAAGCCGGGATCGCGCCGGAACCGGGCGTACTGCTCCTTCAGCTCGTCGAGCGCGCGGATCAGCGTCTCGGCGACGAACACGCCGCCATAGGGGCCGAAATGGCCGCGCGCATCGGGCAGGTCGTAAGGAATGTCAGCCATCTGCATTGCGCACTTCCCCGATGAACGCGACGATTCTCGCGGGGTCCTTGACGCCGCGGACGGGCTTGCCGTCGGCCCCGATCGTCTCCACGCCGCTGGAAACGTCGACCGCCCATGGCCGCACCTGCCGGATCGCGTCGCCGACGTTTGCCGCGGTAAGCCCGCCCGACAGCACGATCGGACGCCGCAGCTCTGCGGGCAGCGCGGACCAGTCGAACGTCCGCCCGGTGCCACCGGGCAGCCCGTCCGCTGGCGGCGCATCGAACAGCAGTCCGGAGGCGTCGTGATAACGGCCTGCGCATTCTAGCAAACCCGTCCCGTCCGCCTCGGAGGCGACGGGCAGCGCCTTGATGTACGGCCGCCCGAACGCGCGACAGAGCTCCGCCGGCTCGTGGCCATGGAACTGCAGCAGATCGATGGGCACCACGGCCAGCACCGAGCGCACGTACGCCGGCTCGGGGTCGACGAAAAGCCCGACGACGGTCACGAACGGCGGCAGCGCCGCGGCGATAGCACGCGCCGCGTCAGCGCCGACGGCGCGCGGCGTTCCCGCCCAGAACACGAGGCCGACGGCATCGGCGCCGGCACGCGCGGCGGCGACACCGTCGGTGGTACGCGTGATTCCGCAGATTTTCACTCGTGTGCGATGCATGGTCGCCATGCGCTCAGCCAAGCGGCAGCGCGAGGGGCCGGCGCGTCGCAGGCAGTCCCCATTTCGCGTCGTAGTCGGCGCCGGCGAAATAGAGCCCGTCGGGTGCGAACGTCGGTGCGGCGCGCGTGCGGTCGCGACCGGCGAGGAGCTCGCCCATCCACTGCGGCGGCTGCCGACCCGCCCCCACGTACACGAGGGCGCCGACGATGTTGCGGATCATGTGATGAAGAAAGGCATTGGCGGAAAAATCGAAGCGGACGAATTCGCCGTGCGCCGCGATCGACACGGTCGACAGCGTGCGCGTCGGGGACTTCGCCTGGCACTCTGCCGCACGGAATGCCGAAAAATCGTGGGTGCCCTCGAGCGCTTTGGCTGCCACGGTCATCGCGGCGACGTCGAGCGGCCGATGGTACCAGCCGACGCGCCCGGCGAGGAGCGCCGGCCGTGTGGGACGATTCGAGAGCACGTACGTGTAATGCCGCGCGAGCGCGGCGTAGCGCGCATCGAAGTCGTCGGCTGCCCGCTGCGCCCAGAGCACCGCGACATCCGCCGGCAGATGCGAATTGACGCCGCGCACCCACGCGGTGGCGGGGCGGTCCGCGACGACATCGAAGTGGACGATCTGCATCGTCGCATGGACACCCGCATCGGTCCGGCCGGCCGCCGTCGTGCCGATGCGCGCTGCCCCGATCTGCGCAAGGGCCCGCTCGAGCAGGTCCTGCACGCCGCTCCCGTCGCGCTGCGTCTGCCAGCCACTGCGCGCGGTGCCGCAGTATTCGAGACCGAGGGCGATGCGCATGAGGACCGAAAGACAACGGGCGACGGAGGTTCGCTCCGCCGCCCGCGCCCGCCGCTATCCGTGATCAGGCAAGCTTCGCCAGCAGTGCCTGAGCCTCCGACTTCTGCTCGTCGTCGCCCTCGTGCAGAACTTCCTGCAGGATCTCGCGGGCACCCTCGACATCGCCCATTTCCTGGTACGCCTTGGCGAGGTCGAGCTTGGTTGCCGCATCGTGCCACTGCCCGTCGAGCACCGACGGACTCGCGTCTTCGAACGTCGCATGCCCGGCGTCGAACGCAAGGTCGAGCTTGTCGAGTCCGGTTGCAGCCCCCGCCCGCCCGAGCATTCCCGCGTCGCTATCCTGACGTTCGGGCTTTGCGTCCGCCTTGTGCATCGGCGCGGGTTTGTCCGCGTCGTCGAGACGGAAATCGAGATCGCCGAGCGGCGCCGCGGTTTCTGCCTTCGCGCCACCCAGACCGGCGGCGGCCGCGGCGGCGGCGACGACACCTGCCACGGCAGCCGCAGCCGCGCCCTGGGTATCGGATGCCGGCTTGGGCGTGGGCCGCGGAGCGCTTCGTGCTTTCCTCGAAGTCGCGCTCGGCCGCGTCGATCATCTCGATCTGTTCCTTCGTCGTCTTCGACGTGCGGCTGATCGAGACCTCCTCGTCGAACCGGTAGTCGAGGGCGTTCGGGTCCTCGAGCTCCTTCGCAATCGCGGGCGACGCGCCGCCACCCGGTGGCCGCGGTGCCTCCTTCTTGGCTCCCGTCGCTGCCGCGGCCAGGGCCTGCGCGCTCGCTGCAGCGGCGGCGGCCGCCGCCCCACCCTCGCCGAACATCGGGTTGTTGGGATCGAGCTGGCGACCGAGCGTGACCGCCTTCTGCCACACCTCGCCCTGCCCATGCGAGATCGAGTACAGCTCGGCGGCGACTGTTTCGAATGCCGATGGCTTGTTGTGCTGCGCGTGGATTTCCAGCAGCTTCAGGTAGATTTCCTGGCGCTGCGGATCCTTCTTGAGCGCGTCCTTGAGGATTTCCTCGGCCTGCGCGTCTCGCCCGTAGGCAAGGTACACCTCGGCCTCGGCGATCGGATCGACCTCGTCGGTATCGATGTTGCCGAGACCCTCGCGGCTGAAATCGGTCGCGAGCGAGTTTTCTCCGGTGTTGACGACACCGCCGCCGGTCGAGCCGAAGACCGTGTTGGTCTTGATGTCGGTGCCGCCGATGATGCTGTCCTCGAACTTCACCGCCTTGCGGCGCCGCGCGGCGATCAGCGCGGCGACGCCCGCGAGCGCCGCGAGAGCGCCGCCGCCGATGACCCAGGCGGGCGTGCTGCCGAGCAGATCGTCCATGAACGACGGCTCGGCCTTCGGCGCGGCCGCCTTCGGTGCCGGGGCCTTAGGCGCTTCCGCGGGCTTCATCGGCTCGGCCGCCTTCGGTGGCGGTGGCGCCTTCGCAACCTCCGGCGCTTTCGCGGGTTCGGCTGCCTTCGGCGGCTCCGGCGGCTTCGCCTCGGGGATCAGGGGGACGACCGGCGCTGCGACCTTCGGCGGCTCGACCTTGGCCGGCTCGGGCGCCTTGCCCTTCGCCGCGTCGGCCTGTGCCTGCAGCTGGGCGCCGGTCTGCGCCCGAAGCTCGATCGCCTTCTGCAGGTCCTTCAGCGTCTTCTCGAGCTCGTTGATGCGTGTCTGCGCTTCCTTGAGCGCCTTGTCGCGCGCGACCATTTCCTCGGCCGACGGCGAAGCGACCGAACCGGTTCCGGTTCCCGCCGCCGGACCGGGTTCACGCGACACCTTGAGCTGATCGCGTCCCGGTGCCGCCGCCGGCACCTTCTCCTCGACGGTCGTTCCGATCTTTCCGGTTGCCACGCGCCCGCCACCGCCTTCGGCTGCGGGCGCCGCGCCGGCGACACGATCCTGATACGCACGCCAGTCGGCCGCCTGGACGCGGACCGTCTTCGAGGCATCGGGTGCGGACACGGCGGCCGCCTCGTCGGCACTCGGGATCGTCAGAATCGCCCCGGCGCGCAGCCGGTTCATGTTGTTGCCGTCGAACGCATCCTTGTTGCCCGTGAACATCGCGACCAGCATCTGCTCGAGCGTCGCGGCGGGCGGCTTGTAGTCGGACGCGATTCGCGACAGCGTGTCGCCGCGCTTGACCGTGTAGCCTCCGGCGGGCGCCGCTTTCCCCTCCGCGGATGCGCGCCCCGCGGGCGCCGCGTCGGCGGCGCGTGCTGCCGGAGCCCCCCGGTACGCGCCGGCAGCACCGGCTCGACCGGCGTCACCGCCGCTATCGCCCCCGGTGGATCGAGCAGGAACGTGTAGGCGCGAACAACGCGGCCGGAGGCCCAGTTGGCCTCGACCAGCAGATCCAGGTACGGCTCGTTGACGTTGCCGGGCGTCGTGACCTTCAGCACGGCGTTGCCGTTCGGCAGGCGCTCCACGGCGACCCGCGCACGGTTGAGCACCCCCTGGTAGGGGAGATTGTTCTGTTTGTACAGCGCGGGATCGGCGACCCGCGCGGTGACCGAGTCGAGTTCCTCCCGGGCAAGGGACGTAAGTTCGATCTGGGCGGACAACGGCTGCCCGAGCGACGACTGTACGGTCAGCTTGCCCAAGCTCAGCGAGGCCGCCGTGCCCGGCATCGCAAGCGCGGCCGCCAGCACGGTCAGTGAAAGGATGGGTTTTGCTCGCATTCCGGCCCTTTCCGAGAGTTTCGGATACTCCAAGCTAACATAACATCATGGGTTTAGCGACGCAAGCTAAACCTCGGTATTAGATTAGCTTTCTAAGCGGTACGCGGCGTCGGCGCCACGGCCGCCGCTTCGAGGCCCGCGCAGGGTGAGCGCTAGAGCTAGCAAGCACAGTGCCAACCTGCGCAAGATATTGTGCTGCCATGAAAACGAAACCGGATCCCCCGGCCGGGATCCCGTGTTGCATTCTCGCCCTGAATCCGGTCAGCGGGCCACCAGAATGCGAACCATGCGGCGCAACGGCTCCGCGGCACCCCACAGGAGCTGGTCTCCGACCGTGAAGGCGCCCAGGTACTCGCCGCCCATCGAGAGCTTGCGCAGACGGCCTACCGGCACCTCGAGCGACCCGGTGACAGCCGCTGGCGTGAGTCGACGGATGCTTTCCTCGCGCGTGTTGGGAACCACGCGTACCCAGTCGTTGCCGGCGGCAAGCAGCGACTCGATCTCCCGCAACGGAATGTCGCGTCGGAGCTTGATCGTCAGCGCCTGGCTGTGGCAGCGCATTGCGCCGACGCGCACGCAGATCGAATCCACGGGGATCGCGCCCTTGCCGGAGCCCGCCACGCGACCGAGGATCTTGTTCGTCTCCGCCCCGCCCTTCCATTCCTCGCGGCTCATGCCGTCGCCCAGGTCCTTGTCGATCCAGGGGATCAGACTCCCGGCGAGCGGGACGCCGAAGTGCTCGGTGGGAAAGCTCGCGTCGCGCAGGATGCCGGCAACCTCGCGGTCGATGTCGAGGATCGCCGACGAGGGATCCTCGAGCAGCGCGCGCGCCGCCATGTGTGCCTCGCCCATCTGCAGGAGCAGCTCGCGCATGTTCTGCGCGCCGGCACCCGACGCCGACTGGTAGGTCATGCACGTCATCCACTCGATGAGGTCGCGGCGGAAGAGCCCGGCCATCGCCATCATCATCAGGCTGACGGTGCAGTTGCCGCCGATGTAGTTCTTCACGCCTTTCGCGAGCGCGGCATCGATGACGTCCCGGTTGACCGGATCGAGGATGATCACCGCGTCGTCCTTCATCCGCAGCGCGGAGGCCGCATCGATCCAGTACCCCTTCCAGCCAGCGGCGCGCAGCTTCGGGAAGACGTCGTTCGTGTAATCACCGCCCTGGCACGTGACGATCGCGTCGAGCGCGCCGAGGGCGTCGACGTCGGTCGCGCTCCTGAGCGGCGGCGTGTTCCGGCCGATGTCCGGTCCCTTGCCGCCGACGTTCGACGTCGTGAAGAACTCCGGCTCGATCAGGCCGAAGTCCTGCTCCTCCTGCATTCGCTGCATCAGCACGGAGCCCACCATTCCACGCCAGCCCACAAATCCTGTACGCATGATCGATCTCGTTCTCAACGTTGTTTCTGCAGCATTTCGGCGACCGCCTCACCCATCGCGCGGGTGCCGACCACCGGCTCGCCCGCCATCGCAATGTCACCGGTGCGCAACCCCGCCCCGAGCGCGGAGCGGACGGCACGCTCGATCCGGTCAGCTACATCGTTGCGCGCGAACGTGTACCTGAACATCATCGCAAGCGACAGGATCGTCGCCAGCGGATTGGCGCGGTCGGCGCCGGCGATGTCCGGCGCCGACCCGTGTATGGGCTCGTAGAGTCCCTTGTCGTTGGCGTCGAGCGATGCCGACGGCAGCATGCCGATCGATCCCGCCAGCATCGATGCCTCGTCGGAAAGGATGTCGCCGAAGAGGTTGCCCGTGACGATCACGTCGAACTGCTTCGGGTTGCGGACGAGCTGCATCGCCGCGTTGTCCACGTACATGTGCGTGAGCGCGACGTCCGGATAATCCTTCGCCGCTTCGGTGACGACCTCGCGCCACAGGATGCTCGTGTCGAGCACGTTGGCCTTGTCCACCGAGCACAGCCGCCGGCCGCGCCTGCGGGCGGTCTCGAAGCCGACGCGCGCGATCCGGCGGATTTCGCCCGCGCTGTAGAGCATCGTGTCGAAGCCCTCGCTCTCGCCCGCCGCGTTCGTGCGCCGCCCGCGCGGCTCGCCAAAATAGATGTCACCGGTGAGCTCGCGCACGATCATGAGGTCCAGACCGGCGACGACCTCGGGTTTCAGCGTCGACGCGGCAGCGAGCTCGGGGTACAGGAGCGCGGGGCGCAGATTGGCGAAGAGTCCGAGCGCCTTGCGGATGCCCAGTATCCCCTGCTCGGGCCGCAACGCCCGTGGCAGCGTGTCGTAGCGCGGGCCGCCGACCGCACCGAGCAGGACGGCATCGGCGTCGCGCGCGAGCGCCAGTGTCGCATCGGGCAGCGGATGCTTCGCCGCATCGTAGCCGGCGCCGCCTATCGGCGCCGTGCCGGTTTCGATCGGAAGGCCCTCGCGCCGCAACACGTCGAGCACGCGGTCGGCCTCGCGGACGATCTCGGGGCCGATGCCGTCACCCGGGAGGATCGCGATCTTCATGGCAAACGCGCACCGTGCGCCCGGCTGTGCGTTCCCGATTCATGCGCGCGGGCGGCCGCATCCGCGCCGGCGCGCGGAGGTTCTAGGCGAGCCATGGCTGATCGGAGAGCCGCCGCGCCTCGAACTCGCGGATCGCGTCCGCGTGCTGCAGCGTGAGGCCGATGTCGTCGAGACCGTGGACGAGGCAATGCTTGCGGAACGCTTCGACGTCAAACGCAAAGGCGAGCGCGCCGTCGGTGCTCGTCACCGATTGGCGCTCGAGGTCGATCGTGAGCCTGAAGCCCGGGAACGCACGGACAGCATCGAACAGCCGGTCGACGTCGGACTCGGGCAGCACGATCGGCAGCAGGCCGTTCTTGAAGCAGTTGTTGTAGAAGATGTCCGCGTACGAAGGCGCGATCAGAGCGCGGAAGCCGTAATCGGTGAGCGCCCACGGCGCATGCTCGCGCGAGCTCCCGCAGCCGAAATTGCGGCGCGCGAGCAGGATCTGGGCTCCCTGGTAGCGCGGCTCGTTCAGCACGAAATCCGGATTCTTCACGCGCGTCGCGTTGTCCATGCCGGGTTCGCCGCGGTCGACGTAGCGCCATGCGTCGAACAGGTTCGGGCCGAATCCGGATCGCTTGATCGACTTCAGGAACTGCTTCGGAATGATCGCGTCGGTGTCGACGTTGGCCCGATCGAGCGGTGCGACCAGTCCGGTCAGGATGCGAAAGGGTTCCATCAGTAGGTCTTCGTCTTTTCGGCGGACTTTTCGACGGCTCCACCTGCAGCCTTGATGTCCTTGCCCGCGCCTTCGATCGTGTTGCAACCGGCCAGCGCAACGGCGAGGCCGGCAAGAGCCAGAATCGCGGCGAGCTTGTTCAGCATCTTCCGTCTCCTTGTCGTGGATGGGCTACGCGAGCCGGCGCACGTCGACGAAGCGGCCGGCGATCGCGGCAGCGGCCGCCATGACCGGGCTGACCAGGTGGGTACGGCCACCGGCACCCTGACGTCCTTCGAAATTGCGGTTCGACGTCGACGCGCAGCGCTCGCCCGGTTCGAGGCGGTCGTCGTTCATTGCGAGACACATCGAGCAGCCGGGCTCGCGCCAATCGAAGCCCGAGTCGCGGAACACCCGGTCCAAACCCTCGCGCTCCGCCTGCGTCTTCACGACGCCGGAACCCGGGACGACCATCGCGTGCTTCACCGTCGATGCCACGCGGCGGCCGCGCACGATCGCCGCGGCGGCGCGCAGGTCCTCGATCCGCGAATTCGTGCAGGACCCGATGAACACGCGGTCGATCGCTATGTCCGTTATCCGCGTGCCCGGCGCGAGCCCCATGTAGACGAGCGCGCGCTCGATCCCCTCGCGGCGCGTCGGATCCTTCTCCCGGTCCGGATCGGGAACGCGGCCCTCGATCGAGACCACCATCTCCGGTGACGTGCCCCAGGTGACCTGCGGCGCGAGTGCCGAAGCGTCGAGCGTTATGGTCGTGTCGAATCTCGCCCCGTCGTCGCTTGCCAGCGTGCGCCAATGCGCAACGGCGCGCTCCCAGTGCTCGGCCGCCGGCGCGAACGGTCGCCCGCGCAGGTATTCGATGGTGACGTCGTCGACGGCGATCATCCCGGCCCGCGCGCCCGCCTCGATCGCCATGTTGCAGACCGTCATCCGGCCCTCCATCGACAGCGCGCGGATCGCGGGGCCGGCGAACTCGATCGCGTGGCCGGTCCCGCCGGCGGTCCCGACCCGGCCGATCACCGCGAGCACGAGATCCTTCGCCGTGACCCCCGCGGGCAGCCGCCCGTCGGCACGGATCAGCATCGATTTCGACTTCTTGCCGAGAAGGCACTGCGTGGCCAGCACGTGCTCGACTTCCGAGGTCCCGATGCCGAAGGCGAGCGCCGCGAACGCCCCATGCGTGGTGGTGTGCGAGTCGCCGCAGACAACCGTCATCCCCGGCAGCGTCGCGCCCTGCTCCGGCCCGATGACGTGGACGATGCCCTGCTGGCGGTCGCGAAACGGAAAGTACGCCTTCGCGCCGTGGGCACGGATGTTGGCGTCGAGCGTCTCGACCTGGGTCCGCGAGATCGGATCGCGGATGCCCTCGCTCCAATTCTTGGTCGGCGTATTGTGGTCGGCAGTGGCGACGATCGATCCGGCGCGCCACGGCTTGCGCCCGGCGAGCCGCAGCCCTTCGTACGCCTGCGGGCTCGTCACCTCGTGCACGAGATGGCGGTCGATGTAGAGCAGCGACGTGCCATCCGCTTCGGTGCGGACGACATGACTGTCCCAGAGCTTGTCGTAGAGCGTGCGTGCGTGCATGGCGTGAATCCTTGCCGGGCAGCGCCCGGCAGCGACATGGCGAGCATGGATTATTGCACGGCAGCAAGACGCCCGTCAGACTGGGGGTACCCCCCCGCGGACGAGATGCGCGGCGACCGCTTCCGCGAGACGCGGCTGCGTCGGCTCGAACACCGTCGCCGGCATCGTGCGCAGCCATGTGAGCTGTCGTTTCGCGAGCTGACGGGTCGCCGCGATCGCCTTCGCCCGCAACGTCGCGGCGTCGATCCGCCGGTCGAGGAACTCCCAGGCCTGCCGGTAGCCGACGCAGCGCATCGAAGGCATGCCGGGTGCGAGCGCGTAGCGCCGGCGCAACGCGGCCACCTCGTCGACGAGCCCTGCCGCGAGCATGGCGTCGAGGCGGGCGGCGATGTGTCGATGGAGCCCCGCGCGGTCTGCCGGGACCAACGCGATGGCGATTGCCGGTCCCAGCGCGTCGGCGGCCTCGCGTGCGCCCTGGAGCTGCGAGAGCGGCGTGCCAGCCAATGCGTAGACTTCGAGCGCGCGCTGGATCCGCTGCGCATCGGTCGGCTCGAGGCGCGCCGCGGTCACCGGGTCGACGCGCGCAAGCTCGCGATGCAGGGCGGGCCAGCCATCGACGGCGGCGCGGGCGTCGAGGCGTGCGCGCACCGCGGGGTCGGCCCCCGGCAGCGCCGACAGTCCTTCCTGCAAGGTCTTGAAGTAGAGCATCGTCCCGCCGACGACCAGCGGCACGGCGCCGCGCGCGCGGATGCCCTCGATCGCCGCAATCGCATCGGCACGGAAGCGCGCCGCCGAATAGGCGTCGACCGGATCGATGATGTCGATCAGGTGGTGCCGGACGCGGGCGCGTGTTGTCGCGTCGGGCTTCGCGGTGCCGATGTCCATGCCGCGATACACCTGGGCCGAATCGACGCTGACGATTTCGGCCGAAAAGCGCCCCGCGAGCGAGAGCGCCAGCGCGCTCTTGCCCGACGCCGTCGGACCCATCAGCAGTACGGCGGGAATCGGCATCAGCATGCGTCGCGGCAGCGCGATGCCACGGCCCGTCTCAGGCCGCGATGCGAGCCGGAACGGGAATAGCGGCCGTCACGCTAACGTCCGCGCATGAACAGCCGATCCAGGTCCGCGAGCGTCAGCTGGTACCACGTCGGCCGGCCGTGGTTGCACTGGCCGGCGCGCTCGGTGGCCTCCATCTCGCGCAGCAGCGCATTCATCTCGGGAATGGTCAGACTGCGGTTGGCACGGACTGCGGCATGGCAGGCCATCGTCGACAAGAGCTCGTCACGGTGCGCGGTCAGCACGTCGCTGCCGCCGTATTCGGCGAGCTCGGCCAGGATTGCATGGGCGAGCGTCGGCGCGTCGGCATCGGCCAGCGGGGCAGGTACGCCACGGACGGCGAGCGTTCCCGGGCCGAGCGCGGAAATCGCGAATCCGAGCCGGTCGAGCGTCTGCGCGTGCTCGTCGGCCGCGGCGACCTCGAGTGGTGACGCCGCGAACGTCGCCGGCACCAGCAGCGGCTGCAGCGGCACGCCGCGGTCGTGCGCGGCCTTGAGGCGCTCGTAGACGATCCGTTCGTGCGCCGCATGCATGTCGACCAGCACCAGGCCTGCGCCGTTCTGCGCGAGCACAAAGATACCGTGCAGTTGCGCGAGGGCGAATCCGAGCGGATGCGCGTCGCCGGTAGCCGGCAGCGCCGGGCGCTCGCCGGCGTCGGCTACACGCTCGCCGTAAAGCCTCGCGTAGAACGACGCCGGCTCTGCCGACGAGAGCGGCATAGGCCGCTGCCAAGGCGCGGTGAGCGGCATTGATGTCGGCACCTCCGCCGCCGCCAGCGCTTCGGCGAGGCGCGGCGGCGTGCGCGCGGCCGCCAATCCGAGCCTCTCGGCCGCCGATACCGCCGGCTGCTCGGCACCGGTCGTCGCGAGCGCACGGGCCACCGCGTGCCGGACGAACTGGTGCACCGCGCCCGCTTCCCGGAACCGCACCTCGGCCTTCTGCGGGTGGACATTGACATCGACCAGACGCGGGTCGAGCGTGAGCCACAGCGCAAACGCCGGCTGGCGGTCCTGGTGCAGGACGTCGCGATAGGCCTCCCGCAACGCGTGCGCAAGCATCCGGTCGCGCACGTGGCGCCCGTTGACGAAGAAATACTGGCCGGTGACCTGCGTCGCGTAGGCTGGCTGCACGGCGAAGCCGGCGAGGGCGAGCGGTCCCGCCACCGCCTCGACGATGGCGGCCCCGTCGACGAACGCCTCGCCGAGGACCGCCGCAACGCGCGCCCTCCGCCCATGCGGAAGCAGCCGGTGGACGACGCGCTCGTTGTGCTGCAGCGTGAAGCCGACGTCAGGGTGCGCGAGGGCGATGCGGCGAAACGCCTCGTCGCAGTGACCCCACTCGGTGGCCTCGGTACGCAGAAACTTTCGTCGCGCCGGCGTGTTGAAGTAGAGCTCCTGCACCGTAACGGAAGTCCCGACGCCGAGCGCGGCAGGCGCCACCGGCGCCAGCGCGCCACCGTCGACCTCGATCCGCCAGGCATGCGGCCGGCCGGCGGCGCGCGAGGCCAGCGCGAAGCGCGAGACGGCGGCGATCGACGCCAGCGCCTCGCCGCGGAAGCCCAGCGTCGTGATCGCGCCGAGATCGTCGACGGTCGTGAGCTTCGAGGTCGCATGTCGCGCCACCGCGAGCGGCAGGTCGTCGCGCTCGATCCCCGCGCCGTTGTCGGCGACCCGGATGCGGCGGATGCCTCCGCCTCCAAGGTCCACGTCGATCTGCGTCGCCCCGGCATCGAGGGCGTTCTCCAGCAGCTCCTTCAGCGCGGCCGCCGGGCGTTCGACAACCTCGCCGGCGGCGATCTGATTGATCAGATGATCGGGCAGCGCCCGGATCTGCGCCATCGTCGCCGGGCTCAGCGCGCGAGGCCGCGCGCCCACCGCGCGTAGATGTCATCCGCGACCGCGTGCAGCCCGGCGAGCCGGGTCGCGATCCCGCGCCGGATGTCGGCCGCACTCTGCACGGCCGGCGACGAGCTCGCGGGGAGCTCGCGCGCGCCCGTCGCGAGCCACGTTTCCACCAGTTCGTGCGTCATCTCGACATGGCACTGCAGGCCGACGTGGCGCCCGTCGATCACGTAGGCCTGATTCGCGTTGTACGAATTGGAGAGCACGCGGGTCGCCCGGGGCGGCAGCGCAAACGCATCGTAGTGCCACTGGAACGTCGTGAACGCGGTGCGCCCGCCGAACCATTCATCGCGCGCGGGGACATCGCACACGGCGACGTCGAGCCAGCCGATTTCGGCATCCGGTGCGCGCGTCACGGCAGCACCCAGCGCCCGGGCGAGAAGCTGGCCGCCAAGGCAATGCCCGATGACCGGTACCCGGGTTTCCACCGCTTCGCGCAGCAGCGCGTCGAGCGGCGCCGCCCATGGCAGCGCGTCGTTGACGCTCATCGGACCGCCCATCATGCCGATCCCGGCGAAGGATCGCGGATCGCGCGGCACAGAAGCACCCTCGTCGATCGGGACGAGCTCCCACGGTACTTGGTGCGCGTCGAGCCAGTCGGCGAAGTAAGCCGGCCCCTCGGTCGGCGAGAAGCGGAAGATCGCGACGGGACGCATGGGCAGCGCAGCCAAGTTGACCGTGGATGTCGTGCGCCAGACGGGCTCGGAAACGTCGCGCCGGCGGCAGTTGGCTCAGAGCCCGCGCGCGATCCGGGCGTAAGCCGAATGATTGTGGATCGACTCGAAATTCTCGGCCTCGACGATGAAGCCGTCGATCCGTGGATCCGCATCCAGCCGCGCGGCGACGCCGCGCACGAGATCCTCGACGAAGCGCGGATTGTTGTAGGCGCGCTCGGTGACGTATTTCTCGTCGACGCGTTTGAGGATCCCGAAAAGCTCGCACGAGGCTTCGTCCTCGGCGATGCGGATGAGCTCGGTCAGGAACAGCGGCTCCCGCGACTCGGCGACGATGGTGATCGTCGAGCGCTGATTGTGCGCGCCGTACTCGGAAATCTCCTTCGAACACGGACAGAGCGACGTCACGGGCGTGGCGACCAGAACCGTCTGCCGGTAGACGCCGTCCTTGAGCTCACCCACGAGCCGTGCCTCGTAGTCGAGCAGGCTCTCCACGCCGGAAACGGGTGCCGCCTTCCGGAGAAAATACGGGAAGGCGAGCTCGATGCGTCCGCCGGGCGCCTCCAGCAGCGCGACGAGCGCGTCGAGCAGCCCGCGGAAATTCGCGACCGTGAGCGGCGGCTGACCGGACTCGCTGCGCGATTCGAGCAGCGCGACCAACCGCGACATGTGCGTGCCCTTCCGGTCCTCCGGCAGCGCCACGTACACATTGCACGTCGCGATCGTCGGCTGCACGTTCCCGTCGGCGTCGGCGAACAGCAGCGGATAGCGCAACCCGCGGATGCCGACGTGATCGATCGCGATGCGGCGCTCGTCGGTTCCCGACTGCGCATCCGGGATCGGAAAGGCCGATTGCGGTCCCTCGGGGCGATTCACGATGCGCTTCCGGGTGAACGCATGGGTCAGGCCGCGGGCTTCGCCAGCGGATCGGTTCGCCGCTGCCCGAACCGGAGATTGACCGAAGCGACAATTCCGCGCGCGTCGAGCCCGCATTCGGCGAGGAGCTCGCCCGGGTCGCCGTGATCGACGAATGCGTCGGGCAATCCCAGCTGCAGCAGGGGAATCACGATGCCGTGGCCCGCGAGCGCCTCGCCGACCCCGCTGCCGGCGCCGCCGGCCACGACATTTTCCTCGATCGTGACCAGCGCGTCGTGATCGCGGGCGAGCTTCGACACGAGGCCGACGTCGAGCGGCTTGACGAAGCGCATGTCGGCGACGGTCGCATCGAGCTCCTCCGCAGCGCGGAGCGCCGGCTGGACCATGCTGCCGAACGCGAGCAGCGCGATCCGGTGGGCCCGCCGCGACGACGTCCGCCGGACGACCCCCTTGCCCACCGGCAAGGCCGTCATCGCAGCCACGGCGGCGACGCCAGGGCCGGCGCCGCGCGGATAGCGGACCGCGGCGGGCGTGTCGAGCATGAACGCCGTATAGAGCATCTGCCGGCATTCGTTCTCGTCGGAGGGCGCCATCACCGTCGTATTCGGCAGACAGCGCAGATAGGAGAGGTCGAAGGCGCCGATGTGCGTCGCCCCATCCGCCCCCACGATGCCCGCGCGGTCGATCGCGAACACCACCGGCAGGTTCTGCAGCGCAACGTCGTGGATCAGCTGGTCGTATCCACGCTGCAGGAAGGTCGAATAGATGGCGACGACCGGCTTCATTCCTTCGCAGGCGAGACCGGCGGCAAACGTGACCGCGTGCTGCTCGGCGATGCCGACGTCGAAGTAGCGCTCGGGATACACCTGCGCGAAGCGGACGAGCCCGGATCCCTCGCACATCGCCGGCGTGATCGCGACGAGGCGTGCATCGGCCTTCGCCATGTCGAGCAGCCAGTCGCCGAAAATCTGCGTATAGGACGCCTTGCCGCCGGCCTTCGGCGTGTAGCCGATCGCCGGATCGAATTTCGCGACGCCGTGATAGAGAATCGGATCGGCCTCCGCGCGAGCGTAACCGTAGCCCTTCTTCGTGATCACGTGGAGAAGCTGCAGTCCCTTCAGTGCCTTCACGTTCGCCAGCGTCTTCACCAGCGTATCGATGTCGTGCCCATCGATCGGTCCGATGTAGTTGAACCCGAATTCCTCGAACAGCGTGCCGGGGAGCATCATTCCCTTCATGTGCTCTTCCCAGCGCTTGGCGAGCTCCTTCATCGGCGGCAGCTTCGACAGCACTTCCTTGCCGCCGCGGCGCACCGAGTTGTAGAGGCGCGAGGCGAGCAGCCGGGCGAGGTAGCTGTTCAGCGCGCCGACGGGTTCCGAGATCGACATCTCGTTGTCGTTGAGAATCACCAGCAGGTCGGCGCCCGAGGCGCCGGCATTGTTCAGCGCCTCGAACGCCATGCCGGCGCTCATCGCGCCATCGCCGATGACCGCGACGACACCCCGCTCCTCGCCCTTGCGCCGGGCGGCGATCGCCATGCCGAGCGCCGCCGAAATCGATGTCGACGAATGGGCGGTGCCGAACGTGTCGTATTCGCTCTCCGAGCGTTTCGGGAAACCCGACGGTCCTCCGGCCATCCGCAGGCGGTTCATCCGAGCGCGCCGGCCCGTCAGAATCTTGTGCGAATACGTCTGGTGTCCGACATCCCACACGATGCGGTCGCGCGGCGTGTCGTAGACATAGTGCAGCGCGATCGTGAGCTCGACAGTGCCGAGATTCGACGACAGATGGCCGCCGGTTTGCGCCACCGATTGCAGCAGGAATGCACGCAACTCGCGGGCGAGCTGCGGCAGTGCTTCGCGGTCGAGCCGGCGCAGCGCCGCGGGGTCCTGGACCTGGTCGAGGAGCGCGTACATCAGTGGGTCCGCAGGACGATCCAGTCGGCGAGCTCCGCCAGCCGGCGCGCCGGCCCGCCGAGCGGCGCGAGCGCCGCCCGGGCCTCCTCGCGCAGCGCCAGCGCCTGTTTCCGGGCCGCGCCGACACCCAGGCATGAGACGAATGTCGGCTTGCCCTGCGCCGAGTCCTTGCCGGCGGTCTTGCCGAGTGTCGCCGCCGAGCCCTCGACATCGAGGACGTCATCGATCACCTGAAAGGCGAGGCCCGCGGCGTCTGCATAAGAATCGAGCGCCGCCGCCTCGGTTCCCGCCAGCGGACGGCCGCAGGCCGCGCCCAGGCGCACGGCGGCACGGATGAGCGCGCCCGTCTTCATCCGATGCATCGTCTCGAGCTGCGATAACGACAGCGTCACGCCCACGCTGTCGAGGTCGATGGCCTGGCCGCCGGCCATCCCGCGCACGCCGGCCGCCTCAGCGAGCAACGCGCATGCGCCGGCACCGTCGGGAAGTCGGCCTCCAGCGAGCACGCCGAACGCGAGTGCCTGCAGCGCATCACCGGCCAGCAGCGCCGTCGCCTCGCCGAACGCCACGTGACATGTCGGCTTGCCGCGACGCAACGTGTCGTCGTCCATGCACGGCAGATCGTCGTGGATCAGCGAATAGGCATGAATCAGTTCGACGGCAGCCGCCACGGCATCGACCACCGCCGGCGGCGCCTCGGTGAGCTCGCCCGCCGCGTACGCGAGCAGCGGGCGCATCCGCTTGCCTCCGTCCAGCACCGCGTAGCGCATCGCCTGGCCGAGCCGCGCCGGCGCGAGGTCGGTATTCGGCAGCAGGCGGGAAAGCACGTCCTCGATGCGCCGCTGCCGTTCGCCGGACCAGACCGCCCACTCGAGATCAGGGTTCATCGCTGCCCGCGGCCTCGGAACCGGAGACGTCGAACGGCTTGAGCACACCCTTCTCCAGGATCTTCACCTGCTGCTCGGCATCCTGGAGTGCGCTCTGGCAGTACTGCAGGAGCTCGGCGCCCCGTTTGTAGGCCGCGAGCGACTCCTTCAGCGGCAGCTGGCCGCCTTCCATCGTCGTGACGATGTTCTCGAGCTCCGCGAGCGCGGCCTCGAAGGTTGTGGGAGGGGCGCTTTGCTTGGCCATGGCGATCAACGGGGGGCCGCGCGCCCGACGACACGGTTGCGGAATCCGGTGTATCGAATTCGGCGGGCAGGCAAGCGGCGCATCAGGCAAGTTAGCGGAACGGCGCCACCGGGGTCAAATCGGTGCAACGGCGGATCTACTTCCACGTTCGACGCGGATTTGACCCCGTTCGGACGGGGTCGTTATACTAGCATCTTTTGACGACGCGGCCTTACGCGATCCTTTCGCGCGGCCGACTTAGCAAAGCGGTCCGGGGCGGCCGAAACGCCGTAATCGTCCCGGGTTGTTGGGTTGGGTTGGTGGGTCGGACCCGCTAGTGCGGGTCCACTCAAATTCGCGAAGAAAGGGAAGGCTCTTGTCCAATCTCGCCACGGTGGAGCGGTTGCGGCGCGCGACGTCGCAGCTCCCGGTTTCCTGGTATTGCGATCCCGCGGTCTACGACGCCGAGCAGCGGCTGCTGTTCGCGCGCGCGCCCGGCTACGTCGGGCACGAGCTGATGGTGCCGAATCCGGGCGACTATTGCGCGCTGGCGTGGCGCGACAATGCACAGGCTGCTCGTGCGCAACAGCACCGGCATCGAGCTCGTGTCGAACATCTGCCGCCACCGGCAGGCGATCATGCTGAAGGGTCGCGGCAATGTGCCCAACATCGTCTGCCCGATCCACCGCTGGACCTACGACCTTCGTGGCGAGCTGCTGGGCGCGCCGCATTTTGCCGACAAGCCGTGCCTGAACCTCGGCCGTTCGCCGCTCGCGAACTGGAATGGCCTGCTGTTCGACGGCCGGCGCGACGTCCGCGCCGACCTCGCGAGTCTCGGCGCGGGTGACTTCGAATTCGACAACCACGTGCTCGACCGGGTCGAAATCCACGAGTGCAATTACAACTGGAAGTCCTTCATCGAGGTCTACCTCGAGGACTATCACGTCGGCCCCTTCCACCCGGGCCTCGGCAACTTCGTCACCTGCGACGACCTGAAGTGGCAGTTCGCGCCATGGGCGTCGGTGCAGACGGTCGGCATCACCAACCTCGGTCGCGCCGGCAGCAAGACCTACGAGCGCTGGCACAAGGCGGTGCTCGACTACTACCGGGGCGAGACACCGAAGCACGGCGCGATCTGGCTGACCTACTATCCGAACATCATGCTCGAGTGGTATCCGCACGTGCTGGTCATCAGCACGCTGATACCGCGCGGCGTCGACCGGACGACCAACGTCGTCGAGTTCTACTACCCGGAGGACATCGCGCTGTTCGAGCGCGAGTTCGTCGAGGCCGAGCAGGCAGCGTACATGGAGACGGCGCTGGAGGATGACGAGATCGCCGAGCGCATGGATGCGGGCCGCCTCGCCCTGTACCGGCAGGGACGCAGCGAGGAAGGGCCGTATCAGTCGCCGATGGAGGATGGCATGCAGCACTTCCACGAATTCCTGCGCCGCGAGCTCGACCACCACATCGCCCCGCGCTGACGACGCGCGAGCGCGGTTTTCCGGCGATGCATCCCGTCTCCAGCCGATGATGTACACGACACTGATAGCGACGGACGCGCTCGCGCAACCGGCTGGCGGATCCGGATCTCGTCGTCGTCGACGTGCGCCACGATCTCGCGCGCCCGGAGCGCTGGGGCGAAGACGAGTATCGCCGCGCGCACATACCCGGCGCGCGTTTCGCGCATCTCGACCGCGACCTGTCGGCCGCGAGGACCGGAACGAACGGGCGACATCCGCTGCCCTCGCCAGAACAAACGGCGGCGATCTTCGGCCGGCTCGGTATCGGCGCGACCACGCAGGTCGTCGCCTACGATCAGCAGCAGGGAATGTACGCTTCGCGGCTGTGGTGGATGCTGCGCTGGCTCGGCCACGACGCCGTCGCCGTCCTCGACGGCGGCTTCGACAAATGGTCGCGCGAAGGACGCCCCGTCACCACCGAGGTCCCGCAGCCGCAGCCGGTCGCCTTTCCGATCCGGGGCATCGCCCCGGCGGCGGATGTCAACGCCGTGCTGGCGAGCCTTCGCCAGCGTTCGCTCGTGCTCATCGACGCGCGCTCGCCGGAGCGGTATCGCGGCGAAGTCGAGCCCCTGGATCCGGTCGCGGGTCGCATCCCCGGGTCGCTCAATCGTCCGGCCTCGCAAAACCTCACTGCGCAATTCACCTTCAAGCCGGCAGCGGAGCTGCGTGCCGACTTCGAGCGCCTGCTCGCGGGCGCCTCGCCCGACCGCGTCGTGCATTCGTGCGGGTCGGGCGTGACCGCCTGCCACAACCTGCTCGCGATGGAGGTCGCCGGCTTCCCGATGACACGGCTCTATCCCGGGTCGTGGAGCGAGTGGTGCAGCGATCCGGCGCGACCGATCGCGCGCGGCGCCGCATGATTCGGCGCTAGACCGGCGTACCGGTCGCCGCCGCGGGACCACCGAGGCGCCACTGTGCGACCGCGCGGTACCGGGGCCCGTTCGGCAGCGTTTCCGAGGCGTTCAGCGTGATTCGTTCAACCGGCCATGCAATCGGCGCCGGGATCGCGCCGCTGACGCGAATTCGACAACGGCGCGCGAGCGTCAAGTGTGGCTGAAATGTCCTTCGCTCCGTGGGGAAGTCCTCGCTCGCCAACGCTGCGTTCAGATGCGCAACGAGCTGAACAAGCTCCGGCGGCGGTGCGGATGCGCCGGCCCACGCAATTCCCGCGCTGCGGAACACCCCGACGCGGTCGAGTATCAAGGCGAAAGGCGCGACTCCGGCCGCCGCAACGCGGCCGACGCCGTGGAGCGCAGCGACGCTCTCGCCAGCGACCTCGCCGACGAACGCAAGCGTCAGGTGCAGGTTCTCGATCGCGGGGGCGCGTCCCCCCGTCTTCGCCGCAATCTCGTTTGCCAGCTGCGCGAGCGCAGCGCGCGCGGCGGCGTCGGGCCAGAGCGCGAAGAACAGGCGCAGCTTCCCGGCCCCGTCGCGCGTCCGTCGCGGGCCCGGCGTGCGCCCCGTCGCGTCAAGGTCTGGCGGCAAGGACAAAACAAAGCCGCGCCATCCTCGCGAATGACGCGGCCTTCATCTCGCAATTCACCTGTTATGCGGCGGCCTTCGTGCCCTTCTCGTTCTTCTTGTCGAAGAACTGTTCGTCCTCGGTCGAGTGGCTGAGAGCCGTGGTCGATGCCTGGGAGCCCTGCACCGTGGTCGTTACCGAGTCGAAGTAACCCGTGCCCACCTCGCGCTGATGCCGCACCGCGGTAAATCCCCTTTCGGCGGCCGCAAACTCGGCCTCCTGCATCTCGACGAACGCGCTCATGTTGTTGCGCGCGTAGCCATGCGCAAGATTGAACATCGAGTAGTTGAGGCTGTGGAACCCCGCGAGCGTGATGAACTGGAACTTGTAACCCATCGCACCGAGCTCGCGCTGGAACCGCGCGATCGTGGCGTCGTCGAGATTCTTCTTCCAGTTGAACGACGGCGAGCAGTTGTACGCGAGCATCTTGCCCGGATACTTGACCTGGATCGCCTCGGCGAACCGCTTGGCAAAATCGAGGTCCGGCTTCCCGGTCTCGCACCAGATGAGGTCCGCGTACTCGGCATAGGCGAGTCCGCGCGCGACCGACTGCTCGAATCCGGCGCGGGTCCGGTAGAACCCCTCGACGGTGCGCTCGCCGGTGCAGAACGGCTTGTCGTTGTCGTCGATATCAGACGTCACGAGATCCGCCGCCTCGGCATCGGTGCGCGCGAGGACGATCGTCGGCACGCCCATGCAGTCAGCAGCGAGCCGTGCCGCAATGAGCTTCTCCACCGCCTCGCGCGTCGGAACGAGCACCTTGCCGCCCATGTGGCCGCACTTCTTCACGGATGCCAGCTGGTCCTCGAAGTGGACGCCCGCAGCGCCTGCGTCGATCAGCGCCTTCATCAGCTCGAAGGCGTTCAGCACGCCACCGAACCCAGCCTCGGCGTCAGCGACGATCGGCGCGAAGAAGTCGATGTCGCCCTTGCCTTCCATGTGCTGGATCTGGTCGGCGCGCATCAGCGCGTTGTTGATCCGGCGCACCACGTGCGGCACCGAGTTGACCGGGTAGAGCGACTGATCCGGATACATCTCGCCCGCGATGTTCGCGTCGGCGGCGACCTGCCAGCCGGACAGGTAGATGGCCTTGAGGCCTGCCTTCACCTGCTGCAGCGCCTGGTTGCCCGTCATCGCGCCCAGCGTGCCCACGAACGGCTCGTCGTGCATCAACTTCCACAGCTTCTCCGCGCCGCGGCGCGCAAGCGTGTGCTCGATATGCACCGAGCCGCGCAGACGGACGACGTCCTCTGCCGTGTAGCCGCGCTTGATGCCCTTCCAGCGCGGGTTCTCCGCCCAGTCCTTCTTGAGTCTTGCCGCTTCCAGATCGTAGTTCATCGACTGCTCCCATCGTGTGCGTGGTGGCCAATCCGGGGTGCCCGCGAGGGCGAACCGGAACCTTGGTCAGCGGAATCCGCACGCGACCGAAATTCGCGTCCGGGTTACCGCGGTGTGAAGCACGAGGCGAGCCCAGCCGCCGGGCGCTTCACTGCACGGACCGGCGAGGATCGCTCGGCCGGTCGGGCGGGCATGGATGGGGTGAAAATCCCAAGCCCTTCACGCGGTCGAGACCGAGGTTGGCCCGAGACCGCTCGTGACATGATCGAAAGTTAGCAAAGTAATCGGGCGCTGACAAGTCACGTTCTGCAACGCAATATAAAAATTCGCCCGTAAAATCATCTAGTTAAAAAAAGGTTCCACCAGATGGAATGGAACGGTCCGAATTTGCGAGCGAATCTGCTGCAACGCGATAGTTTGTTGTTCGCTACACCGCCCAACCCGGGTGACGCACCAACGACAACAATTTGAATTGATTGAACATATCCGATTGTGCTCGCGTCGAGCACCAGCGCTTGGGCGTGACCACCTTCGGAAACGTTTTCCATTGGGCTTCCGCAACACGGGGTACCGATCGCAAAGATCGGCGGTTGCATAGTCCGTCGTCATGTCCGACCTCCATTGATGCGCCGCCCTCCGGCGTCCTGCCTGCAATACGCGGGCCTTCCGGTTGCGGTCGCAGCGCCCCGCATGCCGGGCGTCATCCGATCCGGACGCGATCGCCGCGCTGCGGGACCTCGACCGAAGGCCAGGCCAGACGTTCGCGGATCGTCGCCGCGAATCCCTCGGCCGTCGCGCGCTCGCCGTGGACGACGAACGCGCGCTCCGGTGGCACTCCGAACGCCGCAAGCCACGCGAGCAGCGCACCCTGGTCGCCATGCGCCGACAGTCCGCCAATCGTGTGCACCGACGCGCGGACGGCGACCTCTTCGCGGAACAGGTGCACGCGCGTGGCGCCGTCGACGATCTGGCGACCCAACGTCCCGGCCGCCTGGAATCCCGTGAACACGACCGCGCACTCGGCGCGCGGCAGATTGTGGCGCAGGTGGTGCCGGATGCGGCCGCCGTCGCACATCCCGGACGCGGCGACGATCACGGCGCCGGACGCCACACTGTTGATCGCCATCGAGTCCTGCGGCGTCTCGGTGAATCGAACGTGGACCCGGTCGCGGTTCGCGATGAGCCAGCGCGTGAGATCCTGGCTCTCGCGGTCCAGCACCGCCGCATATTTTGCCGTGATTTCGGTCGCGCGCGTGGCGAGCGGCGAGTCGACGAAGATCGTCAGTGCCGGCGCCCGGCCGCGCCGGACGAGGTCGGCGAGGACGTGCAGCACTTCCTGGGTCCGGCCTACGGCAAACGCCGGGATGATCACGTTGCCGCGGGGCAGCGTCGACGCGAGTACCTGCGCGAACTCGTCATAGGTCGTCGCCAGCGACTTGTGCAGCCGGTTGCCATACGTCGACTCGACGACGACGACATCGGCGTCGGGGACGCTCGTCGGGTCGCGCATCACCGGCCGGCCGGGCTGCCCCAGGTCGCCGGAGAACACGAGCTTGCGCGTGGGCCCGCTCACGTCGGTCCAGACCTCGACGATCGCCGAGCCGAGGATGTGGCCGGCGTCGCGGAAGCGGAAGCGCAGCGAGCCCCCGCGCGCAAATACGCTGTCGTAGGCAATCGGAACCAGCAGCTCAAGGCTGTGCTCCGCATCGGCGACCGTGTACAGCGGGCCGTCGTCGCGGGTGCCTCCCGCCTTCCGTTCGCGCGCGGCACCGGGTCGGCGCCGGACCATGTCGCGCTGCAGCCTGGTGAACTCCGTCTCCTGGATGTGCGCGCTGTCCGGCAGCATGACGCCGAGGAGATCGATGGTGGCCGGCGTCGCGTAGACCGGCCCGGGAAATCCCCGGGCAGCAAGCAGCGGCAGCAGACCGGAATGGTCGATGTGCGCGTGCGTCACGATGACGAAATCGAGGGCTCGAACGTCGAAGTCGAGTGCCGCGGCGTTCTTCTCGTCGGCATCGCGGTTGCCCTGGAACATCCCGCAGTCGACGAGAAAGCTGGTGTCACCGGCGTCGACCCGGAAGCACGAACCGGTGACCTCCCCTGCCGCGCCGAGAAAAGCGATGTCGATCCCTCGATGTTGCGCCCGCTGCTGCATCATCGCCGCGAATGTAGCAGGTTCGCGGCACGCCCGGCCCCTGGCTTCCTTGATCCAGCGCACTTGACACGACGCACGGACGGTGCAACCGTCTCCGACTGGCACGATTCGCATGCCGGGGCTCGCGAGCCGCGTGCCGAAGGGAGTCTCTGGGAGTCTTTGCGCGCCGCCCTGCGGCGAAATCAACGGTACGCGTGGCGGCATGCATCGACCGCGCGACCGACACAAGGAGAGCAACGTGCGTACCATCCCCCTCGTCGTGGCGACTGCCGTCGCCGCCCTGGGCGCTACCTGCGCGACCGCGCAGGGCGGCGATCCCAATCTCGGACGCAACCTCGCCGCAACCTGCGCCAACTGCCACGGTACCAACGGGGTCAGCGTCGATGTGGTCGAGTCCCTCGCCGGCAAGCCGAAGGAGGAGCTCGTGCGCAAGATGCAGGAGTTCAAGCGGGGCACGAAGCCTGCGACGGTCATGGCTCAGCTGGCGAAGGGCTACACCGACGAGCAGATCGATGCGGTCGCCGGCTGGTTCGCGGCGCAGAAGGCGAAGTGAGGCGATGACCATGAGCATTCAACGACGCGATTTCTTGAAGGCGCTGGGCGCCGCGGGATTCGGAACGGCCGCGGCGGCGATATCCGGCTGCGCGACCACGGGCGTCGGCGCCCGCGGCAAGGTCGTCGTGATCGGCGGCGGCTATGGCGGTGCGACCGCGGCCAAGTACATCCGGATGTGGAGCGAGGGCGGTGTCGACGTGACCGTCGTCGAGCCCAATCCGGAATTCATCTCCTGCCCGCTGTCGAATCTCGTCATCGGCGGCAGCAAGCAGATCGACTACGTCACGGTGAGCTACGACAACCTGGCGAAACGCCACGGAATAAGGCTCGTTCGCGACACGGCCGTTGGCGTCGACCCGCAGAAGCGCACCGTGAAGCTCGCCGGCGGCCAGGAGCTCGCCTACGATCGACTGATCGTTGCGCCCGGCGTCGACTTCATGTGGGACAAGGTGCCATCGCTCAACAATGCCGAAGCGCAGGCGCGGATCCTGCATGCGTGGAAGGCCGGTGCGCAAACCGTGGCGCTGCGCAACCAGCTGACGGCGATGCCGGATGGCGGCGTGTATGCGATTTCAGTTCCGGTCGCGCCGTATCGCTGCCCGCCCGGACCGTACGAGCGGGCCTGCCAGGTCGCGTGGTACTTCAAGCGGTCGAAACCGAAGTCGAAGGTGCTGATCCTGGACGGCAACGGCGACGTCACGTCGAAAGGCCCGCTGTTCAAGAAGGCGTGGGCCGAGGAGTACAAGGGCATCGTCGAATACCGCCCGAATCACGTGCTGACCGACGTCGACGCCGCGACGCGGACCGCGAAGTTCGAAGTGCAGGACAGTGTGAAGGCTGACGTGCTGAACGTCGTCCCGCCGCAACGCGCCGGCGCGATCGCGCGGGCCGCCGGTGTGGTCACCGCCAACGATCGCTGGTGCGACGTGGATTTCCTGACGTTCGAGTCGGTCAAGGTGAAGGGTGTCCATGTCCTCGGCGACGCAATCCAGATCGCAACCGGGATGCCCAAATCGGGACACATGGCGAATCAGCACGCGAAGGTCTGCGCGGCCGCGGTCGTGGCGACGCTCGGGGAGCGCGCGCCGAACCCGACGCCGGTGCTGACCAACACCTGCTACAGCTTCATCACCGACAAGGACGTCGTCCACGTCTGCTCGGTCCACCAGTACGACGCCGAAAAGAAGACGGTGCTGCCGGTACCGGGATCGGGTGGCGTTTCGCCGGCGATGAGCGAGCTCGAGGGCGGTTACGCGTTCAACTGGGCGAAGAACATCTGGGCTGATACGCTGGCCTGATCGCTCCGCCCGGCGCCCATCCGGACTGGATGGGTGGCCCGATCGACGAAGAAAAACGGCGCCGCGGCGCCGTTTTTCGTGGGTGCGGCGGTACCTGTTGCCAGGCATCGCCGCAATAGGGTCTCAGGCGACGGGCTCGGCCTCCTTCGCCTCGATGAAAGCGAGCCGGATCTTGCCATCGTCGTCGACATCGATCGTCACGTGACCGCCGCTGACGAGCCGCCCGAACAGGAGCTCGTCGGCGAGCGCCTTGCGTATCGTGTCCTGGATGAGCCGCGCCATCGGGCGCGCGCCCATCTGCGGGTCGAACCCTTTGCGCGCGAGGAACGTCTTGAGGCCCGGTGTGAACGTCGGCTCCACCTTCTTCTCGTGGAGCTGGCCCTCGAGCTCGAGCAGGAACTTGTCGACGACCTTCAGGATGACGTCGTGATCGAGTTGCGCGAACGAGATCGTCGCGTCCAGGCGGTTGCGAAACTCCGGCGTGAACAGGCGCTTGATCTCGGCCATCTCATCGCCGGCACCGGACGAGGTCGTGAAGCCCATCGCACCCTTCGCCAGCTCGCTCGCGCCGGCGTTCGTCGTCATGATGATCGTGACATTGCGGAAATCCGCCTTGCGCCCGTTGTTGTCGGTGAGCGTCCCGTGATCCATCACCTGCAACAGGATGTTGTAGATGTCCGGGTGCGCCTTCTCGATCTCGTCCAGCAGCAGCACGCTGTATGGATGCTTGGTGACTGCCTCGGTGAGCTGGCCGCCCTGATCGAAGCCCACGTAGCCGGGCGGGGCGCCGATGAGCCGCGAAACCGCATGCCGCTCCATGTATTCGGACATGTCGAACCGGATCAGCTCGACGCCCAGGCAGTAGGCAAGCTGCCGCGCGACCTCGGTCTTGCCCACGCCGGTGGGCCCCGAGAACAGGAAGTTGCCGATGGGCTTCTGCGGATTGCCCAGCCCCGAGCGCGCCATCCGGATCGCCGAGACCAGCGCGTCGATCGCCCGTTCCTGTCCGAACACGACGTTCTTGAGATCGCGATCGAGCGTCTTCAGCGCATTGCGGTCATCGGAGGTCACGTTCTTCGCCGGAATGCGCGCGATCTTCGCGACGATCTCCTCGATCTCGGTCTTGCTGATCACCTTCTTCTGCCGCGACTTGGGCAGGATCTTCTGCGCGGCCCCGGCTTCGTCGATGACGTCGATCGCCTTGTCCGGCAGGTGCCGATCGTTGATGAAGCGCGCGGAGAGCTCGGCTGCGGTCGTCAGGGCGGCGGGCGCGTACTTGACCCCGTGATGCTGCTCGAAGCGCGACTTCAGTCCCTTCAGGATCTCGATCGTCTCGGCGATCGACGGCTCCGGCACATCGACCTTCTGGAAGCGCCGCGACAGCGCATGGTCCTTCTCGAAGATCTGCCGGAATTCGCCGTAGGTCGTCGCCCCGATGCACTTCATCGCGCCCGTCGAGAGCGCGGGCTTCAGGAGGTTCGACGCGTCCAGCGTACCGCCCGATGCCGCGCCGGCACCGATGATCGTGTGGATCTCGTCGATGAACAGGATCGACTTCGGGCTCTCGGCGAGCTGCTTCAGCACGGCCTTCAGGCGCTGCTCGAAATCGCCGCGGTACTTGGTCCCGGCGAGCAGCGCACCCATGTCCAGCGAATAGACCTGGTAGTCGAACAGGAGCTCCGGTACCTCGCCCTCGTTGATCCGGCGCGCGAGCCCCTCGGCGATCGCGGTCTTGCCCACGCCGGCTTCCCCGACCAGCAACGGGTTGTTCTTGCGGCGGCGGCAGAGCACCTGGATCACGCGCTCGAGCTCGAGGGCGCGGCCGATCAGCGGATCGGTCTTGCCCTGTTTCGCCATGGTGTTGAGGTTGATCGTGTACGAGTCGAGCGCGCCCTGCGCCTCGCTCGCGGTTTCGCCCTCTTCCTTCGCCTCGCCCTTCTCCTGCTTCTGCTGCGGATTCTTCGTGATCCCGTGCGCTATGTAGTTGACAACATCGAGCCGCGTCACGCCCCGCTGGTTCAGGAAGTACACGGCGTGCGATTCCTTCTCGCCGAAGATCGCAACCAGGACGTTGGCCCCGGTGACCTCCTTCTTGCCCGACGACTGGACGTGCAGGATCGCGCGCTGGATCACGCGCTGGAAGCCCTGCGTGGGTTGCGTGTCGGCGTCCGAATGCGGCGACAGCCGCGGTGTGTGCTCGCTGATGAAATCGGTGAGCACGCCGCGTAGCTCGTCGAGATCGACGCCGCAGGCCTTCAGGACTTCCGCTGCGGACGGGTTGTCCAGCATCGCGAGCAGCAGATGCTCGACGGTGATGAATTCGTGTTGCTTCTGCCGTGCCTCGACAAAAGCCATGTGGAGGGAAACCTCGAGTTCCTGCGCGATCATCTGTGTTGCCTCTTTCAGCCAATTCCGCCGGGCCGTGGATTGCGGCCGCGGGTCCCGCTCAAGTCTCCTCCATCGTGCACTGCAACGGGTGCTGGTGCCGGCGCGCGAGTTCGATCACCTGGTCGACCTTCGCCGCGGCGACCTCGCGCACATACGTTCCGCACACCCCCATCCCCTCGCGATGCACCTTCAGCATCACCTGCGTGGCCTTTTCCCGGCTCATCACGAAAACAGTCTGCAGCACGACAACGACAAAGTCCATCGGCGTGTAATCGTCGTTGAGCAGGAGCACCTTGTAAAGCGGCGGCGGCTTGACTCGTGTTTTCTCGGCCTCGAGAAGCCCGCCGTCCTGCTGCTGGTTGGCCATTGTTCCCTGGCTGATGACGATCGTCGAATGGCTCTATGTTTGATGATTGCAACAGATTTTTCAAGTGCGGGTGGTTTTGTGCACCACGATATTGACGCAATTGCCGATCTGCGCGTATGAAATCCCGGTTCGGTTCGTTCGTGCGCGCGCCGGCGACGCCCGTGCCAATTTGGTACACCCGCGTGGCACACCTGCGGACCGACCGGCCGACCAAACGCCGGAATTCCCTCCATTCCGTGAGGACGCAACGCTATGGCAACCGGTACCGTCAAGTGGTTCAACGATGCGAAGGGTTTCGGGTTCATCACGCCGGACGGCGGCGGCGAGGACCTGTTCGCGCATTTCTCCGCCATCAACATGCAGGGGTTCAAGTCCCTGAAGGAGGGCCAGAAGGTCAGCTTCGACGAGGCCCAGGGCCCCAAGGGAAAGCAGGCAGTGAACATCCAGGCGGTCTGAGGCGACAGCCGGGGCGACGCGCCGATCAATGCGCGTGCGTCCGACGCATCGACACCGGATCGGTGCGGCCTGCCGCTTCGAGGGCACCGCTGCGGCGCCCGCGCGCCGTCGTCCCGATCGCGGGCGGCCCGGCGACTGCGGGCCGCGCGGCTCCGCGCTACATGCGCTCGATCATCGCCTTGCCGAAGCCGGAGCAGGACACCTGCGTCGAACCCTGCATCAGCCGCGCGAAGTCGTAGGTCACGACCTTGTCGGCGATCGCCTTCTCGAGGCTCGCCGTGATCAGATTCGCCGCTTCCTTCCATCCCATGTGGACGAGCATCATCTCCGCCGACAGGATCTCCGAGCCGGGATTCACGTAGTCCTTCCCCGCGTACTTGGGCGCCGTGCCGTGCGTCGCCTCGAACATCGCGACCGAATCCGACAGGTTCGCCCCCGGCGCGATGCCGATGCCGCCCACCTGCGCCGCGAGCGCGTCGGAGATGTAGTCGCCGTTGAGGTTCAGCGTGGCGATCACGCTGTACTCGGCCGGGCGCAGCAGGATCTGCTGCAGGAAGGCGTCGCAGATGACGTCCTTGACGACGATGTCCTTTCCGGACTTCGGGTTCCTGATCTTCATCCACGGTCCGCCGTCGAGCAGCTGGGCGCCGAACTCCTTCTGCGCGAGCTCGTAGCCCCAGTCGCGGAACGCACCCTCGGTGAACTTCTGGATGTTGCCCTTGTGCACCAGCGTGAGCGACGACCGGTCGTTGTCGATCGTGTACTGGATCGCCTTGCGCACGAGCCGGTACGTGCCGTCGCGCGAGACCGGCTTGATGCCGATGCCGGACGTTGCCGGGAAGCGGATCTTCTTGACCCCCATCTCGTTGATCAGGAAGTCGATCAGCTTCTTCACCTCGGCGCTCTCCGCCGGCCACTCGATGCCCGCATAGATGTCCTCGGCGTTCTCGCGGAAGATCACCATGTCGGTCTTCTCGGGCTCCTTGACCGGGCAGGGCACGCCCTTGAACCAGCGCACCGGGCGCAGGCAGACGTAGAGGTCGAGCTGCTGGCGCAGCGCGACGTTGAGCGAGCGGATGCCGCCGCCGACCGGCGTGGTCAGCGGGCCCTTGATCGAGACGACGTAGTCCTTGAGGATCGCGAGCGTCTCGTCGGGCAGCCACACGTCGGGCCCGTAGACCTTCGTCGACTTCTCGCCGGCGTAGATCTCCATCCAGTGGATCCTGCGCTTGCCGCCGTAGGCCTTCGCCACCGCCGCGTCGACCACCTTGATCATCACCGGCGTGATGTCGAAACCGGTGCCATCGCCCTCGATGTACGGGATGATCGGGTTGTCGGGAACGTTGAGGCTAAAATCCTTGTTGACGGTGATCTTCTGGCCGCCGGTCGGGACCTTGACGTGCTGATACATGGGTTCTCCTTGGGACGTCACCGCGGCGAGCCGTCGGGCAGGATTCGCTGCGGCGTCGCGGGATGGGAATGCGGAGCGCGGGGACGAGTGCTGCAAGCCGTTAATTATCCTCGATTCCGGTGAATCCCGCCACGACGCGGCGCGGTCCCGGACGACGGGCGCCCGGCCCCCGTCAGACGACGTCGAGCCGGGTCATCCTGCTGAACAAGCCCTACGGCGTGCTCTGCCAGTTCTCGCCCGACGCGAGCGGCAAGCCGACGCTCGCCGACTTCGTCCGCGTCCCGGATGTCTACCCCGCCGGGACGGCTCGACGCGGACAGCGAGGGACTCGTCGTGCTGACCGCCGACGGGGCGCTGCAGGCGCGGATCACGAGTCCGCACGGCAAAGCTCGCGAAGGTCTACTGGGTCGAGGTCGAGGGGGTGCCGACGCCGGCGCAGATCGCGGCACTTGCCGTCGGGGTCGATCTCGGCGACTTCGTCACGGCGCCGGCCCGCGTCCGCGCCATTCGCGAGCCGCGAGGCCTCTGGCCGCGCGTCCCGCCCATCCGTCGCGCAAGGCGATCCCGACGTCGTGGCTCGAGCTCACGCTCACCGAGGGCAAGAATCGGCAGGTGCGGCGGATGACCGCGGCCGTCGGTCTGCCCACGCTGCGGCTGGTTCGCAGCGCCGGTCGGTCCCTGGGCGCTCGACGGCCTCGCGCCCGGGGCGTGGCGCGACGAGTGCGGTGCGATCGACGCATGCTATGATCGATGGCTCGTTCGGCTCGCCGCCTCGACGCGGTTCGCGCCGCTCGGGCCTCCTGCCCCGACTCCCGCCGCATCCGTTGGTCTCCCTCCCCGCCCCGGCCGGCTGCGCCGTCCCGATCACGCGATGATCCGCCGCCTGCTCGCCCGCCTGCTTCCCCGGCAAGATCAGGGCCGGGGAGCCGCGCATCTACGGCCCCGGGGACCATCCGATCCGTCGCAATCAGCTGAGCCGCGGCGCGCTCGAGGTGACGCGCCGGCTGCAGGACGCCGGGCTTCAAGGCGTTCGTCGTCGGCGGCGCCGTGCGCGATCTGCTGCTCGGCATCGATCCCAAGGATTTCGACATCGCGACCGACGCGCGCCCCGAGCAGGTCAAGCCGCTGTTCCGCCGCGCGTTCATCATCGGCCGTCGCTTCCGGCTCGTGCACGTGCACGTCGGCCCGGAGCCGATCGAAGTCTCGACCTTCCGTGCCGCCCAGACCGGCGACGACGCGACCGACGAGCACGGCCGGCTGCTCACGCGACAATGTCTACGGGTCGCAGGCCGAAGACGCCGGCGCGCCGCGATTTCACGATCAACGCGCTGTATTTCGACCCGACCACCGAGCAGGTCTGGGACTACGTCGGCGGCGTTGCGGACATCCGCGCGCGCCGGCTGAAGCTGATCGGTGCGCCGGTGACCCGCCTGCGCGAGGACCCGGTGCGGATGCTGCGGGCCGTCCGGCTCGCGGCGAAGCTCGGCGTCGCGATCGACCCGAAGACCGCCGCGCCGATTCCGAAGCTCGCGCCGCTGATGCAGAACGTGCCGCCGGCGCGCCTGTTCGACGAGATGCAGAAGCTGCTGCTCTCCGGCCACGCGGTGGAGACCTTGCGCAGCCTGCGGGCGCATGGCCTCTCGCACGGGCTGCTGCCGCTGATCGACGTGATCCTCGAGCAGCCGCTCGGCCAGCGGTTCATCGACCTGGCGCTCGCCGACACCGATCAGCGCGTCCGCGAGGATCGCGGCGTCTCGCCCGGCTTCCTGTTCGCGACGCTGCTCTGGCACGAGGTGCTGGCGACCTGGAAGGGCGCGCGGGCGCGGCGGGCGAAGCCGATCCCGGCGCTGTTCGACGCGATGGACAAGGTGCTCGACCAGCAGGCGAAGAAGATCGCGATCCCGCGCCGGTTCGAGGCGACCATCAAGGAGATCTGGTCGCTGCAGCCGCGCTTCGAGCAGCGCGCCGGCCAGCGCCCGTACCGTTTGCTCGAGCATCCGCGTTACCGCGCCGGCTGGGACTTCCTGGAGTTGCGCTGCAAGAGCGGCGAGCTCGATGGCGAGCGACGCCGGTCTCGCCGATTGGTGGGACAGTTTCGCGAACGCCGGACCCGACGCAGCGCGAGGCGATGCTGAAGCCGGAAGAGGGCCCGAAGCGGCGCTCGCGTTCGCGCGGCCGCGGCCGCAAGCGGCGTGGTGACGGTGCCGGCAACCCGCCACAAGCCGACACCCCGGCCCAGTGAGCGCCACGCTCGCGTTCGTCGGTCTGGGCAGCAACCTCGCCCATCCGCGCAGGCAGCTCGCGCGCGCGGTGCGCGCGATCTGCGCGCCTGCCGCGACGTGCGTATCGTCGACGTCTCCCGGAACTACGTGAGCGCGCCGCTCGGCTCGGAAGCGCCGCAGCCCGATTACGTGAACGCCGTCATCGCCCTGCGCACGACGCTGCGCCGCGCGTGTATTGCTCGGCTTTCTGCATGCGATCGAGCGCCGGCAGCGGCGGCGTCGCGAGGTCGAACCGCAACGCAATGCGCCGCGGACGCTCGATCTCGATTTGCTACTATACGGCCGCCGCCGCATCCGACTGCCGGGGTTATCCGTGCCGCACCCCCGAATGCACGAGCGGGCATTCGTGTTGCGCCCGCTGGCCGACGTCGCCGCGCTCGCGATCATCCCGGGGCGGGGGCTCGCGCGGCGCTTTCTGGTCAACGTGCGCGACCAGCGCATCACGCGCACGCGCTCCCATTTCCCGCGTTAGCGGCGTGCTGCCGGCGCCCGACTCTCCGATGGACCTCGAAAAGTGCCGATACATCGTCGTCGAGGGGCCCATCGGTGCCGGCAAGACCAGCCTGGCACGGGTGCTCGCGCACCACGTCGGCGGCGAGGAGCTTTTCGAGCGGCCCGAGGAGAACCCGTTCCTCGAGCGCTTCTATGGCGACATGGCGCGCTACGCGCTAGCGACCCAGCTCACGTTCCTGTTCCAGCGCGCGGACCAGCTCTCGGGGGTCGGCCAGTTCGACATGTTCCGGCGCGTCACCGTCGGCGATTTCCTGCTGGACAAGGATCCCCTGTTCGCCCGACTCAATCTCTCCGATGCCGAGTACCGGCTCTACGAGAAGGTCTACTCGCACCTGAAGCCGCAGACCCCGACGCCGGATCTGGTCATCTACCTGCAGGCGCCAGTCGACACACTGATCGACCGCGTGCACCGGCGTGGCGTCGAGTTCGAGCGCAAGATTTCCGCGGCGTATCTCGGCCGCCTTGCCGAAGCCTACAGTCGCTACTTCTATGATTACGAGGCGGCGCCCCTGCTGATCGTGAACAGCACGCGCCTGAATTTCGTGGACGACCATGACCACGTCAAGCTTCTGCTCGCCCGAATCGGCGCCATGCGTGGCCGGCGCGAATTCTTCAACGTGGCTTCCTGAGCGATGAGCCCCGAGCCCGCCTGTGCCGCGTCAGCCGCGGCCCCCAAGACCGGCGACGGACCTTCGTGTCCGGGTCAGGTGCTGGTAATCTTCGACGCGCTCGGCGTTACCGCGGGCCGCTCGCCGCACTTTGTCCGCAGCTTCATGGTCAGCCACGACATCGAGGCCGCGCTCGCCGCGTTCATGGCGGCAGTGAAGGACCGATCGTTTGCGGGGCCCGAGCACTGCTTCTGAGGTGTCGCGCGTTCGAGCCTGCGGGCTGCCGTGCGACCGGCCATCGCAACGACGCAAACGGGAAACCCATGGAGATTCGTCCACACCGCCGCCGAACTCTCCGAGGTGCTTGCCCACTTCAAGCGGGTCGCCTTCGTGCCGACGATGGGCAATCTGCACGACGGTCATCTTTCGTTGTGCCGGATCGCGCGACAGCATGGCGATGCAGTCGTCACCAGCATCTTCGTCAATCGGCTGCAGTTCGGCCCGAACGAGGATTTCGATCGTTACCCGCGGACGCTGGATGCGGATCGTGCGGGCCTCGAGCGCGAAGGCGTCGACGTGTTGTTCAATCCGCAGGAGCACGAGATGTATCCGACGCCGCAGGTCTACCGCGTGTTGCCGCCGCCGCTCGCCGAGGAGCTGGAGGGTGCGTCGCGACCGGGATTCTTCCACGGCGTGTGCACTGTCGTGCTCAAGCTCTTCAACCTCGTCCAGCCGGACGTCGCGATCTTCGGCAAGAAGGATCGCCAGCAGCTCAAGATCGTCCGCGGGATGGTCCAGCAATTCAACATGCCGATCCAGATCGTTCCGGCCGAGACGGTGCGGGCACCGGACGGGCTCGCGCTGTCGTCGCGCAACACTTACCTCGATGCGGCGGAGCGGGCCGAGGCCCCGAGCCTCTACCGAATCCTGCGGGAGATCGCCGACGCGATCGCCGGCGGACGTACCGACTACGCCAACCTCGAGGCTGCCGGCCGAATGGAGCTCGCGCGGCGCGGATGGAAGGTCGACTACGTCGCGATCCGGCACGGCCTCGCGCTGCGCATTCCGCACCCCGAAGGCTACGATCACCCCAACCTGCTGATCGTGCTCGCCGCGGCGACGCTAGGCACCACCCGCCTCATTGACAATGTGGATGTCATCAAGAAGGATGGCGAGGATTGAACCCGTACGGCGCGTCGACGTTGCGGCGCAGGCTGACGTGAGCGGAGCGAACGTCAAGCGAGCGTTAGCGAGCGGCCGGAGTCACAATGTGGATGTCATCAAGAAGGATGGGGAAGATTGATGCGACACACTATGACCATGCCAAACATCCTGCGTGCACTCGCCACTCTCGTTGCCCTGATCACCCCGTTCGCCGCCGTTGCGCAGGGACCCGCGTATCCGGCGAAGGTGATCCGCCTCGTCGTGCCATTCCCGCCCGGGGCGGGCACCGACACCGTCGCCAGGTTTGTCGCGCTGAAGCTCGGGCAGTCGATGAACGCGACGATCATCGTCGACAACCGCACCGGAGCCGGTGGCGCGATCGGGGCGGCCGAGGTCGCGAAGGCCGAGCCCGATGGCTACACGCTGCTGTTCGTCGCCGGGCCCGTTCACGACGGTCGCAGCCGCATCGAAGAACCCGGGCTACGACCCGGTCCGGCAATTCGTGCCGACGGCATCGATCGCGACGACACCGCTGGTGTTCGTCGTCAATCCGTCGGTGCCGGCGGATTCGATGCGCGAGTTCATCGCGCTGGCCAAGCGCGAGCCCGGCAAGCTCAACTACGGTTCGGCCGGTACCGCCAGCATCAACCATCTGGCCCTGGAGCTGCTGAACGCGCGCGCCGGCATCGACATCGTGCACGTGCCGTACAAGGGCATCGCGCCGGCGACGCTCGACCTTATGTCCGGCCAGATCCAGGCGATGACGGGGACGGTGTCGGCGACATTGCCCTACATCGCCGAGAAGAAGGTCAAGGCGCTCGCGGTCACCGGAGCGCGCCGTGCGCCGCTGCTGCCCAACGTTCCAAGCTGGCAGGAGGCGGGCATCGCGAACGCCGACGTGATCAACTACTGGGGCATCGTCGCGCCCGCCGGCACCCCGACGCGAAATCATCGCCAGGCTCAATGCCGACGTGAACGGCGTGCTGGCCCAGCAGGAGGTCAAGGAGCGCCTGGAACGGGAAGGCGCCGAAATCGTCGCCGGCCCGCCCGAGCGGCTCGGCGCGATCATCGAGGCCGACTCGCCGGCTGGAAGAAGCTGATCGCCGAGGTCAAGCTGCAGCTGGACTAGGCGCGCGCTCACGTGGGATCCGCCGTTCGGGGGACCGTGCGCAGCGCGAGCCAAATGCCGATCGCCGCCAGTAGGGCGCCTGCCACGGCCAGCGGGGTCCAGCGATAACCCTCGACGAGGGTCGAGAGCAGCAGCGCGATCACCGGCGTGGCGATCGCGATGTACGATGACGGGCCCGCCCCCACGCGTCCGAGCAGCGTGAAATAGGTGACAAACGCCACGACGCTGCCGAATACCGAAAGGTAGACCAGCGAGACGACGTACGCGGGGCGCAAGTCGAACGTCCAGGCCGAGCCGTTGGCAACAGCGACGAGCGCCGTGAACAGCGTGCCGTAGGCCATTGCCCACGCGGTGCCGGGGATGGTCGCGATCCCCGCGTTGTGATTGCGCACGGCGATCGCATTGCCGGCAGCGCACGCGGCCGCAGCCGCGAGCGTGAACGTGATCCCGACCAGCAGGTCCCCGCGCCGATCGACCTGCGTCAGCTCGGGCAGGAACACGATGGCAACGCCGACCACGCCCAGCGCGGCCGCGAAGAAGAGCCGCGGATCAAGCGGCGCGCCGAATACCGCGCGCATCGCGATCGGTGTCATGAAGACGATCGTCGAATACACCACCGCCACGAGACCCGACGCGACGAGTCGCTCGGCCCGGTAGATGAGCAGGTAGTTGACGCAGATCATCAGCAGGCCGACGCCGGCGAGGAACGCATGATCGCGCGCCGGGAACCGGAGCGAGCGGCGCGTGGCGAGGCACCCGACCGCGAGGACCAGCGACGCGACCGCGAAACGATAGGTGACCGAGACCTCCGGCGCAACGACGCCGAGCTGCCAGGTGATTGCAAGCCACGTCGAGCCCCAGATCAGCGCACGGCGCGCGAAGAGCACGGTCGTGTTCGCTGCCGCGCTACGCCGCGGCCTCCACGTGTCGTCCGGCGGTCACGACGTGCGCGCGGCGCGAACGTCGATGCGCGACGCTCATCGCAGCCGGCCACGCTCGCGCACGGATTTATTCGCGCAGGGCGAACCGGCCGCGCGTCGGCCGCGAGCGTCGATTCGCGATTGCTCGCATCCCCGCTGCGCGGGGGCCCTGCTCGCCGCTCACGCCGCCCGCAGCGCGTCGACGATCTTCAGGCGCGCCGCGCGCGCAGCGGGCAGGAATCCGCCGACGAAGCCCATCGCCAGCGCGAACCCGAGCGACGCGGCGACGATGCCGGGCGTCAGCGTGAAGGTGAAGGCGAGCTCGGCGAACGTCTGGAAATTCATCGTCGAGATCGACAACGCCTGCATGAACGAGGCGGCGGTCAGTCCGATGACGCCGCCGATCAGCCCGAGCACGAGCGCTTCGACGAGGAACGCGACCAGGATCGACGTCCGCGGAAAGCCGAGCGCGCGCAGCGTGCCGATCTCGGCCGTGCGTGACGCGACGCTCGCGTACATCGTGATCATCGCGCCGATGATCGCGCCGATCGAAAAGATGACCGAGATCGACGTTCCGAGATAGCTGATGAACTTGGAGAGCATCGCCGACTGGTCGGCGTAGAAGCGCGTCTCGCGCTTGGCCTCGAGCGTGAGCCGCGGATCCGACTCGATCTCCTTCTTGACCGCCTCGAAGCGGCCGGCGTCGACCAGCCGGAAGATCAGCGCCGAGAATGCGAGGCGGCGAAACGCCTGCAGCATCTGCTCGGCGTCGCCCCAGATCTCCGAGTCGAAGCCGGTGCGCCCGGCGTCGAACACGCCGACGACGGTCCAGTCGCGCGAGGCGAAGCGCAGCGTCTCGCCGACGCCTGCGCCCTGGAAGCCACTTGGCGATCGACCGCCCGGCGATGACTTCCGCGGTGCCCGGCCGGAACATCCGGCCCTCGACCAGTCTCACCTGCGGTCGGAGCACGAGTCCGGCCGGGGTGACGCCGCGGATCACGACGTTCGACGGCTTGTTCGAGTCGCGCTTCGGCAGGTTGATCAGGACGACCGGCTCCTTCGAAAGGAGCTTCTGCCCGTCGCCGCCGACGGCGATGTCGGGCAGGCTCTCGACGATGCCGGCCTGAACCCGGTCGACGCCGCTCTGGACCTCGGTCTGCGCCGCGCGCCGGATCACGACCACGTTGTCGTCCTGCCCGGTCGCCACCAGCGTCCGCTCGAGTCCGGCTGCGAGCATCAGCACCGTCGCGAACACGTAAACGACGAGTGCCATCCCGCCGGCCGTGAGCGCCGTCGTGAGCCGCCGGGCGGCGACGTTGCGCAGGATGTAGCTGAACGGAATCGTCATCCCACGGCTCGCAAGCCGTCGACGATGCTCAGCCGCGCGGTGCGCCACGCCGGGAAGGCCGCAGCGACGACACCGACCAGCACGGCGGCGCCGGTCTGCAGCAGCATCGTCTGCTCGCTCACGAAGAAGATCGGAAACAGCGTTCCCATCTGCTCCGCGAAGGCCTGCGCGAGGGGCAAGGTCAGCGCGACGCCCGCAATCCCGCCCACGAGCGCGATCCCGATCGACTCGGCGAAGATCAGGAGCGCGACGAAGCCGTTGGAGAAGCCGAGCGCCTTCAGCGTCGCGTATTCGGCGCCGCGCTCGCGCGCCGTCATCGCCATCGTGTTCGCCATCACCGCCATGATGATCACGATCACGACGAAGGAGACCGCCTGGATCGCCAGCAGGATCGCCTCCGTCATCGCCACGAACGAGAGCTGGAAGGCCTTTTCGGTCTCGGTCAGCGTCTCGGCGAGCGAGTTCTTGAACATCGCGTCGATCGCCGCCGAGACCTCGGCCGCCTGCGCGGGATCGCGCAGCTGCACGATGAAGACGCCGGTCTGGTCGCCGCGGCGCGGGTAGAGCTTCTTGATCGTCTCGTTCAGAAGCGCGAAATGAAAGTACATCGTCGACTGGTCGGTGCCCTTGTCGACACCGTCGTAGATCCCGCGAAGGTTGAAGTTCCACGTGCCCGTGTAGATCGTGCCGCGCAGCGGGATCTGGTCGCCGACCTTCCAGCCGTACTGTTCCGCGAGCTTGCGTCCGACGATCGCACCGGTGCGGTCGGTCAGGAATGCCTTGCGCTCCCCGGGCGACAGGATGAATTCGGGGTACATGTCGAGGTAGGTGGACGCGTCGACCGCGAACTGCGGAAAGAAGTTGCGCTCCGAGATGTAGACGCCGCCGAACCAGTTCGCCCACGATGACGGCCTGGACGCCGGGCACCTGCCGTATCTTCTGCGCGTAGGTGAGCGGCAGCGAGAACACGAGCGAGACCGAGCTCCGCGTGATGAGCCGCGCGCTGGAACTTGCGTTCGCTCCGGCGTACCATGCGTCGACGATCGTGCGCAGCAGTCCGAATGCGGTGATCGCGACGACGATGCCGACGATCGTCAGCGCCGTTCGCAGCTTGTGCCGGAATGCGTTCTTGATGACGAGGAGCGGGAGGAACATGATCGCTGCCGCGGGGGCCGCGTGCCGGAACTCGGCGACGAGGGAGGACAGGCATTAGTTTAAACTACGGACCTGGCACGCATCCGAGCGCGTGGCACACGGCGCGCGGGCCGCAGCGCCGCTCGGCAACATCTGTGTCACGCCACGGTTTCGATCCGATGATCGCGAGGTCCGCCATCGACGCAACTTCCCACCCGTGTGCCCGCCGTCGGCTCGCAGGCCGGCGCGCGCATCGTCTCGCAGTCGCGTTCTCGTGCCTCGTGCCGGCGCTGGTCGCGGCTCCCGCGACGGCTGTGGGGATCGGACCGGTCGCCCAGCAGTCGGCACTGTCCCAGCCGCTGCGCGTGGTCGTCCCGCTGCTCGCCGATGCCGGCGAGGAGCTCGCCGCCGAATGCTTCAAGCTCGTCCCGGCGGAGCGCGACACCGACGGCATCCCGCAGCTCGTCTTCGGACGCGTCAGCGCTCGAGCAGACGCCCGCCGGCGCGCAACTCGTGATTTCCCATCCGCGCCCGGTGAACGATCCGGTCGTGAGGCTCACGCTGCAAGCGGGCTGCGAAACGCCGATACGCCGCGAATTCACGTTGCTGATGGACCTGCCGCCCATCGACGCTCCGCTCGTGGCCGGCGATTCCGCCGCGCCGGGGGCCGTGGTCGCGCCACCACGACCGCCGGTGGCGCGGGAGCCGGGACGCGCCGCCGGCTCCGGCACGCGCCGGGGCCCCGCGCGCGGCCGATGGCCCGCAGGCAGCGCGCAAGGCGGCACCCGCCAAGCCGCGCGGCGCCGCGAGAGGGCAGAAGCGCGCGCCGCCCGGGACGGCGGAGCAACCACGGTTGAAGCTGTCGAGCGCACCGCCGCCGCTACCCGGCGCGGCAGCACCGAGCAGCGCGGAAAGTCCGCGCGCCGCAGACCGAGCAGGAACTCGCGAACGCGATGGAGGCCGAGACCGTCGTGTTGCGGCAGCGAATCGCGGAGCTGTCCGCGATGGTCGAACGGTTGCAGCAGGAGATGCGCGCGAGCGAAGCGGCGGATCGCGCCGCGGAGGAGGCAAGGAAGGCACCGCCGCCCCCGCCGGTACCCTGGTGGGAAGCCAACTGGCCGGCGCTCGCGATGATCCTCGGCATGGCGCTCGTCATCGCATTGGTGCTGCTCTGGAAACGGCGGCAGGACGCCACCGCACGCCGCGCCGATTGGCAGGCTACCGGGGTGGGCCCATCGCGCACCGACACGATGACCGAATTGCGCAAGGCATCGCCCCTGCGGAGCGCACCGGCGGGAATCGCGCGCTCCGAGGCCGAGCGCGGGACAGCGACGATGACCCGGAGTCCGCTGCCACCGCCGGTTTCCCGCGACGCTGCCGGCGCGCTCGCGGTGTCGGAGCTGTCCGCACGTGACCGAGGAGGCGCGCGTCTACGTCGCGCTCGGGCATCCGGACCGCGCGATCGACGTGCTGAACGAGCACCTCAAGCGGCTGCCGCGGTCGATCCCCGCGGCGTGGCTGATGCTGCTCGACCTCTACCACGCGACGGGCCGCCGGCAGGAGTTCCGGCGGCTGGCCGAGGAGTTCCACCTGCAATGCAACGTGCAGACGCCGTTGTGGGAAGGCTTCGCCGTCGACGAACTGGGTGACGGCGGTCTCGAGTCCTTCCCGCATATCGTCAAGCAGATCGTCGGCCTCTGGGGCCAGCCGGCGTGCCATGCCTACCTCGAGCGGCTGCTCTACGACAATCGCGACGGCCGGCGGATGGGTTTCCCGCTCGCCGCCTACAGCGACATCCTGCTGCTGCTGCAGATCAGCGACGTCCCGCCGGCAATCGACATCGACACCGACCTCGCGCACGAGGGCAAGCTCGGGCCCGCCGGTCCGCGCACGGTGACGATGGCGGGCGCAGTGCCAAAGGCGCGCCCCGCTGCGGCGGCCGAGGCGGCGCACGCCCGGAAGCCGGGTCCCGCGGAGTCCGGCGCGCCCGAACACGCCGCACAGGCGCCGGTTTCCTTCGAGCTCGACCTCGACGCGAGCGTGCGCGGCCAGGGAAGGAAGCCGTCGTAGCGCCGCACAGCGACCCGCCGCAGCAGCCGTGCTCAGCGATCCTGGCCGGCGAGCACGCCCTTCTCGAGCTGAACCACGCGGTGCGCCTTCGCCGGCGGCTTTCGGATCGTGCGTCACCATGATGATCGTCTTGCCGATCTCCCGATTGAGCCGGTCGAGCAGGCCCAGGATCTCCTCCGCGGTCGCGCGATCGAGGTCGCCGGTGGGCTCGTCGGCGACGACGATCGTCGGATCGGCAATGAGCGCTCGCGCGATCGCGACGCGCTGCTGCTGGCCTCCGGACAGTTCGTTCGGATAGTGGTCGATCCGGTCGGACAGCCCCACCAGCGCCAGCGCCGTCTCGACCCGCTCGCGCCGCTCCCTGCGCGACAGCGCCGTGAGCAGCAGCGGCAATTCGACGTTGTCGAACGCCGTCAGCACGGGCATCAGGTTGTAGAACTGGAAGATGAAGCCGACGTGGGCGGCGCGCCATGGTGCGAGCTCGGCGTCGGAGAGCTGCGCGATGTCGACACCGGCGATGCGGATTTCGCCGGAGCTCGGCTTGTCGATGCCCGCCACCAGGTTGAGCAGCGTCGACTTGCCGGAGCCGGACGGCCCCATCAGCGCGACATAGTCCCCCGCGTAGACGTCGAGATTGATGCCGACGAGCACGGGGATGATCTGGTCGCCGCGGACGTAGTACTTCGTGAGTCCGCGGATCGCGACGAGCGGCTCCCGCGCGAGTGCCGCCCCGGAAGCAGATGCTGCGTCAGAGTCCGGCACGCTATTTCTGGGCGACCTTCACCAGCGTTCCCGACGCCAGGTCCGGCCCCGGGCTTCCGCACGGCCTTCTCCCCCGACCGCACATCGCCGGTGATCGCCACCAGGTCGCCGACGCTCGGCCCGCGCGTGACCGGCACCGCGACCGCCTTTCCGTCGCGGATGACGAAAAGCACCGCGCCGCGCGCCGCGCGTGGCGAGCGCATCGGGACTCACCGCAAGCAGCGGCTGCTGCTGGTCCGCGGTGACCTCCTGCGAGAGGAAGGACACCTTGGCGCTCATGTCCGGAAGGATCCGCGGATCGATCGCGTCGAACTGCACCTTGGTCATCACGGTCGCCTTCGCGCGATCGACCGTCGGTACCATGCGCCCGATGCGGCCGCGAAAGCGCGTGTCCGGGAGCGCGTCGAGCGTGATCTCGCACGGCTGCCCGACCCTGATCTTGGCGAGGCTCGATTCCGAGACGTCGGCCTCCACTTCGAGCGTTTCCATGTCGGCAATGTTGACGACCGCCCCCTTCGAATCCGCGGCCGAAGAAAACGGCGTCACCATGTCGCCGACGTTCGCGCTCTTTGACAGGATCACGCCGTCGAACGGTGCGCGGATCAGCGTGTAGTCGACGGCGACCTGCGCATTGCGCGCATTCGCCTCGGCGACTGCGATCGCCGCCTTCGCATTCGCGACTCCGGCAACAGCGCGGTCCGCCCGCGCCTTCGTCGAATCGAGCGCCGACTGGGAGACGAACCCCCTGGCGACCAGATCCTGGTTGCGCTTCAACGACGACGCCGCATCCCATTCCTCGGCCAGCGCCTGATCGAGGGCCGCGCGCGCGGCCATGACGGAGGCCTCGGCGCTCTGCGCCTGCGCAAGGACGTCGCGATTGTCGAGGCGGGCGATGATCTCGCCCGCCTTCACGCGCGAGCCCTCGGTCACACCCAGCCACTCGAGGCGCCCGGTCGCCTTCGACGCGATGGCCGCCTTGCGCTGGGCGACGACGTAGCCGGTCGCGTTGAGGACGACGTACTGCTGCGACGGGTACGCGGTGACGACGGAGACAGTCTCCACCTGAAGCGGATGGGGTTGCAGCGCGTACCAGAGCGCGCCGGCTGCCGCGACCAGCGCGACGATCGCGAGGACGAGCCACTTCCGGCGGCGCGACCGCGCGCACGGGTGCCGCGCTGCGGTCGATCCTGAGCTTCGCGATGTCGGGTTGCGCGGGGGCGGTCATGCTCGGTTGGAGGTCGGGCGCGGGCAAAAGCGCGCCGGCATCGGTGCCGGCGTGCGCCCATTCTACTCCGCCGTCAGCTGCGTCCCGGGGCGCGACCCACGCCCGGCGCGCCGCTCGCCTATCCGCCCTCGAGCGGCACCGGTTCCGGCGCCGGCCGTTCACCCCGGCGACTCGCGAGCCAACTGCGCAGCGTGATGATGGCCAGCCCGGCGCCAATGCACCCGATACCGAGCCACTCGGCGGTCCTGATTCGCTCGCCGAAGACCAGCATCGACGACAGCAGGGCGATGACCGGGATTGCCAGCATGTTGAGCGATGCCGTTCCAGCCGGCAGGAAACGCAGCACGGCGATCCAGAGCAGGAACCCGATCGCGGTCGAGACGGCGCCGGTCCAGAGCAGCAGCAACGCGTAGATCGTGCTCCACTGCGCGCCGGGAAGACTCACCGCAAGCGGCACCAGACAGAGCGGCAGGATACCGATCAGCATCTGCCAGGCGAGGAAATTGATCATGTCGAAACCACGCGCACGCTGGAAGTATTTCATCGCGATCGTGCCGGCCGCCCAGCCGAATCCCGACAGTACCGCCCACAGCTTCGAGCCGAGCCCGCCCTGCCAATTCCAGGGCTCGACGACCAGCGCGAGGCCGGCGAGCGCGAACGCAATCGCGAGCCACTGGAGCCCGCGCACGCGCTCCCCCAGTACCGGCCAGGCAAGCAGCAACGTCCAGAACGGCATCGTGAATACCAGCACCGCCGTGCGGCCGGCGCCTCCACCGGCCAGCGCCATCGTCGTCGAACCGAGGTTGATCGTCGTCTGGAAAAATCCGGTGACCGCCACCGCAATCCAGGATTCGGGCAGCAGGCGCCGCCCGCGCCAGAGGATGACGGCAAAGAGAACGGCGATCGCGACGCACGTGCGCTCGATGTTGAACACGATCGGATCGGCACGCGCGAGCGCCAGCTTCATCGCGATCCAGTTGCTGCCCCAGATCGCCGTGAGAATCACGAGTGCGACGTAGGCGCCACGCTGCGAGCGCACGGCAAGGCGCTGCGCGATCATCGCGCCCGCGAGGAACGCTTCCATCGCAGCGGCCACCGCCGCCGGCTGGTCGTGGTGAAGCATGTGGCCGGCATCGGCGATCGTCACCATCCGGCCGTGCGGGATGTGTGCGAATCGCCGCCGGACTCCGGCGAAGCTGTCGGTGCCGCCTTCGCCCTCCGGATGGTCGTCGAGCCATTTCGGGATGTTCGATTCCGCCGCGGCGATCCACAGCGTCGGCGCGGTGATGTTGCGCCACACCGCGTACGTTTCCTCGATCCGGTAGACCGTCGGAAACGGCAGCTTGTGCCGCGGATCGGAGACGAGGCGGACGCGCCCGTCCGTGTCCATTCGGGCCCAGTGGCTGGCAAGGAACAATGCCTTGTCCCGCGGCAGGCGCGGATTGTTCTTCTGCAGGCGATCGGCGACCGCCTCGAAGCTCGCGTAGGTCGCGAAATCCTGCGGTGCGGCGAGGGCGTCCAGCCACTTCGCGATCTTCGCCGGCGCGTGCGTCGACTCCTCGGCGCGGATCCCGAAGCCGTCGAGCGAGATGACCGTGCGGGCGCGCGCCGGGCGCACTCCGGCGTAGTGCAGCACGACGTTGCCGCCGAGGCTGTGCCCGGCGAGGTGAACCGCCTCGCCCGGCGCGAACACGTCGAGGAGCGCCTCGAGGTCGGCGATGTAGTCAGGGTACCAGTATCCCTGCGGCTGCCAGGCGCTCTCCCCGTACCCGCGCAGGTCCGGTGCGATCACGTGCCAATCGCCGGCAAGCGCGTCGACGAGAAACTGGAACGATGCCGCGACATCCATCCAGCCGTGCAGCAGGAACAGTTTCGCCGCGGCGGGGTCGCCCCACGTCAGCACGTGCGAGTCGAGACCGCGCAGATCGATCCGGTGCGATCGTGCCGGCTTCAATCGTCCGCTCCGGCGAGAAGTGCCCGGGTTGCGCGCCTTGCGCCAGCCGCCATGCGTGTCAGCGCCCTTTGCACAGCGCAAGGCCGTCCTGCCATCCGGTGCGGTAGTTGCCGTCCCCGGCGAAGCGCGCGCTGTCCTTGCGCTCGGCTCCCTTCGCACTCGCACAGCCGTCTGCGTAACCCTGCCGGTACGGCAGCGGGAAGCCGGACAGATTGACGTTGGGGGGCGGCGGTTCTGCGGTCACCGGAAGCGGCTTCGCGGGCGCGCCCGACGGTGTTTCCCCGCGCGGGCCCGTTGCCATCGGCGCACACCCGCCGATCGCCCATGCAAGCGCGAGCAGAAGTGACCACGCGCGCCGAGCGCGCGCGCAGCACAGCATGCAACCGACGGGTCAAGGAGCGGATCGGCGAACGGTGAACGGGGTAAAATTCTAGCATTCCTCGATTCGCCTCCATGTCCGCGCCCGCCTTCGTCCACCTGCGTCTGCACAGCGAGTTCTCGATCGTCGATGGCACCGTCCGCATCGACGATGCAATCGCGGCGGCGGCGACGGATGGCATGCCCGCGCTCGCAATCAGCGATCTCGCCAATGCGTTCGGCCTCGTCAAGTTCTACAAGGCCGCGCGCGCGCGCGGGATCAAGCCGATCTGTGGCTGCGACGTCTGGCTTACGCACGACGGCGAGCGCGATCAGCCGTACCGGGCGCTGCTGCTGGCGCAGACGCGCGCCGGCTTTCTGAGGCTCGCCGAATGGCTGACGCGTGCGTACCGCAGCAACCAGTATCGCGGCCGCGCGGAGCTCAGGCGCGACTGGTTCGCCGAAGGGCACCGACGGGCTGATTGCGCTTTCCGGCGCGCGCGCCGGCGACGTCGGTACGGCGCTCGCGCAGGGCAATGTGCCGGGCGCGACGAAGGCGGCGCGCGCGTGGGCCGCCGCATTCCCGGGCCGTTACTACCTCGAGGTGCAGCGCGCGGGGCTGTCCGACGACGACCTCCTCGTCGCCGCGACCGTTCGGCTCGGCAGCGACCTCGGCCTGCCGGTGGTCGCAACGCATCCGGTGCAGTTCGTGCGCAGCGCCGACTTCCGCGCGCACGACGCACGCGTCTGCATCGCGGAGGGGCATGTGCTCGCCGACCCGCGGCGGCCGCGGCGCTTCACGCCGGATCAGTATTTCAAGACGCAGGCCGAGATGGCCGCGGCGTTCGCCGACCTGCCGGAAGCCCTCGCGAATTCCGTTGCGATCGCGCAGCGCTGCAATCTGACGATCCCCCTCGGCAAGAACTATCTGCCCGACTTCCCGACCCCGCCAGGAGTCACGCTCGACGACCATCTGCGCAGCGAAGCTGCAGCCGGCCTGGAGCAGCGGCTGCGCCTCCTCTACCCCGATCCCGCGACGCGGGAGACAAGGCGTCAGGAGTATGTCGCCCGTCTCGAATTCGAGACGCGGACGATCGTCCAGATGGGCTTCGCCGGCTATTTCCTGATCGTCGCCGACTTCATCACCTGGGCGAAGGAGAACGGGGTGCCCGTCGGGCCCGGCCGCGGCTCCGGTGCCGGGTCGCTCGTCGCCTATTCGCTCGGAATCACCGATCTCGATCCGCTGCGCTACGGGTTGCTGTTCGAGCGTTTCCTCAATCCGGAGCGGGTGTCGATGCCCGACTTCGACATCGACTTCTGCCAGGACGGCCGCGACCGGGTCATCGACTACGTGAAGAAGAAATACGGCGCGGATTCGGTATCGCAGATCGCGACCTTCGGCACGATGGCGGCGAAGGCGGCCGTGCGCGACGTCGGCCGCGTGCTCGACCTGCCCTACCTGTTCTGCGACGGCATCGCCAAGCTGATTCCGTTCCAGCCCGGCAAGCTCATCACGCTGAAGGAGGCACGCGCGATGGAGCCGCTGCTCGCCGAGCGCGAGCGGAACGAGGAGGAAGTGCGCGAGCTGCTCGCACTGGCCGAGTCGCTCGAGGGCCTGACGCGCAACGTCGGCATGCACGCCGGCGGCGTGCTGATCGCGCCGGGCAAACTCACCGATTTCTGCCCGCTCTACACGCAGCCGGGTTCCGACGCGATCGTCTCGCAGTTCGACAAGGATGACGTCGAGGCGGTTGGCCTCGTCAAATTCGATTTTCTCGGGCTCACGACGCTCACCATCCTCGACTGGACGCTGCGCTACGTGCGGCGCCTCGATCCCGCGAGCCAGCTCCGGCTGGACACGCTCCCGCTCGACGACAAGGCCACCTACGAGATCTTCAAGGCCGCCAACACCGCCGCCGTGTTCCAGTTTGAATCGCGCGGGATGCGCGACTTGATGCAGCAGGCACCGCCGACGCGCTTCGAGGACATCATCGCCCTGGTGGCGCTGTACCGGCCCGGTCCGATGGAGCTCATCCCGACGTACACGGCGCGCAGGACCGGGCGCGAGCGCTTCGAGTATCCCGATTCGCGGCTCGAGCCGATCCTGAGTCCGACGTACGGCGTCATGGTCTACCAGGAGCAGGTGATGCAGATCGCGCAGGTGATCGGCGGCTACACGCTTGGCGCCGCCGATCTGCTCCGCCGCGCGATGGGCAAGAAGAACAAGGAGGAGATGGCAAAGCAGCGCGACGTGTTCGTCGCCGGCGCAGGACGCAACGGGGTCGCCAAGGCCAAGGCTAGCGCACTCTTCGACCTGATGGAGAAATTCGCAGGTTACGGCTTCAACAAGTCGCACGCAGCGGCGTACGCGCTCGTTGCGTATCAGACCGCGTACCTGAAGGCGCATCACCCGGCGGCGTTCATGTCCGCCAACCTGTCGCTGGTGATGGACGACACCGACAAGGTGCGCTCGCTCTACGACGACGCCGTCGCGAACGGCCTGTCGATCCTGCCGCCCGACGTGAACGCGTCGAGTTACCGGTTCGAGCCGGTCGACGGCCGACGGATACGCTACGGCCTCGGCGCGATCAAGGGCACCGGCGCGCAGGCGATCGAGGCGATCGTCGCCGCGCGCGAGGCGGGAGGCCCGTTCCGCGACCTGTTCGATTTCTGTCGGCGCGTCGACAAGCGCCTCGTCAATCGGCGCGCCGTCGAGGCGCTGGTCCGTGGCGGCGCGTTCGACGCGGTGGAACCACGACGCGCCGCGCTCTTCGCATCGGTCGGTGTTGTGCTCGCCGAGGCGGAGCGGGCCGCGGCCGCCGCGGCGCAGGTCTCGTTGTTCGGCGATGGGCGCGAAGAAGGAGGCCTCGCGCTCGTCGCAACGCGGGAATGGACCGAGGCAGAGCGGCTCACACACGAGAAGGCAGCACTCGGCTTCTACCTGTCGGGGCATCCCTACGCGGCATTCGCCGAGGAGCTCGCGCCCCTCATCCGGCAGTCGCTGTCGGACCTGCAGCCGAAGAAGGAGACAGTGCTTGTCGCGGGCATCGTCACCGCGATCCGGACGCAGACATCCCGCCGCGGCAAGATGGCAATCGTCACGCTCGACGACGGCGCGGGTTCCGCGGAGCTCGTTGTCTACAACGAGACGCTCGACACCGCGCGCAACCTGCTGCGCGAAGACCAGCTGGTGATTGTCGACGCCAAGATCATGCAGCGCACCGGGGAGGATGGCCAGGCACAGGGTCTTCGGGTCGTGGCCGAGGCCGTTTACGATATCGCGGGCATCCGCAAGCGCCATGCGAAGGCGCTGCGCCTCGCATGCAACGGTGGCGCCGACGTCGCGCGGCTCGCCGAGCTGCTCGAGCCGTTCCGCAGTGGAAGCTGTCCGATCGTCGTCGAGTATCGCAACCGGGGAATCGTCGGCGAGCTCGAGCTCCCCGGGACATGGAACGTCAATCTCGACGACCCGCTGCTTGCCCGGCTGAAGGATTGGCTGGCCCCGGAAAACGTGCGGGTCGTGTACTGAGCCGCGCTTGAGCACGCGAGCCCGCCGGTGGCTGCCGCGCGGCGGCCTGTGGCGCCATCGCGATTTCCTGCTGCTCTGGAGCGCACAGGGCGTGTCAGCGGTCGGCTCGCGGATCACGCGGACCGCGCTGCCGATCGCCGCGATCCTGGCTGCCGGCGCCGGCGCCTACGATCTCGGCGTGTTAACCGTCGCGCTGACGCTGCCCGGCGCGATCCTCGCGTGGCAGGGCGGCGGCTGGGTCGACCGTCACCGGCGCCGGCCGCTGATGATCGGCGCTGATCTCGTGCGCGCCGCGGCACTGCTGTCGATTCCGGCGGCGGCGCTCGCCGGTCGGGTGACGCTCCCGCTGCTGTATGCGGTCGCGACGGTCACCGGCATCGCGACGGTGCTCTATCAGCTCGCCGACCATGTGTACATCACCGATCTCGTCCCCCGCAAGCGCCTGCTCGACGCCAACGGCAAGCGGGAGGCCGTCGACGCCGTGGCCGAGATTTCCGGGCCGGCGCTCGGCGGCGCGCTGGTCGCCTGGCTGACGGCGCCGCTCGCGATCGCCATCGACGCCGTCTCCTTCCTGGCGTCGGCGCGGCTGCTCGGCAAGATTCGCAAGCGCGAGACGGTACGGCCGGCGCCGGTCGCGACGTCGTTCGCCGACGACGTCCGCACCGGCATCCACGTCGTCTGGCGCAGCACGGCAATCCGCGCGCTGTTCCTGGCGACGGCGACGCTCACTTTCTGCATGAGCTTCATGGCATCGCTCTACACGCTGTTCGCCCTGTCGCATCTCGGCCTCACCCCTGCGCAGCTGGGCGTGACGATCGGCTGCGGCGGTCTGGGCGGCCTCGCCGGCGCCGCGCTGGCATCGCCGGTCGCCGTGCGCTGGGGAGCGCGCCGGACACTCATCGGCGCGCTCCTCGTCGGCGCCACGGTCCAGGTGCTGGTTCCGCTTGCGCCGGCAATTCCCTGGATCGCAATGTCCTTTCTGATCGCCACGCAGGTCATCGGCGACGGCGCGCTCACCATCTATCTGATCACCGAGACCACGCTTCGCCAGCGCCTGCTCCCGCCCGAGGCGCTCGGCCGCGCGGCGGCGACATGGCAGGTCGCCACCGGCGTGTTGACGCCGGCCGGAGCGCTCGTCGGTGCGGTGCTCGCCGAAACCATCGGCATCCGGCCGGCATTGTGGTCGCTCGCGATCGGCGTCGCGGCAGCGGCCGTGTGGCTGATCGCGGTCCGCCGTTCGGTACCCGGACGCGACGGGGTGCACCATCAGGCGTGACCTTCGCCGGCGAGCAAATCGACGCTAGCTTTCCGCCACGCGCCTCCGCAATTCGGTCTTCAGCACCTTTCCGGTGTTGTTCTTGGGCAGCTCGTCGACGAACAGATAGGCCTTCGGTCGCTTGAAGCGCGCGATGTGCCCGAGGCAAAGGGCGTCGAGGGCGTGTTCGATCCGACGCTTGGCGTCGGCATCGCGCACCAAACCGCCGCGCACGACAACGCACGCGACAACCTCCTCGCCCCACTCGGCATGCGCGCGGCCGACGACCGCGACCTCGGCGACATCGGCGTGGCGCAGGAGGACCTCCTCCACCTCGCGCGGGTAGATGTTCGAGCCGCCGCTGATGATGAGGTCCTTCGATCGATCCTTGAGAGTCAGGTAACCGTCGGCGTCGAGGCTGCCGATATCGCCGGTATGCAGCCACCCGTTCGCGAGCGCGCGCCGGCTCGCCTCGGGGTTCATCCAGTAGCCCTGCATCACGGTGGGACCGCGGACCAGGACTTCGCCGTTCCCGCCTGCGGGCAAGCCGCGATCGCGCTCGTCCCCGACGCGCACTTCGATTCCGACCTGGGCGAGGCCCACCGATCCGAGGCGCGCATCGTCGTCGCGGGCGATCGCGTCGGCGATGAGTGCGCGGCTCATCGCGGTGATCGTCATCGGCGACTCCCCCTGACCGTAGATCTGCGCGAGTCGCGGGCCGAGCGCGGCGAATGCCGACCTGGCGTCGGCGACGTACATCGGCCCGCCGCCGTAGACGATGCTCTTCAGCCGGTCGACCCGCGCGGCGCCCAGCGCGCGCGACGCGACGAGGCGCTTCACCATCGTCGGCGCGGCGAAGAAGCACGCACGGTCCCACAGGGCGAGAAGCGCCCAGATTTCGTCCGGGTCGAACGCGCCCGACTCGGGCACGACGTTGACCGCACCCGCCGCCACGTGCGGCAGCACGTAGAGCCCCGAGCCGTGCGACAGCGGCGCCGGGTGCAGCAGCGCGTCGCCGGGAGCGACCGATTCGACTCCGGCGAGAAAGGATCGGCTCATCGCCCGCAGGTTGCCGTGCGAGAGCACCACGCCCTTCGGCCGGCCCGTCGTCCCGCTCGTGTAGAAAAGCCACGCGGGATCGTCGGTGGCACACACCGCCGGTTCCGGACAAGGCGCGCCGCCCGCGAGCTTCTCGTACTCCTCCCCTCCGAGCAGGACGACGGACGGCCCGGTGCCTTCCCCGGCGATCCCGCCGATCGCCGCCTGCCACGCGGCGTCGACGAACGCCCAGCGGGCGCCGCTGTCCTCCAGCACGAACGCGAGCTCCTTCGGATGGAGCTTGGAATTGGCGGGAACGGCGACGAGCCCCGCCCACCAGCAACCGAAAAGTGCCTCGATGTACGCCGGGACGTTACGCGCGACGAACGCGACACGCTCGCCGCGCCCGAGCCCCGCCGCCGTGAGCGCACCAGCGATGCGCGCGGCCCGCCCGGCGAGCGATGCATAGTCGCACAGTACGCGGCCGCCGAGCGCGAGCGCGGGAAGCCGCGGATGCGCGCGTGCGCTCCGCTCGAGCAACCAGGCGACATTCGGCCCAGTCGACGACGACACGTCCGGCATCTGGCCCCCAACGCTCGCAAGCCGCCTCGGGAACGGGACGCGCGAGGCGGTGCGTTACAGAAGTCTAGCAGCCCGCTTCGGCTAGAATTGGCCACAGTCCCGCCCCCGGAGCCGTCATGTCCGTCGATCGCCCGCTTCCCGCCACCATGCGCTACGTCGCCGCCCGTGAACCCGGCCCGCCCGACGTGCTCGCCCTCGCCGAAGGTCCGCTGCCGCAAGCGAAGGCGGGCGAAGTGCTGATCGAGGTGAGCTACGCCGGCGTGAACCGGCCCGACTGCGCGCAGCGCAACGGATCCTATCCGCCGCCTGCGGACGCATCGCCGATCATCGGCCTCGAAGTCGCCGGCACGATCGTCGGCTGCGGCGAGGGCGTGACTTCGTGGCGCATCGGGGACCAGGTGTGCGCGCTGACTCCGGGCGGCGGATACGCGGAGTACTGCACCACGCCAGCCGCGTACTGCCTCCCGATCCCGAGGGGGCTCGACCTGCTCGCCGCGGCAAGCCTCCCGGAGAACTTCTTCACCGTCTGGAACAACCTGTTCGACCGCGCCCGCCTCAAGCCAGGGGAGAAGGTGCTGATCCACGGTGGGTCGAGCGGGATCGGCCTGACCGCGATCCAGCTCGCGAAGATGAACGATGCCACCGTGTTCACGACCGTCGGCAGCGACGACAAGGCGGCATACTGCCGCTCGCTGGGTGCGGATCACGCGATCAATTACCGGACCCAGGATTTCGTCGCGGAGGTCGCGCGGATCACGGGCAAGCGGGGCGTCGACATCGTTCTCGACATGGTCGGCGGCGACTACATCGAGAAAAACCTCCGGTGCCTTGCGCTGGAAGGCCGGCTCGTCATGATTGCGTTCCTCCATGGCGGCCGGGTGGAGCTCGACTGGCGGCCCATCATGATGAAACGCCTGACCGTCACCGGCTCGACCCTTCGCGCGAGTCCGCTCGAGCGCAAGGCCGAGATCGCCGCCTCGCTGCGCGAACGCGTCTGGCCATTGCTCGAGAGCGGCGAAGTCAAGCCCGTCGTCCACCGCGTCTTCCCGTTGGCCGAGGCGGCCGGCGCGCACGCGCTGATGGAATCGTCGCAGCACGTCGGCAAGATCATGCTGGCCGTGCGCCCGTAGAGAGCCGGCCGCGCGCCGGCGGGCGACTCAGTAGGTCGCCCGACCGCCGGAGGCGTCGAACACCGCACCCGTCGAGAACGAGCATTCGTCGCTGGCGAGCCAGCAGACGAGGGCGGCGATCTCATCGACGGTGCCGAAGCGGCCCAACGGGATCTTCGACAGCATGAAGTCGATGTGCTGCTGGGTCATCTGGTCGAAGATCGCCGTGCGCACGGCGGCGGGCGTCACGCAATTGACCCGAATTCCGGTCCGCGCGAGCTCCTTGCCGAGGGACTTGGTCAGACCGATCACGCCGGCCTTCGACGTGCTGTACGCCGCCGCGTTCGGGTTGCCCTCCTTGCCCGCGACCGACGCAATGTTGACGATCCGCCCGTAGTCGCTGCGCAGCATCAACGGTACGATCGCGCGGTTGCAGTAGAAGAGGCCGTTGAGATTGACGTCGATCACCTGCCGCCACGCCGCGACCGGGTACTCCCACGTCGTCGCGTTCGGCCCCGTGATGCCGGCGGAGCAGACGAGCACGTCGATCCTCTGCATGGCCGCCGCGGTCGCCTCCGCGGCGCGCGCGACCGCATCGGCATCGGCGACGTCGAGCGCACGCGTGAGCGCACCGCCCGGGAGCGCCTTGCTGGCCGCGGCGAGCGCGACCTCGTCGCGGTCCCAGAGCGCGACCGCGGCGCCACTCGCGGCGAGCCGGCGCGCGACAGCGAAACCGATGCCCGCCGCACCGCCGGTGACCACGGCCGCTCGCCCGCGGAAATCGAGTGCGTTCGTCATTTGATGATCAGCACGAGATTGATAACCAGGAGCAGGACGCCAATCACCGCGACCACCGAAACCACCGCAGTCAGCGCGTTCTTGGTCTCCCCCTGGAAGACGGCAAACTGGTCGGCGAGCTCCGCCATCTCGTCGTTGTTCGAGAGCGTCTCGACCAGTGCACGGTCCTCCTCGACGGCCGGGACCTCGGGCGCGTCGGGTACCGAGATCGGCAGGATCACCGAAAAATTCGACACCGGCAGCGATCGATACTGCTTGTTGTCCCAGAACTTGGTCCGGACGCCGTTCCTGACCAGGTAGCCCATCCCGCGCGTCTCCCGCGCCGAGACGCGGTCACCGGCCTGGACGAAGAACTTGGAAGGCAGCCGTCCCGAAATCGCGACCTTCAGCAGCGCCTCGAACTTCGCCGGTGACATCGAGATGTTGATCTGGAAGTTCGCGGGGCTGTGGTTGCTTCCCTGCCCCGACGCGTCCATGTAGACAATCGAACCGACCGCTTTGCCGTCGTTGCGTCCGCGCTCGATCTTCCGTTCGCGTATGCGCAGCGATCCCGACGTCGCTTCGAGCCTGCCGCCAACCGCGAGGGAAACCGTCTCGCCCCGGGCGACCTCGACCTTCATGACGAGCACGCTTTCCCGGCCCTGCTCGATGACGAGCCGTGCCTTCGTCGGCTTGAATGACACGATGGGCATGCGTCAGCCCGTCACTCGGGGCGGGACGCCGCAGCCACCCGGGGCGGCCGGATCGGCGCGTCCTGCACGCGCAAGAGGCGCGCCGGCGCAGTTCGCCTCGACGCGGTGCCCCGATTGTTGCGCGTGCCGAAACACGATACGCCTCTCCGCTAACGCAGTCCCGGTGCCGGCAGTAGGAATCGAACCCACGACCAACGGTTTACAAAACCGCTGCTCTACCAGCTGAGCTATGCCGGCCTTGCCGGTGATTCTACCCGTGCCGGCGGCGCCGAAGCGACAATCGGCGCGCAGCGATCGGCGTCAACATTGCAGAAACAAACGGAAAATGCGCGGCAGCGCGGCGAATTCCTGACCGCGCGTTGAAGTCGTACACCACAACTCAAGGACGCCACGCGGCGCAGGCTGGAGCCACGGCGCTGCGGCGCGCAAGCGTTCGCCGGTCAGTCCGCCACGAACGAGCCGCGCTACTTGATGACCTGCAGGTGCGAGGGCCGCGGCTTGCCCTTGTCGCGGTCTTTCGCGTCCTTGCCTTCCTGCATGTCCTTGTCCAGCGCGGCGTCGATGTCCGGCTCCGCAGGCGCAGTGGCTGCGGCGAGCGCCGCGGCGGGATTGGCCGCGACCGTGAAGGCGAAGCCGTAGCCGGTTTCCTTGGCGAAGATCCCGGCGACCGCGGACATGGGCACAGAGACTTCCTGCGACGTGCCCGAGAAACGCGCCGAGAAGCGCACGCCGTCGTTGTCGATCGTGAGCCGACGCGTCGCCGACGCCCCGACGTTGAGGACGATTTCGCCGTTCTTCACGTAGGCGACCGGAACGCGGGTCTCGGGGTTCACCTTGACGGCGAGGTATGGCGTCAGGCCGTTGTCCGCACACCACTCGCAGATTGCGCGCACGAGGTACGGCTTGGCGGATTGCTCGGACATGGGAACAGCATAGCACCCGCCGCGGCAAGGCCGTCAAGCGGGCCGGTGCCCGTTGGTCCGGCGCGAAACGATCATGTCGGCTTCATGCCGCAACGGCCGTCGGGCGCCCCGGCCGGTCGGACGCTTCACTTCCGCATGCCGCGCTCGGCGGAGGTCATCGCCTCGGAGAACGCCGGCCGCGCGAACAGCCGCTCGGCGTATTTCATCAGCGGCGCCGCCTGCTTGGGCATCTGGATGCCGTAATAATCGAGACGCCACAACAGCGGAGTGATCGCGACGTCGAGCATCGAATATTCCTCGCCCAGCATGTGCTTGTGCTTGGTGAACACCGGCGCGATCTGCAACAGGCTGTCGCGGACGTGGCTGCGGGCCCTCTCGATCTGCTTCTGGTTGTTCCCCTCGAGCGCATCGATGTGGCAGAACATCTCCTTCTCGAAACGGTGCAGGAACAGCCGCGCGCGGGCCCGCATCACCGGGTCGGCGGGCATCAGCTGCGGGTGCGGAAAGCGCTCGTCGATGTACTCGTTGATGATGTTCGACTCGTGCAGCACCAGGTCGCGCTCGACCAGCACCGGGACCTGGTTGTACGGATTCATCACCGCGAGGTCTTCGGGCTTGTGGTCGAGATCGACGTCGATGATCTGGAAGTCCATCCCCTTCTCGTGCAGCACGATGCGGCAGCGCTGGCTGAACGGGATCGGTGGTCCCGGAATAGAGCGTCATCATGATTCGTTTCTCCTCGCGCGGGGCGGGCTGTTTATCGGATATGAGGGTACCGGCGCCGGAATGCAATTCGCCGCGCGCGGGGCGCCGCCCCCGCCGGGACCGCCACCGGCACCTGGCCAACGGCACGCCTGGCGCTCGGGCCGGCTGCCCATCGGCGCGCGGCGAGCCGCGAGAGTTCCCGGGGCGACAACGGACGCCACGCGCGGGAGCGATACAGCAGCCGGACCGCGCCCCGGCGTCAGTGGACGTCCTTCCAGTACTCGCGCTTCAGCCAGTAGGCGAACACGAACAGCACGCCGAGGTACAGCAGGACGATCAGTCCGATGCTCACCCGCTTGTTCTTCGTCGGCTCGCCCATGAAATCGAGGAAATTGACGAGGTCGGCGACCATCTCGCGATACTGGACCGGGGTGAGCGTCCCCGGAGTGTCGACGGCCAGCGTCTTCACGATGTAGGTGTGGTTCTTGCCCGGCGCCAGCACGACGATACCCTTCGCGGCGAGCGCGGCGGCCTGCGCCTTCTCGTGGTCCTTGAACTCGGTGGTGACGAGCCGGTTCGCGCCGGAAAGCCCGGCGAGCACGTGCGGCATCGCGACGTTCGGAAAGACGAGGTTGTTCCAGCCGCTCGGTGTTGTCTCGTCGCGGTAGAAGCCGAGAAAGTAGTTGTAGAGCCACTCGGCGCCGCGCACGCGGGACTCGACGCGTGAGATCCGGCGGCGTCACGCCGAACCACGCCTTGGCGTCGGCGGGCGTCATCGCGACGGTCATCGTGTCGCCGATCTTGCTCGTCGCGAACATCAGGTTGTCGCGGATCTGCGCCTCCGTGAGACCGAGGTCGGTGAGGCGGTTGTAGCGCATGTACCGCGCCGTGTGGCAGTTGAGACAGTAGTTGACGAACGTCCGCGCGCCGCGCTGCTGCGACTCGAGGTCGAGGCGGTTGATCGGCGAGGGCTCGAAGCGGATGTCGGCGCCGCTCGAAGCCAGCGCGGATCCGGCGCCGGCGACGAGGAGCGCGGCGAGCAGCACCTTCAGGCTCGCTCATGTTCATCATCCGGTCACCCTGTCCGGAACCGGCTTCGTCTTGTCGCGCACGGTGTACCACGGCATCAGCAGGAAGAAGAGGAAGTAGACGACCGTGAGCAAACGCGCGACGACGGTCGCCCGGTCGGCCGTTCCGAGCACGGGCCAGCCTTCCGGGAACTGGCCCCAGACGGTCACCGGAACGACACCCAGGTAGCCGAGGATCAGGAAACTGACGACGAACGCGGCGAGCCAGAGCTTGTAGGTCGGGCCGCGGTAGCGGATCGACTTGACCGCGCCCCGGTCGAGCCACGGCAGCGCGAAGAAGATCATCACCGCGGCGCCCATCACCAGCACGCCCCAGAACTGGCTGCCCAGGAACGAGGGGACCGCGCGCAGCATCGCGTAGTACGGCGTGAAGTACCACACCGGGCGCGATGTGCTCCGGCGTCTTCAGCGGATCGGCCGGAATGAAGTTGTTGGCCTCGAGGAAGTAGCCGCCCATGTCCGGCATGAAGAACATGATGATCGAGAACACGGCGAGGAAGACGACGACGCCGACGATGTCCTTCACCGAATAGTACGGATGCGAGTAGATGCCATCGAGCGGAAGGCCGGTCGCGGGTCCTTCGGCTGCTTCTTGATCTCGATGCCGTCGGGATTGTTCGAGCCCGTCTCGTGCAGCGCCATCAGGTGCGCCACGACGAGGCCCAGCAGCACCAGCGGCACCGCGACCACGTGGAACGCGAAGAAGCGGTTCAGCGTGGCGTCGGAGATCGTGTAGTCGCCGCGAATCCAGATCGCCGAGGTCCTCGCCGATCACGGGCACCGCCGAGAACAGGTTGACGATCACCTGCGCGCCCCAGTACGACATCTGGCCCCACGGCAGCAGGTAGCCGAAGAACGCCTCGGCCATCAGGCAGAGGTAGATCAGACATCCGAAGATCCACGTGAGCTCGCGCGGCTTGCGGTAGCTGCCGTACATCAGCCCGCGGAACATGTGCAGGTAGACGACGACGAAGAACATCGACGCGCCGGTCGAGTGCATGTAGCGGATCAGCCAGCCCCACGGCAGGTCCCGCATGATGTATTCGACCGACTCGAACGCCCGCGCCGCGTCGGGCTTGTAGCTCATCGCCAGGAAGATGCCGGTGACGATCTGCATCACCAGCACCAGCGCGGCCAGCGAGCCGAAGTAGTACCAGAAGTTGAAGTTCTTCGGCGCGACGTACTTGCCCCACTGGCTTTCCCAGAGCGCGGTCAGCGGGAAGCGGTCGTCGATCCAGGTCAGAAGCTTTTGCATGGCCGAGGTCCCCTTACGCCGACTTGCCGGTGTCGCCGATGATGATCTTGGTGTCCGTCACGTATCGGTGCGGCGGCACGGGAAGGTTGGTCGGCGCCGGAACGCCGGAGTAGACGCGGCCGGCCAGGTCGAATTTCGACTGGTGGCAGGGGCAGAAGAACCCGCCGAGCCAGTCGGCACCGAGGTCGGCGGGTGCGACGTCCGGCCGGAAGGTCGGCGAGCAGCCGAGGTGGGTGCAGATGCCGATCATCACCAGCACGTCGTCCTTGATCGACCGGTGCTCGTTCTTGCAGTCCTCGGGCTGCTGCGACGCGTCGGACTTCGGGTCCGCGAGCTTCGGGTCGAGCTTCGGCAGCGACTCGAGCATCGGCTTCGTGCGATTGATGACCCACACGACCTTGCCCCGCCACTCGACGTCGATCTTCTGGCCGGGCTCGAGCTTGCTGATGTCGACCTCGACCGGGCGCGCCGGCCGCCTTGGCGCGCTCGCTCGGGAAGAACGACATCACGAAAGGCGTTGCCGCCCCGACGACGCCGACGCCGCCGACGACGCCGGTCGCACCGATGAGGAAGCGGCGCTTCCCCTCGTCCACTTTGCCTTCCGCCATGACAACCCGTCCCCCTATCAGCCGCTCCGGCCGTTGCCGGCCCGTCTGCCGGCCGGAGTTGCGGACATCCGCTGCAACAGCCCCCGGTGTCGATCCGCAAACCGGTCGATTATAAGGGAATTGCCGCGCCCGCCGGAAGCCTGAACTCGGTTCGACGCCTGTATTTTCCATCGAAATCAGCTGGTTGGAGACGAGCTCTGCGCGAACGCCGATTCCGGTGGCCCGCCTCGAAACCGTGGCTCCGCGACGGCGAGCGTGCGGGTTCTGCAGCGCAGCAACTGTCTATAATCGGCGTTTTCGGTTTCCGAGGCCGCCTTGCTCCGCCGGTTCTGGCTCTTCTTCGCTCAGGCCTGCACGCTGTGCCTCGCGGCACTGTTCGTCGTCGCGACGCTGCGCCCGGATCTGCTCGCCCGATTCACGCACAAGGGCGGGCACGGTCGTTCTGCTGCAGGAGACGTCGACGCCGGTGAGCACGCCGCGGGTCGCGAGCTTTGCCGATGCCGCCAAGAAGGCGATGCCGGCGGTCGTCAACATCTACACGAGCAAGGAAATGCGCCAGCGCAGTGCGCTCGCGGACGATCCGCTGCTGCGCCGGTATTTCCCCGACCTGGCCGAGCGGCTGCCGCGCCAGCGCGCGACGAGCCTCGGCTCCGGCGTGATCGTTTCGCCGGAAGGCTACGTGCTGACGAACAACCACGTGATCGACGGCGCCGACGACATCCAGCTCGTGCTCGCCGACGGACGCCGCATCGGCGCGCCGGATCCGCGGAACCGATCCGGAATCCGATCTCGCCGTGCTCAAGGCCGATGGCGAGAACCTTCCCGGCGATCACGTTCGGCACGCTCGACGAGCTGCAGGTCGGGGACTTCGTGCTCGCGATCGGCAATCCCTTCGGCTTCGGCAACACGGTGACGCTCGGCATCGTCAGCGCGCTGGGACGCAACCATCTCGGCATCAACCGTTTCGAGGACTTCATCCAGACCGACGCGGCGATCAATCCGGGCAATTCGGGCGGCGCGCTCGTCGACACGGCCGGCAACCTGATCGGCATCAACAGCACGATCTTCTCGCAGTCAGGCGGCTCGCTCGGCATCGGCTTCGCGATTCCGGTCTCGCTCGCGCGCACCGTGCTGGAGCAGATCATCCGCGACGGCGAGGTCACGCGGGGCTGGCTCGGGATCGAGCCGCAGGATGTGAACGCCGAGGTCGCGCGGGCGCTCGCGCTCGACGAGCGTCGGCGGCGTGCTGATCCGCGGCGTCGTGCGCAACGGCCCGGCCGACCGCGCCGGCATCCAGGGCCGCGACGTGGTGCTCGAGATCGACGGCAAGCACGACGCGCGACACGCCGGCGCTGCTCGCGCGGATCGCCGAGCTCGCGCCCGGGAGCGTCGCCAAGGTGAAGGTCTGGCGCGACCGGAAGCCGCAGGACGTCGACATCACCGTCGGCCGGCGGCCGCAGGTGCAGTAGCGACCCCGCGCGCCCGCCGGCGAAGCGCCCGGCGCGGCAAGACCTGCTAGCGGGCCTCGGACTCGGCGGGGGCGCTCCCGTCGGCGCGCGGCACGACGAAGCGCGCCATCAGCATCCCGAATTCGTAGAGCAGCCACAGCGGCATCGCGAGCAGCAGCTGCGACACGACATCGGGCGGCGTGAAGATCGCGCCGGCGACGAACGCGCCGACGATCACGTACGCGCGGATCGAGCGGAGCTTCTCCAGCGTCACGATCCGCATGCGGACCAGCACGATCACGACCACCGGCACCTCGAACGTGACGCCGAACGCGATGAACATCGTCAGCACGAACGACAGGTACTTGTCGATGTCGGTCATCATCGTGACGCCGTCCGGCGCATAGGAGGCGAAGAAGCCGAACGCGATCGGAAACACGACGAAGTACGCGAACGCCATCCCGATCAGGAAGAACACGAAGCTCGACACGATCACCGGAATCGCCAGCCGCTTCTCGTGCTGGTAGAGGCCCGGCGCGACGAACGCCCACGCCTGCCACAGCACATAGGGCAGCGCCACCACGAAGGCCGCCATCAGCGTGACCTTGAGCGGCACGAAGAACGTGCCGGTGACGTCGGTGGCGATCATCGTCGCGCCCGTCGGCAGCACGCGCAGCAGCGGCGCCGCGAGCAGCGCGTAGATGTCCTTCGCCCACGGGACGAGGCAGAGCAGGACGACGACGACGGCGACGATCGAGCGCACGAGCCGCGTGCGCAGCTCGATCAGGTGCGAGATGAACGTTTCCTGGGTGCCGCCGGGCGGCGGGGGCGGGGCGCTCATCGCGGGGGACGGCCCCGCGTCAGTAGGCGCTTGAGGCTGCCGGCAGCGCTGCCTGCCGCGGGGGTTCGCGCCTCGGACGGCCCGCGGCGCTCATGGGCGCTCGAATCCGGGCAGCGACTCCTGCCGCGGTGCGTCGCGAACGGGCGGCCGCGGACTGCGTGCCGGGCGGCGGCTGCGCCTGCGGCCGCGGGAGCGGACGCCGGTTCCGCGGTCGGCGCCGTCGCGGCAGTGGGAGTCGCCGGCCGCCGCGTTCAGCTCGGATTCAAGCGCGCGGACATTCGCCTGGACCTCCTGCGGTCGCCGAAGCCATCGACGTCTCGAATTCCTTCGCCGCCGATTTCACCTGCGCTCTGCAGCTTGCGCAGTTCGTCGAGCTCGAGCTCGCGGTTGATGTCCGCCTTCACGTCGGAGACGTAGCGCTGCAGCCGGCCGAACAGGTGGCCGAGCGTGCGCGCGGTCTTCGGCAGCTTCTCGGGGCCGAGCACGACCAGCGCCACGACGGCGATGACCATGATCTCGGAAAAGCCGATGTCGAACATGGAGCGGCGGGGAACGTCGGCGGTCTCGCGGCGGGGTTCCGCGGCGAGCGCCAGACGCACCGGTGCGCGCCTCGCCCGGAACGCGCGGGGCGTCACTGCGCCTTTTCTTTCTGGACCTCGCCCTCGATCGTCGTGCCGGCGATCTTCTGCGCGGGCGGCCTCGGCTTCCTTGGCGCGCGCCCGCGGTCTCCTCGGCGGTCTTCATGCCTTCCTTGAAGCCCTTGACCGCGCCGCCGAGATCCTGGCCGATGTTGCGGAGCTTCTTCGTGCCGAAGATCAGCAGGACGACCAGCAGTACGATCAGCCAGTGCCAGATGCTCAATCCACCCATGGGATTCTCCTCGTGTGCGCCATCAGGTCGCGCCGCGGACGATCATCGGGCCGAGCGGCTCGGCCCGCCGATCACGTGCACGTGGACGTGCATCACGTCCTGCCGGCCGATGCGACCGGTGTTGACGATCGTGCGGAACCCGTCCGGGGAACCCTGCTCGCGGGCCAGGCGCCCGCAAAGCGCCATGATCCGCCCCAGCACCGGCGCATCGTCCACCGTCGCGTCCGCCAGCGACGCGATGTGCCGCTTCGGCACAAGCATGAAATGCACCGGCGCGACCGGATTGATGTCGTGAAAGGCGAGGATCTCGTCGTCCTCGTAGACCTTCCGCGACGGGATCTCGCCCCGCACGATCCGGCAGAAAATGCAGTCCTGCACCGTTGCCTCTCCGTCCTGCGATTGCCGACGCCCGCCGCGCCCGCCGCGGCGGGGCATCAGGCCTTCCGGGACGCCTTTTCGGCGATTCCGGAAAGTCCCTCGCGCCGCGCCAGCTCGGCGCGCACGTCGTCGGGGCCGAGCCCGTGCCGCACGAGCAGCACGAGGCAGTGGAACCAGAGGTCCGCGATCTCGGCAGTGATGCGCAGTTTATCACCGTCCTTCGCCGCCATGACCGTCTCGGTCGCCTCCTCGCCGATCTTCTTCAGGATCGCGTCGTCGCCCTTGGCGAAGCAGCGCCGCGACGTAGGACGACGCCGGGTCGGCGCCGCTGCGCGAGGCGATCGGTCGCCGCGAGCCGATCGAGCACGTCGGCCCGCATCGCCTTGCGCTCAGCTGCGGCCATAGATCGCCCGCGGGTCCTTGATGACCGGTTCGACCTCGACCCAGCGGCCGTGTTCGAGCCGCTGAAAGAAGCAGCGCTCGCGTCCGGTGTGGCAGGCGATCCCGCCGGCCTGCTCGACCAGCAGCAGCAGCGCGTCGTTGTCGCAATCGAGCCGCACCTCGCGCACCGTCTGCACGTGGCCCGACTCTTCGCCCTTGCGCCACAGCCGGTTGCGCGAGCGCGACCAGTAGTGCGCCTCGCCCGTCTCCACCGTGCGCGCGAGCGCCTCGCGGTTCATCCAGGCGAGCGTCAGCACCTTGCCGGAGGCGGCGTCCTGCGCGATCGCCGCGACGAGACCGTCCGCGGCCCATTTCACCTGCTCGAGCCAATCCATGTCGAGAGCCGAGCTTCCGCGTTGACCGTCAGGCGTCGAGTGTTCTGCGGTTCACCCGCAGTGTCAAGGGCGAAGCGGCGCGCTTCCGCAATGCGCGATCAGCGCACTTCGATCCCGGCGGCAGCCATCGCCAACTTCGCCTGCGCGATCGTGAACTCGCCGTAGTGGAAGATCGACGCGGCGAGCACCGCGTCCGCGCCGCCGGCGACGATTCCATCGACGAGATCCTGCAGCGAGCCGACGCCGCCCGACGCGATCACCGGGACATCGACCGCATCGACGACCGCGCGCGTCAACGCGAGGTCGAAGCCGGTGCGCGCGCCGTCACGATCCATGCTGGTCAGGAGTATCTCGCCGGCGCCGCGGGCGACGACCTCGCGCGCCCAATCGACGACGTCGAGCCCGGTCGGCGTGCGCCCGCCGTGCGTGTACACCTCCCATGCTTCGGGTGCCGCCTGCTTGGCGTCGATCGCCGCGACGATGCACTGCGCGCCATAGCGGCCGGCGGCCTCCTCGAACAGGCCGGGGTTCCTGACGCCGGCGGTGTTGATGCTGACCTTGTCGGCGCCCGCGTTGAGCAGGGCCCGGATATCGTCGACCGAGTTGACGCCGCCGCCGACGGTGAGCGGAATGAACACTTCGTCGGCAACCGCCTCGATCATCCCGTAGAGGAGCCCGCGCGTTTCCACGCTCGCGCGAATGTCCAGGAACGCGAGCTCGTCGGCGCCCTGCTCGTCGTAGCGCCGCGCGACCTCGACCGGGTCGCCCGCGTCGCGCAGATTGACGAAGTTCACGCCCTTGACGACGCGGCCCTCGGCCACGTCGAGACACGGGATGATGCGCTTGGCCAGGCCCATCGCGGGGATCAGCCCCCCTTGCCCGCCGCGCCCTTGCCTGCCGCGCCCTTGCCCGCCTCGCCCTTGGCCGGCGCCTCGCCCTTGGCCGCCTTCATCGCCGCCTTGAAGTCGAGCCTGCCCTCGTACAGCGCGCGCCCCGCGATCGCGCCGATGATGCCTTCCTTCTCGAACGGCAGGAGTTCGAGTATGTCTGCGATCGAGGCGATACCGCCCGATGCGATCACCGGTATCTTGATCTCGCGCGCCAGACGGACGGTTGCCTCGACGTTGACGCCGGTGAGCATGCCGTCGCGGCCGATGTCGGTATAGATGATCGCCTCGACCCCGTAATCCTCGAATTTCTTGCCGAGATCGACGACGTCGTGACCCGTCATCTTCGACCAGCCGTCGGTGGCGACCTTGCCGTCGCGAGCATCGAGCCCGACCATGATGTGGCCCGGAAACGCATAGCAGGCATCGTGCAGGAAGCCCGGGTTCTTGACGGCGGCCGTACCGATGATCACGTACGTGATGCCGTCGTCGAGGTAGCGCTCGATCGTGTCGAGATCGCGGATGCCGCCACCCAGCTGCACCGGGATCTCCTCGCCGATAACGCTGACGATTTCCCGGATCGCGAGCTCGTTCTTCGGCACGCCCGCGACCGCGCCGTTGAGGTCGACGAGATGCAGGCGCTCCGCGCCCTGCTCGAGCCAGTGCTGCGCCATCGCGGCGGGATCCTCCGAGAACACCGTGGCCGAGTGCATCTCGCCCTGCTTCAGGCGAACGCAGTGACCGTCCTTGACGTCAATCGCGGGAATGATCTGCATGGCGGCGGGGGACGGCGGAGGGGAGAGAGAGGACCGGCGGAGGATACGGCCCGCGCCACGCGCGGCTAGCGCCGTCCGTCCCAGGCGACGAAATTGGCGAGCAGCTGAAGCCCGGCGCGGTGGCTCTTTTCCGGATGGAATTGCGTTGCGAAGATATTAGCCCGGGCAATGGCGCAAGTAAACGCCGACGGATAATCGGCGGTGCCCGCTGTCACCGCCGGGTCGGCGGGCAGCGGATAGTAGCTGTGCGCGAAGTAGAAGCGGGTCCCGTCGGGGATGCCGCGCCACAGCGGGTGCGCCCGCGTTTGGTGCACCGGGCTCCAGCCCATGTGCGGCACCTTGAGTCGCCGCCCATCGGCGCCGATCATCGCCTCGTCGGGGAAGCGCACGACGTGGCCGTCGAGGAGCGCGAGCCCCCGCGTGGGACCCTCCTCGCTCGCTTCGAACAGCATCTGCAGCCCGAGGCAGATGCCGAGGAAGGGGCGCGTCCGCGCCGCCTCGAGGACGACGCCCGCGAGTCCGCTCGCGTCGAGGCACCGGATGCAATCGGGCATTGCGCTCTGTCCCGGCAGGACGACGCGCGCGGCGCCACGGATCACGTCGGGATCATCGCTCACCACGATGCTGCGTTCCGGCGCAACGTGGCAGAGCGCCTTCGCCACCGAGCGCAGGTTGCCCATCCCGTAGTCGACGACGGCAATGTCGGTCATGGCCGGACAAGAGGGCGCTGCTGGCGCAAACGCGCGTCGCTAGAGGGTTCCCTTGGTCGACGGTACGGTACCCGCCGCCGCCGCATCAGCCGCGACCGCCTTGCGCAGTGCGCGGGCGAACGCCTTGAACACGGTTTCCGCCTGGTGGTGCGCATTCTGTCCGCGCAGATTGTCCACGTGCAGCGTGACCTGCGCGTGGTTGACGAAACCCTGGAAGAACTCGTGTGTGAGATCGACGTCGAAAGTTCCGATCCACGCGCGGACGAAAGGCACATGGAACTCGAGGCCGGGCCGACCCGACAGGTCGATGACGACCCGCGACAGCGCTTCGTCAAGCGGCACGTACGCGTGTCCGTACCGCGTCAGCCCCTTCTTGTCGCCGAGCGCCCGGGCAACCGCCTGCCCCAGCACGATGCCGATGTCCTCGACCGTGTGGTGCGCGTCGATGTGGAGGTCGCCGTGCGCGCGAACGGTCAGGTCCAGCATGCGCGTGGCGCGCGAGCTGATCGAGCATGTGATCGAGAAACGGCACGCCGGTCGCGACGTCCGCGCGACCGCCGCCGTCGAGATTCACCTCGACGGTGATCTGGGTCTCGGTCGTGTTGCGGTCGATCCGGGCGATGCGGGGCATGTTCATGACGGAGCCTGTCGAATCGTACGCATTGCGCCGAGCAGCGCATCGTTCTCGGCTGGCGTGCCGACGGTGATGCGCAACATGTGCTCGAGGAGCGGGTGTTCTCCGTGCAGGTTCTTCACCAGGATACCGGCCTCGCCCAGCGCCGCGAACCAGTGCGGCGCGTCCGGAACGCGCGCCAGCACGAAATTCGTCTGGGTCCGGAACGTGACCACGCCGGCCAGCGTCGCCAGCGCCGAATCCAGCCGCGAGCGCTCGGCCCTGCAGCAACGCCGCCTGCTCCGCGAGCAGGCTCGCTCTCGGCGAGCAGCATCGGCGCCACCGCCTGCGTCAGCGCGTTGAGATTATACGGCTGCCGCACCTTGTCCAGTTCGGCCGTCCATTCGGGCGCCGCGATCGCGTAGCCGAGGCGCAGGCCTGCCATTCCGATCTTCGAGACGGTGCGGAGCACGAGCAGGTTCGAAAACGCGCCGAGGCGCGGAAGGAAGCTCGCCTCGGCGAACGCGTAATAGGCCTCGTCGACGACGACGAGGCCCGGTGCGGCGCGCAGGATGTCCTCGATCGCCTCCGCCGGGAAAAGGTTGCCGGTCGGATTGTTGGGATAGGCGAGAAAGACGAGCGCGGGTCGCTCCCGCTCGATCGCGGCCAGCATGGCCCGCGTGTCGAGCGCGAAGCCGGGCAGCAGCGGCACGCCGACGAAGCGCATCCCGGCGTAGAGCGCATTGCGCCGGTACATCACGAACGAGGGTTCCGGCGCGAGCATCGCCGCACCCGGCTTCGCCAGCGCCGATCGTGATGATCTGGATCAGTTCGTCCGAACCGTTGCCGAGGATCAGGCCCAGCGAGGCGGGCAGGCGCAGCGACGCGCGCAACGCCGCAGCGACCGCGTCGGCGCCGGCTGTCGGGATACCGGTTGACGGATACGGCGGCGACGGCGGCGCCGATCTTCGCCCGGAGCGTCTCCGGCAGCGGAAACGGATTCTCCATCGCGTCGAGCTTGATCATGCCGCGGGCGCGGGCGACGCGATAAGCCTCGAGTCCGCGGATTTCCGGGCGAACGACGGCCGCGACCACGTCCGCTGGCGCGCGCGCGTTCATTCGCCGGCGACGCGATAGAGCGCGCTCTGCGCGTGCGCGGCGAACCCCTCGCCGAACGCGAGCGTCGCGGCGACGGGGCCCAGCGCGCGCGCCGCCTCGGCGAGAGATTTCGAGGACGCTCGATCGCTTCTGGAAATCGTAGACTCCCAGCGGCGACGAAAAGCGCGCCGTGCGGCCGGTGGGCAGCACGTGATTCGGGCCGGCACAGTAGTCGCCGAGCGCCTCCGACGCCAGATGCCCGACGAAGATCGCCCCGGCATGGCGGATCTTCGGCAGCAACGCGGCCGGATCGACGACAGCGAGCTCCAGGTGCTCGGGCGCGACGCGGTTCGCGATAGCACACGCCTCGTCCAGGTCGCGGACCTTGATGAGCGCACCCCGGTTCGCGAACGACGCGGCGATGATCGCGCGCCGCGGCATGGCGGCAATCTGCCGCTGTGCACTCGCGGCGACCGCCTCGAGCAGTGCGCCATCCGGCGTGACGAGTATCGCCTGGGCGAGTTCGTCGTGCTCGGCCTGCGAGAAGAGGTCCATCGCCACCCAGTCCGCGTTCGCGGTCGCATCGGCGATGACGAGGATCTCCGAGACGCCCGCAACCATGTCGATGCCCACCGTGCCGAACACGCGGCGCTTCGCGGCAGCGACATAGGCATTGCCCGGACCGCAGATCTTGTCGACAGCCGGGACCGTCGCCGTGCCATAGGCAAGTGCCGCGATCGCCTGGGCGCCGCCTATCCCGAACGCGCGGGACACGCCGGCGAGATGCGCCGCCGCGAGCACCAGCGGATTGCGCGCGCCACCCGGCGTCGGCACGACCATGACGATCTCGCGGACGCCCGCGACTTTGGCCGGGATCACATTCATCAGTACCGACGACGGATAGGCGGCCTTGCCACCCGGTACGTACACACCGACACGATCGAGCGGCGTCACCTGTTGCCCGAAGCTGCTGCCGTCGCCTTCGCGGTACGACCATGACTCCTGCTTCTGGCGCTCGTGGTAGGCGCGGATGCGCGCCGTCGCGGTCTGCAGCGCGGCGCGCTGCGCATCGGGGATGGCGTCGAATGCATTCCGCATGGCAGCGGCCGTGATTTCGAGCTCCGCCGCGGTGCTCGCATGCACGCCGTCGAACTTCGCCGTGTATTCGATGAGCGCCGCGTCGCCGCGGGTCCGTACATCGGCAATGATCTGCGCGACCACCGCGTCGACGGCCGGGTCCTGCGCCGATTCGAAAGCAGTGAGTGCGGCGAGCGCGCGGTCGAAATCCGGGGCCGCCGCGTCGAGCCGGCGCAGCCGGAGCGGCGTCTCGGTCATGCAACGACCCCCACGCTTGCGGCTGACGCCGCGGCGCTGCCCCCCGAGGGGGCGCAATTCGCACCTTGGGACGGCCCGGCGGTGCTCATGCAACGACCCCCACGCTTGCGGCTGACGCCGCTGGGCCGTTACGCCTCGCCGCCACGGCGGCCGCCAGCGCGTCGAGCAGCGGTTGCACGACGTCACGCTTCACCTTGAGAGCTGCCGGATTGACGATCAGGCGCGAGCTGATCGGCAGGATATCCTCGACGACGACCAGATCGTTCGCCTTCAGCGTGTTGCCGGAACTCACGAGGTCGACGATCGCATCGGCAAGCCCGGAAAGCGGCGCGAGCTCCATCGAGCCGTAGAGCTTGATGAGATCGACGTGCATGCCCTTGGCCGCGAAGTGCTCGCGCGCGGTCTTCACGTACTTGGTCGCGACGCGAATGCGCGCGCCGCGCTGCACGGTGCCCGCCCAGTCGAATCCGCGCCGGGTCGCCACCACCATCCGGCAGCGGGCAATTTCGAGGTCCAGCGGCTGATAGAGGCGCTCGCCGCCGTGCTCGAGCAGTACATCCTTGCCGGCTACGCCGACGTCGGCCGCGCCGTGCTGCACGTAGGTCGGCACGTCGGAAGCGCGCACGATCACGACGGAGACATCGGGCCGGTTGGTGCCGATGATCAGCTTGCGCGACGACTCCGGATCCTCGGCCGGAACGATCCCCACCGCCGCGAGGAGCGGAAGCGTCTCGTTGAAGATGCGCCCCTTGGAGAGCGCGAACATGAGCATTGGCACAGCGGGCGGCGGAAGAGCGCAGGCTTCATTCTACCGGAGGCCGCGTCACGGCCCGTCAAACCTCACTGCCGCGCGGTCCGCGCCGAAGCGGGCGGCGGTTCGTCCCCGCTGGTCCGGTAGGGATTGATGTCGACACCGCCGCGGCGTGTGAACCGCGCATACACCGACAGCTCGTCCGGCGTACAACGCCGCCAGACGTCGGCGAAGATGCGCTCGACACAGTGCTCGTGGAAGCCCGGGTGGCGGCGAAAGGACACGAGATAGCGCAGCAGGCCGGCATGATCGATATGCGCGCCACGGTAAGCGAGCTGCACGCTCGCATAATCGGGCTGCCCCGTGACCGGACAAACCGACCGGAAGAGCCGCGTGAACAGCGTCTCGGCGACGGCCGCTCCTCCCGCGACGAGGGCGTCGGGGACGGGCTCGTAGTGGTCGACGGCGACCGGCAGCGCGTCGAGGCAGGTGCCGGCGAGCTCGCCGCGCGGCAACGCAGCAAGATCCGGTGGCAGCGTCAGGGTCACGTCGACGGTTGCGCCCGCCGCAGCGGAGAGGTCGCGGGCGATCGTCGCCGCGACGGCGTCCGGGGTCGCGTAGCGCGTCTGATTGAACGCTGTCAGGTAGAGCTTGACGGACTTCGACTCGACGAGTCGCGGCGATTCCGCCGGCACCATGAACGCGGCGACGGCAACCTGCGGCTTGCCGATCGCATCGAGCCAGCTCAGTTCGTACGCGGTCCACAGGTCGACGCCACGAAACGGCAATCGGGCGCCGAAGCCCAGCTCCATACGCTGCGGTGCGCGCTCGACCGGAAACAGGAGCGCCGGATCGTAGTGTTCGGCGTAGATCGTCGCGTGACCGAGCGGAGAAGCCTTGAGGTCGGTCATGACGAAGCCAACCGGTCAGGACACGCGGCGAATCTGCGCACCCAGCATCCGGAGCTTCTCCTCGATCCGCTCGTAGCCGCGGTCGAGGTGATAGATCCGGTCGACCGTCGTCGTGTCCTCGGCCATCAGGCCGGCGATCACCAGACAGGCCGAAGCGCGCAGGTCAGTCGCCATGACGTTGGCGCCGGTCAGCTTCGGGACGCCGCGGACGATCGCCGTGTTGCCCTCGACGCCGATGTCGGCGCCAAGGCGCACGAGCTCCTGCACATGCATCATCCGGTTTTCGAAGATCGTTTCGACGACGAGCGACGTTCCTGTGGCGCGCGTCGCCACGGCCATCATTTGCGCCTGCATGTCGGTCGGAAAACCGGGATACGGCGCCGTGCGCACGTTGAACGGCACCAGCGGCCCCCGCCGCGCGACGCGTATCGCATCACCGCTGATCGTGACCGCGGCGCCCGCCTCCGCGATCTTGTCCAGCACCGCCTCGAGCGTCTCCGCCTGCGTGCCATGGACCGTCGCGTCGCCGCCGGTCGCGGCAACCGCCGCGACGAACGTGCCCGTCTCGATCCGATCCGGCATGATCGCATGCGTCGCGCCATGCAGGCGGTCGACGCCGTCGATGACGATCCGATCGGTCCCGGCGCCGGAGATTCGCGCGCCCATGGCGACCAGGCAGCGCGCCAGGTCGACGACCTCCGGCTCGCGCGCCGCGTTCTCGAGCGTGGTGGTCCCGTCGGCGAGCGTCGCCGCCATCAGCAGATTCTCGGTGCCGGTCACGGTGACGACGTCGAACACGAAGCGCGTCCCCGCGAGGCGGCGCGCGCGGGCGCTGATATAGCCGTGTTCGAGATCGATCTCCGCGCCCATCGCAACGAGCCCTTTGACATGCTGGTCGACGGGCCGCAGCCCGATCGCGCAGCCGCCGGGCAGCGAAACGCGTGCCTCCCCGCAGCGCGCGACGAGCGGCCCCAGCGCGAGAATCGACGCGCGCATCGTCTTCACGAGCTCGTAGGGCGCAAGCGGCCAGTCAATGCTGCCCGCATCGAGGGCAATCGTCCCCGGTGTGCCGGCATCCTGCGCAACGCCCATCTGGGCGAGCAGCGTCTGCATCGTCCGCACGTCGTTCAGCCGCGGAACATTGGTCAGCACGAGGGGTTCCGGCGTGAGCAGCGCGGCGCAGAGGATAGGCAGCGCCGCGTTCTTCGCCCCGGAAACCCGCACCTCGCCGACGAGCGGCCGGCCGCCCTCGATCAGAAGCTTGTCCATCAGTGCCCGCCCGGTCGGCCGAAGGGCACTGTGCGCCCCCTCGGGGGGCAGCGAACGCAGTGAGCGTGGGGGCCGTCCATGCTCTAGGGACCCGCGCGCCATTGCGCTGGTGTCAGCGTCGTCATCGACAGCGCGTGGATCTCCTCGCGCATCCGGTCGCCCAGCGCCGTATAGACGAGCTGGTGCTGGCGGACCCTGGACAGACCTTCGAAGGCCGCCGATACGACGAGCGCCTCCCAGTGGTGACCGTCGCCACGCACCGCGACGTGCTCGCAGGCGAGGCCCGCGGCAATCGCGCGTTCGATCGATTCGGCGGTGGCCATCGCGGACGGGTCGGAGCGAGCGGCGGGCGGCGGACGCGGTCAGTGCCGCAGTTTCCAGCCGCGTGCGAGCAACGCGAGCGCGAGCCCGGCGAGCGCGATGAAGCACGCGGCGACGATTCCGAGGCTGGTCCCGGCAGGCACGTCGGAGAGTCCGAAAAAACCGTAGCGGAATCCGTCGATCATATAGAAGAACGGGTTGAACCGGGACAGCGCCTGCCAGAACGGCGGCAGCGAGTGGATCGAATAGAACACGCCCGCGAGAAACGTGAGCGGCATGATGAGGAAGTTCTGGAAGGCGGCGAGCTGGTCGAACTTCTCGGCCCAGATCCCGCCGATCAGGCCCAGGGTGCCGAGGATCGCGCTGCCGAGCAGGGCGAAGGAAAGCGTCCAGAGCGGGTGGGCGAGGCGCAGGAGCGATGCGTCGAACAGCAAGGTCACGCCGAACACCCCGAGGCCGACGACGACGCCGCGCACCATCGCACCGAGCACGTAGGCCGCGAAGAAGTCCGCCGGCGAGAGCGGCGGCAGCAGCATGAAGATCAGACTGCCGTTGAGCTTGGACTGGATCAGCGACGACGAGCTGTTGGCGAACGCGTTCTGCAGCACCGACATCATCACGAGGCCGGGAACCAGGAATGCCGTGTAGCTCACCTGTCCGCCGAACACGGAGACCCTCGACTCGAGCACATGCGAGAAGATCAGCAGGTACAGCAGCGCCGTCAGCACCGGCGCCGCCACCGTCTGGAACGACACCTTCCAGAAGCGGAGCAGCTCCTTGTAGAGGAGCGTGAGCCAGCCGGCGCCCGCGATTCGCATCACGGCCGCGATCCCTTTCCGGTCGCCGCGGGGGCGGCGCCCATGATCCGCAGGAACACGTGTTCGAGATCGGTCTCCTGCAGCGCGAGCTCGTCGATGGCGATGCGCTCGGTCCGCAGCGCGGCGAGCAGCGCCTCGAGGTCGGCGTAGCGCTCGAGGCCGACGAAGAAGACACCGCCCTCCTGCCGCAGCACGCGCGCCTGCCAGGACGCAGGCACGCGCTCGGCGGCAAGACGCACGGTGAGCCCGGCAAACCGCGACAACAGGTTGTGCGTGGTGTCGAGCGCGACGACCTTGCCCGCCTTCAACATCGCGATGCGGCCGCACAACGCCTCGGCCTCCTCGAGATAGTGGGTCGTGAGGATGATCGTGTGGCCGTCCCGATTGAGTTTCCGAATGAACTGCCACAGGCTCTGCCGCAGCTCCACATCGACGCCGGCGGTCGGTTCGTCCAGCACGATCACCGGCGGCTTGTGCACGAGCGCCTGGCCGACGAGCACCCGGCGCTTCATGCCGCCGGAGAGCGTGCGCATGTTGGCGTCGGCCTTCGCCACGAGGTCCAGGTGATGCAGGATCTCGTCGATCCACGGGCCGTTGTCGCGGATGCCGAAGTAGCCGGACTGGATGGAGAGCGTCTCGCGCACCGTGAAGAACGGGATCGAACACCAGCTCCTGCGGAACGACGCCCAGCGCGCGGCGGGCGGCGCGGTAGTCGGCGACGACGTCGTGGCCGAGAATGCGCGCGGCACCGGTGTCCGCACGGGTGAGCCCGGCGAGGATGGAGATCAGCGTCGTCTTCCCGGCGCCGTTGGGTCCCAGCAGCCCGAAGAACTCGCCCTCCTCGATCTTCAGGCTCACGCCGTCGAGCGCCTGCACGCTGCCGAAGCGGCGGGCGACGTTGACGACTTCGACGGCGGCAGGCACGGGCAGGAAACCGGCAGGACGGCGAGACTGCGACGCGACGGGGCGGCACCGGCTGGCGCGCGCGCTTCCCTCAATCGGTCACGATCTCCTCGACGCCGTACAACGCGGCGAGCGACGTCAGCGCAGCGGGAACGCCGACGAACCGCACCGGCTTCCGTTCTTCGCTGGCGCGCCGCTTGAGGGCGAGCAGCACCGCGACGGCGGCCGAGTCCACCGCGCCCATGCCGGCGAGATCGATCTCGCCGGCAGAGGGCAGCGGCACCGCCGCCGACGCCGCGAGCACGACGCCGGCGTTGGCACAGGTGAGCGCGCCGGCGAACGACCAGCGCGCGCCATCGGCGCTCGGGGCAAAGCTCCGGCCCAGATCATCCCCCGCGCCGCGTTCCGCCATCATTTGGCGGCGACGCCCCGGTTCCGGTCGGCGAGCGTCTTGATCAGTCCGTCGACGCCGCCGTTCCTGATCTGCTCGTTGAACTCGTCGCGGTAATTGGTGACGAGCGAGACGCCACCGACGACGACGTCGTAGCATCGCCAGGCGTCGGCCTTCTTCTCCATCGCATAGTCGATCTGGACCGGGGCGCCGCTGGCGCGCTGGACGGCCGTGCGCACCATGGCCTCCGTGTCGCCGGGGTTCATCCGCAGCGGCTTGTAGTCGATCGTCTCGTTGCGGTACTGATTGAGCGCGCCGGAGTACGTGCGCACGAGGAGTCCGCGAAACTCGTCGACGAGGCGCTTCTGCTGCTCGGGCGTCGCCGCGCGCCAGTTCTTGCCCATCGCGAGCGCCGTCATCCGCGTGAAGTCGAAGTTTGGCAGCAGCTTCGTCTCGAGCACCTCGCGGATGCGCGCCTCGTTGCCCGCCTGGATCAACGGGTCGGCCTTGATCGTCGCCAGCACGTCCTGCGCGACGCGCTTGACCAGCGCATCGGGCGCCTCCTGCGCGTGCGCAGGCGCAGCGGCCTTCAGCGACAACGCCGCGGCGAGCAGCAGCCACGCGGCCAGCCGCAGTACGGCACGAGTCGTCATGACCATCTATTCCTCTTCGGGCTCGCGTGGCGGGTTGCCGTCGTAGAGCAGGTAGCGACGGCGCTGGAGATAGGCATTGCGGATGAACAGGTAGCGGTCGAGCGCCGCGGTGTCGACGATCCGGCCCGAGCTCAGCGAACTGGGCGCGGAGGTCGACGGCGCCCACGCCGTACAGGCTGTTGCGCACCGGCACGTCGGGAATGAATCCGACCGGCCCGACGGCGAGCCGCGTCAGCCAGCCTGCGCCGTCGCGCACCGTCGTCGGGCCGAAGAGCGGCACGAACAGGTAGGGCCCCTGATCGAATCCCCATTTCCCGAACGTCAGCCCGAAGTCCTGGTTGCCACGCGGAATGCCCGCCTCCGACGCCAGATCGAACAGGCCGCCGAAGCCGAATCCGGTGTTCAGGATGACGCGTCCCAGGTCGTGTCCGAGCCGGTCGAAGTCGCCCTGCAGCAGGTCGTTGACCGCCGAAATCAGGTCGTCGATGTTGTTGAACACGTTCGAAATCGACGTCCGGATGGGTTCCGGCACGACGTCGATATACGCCTGGATCGCGGGCCGCAGCACCGCATCGTCGACCGCGGTATGGACCTCGAACATCGCGCGGTTCATCGGCTCGAACGGGTCGACCCGCGACGGCGCCGCCGCGCAGCCGGCGAGCAGCGCCGCCATGAGCGCCACGGCTCGGGGACAACAGGGATGTCGCGCGCCGATTCATCGCGTCGTCATTTCGCGCCGCTGCCCGCCGCCTTGTCGATCAGGAACTGGCCGATCAGCTTCTCGAGAATGACCGCCGACTGCGTCTTCGTGAGCTTCGTGCCGTCGGCGAGCATTTTCGGATCGCCGCCGGCGTCGAGCCCGATGTAGACCTCGCCCAGCAGGCCCGAGGTGAGTATCGACGCGATCGTGTCGGTGGTGAATTCATAGCCGTGGTCGATCTTGAGCGTGACGACGGCCTGGTAGGTGGTCGGATCGAGCTTGATCCGCTCGACCCGGCCGACGACGACGCCGGCAGCCTTCACCGGCGCACGCAGCTTGAGGCCGCCGATGTTGTCGAAGCGCGCCTCGAGCCGATACCCGGGGGTCGACCCCCAGTTCACGAGGTTGCCGACCTTGAGCGCGAGGAACAGGATCGCGCCGATGCCGATCGCGACGAAGGCGCCGACCAGGAGATCGAGGTTGGAACGGTTCAGATCCATTGTTGTTCTATGTGAAGCCGCGGAACATGAAAACGGTGAGGACGAAATCGAGCGCAAGGATCGTGAGCGAGCTCTCGACCACCGTGCGCGTCGTCGCGCTCGACACACCCTCGGCCGTCGGTTTCGCGTCGAAGCCCTCGAAGACCGCGATCGCGCTGACCGCGGTTCCGAACACGACGCTCTTGATGACGCCATTGACGATGTCGAAACGGAAATCGACGCCTGCCTGCATGTTGCCCCAGAAGGCCCCCGTGTCGATGCCGATCAGCCGCACGCCGACCACGTAGGCGCCGAACACGCCCAGCGTCGAGAACAGCGCGGCGAGAAACGGCATCGAGATGACGCCGCCCCAGAAGCGCGGCGCAACGACGCGGGCGAGCGGATCCACGGCCATCATCTCCATCGCGGAGAGTTGCTCGGTCGCCTTCATCAGTCCGATCTCGGCGGTGATCGCGCTGCCCGCGCGGCTCGCGAACAGCAGCGCCGCGACGACCGGCCCCAGCTCGCGGACGAGCGAAAGGGCGACGAGGACCCCGAGCGACTCGTCGGCGCCGTAGCGCTGCAGCACGTCGTAGCCCTGCAGCGCAAGCACCATCCCGACGAACAGGCCGGAAACGAGGATGATGATGAGGGAGAGCACCCCCGAAAAGTAGATTTCGCGCACGGTGAGGTGCAGGCGTGCGAACGCCGAGGGGGTCTCGTAGGCGACTGCCACGAAGAACCGCGCGGCATACCCTAGGCGACCGACAGCGGCGACCGCCACGCGGCCGAGCCGGCGCAGCGAATCGGCGAACCCCGTCGCGGCGGCGCTAAGCATCGGCGAAGAGCTCGGCCCGGTACGGCGACGCCGGGTAGTGGAACGGCACGGGGCCGTCGGCCTCGCCATCGACGAATTGCCGAACGAACGCATCGCCGGACGCGCGCACGTCGGCCGAGGTGCCCTGCGCGATGATCCGGCCCTCGGAAACGAAATAAAGGTAGTCGACGATCTTCAGCGATTCGTACACATCGTGCGTCACGACGATCGACGTGATGCCGAGCGCATCGTTGAGCCGCCGGATCAGCTGGCCGATGACGCCGAGCGAGATCGGATCGAGGCCGGCGAACGGCTCGTCGTACATCACGAGCATCGGATCGAGAGCGATCGCGCGGGCGAGCGCCACACGACGCGCCATACCGCCGGAAAGTTCCGCCGGCATCAGCTGCGCCGCCCCGCGCAGGCCGACCGCATGCAGCTTCATCAGCACCAGGTCGCGGATCAGCTCTTCGGGGAGGTCCGTGTGCTCGCGCAGCGGGAACGCGATGTTCTCGAAGACCGACATGTCGGTGAACAGGGCGCCGAACTGGAACAGCATGCCGAACTTGCGCCGCAGCGCGTAGAGCTCGTCGCGGTCGAGCTCCGGCACCTGCTGACCTTCGACGATCACCCGCCCGGATTGCGGCCGGAGCTGGCCTCCGATCAGCCGCAGGATCGTCGTCTTGCCGCAGCCCGAGCCGCCCATGATCGCGACCACCTTGCCGCGCGGAATCGTCATCGATATGCCCGTCAGCACGGGATGACGGTCGTAGCCGAACGTCAAGTCGGCCAACTCGACGGCAATCGGGGACGGGGGGAAGCCGGAGCGGGTGCCGGCGCGGTAGGGTCGGACATCGGGCCGGGCGCTCGCACACGAGGGAGCGCGATTGTAGCCTTACGCGCCGCCGCTCACAATGACCGTCAGGCGATCGGGTTCGTCCGGGACTCGCGCCACGGCCACGCGTTGGCGATTCGGCGGGCGTCTCGGCGCCGCGCGCTATGCCCGCCACAACAAGAACGGACCCGTGGCCCGGCACGGGTATCCCTCCAGCAGTCGCTGTTCGGCCCGCGCGAGACTTTCCGGCCGACCGAGCAGGACGAGGACGTCGCCGGGCTCGAATACCCAGTCCATGCCGGGTCGCTGCGAGCGCGCACCCTTGCGGCGCACGCCGGTGATCTCGACGCCGTCCTCGAGCTCGAGTTCGGCAAGCGCCCTGCCGGTTGCGTACGCGCGTTCGGGCAGCAGCACCGAATGCAGCCGCGGCTGCAGGTTCTCGGTCGCGTCGGCCGCGTCGGATGCGCCGTGGAAGAACCCGCGGAACAGGCTGTAGCGCTCCGCGCGGATCGCGCGGATCCGCGCCAGCACGCGATTCAGCGGCACACCCAGCAGCAGCAGCGAATGCGTGGCGAGCATGAGGCTCCCCTCGAGCACTTCGGGAACGACCTCGGCCGCACCGGCGTCGTTGCAGACGATCGAGCTCGCTGTCGTCGAGCGTGCGCACGATGACCGGCAGCTCCGGGCGCAGCTCGCGCACGAAATGCAGAATCCTGAGCGCGACGGCGGTGTCCACGAACGTGATCACGACGGCGCGCGCCTTCGCGAGTCCCGCAGCGAGCAGCGCCTCCTTCCTGCCCGCGTCGCCATAGACAACGGACGAGTCGTCGCCCGCCGCTTCGCGCACGCGCTGCGGATCGGCGTCGAGAGCGATGAACGGGATGTCCTCGGTCTCGAGCAGGCGCACCAGATTCTGGCCGCTGCGGCCGTAGCCGCAGACGATCACGTGATTCTGGCGGGCCATCGTCGTCGCCGCGATCCGGGTGATCTGCGCCGCGCGCGCAAGCCAGTCGTTGGCCGTGAACTTGCGCACGATCGCGTCCGCGAAATGGATCAGCAGCGGGGCCGCAAGCATCGACAGCAGCATCGCCGCGAGCACGATCTGCCCCATCGTGCCCGGCACGAGCGTCAGGTCGACCGCGATTGCGAGCATCACCAGCGCGAACTCGCCGGCCTGCGCGAGATAGAATCCGGTACGCAGTGCGGTTCCGGCCGGCGCCCCGAACAGGCGCGACAGCACGACGATCAGCGCAAATTTCGCGACGACCGGAACGGTGAGCAGCAGAAGCACCCATGTGAGGTTGTCGGCGACGACGGAAAGATCGAGCGCCATCCCGACGGTGACGAAGAACAGCCCCAGCAGCACGTCGCGAAACGGCTTGATGTCCTCTTCGACCTGATAGCGGTACTCGGTCTCCGCAATGAGCATGCCCGCGAGGAACGCGCCGAGCGCGAGCGACAATCCGGCGAGCTCCGTGAGCGCCGCCAGGCCGAGCGTGATCAGGAGCAGGTTCAGCATGAAGAGCTCGGAACTGCGCTGGCGGGCGACGAGGTGGAACCAGGCGCGCATTGGCTTCTGCCCGGCGAACAGGATCAGCACCAGCACGACCAGTGCCTTCACGCCGGCCTCGGCCAGCGCCACGGCGAACTCCCCGGCGCTCCTGCCGAGCGACGGCATGACGATCAGGAACGCGACGACCGCCAGATCCTGGAACAGGAGAATGCCCATCACGTCCCGCCCATGCGGGGTCGCGAGTTCCATCCGCTCGGCAAGCATCTTGGAAACGATTGCCGTCGAACTCATCGCCAGGGCCCCGCCCAGCGCGAATCCCGCCGTCCAGCCAAAGCCCAGAAATTGCAGCGCGAGCACACCCGCGATGGTGGTGATCGCCACCTGCACGAGACCGAGTCCGAACACGACTCGGCGCATCGCCTTGAGCTGCGCCAGGCTGAATTCGAGTCCGATCGAGAACATCAGGAAGACGATGCCGAACTCGGCGAGATGGCGGGTCTCGGCCGCCTCCGGCACCCACGCGAGCGCGTGCGGACCCACGGCGATGCCGACCAGCAGGTAGCCGAGAATCGGCGGCAAGCGGACGAGACGGCAGACGACGACGACAACGACCGCTGCCCCGAGCAGCACCAGGATCAGTTGCAGCGTCTGCGGCATCGTGCTGGCGTGGCGGTGGCTCGTCCGGCAGCGGGTGGGAGTGCGATCGAATGTAGCATGGAGCCCGACCAATCCAGTCCGGTATACTTCTGTGCATGAGCGCCGCAGGGCCGTCCCAGGGCGTGAATTGCTCCCTCCCGGAGAGACGGCGCACAGCGCCAAGGGTGCACGAATGAGCGTCACCGTCTCAGCCGCGCCTGCCGCGCGGCCCGGTCGCGCGGGGGTGGATCGGGCGCGCGCGCTGTCACTCGCGCGCGACGTGCTCGCGACCGAGGCGCGGGCGATCACGGCACTCGCCGCGCGGCTCGGCGAACCGTTTGTCGCGGCGGTCGCGTTGATGCTGGATTGCCAGGGCCGCGTCGTCGTTTCCGGCATCGGTAAGTCGGGTCATATCGGCCGCAAGCTGGCCGCGACATTGGCCTCGACGGGCACCCCTGCCTTCTTCGTCCATCCGGCAGAAGCCTCGCACGGCGACCTCGGCATGATCACGTCCGACGACATCGTCGTCATGCTGTCGAATTCGGGGGAGACCGACGAGCTCGTGCTGCTGACTTCGCCGCTGAAGCGCCAGGGCGCGAAGATCATCGCGTTGACGGGCAACGAACGCTCGTCGCTCGCCCAGGCCGCCGACGTGCATCTCGATGCGGCGGTCGATGCCGAGGCCTGTCCGCTCGGACTCGCGCCGACAGCGAGCACAACCGCTGCGCTGGCGCTCGGCGACGCGCTGGCGCTCGCGCTGCTCGACGCGCGCGGCTTTTCGGTCGAGGACTTCGCCCGCTCGCATCCCGGCGGCCTTCTCGGGCGGCGATTGCTGACCCGCGTCCGCGACGTGATGGTGACCGGTGGCGCCCTGCCACAGGTCGGTGTTGGCGCGACGCTGGCACAGGCCGTGGTCACGATGAGCGGCAAGGGAATGGGCATGACGGCGGTCGTCGACGATGCGGGCAGGGTCGCGGGAATCTTCACCGACGGCGACCTTCGCCGCTGTCTCGACCGGACACGCGACATCGCCGGCGTGGCGGTCGCCGACGTCATGACGCGCACGCCGCGGACGATAGGTCCGGATCGGCTCGCGATCGACTGTGTCGACCTGATGGAGGCTCTTCCCAAGGTGACCGTGCTGCTCGTCACCGACGATGATCGCCGGTTGATCGGCGCGCTCCATCTGCACGACCTGTTCCGGGCGCGGGTGGTCTGATGAGGCGCATGCGCGCCGCGCGCGCGGGGGTCGTGCGATGAGCGCCGAGCTCGATCGCCAGGCGCGCGGCATCCGGCTCCTCACCTGCGACGTGGATGGCGTGCTGACCGACGGCCGCATCTTCGTCGCCGATGACGGCCGCGAGCTGAAGGCGTTCAGCGTTCTGGACGGCGTCGGCCTCAAGATGCTGATGCGCGCCGGCATCACCGTCGCCTGGATCACCGGCAGCAATGCGCCTGCGGTTACCCATCGTGCGCGCGCACTCGGCGTGCACCGGATCCTGCAGGGCGCCGAGGACAAGCTCTCGCCCTGGGAGGCGCTGACGGTCGAGCTCGGGCTGCCGGCCACAGCCTGCGCCCACATCGGCGACGACCTTCCCGACGTGCCGGTATTCACGCGCTGCGGCCTTGCGGTCACGGTACCGCATGCGCCAGCGGTGGTCCGCGCGAAGGCGCACTGGGTCACCGGCCGGGATGGCGGCGCCGGCGCCGTGCGCGAGCTGTGCGAGGTGATTCTGGCCGCGCAGGGCGTCCTCGACCCGCAGCACGCCGCTTTCGGAGTCTGACCGCACCATGGTCTCCCGTCGCAGCCGGATCGACCGCCTGGTCGCGTGGTCGCCGCTCGTGCTGCTCGCCAGTCTCGCGGCGCTCACGTACTGGCTGGACGCGCAGGTGCGACCGCCCGTCCCGCGGATCGACGGCGCCTCGCGTCACGACCCCGATCTCTACATCGAGAACTTCAGCGCGACGAACTTCGACGCCAGCGGCCGCGTGCTGCAATCACTCGCTGCGAAGCGCGCGCAGCACTATCCGGACGACGACAGCGTCGACCTCGTCTCGCCCTCGCTGGTATTGACCGACCCCGGCAAGCCGCGGCTGGCGGTCACCGCCGACGCCGGCACGGTTTCGCGCAATCGCGACATCGTCACGCTGCAGGGCAATGTCCGCGCAGCACGCGACGCTCCCGCATCGCCGACGCCGCGCGAGGCCATGTTCGCCGGTCCCGCGACCTTCACCACCGAGTTCCTGCGTATCATTCCGAAGCTTGGGCGCGCCGAGACCGACAAGGCGGTGATCGTCGAGGAGCCACGTGGAAGAATCCAGGGCGTCGGAATGGCGTTCGACAACAACGCGCACACGGTCAAGTTGAAGTCCGCGGTACGTGGAACGCTGCAGCCGCAATCGCAGCCGCAACCCAGGTGAATCCGTCTCGCCGCACCTGCCGTTCACCCGGACGCGCGAGGCGCGTGGCCGCTTCCGCGCTCCTCGTCTCGATTTGCGCGTTCGGGATCGCGCCGAGCGCCTCGGCCGAGAAGGCCGATCGGGACAAGCCGATCAACTTCTCGGGCGATACCGGCGACGCGAACCTGCAGGCGCGCGGTGGTGCCCTGAGCGGCAATGTGATCATCACGCAGGGGACGCTGTCGCTGCGCGCCGACCGGATCGTCTTTCGGCAGAACGCCGACAATTCGCTCTCGGCCACCGCATTCGGCAATCCGGTCGCCATACGTCAGAAGCGTGACGGCGTCGACGAATACTACGAGGGCTACGCCCTGCGCGTCGAGTACGACGGCTCGAAGGACCTCGTGGAACTGTTCGACAATGCGCTGCTGAAGCGCGGCCGGGACGAGATCCGCAGCAATTACGTCTCATACAACGTGGCGACCGAGCTCTTCAAGGCGGAAGGTCGCGCCAATGGCACCCCGGACCCCACCGGGCCCGGCGCGCGCGTGCGCGGCATGTTCCAGCCACGATCCGACCTCGCTCTGCCGGGCAGGGACAAGGACGCGCCGAAGGACGCCAAGGACGCACCCAAGGGCAGCGCGAAGGCGGCCCCGGCACCCGAGCCACCCGTGACGCTGAAGCCGGCCGGCGAGCTCGCGCCGCCCGCGGCCAAGTGAACGCGGATTCCGCCGCGGCGGCGCCGCGCGCGATGAGCCGACTGTCGATCTCGAAGCTGGAGAAGCGCTACAAGGCGCGCGCCGTGGTCCATGACGTCTCCCTCAACGTCGACAGCGGCGAGGTGGTCGGTCTGCTCGGCCCGAACGGCGCGGGCAAGACGACGTGCTTCTACATGATTGTCGGGCTCGTGGCCGCCGACGGCGGCCGGATCGAGCTCGACGGGCGCGACCTGTCGCGGATGCCGATCCATACGCGCGCGCGCCTCGGACTCTCGTACCTGCCGCAGGAGGCGTCGATCTTCCGCAAGCTCACCGTGGCCGAAAACGTGCGGGCGATCCTGGAATTGCAGGACCTCGATTCCGATGCGCTCGCCAATCGCCTCGACGCGCTGCTGGAGGACCTTGGCGTTTCCCACCTCGCGAACGCCACGGCGCTCTCGCTGTCGGGCGGCGAGCGCCGCCGCGTCGAGATCGCGCGCGCCCTTGCGACCCGGCCCCGTTTCATACTGCTGGACGAGCCTTTTGCCGGCGTCGACCCGATCGCCGTCCTGGACATCCAGAAGATCATCGGTTTTCTGAAGCAGCGCGGGATTGGCGTCCTGATCACCGACCACAACGTGCGCGAGACGCTCGGCATCTGCGACCGGGCGTACATCATCAACGAGGGCCGCGTGCTCGCTTCCGGCGCCCCGGGCGAGATTGTTTATAATGAAGACGTAAGAAAGGTTTATCTCGGAGAGCATTTCCGGCTCTGAGGTAGCACACGGCCTCACGACGCATGAAGCTCACCCTTCAGACCAAACTCGGCCAGCACCTGACGCTCACGCCGCAGTTGCAGCAGTCGATCCGGCTGCTGCAGCTGTCGACGGTCGAGCTGAATGCCGAGGTCGAGCGGATGCTGCAGGAGAACCCGCTGCTCGAGAAGGCCGAAGGGGACGAGGAGGCGCCGCCGACGGCGACGCAGATCGCCAGCGCCGCCGCGTCGTCGACCGAGGCGGCGCCGACCCACGACGACGATCGTGCGGGCGGCAAGGAGGCGGGCGACGAGGCGCGCGCCAGCTCGGAGACGTCCGACCGCCCCGATTTCGAGGACTATTCGGGCGGCGAGTCGGACTGGGGTGGCGGCACCGCGTCCGACGACGACGACGAGGGCTACTACCCGCAGCAGGTCGCGACCAGCACGCTGCGCGACCACCTGCTCTCCCAGCTCGCCGTGCTCAACCTGCCGCAGCGCGACCGGGCGCTCGTCGCCGCGCTGATCGACGCGCTGGACGAGGACGGCTACCTGCACACCTCGCTCGACGAATTGGCGGAGATGTTCCCGGAGGAGCTCGAGATCGATCCGGACGAGCTCTCCCTCGCGCTGTGCTACCTGCAGAGCTTCGAGCCGGCGGGCATCGGCGCGCGCGACGCCGCCGAGTGCCTGGCGCTGCAGTTGAAGGCGCTGCCGGAGTCGACGCCGTGCCGCGCCGAGGCGCTGACCGTGGTGACCGAGCACCTGCCGCTGCTGGCCGCGCGCGATTTCACCAAGTTGAAGCGCCTGCTGCACACCGACGACGCCGGCGTGCGCGCGATGCGCGCGCTGGTGACGAGCCTGAATCCCCGGCCCGGCGCCGCGTTCGCCAAGTCCGAGGCGAACTTCGTCATTCCCGACGTCATCGTGAAGAAGGTCCGCGGCAAGTGGGTCGCCGCGCTGAACGAGTCGGCGATGCCGAAGCTGCGGCTGAACCGGATCTACGCCGACATCCTCACCCGCAACCGCGACGCGTCGAACTCGCAGCTGACCGCGCAGCTGCAGGAGGCGAAGTGGCTGATCCGCAACGTCCAGCAGCGCTTCGAGACCATCCTGCGCGTGTCGCAGGCGATCGTCGAGCGCCAGCGCCGCTTCTTCGAGCACGGCGACGTCGCGATGCGGCCGATGGTGCTGCGCGAGATCGCGTCGATGCTGGACCTGCACGAGTCGACGATCTCGCGGGTGACGACCCAGAAGTACATGCTGACGACCCGCGGCACCTACGAGCTCAAGTACTTCTTCGGCAGCCATGTCGCCACCGACACCGGCGGCGCGGCCTCGGCGACCGCGATCCGCGCGCTGATCAAGCAGTTGATCGCTGCCGAGAACGCCCGGTCGCCGCTGACCGACAGCAAGATCGCCGAATCTCCTGGGCGAGCAGGGCTTCGTCGTGGCCCGGCGCACCGTCGCCAAGTACCGGGAGGCGCTGCAGATCCCTCCCGTCAACCTGCGCAAGGCGCCGTGATCCGCGGCCCGTGCGCACAACGAGGAGTTCCCGATGAACCTTAACCTCACCGGTCAGCATCTGGAGATCACGCCCGCGATTCGCGACTACGTGATCGCCAAACTCGATCGCGTAACGCGGCACTTCGACCACGTGATCGACGTCAACGTCGTGATGTCGGTGGACAAGCTGCGGCACAAGGTCGAGGTGAATCTGCACACGCGCGGCAAGGACATCCACGTCGAATCGGTCGAGCCCGACATGTATGCGGCGATCGACGCGCTGGCCGACAAGCTCGACCGCCAGGTCCTGAAGCACAAGGAGCGGCGCTCCCTGCACCGGCACGAGGGTGCGGCGATCAAGCGCAATGTGGCGGCAGGCGAAGGCCCGCCGGCGGCACCTGGCGGCCCCGGCGCGCCGGACGGGGCTTTCGAGTAGGAGCCTGTCGTATACTCGGCAAGGCGTTCGCGCCGGCGGGCCGGAAGGTCCGCCGGTTTGCATTTGGGGCCCGGCAATGACCATTGCGAACGTCCGCCCCACGATCCATTCTTCACCTGAAATGAGCCAGATCGCGGATCTGCTGCCTGTCGGGAACATCCTGCTCGACCTCGACGCCGGGTCCAAGACGCACCTGTTCGAGGCGGTCGGCGCCCTGTTCGAGGCCAACCGAGGCCTGCCGCGAAAGGTTGTGGTCGACAGCCTCCTCGCCCGGGAAAAGCTGGGCTCGACCGGGTTGGGTCAGGGTGTGGCCATTCCCCATGGGCGCATCCGGGGCCTGACGCAGGCCCTGGGAGCGTTCGTGCGCCTCAAGTCCCCGATCCCGTTCGATGCGCCGGACGGCAAGCCCGTCGCCCAGGTCTTCGTGTTGCTGGTCCCCGAACAGGCGACCGAGACGCACCTGCAGCTCCTCTCCGAGCTCGCCCAGATGTTTTCCGAGACCCGGTTCCGGGCAAGTCTGTCGGAGCCGGCCGACGCCGCAGGCATGCGCGCGATGTTCGAGCGGTGGGAACCGGCCGCATGAACGAGCGACGGCGCGCAGCGCCAGGGGCGTGCTCATGACCGCCGAGGTCGGGATGATGCGGCAGGTCAGCGTCGAGAGGATTTTCGCCGAGAACCAGCCCCGCCTGGGCCTGCACTGGGTCGCCGGCCTGCAGGGAGGCAACCGCGTGCTGACCGGCGAAGCCGCGCTGAAGCCGACCATCGGGCAGGTCGGTCACATGAACTACATCCACCCGTTCCGCATCCAGATCCTCGGGGCGGCGGAGCTCGCCTACCTGCGCGGCCTCTCCGCCGACGACCTCGACATCGCGACCGAACGGCTGTTCACCACGGAGCTCGTCGCAATCGTCGTCGCCAACGGCGAAGACGTGCCGCCACGGCTTGCGGACAAATGCAACGTCCACCACATCGCGCTGTTCACCTCGGCGCAGCCGTCGCCGCATCTGGTCGAGGTCTTCCGGCTGTTCCTGTCGCGGGTGCTGGCCGAGTCGACGACACTGCACGGCGTCTTCCTCGACGTCCTCGAGATGGGCGTGCTGGTCACCGGCGCCTCGGCGATCGGCAAGAGCGAGCTCGCGCTCGAGCTGATCTCGCGCGGCAACGGCCTCATCGCCGACGACATCGTCGAGTTCTACCGGATTTCCCCCGACACGCTCGAGGGCCGGTGTCCTGCGGTGCTGCGGGACTTCCTCGAGGTGCGCGGCATCGGCATCCTCAATATCCGCACGATCTTCGGCGAAACGGCGGTGCGTCCACGCAAGCTGCTGAAGCTGATGGTCCACCTCGAGGACCACAGCAACGAGGCCTTTTCCGAGCTCGACCGCCTGCAGGTCAACGCGACGTACCAGGAAATCCTCGGCGTTCCCGTGCGCAAGGTGACGATTCCCGTGGCGGCGGGCCGCAACCTCGCCGTGCTCGTGGAGGCCGCCGTGCGCAACTTCGTGCTGAACCAGCGCGGCATCGACAGCACGAAGGAGTTCATCGAGCGCCAGACGAAGCTGATGGAGGATGGCGGCTGACGCCGGTCCGAGCGGACGCGTCGGCGTCGTGAGTTGTCGGGAGAGAGCCCCAGGTGGATCTGTTGCTGATCGGCGGTGTCTCCGGCTCGGGAAAGAGCGTCGCGCTGGCGGCGCTCGAGGACTCGGGCTATTACGCGGTCAACAATCTCCCGTTGCCGCTCGTCGCCGAAACCGCGCGCTACCTGCACGCGGCGGGTCGCGATCGCGTCGCCATCGCGCTCGACGTCAAGACCGCGCCCGGCCTGGCCGACCTGCCCGACACGCTCGCGCGGATGCGCTCGGCCGGCTGGAGCGTGCGCTTCCTCTACCTGGACGCGAAGACCGAAACCCTGGTCAAGCGCTTTTCCGAGACGCGTCGCCGCCATCCGTTCTCGAGCGACACGCGAACGCTGACCGAAGCGATCGACTACGAGCGCTCGCTGCTGGCGGAAGTGCGCCCGCTGGGCTTCGCCTTCGACACCAGCGACCTCGCGTCGGCGGCGCTGCGCGCCTGGATCAAGGACTTCATCAGCGTCGACGCCTCGAAGCTCACGCTGCTGCTGGAGTCGTTCGGCTTCAAGCACGGCGTCCCGCTCGACGCCGACCTCGTCTTCGACGTCCGCTGCCTGCCGAACCCGCATTACGAGGCGACGCTGCAGCCGCTTACCGGGCGCGATGCACCGGTCGTCGCGTTTCTGGAAAAGCTGCCCGAGGTCGAGCGGATGTACGGTGACATCTATCATTTCGTCGCGAGCTGGCTCCCCGACTACGCGCGCGACAACCGCAATTATCTGACGGTTGCGATCGGCTGCACGGGAGGACGCCACCGCTCCGTGTACTTCGTCGAGCGGCTGGCGCGGGCATTCTCGCGCCGCTATCAGGTTCTGATCCGGCATCGGGAGCTCGGATGAGCGCGAAGGGCCGCCCCCGAGCGCGAATTGCCCCGGAGCGCGCAGCGCGGAGGGTAGTCCAGTGAGCGCCGCCGGGCCGTCCCAGGGTGCGAATGGCGCCCCCTTGGCGGGCAGCGCAGCGGCAGGCGTGGGGGCGCACCATGCAATCGCTCCGCGCACCGTCACGCTCGCGTTTACCGGCGCTTCCGGCCTGCCGTACGGCCTGCGGCTGCTCGAGTGCCTGCTCGCCGCCGAGCGCTGCGTCTACCTGCTCTACTCGCCGGCGGCGCAAGTCGTCGCGAAGCACGAATGCGACCTGACGCTTCCCGCGCAACCGCGCGAGGCAACGCGCTTCTTTCGCGAGCGCTACGGAGCGCGCGAGGGCCAGCTCACCGTGTTCGGCCGCGAGGACTGGCTCTCGCCTGTCGCCTCGGGATCGAACCCCGCCGACGCGATGGCGATCTGCCCGTGCAGCATGGGCACGCTCGGCGCGATCGCCTGCGGACTCGCCGACAACCTGATCGAGCGCGCCGCCGACGTGATGCTCAAGGAGCAGCCGTCCGCTGATCCTCGTTCCGCAGGGAAACGCCGCTGTCGGCGATCCACCTCGAAAACATGCTGAAGCTCGCGCGGGCCGGCGCGCTGATCGTGCCGCCGGCGCCGGGGTTCTACGACCGCCCGCAGTCGGTCGCGGATCTCGTCGACTTCGTCGTCGCGCGGGTGCTCGACCAGCTCGGCGTGTCGCACGCGCTGGGCCCGCGCTGGGGCGAGGACCGCTCCGCCGGTCGCGCGCCGGGAACGCAGCGGGCCTGATGCCGACGGATCTGCGCGGGGCGTCGCGCCGCGGGCCCGTCCGCCTTCCGCTCTTTCCGCTGCACACGGTGCTCTTTCCCGGAGGTCGCCTGCCGCTGCGGATCTTCGAGCAGCGCTACATCGAGATGGCGAAGGCCTGCCTGCGCGACGAGGCGTCCTTCGGCGTGTGCCTGATCACGCGCGGCGACGAGGTCGCCAGGCCGGGCAAGGGGGCCGCACCGCCCGAGTTCGCCGCCATCGGGACGCTGGCGACGATTCGCGCGTGGGACATGCCGGAGCTCGGGATACTGCACGTGACAGCGCAGGGCGCAACGCGATTCAGCGTCCAGGCGACGGCGATCGCAGGCGAACGGCCTCATCGTCGGGGAGGCGACGCCCGTTCCGGCCGAGCCGGCCGTCGCAACCGGCGACGCGCAGCGACCACTCGCGCAGCTTCTCGAGCTTCTCGTCGCCCGCATCGGCGCGCAGCATTTTCCCGACGAACGCGCATTCGACGACGCGACGTGGGTCGGCTACCGGCTCGCCGAGCTCCTTCCGCTGCCGCTTTCGATCAAGCAGAGCATGTTCGAGATGAACGATGCCGAGGTGCGGCTCGCCGTGTTGCGGCGGTTCCTCGAGCAACAGGGCCTGCTGCAGGCGCTGCGCGACGGAAAGCTATAATTCCGGGTCGAGACTTTCCCGAACCGACCGGAGCGACGATGGCTGGCCACAGCAAATGGGCGAATATCAAGCACAAGAAGGCCGCCACCGACGCGAAGCGGGGCAAGATCTTCACGCGCCTCATCCGCGAAATCACCGTCGCCGCACGGCTTTCCGGCGGTGATTCGTCGATGAACCCGCGTCTGCGCCTTGCCGTCGACAAGGCGATGGACCAGAACATGCCGAAGGACACGATCGAGCGCGCGATCAAGCGCGGCTCGGGTGGGCTCGAGGGCGCGAGCTACGAGGAAATCCGCTATGAAGGCTACGGGATCAACGGCGCCGCGGTGATCGTCGATTGCATGACCGACAACCGGACGCGCACGGTCGCCGACGTCCGCCACGCGTTTTCGAAACACGGCGGCAATCTCGGCACCGACGGCTCGGTCGCGTTCCTGTTCAGACACTGCGGTCAGCTCGCGTTCGCGCCCGGGACCGACGAGAACAAGCTGATGGAAGCAGCGCTCGATGCCGGCGCCGACGATGTCGTGGCCAACGACGACGGCAGCATCGAAGTGATCACCGGGCCGTACGATTTCGTCGCGGTGAAGGATGCCCTGGCGAAGGCCGGATTCAGGCCCGAGTTCGCCGAAGTGACGATGAAGCCGTCCACGGAAGTCGAAATGACCGGGGAGGACGCGGCGCGGATGCAGAAGCTGCTCGACGCGATCGAGTCGCTCGACGACGTGCAGGAGGTCCACACCAATGCGGTCCTCGACGAGTAAGCGGCGTTGGCCATCCTGCCCGCCGCAACACCCGCCCGGCGCATTCTCGGCATCGATCCGGGGCTGAGGGCGACGGGTATTCGGAGTCATCGCGGTCGCCGGCAGCACGCTCGGAATACGTGACCTGCGGCTGCATCCGCAGCAGCGAGGGCACGCTTCCGGACCGGCTCAAGGTGATCCTCGAGGATCTCGGCAAGGTCATCGCGCTCCACCAGCCCACCGAAGTCGCGATCGAGAAAGTGTTCGTCAATGTCAATCCGCAATCGACGCTGTTGCTGGGGCAAGCGCGCGGTGCCGCCATTTCCGCCGTCGTGCTCGCCAATCTGCCGGTCACCGAGTACACGGCATTGCAGGTGAAGCAAGCGGTCGTCGGTCACGGCAAGGCAGCGAAGGAGCAGGTGCAGGACATGGTGCGACGTCTGCTCGGCCTTCCCGGCGCGCCGTCGCCCGACGCCGCCGACGCGCTTGCCTGCGCGATTGCGCATGCGCACGCGGCGCAGGGGCTCGCCGGCCTGCGCAGTGCCGGCTACCGCGTGCGCCGCGGACGAATCGTCTGATGCGCGCGCCGCGTCCGCTGCGCCGGCCGGCCGCGGTGATCTTCGACATGGACGGGCTGATGCTCGACACCGAACCGCTCGCCGCGCGCGCCTGGGACGAGGCGGCGGCCGCACTGGGCGTGGGCGTTCGACATGGCATTGGCGCTCGCCATGGTCGGGCGCAATTTCCCCGACTGCACTGCAATGGTCCGCGCGCATTACGGGGACGGCTATCCGGTCGACGCGCTGCTCAGTCGGTGGCACGCGACCTACGATGCGATCGTCGAACGGGGGGGCGGCTGTGCTGAAACCCGGCGTCAACGAATTGCTCGACTGGCTCGACAATCATGGAATCCGGCGCGCGGTCGCGACCTCGACCCGCGGAGAGCGCGCTCGCGCGAAGCTCGCGCGCACGGCGCTCCTTTCGCGATTCCAGGACGTGGTCGGCGGCGACGAGGTTGCTCGTGGCAAGCCCGCGCCCGACATCTATGCCGAAGCGGCACGCCGCCTCGCGGCAGACGCGGGCGAATGCCTTGTGCTTGAGGACTCCGAGCCCGGCGTCCGCGGAGCGCTGGCCGCCGGAATGGCGCCGATCATGGTGCCGGACCTGCACCGACCGTCGCCCGGGCTGCTCGCGCTGGATCTGCTGGTCCTGCCCTCGCTGCACGCAGGTGCGCAAACACCTCGAGGAGCTGCCTGCGTGACGCACGCTGCACGCCGGCAGGCGCGCGCGACCCGAGCATGCGATAATTCGCCGAAGTGCATGCCTCCCCATGATCGGCCGCCTCACCGGAATTCTCGTCGAGAAGAACCCGCCGCAGCTCCTGCTCGACGTGCAGGGTGTCGCCTACGAGGTCGACGTGCCGATGAGCACGTTCTACAACCTGCCCGCGACCGGAGAGCGCATCGCCCTGTTCACGCATCTCGTCGTCCGCGAAGACGCCCACCTGCTCTTCGGCTTCGGTACCGAGGACGACAGCGCCGCGCGTTCCGCCAGCTGCTCAAGATCAGCGGCGTCGGCGCGCGGACCGCACTGTCGGTGCTCTCCGGCCTCTCCGTAGTGGAGCTCGCGCACGCGGTGACGACACAGGACACGGGCCGGCTCACGAAGATTCCCGGCATCGGCAAGAAGACTGCCGAACGCCTGCTGCTGGAACTGAAGGACAAGCTCGGTGTCGAGGTCACGGCGACGGTCGGCGTCCATCGG
>CAWAOF010000015.1:0-62135 GCA_963783525.1 uncultured beta proteobacterium
GTATCGATCCTGAGCTTCAGTTGCCAGAATCCGACATAGGACCCGAGGACATGGCCCTCGAGCTTCGGCGCCAGCGCGTCGAGCCGGAGCCGGTCGCCCCGGTCGAATGCGGCGCGGGCGGCGAGGAATTCGGCGTCGCTCTGGGCGGCCGCGCCCGCTGCGATCCCGCACAGTGCCAGCGCAAACACGGCGATTGCCATGGAATGGGTTCGATGCATGACGCGTATTGTCGGCGACCCGGCCGCTCCTGAGCAACCTTTGGGCCCTGAATTGTGCAAGGACCATGCCACGTGCACTCGACGCAACCTCGACTACGAACGCTCGAATGCTAGAATCCGACGACATTTCGGACGCACGTGCCCCTCCGCACGACGCCGTTCGACATCGGGGGGGACCGATGGGACAACGCAAGGGCGCGCCGCTGGTCGGCATCGTGATGGGCAGCGACAGCGACTGGGACATCATGCGCCACGCGGCGACCCAGCTCGACGCGCTCGGCATCGCCTATGAGGCGCGCGTTGTCTCTGCGCACCGGATGCCCGACGACATGTTCGAGTACGCCGAGGATGCGCTGCCGCGTGGTCTGCGCTGCATCATCGCCGGCGCCGGCGGCGCCGCGCATCTCCCGGGAATGCTCGCGGCGAAGACCACGGTTCCGGTGCTGGGTGTTCCGGTGCCGTCGAAATACCTGCGCGGCGAGGACTCGCTGCACGCGATCGTCCAGATGCCGAAGGGAATTCCGGTCGCGACGTTTGCCATCGGCGAGGCCGGCGCCGCCAATGCGGGCCTCTTCGCTGCCGCCATCCTCGCCGCGACGGAACCGTCGATCGCCAGGAAGCTCGCCGCGTTTCGCCTGAAGCAGACGAACGCCGCGCGCGCGATGCGGGTTCCGCCAGCGGCGTGAGCCCGGGAGTAGGGGCCCCCGAGCGACGCGAGAGGGGATGCGACCAGGGCGAATCGACGCTTGAGGCCGACACGTGACCGTTCGTTTGGCAACCGGGCACAAGGAGGCCGACGCGTGAGTCCCTCTATCCCGCCCGGCGCGTGGCTGGGTCTGCTGGGCGGCGGTCAGCTTGGCCGGATGTTCTGCATGGCGGCGCAAAGCCTCGGCTACAAGGTCGCTGTGCTGGATCCGGCCGAGGATGGTCCCGCGCCGAGTGTCGCCGACCGGCACATCTGCGCCGACTACCTCGATCCGGAGGGACTCGCAGCGCTCGCGGCAATCGCGCGCGCAGCCACCACGGAATTCGAGAACGTGCCCGCGGCAGCACTGGACCTGCTCGCCCGCACGGCCCGAGTGTGCCCGTCCGCAGCCAGCGTCGCGATTGCGCAGGACCGGATCCGGGAGAAGAGCTTCCTGTCCGAGCACGCCTTCGCCGTCGCCCCGCACGCGGTCCTGTTGCAGGAGGACGACGTGCGGTCTGCCGACGCCGCGTTGCTGCCCGGCATCGTGAAGAGTGCGAGAATGGGCTACGACGGCAAGGGGCAGATCCGCGTCGCGTCGCGCGCCGACACGCTCGCCGCGTGGACTGCCATGGGCGCCATCCCCTGCGTGCTGGAGCAGTTCGTGCCGCTCGCCTGCGAGGTGTCGGTCATCGTCGCGCGCAACGAGCGCGGGGAGACCGGGACTTGGCCGGTCGCCGAGAATCGCCATCGCGACGGCATTCTCGACGTATCGATCGTTCCGGCGCGTGTGCCCGGGGGACTGGCAGCGCAGGCCCGTGCGATCGCGACGGCCATCGCCGCTGCGCTCGATTACCGCGGCGTGCTCTGCGTCGAGCTCTTCGTGACCACCGCGGGCGGGCTCCTCGTCAACGAGATTGCGCCGCGCCCCCACAACAGCGGCCACTACACGATCGACGGCTGCGTGACGTCGCAGTTCGAGCAGCAGGCACGGGTGCTGGCGGGCCTGCCCCTCGGAGACACCCGGCAGCACGAGCCCGCGGTAATGGTGAACCTGCTCGGCGACCTCTGGTTCGCTGGCACCGATGCGACGGCGGCGCGCGAACCGGACTGGGCGCAGGTGCTTCGCCACCCGGCCGCCAAGCTGCATCTCTACGGCAAGGCAACGCCCCGCCGGGGTCGCAAGATGGGGCATGTCACCTGCCTCGCGCCGACGCTCGAGGCGGCGCTCGCTACCGCGCGGGCGATCAAGCGCGACCTCGCGATACCCGGCGCGGAGGAACTGTGACCCGGCCCGACCCGGCTGCAACCGGACCACTGGCCGGCGTGCGAGTCCTCGACCTGACACGCCTGCTGCCAGGCCCGGTCTGCACGCTCTACCTGGCCGATCTCGGCGCCGATGTCATCAAGGTCGAGGACCCCGGTGCCGGCGACTACGCACGCCATCTCGGCAACCGGCCCGGAGCCGTCTCGACGTTCTTCCGCCTGGTGAACCGCAACAAGCGCAGCCTCGCGCTCGACCTCAAGGATCCGCGCGGACGCGCCGCGTTCCTCGCGCTCGCGCGGGATGCCGACGCGATCGTCGAGAGCTTCCGCCCGGGTGTCGTGACGGCGCTGGGGGTCGACCATGCCGCGGTCGCCGCGATCAATCCGCGGATCGTCTATGTCTCGATCTCCGGGTACGGACAGAACGGGCCGCGCGCGCACCAGGCCGGCCACGACATCAACTATCTCGGCTATGCCGGAGTGCTCGACCAGATCGGCGCGCGCGGCGGCCCGCCCGTGCTGCCCAACCTGCAGATCGCCGACCTGCTCGGTGGCGCCGCGCCGGCGGCGATCGCGCTTCTCGCGGGATTGGCGGGCGCGCAGCGTACCGGGCGCGGCCGCCATGTCGACGTCGCGATGGCGGACGCCTCGCTCGCGCACAGCATCTTTGCCCTGCACGCGCTCGAGCAATGGGGACACGTGGCCCCGCGCGGCGAGGACCTGCTGACGGGCGGGTTCCCCTGCTACGGGATCTACCCGACACAGGACGGGCGCTGGCTCGCGGTCGGCGCGCTCGAGGACAAGTTCTGGAAAGCGCTGTGCGCAAACCTCGCGCGCCCCGATCTCGTGGCCGGACAGTTCGCGCAGGGCGACGACGGCGCGCGCGTGCGCGCGGAGCTCGCGCGTATCTTCACCGGCGCCCCACTCGCGGCCTGGGTTGAGAAATTCGCGACCGCCGATTGCTGCGTGACACCGATCGCAACGCTACCCGAGGCGCTCGCCGACCCGCAGTTCGCCGCACGTGCGATGGTGATCACGCGCCCGGACGGTTCGCGCGAATTCGCCCCGCCGTTCAAGGTGTCCGATCACGACCTGTCGCTCGCGCGCGAGGCGCCGGCACAGGGCGAGCACAGCGCCGAGATCCTGCGCGAGGCGGGCTACGACGTTGCGACGATCGACGCCCTCGTCGCCGCCGGCGTCGTCAGGCTTTCCGCGGCGCCTTGACACCGGCCGCGCTGCGCTGCGCGCCGATCGGCAGCGCGCTGACGCGTGCGTATTCGGGATCGTCGTAGCGACAGCCTGCTGCGGCGTATTCCGCCGCCATCCGGGTCGCGTCAGCGCCCCAGAAGAGCTCGCTGCCGAGTACCAGCGTCGGCACGCCGAAGACCCCGCGCGCAATCGCCTCGTCGGTGTTGCGCCGGAGCTCGTCCTTCACTTCGGCGGTCGCGATGCGCTGCTGCGCGTCGGGCACGCCGAGCATCCCGACGAGCTCCGCCCACTCGATCGGCAGGTCCGGCAGCCGCCCGTCGCGCCAGACGAAGCGAAAGATGGTGTGGACGGCGTCCTGCGACGAGTCGCAGACGATCGCAAGCCGCAGCAAGGGCAGCGGGTTGAACGGATGCTCGGGCGGAAACCTGAGCGAGAGCCCCCGTCGCTTCGCCTGCCAGATGCAGTAGCGATACGTGAACGCCCGCTTGGCCGCAATTTCGGCGGGTCCCTTCTGTCCGTTCGCGTCGAGCAGCCCGGCGAACAGGACCGGGCGGCAGCGAACGGCGATGCCCGGCGCAAGCGAGGCGAGCTCTTCGCTCTGCAGGTACGCAAATGGCGAGACGAAGTCGAAATACCAGTCGGCGATCACGGCCGCGCCCCGGGCTCCGCCGGCGAATGCGCCGCGCGCCGCGCCGGCAATGCGGCGAGCACCGCGCGCTTCGCATCGGCGTCGAGCACACTCCATGCGGCGATCTCGTCCAGCGTGCGAAAACAGCCGACGCAGAATATTCCGGCCACATCCATCGTGCATACGCTGATGCATGGCGAAGGCACCTGGTCCGGTGCCTGGATCGCGGATTTGCGATTGGCCGCCATGTTCATGTTTGCACTCGTGGTCCCTTGGCGCTCATTGGACTACCCTCCGCGCTGCGCGCTCCGGGGCAATTCGCGCCTTGGGACGGCCCCGGGGGCGCTCATGTGGGAACGGAATTCCTCGCAGCGAGAGCGCGCGCAACGCGGGAGGCAGGCGGCCGTCCGAGATGATCCGAGATCATCTGCCCCGCGCTGCGCAACTTCGTCAGGTCGACACCGGTTTCGATGCCCAAGCCGTTCAGCAGATAGACGAGGTCCTCGCTCGCGACGTTGCCCGTCGCCCCCTTCGCATACGGGCAGCCACCCAGACCCGCGACCGAGCAGTCGAACGTCGCCACGCCGCATTCCATCGCCGCATAGACGTTGGTGAGCGCCTGCCCGTAGGTGTCGTGGAAGTGGCCGGCGAGCGCCGCGATCGGCACCCGCTCGGCCACGAGCGCGAAGAGCGCCGCCACCTTGCCGGCGGTGCCGACACCGATCGTGTCGGCGAGCGAAATCTCGTAGGCGCCGGCGGCCAGCAGCGCCCCGGCGATCTGCGCCACGCGACGCGGATCGATGTCACCTTCGTACGGGCATCCGAGCGTGCAGGAGATGTAGCCACGCACGCGCACGCCCCGCGCCGCGGCGGCGGCGAAGATCGGCTGCGCGCGCAGGAGACTCTCGGCAATGGTGCAGTTGGTGTTCTTCTGCGAGAAGGTTTCCGACGCCGCGACGAACACGGCGACCTCGTCGGCCCGCGCCGCCATCGCGGCCTCGAATCCGTTCATGTTCGGCGTCAGCACCGGATAGCGCACTCCCGGCCTGCGGCGGATTCGCGCCATCACGTCCGCGGCGTCCGCCATCTGCGGTACCCACTTCGCCGAAACGAAGGACGTCGCCTCGATCGCGGGAAATCCGGCGTCGGTGAGCCGGTCGATCAACGCGACCTTGACGTCGGCAGGCACCCTCTCCTTTTCGTTCTGCAGCCCGTCGCGCGGACCGACCTCGACGAGGCGAACCGAAGGCGGAAGCGGCGCGCGGGAAGTCACGATGCGGTCGGATCGGAATTCAGTAGCCGCGGGCGCGATCGACGATGCCGGTCACCGGTTCGCCGCGCTCGAGCCGCCGGATCTTCGCGGCGACCTGGAGCACCGATTCGTCGATGAGCGTCACCGCCGACGTGTGGGGCGTCAGCGTGATCCGCGGATGATGCCAGAACGGATGCCCTTCGGGCAGCGGCTCGTCGCGAAAGACGTCGAGGGTCGCGCCGCCCAGATGGCCGCGGTCGAGCGCGGCGACGAGGTCTTCGTCGACGACGATATCGCCGCGGGCGACGTTGACGAGATGCGCGCCCTGCGGCAGGGCATCGAACGCGGCCCGGTCGAGGAGCCCGCGCGTTTCCGGCGTCGACGGCAGCACACAGACGAGCACGCGCGAGCCCGCCAGGAACGGGCGCAGTTGGGCGGGACCCGCGAACGGCTCGACGCCCGGCAGCATCCGACGCTGCCGGCTCCAGCCACGCATCGGAAAGCCGAACGGCGCGAGCGCGCCTGCGGCGGCGCGGCCAAGCACGCCGCAGCCGAGGATGCCTACGCCGAACGTCGACTTCTCGATTCGCCGCCGCGGCTGCCAGCGGCCCTCGCGCTGCTGCGCGGCATAGGCGTCGGCCTCGCGGTAGACGCGCAACACGGCGAGCGCGATGTACTCGGCCATCTGGGCAGCCATTCCCGCGTCCTCGAGCCGGATCACGGGGATGTCCTGCGGCAGCGTCGGCAGGGCGAGCAGCGCGTCGACCCCGGCGCCGAGGTTGAGGATTGCCTTCGCGGGCCGCACGCGCGCGAAGAGCTCGGCCGGCGGTTTCCAGACGAGCGCGTAGTCGGTCTCGGCGGGCGCCTCGGGCCACGCCGCGATCGTCGCCTCCGGCAGTGCCGACGCCAGCGCGGCCCGCCATGCCACGGCATCCGCGCGAGGCGGCTGCAGCAGGATCTTCACGCGTCGTCGATATCGACCAGGTCCGCCCCCTCCAGCACACGGTCGCCCGTGCGGAAGTTCACCGCTGCCACCACGCCGGCTGCAGGGGCCACGATCGTGTGCTCCATCTTCATCGCTTCGAGGATCATCAGCGGGGCACCCTTGCCGACGCGCTCGCCCGCCTCGACCATCACCGCGACGACGGTGCCGGACATCGGTGCCGTCAGATGTCCACCGTGCGCTTCCTCCTCGCCGGCGTGCGCGAGCGGATCGACGAGTGTCAGCCTGCGCTGTTCGCCGTGGCAGAAGACGTAACGCTCCTCCCCGCGCGCTACCACGGTCGCGACGAACTCCGCACCGGGCGTCGCGACGACCATGCGGCCGTCGCGCTCGCTCGTCCGCGCCACCGCTTCGCCTCCCGGCAACAGCACGCGCCAGGCGTCGCGGTCGCGGCGCACCCGGAGCTCGTGCCGCGCGTCGCCCGCGTCGAACGTGAATCCGATCGCGTGGCGAGCGCTGTTCGACCACCACGGATCCAGTACGTGCCATGGGGAATGCACATCCTCCGACGCGGATGCCGATGCCGCGCGGGCGGCGGCAAGCGATCGGATCTCGGCGAGCGCCGCGGCGAGCAGGACATCGGCGGACGCCGGCCGCGGCGGCGCGAACAACGCCGCGTGATGGCGCGCGATCAATCCCGTGTCGACGTCGCCGGACGCGTAGGCCTCGTGCGCGACGACGCGCTGCAGGAACGCGACGTTCGTGGCGACCCCGACGATCTCGTACTCGGCAAGCGCCTCGGCAAGGCGTCGCAGCGCCGCGCCCCGGTCCTCGCCGTGGACGACGAGCTTGGCGATCATCGGATCGTAATGGGGCGATATCTCGTCCCCGGCGCGCACACCGGTGTCCACCCGTACCGCCGGACCCGTCGCCGGCGCCCGCAGGTGCACGAGCGTTCCGATCGACGGCAGGAAGCCGCGGTCCGGATCCTCGGCGTAGATTCGCGCCTCGATCGCGTGCCCGCGAAGCGCGAGCTCGTCCTGTCGCCTGGGCAGGGGCTCGCCGGCCGCGACGCGGAATTGCCATTCGACCAAGTCCTCTCCGGTGACCATCTCGGTAACCGGGTGCTCGACCTGCAGCCGCGTATTCATCTCCATGAAGTAGAACGCGCCGTCGCGGGTGAACGAGTCGCCAGCGATGAACTCGACGGTGCCCGCACCGACGTAGCCGATCGCCTTCGCGCAGGCGACGGCGGCGGCACCCATCGCCCGCCGATGCTCGGCCTTCATCGCCGGAGCGGGTGCCTCCTCGAGCACTTTCTGGTGCCGGCGCTGCACCGAGCAGTCGCGCTCGAACAGGTAGACGACGTTGCCATGCGTATCGGCGAACACCTGGATTTCGATGTGACGCGGCGCGCTCAGATATTTCTCGATCAGCACGCGGTCGTCGCCGAAGCCCGCCTTCGCCTCGCGCCGCGCCGAGGCCAGGGCCGCGGCGAAGTCGGGCAACGCTCGACGACTTTCATCCCCTTGCCGCCGCCGCCGGCGGTCGCCTTGATCAGGACCGGGTAGCCGATGGCCTGCGGCTTCGCGCGCGAGCAGCCCGGGATCCTGATCGTCGCCGTGGTACCCCGGGACCAGAGGCACCCCCGCCTTGCCCATGATGTCCTTCGCCGCCGACTTCGAGCCCATTGCCGCGATTGCGGAGGCGGGCGGGCCGATGAAGGCGATACCGGCGTGCGCGCACGCCCTGGCGAAGCCCTCGTTCTCCGACAGGAAGCCGTATCCCGGATGGATCGCCTGTGCGCCGGTCCGCTTCGCGACGGCGATGATCGCCTTCCCGTCGAGATAGCTCTCGCGCGGCGGTGGCGGGCCGAGCCGGTACGCTTCGTCGCATGCGGCGACGTGCAGGGCGCCGGCGTCGGCGTCGGAATAGACGGCGACGGTGCGGATGCCCATCCGCCGCGCGGTGCGCGCGACGCGGCAGGCGATCTCGCCGCGATTGGCGATCAGGATCTTGTCAAACATCGGCGCGATGGCCCGTCCGGTTCGCCGGACGCATCGATGCCCCGGTGACCTTGTCGAGGAGCACCCGGACGAAACGCCAGACCTTCGGGATCAGCCAGAGCATCAGGAGCACCAGCAAGCCGAGCACGACGAGCGCCGCGACCGGATGCGCGAAGGCGAGCCAGAGGACGGTGCCGACGGCAAGCTCTTCGCCGAACGAGGCGGCCCAGTTCGAGAACGGTTCCGGAGACGTGTTGATCACCGCGCGGCTGCCGGCTTTCGCGAAATGGCTGCCCGCGGCGAGCGAGCCGCCGAGGATCGCCGCCGCGAGCGCCGCCGCGGCCGCCGAGTCGCCGAACACGCTGGCGGCGAGTGCCGCGCCCGCGGGGATGCGGATGAACGTGTGCACGGTATCCCAGAGCGTGTCGATCCCCGGGATCTTGTCGGCGAAGAACTCGACGCAGAACATGAAGCCGGACGCCGCGAGCACCCACGGGTGCGCGAGCGCGGAAAGGCCTCCGGGCAGTTCCACGAGATTGAGGTAGCCCAGCCCGCCGACGATGAACAGCACCGCATAGAGCCGGATGCCGCTCGCCCAGCCGATGGCAGCCGCCAGCGCAATGAGTTGCCAGGTGTCGAGCGCGGCGATTCCGGGCAGCGAGTTCATTTCCGGCGCAGCGTTTCCGGCACCCACGCCGGTGACCGCTTGTCGAGAAACGCGGCGACGCCCTCTTTGCCTTCCGGCGACCCCCGCACCCGCGCGATGCGCTCCGCCGTGTCCGCGATGAGCGCGTCGTCGATGGGGCGGGCGCCGATCGCGCGAACGAGCGCCTTCGCCTCGGCCTGGGCACGCGGGCCCGCGACGAGCAGCGCACCCAGCAGCTCGTTGATCCTCGCGTCGAGCTCGTCGAACGGACAGATGTCGTGCACGAGGCCGACGCGAAACGCCTCGGCGGCGGTGAATCGTTCGCCGGAGAGGAAGAAGCGTCGCGCGTGCCGTGCGCCCATCGCCTCGACGACGTACGGGCCGATCGTCGCCGGTATGAGCCCGAGCTTCACCTCGGACAGCGAGAAGGTCGCATCCTGCGCCGCGAACGCGAAGTCGCAGCAGGCGACGAGGCCGACCCCGCCGCCGAAGGCCGGACCATGGACCCGAGCGATCGTCGGCTTGGACAGCCGGTGCAGGGTTCGCAGCATCGCGGCGAGCGCGGTCGCGTCGGCGAGATTCTCGGCGCGGCGATAGCCCGCCATCTTCTTCATCCAGTTCAGGTCGGCGCCGGCGCAGAAACTGCGTCCCTGGCCGAGCAGGATGACGGCGCGCACCGCGGCATCGCCATCGAGGCCCTGCAGCGCGTGCGTCAGCTCGGCGATGAGCGTCTCGTCGAACGCGTTGTGCACCTCGGGTCGCGCGAGGGCGACGAGCGCGACGCAATCACGCGCCTCGACCGTCAGCGTCCGGTAGCGCGCGCCGCGAGCGGGTCGCGTCCCCGCATTCGGCCGCGGCGCCTTTGCCCGCCGTTTGGATGCTGGTTTCGTTGTCATCTCGTCGCCCGGCCTCCTTGTGCGATGATGGTAATCACGTCGCTACATCCTGAAGACGCCGAATTTCGTCGGCTCGATCGGCCGGTTGAGCGAGGCCGAGAGCGCGAGGGCAAGCACCTGTCGCGTGTCGGCGGGATCGATGATCCCATCGTCCCACAGCCGTGCACTGGCGAAGTAGGGATGCCCTTCCTTCTCGTACTGCGCTCGGATCGGCGCGCGGAACGACGCCTCGTCCTCGGCGCTCCACTTGCCGCCTTTCGCTTCGATCGCGTCGCGACGGACCGTCGCGAGCACCGTCGCCGCCTGCTCGCCCCCCATCACCGAGATCCGGGCATTGGGCCACATCCAGAGAAAGCGCGGACCGAAGGCACGCCCGCACATCCCGTAATTGCCGGCGCCGTAGCTGCCGCCGATGATCACCGTGAACTTCGGCACCTGCGCACAGGACACGGCGGTGACCATCTTCGCACCGTCGCGCGCGATGCCGCCCGCCTCGTACTTCCGGCCGACCATGAAGCCGGTGACGTTCTGCAGGAACACCAGCGGAATGAGCCGCTGCGCGCACAGCTCGATGAAATGGGCGCCCTTCAGCGCCGACTCCGAGAGCAGGATGCCGTTGTTCGCGACGATGCCGACCGGATACCCCCAGACGCGGGCGAAGCCGGTGACGAGCGTCGTCCCGTAGCGCGCCTTGAACTCGTCGAACTTGCTGCCGTCGACGATGCGCGCGATCACCTCGCGCACGTCGTAGGGCTTCTTGATATCGGCGCTGATGACCCCGTAGATGTCCTCTGCCGGGAGGCGCGGCGGCACCGGCTCGGCCACCTGCATCGCAATGCGCTTGCCGCGGTTCAGGTTGCCGACAATCCGGCGCGCCAGTGCGAGCGCATGGTGTTCGTTCAGCGCGAAATGGTCGGCGACACCCGATACGCGCGTGTGCACATCGGCACCCCCGAGCTCCTCGGCGGACACGATTTCGCCCGTCGCCGCCTTCACGAGCGGGGGCCCGCCGAGAAAGATCGTTCCCTGCTCCTTGACGATGATCGACTCGTCCGACATCGCCGGCACGTAGGCGCCGCCTGCCGTGCACGAGCCCATCACGACCGCGACCTGCGGAATGCCCAGTGCCGACATCGTCGCCTGGTTGTAGAAGATCCGGCCGAAGTGCTCCCGATCCGGGAACACGTCGATCTGGTTCGGCAGGTTCGCCCCGCCCGAATCCACGAGGTAGATGCAGGGCAGGTTGTTCTCGCGCGCGATCTCCTGCGCGCGCAGGTGCTTTTTCACCGTGAGCGGGTAGTACGTTCCGCCCTTGACCGTCGCGTCGTTGCAGATGATCACGCATTCGCGCCCGGCGACGCGGCCGATGCCGGTGATGATGCCCGCCGAGGCGATGGTGCCGTCGTACATCGCGTGCGCCGCAAGCTGCGAGAACTCGAGGAAGGGCGAGCCGGGATCGACCAGCATGCGGACGCGCTCGCGCGGCAGCAGCTTCCCGCGCGCGACGTGCTTCGCGCAGGCGGCTTCGCCACCGCCCTGCTCGACATGCGCCACCTTGGCCTTGAGGTCGGCCACCAGCGCCGCCATGGCATCGCGGTTCTTCGCGAACGTGGCGTCGCGCGGATCGAGTCGGGTTTCGATCACCGGCATCGTTGCCTAGGGCCCGTTCACGCCATGTTCGAGCGTGGCAAGTCGTGCCGCGAGCAGCACGAACAACGCGCCCAGCGCCCCGCCGAGCCAGCGCGCGGCCTCGCCTTGCGCGCGGACACGGCGCCCGGCGCGCGCCGCCAGCCAGGCGACGGGAACGTTGACGAACAGGCTGTTGAAATTGAAGAGACAGCCGAGCACGATGAACGACATTGCCTTCGCCGGCGCGTCGGCGTCGATGAACTGCGGCAGGAACGCGAGGAAGAACAGCGCGACCTTCGGATTGAAGACGTTGATGATGAACCCCTCGCGAAACACTCGCAGGGGAGGGGCCGGCGAGAGGAGACTCCGCGAGGGCGCATCGCGCGGCGCGTGCACGCTCGCTGCCAGGAGCCGCAGGCCGACGTACAGCAGGTAGGCTGCGCCACACCATTTGACGATGCCGAACGCGGCGGCGGAGGTCGCAAGAAGCACCGATAACCCGGCCGCCGCCGCCAGCGTGTGGACGACACAGCCGGCAGTGATGCCCAGCGTGGCGGCGATGCCGGCGCGAAATCCGCCGGCGGCACCGCGTGCGGCGATGTATGCCATGTCCGGGCCGGGGGTGACGTTGAGCAGCAGTCCCGCGGCGACGAACAACGCGAGGTCGTGGACGCCGATCACGATCGCTCCGCCTTGCGGGCGAGCGGGGACCACAGCTCGATCAGGTGTCCGGCGGGATCGCGGAAGTGCGCGACCCGTTGATACCACGCCTCCTGGTCGTGCGGCGCGTTCGCGGGCACGGCCCCGGCTTTGCGCAGCGCGGCCGCCGCCCGGTCGACGTCGTCGACGCGCAGGCAGAGCACGGCGTCACCCGGTCCCGGCTCGGCGGGCGGCCCGTCGACGACCTGCGCCATCAGGTCGGCGCGGTACAGCGCGATCCGCGCGCCCTCCGTCTCGAATTCATGGTAGATGCCGGGCACGTCGACCACCTGCTTCAGTCCGAGCAGATCGCCATAGAAGTGCCGGCATGGCTCGAGGTCCGCGACGAGCCAGCGAATGTGGGTGAGTTTGGTCATCGCGGACATCCCTAGAAGCCGCCGGTCGCGAGCCAGCGCTCGATCTGATCGAAGCGGTCGAGCCCCCAGAACGGCTCGCCGTCGATGACGATGAACGGTGATCCGAACACGCCGCGGCCGATCGCCTGCTCGACCTCCTGCTTAAGCGCGTCCTTCACTGCAGGATCGTCGATCGCCGCGCGCGCGGCCACGGCGTCGACGCCCTCGTTCGCCGCTATCGCGACAGCAGCGGTGGCATCCGAGATGTCGACGTCGTCATGGAAGTATGCACGGTACAGCGCCTTCGCGACGCGGACGGCGAGCACCGGATCCCGTGCCTTCAGCCAAAGCACGATCCGTGCGGGCGCCTGCGTCGCGATCGGGAACCGCGAGGGCATCCGGAAGCCGGTGATCCCGTGGAACCGCGCGCTCCGCGCAAAGTCGCGCCTCGAATACTCGCCTTTGAGCGGGATGCCGGTGAGCGGCGCCATCCCGGTCTGCCTGAAGACGACGCCGAGCAGCACCGGGTGCCAGTCGACGCTCCGGCCGTGTTTCGCCGCGAGCGCGTCGATCTTCTGCGCGGCGAGGTAGCCGTACGGCGACGAGAAATCGAAATAGAAGTCGATCGGCGCGGCCATCGCTGCCTTCGAGAAGTTGGTTGTCAGCCGACGAGCGCGCGACCGATGACCAGGCGCTGGATCTCGCTCGTCCCTTCGTAGATCTGGCAGACGCGGACGTCGCGATAGATCCGCTCCACGGGAGAACCGGTGACGTAGCCGTAACCGCCGTGAACCTGGATCGCGCCGGAGCAGACGCGTTCCGCCATTTCGGACGCGAACAGCTTCGCCATCGACGCCTCCTTGAGGCAGGGTTGACCCGCGTCGCGCAGCGCCGCCGCATGCCAGGTGAGCTGGCGCGCGGCTTCGATCTGCGTCGCCATGTCGGCAAGCTTGAAGTTGATCGCCTGGTGCTCGGCGAGAGTCTTGCCGAAGCTCGTCCGCTCGCGCGCGTAGGCAAGCGCCGCGTCGAATGCCGCCCGTGCCATCCCAACCGCCTGCGCGGCGATGCCGATGCGCCCCATCTCGAGATTCGCGAGCGCGATCCGGTAGCCCTCGCCCTCGCGCCCCAGCCGGTTCGCCGCCGGCACCCGGCAGTTCTCGAAGACGATCTGCGCGGTGTCGGACGCGCGCTGGCCGAGCTTCTCCTCGATCCGCGCGACCACGTAGCCGGGAGTCGACGTTTCGACGAGAAACGCCGAGATGCCCTTCTTTCCCGCCGCCTTGTCGGTGACGGCGAACACGACGGCGACATCCGCGTTCTTGCCGGTCGTAATGAACTGCTTGACGCCGTTCAGCACATAGTCGCTGCCATCCTTCTCGGCGCGCGTCGTGATCGCGCCGGCATCGGAGCCGACCTGCGGCTCGGACAGGCAGAAGCAGCCGAGCTGTTCGCCCCGGGCGAGCGGCACGAGTTGCCGTTCCTTCTGGAGATCGGTGCCGAATGCGGCGATCGGTCCGCAGACCACCGAGTTCTGGACGCTGACGACCGTCGAGACCGCCCCGTCCCCGGCCGCGATCTCCTCGAGTGCCACCGCGAGCGACACGTAATCGAGCCCGGCGCCGCCCCAGCGCTCGGGAACCACGATGCCAAGGGCACCCAGCTCGCCCAGGGCCGCGAGCTCGGCGCGCGGGAAGTGGTGCTCGCGGTCCCAGCGCGCGGCGTTGGGGAGCAGGCGCTCCTGCGCAAACGCGCGCACCGTTTCGCGGATCTGGGCCTGCTCGTCGGTCAGCCACACGGCCGCAACTCCCGCATGCGCGCGCTCCGAAGCAATGCGACCGAGCTGCGCGCGATGCTCATCGCCGATCGTCGAACGCGAGTTTCGCCGCGATGGCGGCGAACACGCCGCCCAGGAGCCAGCGCTGGGCCGCCGCCCAGGTCGGGCGCGCGCCGAGCCAGTGCGCGACGCGCGCGGCCGCCAGCACGAACAGTGTGTCGCCGATCACCGCGATGACGATCTGGATCGCGCCCAGCACCAGCGACTGCGTCAGCACGACTGCCCCGGGCGGGTTCGACGAACTGCGGAAACAGCGCGAGATAGAAGAGGGCGACCTTGGGGTTCAGGATACTGGTGAGAACGCCCATCCGGAAGAGCCGCGCCGGCGTCGCCGCGGGCAGCCGGGGCGGCGCGAACACGCCGCCGACGCTCCCACCGGAGGGCGCGCGCACCGCGTCCCACGCGAGCCAGAGCGAGATACGCGGCACCGGCCCAGCGCAACGCGTCGTAGGCGAGCGGAACGGCGACGAAGACCGCGGAAATCCCGAGCGCCGCCGCGATGATGTGAACGACGAATCCGGTCGTCGTGCCGGCGAGCGACACGAGTCCGGCCGTGCGGCCCTGCGCCAATGTGCGCGAGATCAGGTACAGCAGGTTCGGCCCCGGCGTCAGCACCAGCAGCACGCTCGCGACCACGAACAGCAGCATATTGTCGAAGCTCGGCATGCGGCACGCTCAGCAGAGCTCGATCGCCATCGCCGTCGCTTCGCCGCCGCCGATGCACAGACTGGCGACACCGCGCTTCCGGCCGTGCTTGCGCAGCGCTCCGATCAGCGTCACGATGATCCGCGCGCCCGACGCGCCGATCGGGTGGCCCAGCGCGCACGCGCCGCCGTGCACGTTGACCCGCTCGTGGGCGATGCCGTGCTTCTTCATCGCCGCCATCGTCACGACCGCGAACGCCTCGTTGATCTCGAACAGGTCGACGTCCTTGGTCGTCCAGCCGGTCTTCCGATAGAGCTTCTCGATCGCACCGACGGGCGCCGTCGTGAACAGCCCCGGTTCCTGCGCGTGCGTCGCGTGGCCGATGATCACGGCAAGCGGCGCGAGCCCGCGCTTCTCGGCGGTCGACCGGCGCATCAGCACGAGCGCCGCGGCGCCGTCCGAGATCGAGCTCGAGTTCGCCGCCGTCACCGTGCCGTCCTTGCGAAATGCCGGCTTCAGCAGCGGAATCTTGTCGGGCATCGCCTTGGCCGGCTGCTCGTCCTTGTCGATCGACGACGTCGCCTTTCCGGCCGCTGACCGTCACCGGCGCGGTCTCCCATGCGAACGTGCCGTCGTTGTTTGCGGCGAGCGCGCGCGAGAGCGAGGCGAGCGCGAAGGCATCCTGTGCCTCGCGCGTGAACGCGAACTCGGACGCGCAATCTTCGGCGAACGTGCCCATCAGCCGCCCCTTGTCGTACGCATCCTCGAGCCCGTCGAGAAACATGTGGTCGTAGACGCTCTGGTGACCCATCCGGTAGCCGGCCCGCGCCTTCGGCATCAGGTAGGGCGCGTTCGACATGCTTTCCATGCCGCCCGCGACCACGATGTCGGCGGAACCGGCGACGATCACGTCGTGCGCGAGCATCGCGGCCTTCATCGCCGAGCCGCACATCTTGTTGATGGTCGTGCAGCCGGCGGCCAGCGGGACGCCGGCCTTGAGCGATGCCTGCCGCGCCGGCGCCTGGCCCTGGCCCGCCGGCAGCACGTTGCCCATGATCACCTCCTGCACGTCGTCGGGCTGCGATGCCGGCGCGCACGAGCGCGGCCTTGATCGCGACCGCGCCGAGTTCGCTCGCGGCGAGCGTCGCGAAGTCGCCCATGAAGCCGCCCATCGGCGTCCGGGCCGCCCCGACAATCACGATCGGATCATTGATCATTGCGTTTCTCCGTCAGAAGAATCGGGGCGGCCGCGTTGCCGTGCACGCACCCGCTGCCGTGGCGACGACAACCGTGGTCACTTCGTCTCGTTGAACAGTTCGCGGCCGATCAGCATCCGGCGGATCTCCGAGGTTCCGGCCCCGATTTCGTAGAGCTTGGCGTCGCGCCACAGCCGCCCCGTCGGATAATCGTTGATGTAGCCGTTGCCGCCGAGGCAGCGCACGGCCTCCCCGGCCATCCACGTCGCCTTCTCGCTGGCGAACAGGATCGCGCCCGCCGCGTCCTTGCGCGTCGTCTCGCCGCGGTCGCAGGCCTGCGCGACCGCGTAGACGTACGCGCGGGCGGCGTTCATCGTCGTGTACATGTCGGCGAGCGTGCCCTGCATCAGCTGGAACTCGCCGATCGGCTGGCCGAACTGACGGCGCTCGTGGACATAGGGAAGGACGACGTCGAGGCACGCGACCATGATCCCGAGCGGACCGCCGGCCAGCACCGCGCGCTCGTAGTCGAGACCGCTCATCAGCACGTTGACGCCGCGGCCTTCCTGCCCCAGCACGTTGTCGAGCGGGCACCTCGCAGTCCTCGAACACGAGCTCGCAGGTGTTCGACCCGCGCATGCCCAGCTTGTCGAGCTTCTGCGCGGTCGAGAAGCCCTTCATCCCGCGCTCGACCAGGAGCGCGGTGATGCCGCGCGGGCCGCCCGGCGACGTCGGTCTTCGCGTAGACGACGAGCGTGTCCGCGTCGGGACCGTTGGTGATCCACATCTTGCTGCCGTTCGAGCACGAACGCGGTCACCCTTGCGCTCGGCGCGGAGCCGCATCGACACGACGTCGGAGCCCGCCCCGGGCTCGCTCATCGCCAGCGCGCCGACGTGCTCGCCGGAGACGAGCTTCGGCAGGTACCTGCGCTTCTGCGCCTGCGGTGCCGTTGCGCCGGATCTGATTGACGCAGAGGTTCGAGTGCGCGCCGTACGAGAGGCCGACCGACGCCGACGCGCGGCTCACCTCCTCCATCGCGATCACGTGCGCGAGGTAGCCCATGTTCGTGCCGCCGAACTCCTCCTCGACGGTGATGCCGAGCAGGCCGAGGTCGCCCATCTTGCGCCAGAGGTCGGCCGGAAACTGGTTGCTGCGGTCGATGTCGGCGGCGCGCGGCGCGATCTCGGCGGCGGCGAACTGCTGCACGGTCTCGCGCAGCATGTCGATCGTCTCGCCGTGATCGAAGTTGAGGGCCGGCAAATTCGGCATGCGGATCCTCGCGGGCGGTCAGGCGTCGCGCTTGCCGTGCATGACCATCAGCGTCTGCTGCATCAGCGCGACCAGCGTGCGCTTTCCGCCATGCTCGGCGTGGACCTCGCCGCGGGTGACGGCAAGCGTGCGACCCGGCTTCACGACGAAGCCCTCGGCGACGAGCCGCTCGCCGGCGGCAGGCGCGAGCAGATTGAGCTTGAACTCGACGGTGAGCACCGATGCAGTCCGTCGGAAACAGCGTGAAGCCCGCGTAGCCGCCGGCGGAGTCGACGATCGCGCCGACGACGCCCGGCGTGCACGTAGCCGTGCTGCTGCGCGATCTCGGGCCGCGGCACGCAGGGCGATCGCGCAGTAGCCGGGCGCGACGTCGACGAGCTCGGCGCCGATCAGGCGCATCGCGCCCTGCCGCGCGAAGCTCTCGCGCACGCGCTCGGCGTAGCGCGGGTCGTGCGGCTTGAACGCGCGCGGCAGCGGCAGTGGGACGACGCGTGGGTCACGGCGGGGCTCGGCGTTCGCGGCGGACGGGGGTGGCGGAAGAGGACGGGAACTGTACGTAACGTTTACGTAAACGTCAAGGCATCCGAGCGCCCGGCGTGCTCACGGGCTCGCGGTCCCGGGGGTCGCGCAGCGGCGAGAGCCTCCTGCTTCAGCCGCCGCCGGCAATCGCGCTCGAGGATCGCGATCTCGGCCAGCACGGCATCGATGTCCTCGCGCTGCTGGTGGAGCATCGCGCGCCGGTCGGCGAGCATCTGCAGGAACTTCACGAGCTGCGGCCGCTCGTTGCCGGTCGCCGCGTAGATGTCGAACAGCTCGCGGATCTCGGACAGCGCGAGCCCCAGCCGCTTGCCGCGCAGGATCAGCTTGATCCGCGTCCGCTCGCGCTCGCCGTAGATGCGGGCCAGGCCCCGCCGCCGCGGCGCGAGCAGGCCCTCGTCCTCGTAGAAGCGGATCGCGCGCGTCGTCAGCGCGAACTCCTGCGCGAGATCGGAGATCGAATACGTCGGCCGGCGCGCTCGGCTGGCGGGCAGCTTGGCGCGGCGCACGGCTGCATTGGCGGCGGACATCGGAAAGCAGACCGGAGGCGAAAATGCGACGTCGTGAACGGCATTGTCACGATAGCATATCGGCTTGACAGCCTCGGGCATTTCCCCGACGATGTTGCGTTGCACAAAGGCGGCGGCGTCATTGCGCCGCCATCTGGCCTGCCATCCGTCTTCCCGCCGAGCCCAAACTCTTGCGCGCTCCCCCGACCCGTCGCGTACCGGCCGCGAGCACGGCTCTTCCCGCCGCGCTCGACTTCCCCGTCGCCGCGCCGCCGGCGCCGGGCACGGTCGTCGAGATCGCGCCGCGAATCCTGTGGCTGCGCATGCCGCTGCCGTTCGCGCTCGATCACATCAACCTCTGGCTGCTCGCCGACGGCGACGGCGGCTGCACGCTCGTCGATTGCGGCTACGGCGACCTCGCGACACGTACGCTGTGGGAGCGGCATTTCGCGACGACGCTCGCCGCGACCCCGATCCGGCGCATCATCGCGACGCACTGCCATCCCGATCATGTCGGCAACGCGCGCGTGGCTCTCGGCGCGGTTCGGCGCGCCGGTCGCGATGACCCACGCCGAGTACCTGACCGCGCATGCGATCGCCGACCAGCTCGGCGGGTATTCGATCGACGCGACGATCGAGCTCTTTCGCCGGCACGGAATGGCCGGAGACCGAGCGCTCGGCGCTCGCGAAACGAGGGCAACAGCTACCGTCGCGGCGTGCCCGAGCTGCCGGAACGCTTCGATCGCCTGCTCGACGGCGACAAGCTGCGAGCCGGCGGCGACCGACGTGGCGCGTCGTCGAAGGCCACGGCCACTCGCCCGAACACGCGTCGCTCTACTCCGGCGAGCGCGGCGTGCTGATCTCCGGCGACATGCTGCTGCCGAAGATCAGCACCAACGTCAGCGTCTGGGCGGTCGAGCCGGACGGCGATCCGCTCGCGCGCTTCCTCGATTCGCTCGCGGCCTTTCGCGCGCTGCCGGCCGACACGCTGGTGCTGCCCTCGCACGGGCTGCCGTTCCGCGGCATCCCGCTGCGCGTCGCGCAGCTGCGCGCGCATCACGACGCGCGGCTCGCCGAGCTCGTCGATGCCGATGCGGCGGCCGCGTCGCCGCTGTGCGCGGCCGAGCTCGTCCCCGTGCTGTTCCCGCGCGAGCTCGACGTGCAGCAGCGCTTCTTCGCGATGGGCGAGACGATCGCCCATCTCAACTTCCTCTGGCGCGCGGCGCGGCTCGACCGCCACATCGCCGCCGACGGCACGATGCGGTTCGCGCCTTCCACGCCGGTAACCGTTCCACCGACCCCAGCACACGAAAGCCCCGCCATGTCCTCTCCCGCCAAGACCGCCGCCGCGCAGGAGCCCGCGTCCGGCACCCTCCTACGATCCCGTCGCGCTCGCCGAATCGCTGCGCACCGCCGCCGAAAAGAGCGCCAAGGTGATCGGCGACTTCGCCGCCCGCCAGGCCGAGTCCGGCCAGTCGCTGGTCGCCGACGAGCTGGGCATCGGCAAGGCGTTCATGGAGCTCGCCGCGAAGATGCTGGCGAACCCCTACCGGCTCGCCGAGACGCAGATGAATCTGTGGTGGGACTACATGAAGCTCTGGCAGACATCGACGATGAAGCTCCTGGGCGGCGCCGCGGAGCCGGTCGCCGCGCCGGCCAAGGGCGACAAGCGCTTCCGGCACGAGGACTGGGAGGAGCACTTCCTGTTCGACTACATCAAGCAGAGCTACCTGATCGCCGCGCGCTGGCTGCACGACGCCGTCGGCAACGTCGAGGGACTCGACGACGCGACGAAGCGAAAGGTCGACTTCTTCACGCGCCAGTACATCGACGCGCTGGCGCCGTCGAATTTCGCGCTGACCAATCCCGAGGTGTTCCGCGAGACGATCGCGACCGGCGGGCAGAATCTGGTCAAGGGACTGCACAACCTGCTCGACGACATCGAGCGCGGCGACGGCCGGCTGCAGGATCTCGATGACCGATCCCAAGGCCTTCGAGCTCGGCGTCAACATCGCGACGACGCCCGGGCAAGGTGGTCTTCCAGAACGACCTCCTGCAGCTCATCCAGTACGAGCCGACGACGGCGAAGGTCGCGAAGCGCCCGCTGCTCGTCATCCCGCCGTGGATCAACAAGTACTACATCCTCGACCTGCGCGAAAAGAACTCGTTCGTGAAATGGGCGACCGACCAGGGCCTCACGGTCTTCGTGATCTCGTGGGTCAATCCCGACGAGCGGCTCGCGCACAAGGACTTCGAGGACTACCTGACCGAGGGCACGCTCGCCGCGCTCGACGCGGTCGAGAAGGCGACCGGCGAGAAGGAGGTCAACGCCATCGGCTACTGCCTCGGCGGGACGCTGCTCGCGGCGATGCTCGCCTACATGGCCGACGAAGAAGGACCGGCGGATCGTCAGCGGCACGTTCATGACGTCGCTCGTCGATTTCACGCGCGCCGGCGAGCTCGAGGTGTTCATCGACGAGGACCAGGTCGCCTCGCTCGAGCGCAAGATGAGCGAACGCGGCTACCTCGAGGGCAGCGAGATGGCGAACACGTTCAACATGCTGCGCTCCAACGATCTCATCTGGTCGTTCGTCATCAACAACTACCTGCTGGGTCGCGACCCGTTCCCGTTCGACCTCCTGCACTGGAACTGCGACTCGACGCGGATGCCGGCGACGATGCACAGCTTCTACCTGCGCAACATGTACATGAAGAACCTGCTGCGCGTGCCGGGCGCGATCACGCTCGACGGCGTGCCGATCGACCTGACGAAGATCACGGTGCCGACCTACTTCGTGTCGGCGATCGAAGACCACATCGCGCCGTGGAAGACGACGTACGCCGGACCGCTGCTCGTCTCGGGCAAGTCGCGGTTCGTGCTGTCCGGCTCCGGCCACATCGCCGGCATGATCAACCCGCCGTCGGCGAACAAGTACGGCTACTGGACCAACGACAGGCTGCCGGAGTCGCCCGACGCATGGCTCGCCGGCGCGAAGCAGCACGAAGGATCGTGGTGGACCCATTGGAAGGCGTGGCTCGCGCCCGAATCTCGGACCGCAGGTGCCGGCGCGCGCCGTCGGCAAGGGCAAGCTCAAGGTGATCGAGGCTGCGCCCGGCACCTATGCGCGGATCCGCGCCGACGGAAAATGAAGTGAGGTGGAGTATGGTTTCCACAGCGTCGACGAGGGAGATTTGCCATGAAGCGCTTCGTATCGTCGTTCGCCGCCCTCGCCGCCGCGCTGCTCGTCCTCGGCCCGACAACGGCGGCCCTCGCGCAGACCAAGTGCACGGATTGCGGACAGGTGCAGTCGATCCGCTTCGTCGAGGAGAAGGGCCGCGGCTCGGGCCTCGGCGCGGTTGCCGGCGGCGTCGTCGGCGGCGTGCTCGGCCATCAGATCGGCGGCGGGACCGGGCAGACGGTCGCGACGATCGCCGGGGCCGCGGGCGGCGCCTACGTCGGCAACAAGGTCGAAGAGAACAAGAAGACCAAGTCGTACTGGACCGTCACGATCAAGATGGATGACGGTCCGACGCGGACCTTCACCTACTCGAATCAGCCGACCGTCAAGGAGGGCGAGCGCGTCAAGCTCGTCGATGGCGGCCGCCGCCTGGCACTTCTCGCCAACTGAGCCAAAGCCTGCCGCGTCACCCGCGGCGGCAGGCTCTCGCCGACGATTGCGTGCGGACGCACGCCGCGACCGTGTGGCGTAGCGGTTTGTCTATTTGGCAGCCGGCGCGGGTGCCGGGGTTTCCCGTTCGACCGGCTTGCCGGCTGCGCCGGCTTTCGCGTCGGGCCCCTTTGCCTGAGGACGATCCTGCGGCACGGCCGCCGGCACCGGCTGTGGTGCGGGTCCGGGTGGCGCCGCGACCGGCGGCGGGGCAGCGCGGCCGGTTGGCGGTTGGGCTGGCGCCGGTGCAACCGAGGGCGCGGGACGCGGCGGCGGCAGCGCCAGGCCGCCCGTCGCCGGTGCGGCGGGCGCGGCCGGCGCGGCCGGCGGCGCCTTGACCGCAGGCGGAACGCCCGCCTGCCGACCCGCGGCGCCGGGACTCACGCCACCGGGACTGATTGCACCCGGACTCGCGACAGCCGGAGGGCTCCCCGCCGCGCCGGAACCCCCGCCCGGGCCCGCGGCGCGGCCTTGTACCGGCTGAGGCTGGTCTGGTGGCGCCACCGCCTGCCCGGCCGGCACCGTCGGACGCGGCTGCTGCGGCTGTCCTCTGGGCTCGCCCCGCGCCGGCGGCACGGCGACCACGGTGCCACCGGTGTCGGGTGTGAGCGCGGGCGGCGCCGGTCGGCGCGGCTGGGATCGGGGCAGGACCCGGTGAGCCGCCGCGCGGGGACGCCGGCGCCGCGCCGGCCCCCGTGCCCGGCGCTGTCGCTCCACCCGACCGCGGTCCGGGAACTGCGACGTCGTGTCCCGGGGACGGGCGCGGGTTAAGCAGGGAGGCGGGCGGGGGCGTGCCGCGCTCGCCGGGTCGATAGGCCGGTGTGTGCAGCGGCCCCGGCGCAACAGCGAGGCGCGCTGGCGAGCACGGGTGCCGACCGTACCAGCGCCGCCGGAACCGGCACGATGTTCGCGGGGACGGGCCGGCGACTGCCAAGCGTCGCCCCAGGAACGACCGTCATTGCGCCCGGCACGCCGAAATTGGAGTACCTGGCCGGGCGGCGCGGTCGGTCGCTGGTTGACGTTGACGGCGAACGGTCGGTTGTATTGAGCCCAGCAGTTGTGCGAACAGCGCCGCCACCACGGCAGGTACGGGTCGCCCCAGCCCAGCGGCACCCAGCCGTACGCCGGCCCGCCACCGCCCACCGAAAGTCCCCATCCCGCGCCGCCGTACCATGCGACCAGCGCCGGCGCCCAGATCGGCCGCGCGACGAAGGCGCCGGGGCACCAGCCCCAACGCCCGCCAATCCGGGCCCAGCGACCGTAGTGCGACGGCGCAAAGCCCCACGGCGCGGCGTCGACCCAGGTCAGGCCCCAGCCGCCGACGTTCGTCCAGTAGCCGTCGCGATACGGTGTCCAATCGGGGGCGACGACCTGCGGGTACCAGACCGGACCGTAGGTCGGGTCGTTCTCCCAGGTTCCCCAGTCGTCGAGTTCGGCGTAGCCGACCATCTGCCGCGAAACGTAGGTCGCCGTCCCGCCGCGCTCGTAGCGGCGATCGCGATCCGCGCTCCAGACGTCGAAGCCGTCCACGCCGAAGCTATTGCGAATGTCGGCTATCGCCGGCGCCGGTCCGGATACCGTCACCGATTGCCCCGGCAGCGCCTGTTGTACGCCGGCGGTGAGCGCGATCAGCGCCTCGCCTTCGCGCACCGACGCCGTCGTCGCGTGACCGCCGGGCGCGACGTCGATCCGGTAGAGACCGGGCCGCGTCAGAGCGACCTGCGTGCTCGGCGTATCGATCCTCGCCGCATCGCCGGGATCGAGCACGCGGACGCGAATGATCAGGCGTCCCTGCGCGACGAACAACGCAAGTTGCGAATCGTCGAGGCGCGAGACGTGGAGGTTCGTGTCACCGGCCAGTCGCAACTGCCCGCCGCCGTAGTCGATCTCGACCTGACCGTCGCCCGACACCCACAGGTTGTCGCCTGTGGTGACCGGATAGTTGATACCGATCGCCGACCACTCGGTCGGCCGTTCCTGCGGCGACAGGTAGAGCTGGCCCGCGAATTCGGCGATGCGGCCCACGCGGCCGGGAAGATCGTCGTCGGCGCGGGCGGCATACGGCAGCGTCGCCAGCACCATCGCCGCGAGCCACGCCATCGCCGCGCGCATCGCCTGGAATTCGGCAACGGCCGGAATTCGCAGACGCAACGCGATAGTGCGGCAGCGCATGGCTAAACCCCCTACATTGCTGCCATCAACGCCCGGAGGCGATTCCGCGTTGACCCTCACATCGCGCAACGTTTCGCCCCCGCGCAGGTCACGCAGTCCACGTGCGCAGATTGGGCTAAAATGTTAGCCCCCGCCTTTCTCATCCGTTCCTTCCTTCGTCGCACTTCCAGGAGACCCAACACATGCGGCTCTTCCATCGCACGCTCGTATCGACGGCCATCGCGCTCGCACTTGCCGGAACAGCCAGCGCATCCAGCCAGTTCACGAACATATACTTCTTCGGCGACAGCTACACGGACATGGGCTCCTACAAGCCGGTGCTGCCGCCGGGTACGGGCATGTTCACGACCAATCCCGGGTCCGGTCTGGGCGCAGCCGTTCGCTCAGTACTTCGGCTTCTCGGCCGCACCGGCCAATCAGGGTGGCACCGACTATGCGTACGGCGGGGCGCGCGTGACGCTGTTGCCGGGTTACCCGCCCGCCCCTCCGACCAGTGGCGCGGTGCCGATCGCAACGCAGATCCAGCAGCTGATCGCCAAAGGTCCGCTCGACCCGAATGCTATCTATTCCGTGTGGGGTGGCGCGCAACGATTTCTTCACCCAGTACTCCGATTTTCAATCGGGCAAGATCACGTCGGCCGAAGTTCAGGCCAACCTGGCGCTCGCGGCAACCCAACTCGCGCAGCAGATCGGGGTACTGCGCGCCGGCGGTGCGCAATACATCCTCGTCTGGAACTACCCGGATGTCGGTAAGCTGCCGGCCTATGCCGGGAATCCGGCGATCGGCCAGATAAGCCACGGTCGTTTCTCTCTACTACAATACGTTCTACGGCGCGCTCAACGCCTCCGGCATCCCGACGATCCGGGTCAATACGGGGGCGCTCGTGAACGAGATCGTGGCGAGCCCGGCCACGTATGGCTTCACGAACGTGACTTCACCGGCATGTGGCACGACCTCTTCGCTGGTCTGCACGTCAGCCAATCTCGTCACGCCGAACGCGGCGTCGACGTACTTTTTCGCCGACGGCGTGCACCCGACGACGGCGGGCTCACGCGATCCTTGCGCAGGCGGCCGAGTCGATGATCACCGGCCCGCAGCAGATCGCCACGCTGCCGCTGGCGCCGTTCGCGGTCGAGGACGCGAACTTCCGCGCGCTCGACGGGCGGATGTGGTCGAGCTTCGACTCGCCCCGATCGCTCGAAGAAGATCGAGACATGGGTCGTCTACGACTACGGCAGCAGCGACATGAACGCGGGCGCCAGCAACGGCAGCGCCGACACCAACACGATCGTCGTCGGGGCGGACACCAAGCTCTCGGACAAGCTCTTGATCGGCGGGAGCTTCGGCTATACGGACAACAAGGGCGATTTCGGCGGCCCGGGCGGCGGCTACAAGCTGCGGCAGCCGGTCGGAACGTTCTACGCCGGCTACGGCGAGGGGCCGTGGTACGTCGGCGCGACGCTCGGCGCGGGCGCGCTCGACTACTCCGACGTCAATCGGCACATTCCGCTCGGGCGCGCGGTGCGCACCGAGAGCGGCGAGACGCGCGGCTACGAGTACACGGGGCGCCTGCTCGGCGGCTACTGGCTCAAGTTCCAGGACGTGCTGCACGGTCCCTACGCGCGCGTCACGTACACCAAGTCCGTTGTCCGCGCCGTACGCGGAAACCGGATCGGACTCGACGGCGCTGATGTACGGCGCAGCAGGACCGCGAGCAGTTGCTGTGGAGCCTCGGCTGGCAGGTCGCCGGGAAGCATCGGCGGCGTGCGGCCGTTCGCGCGCGTCACGTGGGAATACGACTCGATGGACCGGACCCCCAGCGTCACCGCCTCGTCGGTCACGCTCGGCGGCAGCTACACGGTCCACGGAGCGAAGCCCGACAACAGCTACGCGCTGTTCAATGTCGGCGCGAGCGCCGATTTCGGCGGAGTCACCGGGTTCATCACCGGCTCCGGGACCGCGGCGCGCGGCGACGCGGATTACTGGGCGATCACCGTCGGGCTGCGGATGCCGATCTGACGCGCCGGCTTCCGCGATCACGCAAGGGCCGCCGCAGTGCGGCCCTTTCCTTTTATCGGCGCGGCTTGCGCGGGGCACGCGCGAACGCGGCGTCGTAGAGCGGACGCGGCATGAGCCGCAGCAGGCGCCCGACGAGCGCCATCTGCCAGGGCAGCACGTAGAAGCGCTTCCGGCGCTCGATCGCACGCGCGATCAGCTGCGCCGCGCGCCCGGCGTCGAGCAGGAACGGCATCCGGTACGGGTTGCGCGCGGTCATCGGCGTCGCGATGTAGCCGGGGCAGATCGTGACTACCGCAACCCCGCTGCCTGCGAGCTCGACGCGCAGGCTCTCCAGGTAGGTGATCGCGGCCGCCTTCGATGCGGAATAGGCGCCCGACCCGGGCAGGCCGCGAAATCCGGCAACGCTGGCGATGCCGACCAGCGTGCCATGCCGCCGCGCGCGCAACGCCGCAAGAAACGGCTGGAAGCTGTGGACGAGGCCCAGCACGTTGGTCTCGAGGATCGCGCGGAACGTGGGCAGGTCCTCGGCGTGCTCGGTCAGTGCCCCGCGCGACACGCCGGCGTTGGCGATGACGATGTCGGGCAAACCGAAGCGGGCGATGAACGCGGTTGCGGCGCCCGCGAGCGCACCGGCGTCGCGCACATCGCCAGCGATACGTGGCGACGCGCGCGGTCGGAAGCGCGGCGGCGAGCGCGGCAAGCTCCGCCTGCCGCCGCGCGAAGAGGCCGACGTTCGCGCCGCGCGCACCGTAGTGTCGCGCCAGCGCGGCGCCGATGCCGCTGCTCGCCCCGGTGATGAAGACGTTCACCGCGCTTTCGACCGGGCGTCAGCGGTCGCGCGCAACGCGCTGCCGGGCGAGGAACCAGCAACCCAGCGGCAGCTCAGCTCTTCGGCCGCTCTGCGCGCGCCTTCGCGATCAGGGCGTCGATCACCGCCGGCGTCGCACGGTGCGAGCTCACCTGGTGCGTGACGAACTTGCCGTCGACGACCAGCATCGGCACCTGACTGATCTGGTAGGTCTGCGCCGCCGCCTTCGCCCGGTTGACCTTGCCGGCGATCGCAAACGAGTTGTACATGTCCTCGACCTTCTTGCGGTCGAGGCCCTGACTCGCCGCCCAGTCGAAGAACACCTTGTCCTGCCACATGCTCATTCCCTTCGCGTGAAGTGCCGCGAACACCTCGGGGGTGAGCCGCGCTTCCTCGCCGAGCGCATCGAGCGTGTAGTAGATCTTGGCGAGCGGCAGCCAGCGATCCTGGAAGATCACCGGCACGCGCCGGAACTGCACGTCGGCGGGCAGCGTCTTGAGCCACGGCTGCAGGATCGGCTCCAGCTCGCCGCAATGCGGACAGCCGTAGGAGAAGAACTCGATGACCTCGATCTTCTTGCCGGTCTCGACCGGTTGCGGCGACTTGAGCCGCAGGTACTCCTTGCCCTTCGGTCACGGCGACCGGCTGCGCGAGCGCGGACAGCGATGAGGCGCAGCAGGAAGGTCGCGACGAGCGGCAGCGAGCCAGCGCATGAGGCTCTTGCAGAGGATGCATGGTGCAGTCTCCATCGTGGGCGGCAGGAACCCGCCGCAGGTATCGATCAACGTTCATTGGTCCGGGCGCGATGACGCAAGTTCCGATGCAGCGCGATCGGGTGGCAGGTTTGCACCCCGATCGGCGCGCAGGGCCGGCGGCGTCACTACTTGGTCACCGCGACGTCGAAACCCCGGGAGGCGAGCTCGCTCCTGGTCCGTGTCAGTTCGTTCGGGTTCTCGTAGGGTCCGAGCCGAACGCGGTACCGGAGGCCCTTGTCCGGCAGCGTGATCGGCTGGATCGAAGCCTCCCAGCCGGCGAACGCCAGCCGTGCCTTCAGATTCTCGGCATCGGCCATGCTCGCGAACGAGCCCGCCTGCAGCCAGAACCGCTCAGCCGGCTTCGCCGGCTTTTCCGCCGCCGGCGGCGTGCGCGCTCGTCGATCCTTGGCGATCGTCTTGTCGGGTGAGGCGGCCCGTTCCGCCGTCACCTTGTCCGGCGTCGTGCGCTCGGCCGCCTTCGGTGCGACCTTCGGCTCCTCGGCGCCCGGCAGGATCTTGTAGAAGTCGAAGCGCGGCTTTTCCGCAGCGCCGGGTTCGGATCGACCCGGCCTTGCCGCCTCCTCGCGCCGGTTCGCGCGCGGCTTCCCGGCCCGGCGCCGCCGACTGATACGGATTGCCGCTGCGGGTCAGGTAATACGCGACCCCGGCCGCAAGCGCGAGGCCCACGGCGATGCCGATGAAGAGTCCGAGCAGCGTGCCGCCGAAGCCGGAACGGCGCGAGCCCGCCGGGCGGCGCTTCGCGATTGCGGCGCGTGCAGGCTGGCGATCGATGCGGGAGGTCATGGTGGTAGCGGGTTCGTGGACGCGCACACCGTCACATCTTTTCCGGTGCGCCGATGCCGAGCACGGCGAGCCCGTTCTTCACGACCTGGCCGGTCGCGGCCACGAGCGCGAGGCGCGCCCGCTGCAGGTTGCGGTCGTCGACCAGAAAACGCTCGGCATTATAGTAACTGTGGAATTCAGCGGCCAGATCCTTCAGATAGAACGTCACCAGATGCGGCGCGAGCTCGCGCGCCGCGAGCGCGAGCTCCGCCGGAAAATCGGCGAGGCGCCGCAGCAGCGCCTGCTCGTACGGGCTCGTCAGCGGCGCGAGATCGGCGTCGGCGAGAGCCGCCGGCGCCTCCGCCATCGTCATCCCCGCCTGCCGCATCACCGAGGCGACGCGCGCGTGCGCGTACTGCACGTAGTACACCGGGTTGTCCTCGGTCTGCGAGCGGGCGAGATCGACGTCGAACGTGAACTCGCTGTCGGCCTTGCGCGAGACCAGGAAGAAGCGGACCGCATCGCGCCCCACTTCGTCGATCAGGTCGCGCAGCGTCACGTAGCTGCCCGCGCGCTTGCTGATCTTCACCTCCTCGCCGCCCTTCATCACCGTGACCATCTTGTGCAGCACGTAGTCGGGGTAGCCGGACGGGATGCCGAGCCCGACCGCCTGCAGCCCGGCGCGCACGCGCGTGACCGTGCTGTGATGGTCGGAGCCCTGGACGTTGATCGCCGTCGTGAAGCCGCGCTCCCACTTCGTCACATGGTACGCGACGTCGGGGACGAAATACGTGTACCCGCCGTCGGACTTGCGCATCACGCGGTCCTTGTCGTCGCCGTAGTCGGTGGTCTTGAGCCACAGCGCGCCGTCCAGCTCGTAGGTCTTGCCCGAGCCGACGAGCCGCGCGACCGTCGCGTCGACGCGCCCGTCGACGTAGAGCGAGCTCTCGAGGTAGTAGTTGTCGAACCGCACGCCGAACGCCTGCAGGTCGCGGTCCTGCTCGGCGCGCAGCTCGGCGACGGCGAAGCGGCGGATCGACTCGATGTCGCCGAGGTCGTGCCCGACTTCGTCGAGGTAGCGCTGCGCGAGCTCGCGGATGTACTCGCCGCGGTAGCCGTCCTCGGGAAACGTCGTGTGCTCGCCCTAGCAGCTCCTGCGCGCGCGCGCGCACCGAGATCGCGAGATTCTGGATCTGCTGCGCCGGCGTCGTTGTAGTAGAACTCGCGCGTGACCGTCGGCGCCCTGCCATTCGAGCAGCCGCGCGAGCGCGTCGCCGAGCGCGGCCTGCCGGCCGTGTCCGACGTGCAGCGGGCCGGTCGGATTCGCCGACACGAATTCGACCATCACGCGCTCGCCGCGCCGCGCGTCGCTGCGCCCGTAGCGATCGCCCGTCGGCGAGGATGCGCGCGACGACCGCCTGGCGCGCCGCCGGCGTCACGAAGATGTTGATGAAGCCGGCGCCGGCGATCTCGACCTCGGTCGACCCATTCGGACGCCGGCAGCGCGGCGACGAGCGCCTGCGCGAATTCGCGCGGATTGCGCTTCAGCGCCTTCGCGTGCTGGAGCGCGACGTTGGACGCGAAGTCGCCGTGCTCCGGCTGCTTCGGGACGTTCGAGCGACGACCGTCGCACCGGCGCGTTCCGGCGCCACGGCGGCGAGGCCGAACGCGAGCCAGGCTTCGAGTTGTGTGCGCAGATCGTTCATGGGTCGGCCGCGCGAGCGAGCGGCCACCGTGATTCGACACCGGAGCCGGGAACCGGGAAGCGCGCCGCGCGACGGCCTGGCTCGCGCGGTCGACGCGTCGCCGATCGCGCGCGACGCAGAGGCCGAATTATAGCCGGTCGCGCCCGCCGCTCTCGGCCGCTCAGTCACGCGAACCCGAGCGGATCGACGTCGAGCGCCCAGCGCACGCGCCGGCCCGGGAAGCGCCGCGATCGCGTCGCGCCAGCAGCGGAAGAAAGCGCTGCATCGCGCCGCGCTCGATCGCCTGCGCGAGCACCTGTCCGCGCTCGAGGCCGGCGCGGCGCGCCAGGCTTGCCGGCACCGGCGGGAACACCTCGACCGCGATCGCCGGTCGCGCGCGACGACGCGGCCCGCATCGCTCGACCGCGGCGAGGAACGCGTCGACCGCGTCGCGCCGCGGCGCTTCGGCGACGACCAGCGCGAGATGCGCGAACGGCGGCAGGCTCGCCGCGCGCCGTTCCGCAAGCAGCGACCTCGGCGAAGCCTGTCGTAGTCGTGCGCGGCGAGCGCAGCGCGCGCAGCGGGTGGGTCGGGAAATCGGTCTGCACGATCACTTCGCCCGGGCAGCTCCCGCGCGCCCCGCGCGCCCGGACACCTGGAACAGCAGCGCGGCCAGCCGCTCGGTCGCGCGGAAATCGGCGCTGTAGAGCGCATTGTCGGCGCCCAGCACGCCGACCAGCGTGAGCCGCGGGAAGTCGTGGCCCTTGGCGAGCATCTGCGTGCCGACGAGGATGTCGACCTCGCCCGCGTGAACGCGGTCGCGAATCGCGGCGAACGCGCCCTTGCGTCGCGTGCTGTCGCGATCGACGCGCGCGATGCGCGCGACGGGAAAGCGCCCGGCCAGCGCACGCTCGAGCCGCTGCGTGCCGTGGCCGAGCGGCAGCAGGTCGACGTTGCCGCACTCGGGGCATGCCGCGCGGCAGGCGCTCGGCGTGGCCGCAGTGATGGCAGCGCAGCTCGCCCGCGTCGCGGTGGACGACGAGGCGCGCGCTGCAGCGCGGGCATCCCGCCTGCCAGCCGCACGCCGCGCACAGCAGCGACGGCGCGAAGCCGCGGCGGTTGATGAACACGAGCGACTGCTCGCCGCGGCGCAGCCGCGCCTCGATCGCCGCGAGGAGCGGCGCGCTGATCCCCTCGAGCGCGTCCGGCTCCCGGTTCGGGACGAAGACGAGCCGGCAGCCGTGCCGGTGCGACCGCGCGCAGCGGCAGCCTGAGCCAGCGATAGCGTCCGCGCTGCGCATGGACGAGCGTCTCCAGCGACGGCGTCGCGCTGCCGAGCACGATCGGCACGCCGCGCTGCCGCGCGCGCCAGACGGCGACGTCGCGGCCGTGATAGCGGACGCCGTCCTGCTGCTTGAACGACGGATCGTGCTCCTCGTCGACGACGATGAGCGCGAGCCGCGGCAGCGGCGCGAACACGGCGAGCCGCGTGCCGAGAACGAGGTCGGCCTCCCCGGTCGCCGCCGCGCACCAGTTGCGCGAGCGCTCGCCGGCCGCGAGCCGGCTGTGCAGCGTGACCGTCGCGCGTGACGGCAGCGCCCCCGCGATCCGCTGCGCGAGCTGCGGCGTCAGATTGATCTCCGGCACGAGGAAGCAGCGCCTGGCCGCCCGCGGCAATGCAAGCGGACGCCGCGGCGCAGATAGACCTCGGTCTTGCCGCTGCCGGTGACACCCTGCAGCAGGAACGGCGCGAAGGTCCCGCGTGCGCTGGTGATCGCCGTGACCGCGGCTGCTGATCGGGATTGAGCACAACTTCCGCTTCGTCGCCATCGCGGTTGGCCTTCGCGTCCGCGGCATCCCGCCCCGCAGGTCGCGGGCGCACGGTCGACCTGACGCCAGCGCGACGCGCCGGCGGCGGCGTCATCTGCTCGAGAACGAGGCCGAGCGGTTCCTGGTAGTACGTCGCGACGAACTCGCGCCAGCGCGAGCACGTCGTCGGGCAGCGGCGGGAACATTGCCGATGAGTTCGTCGACCGGCTGCAGGCGCTCGCGCGCAACCTCGGAGTTTGGCGCGACGTCGACGACACGCCGACGAGCGTGCGTTTCGCCGAGGCGCACGCGGACGAGCGTGCCGCGCTCGACCGCGAGTCCATCCGGAATCCAGTAGTCGAACGCGGCGGACGCCGCAACCGGCAGCGCGATGCGCGCGACAGTCATGGCGTCACCAGCCCGATCGCGCCTGCGCGGAACGATGCAAGCCTGTTGCGGCGAGACCTGTTGTAGTGTTCGAAATCCTCAGCGCGGGTCGCAGCAACAATCGCCAAGTCCTTGGTTTATATAGGACCCGGGATCGCAGTCCGCAACGCACTGTGGATAACTTTGTGCGTAAGTGGACCACCACCGACCGGCGGATCGATCGCGATTTGCCATAACCGGACACAGCGCCGCTGGCGCGTCAAGAATTTCTGCACATATTTCAATAACTTGCAAATGGCCTCGCTCTGCGGTCCGTGGCCACCATCGGATTGCGGGCAAATGCATTCGCGCGTGTGCATAAGTGCGTCTCGGGAACGACGGTTCGGCCATTTGTCAAGGCCCCGAAGATCAAGCACCGGCGCGGCTTCGCGCCGTTTCTCCGAGGGAGCACGCGCCGCAGATCAAGCGCCGGCGCGGACTTCCGCGCGATTCGCTGTGCACGGCCTCGACCAGCGCGGCGACATTTTCCGGCGGCGTCGCCGGGACGATGCCGTGCCCGAGGTTGAAGATGTGCCCGGGCGCGGGTCCGGCCGCGCGCAGGATCGCCGCCGCTTCGCGCCGGACGACGTCGGGAGTCGTGAGCAGCACCAGCGGATCGAGATTGCCCTGCAGCGCGACGCGCGCGCCGACGCGGCGCGCGCCTCCGCGAGTCGACGGTCCAGTCGAGCCCGACGCACGACGCACCCGTCGCCGCGAGATCGTCGAGCCATTGCCCGCCGCCCTTGGTGAAGACGATCGTCGGCACGGACCGTCCGTCCGGCGCCGCACGCGAGCGCCGCCAGCACCGTGCGCATCGGCGCCAGCGAGAACGTCCGGTACGCGGCGGCGGAGAGCAGTCCGCCCCAGGTGTCGAAGATCATCACCGCGTCGGCGCCGGCGGCGATCTGCTCGTTCAGATACGCGGCGACCGCGTGGGCGTTGACGTCGACGAGCCGCTGCAGCAGGTCGGGCCGCGCGTAGGCCATCCGGCGCACCGTCGCGAAGTCGGCGCTGCCGGCGCCTTCGATCATGTAGCAGGCGAGCGTGAACGGGCTGCCCGCGAATCCGATCAGCGGCACGCGCCCGGCGAGCGCGCGCTTGATCTCGCCGACCGCGTCGAACACGTAGCGGAGCTTCGCCATGTCGGGCACGCGCAGGCGCGCGATCGTCGCCTCGTCGGCCGTCGGTGCGCTCGAAGCGCGGCCCCTCGCCTTCGGCGAAATAGAGGCCGAGCCCCATCGCGTCGGGCACGGTCAGGATGTCGGAGAACAGGATCGCCGCGTCGAGCGGAAAGCGCGCGAGCGGCTGCAGCGTGACCTCGGTCGCGAGCGAGGGCGTCTTGCGCGAGCGCGAGAAAGCTGCCGGCCTTCGCGCGCGTCGCGTTGTACTCGGGCAGGTAGCGTCCCGCCTGGCGCATCAGCCAGACCGGCGTGTACGGCGTCGGCTCGCGGCGCAGCGCGCGCAGGAAGACGTCGTTCTTGGCGTGGCGTCATCGACGGAGCGTAACGGCGTGCCGCGCCTGCCGGCAAGGCCGGCGGCATCGCGCACGCGCGCTCACGTCAGTTCGCCGGCGCCAGCGCGCGGCCCGTCAGTCGCTCGCAGGATCGCGAGCGGCGAGCGCGCCGGATCGTACAGCGCCGACACCGGCAGGTGGATCGTCTGCTCGAGCATGTACTGACCCGAGACCGCGGCGTGCATCACCTGGTCGGAGAAGCAGAGCCACGTCGTGCCCGGCGCGAAGCGCACGGTTTCCTGCGCGCAGTCGCGCTGGTACGCGAGATCCGCCTTCGCGCGGTCGTGCAGCCCGAGCATCAGGTGATCGTAGTCGCGAGCGCCGGCCCTTGGTGACGCGCAGCGCCGCCAGCAGCGACGCCGCTCCCGGCACCGGATTCGAAACGCGCGGCAGCAGCGTCTTCGCCATCGCCTCGAACGGCTCGCCGACGCGCCAGACGCGATCCTCGCGCCGGATTGACGTTCGAGAACACGCGCAGGATGCGCTCGCCGCGGTTCGGCCGCGACGGAAAGGCGTCGACGTGCAGCCGCGAGTCGTCCTTGCGCCACGACACGTCGCGACCGACGGCCGGCTGCGGCCGGTAGCTCGTCCGCGCCCGCTTGACGTACGGCGCGTAGCGCGGGAACAGCGCCGCGACGAGCTCGCCCGCGCAGGCCGCGAAGCGCGCGATCATCGCCGCGAGCGCCGCGCGATCCGCCGGCGGTGCCGACGCGCGCCCTTGAGCCGCGCGCCGTCGAGGCTGATGTTCTTCGCGCGACCGTCGGACCACTGCGGCGACAGGAAGCGGCGCTCGGCTTCGTCGAGCACGAAGGTCACGCGCGGCAAGCGGAGCACGCCGCCTTCCTCGAGCGCGCGCGACGCGCGGCCTCGCGCGTCCGGCGCGAGGGCGTCGGACGCCACTCGGCGAGGTCGAGCGTGACGACCGCCGACATCGCCGCGGCCTGTCAGCGCGGCAGCTCGGTGCTGCCCATCAGGAACTCGTCGACCGCGCGCGCGCACTGGCGGCCTTCGCGGATCGCCCAGACGACGAGCGACTGGCCGCGGCGCATGTCGCCGGCGGCGAAGACCTTCGGCACCGACGTCCGGTAATCGTCGACGTTCGCGCGCGACGTTGCTGCGCGCATCGCGCTCGACGCCGAGCTGCTCGAGCAGTCCCGCGCGCACCGGGCCGACGAAGCCCATCGCGAGCAGCACGAGATCGGCCTTGAGCTCGAATTCGGTGCCGGGCATCTCGACCATCTGCATCTGGCCGTCGGCGCCCTTCCGCCATTCGACGCGCGCCGCGACGAGCTTCTCGACCTTGCCGTTCCTGCCTTCGAAGCGCTTGGTCGCGACCGCCCAGTCGCGCTCGCAGCCTTCCTCGTGCGACGACGACGTGCGCAGCTTGATCGGCCAGTACGGCCAGACCAGCGGCTTGTTCTCGCGCTCCGGCGGCTGCGGCAGGAGCTCGAACTGCGTGACCGACTTCGCGCCCGTGGCGGTTCGACGTGCCGACGCAGTCGGAGCCGGTGTCGCCGCCGCCGATCACGACGACGTGCTTGCCGGTCGCCGACGATCTGGCCCGGCACGCGCGTCGCCGGCGACGACCTGGTTCTGCTGCGGCAGGAATTCCATCGCGAAATGGATGCCGGCGAGTTCGCGGCCCGGGCACCGGCAGGTCGCGCGGCTGCTCGGCGCCGCCGGCGACGACGACCGCATCGTGTTCGTCGGCGAGCGTCTGCGCGTCGACGTCCTCGCCGACATGCGACGTTCGGCCGGAACTCGACGCCCTCGATCGACATCTGCGCCATGCGCCGGTCGATCAGGTGCTTTTCCATCTTGAAATCGGGAATGCCGTAGCGCAGCAGGCCGCCGATGCGATCGGCCTTCTCGAACACGACGACGTCGTGACCGGCGCGCGCCAGCTGCTGCGCGCAGGCGAGCCCGGCCGGACCCGAGCCGATGATCGCGACGCGCTTGCCCGGTCTTGCGCGACGGCGGCAGCGGCGCGACCCAGCCCTCCTCCCAGCCCTTGTCGATGATGAAGTGCTCGATCGACTTGATGCCGACCGGATCGTTGTTGATGTTGAGCGTGCACGCCGCCTCGCAGGGCGCCGGGCAGACGCGGCCGGTGAACTCGGGAAAGTTGTTCGTCGAGTGCAGCACGTCGAGCGCCGCGCGCCACTGCTTCCGGTAGACGAGATCGTTCCAGTCCGGAATGACGTTGTTGATCGGGCAGCCGGTCTGGCAGAACGGGATGCCGCAGTCCATGCAGCGCGCGCCCTGCTTCGACGCTTCGTCGTCCTCGAGCGCCAGCACGAACTCGCGGTAGTTCCGGACGCGCTCGGCGACCGGCAGCGCGACCTCCTGGATGCGCGCAGCTCCATGAAGCCGGTGATCTTGCCCATGTCAGTCGCGCCTGCCTGGCGCTGCTCGTGCGCGCGAGTCGCGGCCGGCCGGCCTTCGGCCGGCCGCCTGCTTCGCGTGCAGCTCGGCCAGCGCGCGCCGGTACTCGTTCGGGAAGACCTTGACGAACTTGCCGCGCGCGGCGTCCCAGTCGTCGAGGATCGCGAGCGCCCGCGTGCTGCCGGTGAAGCGCAGGTGGCGCTCGATCAGCTCGCGCAGCGAGCGGCTCGTCAGCGCGGCCGGCGTGCCGCAGCCGGCCCTTGCCGGCGGCGGCGAGCTCCTTCTCCGCCTTCGCCTGCTCGGCCTTCGGCAAGCACCGGCTCGAGCGCGACCATCGCCGTGTTGCAGCGCGTGGCGAACGTGCCGTCCTCGTCGTAGACGTACGCGATGCCGCCGCTCATGCCGGCCGCGAAATTGCGCCCGGTGCGCCCGAGCACGACGACGGTGCCGCCGGTCATGTATTCGCAGCCGTGATCGCCGGTGCCCTCGACGACGGCCGACGCGCCGGAGTTGCGGACGCAGAAGCGCTCGCCGGCGACGCCGCGGAAGTACGCCTCGCCGGCGATCGCGCCGTACATCACCGTGTTGCCGATGACGATGTTCTCCTCGGGCTTCGCCGGGCACGTCGGATCCGGATAGACGACGATGCGCCCGCCGGACAGGCCCTTGCCGACGTAGTCGTTGGTCGCGCCCTGCAGCTCGAAGGTGATGCCGCGCGCGAGGAACGCGCCGAAGCTCTGGCCGGCGATGCCGTCGAACGGCGACGTGGATCGTGTCGTCGGGCAGCCCCGCGTGGCCGTAGCTTGCGCGCGACCGCGCCCGACAGCATCGCGCCGACCGAGCGGTTCGCGTTGCGGATCCGGTGCGCGAGCCGCACCGGCTCCTTCCGCTCGAGCGCCGGCGCCGCGGCCGCGATCAGCTGGTGGTCGAGCGCGCCGCGCGAGGCCGTGGTCCTGCGTCCTCGCACTGGTGGCGCGCGACTTCCGCCGGCATCCGCGGCTGGTGGAAGATCGCGCGAGAAGTCGAGGCCCTTCGCCTTCCAGTGCTCGATGCCGCGGCGCATGTCGAGCAGGTCCGAGCGGCCGATCAGGTCGTCGAACCGGCGCATGCCGAGCTTCGCCATCAGCTCGCGCACTTCCTCGGCGACGAAGAAGAAGTAGTTGACGACGTGCTCGGGCTGCCCGGCGAACTTCCTGCGCAGCTCCGGATCCTGCGTCGCGATGCCGACCGGGCAGGTGTTCAGGTGGCACTTGCGCATCATGATGCAGCCCTCGCGACCAGCGGCGCGGTGGCGAAGCCGAACTCGTCGGCGCCGAGCATCGCGCCGATCACGACGTCGCGCCCGGTCTTCATCTGGCCGTCCACCTGCACGGCGATGCGGCCGCGCAGGCGGTTCAGCACGAGCGTCTGCTGCGTCTCGGCGAGCCCCAGCTCCCACGGCGTGCCGGCGTGCTTGATCGACGAGACCGGCGAGGCGCCGGTGCCGCCGTCGTGGCCGGCGATCGTCACGTGGTCGGCCTTGGCCTTGGCCACGCCCGCCGCGACCGTGCCGACGCCCGACTTCGGACACGAGCTTCACCGAGATCGACGCCCGCGGATTCGCGTTCTTGAGGTCGTGGATCAGCTGCGCCAGGTCCTCGATCGAGTAGATGTCGTGATGCGGCGGCGGCGAGATGAGTCCGACGCCCGGCACCGAGAAGCGCAGCTGCGCGATGTACTCGGAGACCTTGTGGCCGGGCAGCTGGCCGCCCTCGCCGGGCTTCGCGCCCTGCGCCATCTTGATCTGGATCTGGTCGGCGTGAAACGAGGTACTCGGCGGTGACGCCGAAGCGGCCCGACGCGACCTGCTTGATCTTCGAGCGCAGCGAATCGCCTTCCTGCAGCGGGATGTCGACGACCGCGCTGTCGATCCGGGACTTCAGCGTCTCGCCCTTGCCGATCGGGCGATAGCGGCGCGCGTCCTCGCCGCCCTCGCCGGTGTTCGACTTGCCGCCGATGCGGTTCATCGCGACCGCGAGCGTCGTGTGCGCCTCGGTCGAGATCGAGCCCAGGCTCATCGCGCCGGTCGCGAAGCGCTTGACGATCTCCGCCGCCGGCTCGACTTCGTCGAGCGGCGATCGGCGCCGCCGCGAACCGGAACTCGAACAGTCCGCGCAGCGTCATCAGCCGCTGCGTCTGGTCGTTGATCAGCGCCGCGTATTCCTTGTAGGTCGCGTAGCTCGCGGCGCGCGCCGCGTGCTGCAGCTTGGCGATCGAGTCCGGCGTCCACATGTGCTCCTCGCCGCGGACGCGGTACTGGTATTCGCCGCCCGCGTCGAGCGCGCGCGCGAGCAGCGGATCGTCGCCGAACGCCAGCCGGTGCAGGCGATGCGCCTCCTCGGCGACCTCGAACAGCCCGATGCCCTCGACGTTGCTCGCGGTGCCGGTGAAGTACTTGTCGACGAACTCGCGCTGCAGGCCGACCGCCTCGAAGATCTGCGCGCCGCAGTACGACTGGTAGGTGGAGATGCCCATCTTCGACATCACCTTGTAGAGCCCCTTGCAGATCGCCTTGATGAAGCGGTACGCGGATTCCTGCGGGACCAGGCCGGGCACGACGTCGGCGAGCGAGGCGAGCGTTTCGAGCGCGAGGTACGGGTGGATCGCCTCGGCGCCGTAGCCCGCGAGCAGCGCGAAGTGGTGGACCTCGCGCGCCGAGCCCGTCTCGACGACGAGGCCGGTGCTCGTGCGCAGGCCCTTGCGCACCAGGTGCTGGTGCACGGCCGCCGTCGCGAGCAGCGCCGGGATCGGCATCAGCTCGGCCGACACCTTGCGGTCGGACACGATCAGGATGTTGTAGCCGAGGTGGATCGCGTCCTCGGCCTCGGCGCACAGCGACGCGAGCGCGGCCTCCATGCCGTTCGCGCCCCACGCGGCCGGATAGCAGATGTCGAGCTCGTAGGCGTTGAACGCGCCGCCGGTGAACAGCGCGATGTGGCGGATCTTCTCCATCGCGTCGTTGGTGAGGACCGGCTGCTGCGCCTCGAGGCGCATCGGCGGCGACGTCCTCGTCGATGCCGAGCAGGTTCGGCCGCGGCCCGATGAACGTGACGAGCGACATCACGAGCTCCTCGCGGATCGGGTCGATCGGCGGGTTCGTCACCTGCGCGAACAGCTGCTTGAAGTAGTTGTAGAAGACCTTCGGCCGCGACGACAGCACCGGCAGCGCGGCGTCGTTGCCCATCGACCCGATCGCCTCCTCGCCCGCCTGCGCCATCGGCGCGAGGATGATCCTCAGGTCCTCCTGCGTGTAGCCGAAGGCCTGCTGGCGGTCGAGCAGCGGCACCGCCGAGACCTGCGGCGGCGCGGGCTCGGGCAGCGCGTCGAGCGCGATGCGCGAGCGCGTGATCCAGTCGCGATACGGCTTCGCCGTGGCGAGCGTGCGCTTCAGCTCCTCGTCGTCGATGATCCGGCCCTGCTCCATGTCGACGAGCAGCATCTTGCCGGGCTGCAGCCGCCATTTCTTGACGATCTTGCGCTCGGGAATGTCGAGCACGCCGACCTCGGAGGCCATCACGATGTAGTCGTCGTCGGTGACGACGAAGCGCGCGGGCCGCAGGCCGTTGCGGTCGAGCGTCGCGCCGATCTGGCGGCCGTCGGTGAACGCCATCGCCGCCGGGCCGTCCCACGGCTCCATCAGCGCCGCGTGGTACTCGTAGAACGCGCGGCGGTCCTCGTCCATCAGCGGATTGCCGGCCCAGGCCTCGGGGATCATCAGCATCATCGCGTGCGCGAGCGGGTAGCCGCCCATCACCAGCAGTTCGAGCGCGTTGTCGAACGACGCCGAGTCGGACTGGCCGTCGTAGATCAGCGGCCAGATCTTGTCGAGGTCCTCGCCCAGCACCGTGCTCGCGATGCCGTGCTGCCGCGCGCGGATCCAGTTGACGTTGCCGCGCAGCGTGTTGATCTCGCCGTTGTGGCAGACGAGCCGGAACGGGTGCGCGAGATCCCAGGTCGGAAACGTGTTGGTCGAAAAGCGCTGGTGCACCATCGCCAGCGCCGACACCATCGTCTCGTCGGTGAGATCGAGGAAATACTCGCCGACCTGGTGCGCGAGCAGCATCCCCTTGTAGACGAGCGTGCGCGTCGACATCGACGGCACGTAGAACTCCTTGCCGTGGCGCAGCTTCAGCGCCTGGATCGCGTGCCCCGACTTCTTGCGGATGATGTAGAGCTTGCGCTCGAGCGCGTCCTGGTCCATCGCGTTCGAACCGCGTGCGATGAAGACCTGCCGGATGACCGGCTCGACTTCCTTCGTGCGCAGCGACAGCCCGGTGTTGTTCGTGGGCACGTCGCGCCAGCCGAGCAGCATCTGCCCCTCGCTCGCCACCGCGCGCTCGATCTCCTGCATGCACGCCATCCGCGATGCGGGCTCCTTCGGCAGGAACACCATGCCGACGCCGTACTGGCCGATCGCCGGGAGCGTCAGGCCCTGCGCACCGCAGACCCTGCGCAGGAACCGGTCGGGAAGCTGAATCAGGATGCCGGCGCCGTCGCCCTGCAGCGGATCCGCGCCGGTCGCACCGCGATGGGTGAGATTCTTGAGGATCGAGAGCGCCTGCGTGACGATCGCATGACTCTTCTGCCCCTTGATGTGCGCGATGAACCCCAGGCCGCAGGCGTCGCGTTCGTTCGCCGGGTCGTAGAGACCCTGGCGCATCGGAGGCTGATACCGCAAGACGTCGGATCCTTCTTCCACGATGACCTCACCGCTGCGCAGTATGTGTCGCCTGCAGGGAATAGCAGTATCCGCCGCCGTTGTCGAAACCGGAGGCGAAACCTTCACAGACTAGCAGTGATGCTGCAATGCGACAAGGCGGGGGCGAGGCGGCGCACCAAGCGGCGACCGGCGCAACAGACCGACACCTCGCCGGCAAGCCGGGGCGGCAAAAGACTTGCGCCATTTCCAAACTTAGGCTTTAATCTCAAGAAAGTCGGCTAGATGCTTGTTGCAACATCCAAAACAGGCCTGCCTCCGAGCCATCTTTAGGACAACATCATCAGGAATTCCATCATGACGGAAACCCGCCTCCCCGCCGTCTGGCTGCGATCGTTTGCCGGCCTCGTCGCCCTCGCCGGGCTGCTCGGATTGGGCGGTTGCGGTGGGGGCAGCGGGGCGCCCAACAACGTATTCAATGCGCCGGGAACGCTCGCGGTGTTGCCCGCGACGGCCATCGCGTATTCGGGAGTTCCGCTGACGCTGACCATTTCCGGGGGAACGCCACCGTACAAGGCGTTCTCCTCCAATTCGGGCGTCGTTCCGGTCGCGCAGAGCGTTTACGGTTCGACCATCGCGCTCGTGGCGTCCAGGGTGTCGGCGGATACCGACGTCACGATCACCGTGCAGGACACCCCGCTCGGCGGGCTGGCGGCGACCGGTTCGGTCGCGCTCACCGTCCGCGCGGACACGCTGGTCAACTCGCTGACGATTGTCCCGAGTTCCCCCGACTGCGGGACATCGGCCATTTGTTCCGGCCAGACCGGCACGGCGACCGTCACCTTGCTCGGTCCGCAAGGTGGGCCGCTCGCAGGCCGGCAGGTCCGCTTCGACGTCGTGTCCGGGCCTTTCGGCTTCCTGACGAGCGGCGCCTCGCCGACGGTCGTGCCCTCGCTCATCGACGTCACCGATGCCAGCGGAGTGGCAAGCGTCATCATCCAGGCGAACGCCGGCGCGCCGACCCAGTTCGCCCAGTTGCGGGCAACGGACGTGGCGTCGGGTCAGCAGCTCACCGGCAATTTCGTCATCCAGCAGGTGACCGACGGCACGAAGGTGCTCACGGTCGTGCCCGCGACGTCGCGAATCACCGGCGCCTTCAAGGGGGTCTGCTCGTCCGGGTTCACGACCGAATACTTCATCTTTGGCGGGACCCCGCCGTATCGGGTCACCTCGACGTTCCCGAACGCGGTGACATTGTCCAACTCAACGGTGAATGTCAGCGGCGGTTCGTTCCGGGCCACCACCAACGGCACCTGCGTCGATCCGTTGACGTTCTCGATCGTCGACGCGACTGGCCTGGTGACGACGGCGACATTGTCGAACGTCGAGGGCACAACCGAGATCCCGGTGGTGCCGCCGGCGGCGCTGGCGGTCACTCCGGCGAGCTATTCGGCAACCGCGTGCTCCGGCAAGTCGTTCCTGTTCATCCTCACCGGCGGCACAACCCCGTACAGCGGCCTCGCCGTCAACAATCTGGGCATCAGCATTCCCGTCACGGGGAGCGCGTCGACCTTCACCGTCGGACCGCTTCCCGGCGGATTCAGCAACACCTCGATCGTGTTCACCGACCAGAGCGCACCGCCGAAGTCGATCACCGCCACGATCAACTGCGTCTCCTGACCGCCTCGCTCGCGCCGAGCGAGGATGCACAGACGGCGCCCGCGGGCGCCGTCTTCGTCGACGGACCTGCACCGGAATGCGACCCGCGCGGACGCGCCGCGATCCGGGGCGCCGCGCCGGGTCACGTTGCGACTACACCGCCTGCTCCGCGAGCACGGCCCGTAGGTCGGATTCGCGGACGTCGCTCGCGACACACGCATCGCCGATGCCGCGAAGCAGGACGAAGCGGATCGAGCCGGCGACGACCTTCTTGTCGTGGCCCATCAGTGCGATGTAGCGCTTCGCGATCCATTGGCGGTGCGGCGACGGGCAGACCGGCACGCTCCAGCAGCGAGCGCAACCGCAGCACGTCGGCGGCGCTCGCGAGACCGAGTCGTTCGGACAGTCGCGCCGCCAGCACCATCCCCGCGGCGACCGCCTCCCCGTGCAGCCACTGTCCGTATCCGAGACCGGCCTCGATCGCGTGCCCGAAGGTGTGGCCGAAATTGAGCAGTGCGCGCTCACCCGACTCGCGCTCGTCGGCGGCGACGACCGCCGCCTTGATCCGGCAGCTCTCCGTCACCGCATGCACCAGCGCATCCGTGTCGCGCGCGGCGATCCGCGGCAGGTTGGTCTCCAGCCAGTCGAAAAACGCGCGGTCGCGAATCGCGCCGGCCTTGATCACTTCGGCGAGCCCCGCAACGAGCTCGCGGTCCGGCAGCGTCCGCAGGCAGTCGGTGTCGATCAGCACCGCGCGCGGCTGATGGAACGCGCCGATCAGGTTCTTGCCGAGGGCGTGGTTGACGCCTGTCTTGCCGCCAACCGACGAGTCGACCTGCGCCAGCAGCGTCGTCGGGATCTGGACGAAGGGCATGCCGCGCTGGCAGATCGCCGCGGCGAAGCCGGCGACATCGCCGACAACACCGCCCCCCAGGGCCACCAGCGTCGTCCCGCGCTCCACCTTGAGCTCGAGCAGGCGGGTGAGCACGTCCTGCAGCGTCGCCCAGGTCTTGTACGCCTCGCCATCGGGCATCACGATGACGTCGCGGCTTATCCCCGCTGCCGCGAGGCTCGCTTGCAGCGGCGCGAGCCAGTGCGCGGCCACGACCGGATTGGTCACGATGACCGTGCGCGCCTGCGGCAGCAGCGGTGCGAGAATCGCGCCCGCCTCGCGCAACAGCCCCGCCCCGACGTGGATCGGGTAGCTGCGCTCGCCGAGCGGCACCTGCAGCGTGCGCATCAGCATCTCAGGCTTCCAGCGCGTTGCGCTGCGCCGCCTCGAGCTGCCGTGCGAACCGGGCGATTTCGTCGCGCTCGGATTCGATCACGCATTCGGCGACTTCGCGATAGAGCGCGTCGCGCGCCGCGTAGAGCTCCGCGAGCCGGGCTGCGGGGTCCGCCGTGTTGAGCAGCGGCCGGTGCCGACTCCTGCGCGTGCGCTCGCGCAGCGCGGCTGGCAGCGCATGCAGGTAGACCACGCGTGCCGTTCGCCTTCAGCCGCTCGCGGTTCGCCGGCCGGATCACGACGCCGCCGCCGGTGGCAAGGACGATGTTCGAAAGCGCGGTGAGCTCGGCCAGCGCCGCTTCCTCGCGGTCGCGAAAGACCGCTTCGCCCTCGATTTCGAAGATCGTCCGGATCGTCACGCCGAGCTTGCGTTCGAGCTCGGCGTCGGCGTCGACGAAGGTCTTGCCGAGTCGCCGCGCCAGCTGGCGACCGACCGTCGATTTGCCGGCGCCGGGCAGCCCGACCAGGAACAGATTGCCGCGATGCAGATGCACGCGGTCATTGTAGCAGCGGCGCTCGGCGCCCCCGCGCGAGGAAAGCCAGCCGATTCGCGATCGACCGCCGGCAGTGCGCCGGCGATCGGTCATGCGGTCTACTTGATCGCGGTGATCGAGTCCTTGACCACGCGCGGCGTCAGGAAGATGAGCAGCTCCTGCTTTTCGCTCGACCGGTCGGTCGTCTTGAACAGGTAGCCCAGCACCGGAATGTCGCCGAGCAGCGGCACCTTGTCGGTCCGGTTCGAGATGGTCTCCTCGTAGATCCCGCCGATGACCGCGGTGTCGCCGTTGTTGACGGCGATCTGCGTCGTCACGTTGCGCGTGTCGATCGCCGGGACCCGGAAGCCGCCACCCAGGTCCACATCAGCGCCGCGCGAATCCTTGCGGACCTCGACGGTCATGATGATCCGGTTGTCGGGCGTGATCTGCGGCGTCACGATCAGGCTCAGCACGGCCTTCTTGAACTGGACCGTGGCCGGGTTGTTCGCGCTCCCCGGCGTGACGTAGGGGATCTCGGTGCCCTGCTCGATGTGCGCCTTCTGGTTGTCGCCGGTGACCACGCGCGGGCTCGACACGACCTTGCCCCGATTGTCCGATTCGAGCGCCGAGAGCTCGAGGTTGATCAGGTTGCCGCTGCCGAGGTTGATCAGCGTCAGCGCGAGCGAGCCGGCCGGGTTCAGCACGGGCAGGTTGACGTTGAGCGCCGGCGAATCCGAGTAGCTCGCCGGGGCGATTCCCGATCCGAGCTCGTAGGGCGTCGGCGTGCGCGTGTCGCGCGGCTGCGTGAGCAGCGATGCGCCCTGCGGCGAGACCACCGGCTGCGTGCTGAGGCTGCCGGTCTGCCCGACTCGCGTAGCGGTTGTTGATCCGGAACGCGGTCTGCGCACCGAAGCGCACGCCGAGCTGCCGGCTGAACTTGTCGTTGGCGATGACGATGCGCGCCTCGATCTGCACCTGCCGGATCGCCGTGTCGATCTGCCGGATGATCTTGCGCACTTCCTCGAGCCGCGCCGCGGTGTCCTGCACGAACAGGATGTTCGAGCGCGGGTCGACCATCGCGACACCGCGCTTCGAGATGATCGAGCCCTGGCCGCCGGTCGTCGCGGTCTGCCCGGCCCCCACGCCGAACTGCTGCTGGCGGTTCGACGTGATCAGGTTGAGGATGTCCTGCGCCTTGATGTAGTTCAGCTGGAACGATTCCGACATCAGCGGCTCGAGCTCGCTGATCTCGTTCGGCGCTTCGAGCTGCTGCTTCTCCTTGAGCGCCAGCTCCTCGCGCGGCGCGATCAGCACGACATTGCCGTTCTTGCGCATGTCGAGGCCCTTGGTCTGCATGATGATGTCGAGCGCCTGATCCCACGGAATGTCCTTGAGGCGCAGCGTGAGGCTGCCGGCGACCGAGTCGCTGGTGATGATGTTGAGCCCGGTGAAGTCGGCGATCACCTGCAGCACCGCGCGCACCTCGACGTTCTGGAAGTTGAGCGACAGCTTGTCGCCCTTGTAGCCCTGGCGCGAGCCCTGGACGAGCTTGTTCGGGTCCTCGACGATCGGCTTGACCTCGAGGATGAAGCGGTTGTCGGTCTGGTAGGCGGAGTGCTCCCACATCCCCTTCGGCTCGACGATCATCCGCGCGTTGCCGCCCTGGCTGAACGTGTCGACGGTGACGATCGGCGTGCCGAAGTCCTGCACGTCGAGCCGGCGCTCGAGGTTGCGCGGCAGCGACGTCTTGATGAAGTCGACGATCAGCACCTTGCCCTGCTGCCGGATGTCGATGCCGGTCGCGTTGTCGGAGAGGTCGACGACGATCCGGCCCTCGCCGCCGGCGCCGCGCCGGAAATCGACGTCGCGCAGCGTGTGCTGCGACGTCGCCCGGGCTGCGCCTCGGCGAACCGCTGCACGACCTGCGCCTTGGCGTCCAGCTGGTCGCCCTGGTCGAACAGCGTGACCAGAACCGAGTTGCCCTCGACCTGCGTCTCGAACGTCTGCGGCCGGTTGAGGTTGAAGACGACGCGCGTCCGGTTGCCCGACTGGATCACGTTGAGGCTGCGCAGCGCGACGTCGTCGACGGCCCGCTGCGTGGTACCGAGGCCGTTGCCCGTGTCGAGGAAGTCGAGCGCGATCCGCGGCGGCGTGGCGATCGCGAAGCCGGCCGGAGGGTTGGCCGGCGGGTTCTTCAGCGCGAACCTGACGACGGTGCGCCCCGAAGCTCCCTTCGAGACGGTCAGCGCGTCGATGCTGTTGGCGGCCTGCGCGAACGCCGCGCCGGACACGGCGAACGCGAGCGCCGCGAAGAACCACGCAGATGCGCAGCGGGCCGTTCGCACCCGGGCGAGCTGGGTGTCAAGCCAAACGAACACGCTCATTTTCTTCGCTCCTGTGTCTTGGTCTCGGCCTGGATCAGCTGCAGCGTGCCGGTCCGCTCGGTCCAGTCGCCGCTGCCGTCCTGCACCAGCTCCTTCAGACGGACCTCGCTGTCGGTGATGCCGACGATCACGCCGAAGTTCTGTCCGAGGTAGTTGCCCTGGCTCACCTGGTAGACGTCCTTGTCGGGCGTGCGCACCAGCGCGTACGTCGACTTGCCTCTCGCGAGCGTGCCGACCATGTTGAGCGACTCCAGCGGATACGCTTCGAGCGGCTCGCGGCGCCGGCTCAGGTCCGGGCGCGAGCTTGCTGCCGCCCTTCGACGGCTCGATCTTGCGCGGCTTGAACGGGTCGGGCAGGTCGAAGGCGTTGTAGGCGAACGGCTCGTAGGGCTTGATCTGCGGCAACGGGTCGACACGGCCGCGCGCGCCCTTGCCCTGGTCGGCCATCCAGGCGCGGAGATCCTGGTGGCTCTCGCCACCGCATCCGGCGAGCGCGAGGCACGCGCCCAGCGCAAGCGCCAGCCAACGCTTCATTTCTTGCCCTTCTCCTTGTCCTTCGCGTCCTTCGCCGCCTTGCGCTGCTTGGCGAGCTCTTCCTCGTCGAGGTAGCGGAAGGTCTTCGCCACCGCGTCCAGCGTCAGCACGCCCTTGTCGTTCGCGATCGCGACGTCGTTCAGCGTGACGATCCGCGGCAGCTGCGCGACGTCGCTCGCGAACGCGCCCATGTCGTGGTAGTTGCCGGTGATCCGCACCGCTGATCGGCAGCTCGGCGTAGAAATCGGCCATCCGCTCCTGCGCGGCGGGCTTGAACAGCTCGAACTGCAGCCCGCGGCCGAGGCCCGCCTGGTTGATGTCGGTCAGCAGCGCGTCCATCTCGGCCTTGTTCGGCAACTGCTTCAGCAGCGCGCCGAAGGACTGCTCGATCTCCTTCAGCTGCTGGACGTAGATGTCGTAGTTGATCGCCTTGGCCTTCTTGGTCGCGTACTGCTCCTTGAGCGCCGCTCCTCCTGCCGCGCGCGATCGAGCGCCTCGTACTGGTCCTTCCAGTCGAGCACCGCGCCGGCCACGACGATCGCGACGAAGATCGAGCGCCAGCGCCGCCACCCTGCGGCAGCAGCGGCCAGTTGCCGACGTCGCGGATGTTGAGCCGGCGGATGTCGTCGAGCGTCATAGGTCCTTCGCCCCCTTGGCCTTGGCGGGGCCGCCGGCGCCCCGGCGGCGGGCGGCCGGCGCCGCCGGCCGCGGGGCCTTCGGCTCGTCGGCGGGCGCCACCTGCTTGATCTGGACGTTCAGCGTGAACTCGTTGACGCGGAGATCCTTCGCGTGGGCGAGGGCACCGACTTGATCTCGACCAGCTCCGGCTGGACCAGCCAGGGCGACGCCTCGATGTTGCGCATCAGCGTCGAGACGCGCGCGTTGGACTGCGCGTAGCCGACCATCGTGACCTTGGCGCCCGCCTGCTTCACCGACTTGAGGTAGATCCCGTCGGGCAGCTGCCGCACCATCTGGTCGAGCAGGTGGACCGCCTCGGTCCGGTTCGTCTGCAGCGTCTCGACGACCTGCTTGCGCGCGAGCAGCGCCTGCGTCTGCTCGCGCAGCTTGTCGATTTCCTTGATCTGCTCGTCGAGCTTGGCGATCTCGGTCTTGAGCAGCGCGTTGCGGCTGTCCTGGTTCTCGATCTGCGCGCCGAAGATCACGTGCACCAGCAGCACGATCGACGAGGCCGAGGATCGCGAGCCCGATCGCGAGCGAGATGAACTGCCGCTGGCGCGCCTGCCGCTTCTGCTCGCGGTGCGGCAGCAGGTTGATGCGGATCATTCGAAGCTCCGCAGCGCGAGCCCGCAGGCGATCAGCAGCAGCGGCGCGTCCTGCGCGAGCTGCCGCGGCCGGATGCGGTCGGAGGTCGCCATGCTGGCGAACGGGTTGGCGACGATCGCGGGAACGCCGGCGCGCTTGGCGACGAGCTCGTCGAGGCCGGGCAGCAGCGCGCAGCCGCCGGCGAGGACGATCTGGTCGACCTGGTTGTACGACGTCGACGTGAAGAAGAACTGCAGCGCGCGGGTGACCTCGAGCGCGAGCGTCTCCATGAACGGCTGCAGCACGTCGGCGTCGTAGTTCTCCGGCAGGCCCTGGTTCTTCTTCGCCGACTCGGCCTCGTCCGGCGAGAGGTTGAACGCCCGCTGGATGTCGTGGGTCAGCTGGTTGCCGCCGAACGCCTGGTCGCGGGAGAACAGGAACTGGTTGTTGCGCAGCACGTAGAAGTGCGTCACGTGCGCGCCGATGTCGACCAGCGCGATGTTCTGGTCGCGGCCGCTCGCCGGCAGCGTCGGCGGCGATCAGCTCGAAGGCCTCCTGCGTCGCGTAGGACTCGACGTCCATCACCCGCGGCTTCAGCCCGGCGGCCTCGGCGACGGCGACCCGGTCCTCGACCTTTTCCTTGCGCGAGGCGGCGATCAGCACTTCGACTCGTCGGGATTGTTCGGCGCCGGACCGATGATCTGGAAGTCGAGGTTGACCTCGTCGAGCGCGAACGGGATGTACTGGTTGGCCTCGGCCTCGACCTGGAGCTCGAGGTCCTCCTCCTTCTGGCCGGACGGGACGATGATCTTCTTGGTGATGACCATCGCCGCCGGCAGCGCCAGCGCGACGTTGCGGTTGCGGCTGCCGAGCCGCTTGTGGGCGCGCTTGCAGCGCGTCGCTGACCTGGTCGAGGTTGGCGATGTTGCCGTCGGTGACGACGTCCCGGGCCAGCGGCTCGATCGCGTAGCGCTCGAGCCGGTAGGCGCCCTTGCCGGCCTCGGCGAGCTCCACCAGCTTGATCGCGGTCGAGCTGATGTCGACGCCGATCAGCGACGGGGACTTCGTCTTGAACGTGTCGAGGACCGAATTGAGTTTTTCAGCGAGCATGGCAACCTTGGGCGCAATGCTGATAATTTACATTAAAGGTTGGCAGCAAGTATGAAGCTTGTCAAATTGTTTTCCTTCGGGGGATGCATTTGTTGTAAGCCCGCCTATAATCCCGGCTTCACCCCTCCCATCGGGCAAGTTTTATTCCCTCATGCTAAAGCGCTGGCTCCTCTACGTCGGGTCCGTCCTGCTTGGCCTGGCGGTCGTCGGCGCCCTGCTGGGCGCCTTCGTCCTGGCGCTGCTTTATCCGACGCTGCCGTCGCTCGAGACCCTGACCGACTACCAGCCCAAGATCCCCTTGCGGATCGTTTCGGCCGAAGGCGATCTCCTCGGCGAATTCGGCGAGGAGCGGCGGGCCGTCGTCGGCATCGCCGACGTCCCGGATGTCATGAAAAAGGCGATCCTGGCGGCCGAGGACGAGCGCTTCTACTCGCACGGCGGCGTCGACTACCTGAGCGTCCTGCGGGCCGCGGCGTCGAACCTCGCGACCGGCACCCAGCAGGGCGCCGGCACGATCACCATGCAGGTCGCCCGCAATTTCTTCCTGACCCGGGAGAAGACGATCACCCGCAAGCTGCGCGAGGTCCTGCTCGCCTGGAAGATCGAGGCCAACCTGTCCAAGGACGAGATCCTGCAGCTCTACGTCAACCAGATCTTCCTCGGGCAGCGCGCCTACGGCTTCGCGGCCGCCGCGCAGATCTACTTCGGCAAGCCGCTGAAGGACGTCTCGGCCGCCGAGGCGGCGATGCTGGCCGGACTGCCCAAGGCGCCGTCGGCCTTCAACCCGGTCACCAACCCGAAACGGGCGAAAACCCGCCAGCTGTACGTGCTGCGCCGGATGCACGACCTCAGGTACATCAGCGACGACCAGTTCCGCGAGGCGCAGACCGCGCCGCTCGCCGTCCGCCAGGGCCTGCGCGAGGCCGTCCCGACGCACGCCGAGTTCGTCGCCGAAATGGCGCGCCAGGTCGTCTTCGACGCCTACGGCGAGGACGCCTACACCAAGGGCCTGACCGTCTACACGACGATCCGCAAGGCCGACCAGGAGGCCGCCTATGCCGCCGTGCGCCGCGGCGTGCTCGACTACGACCGTCGGCACGGCTACCGGGGACCCGAGGCCTACGTCAGCCTGCCCGCCGACGCGGCCGAGCGCGAGGCGGTGCTCGAGCGCGTCTTCCAGGAGACGAGCGACAGCGACAGCCTCGTGCCGGCGGTCGTGATCGAGGCCATCGCCGCCGCGGTCAAGGCGGTGCTCGCCGACGGCGAGACGGTGGAGATCGCCGGCGACGGCCTCCGGTTCGCCGCCCGCTCGCTCGGCGACAAGGCCGGCGCCGCGACGCGCATCCGGCCCGGGGCGGTGATCCGGCTCGCCCGCGACGACAAGGGGCGCTGGGAGATCACGCAGCTGCCGCAGGCCGAGGCGGCGTTCGTCTCGCTGCGCCCGCAGCGACGGCGCGATCCTGTCGCTGGTCGGCGGCTTCGACTTCGACCGCAACAAGTTCAACCACGTCACGCAGGCGCAGCGCCAGCCCGGGTCCGCGTTCAAGCCGTTCATCTACTCGGCCGCGCTGGAAAAGGGCTTCACCCCGGCGACGGTCGTCAACGACGCGCCGTTCTTCGTTCCGGCCGACAAGGCCGGCGGCGAGGACTGGGAGCCCAAGAACTACGACGGCAAGTTCGACGGCCCGATGCGCGTCCGCACCGCGCTCGCCAAGTCGAAGAACCTCGTCACCGTCCGCGTGCTGCAGGCGATCGGGCCGCAGTACGCGCAGGACTACATCGCGCGCTTCGGCTTCGATCCCAAGCTGCACCCGCCGTACCTGACGATGGGGCTCGGCGCCGGCTCGGCGACGCCGCTGCAGATGGTCGGCGCTTACGCCGTCTTCGCCAACGGCGGCTACCGGGTCACGCCCTACCTGATCGCCAGGATCGTCGACGCCCGGGGCAACGTGCTGTCCGAGGCCGCGCCGCGCGGTCGCCGGGGAGACCGCGGAACGGGCGATCGACCCGCGCAATGCCTGGATCATGACCTCGCTGCTGAAGGACGTCGTGCGCGCCGGCACCGCGACGCGCGCGCTTTCGCTCAACCGCAGCGACCTCGCCGGCAAGACCGGCACGACCAACGAGAACGTCGACGCCTGGTTCTGCGGCTACAACGCCGCGATGGTCGGCGTCTCGTGGATCGGCTTCGACCAGCCGAAGACCCTGGGCACCAACGAGACCGGCGCCGTCGCCGCGCTGCCGATCTGGATCTCGTACATGGCGAAGGCGCTCAAGGGCACGCCGGAAGCCGTGCTGCCGATGCCGGAGGGCATCGTCGCCGTGACGATCAATGCGGAATCCGGCCTGCGCGACGACGCGGGCAGCGTCACCGAGTACTTCTTCGCCGAGTTCCCGCCGCGCGGCCGCGACGAAAGCCTCGCGCCGGGCAAGGCCGGCAAGGACATCCGCGACCAGCTCTTCTGATGTCCGCGCGTCGCGCAATCCGGGCCGCGCCGACGGCCTCCGCGTCCAGCGCGACCGCCTCCGGATCGCGCAGGCGGCCGCGCGGCTCATCGCCGAGCACGGGCTCACCGACTGGACGCTCGCCAAGCGCAAGGCCGCGCGCCAGCTGCTGCTGCCCGACACGGCGCCGCTGCCGTCGAACGAGGAGATCGAGCAGGCGCTCGCCGAGCACCACGCGCTGTTCGGCGGCGACGCCCATGCCGCTGCGCCTGCGCGCGCAGCGCACCGAGGCGCTCGGCTGGATGCGGCGGCTCGCGGCGTGGGAGCCGCTGCTGGTCGGCGGCGTCGCCGCCGGCTGGGCGACCGAGCACAGCGACGTGCGGCTCGAGCTCGTCGCCGACGATCCGAAGGCGGTCGAGATCGCGCTCGCCGAGCGCGGGCGTCGCCTACGAGGCGCTGCCGCCGCGCGACGCGACGACGCCGTCGGCGCAGCCTGCGCATCGATGCGCCGCGGCCGCGGTCCGGCTCGCGATCGTCACGCCGCAGCAGCGGCGCAACCGCCCGCGGCGCGACGACGAGCCCCGGCTCGACGCCGCCGCGCTCGCCGGCGCTGATCGGCCCGGCGGACGCCAGGCGACGTGCCGTCAGCGTGACTCGGCGAGCCAGCCCGCCGCGGCGAGCGCGAAGTAGGTGAGGATCGCGTCGGCGCCGGCGCGCTTGAATCCCGTCAGCGCCTCCAGCACGCACGCGCGCTCGTCGAGCCAGCCGTTCTGCGCGGCGGCCTTCAGCATCGCGTATTCGCCGGAGACCTGATAGACGGCGGTCGGCACGCCGAACGTGTCCTTCACCCGGCGGACGATGTCGAGATAGGGCATGCCCGGCTTCACCATCACCATGTCGGCGCCTTCCTGGAGGTCGAGCCACACCTCCCACAGCGCCTCGTCCGAGTTCGCCGGGTCCATCTGGTAGGTGTACTTGTTGCCGCCGCCGAGATTGCCGGCCGAGCCGACCGCGTCGCGGAACGGGCCGTAGAACGACGACGCGTACTTCGCCGAGTACGCCATGATCCGCGTCCGCTCGCCGTCCCGCGCCGTCGAGCGCCGCGCGGATCGCGCCGATGCGGCCGTCCATCATGTCCGACGGCGCGACCATGTCGACGCCGGCCTCGGCGTGGCAGAGCGCCTGCTTCACGAGCGCGGCGACCGTCTCGTCGTTCACGACGTAGCCGGTCGCGTCGACCAGGCCGTCCTGGCCGTGGCTGGTGTACGGGTCGAGCGCGACGTCGGTGATGACGCCGAGCTCGGGGAAGCGCTCCTTCAGCGCGCGCACGGTGCGCGGCACGAGGCCCTCGGGATGCCAGGCCTGCGCCGCGTCCGGCGTCTTCTGCTCCGGCGCGATCACCGGAAACAGCGCGATCGCCGGAATCGCGAGCTCGACGCAGCGCTCGGCGTCGCGCAACAGCAGGTCGACGCTCTTGCGCGAGATGCCGGGCAGCGAGGCCACCGGCTCCTCGCGCTTGCGCGCCGTCGAGCACGAACACCGGATAGATGAGATCGTCGGCGGTCAGCCGATGCTCGCGCATCAGCCGCCGCGAGAAGTCGTCGCGGCGCATCCGCCGCATCCGCCGCACGGGGAATTGTCCGGTGAAATCGAAACCCATGATCGGCAACCTGTGTTTCCGTCGTTCGGCGAGCCGCTGTCCGCATCGTAGCCGGTACCCGGCGGGCGCGGCAAACGCCCGCCGGTCGAGCCTCGGGTCGACCCGGCGCGATCGCGCGGCGCACACCGCGCGACCGCGCAGCCGCGACGTCTGCGGGAACTCCGGTCGCGACGGCCGGTCTATGCAGGCAGACGGCGACGTCTCCCGCTTCCCTCCCTGAGCGGGTGCCCTCGGCAGTGACCAATCCTGCCGAGGGCTTTTCGGGCCCCGCGTCACTCCCCTTGAGCGCGGGGCCTTTTCTTTTCGGCGCGCCGGCAGCCGGCTCGCGCGGTATCGCCTGATCGCATCCGGCTCGCCGAGCCAGTCGGCGAGCGTCGCCTCGGCCTCCGCGATGCCGATGCGGCGCGTCGCCGAGAACGCCACGACGGCGACCTGCGCCGCATGGAACGGAAACGCCGCGGCGACGTCGCGCTCGATCGCGCGCTGCGCGCCGCGCTGCGCCGAGGCGGCGAACTTGTCCATCTTGGTCGCCAGCACGAGCACCGGCCGGCCGCTCGGCAGGTAGCCGGCGAGCAGCGCGCGGTCGAGGTCGGCGAGCCCGTGCCGCGCATCGACGACCAGCACGAGCCCGACCAGCGACTGCCGCGTCGCGAGATAGCGGGCGAGGAACTCCTGCCAGTGACGCTTCAGCGCCTGCGGCACCGCCGCGTAGCCGTAGCCCGGCAGGTCGGCGAGCAGCGCGCCGCTGCGCAGGCGAAAGAAGTTGATCTGCTGCGTGCGGCCCGGCGTCTTGCTGGTGAACGCGAGCCGCGTCCGGTTGGCGAGCGCGTTGATCGCGCTCGACTTGCCGGCATTGGAGCGGCCGGCAAACGCGATTTCCGGCGGCCCCGGCGGCGGCAGCTGCGCGTCGTTGGCGACGGTGAGACGAACTCGGCGTGCTGGAGCGGGTGCTTCACGGCGCGTCGCGCCCCGCGCGGCCGTCCGCGCGCGGCGCCGGCTTTGGCCGGACCCGGCGATTCCGTTACAATGCGATGTTTTTGCACGATTGGATCGGCGCCGCGCGGGCGAATCGAACCGGACTCACGACCGGGGTGCCCGCCCGCGCCTTCGAGGAGTCACCCGATGAAACGCATGTTGCTGCTGGCCGCGCGTCGCCGGCGCGCTGTCCGCGGCCGCCGCACTGGCGCAGACCCCGCCGGCAAAGCCCGATCTCGCCAAGGCGCAGACGATCGTCAAGGAGGTCTGCTCCGCCTGCCACGGCGGCCGACGGCAACAGCGCGAGCCCCGTGAATCCGAGCATCGCCGGGCAGCCGGCCGAGTATATCACCCTGCAATTGACCCATTTCAAGTCGGGGCTCCGCGTCAATCCGGTGATGCAGGGAATGGCGGCCACGCTGACGCCCGAGGACATGACGGCGCTCGGCATCTACTTCTCGCAGCAGAAGCCGAAGGGACTCGCCGCCAAGGACGCGGCGCTGGTGACGGCGGGGCAGAAGCTCTATCGCGGCGGCGATGCGGCGACCGGCGTTCCGGCGTGCGCCGCATGCCACACGCCCAACGGCGCCGGCATCGCGAAGAACTATCCGCGCCTCGCGGGCCAGTACGCCGACTACACGTACGCGCAGCTCAAGGCGTTCAAGGCCGGCGAGCGCGGCGCGGACAAGGACGGCAAGGACGTCAACGGCAGGATCATGGGAACGATCGCCGCGCAGGATGAGCGACGCGCAGATGAAGGCCGTTGCCGAATACACGTCCGGACTGCGCTGACTGCCCGATTGACTGGCTCGCCGCGGGCGGTCCCTGGTCCCGCGCTGGACCCAGTTCCCATACGGCCACCTCGGCGATGCCTCGCGCCACGATCGCCGCGCTCAACGTCTATCCGGTGAAGGGATGCCGCGGAATTGCGTTCCCGACGGCGGGCGTCGCGGTGCGCGGACTCGTCGCGCCGGTCCCGCAGGCGGCCGTGGGCGACCGCGAATGGATGGTCGTGGACCGTGATGGGCGCTTCGTTACCCAGCGCGAGCATCCGCGGCTGGCGTTGATCGGGACGCGTCTCGCCTCCGGGACGCTCGTTCTGCACTCGCCTGGCTTCGAGGCATTGGCCGTGCCACTCGGTGCCTCCGGCGGCCCGGCACGCGCAGTGATCGTCTGGGAGAGCCGTGTCCCGCAGGTGACGCCGGCGACGATGCCGCGCGCTGGCTTTCGGCGGGTCTCGGTGTCGAGGTGCGCCTCGTGCGCTTCGACGCGACGCATGAGCGGCGCTGTGACCCCGACCTACGCCGGCGAATCGGCCGCGCACACCGCGTTTGCGGACGCCTTTCCGTTGCTCGTCATCGGCGAGGCATCACTCGCCGACCTGAACACCCGGCTCGCCGCGAAGGGCGTCGCCGCGCTTCCGATGAATCGCTTCCGTCCGAACCTCGTACTCGCCGGTCTCGAGGCATACGACGAGGATCACCTCGACACCGTTGCCGACTGCGGAGGTAACGCTGAAGCTCGTCAAACCGTGCACGCGCTGCCAGGTCACGACCACCGACCAGGACACGGCGGCGGTCGGCACCGAGCCGCTTGCGACGCTGCGCCAGTACCGGAACGATGCCGCCCGCGCCGGCGTGACGTTCGGCATGAATGCGATCGTCGGTCCGGGGTGCCGGGCGGAACTTGTCCGTCGGCGCGCGCGCGGAGTGCGGCTTCGCCTTCTGAGTCGGTCAAGGACGACCCGGCGGGCGATCGGGGCTCAGGCGCGAGGTGGCTCCGCCTCGCTGCGCAGACAGCGCGCAAGCGCGTCGCGCCAGTCCGGCAACGCGAAACCGAACGTCGTCTCGAAGCGGGTCGTCGCCAGCACACCGTACGCCGGCCGCCGCGCCGGGGTGGGGTAATCCGCGGTCGCGATCGGCCGGATCGAGGGTCGCGGCCCATCGCCGACGATCGCGCGCGCGAATTCGTACCAGCTCGCCGCGCCCGTTCGACGACAGGTGATAGAGGCCCGCTCGCTCGGCCGCCGCCGACAGCCCGCCGCCGACGATCCTCGCCGTCGCCTCGGCCAGCGCGCGACACCAGTTAGGCACGCCGATCTGATCCGCGACGATGGAGATCTCGTCGCGCTTTCGGCCGCGAGCCGACGGATCGTCAGCAGGAAATTCCGGCCGCGCAATCCGTAGACCCAGCTCGTGCGGAAGACGAGAGCGAGCGCGCCGGCGGCAGCGATCGCGCGCTCGCCCTCGAGCTTGCTCGCGCCGTAGACGTTGAGCGGCGCCGTCGGGGCATCCTCGGCGTACGGGGTGTCGCGCGTCCCGTCGAACACGTAATCCGTCGAGTAGTGGATCAGCACGGCGCCGGCGCGCTTCGCCTCTTCGGCGAGAATTCCCGGGCGCGAGCGTTGACGGCGTGCGCGAGCGCGCTCTCGGACTCGGCGCGGTCGACCGCGGTGTACGCGCCGGCATTGACGACGAGTGCCGGCTTGACGCCCCGCATCGCGGCAACGATCGCGTCCGGATCGGCGAGATCGAGTTTCGCACGATCGACCGCGACGACCTCGCCACAGGGAACGAGCAGCCGGGCGAGCTCGAAACCGAGCTGGCCCTGCGCGCCGGTCACCAGAATCGTTGCCCTGCGCATCGGCTGCGCAACCGGCTACGGATAGACGTCCGCGGCGGCGAGCGGCGTTCCCGCCGCGTCCTTCGCGGTGAGGATCGGAGCGCCGGACAGCGGCCAGGCGATCCCGAGCGCCGGGTCGCTCCACAGCAGCGTGCGCTCGTGCTCCGGATACCAGTAGTCGGTCGTCTTGTAGAGGAATTCGGCGTGCTCGGACATCGCGAGGAAGCCATGCGCGAACCCCGGCGGCACCCACAGCATCCGTCGATTTCCCGCGGACAGTGCGACGCCGTACGACCGGCCGAACGTCGGCGAACTGCGGCGCAGATCGACGACGACATCGAACACTTCGCCGGCCACCACGCGCACGAGCTTCCCCTGCGCATGCTCGATCTGGTAGTGCAGCCCGCGCAGCACGCCACGCGCCGAGCGCGAGTGGTTGTCCTGCACGAACGTCGCGGGCGAGGCCCGCGTCGGCGAAGGTGCGCGCGTTCCAGCTCTCGAAGAAGAAGCCGCGCTCGTCGCCGAACACGCGCGGCTCGATCAGCTTGACGTCAGGCAGCGACGTCGGCGTGACCTTCATCGGACGTCGGGCTCGCGCAGCAGCGCGAGCAGATACTGACCGTAACCGTTCTTCGCCATCGCCTGACCAAGCCGCTCGACCGCACCGGCATCGATGTAGCCCAGCCGGTAGGCGATCTCCTCGGGACAGGCGATCTTGAGCCCCTGCCGGCGCTCGATCGTCGCGATGTACTGGCCCGCCTCGAGCAGCGACTCGTGCGTACCCGTGTCGAGCCAGGCCATGCCGCGACCCATGACTTCGCAGCCGAGCGTGCCCGCGGCGAGATACGCCTTGTTGACATCGGTGATCTCGAGCTCGCCGCGCGCGGAGGGCCGCAGATTCGCGGCGATGTCGACCACGCGACTGTCGTAGAAATAGAGTCCCGTGACCGCATAGCGCGATTTCGGATGTCGCGGTTTCTCCTCCAGGCTCACCACGCGGCCGGTCGCGTCGAGCTCGGCGACGCCGTACCGCTCGGGATCGGCGACCGGATACGCGAACACGGTCGCACCTTCGGAGCGCGCGCCAGCACGGTGGAGCTGTACCGACAGATCGTGGCCGTAGAAGATGTTGTCGCCCAGCACCAGCGCCGACGGGTCGCTGCCGACGAAGTTCCGGCCGATGATGAATGCCTGCGCGAGGCCCTCGGGCGCAGGCTGCACGGCGTACGAGAGGGAGAGGCCCCATTGGGCGCCATCGCCGAGCAGCTGCGCGAACCGCGGCGTGTCCTCCGGCGTCGAGATCAGCAGAATGTCCCGGATCCCGGCGAGCATCAGCGTCGACAGCGGGTAGTAGATCATCGGCTTGTCGTAGACCGGCAGCAGCTGCTTGGAGACGACGTGCGTCACCGGGTAGAGCCGGGTGCCGGAACCGCCGGCCAAAATGATCCCCTTGCGCGTCATCGGTCGCTGCCCCGGTTCATTGGACGAACCCGCGCTTGCGCGGACGTCCTTGCGACGCATCGGCGGCGTTCATGCGGAAGCCGTCGCGTAGTTGAGCGAGATCCACTTCTGGTACTCGCGGCTCGTCACCGCGGCAAGCCAGGCACCGTTGTCGAGATACCACTGCACGGTTCGCCGCATGCCCGAAGCGAAGGTCTGCGCGGGGCTCCACGAGAGCTCGCGGCGAATCTTCGCGGCATCGATCGCGTAGCGGCGATCGTGGCCGGGGCGGTCCTTGACGAACGTGACGAGGCTCGTGTAGTCGCGTCCCGGCAGCAAGCTCGCCGAGAATCCGGCAGATCGTATCGACGACATCGAGATTGGTCATTTCCGCATTGCCGCCGACGTTGTAGGTCTCCCCGGGACGCCCGCCCGCCAGCACCGCGCGGATCGCCCCGCAGTGGTCGCCGACGTAGAGCCAGTCGCGGACATTGCGGCCGTCGCCGTACACCGGCAGCGGCTTGCCGGCAATCGCGTTGACGATCATCAGTGGAATCAGCTTCTCGGGAAACTGGCGCGGTCCGTAGTTGTTCGAGCAATTGGTCGTGAGCGTGGGCAGCCCGTACGTGTGGTGGTACGCGCGCACCAGGTGGTCGGCCGCGGCCTTCGACGCCGAATACGGACTGTTCGGGGCGTACGGCGTCATCTCGGTGAACGGCGGATCATCGGGACCGAGCGAGCCGTAGACCTCGTCCGTCGAGACGTGCAGAAAGCGGAACGCGTCGCGCTCGCCATCGCGCAGCGTCGACCAGAATGCGCGGGTCGCCTCGAGCAGCGTGAATGTGCCCACGACGTTGGTCTCGACGAACGCGGCCGGACCGTGAATCGACCGGTCGACGTGGCTCTCCGCCGCGAAGTTGACGATGGCACGCGGTCGGTGCGCGGTCAGGAGCGCATCGACCTGCGCGCGGTCGCCGATGTCGCCGCGGACGAAGACGTGGCGGCCGTCACCGCGGAGCGCGGCGAGGCTGCCGAGGTTCCCGGCATAGGTCAGCTTGTCGAGGTTGACGACTGGCTCGCCTGTGCCCTGCAGCCAGTCCAGCACGAAGTTGGCGCCGATGAAGCCGGCCCCGCCGGTGACGAGAATCATGGAATGGGTACGCGGATGGGGCGCGACAGCCGCCGCGTGCCGCCGCGCCGAAAAGCTGGAATTCTACCACCGGCGCAACGGTCAGGCCGCCGGGACCCGGTAGTATTGCCGATACCAGCCGACGAACCGGGCAAGTCCGTCGGCGAGGGTCGTATGCGGGGAAAAACCGGTCACCGCGGCGAGCCGGTCGATCGCCGCATAGGTTGCCGGCACGTCGCCGGGCTGCATCGGCGCGTACTCCTTGATCGCCGGGCGGCCGAGCAGGCCTTCGAGCGTGGCGATGAACGTCTCGAGCGCGACGGCCTCGTGGTTGCCGATGTTGAAGATCACGTACGGCGCACTCTCCGCGTCGCCGCACGGCGGTCGGTTGACGACCTGGACGATGCCTTCCACGATATCGTCGACGTAGGTGAAATCACGGCGCATGTTCCCGTTGTTGAACACACGTATCGGCTCGCCGGCGAGAATCGCCCTGGTGAACAGCATCGGCGCCATGTCGGGACGGCCCCACGGCCCGTACACCGTGAAGAACCGCAGGCCTGTCGTCGGCAGACGGTAGAGATGGCTGTAACTGTGCGCAATCAGTTCGTTCGCCTTCTTCGTCGCCGCATAGAGGCTCACCGGATGGTCGACGCTCTGATCCTCGGAAAAGGGCAGCTCGTGGTTTGCGCCGTAGACGCTCGAGCTCGACGCGTAGACGAGGTGCAGGGCCTTCGTGCGCCGGCAGCCCTCGATGACATGCCCGAATGCGGTCAGGTTGTTCGCAAAATATGCGCCCGGGTTGATCATCGAATACCGGACGCCCGGCTGCGCCGCCAGGTGAACGACGTGCGTGAATCCTCCGTCATCGAACAGCCGCGCCGTGGCTCCGGCATCGGCGAGATCGACCCGCGCAAACCGGAATCCCGGCCGCCCAGTGAGCCGCGCGAGCCGCGCCTGTTTGAGCGCGACGTCATAGTACGGGTCGAAGCTGTCGACACCGGTGACGGCGATTCCCTGTGCGAGGAGCCGCTCGGCCGTGTGCATGCCGATGAACCCTGCGCAACCCGTGACCAGCACACCTGTTGGCGCCAGCGCGCCCACTGGACTACCTTCGTGCTGCGCACTCCGGTATTCGCCCTTGGGGCGGCCCTGCGGGCTCATGGCAGCGGTTCGGCGGCCCACAGCGCGCGCAGCTTCGCGTACTTCAGGAAGCTCCCGAAGCATCCGATCGCAACGTGGACGAGCCCCGGAACGCCATCGAGAAAGCCCAGCCGCACCACATAGAAACGCATGAAGCGTGCGAGCGGTGATGCGACCAGGCGCATCCAGCCGGCACGCTGGCCGCGTGCACGCATCGCCGCCGCCTGCAGCGTCGTGTAATGGTTCTGTTTCGCGACGTACGCATCGATCGATTCGGCAGACGCGTGCAGCAGATCGCCGGCAAGGCGCACGACCGGCCCGTCGCTCGTCACGTTCTCGTGCACGGGGTCGTCGGTCCACCGCGCGTGCCGGCGATCGAACACGCGGACGATCCAGTCGGGATACCCCTCCCCGTGCCGCAGCCAGCGGCCGAGGAACCGGTTGCGGCGCGCGACCGCGAACGCCGCCGCGAACGGCGGCCGGCCAAGCGCCGACTGGATCGATGCGCCGAGCTCCGGCGTCATCCGCTCGTCCGCATCGAGGCAGAGCACCCAGTCGTGGGCGGCCTGCGCAACGGCAAAGTTCTTCTGCGGGCCGAAGCCCAGCCACGGCTGCACGATGACCCGCGCGCCGCAGCCGCGCGCGATTTCCACGGTATCATCGCGGCTGCCCGAATCGACGACGACGATCTCGCCGGCGAAGGGCACCGACGCGAGGCATTCCGCAAGCTGCCCCGCCGCATCGCGCGTGATCACACAGAGACTCAAGGGAAGCTTCGCGGACATGCGCGTGACGATCGTCGGCCGTCGGCGCGGCGCGGGATGACGATGCGCATATTCTACGGGGTTCCGCCGGTCCGCGGGGCG
>CAWAOF010000016.1:0-76805 GCA_963783525.1 uncultured beta proteobacterium
TAATGACGCCTACCCTGCGTTCAACGCGGACCCTAATCGGCGGGCCTTTGGCCGAGCCGGTGGGGCCGGTTAACTTGCGTCGGTTGGGCCGCTGATTCCAGCCGTCGGAGGTCACTGTGCAAGTAACCGCACTCCCCGGGCGCCGAAGCGAAACCGAAGCCTGGTTGCGAAGCCTCCTGGTTGCGGCCGGACTGCCCGATGCCGGCATTGTTCGCTATCGGCACTGGGACACAAACGTCGAAGCAAGTGTCCCCTTCGAGGCAGCGCGCCTCGCCAACCAGGCACCGCAGCTTGTCATTGCAAAGTCTTTCGGAACTGTTGTTGCGGCGACAGCCTATTACCTTCATCAGTTCCGCCCCGGCGCGGCAGTGCTGATCGGGACGCCCTATCAGGCTCTCGCGAGTCACGAACTCCTCCTTCTTCAGCGGTTCGCCAAGAGCGTGGAGACATTATTCATTCAACAGGTCGAAGACCCTGGGGGTTCGGCCGCACAGCTGCCCGCAGCACTTCAACTGGTACGCGGCGAGGTTGCCGCCGTTCCGGGCGATGACCACTTGTACTCGGATACTCCTGCGCTGGTTGCAGCCTTACAGCGCTGGAAGAATAGACAAGCAGGGTTGTAGCCATCCCAACTTCGCCGAGCGGTTCCAGCGTGCCGCAACGTTGGGCGTCAGGACAGCGCTTCCGGTCTGAGCGCGCCATTCGACGGGGATGAGTGGTGACCCGCTCGGCATTCTTCCCGCCTTTCTTTGGCCAGGTTCCCGGTTGCCGGCGGCGTGATGCTTGGGTGGAATGGTCTTTCTGCGGAGTCGCCGATGTCTCATCCCGTAGATGCGCTGGTGCTGGACCTTCTGGAATGGATCGACCCCCGGCCAGGCCATACGCCGAGTCATGGACGCCTGGCGTACGTCCTGTCTTCGTCTGCCGGCGTGGGAGTAGGCAAACGCTCGTGGCTACATTATTCGTGAGCATTGCCAGGAATCGGTACGCTGATATCCGTCTCCGCACCTGCTTCAACGCGAGGTATCCGACATGCTGAAGACGTATCGAGGGAGCTGTCACTGCGGCGCGCGTGAGGTTCGAAGCGGACCTCGATCTATCCGTGAGAACGTACAGGTGCAACTGTTCCATTTGCAGGAGGACGCGTTTCTGCCGGCTGTTGTGAAGCCGGAAGGCTTTCGCTTGCTTGCAGGAGAGAACGACCTGACCCGGTACGTGTTCAATACCAAGAAGAACCATCATTACTTCTGCAAACACTGCGGTGTGCGAGCCTTCGGCATCGGTAACGAAACGCCGATCGGAAAGATGTATGGTGTCAATGTCGGGTGCCTGGAAGACATCTCTGACGAGGAACTGGCACGCGTCCCCATCACCTACGTCGACGGTCGCAACGACAGGTGGCAAAGTGCTCCCGAGTTCTTTCGCCATCTATAGTCCGAAGGCATCGCTCGCAATTGCGCCCAACGCGCGGCGGCCGACCTGCTCCGGGAGGCGTCGTCCGCCTGCGCTGGCCGCTGAACCGGAGCGGATGCGGTCATGAACCCACCCAACCGGCCCGCTGCCACGCCCACAGGACGACGCAGGGCAGACTTGCCTGGCTCTGGTGTTCCTGCTCGGTGGCGCGAACGTACGCATTGCGTTCGCCTCGCCGGCGGAGCACCCGAAGCGAAGATGGTTCGAGGCCGCTGAGGCAATGCGACAACTGGCGCTCAGTTGGGGCGATCAATCGTATGGAGCCATCCTGGTCCTCGGCGGCGCAGTCGTTGGCGAGGGCCCCAGCCGGGTCATCAGGAACGCGGACCGTGACGCACACGCGGAGCGAGAAGCCATTCGCGATGCTCAGCGCCGCCTCGGTGTCAGCGCCCTGGCAGGCTCGGTGCTGTACTCGACTTCAAGGCCTTGCCGCCTCTGCGAGGCGGCCGCCGCAGAGGCAAACGTGGCTCGCATGTACTTTGGTCCCGGCCTCGTCGACGCGGGTGCACCGCGGCGGTAGGTGTCGTCCTGGAACATGACGGTTAACGCCTCGATCGACGCAACGTCTCGCTAGCCGCCCCAAGAATGCCGATCGTTGACGTAGAGATCGTCTGCAAACAGGACACCGATGCGTTGTCAGGCTGGCGCAGGCGCTTGCCGACTCGCTTGGTCGAGTGTTTGGTTCGGGTCCTGGTGGTACATGGGTTCGAGTTCACGGCCTGCCCAGTGCCTCCTACGCCGAGAACGAAGCTTCGGTCGTAGAGACCGAGCTCCCTGCCTTCGTCACCGTCCTTCAAGCGCATCCACCGGAGGGCGAGGCACTCGCCGTCGAAGTGATGGCCGTCACCAAGGCCGTAGCAGCGTGCATCGGGCGTCCAGTGGAGCGAGTACACGTCCAGTACTCGCCGCCAGGTGCCGGGCGCCAGGCATTCGGCGGCAAACTGGTCGAAATCGTCCCCTGAAATATGACCAGCGTGCGGCCAACTGACTCCTGGGACACTGGGGATCCCTACGAGCACTACGTGGGACGCTGGAGCCATCTCGTCGCCAACGCGTTTCTCGCCTGGCTGAATTTGCCACCTTCGTTGCGCTGGCTCGAGGTCGGTTGTGGGACCGGCGCGCTAACTGCCGCAATCTCGGAGACTTGCCGACCCGCGCGGCTGATCGGGATCGATCCGTCCGAGGGTTTCCTGGCAAAGGCGCGCGCGCGGCTCGAGGACAAGGCGACCTTTCGCGTTGCGAACGTGCTCGATATTCCGGTGCCCGGCGCCGAGGTGGATGTCGTCGCATCGGGTCTGGTGCTCAATTTCATTCCAAACACCGCGCTGGGCCTTGCCGAAATGCGACGCGTGGCAACTCCAGGCGGCACGATTGCTGGATACGTGTGGGACTACGCGGGAAAGATGGAGCTCATGCGCCACTTCTGGAACGCCGCCGTCGAGCTGGATCCGGCGGTGCGCGAGCTCGATGAGGGCGTTCGATTCCCGCTGTGCCAGCCCGATAGACTGGCAGCGGCGTTTCAAGAAGCAAACCTCACGGCGATCCAGGTCGTCCCGATCGACGTCCCTACGCTATTTCAAACCTTCGACGATTACTGGACTCCGTTTCTCGGGGGGCAAGGGCCCGCACCATCCTATGCCATGTCCATCGATGAGGCGTCGCGCAATCGATTAAGGGATCGAATTCGCGAACGCTTGCCGAGCCAGTCCGATGGGTCGATCCCGCTGGTTGCCCGGGCATGGGCGATCCGGAGCCGCGTGCCGGGGTGACGCGACTCCCAGCTACGCGCTCAACCGGACGGCCGGTTGGCCACTTCAGCTCGGAAACCGCCGGCGCGGGTCGGCCGCCGGTTTGATACGGTCGGCCGTTGGCGTCTTGCGGCAAGATATCGGCACCCGGGAGCGGCGCAATCGCGCTGACCGCCACGTTGTCTCGGAGATCGCCATGGATCGTCGTCGCTTGCTGAAGCTTACGAGTATCGCGTTTGCCGGTGCTGCCGCCCTGCCGGCGGTCGGCCACGCTCAAACGAAACGCGCGGCCACGGGACTCTGGAGCGTCTGGGACAACGCCTTCGCGCGGGCACGCTTTGTTTCCCTGTCGCATGTTCTGACGCCGGATACGCCGGTCTGGAAGGGCTTTCCCGCGACGACAAAGTTCCAGCAGGGCACCGGCCGGCTCGATGACAAGTCGCCGTACGCCCCGTTCACCTACGAGAAGACCGGCGTCGAAACCACGGCGTATGCGTTCGCCACCGACCAATTCGGCACGCAGCTCGACCCGCCGGCGCATTGGCATCAATGCTTTCCCGCCATCGATGAATTGCCGACGACACTGGCGCTGCGCAAGCTCGCGGTGATCTCGATCGCCGACAAGGTCCAGGCAGACGCGAACTATCATCTCACCGCCGCCGATGTGCGCGCATGGGAACGGGCGAATGGAACGATCCCGGCCGGCAGCGTGGTCATGGTGCGATCGGATTGGTCCAAGCGCTGGCCCGACGCGGCGCGCATCCAGCCGGCGGACGGCAAGTTCCCCGGGGCAACGCTCGACGCGCTCCAGCTCCTGCATCTCGAGCGCAAGATCCTGCTGCACGGCCACGAACCACTGGATGCCGATTCGACGCCCACGCTGGTCGGTGAGGACTGGCTGATGAACAACGGCTACATGCAGGCCGAGGGTGTCGCCAATCTCGATCAGGTCCCGGCGACCGGCGCCCTGATCGCGATCGGATTTCCGCGCTTGAAGGGTGGGACCGGCGGCTTCGCGAGCTTTACCGCCATTTGTCCGCCGGACTGGACGCATGGCGTCCGTCCCGGTGAAGTCGCCGAAGCACCGCTGCCTTACAATGAGAAGCGGCTGGTGTGGAACGAAACCAAGGGCGTCCGGGAGCGCACGGCGGCTTGCGACAAGCCAAATGGAAAGCAGAGCTTCAACTGAATGCTGCGGGGCTTCGCTTCACCAGGTCGCTTTCGAGCGCGACTGTTACCCGCAGTGCTTGGCTCGATATCGGACCTTCGATGGGGTGTGGCGCCCGACCCGGCATCAAAGGACGGTCCGCGGGCGGCAAAGGCTCGCGTCCGTCTGCGTGGCCGACCGCAGCCGGTGCGAGTCGAAACCTTGTGACGGGTGCCACGAGACAGTGGGAGCAGAACATGGGATCTGCCGATGATTGACGCATCGTGGCTCGTGTTTGTGGTTGCATCGCTGGTGCTCATCGCCACACCTGGCCAGGACATGATTCTTGTCATGTCACGTTCCGTTGCACAGGGAGCCTCGGCCGGAGTGGTCACCGCGGGCGGCGTCAGCGTTGGCCTCGTCGGCCATACGGTTCTGGCCACGCTCGGACTGGGCGCAATTCTGCGGACGTCCGAGTGGTTGTTCATCGCGTTGAAGCTCGTCGGCGCGGCTTACCTGATCTATCTTGGAATCGGTCTCTTGCGCACCCGAACGAGCAGCTTGTCGATCGGGTCGCAGGCGGCACGATCTCTGGGCAGACTGTTTGTCGACGGTGCGGTTTCGAATCTGTCCAATCCCAAGATTGCAATCTTCTACTTCGCTTTCCTGCCGCAGTTCGTCTCGCCAGCCGCGCAGGATCCGACGCTCACGATCTTTGTACTGGGGCTCGCCTTTGCGGGCCTGACCTTTCTCGTCAAAGCGCCGGTGGGCATCTTCGCCGGAAGGCTTTCGTCTTGGCTGCGCTCCCGGCCTGGTGTGCTCACCTGGGTCTTCCGTGCCTCGGGCGCGATACTGGTTGGTTTGGGCATGAGGTTGGCATTTGAGCGGCGCTGATGTCCGCTGCTCGGGCGATCAACCGCACGCGCCGGTTCGTGCCGGTGCCGTAGAGGATGGCGAATGATGAAGCTGGGTGCACTCGTCGTTGCGACTCTTGGCTTCCTTCTGTCGATCGGATCAGCGGCGGCGCAACAGCCGGGCAGGATTCCTCGGATTGGTTATCTCCAGATCGCGCCACGCGAGGCCCAGGTTCACCTCATCGAAGCTTTCGAACGCGGGCTTGCCGAACGCGGGTATGTTGTTGGCCGCGACGTACTGATCGAGTATCGATTCGCCGATGGCAAGCCGGAGCGCCTCGACAAGCTGGCCGACGACCTGGTCCGCCTCGAGGTCGACGTCATCGTCACGGGGTCAATCCGAATACCCAGGCGGCGCAACGTGCGACAAAGACGATTCCCATCGTAATGGCAATTTCGTACTTCCCGGTGGAAAGCGGCCTCGTCCAAAGTCTTGCGCGCCCTGGGGGAAACACCACGGGCCTCGTCGCGGATGCTGGCGAGGAAGGCGCCAAGCGACTGCAGATTCTTCGTGAAGTGGCGCCCAAGCTGACTCGGGTCGCCGTACTTTCGGAACCGGGTCTTGGTTACGAAAGGCACCTTTTGAGGAGGCTCGAAGATGCGGCTCGCGGCCTGGGGGTCGCCATCGTCCCGCTCGAGATCAGGCGGGCGGAGGATGTTGAGCGTGTATTCGGCGAAATTGAACGCGCCAGGGTCGACGGGTTGATGGTGCTGGGCGGTTCGATTCCGTTGGCCAATCGAGGCAACATCATCAGGCTGTCGGCAAAGGCCAAACTGCCGGCCATCTGGGTTGACCGGCAGATTGTTCAGGACGGTGCCCTGTTGTCATATGGTGCGGACCGTGTCGATCTCTTCCGACGGGCCGCGGGGTACGTCGATCGCATCCTCAAGGGGGCGAAACCGGCGGATCTCCCGATCGAGCAGCCCACGACATACGCGCTGGCGATCAACCTGAAGACCGCCAAAGCGCTGGGGTTGGCGATCCCGCGGACGCTTCTGCTGCTCGCGGACCATGTGGTCGAGTGACCATTGCCGACGGCACGCCCAACGCCTGGCGGCGCGCACTGGGCGAAGGGTGCTCCGCACGGCGCCGCAGCCTCGGAGTGCAGGAGTGAACGGCCATGATTGACCGCGTGCATTGGCCCTGTCCGACCTGCAACGTGATTGTGGCGACGCCGTTTTGTGCCCGCTGCGGCGAAGAGCCGTTGGTGCCAGGTGACCTCACCCTGCGCGGGCTCGCGGCGAAGCTGCTTCACGCCGTCGCCAGCATCGATGCGCGCGCGGCGCGCTCGGCCAAGTGCCTTCTGCGCCATCCCGGCGAGCTCACCGAGTCATGGACGAGTGGCATGCGCAAACCGTATTTGGCGCCCTTCCAACTCTTTCTGATTGCTAATGTCCTGTTCTTCGCTGTGCAGGGGCTGACCGGCGAAAACGTCTTCAGTTCCTCGCTCGAATCCCATCTCCACCACCAGGATTGGAGTGAACTGGCACAGTCGTTGTTGGCTCAGCGGCTGGAGGCAACGCACGCAATGCTGGGTACGCGCCGGTGTTCGATCGTGCCGTGGTGTTGAATGCCAAGTTTGCGTCCACGATGATCAAATCAGTCGGCGGTGTAGAGATAACGCCCAGGCATCGTGCCTCCTGCCACTGCGGCGCGGCAAGGCAACTGACTTAGATGCCGTCCAGTCCGCCGCAATTGGAGACCGCGCGGTGCATCGTCCGTCCTGCGGAGCCAGGCGACCTCGGCGCGCTGGTTGCCGCTGTTCGCTCGCCGCCGTTCCCGCGGCGGCTTCCGCTCGCCAAGCTCGCCGCGTCGGGCAAACTCGCGGACTGGCTCGATCGCATGTGCTCTCGTTCCGCCGAGGGGTCGGCATTTCTCTGGTCAATCGATCTGAAGGAAGGGGCACGCTGTATCGGGCAGGTCTCGCTCTCGGCCAGGCCGCACTCCGAACTCTGGGCGGTTGCCTTCTGGTTCGATCCGACCCAGTGGGGGCGCGGATATGCCTTCGAAGCAGTCTCGGGTGTCATCGATGCGGCTTTTGCTTCGCTGTCGATACCGGAGCTCTGGGCTGGCGCTGCCCTCTGGAATCGGCGCAGCTGCAAAGTGCTCGAGCGCCTCGGCTTTCACGTTCTGGCCGAAAACGTCTCCGGCGATCGGGTCTCCGGGGCACCGGAGCCGATTCGCGAGTTCCACTTGACGCTGGTACAGTGGCAAAGCCGTAGGAACCTGCCGCGCGGCGTCTGACCCGCGGCGCGACCAGACCGGCGCATACGCGCCCCATCGTCGATCGCGGTCTGCGCGCCCGGCCGCCAGGTCCGCTCCGTTCGCCTTCGGCGGAGGACAAGCCATGCATCTCATCGGAATGCTCGATTCGCCCTACGTCCGTCGCGTGGCGGTCTCCCTGCAGCTTCTCGGTCTGCGCTTCGAGCACCAGTCGCTCTCGGTCTTCCGTGCGTTCGACCGGTTCCGGCAGATCAATCCGGTCGTCAAGGCACCTTCGCTCATCTGCGACGACGGCGAGGTGCTGATGGACTCCACGCTGATCCTGGAATATGCGGAAGCAATGGCCCGCCCCCGCAGCCTGATGCCCTCCGGGCTGCCGGAGCTTCAGCATGATCTGCGCGTCATCGGGTTGGCGTTGGCCGCGTGCGAGAAGAGCGTGCAGATCATCTACGAGCGCGGGCTGCGACCCCCGGAGAAGATGCATGAACCCTGGGTGGCGCGCGTCACCGGCCAGCTGCTCGCGGCCTATCGAGCGCTCGAAGACGAGATTTCCCGGCGCCCTCTCGCGGTCACCCGTTCAGCGATGACGCAGGCAGGCGTGAGTACGGCGGTCGCCTGGCACTTCACCCAGCAGACGTTGCCCGAGATCGTGTCTGCGGGGGATTTTCCGTCCCTGGGCGCGTACTCCGCGAGGGCCGAGGCGCTGCCGGAGTTCAGAGCCGCGCCGCACGGTGAGGGCACCTACCATCACGTTGGCTGAGCAAGGGTACGCCAAGGCGCACCGATGCGTCTTTCGAAATGCCTGTCGCGCGCCGGCGAAGAACGCCAGCTGCATTGCCTCGTTGGCCGCACAACCAATGACTCCACCGGAGCGTTCGCAAGCTCGCCCCATTGCCGGGTCCACGCGATTCTGACGTGGGGTTTGCTTCTGGCAACCGCCACTGCGGATGCACAGGGCATCGCTTCGGTCGAGAAGATTTCCTTCGCGGTCATTGGCGCGTTCGAGCGCGGCGCGGCAGTGTCGGGCGAGCTTCGAATTCCGGTTTCGAAGCGCGATCGCCTGCCGGCGGTCGTGATCGTCGACAGCTCGCCCGGGATGGATGGTCGTGGTGCGTTCTATGCCGAGGCTCTGACGGGCGCCGGAATCGCAACCCTCGAGATCGACATGTTCCAGGGCCGAGGGCTGCCGGCGTCGCCGCGCGACAACCTGCCGCATGTCTTTCAGTCGCTGCAGTACTTGGCACGCCATCCCGGCGTCGATGCGACCCGGATCGGTGTCATGGGATTCTCGTGGGGCGCAATCGTGTCGATGCTGGCGAGCTCGGAGGAACTGGCGCGCGAGTACAGCCGGGACGATCTGCGCTTCGCCGCCCATCTCGCGCTCTATCCGCAGTGCTGGTACGTACGGAGCTTGTACTCGGGCAAGGACAAGTCCTTCAAGACTACGCCTTTCGAGCGCGTCAGCGAACGGCCGGTCCGGATACTCGCCGGCGACAAGGACGACTACGACGATCGCGACGGCTGCGCGCGATTCCTCGCGGAATTGCCCGACCAGGTGCGGGCGCACTTCTCGCTCACCGTGTACGCGGGCGCGTCGTTCGCATGGGACAGCCGGTTCAGCAGCGCAACGTACTCCGCCGGTGCGAACAAGGGTAAGGGTGGAATCGTCAATGTCATTGCGAATCCCGACATTGCGCACCGATCCAAGGAAGCCGCGGTAGCCTTTTTCGGGAAGAATCTCGCCGCGGATTGAGGGAAGCAGCGCGCTTGAGCGCGATCAATAACCCGCATCCGCGTAAGATCAATAATGCGCGTTCGAGACATCCGGCGCTCGTGTCTGACGAGCGAGCGCCATTGGCGCCCGGTTCGCGCGTCTGCCTCAATCGATCGTTCGCGACTCGCACGGGGAGAACATCCGAAATCGAGGAGTGAGACCATGGCAACCCGAATCGAGAAGGACTTTCTCGGCGCCAAGGAAATCCCCGGCGACGCGTATTACGGCGTGCAGACGCTGCGCGGCAAGGAGAACTTCCACATCACGGGCATCCCGATGTCGACGGAGCCCTACTTCGTCAAGGCATTCGGCTACGTGAAGAAGGCGGCGGCGCTCGCCAACCGCGACCTCGGGGTGCTCGACGCGAAGATCGCCAATGCGATCGCCGGCGCGTGCGACCGGCTGATCGCCGGTGAGATGCGCGACCAGTTCGTCACCGACTTCATCCAGGGCGGGGCCGGGACGTCGACCAACATGAACGCGAACGAGGTGATCGCGAACCTCGCGCTCGAGGCGCTCGGCCACAAGAAGGGCGAGTACCAATACGTCAACCCGAACGACCACGTCAATTTTGGACAGTCGACCAACGACATCTACCCGACGGCATTCCGGCTGGCGCTGATCCTCCGCCTCGGCAGCTACATGGATGCGCTGCGCCGGCTGCAGGAGGCGTTCTTCGCCAAGGGGAGGGAATTCGACAAGGTGTTGAAGATGGGGCGCACGCACCTGCAGGATGCGGTGCCGATGTCGCTCGGTCAGGAGTTCCATGGTTGGGGCACGACGATCGGCGAGGAAGTGCAGCGCATCGCCGAGGTGCGCCAGTTCCTGCACGAGATCAATCTCGGCGCCACGGCGATCGGCACGACGGTGACGGCCGCCCCGGGCTATCCGGAGCTCGCGACCAAGTATCTGTCCGAGTTGACCGGCACCAAGTTCATTCTCGCCGGCGACCTGATCGAGGCAACGTCCGACACCGGCGCCTACGTGCTGCTGTCCGGCGTGCTGAAGCGCACGTCGTCGAAGCTCACCAAGATCTGCAACGACATCCGGCTGCTTGCCTCGGGACCACGCTGCGGCTTCAACGAGATCAACCTGCCGCAGATGCAACCGGGCAGCTCGATCATGCCGGGCAAGGTCAATCCGGTGATCCCGGAAGTCGTCAACCAGACGGGCTTCCTCGTGATCGGTCTGGACCTAACGGTGACGCTCGCCGCATCCGCCGGCCAGCTGCAGCTGAACGTGATGGAGCCCGTGATCACGTTCGCGCTCTTTACGTCGATCTCCACGATGGAAAACGCAGTGAACAGCCTGCGCGTCAACTGCATCGACGGCATCAGCGCGAACGCCGAGCGCTCGCGCGACATGGTGCTGAACTCGCTCGGCATCGTCACCGTGCTGAAGCCCTCGCTCGGCTACAAGCAGTGCGCGGAAATCGCGCGGGAGGGCTACGAGACCGGCAAGTCGCTGCACGACATCGTGGTCAAGGAGCGCAAGCTGTTGACACAGGAGAAATGGGACGAGGTGTTCTCATTCGAGAACCTGATCAGCCCGAAGTTCGAGCAGTAGCGGCGCGAGCCGGGAAGCAGGGGCCCCATGCGCGGGTAGCGCATGGGGATGCGACCAGGCGAGTCGACGCTGGCGGGCGCGACGGCGCTGTGTGGCGCACTCATGGCGGTGTGGCCGGGCGAGCGGACGGCCGCCGGCGCGTTGGGCGCGCAATCGAGCTGTGACCGCGGCCGCATCGGCTGCCGCGGTGACGAACGTGCAGCGGTGACTCGCCCGCCGCCGCATGTGACGCGTCCGATGGCCTCGTCGTCAGCGAGGATCGACGGGCATCCGCGTACAAGTCGTGTCCGCGACGATCGACGCATCCTTGCGCACTGTCTTCACCTCATGCGATAAGCAACTGAAGCAAGGAAGGAAAGGCGAAGTGGCCCGCGGCTTGCTACTTGGTGGCGGAGCGCCATCAAGTCAAACCATGATTCGCGGAGGCTACGATGAGCAACAAACGTTTCGGGGCGCGGCTGGGCGAAGCGAGCAGTCTCCTGCTTTCAGCGTGGATCGCTCACGACTCCGATGCCGGCACAGGCAGCGCTGATCAGCTTCGATTTCGACACCATGGGTTACCGGAGCTAGTTCGACGCCCGGGCCGAATTCGGTCCCGGTCCACAGTGCATCTGGAACGGCCTCGGGAGCGGAGGTGACAGTCACCGGGGCCGGCGAGCTCTTCGAACGAACCAGTACACCGGCGATGGATCCACGTTGTCGGTCCCGCCGTGTGTACGCAATATTACAGCTCGGGAACGTGCAAGAAATGGTCGGTTACCGCGTTGACGCTGGGCAACACGGACGGCGTCGTGAATGGCAGTGCCACGTTGGAATCGCCGGCTCCGACCAGTACGAACCCGGACAACGGACATCGTCAACTACAACGCTGACAAGATCGTCATCACGTTCCCGACCCCGATCTATCCGCCTCGTTCGACTTCGAGATCTTTCCCGACGGGACCTGCCCGACGCTCAACAGCTGCGGCACCAATCAAGCCAATCTCCCGGACTTCAAGTTCGTTGCCGACGGCGTGCAGCAGTTCCTGCAGCTCGGAGTCCTGCCGAAGCCCCGGCACCTTCGCGCATTCTCCGGACAGTGGTGGGGTCAAAACGAGAAGGCGCCCCAGTGGCTGGCGTCAGCGGCGTCCAGAGCTTCGGCACGACCGGCGTCACAAGCTGAGTTCGTCGACTGGCCGCGGCGGATCGGGATCGACAATCTCGTAGTCGACACGGGTTGCGCCCCCGATTGTCGGACGACGCTGTCGTTTCTCCGGCCACCTACGCTCCAATCGTGGCCCTCCGCTGGGTCTTGCCATTATAGGCGGTCCATGCGCCGCGCCGACCGCGGTGGCGGGTGCCTGGGAGACCCTTGGAGCAAGGGTTTTTCGAGTACGGGTTGAGCACCGTCAACACGCCCATCGACGATCGGGCGGAGACTGATTCCAGTCGTGCTGCGCGCACGGCGTTTTCGAAGGCTGCGCAGTGAAGCTGCTTCCGGAAGACGCACGGCGTGCCGTTTTGGCGCGCGCTGCGTTTTCCCCCATCTCGCCCGGCGAGGCCCTGCCGGACGGTCTCTCGGTCCCGGTTCCGGGCCCGACAAGCCAGGAACAACCCGCAGGCTCCCATCATCCTATGGAGGCTTTCCATGGCCATTACCGTTGCCCATGATCGACTCGCGGTTCCTTCGCCGGCACCGCCCGCGGCTGCCAGCGCCATCAAGCCGCCGCACGTGTCCTGGAAGGCGATAGCGCCGATCGCCGTGACACTCGCGCTCGCGTTGCTGCCGCCCCCGCAGGGGCTCGCCCCGCACGCGTGGTACTTCTTCGCGATCTTCGCCGGCGTCATCGTCGCGCTGATGCTCGAACCTCTTCCCGGCGGCGCCATCGGCCTGATCGGCGTCACTGTCGTCGCCGTGCTCTCGCCGTACGTGCTCTTTGCTCCCGGCCGAGCTCGCGAAGCCGGGCTTCAAGGCGTACAACGCGGCGGTGACCTGGGCGCTGTCGGGCTTCTCGAATGTCACGGTCTGGCTGATCTTCGGCGCGTTCATGTTCGCGCTGGGCTACGACAAGACCGGTCTCGGCCGGCGCATCTCGCTCCTGCTGGTCAAGAAGATGGGCCGCCGCACGCTGACGCTGGGCTACGCGGTTGCACGTCGCCGACACGCTGCTCGCGCCGTTCACGCCGTCCAACACCGCGCGCTCCGGCGGCACGATCTATCCGGTGATCCGCAACCTGCCCGCCCTCTACGACAGCAAGCCGAACGACCCGTCGGCGCGGCGCATCGGCTCCTACCTGATGTGGGTGGCGATCGCGACGACGTGCGTGACGAGCTCGATGTTCCTGACCGGCCTCGCACCGAACCTGCTGGCCCTCGAGCTGGTCGAGAAGACCGCGAAGGTGAGCCTCACCTGGATGCAGTGGTTCGCTCGCGTTCGCCCCGATCGGGATCGCGCTGCTGATCCTGATCCCGCTCGTGACCTACTGGATCTACCCGCCCGAAGTGAAGGCGGGCGACGAGGTGCCGACCTGGGCCGGCGCGGAGCTCGAGAAGATGGGCGCGCTCACGCGGCGCGAGCTCACGCTCGGCGCACTCGTCCTCGTGGCGCTCGGACTGTGGATCTTCGGCGGCAACTGGATCAACGCGACCACGGCGGCGCTGGTCGTGATTTCGCTGATGCTCGTGCTCAACGTCGTGAGCTGGGACGACATCGATCAAGAACGCAGCGGCCTGGAACACGCTGGCGTGGTTCGCGACGCTCGTCGCGCTGGCCGAGGGTCTGAGCCGGGTCGGCTTCGTCAAGTGGTTCGCCGACACGGTGGCCGCGCACATGAGCGGCTTCCCGCCGTTCACCGCGATGATCGTGCTGGTGCTCGTGTTCTACTTCACGCACTACCTGTTCGCGAGCATCACCGCGCACGTCACGGCGCTGCTGCCGGTGATGCTGGCGGTGGGCGCGTCGATTCCGGGCATCGACATGCCCCAGTTCGCACTGCTCCTGTGCCTGACGCTCGGCATCATGGGCATCCTGACGCCGTTCGCCACGGGGCCGAGCCCGGTGTACTACGGGTCCGGCTACCTGCCGACGAAGGATTACTGGCGGCTGGGCGCAGTCTTCGGCGTGCTGTTCATCGCGACCCTGCTCATCGTCGCGGTGCCGTGGCTGACGCTGATCCGCTGAGCGCGACCTTGGCAAGGCAGCCGGCTCGCTTCGCGCGGGCCGGCTGCCACCGGACGGGCGCCGGGCCGACGCGCTAGAATCGCGCGATCGCGCCGCCTTCGCGGCCTCGGCCTTCCGGCAACCGTTCGTGCTCAATCCATCCGCTGTTCCTCTGGGGCAGGATTTCGATCTCGGACTCGTCGACGATGCGGGGACAGCCGATCGCGCACTCGCGCCGTTGCGCGAGCGCATCGCCGCGCTCCACCGGGCCGACGAGAGCGAGACGGTAAGGACATTGGTCGCCGAAGCCCGCCTCGCGCCGGACGAGCTCGCCCGGGCGCAGGCGACGGCGACAACGCTGGCGACGGCGGTGCGTGCGGCGCGCGCGAAGGCGGGCGGCGTCGACGCGCTGATGCTCGAGTTCTCGCTCGACAGCCGCGAGGGCATCGCGCTGATGTGCCTCGCCGAGGCGCTGCTGCGCATTCCGGACGCCGGGACGCGCGACCGGCTGATCCGCGACAAGCTTGCCCGCGGCGATTGGTCCGCGCACGTCGGGGCGTCGCCGTCGCTGTTCGTGAATGCGGCGGCGTGGGGGTTGCTCGTCACCGGCCGGATCGTCGAGACGCGCAGCGAAGGGATGCTCGAGCAGGCACTCTCCTCGCTGCTGCGCAAAGGCGGCGAGCCGCTGATTCGCCAGGGCGTCGATCTCGCGATGCGGCTCCTGGGGCGCCAGTTCGTCACCGGCCGCACGATCGGCGAGGCGCTCGCGAATGCGCGCGAGCGCGAGGCGCGCGGCTACACGTTCTCCTACGACATGCTCGGCGAGGCGGCGCTGACCGCTGCCGATGCCCACCGGTATTACGTCGCCTACGAGGCCGCGATCCACGCGATCGGTGACACGGCGAATGGGCGCGGCATCGTCGCCGGACCCGGCATTTCGATCAAGCTCTCCGCACTGCATCCACGCTTCTGCCGCGCCCAGCGCGGTCGGGTGCTGGCCGAGCTCTTGCCGAGGCTGTCCCAGCTCGCGCAACGGGCGAAGGAGTACGACATCGGCCTCGCGATCGATGCCGAGGAGGCGGATCGACTCGAGCTTTCGCTCGACCTGCTCGCGCGTCTGGCCGCGGACCCGGAGCTCGCGGGCTGGAATGGCCTCGGCTTTGTCGTGCAGTGCTACCAGAAGCGGGCGCGGCCGACGATCGACTGGATCGTCGCGCTCGGCCGGCAGCACCGGCGGCGCCTGATGCTGCGGCTGGTGAAGGGGGCCTACTGGGATGCCGAGATCAAGCGCGCGCAGGTCGACGGACTGCCGGACTACCCGGTCTTCACCCGCAAGGTGCACACCGACGTTGCGTACCTCGCCTGCGCGAAGGCAATGCTCGCGGCAGCCGATGCGATCTATCCGCAATTCGCGAGCCACAACGCGTTCACGATCGCGGCCGTCCATGCAATCGCGGGCGACGCGCAGTACGAGTTCCAGTGCCTGCACGGCATGGGCGAGAGCATCTACGACGAGGTCGTCGGGAAGGCGAAGCTCGATCGCGCCTGCCGCATCTATGCGCCGGTGGGCTCGCACGAGACGCTGCTCGCCTACCTGGTGCGGCGGCTGCTCGAGAACGGCGCCAACAGCTCGTTCGTCAACCGGATCGTCGACCCGACGGTCGACATCGCCTCGCTCGTCGTCGACCCGGTCGCCGTCGCGGCGGCGGGGGGTGGCAGGGGGCACGCCGGCATTCCGCTGCCCGTTGCCCTGTTGCCGGGGCGCCGCAATTCGCAGGGCGTCGACCTCGCCGACGACCGGGAGCTTGCGCCACTCGAAGAGGCGCTCGGAAAATCCGCACAGGGAGGAGGTCAGGCTCGCGTTCGCGCGCTGCAGGAGGGATCGGGCTCGACGAACCGCTTCGCAACCGAGCCGGACGTCATTTCTGCTAACGCTGCCGGCGTCGCCATCCGCAATCCGGCGGACCACGACGACATCGTCGGCACGGTGATCGAGGCGACGGTCGACGACGTCGCACCGGCGGTCGCCGCCGCCGTCCTGAGCGGTGCCGCGTGGTCGGCGACGCCGGCGGCCGAACGCGCCGCGTGTCTCGAGCGCACTGCCGATCTCCTCGAGGCCGAGCGCGCGGCATTCATGGCGCTCGCCGTGCGCGAAGCGGGGAAAACGCTCGCAAATGCCGTCGCCGAAGTGCGCGAGGCCGTCGATTTCCTGCGCTACTACGCGGCACAGGCACGCGCCGAGCTCGGAGCCGGGGGCATCGTGCCGATCGGACCGGTCGTCGCGATTTCGCCCTGGAACTTTCCGCTCGCGATCTTCGTCGGCGAAGTGGCGGCGGCGCTTGCCGCCGGCAATCCGGTGCTCGCCAAGCCGGCCGAACAGACGCCGCTGATCGCCGGAGCGGCGGTCGCCGCCTTTCATCGCGCCGGCGTGCCGACCGCTGTGCTGCAGCTCCTGCCGGGCCGCGGCGAGACGGTCGGCGCGGCGCTGGTCGCGGATCCGCGGATCGCGGGGGTCATCTTCACCGGGTCCACCGAAGTCGCCCGGCTCATCCATCGACAGCTCGCCACACGCGACGATGACCCGGTCTTGATTGCGGAGACCGGCGGCCAGAACGCGATGATCGTCGACAGCTCGGCGCTGCCCGAGCAGGTCGTCGCCGATGCGCTGGCGTCGGCGTTCGACAGCGCCGGCCAGCGCTGTTCGGCGCTGCGCATCCTGTGCCTGCAGGACGACGTCGCACCGCATATGCTGTCGATGCTGGAGGGCGCGCTCGCGGAGCTCGCGATCGGTGATCCGCGACGGCTTGCCACCGACATCGGCCCGGTGATCGATGACGCTGCGCGCGCCGCACTCGCCACGCATATCGCGCGGATGCGGGCGGCGAACTTGCGGGTGGTCGAAATGCCGCTGCCGCCCGAATGCGCGCGCGGCACATTCGTTGCGCCGGCGATCGTGGATCTGGGCGACATCGGTGGCCTCGCGCACCTCACCCGCGAAGTGTTCGGACCGATCCTGCATGTTTTGCGCTGGAAGCGCGACGAGCTTCCAGCGCTGGTCGATGCGATCAATGCGACGGGTTACGGGCTGACGCATGGCATTCACACCCGGATCGACGAGACCGTGGCGACGATCCTCGCGCGGATCCGCGCCGGCAACGTCTACGTCAATCGCAATATCGTCGGCGCCGTCGTCGGCGTGCAGCCGTTTGGCGGCCACGGGCTCTCGGGCACCGGCCCGAAGGCAGGCGGGCCACTGTACCTGCGGCGCCTCGTGCGGGGCCACCCGGCGGTGGCCCCGGCTTCGCCGGTGCCGCTGCCGGGGCCGACCTGGCGAAGCGAACACGCTCGAATTCCGGCCGCGCGGTGTGGTCGCCTGCATCGCCGCCGATGAGCGCGGCCTGCTCGCGCAGGTCAAGGCGGCCCTCGCGCTCGGCAACACGGTGGTCCTGTTGCGCGATCCCCTTTCGCAGCGCGTCGGCAAGAGCATCGGCGACGCGCGGATCGCCTTCGCGGAGGCCCTCGACCCCGCGGCCGTCGACGCCGTGCTGCTCGATGTCGACCCGCGCCATGCCCAACGCGTACGGGCGCGATGCGCCGCGGCGCCCGGGCGGATCCTGTCGATCGTGGTTCCCGATGCGCGCGGCAAGTACGACTGGGCGCGGCTCGTTGTCGAGCGCACGGTCACCGTCAACACGGCGGCGGCCGGTGGCAACGCCGCGCTGCTGTCGCTTGCCGAGGACGCACCGTAGCGACGACCGTCGCCGCGTCGGCCACCGCGTCCGTCATTGCCCGGCCCGTCCGCCGCATGCGCTACTTCGACGCCGAGATGATACGTGCGCGGCTGCCGTGGCCGCGGATGCTGGCGGCCCTCGATGCGATGCTCAGGCGCGACGTCGCGGCGCCGCTGCGCACGAATCATCCGATCGCGGTCGACGGCGAGCCGACGGCGAGCCTGTTGCTGATGCCCGCATGGCGTGTCGGCGGGCGGCTGGGCGTGAAGCTCGTGACCGTGTTCCCGGGCAACGCGCAGCGCAACGAACGGGCGGTGGGGGCGGTGTATGTGCTCTTCGACGCCGCCAACGGCAAGCCGCTCGCGCTGTTCGACGGCGAGGAGATCACGGCGCGCCGTACGGCCGGCGCGTCGGCATACGCCGCGCGCCGCCTCGCGCGCGCCGATGCGCGGCACCTGGTGCTGGTCGGATCGGGTCGGCTCGCGCGCGGGCTTGTCGAAGCTTACCGCCACGTCCGGCCGATCGACCGCGTCAGCCTGTGGAGCCGCACGCCCGAGCACGCGCTCGCCGCGGCGAGGGCGATGGCGGACGACGGCTTGCCGGTGACCGCGATACACGATCTCGAATCCGCGGTGCGCGGCGCGGACATCGTGTGCTGCGCAACGTTGTCGACGATCCCGCTCGTCTGCGGTGCGTGGCTCGCACCGGGCGTGCACCTCGACCTCATCGGCGCGTTCAACGCGCGGATGCGCGAAACCGACGATGCGGCGATTGCCGGTGCAGACCTCGTCGTCGTCGACAATCGTGCCGCGGCACTCGCCGAAGGCGGCGACATTGTCCAGGCAATGGCGAGCGGCGCCATCGGTACGGACGGCATCGCCGCCGATCTCGCCGATCTCGCGCGCGGCGCGCATCCCGGTCGCACGCGCGCCGACGAGATCACGCTGTTCAAGTCGGTCGGCTTCGCGCTGGAGGATCTCGCGGCGGCGGAGGCCGTAGTCGACGCTGACGGCGAGATGGGGTGATCGGGCGCCGTCGGCGCGACCCTTACCCGACGTGCGGTGCAAGCTCCGCCTGGCGATACTCGTAGTCCTCGACCAGCGCGAAGAGCTCGTCGATGCGCCGGTTCGCGGCAGCGTCGGGATCCTCGGCCATCAGCGCGTCGAGCTCGTGGAGTGCGGCGAGATAGCAGGCATGCGAATCGATGCGTTTCGGGTCGAGCAGGTGCGGCATCGCGGGCTCCTCGGTGGCTGGCGCTGCATAGCGCCCATGGCCGCGATCATCGGTCCGCTGCCACCCGCGGCGCCATTCGACGAACGGACGATCAGGGTTGGGTGTTTCCGCGCGGGGATAGCTGGCTGGCGCGACGGTGTTCAGTCGTGCAGTTCGACGATGTCGCCATCGATGAGCGCGTGATCCGGACCCACCTGTCGGGCGTCGATTCCAGTCTGATGAAAGACGCGTGCATAGCGCACGGTGCGCGCGAGATCGTGGTGCACGAGGCGGGCGACGTCACGCACCGTCTGCCGCGGCGCAGCGTGAACGGCCGCACCTTGTCGACCGGATGGCCTGGCGTCTTCGTGTAGACGCGGACGATACCCAGATGGTCGAAGAGCCACGGCCCGATCTCGGCGAGCCCGCGCCCTGTTGCTGCCGACACCGCGAGCATCGGATAGGGGACCCCGGCGAGCTCACGCAACGTGTCGAGCTCGGCGGCGAGATCGGCAATGCGCTCGGCCTTGTTGACGAGCATCAGCGTCGGCAGCCGCACCGCGAACGGATCGCCGTCGCTTTGCTCGTCGGTGGGTGGCGGACCCGCGGTCACCGGCCAGCGTTCGGTGAGTGAAACGCGCCGCGCGGAGAGCGAGGCGTGCAGGTCCTCCAGCTGGAGAACGCAGGAGGGCTCGCCGGGATCGACGACAAGCAGCGCCGCGTCGGCCATCTGCAGCGTCGAGGCAAGCCACGGCACCGGATGTTGCGACGAGATCGCCGGCAGGTCGACCAGCTGGAAGTGCACGTCCGCGTGCAACATCATCCCCGGCTCGGGGTACTGCGTCGTGAAGGGATACGGCGCGTCGTGCGCGCCGGATCCGGTGAGCCGCGCATGGAGGAGCGACTTGCCGGCGTTCGGCGGGCCGAGGAGCGCGATCTGCGCGGCGCCCTCGGGGCGGATCACGAGCGCCGGACCGCCGTGGCCGGCGCCCCGGCGGGCGCTGCCGAGCTCGGCCGTGAGGTCCTTGATGCGCGCCTTGATGTCGGCCTGCAGGTGCTCGGTGCCCTTGTGCTTCGGAATCACGCGCAGCATCTCGCGCAGCAATTCGAGACGCTCGCGCGGCTCGCGCGCGCTGCGGTATGCGGCTTCGGCCGTCTTGTACTCGGGGCTCAGATTTGCCGGCATCGTCCGGGCCCGAGAAACCGGGTCAGACCCTGAACCCCGGCGCCAGCAGCCGCTGGGTCTCCGGATGCCGCCGCATGTACGCGCGCACGTACGCGCATCGTGGCTCCACTTCGAGCGCGTGCGCTTCGGCGTAGGCGAGCGCTGCGCGCACGATCCGCGCGGCAATGCCGCGACCCTCGAGCGCGCGCGGCACTTCGGTGTGATGGATGCGCATCACGTTGTCGACCAGGTGATAGTCGACGACGCTCTGCATCCCGTCGACCGTCGCCTCGAACCGGCTCGCCGCGGCGTTGTGGCTGACCTCGATCGCGGTGTCGGCGCTGCCGGTCCGCGCTGACCGGTTCATTGCATCCGCACGTAGGTGCCGGGGGCGTCGCAGATCGGCACATATCCGGCCGCCGGCGCCCCGACGGCAGGCGCAGCTACGGGCGTCCCGGAATGCGCGTCGAGCCACCGCGCCCACTCGGGCCACCACGAGCCGCCCGTAGTGGGCGTCTCGGCGAGCCACACCTCGGGATCGACGTAGTGGTCGTTCGCGGTCTGGCTGGCGACCCGATAGCGCCGGTGCGCGTGTCCCGGCTCGGACACGATCCCCGCGTTATGGCCGCCGCTCGTCAGCACGAACGTGACATCGGCGTCGGTGAGCAGATGGAACTTGTGCACCGACCGCCACGGCGCGACGTGGTCGGCCTCGGTGCCCACGGCGAACAGCGGTCCGCGAATGTCGTTGAGGCCGATCTTGCGCCCGCCGGCCCGGTAGCGGCCTTCGGCAAGATCATTGTCGAGGAACAACCGGCGCAGGTACTCGGTGTGCATCCGGTACGGCATCCGCGTCGCATCGGCGTTCCAGGCCATGAGATCGGTCATCGGCGCCCGTTCGCCCATCATGTAGTCGCGGACCATCCGCGACCAGATGAGGTCGTTGGATCGCAGCATCTGGAAGGCGCCGGCCATCTGCTTGGTGTCGAGAAAGCCTTGCTCCCACATCATGTCTTCGAGGAACGAGAGCTGGCTTTCGTTGATGAACAGCGTCAGCTCGCCGGCTTCGGTGAAATCGGCCTGCGCCGCGAAGAAGCTGACGGAGCCGAAACGCTCGTCGCCGTCGCGGGCCATTGTCGCCGCCGCGATTGCGAGCAGCGTGCCGCCGAGGCAGTAACCGACGCCGTGGACTTTCTGCTTCGGCACGATCGCCGACACGGCGTCCAGCGCGGCCATCACGCCCAGGTTGCGGTAGTCCTCCATCGACAGGTCGCGGTCCTCGGGCCCCGGATTCTTCCAGGAAATCATGAACACCGTGTAGCCGCGCTCGGTCAGGAACCGGATCATCGAGTTCTCGCGGCTCAGGTCGAGGATGTAGTACTTCATGATCCACGCCGGCACGATCAGCACCGGCTCGGGCCGCACGTCGGGCGTGACGCTGGAATACTGGATCAGCTCGATCAGGCGGTTGCGGTAGACGACCTTGCCCGGTGTCGCGGCGACGTTGCGGCCGATTTCGAACTGCTCGGCACCCACCGGCGGGCGGCCGCTGACGGTACGATCCCAGTCCTCGAAGAAATTCTGCGCGCCACGAACGAGGTTCATCCCGTTCTCGGCGCGGGTGCGCTCGAGCACTTCGGGATTCGTGAGCGGGAAGTTCGACGGCGAGAGCACGTCGAGGAATTGCCGGGTGGCGAACGCGACGACGTTCTCGTCCTGCTTCGTTACGCCGCGCACGCCGGTCATCGCGTTATGCCACCATTGCTGCGTCAACAGGAACGATTGATAAACGAGGTCGTAGGGCGCCTCCTGCCACGCCGCGCCGACAAAGCGGCGGTCCTGCGGCAGCGGCACGATGCACGGCTCGACCCCGTCGCGCCGCAGCGCCCGCCGGCCCGCATAGTTGGCGAGCCGGATCGCCTTCTTCAAGGCCTTTTCGACGAGCCGCATCTGCTTGCCCGGGGCGAACGCGATGTGCGCGGCCCAGTCCATGTACGCGCCGATCACCGCCATCGGCGACAGGCCGGCGGTGAAGCGCGCCGTAGCCGCGTGCACCGAGCGATCGACGATTTCGGCGAACGCGGTCGAAGCGTACGAGTCGCCGATGAACGACGGTTCCGGCGGTGGAATGGGAACAGCAACTGCCTTCGGCCGTGCGGCGGGCCGGGTGGCCACGGCCGTCAGATGGGCCTTGCCGCGCGAAGGGCGCGACGTGGTACCGATGCCGGTGCGCTTCGCCGGGAATGAGGTCGGTGCGCTGCGAAGGTGCCTGCGCTGCATGTCCATGACCGCTCCTTTTGCCCGAGCGGTCGCGAGATCGCCGCTCGCAAGGTCAATTCTGCACCGATTGGCACGGCGCCCCATTGACGGCGATCAGCGATGCTGCGCCTAGAGCTTGCCCGTTCCCGGAGGGTTTGGCCAAAATGCCCGGTCTGCTTTGGCGGCCGGCTCGCGCGTGGGACCTGCCACGCGCTTCCCCGTCCTTCGCACAGCCCATCGCATTTTGGCCAAACGCATCACGCGATTTTTCAACGGACAAGCTCTTAGCCCACGGCGCCGCGGCCGCCGGGGCGATTGGTCCGGGCGGTCGGCCATGACGGTCGGCGTGGGCGGTCGCGATGGACCGCCCAGCCGGCGTTCGGGAAACGGGCCTCAGGGCAGCTGAATCTTGCCACCGCCCAGCGGCCCGCCCGGCGGCAGCGCGCCCGCCGGAGGGATCACGATCGACGAGGAGGCTTGCCGGCGCATCTCGGCGAGCTCGCGCATCGCATGGGCGACGCCTTCCTTTGCCGCCTCCGCGTACTTCGCGACCGCCTCGGCGAGGCTCGCGGCCGGAATATCGAAGCTGATCGGCAGCGGCCCCACGGTCGTCATCAGCTGCGCCTCACCCGTGTAGACCGTCGGGCGCTGCTTGTCGGGTGCGCCGTCGGCCGTCACCGGTACCAGCACCCGCAGCGTGCCGACCGCGCGGTCGGTATAGATTTCCTCACGATAGAGCGATGCAGCGTCCATCGTCGGATTGCCCATGCGTTGGCTGGGTTCGGTTGCCATTGGAGTCCTTTCGCCACGACTTCAAAGCATCAATTTTAAAGGAGCCGCGGCGGGCAGGGGGAATCAGGTTCGAAATCCGGATCCCGGAGCCGCCGGCCCATTGAAAAACCCGGCTTGCAGACCAAGCTGCGAAGCGCTCGCCTGCACACAACCGCGTGGATATTCGTGCCGTTCCTTCTCGTTCTGGGTCTCGCTTGCCTGTTCGTGACCTGGCTCATCGGTGAGCCCTTCGTCGTCCGGCGACGACGCGGGAGAATCGAGCGCGACCCTTTCCCCCCGCAATGGCGCGGAGTCCTCCGACGGCGCGTACCGTATTTTCGCCGGCTTCCGCCCGACCTGCAGCTCCAGCTCAAGAAGCACATCCAGGTCTTTCTTGCGGAGAAGGCGTTTCTCGGCTGCGACGGGCTCGTGGTCACGGACGAAATGCGGGTCACGATCGCCGCCCATGCGTGCCTGCTGATCCTCAATCGCCGCACCGACTACTTCCCGAATCTGCGCCAGATACTCGTCTACCCGGGTGCCTTCATTGTCGACCGCGTGCGCACCGACGCGACCGGTGTACTACAGGAACAGCGGCAGGTCCTTTCCGGCGAGTCCTGGACACAAGGGCAGGTGATCCTGTCGTGGGAAGACGTCGTCGCCGGCGCCTCGATCGTCGACGACGGTCGCAATGTCGTAATCCACGAGTTTGCGCACCAGCTCGATCAGGAGAGCGGTCACGCGAATGGTGCGCCGATGCTCGCGCGGCGCGATCACTACCGTCGATGGTCGCGGGTCCTCAGCGACGAGTTCGTCCGTCTGCAGGACCGGGCCAGGGCCGGGCAAGCCACGTTGCTGAGCCATTACGGCGCGACCGATCCGGCCGAGTTCTTCGCCGTGGCATCGGAGGTGTTCTTCGAGCAACCGGAGAGCCTCGCCGCGGAACACCCGGCGTTGTATCGCGAGCTCGGCCGCTACTACCGCGTCGACCCGCTGAGCTGGTAGATCCGCCCCGTCGCCTTCCGGGTCTGCCAGTCCTTGCTCAGAGGGGCGGTGCGGGCTCGATCAGAACGCGCTCATCGCGATGCCGCTGCCATTGGCGCACACCGTATCCGCTGAGGCAGCCGGCGGCGAAGGCAAGCAGGAATACCGCGAGAGAGGCCATCTGGTCTGTCCTGGGTGGGAGAACTGCAAAGTATACCAAGGGCACGTTGCCGTCCCGTTACAATATTGCAGCGCCATGACCGCGCCCTGCGTTTCCACTGGCCGCCTTCCGCAACCGGGAGCCGTCAATGATCGTCCTGCCGCGTTGCCACCCGCTCGTGCGCCTTGCCGCTGCCGTCGGCGTCATTTGTGGTCTCCATGGCTGCGCGACGGCGCCGGCCGCGGATCCGTATCGGACCGCGATTGCGAGTCCGGTCCGTACCGATCAGGACCGGCGCATGGACGTCACGCGCCATCCTGCCGAGTTCCTGCCGTTCACGCAGGTCAAGCCCGGCATGCGGGTGCTCGATGTCTCCGCCGGCGGCGGTTACACATCGCAGCTGCTCGCGCTTGCGGTGGGGCCCGAGGGAATGGTCTGGGCGCAGACACAACAACCCGGGGCGACACTCACCCAGCGAATGACCGATCAACCGCAAGCCAACCTCGTCGTGGTGACACGCTCGTTCGACAATCCGGTGCCGGAACAGGCGCCGCAGCTCGACCTGATCACCATCGTCCTCAACTACCATGACATCACGTACCTTCCGGTCGATCGCGCGAAGATGAACCAGCGTCTGTTCGCGGCGATGAAGCCTGGTGGCCGGCTCGTTATCATCGATCATTCGGCGATCGCAGGCACGGGGATCACTGCGGGCAAGACATTGCATCGTATCGACGAGGCCGTCGTCTTCGGCCGAAATCCGCCAAGCCGGATTCGTCCTCGACGCCGAAGGCCAGTTTCTGCGCAATCCCGCCGACACGCGCGATCAATCGTCGAACCAACCGGCGATTCCGACCGACAAGTTCGCGCTGCGGTTCGTCAAGCCGCGCTGAGTGTCGCCGCGCTCATTCGAGCACCTCGTGGCGGCGGCGAAGGGCGGCGATCTGCTCGGTCCGCAGGTCGTCGAAGCCGCGCTGCAGTCCCTCCTCGAGGATCGGACGCCATCTTGGCCGCCGAGTGCAGCCGTGGCACGAACACGTAGTCGGCGCCGGCCTCGTAGAGTTCCAGCGCCGAAGCCGCCCGGTTCGCGGTGACGATCACCTTGGCGCGCGGGCAGAGCCGGCGCGCCTGTTTCAGCAGGCGCGCGTTGTCGGTGCCCTTGAGGATGGTGTCGGGGATCGTGGACACCACCAGTACCGCGTCGTGAATGTCCGCATGATGCAGCGTTTCCATGTGCGAGACGTCGCCGTAGAGGCAGGCGATCCCGCGTCGCTTCAGTTCCGCATGGACCTGCGGATTGAAATCGATCACGAGCAACCGGTCCAGCACCGGGTCGCGCCCGCCGTTCGCGCTCAACTCGTACTCGTGGATCAGCGCGCTGGCCTCGACGAAGAAGCCGAGCAGTACGACGTCCTTGCCCGCATGCAGCGGCGTGGCCGGCGCCTCGGCCACCGCGGCATCGAGATCCTTCACGCCGACCCTCCGCAGCCACCCCGCCGAACAGCTCCTGCAGCGGATGGCTGTAGCCGATCATGTACGTCGACGCCACCGAGGTGATGGCGAAGACGAAGATCAGCACGCTGACGGTTTCCTGCCCGATATGGTGATAGGTCACGCCGATCGTCGGCGATCACCATCGAGAACTCGCTCATCTGGGCGAGATTGATCGATGGCAGCAGGCTCGCCCGGTGGCCGAGTCCCAGCGCGCGCAGGATCGGGAACACGACGACGAAGCGGCTCGCCATCAGGAACGCCGCGGCCAGCAGCGCCAGTTCGACGATCTGCGCTGTGGGCATCGGAATCTGCATGCCCAGCGCCACGAAGAACAGCGTCACGAAGAAATCGCGGATGCTGACGACCTTCGCCACGACGTCCATGTTGTAGGGAAACGTGGAGATGCTGACGCCCGCGATCAGCGCGCCCATCTCGCGCGACAACCCCGCCGCGTTGGCGGCGGCACAGACGATGAAGCACCATGCGAGCGAGCCGACGAGCACCAGCTCCGGCACCTTCGCCACCGACTGGAAAAGGCGCGGCAGCACGGACTTGCTGATCAGCAGGCTCAGCGCCACGAGCAGCCCGCCTTTCACCAGCGATCCCAGCAGCATTCCGAACTCCGGCTGCAGCAGGTCGGGCTGGATCCCCAGCACGACGATCGCCCAGATGTCCTGGACGACCAGCACGCCCAGCGTGATCCGCCCCGGCAGCGTGTCCAGCTCGAACTTGTCGTACAGGAGCTTCACCACGATCAACGTGCTGCTGATCGCCAGGCACACCGCGAGGTAGAGCAGGCCGAACTCACCGGCGTCCGCGCCCGATCCGAACAGGCTGAAGAACGCCAGGCCGAGCGCGACGCATAGCGGGAATTGCAGGATGCCGGTGACGAGGACCGGTTTGCCGGCGGCCAGCAGCTTCTTCAGGTCGAGCTCCAGCCCGATGATGAAGAGCAGCAGGATCAGGCCGATTTCCGAGACGGTCTCGATGCTCTTCTGGTCGTCGACCAGACGCAATCCGATCCGCGGGCCGATGAGAACGCCGGCGAGCAGGTAGGCGAGCAGCAACGGCTGTCGGAGTCGGTTGGCGGCGAACGCCAGCACCGCCGCAACCGAGACGCAAAGCCCGACACTCGCAAGCAGATCGGCGTGCTCAGCCACCGCCGAGATTCATTTCCGGCAGGAACATCTCGTCCATCAGCCTTTGAGGTTTTCCTGGCACGCAGTGCCTCGCGCACGCGCGCCCCGACGTACCCGCGCGTCCGGATTCTATGGGTTTGCCGCCATTGGAGCAAAACACGGCTCCGCGCGAACGATTGTTGCACGGCGGCGTGTTGCTGCGCGGGCGCGGTGCACGCGACCGGAACCGTCCTGCGTGGGAGAGGGCTCGAGGCGCGAGCCCGTCGGTCAACGGCCCGGTGGGCGGGATCGTCCCGGGTGCGCGTGCTCTTCGATGACGGGGCGCCACTCGCGCGCCAGGCGCTGCGCTTCCGCCACCGAGTCGGGGTCCATTCGCGCTGCGAGCGACTTGCCGAATTCGTTCGCGATCGCGCTGTTAACCGGATCCGACGACGGGAATCGGGATGCGGCGATGAGGTACCACCGGTGCGCCTGGACGTAATCCCGCGGCACGCCGTCGCCCTTCTCGTACATCAGACCGAGGCTGAATTGCGCGCTCGCGTAACCCTGTTCCGCGGCCCGGCGCCACCACTTTACTGCTTCGATGTAGCTCCGCTTGACGCCGCGGCCGTTCGCGTACATGCCACCGAGCTCGTTCTGCGCGCTGGCGTCGCCCTGGTCGGCGAGGAAGCGCACCATGTCGAAGCCGCCATCGATGCGGCCCGCGTGTGCTTCATCGAATGCGTCGGTCCCGCTCGTGCCGGCAAGCGCCGGCATGAGTCGTGTCGCCAGCGCTGCGCGCAGCGTCGGCAGCATTGTCTTCCACCCCTTGCCGCTCATATCCCCATCCCGCGTACAGCGATCGATTGCGAGACTCTGCCGGCTCCGCTTCGATCGTTCAGCGTCACCCGCGAATCAATGTCGTCGTCCCCGGGGCGCCATCCGGCAAAGCCAACGCTCCAGTCGATCGCGGAATCGCTGGCGTCATCGTTCCTTGCCTGCAGCGTTGCTCAAGCCGAAAGCAGTTCCGTTTTCGTGATGACGTAGAGCTCACCCAGTCCCACCGCGAGCCACACCACGGCAATCCCGGGCTGCTTTGCCACCAACGTCCACAGCACGGCGTTGAGCAGGAACAACGCGCAATTGACGGTGTGCAATCCCTTCACCACGGGCCTCGCGATCTCGTTGTGTTTCGCGAGGTTTCCGCAAGATTCCTGCCATCGGAAAGTTGCGCAATGGATTCAACCGTTTGGGTGGCTGCGATCGGAATCCCTCGTACGGTGAATGTAAATCGCATCGACATTCGTTTCGATGCGCCGACCGGTGCCGCCGCGACGTCGCGAGCGCGATGTTTGAACTGTCGTCAACAAGTCCCGCAAGAGCGATGGTGAACATGCCTGTCGGGAGAAATTACAAGGCACTCTTCGAGGCTATCGCGCACACCTTGTAGGCTATTAACTTGGAGAAGCAATTCAATGCGTTGCGTGATGTTTCGGGCACTGGTTCGGTTCTTGCGTCTGACGGTGCAAACCGCGCATTTGGCAGCGACATCGTTTGGTGGTGTACATGCCGCGCGGACAGCAAACGACCGGAGAACACGATCATGGCAATCAGGATTGCGCGAACGCTGTCGGAGCACTCGCTGCGGCCGCATGCCTTGCACTCGCCCCAGCGGCGCGAGCCGCGGTCTATTACCAGTCGAGTTTCGATCCGCTGATTTTCAGCGTCAACGCGATCTTCGAAGTCGACGAGCCTGCCGGATCGAGTTGCTTGACCGGGTCCAGCGGATGGGTCGGCGCCAACCTGCTCGACAACTCCGGACGGCCCTGCACGGTTTCACTGATCAGCGCGGTGGCGAAAGTTGTCGACGAGTGACCGACAACTTCGTCTACATCGACTTCGTGACCTACGCTGACCCAAAGCAAACGAACATCATCGGCGGCATTTACGACGACGGCGGAGACCCGGCGGGCAGTCGCGTGGTTTCCGTGGTTGATCGGATCGGAGACGACCTCGGTTAGCGGCAATACCGAGTTGAGCGGCAAGTGGTGGCTGAGCTTCTTCAACAGCGACCTGACGGGCCCGCCGTTCGAGTCGACCGGCATATCTGTGGAAGGAAGAATGCAAGACTTACTACGGACACGAGCTGTGTGCCCCGAAGCTCGTCTCCGGTGACGGCGGGGTTGCGGAGCAGGTGACCACGCAGGACCCGAGCGGATTCAGGTTTGTGGGCAACGTGCCGCCGCAGCTGGCACGCGACGGAAGTGTGCTCACGGTAAGTGCGCTCGCGGTACCTGAGCCGGCTTCGATCGCGCTCTTGCTGGGTGCGATGAGCGCCCTCTGGTTGACGCGGCGGCGTAGAGCCGCAGCCTGATCCGCGGTCTGACGCGTCGCCCCGCTGCACCTGCGCGCTCCGCCACACCGCGGAGCGCGCGGCCGTTTGTAGGACCCCGCAGTCTTCGATTCGAGCGGTTGCCGGCCACCACGGGCCGGCAAGACGGACCGCGCATGCTGGGCGCACGTCGCGCCACCCAAATCCGCGGGCCCCGGCACCCAGCTTGGGCGCCATTGTCGATCCGACGGGCCACAGGAAAGCCCTGACCGACCAATGGTTCGGAACGTCGGGAAATCTTACAACGGCGCGTTGCTCGCCCATCGCGTGCACGTTGCCGGCTATCGGTTATCGATCAATCACTTAGCCTGGCATTTCAGGACATTGGCAAGTTTGTCGCGAGCCCGTTCCGGAATTGATGTGTTCCCGCGCACTCACTGGTCGCACCCAATAGTGTACGCGCACTGGCCCAGCCACCAATTGACCACTGAAAACAGTTAGGTTGTCGAGAAAATTTACAAAATGTGCTTGCGGGACGATTGCCAGCGTCCGAGGGAATGTAAAATAATATAACAAATTCAATGTGTTGATCTATTTGTTGGCTACATGGATCGTTTCTTGCGTTGTGCGATACAGTTGGCGGGAATGGCAACGAGGTAGGCATTGGCGTTTACATGCGCCGCACGCAACGACGAGACCGGAAAAGACGACCATGGCTAACAGGACCGTACGATCGCTTGTCAGCGCAGTTGCTGCCGCCGCATCCTTCGCGCTAGCGCCGACAGCGCAAGCCGCGCTCTACTACCAATCGGACTTCGATCCGTTCAGTTTCATCCTGAAGGCGATCTTCGAGATCGACGAGGACTGCCTAAGCCCGGCGAACACATGGGTTCCAAACTCGACGCCGATGCAGCGTTTCGATGATCAGCGCCGTGGCGACCGTGAACTGACGACGCCCCCGGGCCCCCCACGCCAGATGGCACGGCCTACATGACGTTCGTCGATATCACCGTTCCTAGCAGCGCCGTCTCGAGCATCATCGCGTCGGTTTACGTGGACTCCAGCCTCCACCCGGCTGGAATCGAGTGGACGCCGTTCAATCTCCTTTCGCCTCCGCTATCGACGATCGTCACCGACCCTGACTCCCATCTTAATGGCACGTGGGGAGTGAACCTCTACAACTTCGAGCAAATTGACCGACGACGGTCCACCGTTCGACTCGACCGCCGTTCTTTTCCAGCAGGGGTCGTGCTATCCCGTTTTCACTGCACCTGGATTCCGAGAGGACTACGCTGTCGTTGTTTCCGGCACGAGTACCGATCCGACCGGACTGATTCCGTTGGGCAAGCGTGCGGCCGTTGGCCGTCGACCTGGAAGGAGACGCGATTCGAGTCGCGGCACTGGTACCCGAACCGAGTTCGATCGCCCTTCTCCTCGGCGCACTCGGTGCAGGTTGGCTCACGCGCCGGCGCAAGCCCGTCGCCTGAATTGACTTGAGCCCGCGCGCTGTCCGTTAGCTGCGGACGGGCGCGCGTGTACAGCGGGCGCGCAGCGCTGGATTCACGCCTCCGCGGCCGTCAGGCGGGCACGGTCGGGGTTACGGGTATGCGCGAACGCGATTCGCGCCGCCTTCTGCAGTTCCCACGCCGATCCTTCCTCCCACGCCGCATCGAACGCCGCGTCGTCGACAGTACCGCGCGCTTCCGCCACGCCGGCGCGCCACTGATTCTCGTTGCGTCGCGGTCGCCGTAAGCGAAGTCGTTCGCGGGAGGCCTCGGCGGCGGCATAAAGGCGGATTGCTTCGACCGAGAGTCCTAGCGACTGCAGTATTCCCGCGAGGTCTTCGAGGCAGCCGAGCAACTCCCCGTTCATCTCGAAGGCCTGGAACGCAACCAGCGCCTTGCCCAATTGCGAACGTGCGGAATCGCCGCTTCCGGCGACAATGTCGGCCCGCCCAATCCACCACAATGCCGTTGCCTCCCCGCGCTTGTCCTCGGCCGCGCGAAACACCTCGAGGGACCGCTCGAATCGCGTGCGCGCGGCGGGCAAGTCGCCCGCGTGCAGCGCGAGTTCACCCAGATTCCGCTCGCACTCGCCCTCCAGCTCGCGATGCTTGACGGCCAGCGCGATTGCAAGGCTCTGCTCGAAGTCCTTGCGCGCCACGTCGCTGTCGGAGAGCTCCTCGTTGATTTCACCCAGATGGAGCAGCCCGATCGCCTCGCCGATCCTGTCGCCGAGTTCCCGAAAGATGGCAAGCGCTTCTTCTTCGCTCGTCCGTGCCTGCGCCGCATCGTTCTCGTGCAGCCGGACCGTCGAAAGCGTCGACAGTGTTGCAGCGACCTCGCGCCGGTCGCCCAGCTCGCGGCGCAGTTCCAGGCACGCCGCCAGCGACTTCCTTGCTTCGGCATAGTCGCTCTGATTGTCCGCCAGCACGCCGGCAACGTAGAGTGCGTAGGCATGGGCGATCGGCGATTGCTGGACGTCGGGCAGGGCCAGCGCGGCGCGCATGATATTGCGGCCTTCGGTCGAGTAGCCGCGAAAGATCCAGAAGCTCATCAACGCCACCCCGAACTTGACCGCGATGACCGGGGCCGCAACTCCTTCGAGCGCCAATGCGATTCCGGCACGGACATTGTCGAGCTCTGCTTCCAGGCGCCGTGTCCATTCGGCTTGTTCGTGTCCCTGCAACCCTTTGTTCGCGGCCTTCGCGACGACGAGATAGTGGTCGCAATGCCGTACCGTGGTCGCCGCGGCATCCTCGCGCCTGGCAAGGCACTCACGGGCGAACTCGCGGATCGTCTCCAGCTGCCGGTAACGTTGGCCGGCATCCGCCTGCTCGGGGATCGCGAGCGACTTGTCGACGAGCGAGGACAGCAGGTCGGGAACGTCGTCGGCAACGATCGGCTCGGTGCCACAGACGTCCTTCGCCGCGGCGAGATCGAAGCCACCGACAAAGACGGCGAGCCGTTCGAGCAGCCGCTGCTCCGTTTCCTGCAGCATGTCGTAGGACCACGCCACCAGCGCGCGCAGCGTCTGCTGCCGCTCCATCGCGACGCGGCTGCCGCCGGTCAGGAGCTTGAAGCGATCCTTGAGCCGGGTGTTGATCTCCTGTACGGACAGCGAGCGCATCCGCGCCGCAGCCAGCTCCATCGCCAGCGGAATGCCTTCGAGCCGCGCGCAGATCTCGGCGACTGCCGGCGCATCCCGCTCGGTGAGGGCGAAGCCGGGCTTCTGCAGCCGCGCGCGCTCCATGAACAGCTGCACGGCTTCCGAACGAAGGAGCGCGTCGACTCCCGCGTTGCGGTCGGGCAACGCCAGCGGGTACAGGGGGTACGTTCGCTCCCCCTCGACGCGCAGCATTTCGCGGCTCGTGGCGATGATCCGAACATCGGGGGTCTCTCTAAGCACCGTGCCGGCCAACTGCGTGCAGGCGCTCATCATGTGCTCGCAGTTGTCCAGAATCAGGATCAGCTTCTGCGGCTTCAAGTGCGCGCAGAGCGTCTCCATCAGCGGCCGGCCGGCCTCCTCCCGCACGCCCAGCACCTGCGCGGCCGTGCCGGGAACCAGCGCTTCGTCGACGATCGGCGCGAGATCGATGAACCAGACGCCGTCCGGAAACGCATCCATCAGGTCGGCGCCGACTTGCATCGCGAGGCGCGTCTTGCCGAGGCCGCCCATGCCCAGCAGCGTCAGCAACCGCGCTTGCGCGAGCAACTCCTTGGCTTGCGCGACCTCGCGCTCGCGCCCGACGAACGTGGTCGTCTGTTGCGGCAGGTTGTTGGGAGTCGCTTCGAGCGAGCGCAGCGGTGGAAACTCCTGCCGAAGCTCCGGGTGCAGGACCTGGTAGATGTGCTCGGGCGTGGCCAGGTCCTTCAGGCGCACGCGCCCGAGGTCGCGCAGCGAAACCCCGGCGGGCAGGCGTTCGCCGAGCAGATCGACCACGGCGTGCGACAGCAGCACCTGGCCGCCATGCCCCGCGCTCATGATCTGCCCGGTGCGGTTGACCGGGGCGCCGAAGTAGTCCTTGTCGCGTCGTTCGACGACCCCGGCGTGCAGCCCGCAGCGCACCTTGATCGGAATCCCGTTGGTCGCCGCCGGATCGGCAAGCGCGCGCAGGAAGGGCCAGCGTGGCATTGAGCGCGTCCAGCGGGTCGTCGAAGGCCGCGTAGATGCCGTCGCCCGTCGATTTCCAGATGCCCCCGCGGTTGCCGTCGACCGCGGCCTGCAGCAGCGCGTCGTGCTGCGCGAGCGCGGCCGCCATGCGCTCGCCTTCCTGCTCCCACAGGCGGGTGCTGCCCTCGATGTCGGTGAACAGAAAAGTGATCGCGCCTGATGACGGCTGCATGCCAGGTTCCTTGCAGCCGGTGGCTGCGGCGGCTACTTTACCGGGGCGATACTCGCAACGCCAACAACCTTCGCTCCGGCAGGCCGGGGCAACGCCGGGGCGAGTGGCGAATCACCGCAGGTAAGTGGGCCCCGCGGGTACCATGGTGTGGCAGGCGGCATTTCCGTCTTTCGAACGTCTCGCTCGGGTGATCTCATGCATGCTGGCGACGATGCGCCGCGATCGTGCGCGGAATTCCGGTTCTACGAGGAGCTCAACGATTTTCTGCCGCCCGCGCTGCGCCGGCACGCATTTGCCTATGCGTTCAAGGGCACCCCGTCGGTCAAGGACGCCATCGAGGCGATCGGTGTCCCGCATACGGAAGTGGACCTCGTGCTGGTCGACGGCACCAGCGTCGATTTCACGCGCCGGCTCGCCGGTGGCGAGCGCGTCGCCGTCTATCCGGTGTTCGAGCGCCTGGATGTCGCGCCCGTCACCCGGCTGCGCGCGCAGCCGCTGCGGCAGACCCGGTTCGTGCTTGACGTGCACCTTGGCAGGCTCGCCCGCTACCTGAGGCTGCTGGGCTTCGACACGCGCTACCGGAACGACTATGACGACGCGGCGATCATCGGACTCGCGCGTGCGGAGTCGCGGATCATACTCACGCGGGACCGGGGACTGCTCAAACATGGCGCGGTGACGCACGGCTACTGGGTGCGCTCGACGGTGCCGCGCCAGCAGCTCGCCGAGGTCGTTCGCGCGTTCGATCTCGTCGGGAGCGCGCGTCCGTTCACGCGCTGCATCCGCTGCAACGGCACGCTGGATGCCGTTCCCAAGGACTCCGTTGCCGACCGACTGCCGCCGCGAGTGCGTGCCCATTTCGACGCGTTCGCGCAATGCCGGGAGTGCGCCGCTGTCTACTGGCCAGGCTCGCACCATGACCGGATGCGCAAGCTGGTCGACGAACTGATTGGGGCATAATGTCAGGTTCGCGCGGTCGATTCGAGTGGCGGTTGTTTCACCGCCTCGCGTGCCGCCCGGAGTGTCCATGACGATCCTGCGCCTGCTGGCTTTTGCTCTCGCCGGCGCCCTGGGGTGCCTGCCGCCCGCCGTGCTGGCCCAAGGGGCGCCCCCCGCGCAAGCCATGTCGCAGGATCAGCTCGACGGACTCCTCGCGCCGATCGCGCTCTACCCCGACGAGCTGCTGACACAGGTGCTGATTGCGGCAACCTACCCGCTGGAAGTGGTCGAGGCTGCGCGGTTCGTGAAACAGAACCCGACGCTGCGGGGCCAGGCGCTGGAGGACGCGCTGAAGGACAGGGCGTGGGATCCGAGCGTGCTTTCGCTCACCGCGTTTCCGCAGGTTCTCGACATGATGAACGACAAGCTCGAATGGACGCAGCGGCTGGGTGATGCGTTCCTCGCGGACGAGGCGGGCGTCATGCGCACCGTGCAATCGCTGCGGCAGCGCGCGGTGCAGGCGGGCAACCTCAATTCGAACGAACAGCAGCGCGTCGTCGTCCAGGAAAAGATCATCGTCATCGAGCCCGCACAGCCGCAGTACGTCTACGTGCCGGTGTACAACCCGACGATCATCTTCGGTCCGTGGTGGGCACCCGCGTATCGTCCGTGGTACTGGTATCCGCCGCCGATCTGGGGCTATCCGCCCGCGCCGCCGAGCTGGGGTTTCACCGCCGGTTTCTTCTGGGGTAGTGCCTGGGCGGTGAACTACAACAACTGGGGATGGGCGCGCCCGAACTGGGGCCGCAACAACATCAATATCAACATCAACAACAACTACTGGTTCAATCGGCCGCAATACCGGGATCGCTACCCCGGTGGCAGCGGGAACTGGAGCCATGCACCCGAGCATCGCCGGGGTGTCGCCTATCGCGATCCTGCGGTCGGCAACAAGTACCGCCCGACGAATCCGGCCCACATCGAGTCCCGCCAGAACTACCGCGGCAAGGACCCGATGCCATCGACGCGACCGGGTGGCCCCTCGACGGTCGAGCGCCCGGCGGCGGGGACGACGGCGAACCTGACGGCCGGGCAACCGGCAGCGCGTCCCGGGGCGCCGTCGACGATGGACCGACCGACAAGCCGGCCATCGCCCGGGGCTTCGACCGGACAACCGACGACCCGGCCGGCGCCGGGAGCCTCGACGGGACAGCCGACGACCCTGCCCTCGACCGGACAGTCGACGGCCCGACCATCCGCCGGTCCTTCGACCGGGCAGCCGACAGCGCGACCGGGCGGACCCTCACCCACGGACCGCGCCGCAGTCCGCCCGATGTCGCCTCAGCCGGCCACGCGTCCCGCACCGACGTTCCAGCCGCAATCGCGCCCGCAGGTGCAGGCGGAATCGCAGCGCGGACAATCGAGCCGGCAGACGATGAACGCGCCCTCGCCGTCGGCAGGACGACCGGCGCCAGCGTCGGGGGCGCCCGCGGGCCACGCGACACCGCACGCGAGATGACGATGAGCGCAGCGACATTGACCTTCTGCGAGATGAGATGAGCGCGGCGACATTGGCCTTCTGCGCGTCGATGTGGCGGCATGCCGCGTTGCGCGCCATCGCGCTTGCGGTCGCGTTGTCGTGCGCCATCGTGACGCCTGCGTTCGCACAGGGTGCAGCACCGACCGCACCGGGTGGCGCGACAACGCCGCCGGCCAAGCGCTCGCCGGCGCCGCAACGCACCTTCGCGACGCCGGAGGAAGCCGGCGCGGCCTTGATCGCGGCGCTCGACTCCGACAACAACCGTACGATCTTTGCCGTACTCGGCCGGGGCAGCGGCCAGCTGCTGCGCTCGGGTGATCCGGTGCAGGACGAAGGGTTGCGCTCGGCGATCGTCGCGGCCTACCGGATCCGCGTGCATTACGAGATGTCCGGCGATACGAACGCGACGATGCTGCTGGGCGCGAACGACTATCCGTTCCCCTACCCGCTGGTGAAGGTGGCAGCCGGATGGCAGTTCGACGCGAAGAGTGGCGCCGAGGAGATCGTCAACCGGCGCATCGGCAGCAACGAGCTCGCTGCGATCAACGTGTGTCTCGCGTATGTCGATGCCCAGCGCGAGTATGTGCTGCGCGATCGCGACGACAACGGCCTGCTCGAGTACGCGCAGAAGCTGAGCAGCGCGCCAGGCAAACGCGACGGTCTCTACTGGCCGGCGAAGGATGGGGAGCCACCGAGCCCGTTCGGGCCGCTGGTCGCGCGCGCGCGCACCGAGGGCTACGCGGAGGTGACGGCCGAGCCCTACTATGGCTACCGGTACAAGATCCTGACCGCGCAGGGCAGGGATGCGCCCGGGGGCGCGTACGACTATGTCGTCGACGGCAGGATGATCGGCGGCTTCGCACTGGTGGCCTACCCCGCGCGGTGGGGCGTATCCGGCGTGATGACGTTCGTCTGCAACCACGACGGCGTCGTGTACGAGAGGAACCTGGGCCGCGATACGGCAGCGATTGCAGCGAAGATGACCCTCTACAACCCCGACGCAACCTGGAAGAAGTCGGAGCAGCAGTAGCCAAGGGCGGACGCTGCCATGGATGCCACCGAGCAGCGCGCAGTCCTGACGTTGTGTCTGATGGCCGCCTTCGCGGACGGCGGCAACGATGAGCAGGAGCGCGCGGCGATCAAGCGCATCGCCGACTCGCTCGCCGCGAGCGAAGCGCTCGACGTGCCCGGCATCTATCAGGAAGTGCTCCTGCGCAAGCCGGAGCTCGCTGCCGTCGCCGCGGCGATCGCGCTGCCCGCGCACCGGCAGTACGCGTACGAGATGGCCGTGTGCGTCTGCGACGCCGATGGCGCCACGACGCCCGCGGAGCGCGATTTCCTTGCGCGGCTCGCGCAGGCGCTCGGCATCGAAGCCGGCGCTGCACAGGCCTTCGCGCAGCAGGCAGACGCGGTGACGAGCGTTCCGCTCGGCGGATCGGCGCTCGACGGCGCCATCGTCGCCGCCGTCCCGGCGAATCCGGAAGAGCTCGACCGGATGATCCTGAACTACGCGATCCTGAACGGGGCGCTGGAGCTCCTGCCGCAATCGCTTGCGTCGATGGCCATCATCCCGCTGCAGATGAAGATGGTCTACCGGATCGGCAAAGCGCATGGCTTCGAGCTCGATCGCGGGCACATCGGCGACCTGCTCGCGACGCTCGGCGTCGGCCTGACCTCGCAATATGTCGAGCAGATCGGCCGCAAGCTGATCGGCGGGCTGCTCGGCAAGATCGCCGGCGGGCTCATCGGCGGAGCCGGCAGCATCACGACCGGCGCCGCGTTTTCGTTCGCGTCGACGTACGCGCTGGGCCACGTGGCCAGGCGCTATTACGCCGGCGGACGCAGGATCGATGCCGCCGGGCTGCAACAGGCGTTTACGTCGATGCTGGGCGAGGCGAAGCAGCTCCAGGCCAGGTATGCAGCGCAGATCGCCGAGCAGGCGCGCACGCTCGACGTCAGCAAGCTGCTCGCCGTCGTGCGCCAGCCGTAGTCGATCCGCTGTCTGCGGCACCACAGTGCGCGTCGAGCGCTCGTATCGCGACGGCGCGCACGGCACGCCTCATTCGTGCAGCACCTTCTCGATTCGCCGATCCGGAACGAGCCACATGATTGCGACGAACACGTAGAGCGCCAATGCAATCCAGCGGTAGGTGAACGAGAGCAGAACCGCGACCGCATAGATCGACGACGGACACCTTGCCCTTGACATCGTTGCCCAGCGCGACGGCGAGGGGCGAATCCCGACCGTGGTGTCGGATCAGCGCGCGCGTCGAGTATGAAATAGGCGATTCCGGCCATCAGCAGCACGGCGCCGTACAGCGCCACCGGAAGCGATGCGAAGTGGTTCTCCCCCATCCAGCCGGTCACGAACGGTATCAGCGAGAGCCAGAACAGCAGGTGCAGATTCGCCCAGAGGATCGGTCCGTTCACCTGCCTTGCGGCATGCAGCATGTGGTGATGGTTGTTCCAGTAGATGCCGACGTACACGAAGCTCAGGACGTAACTCACGAACACCGGGAGCAACGGGTAGAGCGCCGGACAGGTCGTCACCATGGGGCACCTTCAGCTCGAGCACCATGATCGTGATGATGATGGCGATGACGCCGTCGCTGAACGCCTCGAGTCGCGATTTTCCCAATCGATCTTCCCAATCGATCGGCCGGCGTCAGTTCGTCGTGGTGCGCGGCGCCACGGCGGCTCGGGCGTCGTTCGCCGGGGACTCGACCCACGCGTTGAGCAGCGTATAGGTGACGGCGAGCACCACCGGGCCGACGAACAGGCCGAGCACGCCGAAGGCCAGCAGCCCGCCGATCACGCCCGCCATGATCAGCAGCAGCGGGAGGTCGGCGCCACGGCGGATCAGAAGCGGCCGCAGCAGGTTGTCCAGCACGCCCACGCCGATGCTCCAGATCAGGAGCAGCGTCGCGGCGACGCTCGCGTCCTTCCAGTACAACCAGGCCACCGCCGGAAACAGCACCAACGCCGGACCGAGCTGCGCGATGCAGAAGAGGAAGATGAGGGCGGTCAGCACCGCCGGCGTACGGCACGCCGGCGACGACGAGGCCGATGCCGCCGAGCGCCGTCTGCACCATGGCCGTGACGATGATGCCGAGCGCGACGGCGCGGATCGACTGGCCCGCGAGCTCGACCGACGACACGCCGCGCTCGCCGCCGAGCCGGCCTGCGAAACGGACGACGGCACGGGCGGCGGACTCGCCGATACGCATAGAGGACGGCGGTCAGGGCGATCGTCAGCATCAGTTGCACCGCCACCATGCCCAGATTGCCGGCCTCGGCGAGCAGCCAGCTGCTGATGACTTTCGCGTAGGGCGCGAGCTGCGCGGCCAGGCCCTCGGGGCCGCGGTTGACCACGTTCTGCCATTCGGTCGCGAGCTTGGTGCCGACCAGCGGCAATTGCGCCACCCAATCGGGCGGAGCCGGGATCTGCAGCGAGCTCAGTTCCTTGAACTGCTCGCCGAGGTCCGGGACATAGTCGACGAGGCTCGACACGGCAAGGATGAGCGGCACGACGACGAGCAGCAGGAATGCGGTGGTCATCACAGTGACGGCGAGCGAGCGCCGTCTCCAGAGCAACCGTTCCACGTTCTGCATGACGGGCCAGGTCGCGACGACGATCATCGTGGCCCAGATGAGCGGCGGCAGGAACGGCCGCAGGATCCAGAAGCTGCCGCCGATCATCATGCCGAGCACCAGGACCAACAGGACGATGCGGGTGATGTCGGTCCGGGCAGGCGGCGCGGGGGCGGGCGCGCCGTCGGTCTCGCTCGGGGCGATCACGCGACCTCCGGGGCCGGTTGAACCAGCGGCATCGCCGGGTCCTTCGTCGCCGGAAGATGGGCGGGCGCACCAACGATGGCGTCAATCAGGGAAGCATCGAGCATGGTAGGAGAAATCCGTGGTTATGCTGCGCACTTCGGCGAGGCGTTCGTCCGTCGAACCGACGAACCGAGCGAATCGGCGAGCCGACGAATCGGCGAACCGGCGTACCGGAGGCGCAATTATGCTCCGCAAAGCGGGCACACCCGCAGTCGGCTTGCGCGGAGCGGCACCTGCTTTGCCAGCGCGCGATTCGCGGTGTAGATTGCGCTGCGTCGTCGCGCACCGCTGCGAACATCGGGAGTCCCACCATGCTGCGTTCCATCGTCGGGTCGATCGCGGTCACCCTTGCGCTTCGCCTGCGCGTCGGCGTTTGCGCAGGATTATCCGACGAAGCCGATCCGGATCATCGTGCCCTTCGCTGCCGGCGGACCGGCCGACGTCTATGCCCGCTTCCTCGGCGTGCGCCTCCAGGAAGCGCTGGGGCAGCCCGTCGTCGTCGAGGACCGCCCGGGCGCCGGCTCGATCATCGGCACCGACGCCGTCGCGAAGAGCGCGCCCGACGGCTACACGCTGCTGATGATGTCGAACACGCACACGGTCAACGAAACGCTGATTCCGAACAAGCCCTATCAGCTGATGCGCGACTTCGTGCCCGTCGCGCCGGTCAACTTATTCCGACCTCGTGCTCGTCGTGCATCCCTCGGTCGGCGCGAACAGCCTTGCCGATCTCATCCGGCTCGCCAAGGCGAGTCCCGGAAAGCTCAACTACGCGTCGTCCGGTCCGGGCACGCCGTATCACATGGCCGGCGAGCTGTTCAAGGCGATGGCGGGTGTCGACATCGTCCACGTCCCGTACAAGGGGAGCTCGGGCGCCCGCACCGACGTTCTCGGCGGGCAGGTGCAGATGATGTTCGACGCGGTGCCGACGATGAGCGAGCACGCGAAGAGCGGCCGCGTCACGGCGCTGGGCACGACCGGCAGGACACGCTCGTCGGTGCTCCCCGGCGTGCCGACGATCGCCGACGCGGGTGTCCCGGGCTACGAGGCCGTCATCTGGCTCGGCATCGTGGCGCCGAAGGGAACGCCGCGCCGCGATCGTCAGCCGGCTGAATGCGGAGATCGCGAAGATCCAGAATCGGCCCGAAGTGCGCCAGGAGTGGGCGGGCCAGGGTGCGGTGCCGATGTCGATGACGCCGGACGAGTTCGGCCGCTATATGGATGCCGACATCGTCAAGTGGGAGCGCATCGTCAGGATCTCCGGAGCGAAGGCCGACCAGTGAGCGTGCCGCGGCGCGCGCCGCGCGCGCTGCAGCTGCTATCCGGCGGCGCCGCACAAGGCATCGTCGGCGCGCGTCGAGGCGGCGTTCCTCGCCGATACCGGTGCCACCGTGCAGGGGACCTTCGGCGCCGTCGGCGCAATGCGCGAAAAGCTCCTCGCTGGCGTCCCCTGCGACGTGGTCATCCTGACGGAGGCGCTTGTCACCGAGTTGGAAGGCGCCGGGCACGTGCTGCCCGGCACGCGGGTGCCGCTCGGTCGCGTGCGCACCGGAGTGGCGGTGCGCGAGGGCGAGCCTCTGCCCGACATCGCCGACGGCGCCGCGCTGCGCAGCGCGCTGCTCGCGGCGACGCGCGATCTACTTCCCCGATCCGCAGCGCGCCACGGCCGGCATCCATTTCGTCGACGTCTTGCGGCGGCTGGGCATCGCCGAGGCCGCTCGCGCCGCGACTGCATCCGTTTCCCAATGGCGCCGCGGCGATGCGCGAGCTCGCGCAGGCAGCCGGACGCGGAGCGATCGGCTGCACGCAGATCACCGAGATCCGGTATACGCCCGGTGTGGTGCTGGTCGGGGCGCTCCCGCCCGGATTCGAGCTCGCGACCGTCTACAGCGCGGCAGTGTGTGCCGGCGCGCGCGAGCCGGAACTCGCGCGGCGTTTCATCGCGCGGTTGTCGGATCCGGCGGCGCGTCCGCTGCGCGAAAGCGCCGGCTTCGAATGACCGGGCGCGGCACGCGTCACTGCGCGCCGCCGGTGACCGGACGAAAGACGTACGTATCGTTGGCGAGCGCGCCCGCCTCGAAGCCCGCGCTCAGACGGTCGACGCGTGCCCCATCGGCAGCGGCGCCCCACGCGAAGAGCAAAGGCAGGAAGTGTTCCTCCGACGGATGCGCGCGTGCGCCTTCCGGCCCCTGCTCGCGATAGGCAATGAGCGCTCCGGTGTCGCGGGCGGACAGCCGCGCATGGACCCAGTCGGCAAACGCCTGCGCGTAGCGCAACGGCTCCATGCCGTCGCGGATTGGCCATCCAGTCGCGCAGATTGTGCGTGACGTGGCCGGAGCCCACGAGGAGCACGCCCTCGGCGGCCAGCGGCGCCAGCGCGCGGCCGAGTTCGACGTGCCGCGCTGCGCCCAGCCCGGGCTGCAGCGAGAGTTCGACGATCGGCACGTCGGCGTCCGGGTACATCCAGCGCAGCGGTACCCAGGCGCCGTGATCGAGCCCGCGGCAGCCGTTGACGCCGGCCGCGATGCCTGCGTCCTTCAGCAACGACACCGCCTTCGCCGCCAGGTCCGGTGCGCCGGGCGCGGGGTAGCCGATCTGATAGAGCTCGTCCGGGAATCCGCCGAAGTCGTGGATCGTTTCCGGCTTGGCGTTGCCGCTCAACATCGGCACCGATGTCTCCCAGTGCGCCGATGCAACGAGCACTGCGCGCGGCTTTCCGAGCGTGCTGACCGAGCATCGCCCAGGTCCGGCTCGACTCGGTCTGGCAGGACGGCGTTCATCGGCGAGCCGTGAGACAGGAAGAGCGTGGGGAGGCGGGTCATGGCGAGCGGTGGCAGGTGTTCTGACAGGGCTTCGACGCTGCCGTCGTCACCGAATACGCGGCGACGACGGCAGGCCGTGGACAACGGGTCAGGCAGTCCGCAATTGCGGCGCCGGACTCGACCGGCGCACCGCGTACAGGCCGTCGCCGAGCAGCGCCTGCACGATCAGCGTCACCGTCCAGAACGCAGGGTACTCCCAGCCGCCATTCGGTGCGCTGAAGAGCCACCCGTTGCCGGCGTGCGCGAACGTGGCGCCGAGCAGGATGGGCACCAGGGCCAGTGCGACGATGCGCGTGTAGGCGCCGAGGAGCAGCATGACGCCGCCGATGAGCTCGGCCGCGAAGGTCACGTAGCCGAGGAAGCCCGGCAGGCCGAGCGAGCCGAAGAACTGCGCGGTACCCGGCAGCGTGAAGACGAAATACTTGAGCAGCGCGTGGGCGACGAACATCGTGCCCAGCGAAAGGCGCAGCACCAGGGCTGCGATGGCGGCATTGCGTGAGTCGGTCATGGTGGCTCCTGTTCGGGGTTTGGCGCCCTTGTCGGCGCGACGAAGCGAATCATCAAGGTTGTGCGAAGCAAGATAAATAGCGATTCAATTGATACACTGTTGCAATTAGCGCAATAATTGTCCAGACCGTCCATGGACCGATTCCACGCCATCACCACCTTCGCCCGCGTCGTCGAGAGCGGCAGCTTCGCCCGTGCGGCCGAACGCCTCGGCGTCTCGGTCTCGTCGGTTTCGCGGCAGGTCTCCGAGCTCGAGGCCCATCTCGCCGCACGCCTCCTGAACCGCACGACCCGCCGACTTTCGCTGACGGAGGCAGGCCAGACGTTCTACGAACGCTGCGTGCAGTTGCTGGCCGACCTGGAGGAAGCCGAGGTCGCGATGTCGGCCGCCTCGGTCGTGCCGCGCGGGACGCTGCGCCTGACGTGCTCGGCCACGTTCGGCGCCCGCCATCTCGCGCCGGCGATCGCCGCGTTCGCGACGCGGCATCCGCAGGTGCAGCTTCGACGTCGAGCTCTCGGAACGGGTGGTCGACCTGGTCGACGAAGGCTTCGATCTCGCGGTGCGCGTCGGTCAGACCGGAGGCCAGAACGTGGTCGCGCGCAAGATCGGGACGACGCGCGTGGTCTGCTGCGCTGCGCCCGCCTACCTCGAACGCCACGGGACGCCGCGCAAGCCGGAGGATCTCGCGGCGCACGTCTGCCTCACCTACGAGTACATGCCGACCCGGAACGTCTGGCATTTCCGCGATCGCCAGGGCCGTGAGCGCAATGCACGGATCGCGGGCACGATCCACGCGAACAACGGCCGCTTTCTCGAGGCACTGGCGGCGGAAGGCGTCGGCATCGTCCGCGAGCCCGAATTCATCGTCGGCCCCGACGTGCGCGCGGGTCGGCTCACCCCGATCCTGTGCGCGTTCGAGCCGCCGCCGCTTACGATCTACGCCGTGTATCCGAGTCGGCGGCACTTGTCGGCGAAGGTGCGGGCGTTCGCCGACTTCCTGGTCGAGCATTTCGCGGCCGCGAACTGGGGACTGCCTGGCACCGGAGACCATGCGGCAGCGGGGAGGATGAAGGCGTGACCCGCGCCGACGCTTGCGGCCTCCTGCGGCTCGGCCGGATACGACCTCGCGCGGCGTGGACAGCCGCCGACGAAGCAACGACGCGATCGCGCCGTCGTCAGCCGGTACCCCAGACCTCGCGCGCGACCTCGACCACGAGCCGCAGCTTGGCTGCCTGCGCGTCCATCGCGATGGCGTTGCCGTGCACCGTGCTCGAAAAGCCGCATTGCGGCGAGAGCGCGAGCTGCTCGAGCGGCACGTAAGCGGCTCGCCTCGTCGATGCGGCGCTTCAGCGCATCCTTCGATTCGATCGTGCCCACCTTGGTGGTGACGAGCCCCAGCACGACGATCTTGCCCCGCGGCAGGAAGCGAAGCGGCCGGAAGTCCCCGCTGCGCTCGTCGTCGTATTCGAGAAAGTAGCCGTCGAGGTGCATCTCCGAAAGGAGCGCCTCCGCCACCGGCTCGTAGCCGCCCTGCGCGGCCCACGTGCTCTTGAAATTGCCGCGGCAGAGGTGGGTGCAAAGCGTCATGCCGGCGGGCTTCTGGGCGACGACGCGGTTGATGAAGTTCGCGTAGCGGTGCGGGAGCTCGTGCGGGTCGTCGCCGCGTTGCCGGGCCGCCTCCTGCATCTTCGGATCGCAGAGGTAGGCCAGATTGGTGTCGTCCATCTGCACGTACGTGCAACCCGCCGCCGCCAGCGAACGCAGCTCGGCGCCGTACGCGTCGGCCGTGTCCTGGTAGAAGGCTTCGAGATCGGGGTAGTGCTCCTTGCTGATCCCGGCGCGGCCGCCGCGGAAGTGGAGCATCGTCGGCGACGGGATCGTCACCTTGGGCGTGCGCGTCGTCCGGCTCTTGAGGTAGAGGAAATCGGCGAGCTGGATGTCCTTCACGTGCCGTACGCGATCGACAACGCGCATCACGGGCGGCGAGAGCTCTTCGGTGCCGTCGGGCTTCCTGACCGTCACGGGCGGCTCGGTCCTGACGCCGCCCAGCTGCTCGAGAAAATCGATGTGGAAATACGTGCGTCGGAATTCGCCGTCCGTGATCGACTGCAGGCCGATGTCCTCCTGCATCCGCACGACGTCGGCAATGGCACGATCCTCGACCGTGCGCAGTTCGGCGGCGGTGATCTCGCCGCGGGCCTTCTGCTCGCGCGCGTCGAGCAGGAACCTGGGACGCAGGAAGCTGCCGACGTGATCGGCCCGGAACGGGGGAGTGCTGCGCTCGCTCATGTCTGCAGAATTAGATCAGATCGCCGCGCGACTGTCTCGCCTCACGCCGGCGTCGCGTCACGATGGCGCGAGGGCCGGCCCGGCCAGATCCTCGATCATCGCGATCGTGGCCTTCTGCAGCGGCGTGGACGGGCGCAGCGCCGAGGTCACGATCGCGAGCGCGCTCCGGAGCTGAGGCTGGACGATCGTTCGGGCGGCGAGCCGCTCGCCCGCCGGCGCACCGGAAAGCGCTCGCCGGGACAGCACCGCGTAGCCGTGCCCTTCGGCGACGAGTTCGAGAATCGCCGGTACCGCGTCGATTTCCATCGCGACCTGGGGTCGCAGCCCCAGGCTCGCGAGGCGCGTGTCCACCAGCGTGCGGATGGCGTTGGGCCGGCTGGGAATGATCAGCGGAAAGCGCGGCAGATCGGACAAGCGCAGGCTGCGCGATTCGCGGCGCGTGGTACGCGCACCGATCAGGCAGAGGGGCTCCTCGAGCAGGACCCGAATGTCGATTGCCGGCGACGCGGCCGGATTGTAGACGAGGCCCACGTCGACCCGGCCGACGGCAAGCCATTCGAGGATCGTCGACGACAGTCCTTCGACGATGGAAAGCGATGCCCTCGGGTAGCCCTGCCTGAACTCGCGCACGACGGGCACGGTGATGTGCCGCGCGATCGTGGGCGGCAGTCCGACCACGACCTTGCCGACCGACGCGCCCTTGCTCTCGTCGACGTCGCGCCGCGCGCGGTCCATCTGCTGCAGGATGCCGCGGGCATGCTCGAGCAGCCGCTTTCCGGCCTCGGTCGGCACGGCGCCCCGGCCGTTGCGCAGCAGCAGATTCTGGCGGAGCTCCACCTCGAGGCTGCGGACCTGGCGGCTCACCGCCGGCTGCGCGACGCCAAGGACGCGCGCGGCGCGGCTGAACCCGCCGAGCTCGACGACGTTGACGAAATATTCGAGCTGCTTGAAATCCATCGCCTATCCTGCCCGCTGCCCGCCTGCCTGCCCGCCGCGGGCCATGCCGGACCGGCATAACTGCTAGTCTACCGGAGGTCTTTTCGATAGGCAGCGACCGGCGCACACTTGCTCGGCGGGTCGACGCAAGCTCGACCGGAGCTCGACCGGAGGAGGATCCCATTCAAACGGCCATTCCCTGCCTGTTCATGCGCGGCGGCACTTCGCGCGGGCCGTTCTTCAGCGCGGCCGACCTGCCCGCCGATGTCGCCGTGCGCGACCGGGTGCTTCTCGCAGCGATGGGCTCGCCGGACAAGCGCCAGATCGACGGTCTGGGCGGTGCGCATCCGCTGACCAGCAAGGTCGGCATCGTGCGCCGCGGCAGCAAGCCAGGCGTCGATCTCGACTTCCTGTTCGCGCAGCTGCAGCCGGACAAGGACACCGTGGACACGACGCCCAACTGCGGCAACATGCTCGCGGCGGTCGTGCCGTTCGCCCTGGAGACCGGGATGGTGACCCCGCGCGGCGAGACGAGCACCTTCCGCGTGCTCACGGAGAACACCGGCATGCAGTGCGACATTACCGTGCAGACGCCGGGGGGGCAGGTCGAATACGAAGGCAGCGCCCGGATCGATGGCGTTCCCGGAACGGCAGCGCCGATCACGATCAACTTTCTCGATACTGCGGGGTCGGTTTGCGCCGGGCTGCTGCCGACCGGCCGGGTGCGCGACACGATCGATGGCATTGCCGTCACCTGCATCGACAACGGCATGCCGCTTGTGATGTTCCGCGCGGCCGACGTCGGCCGCACCGGCTACGAGAGCGTCGCCGAGATGAACGCCGACGCCGAGCTCAAGACCAGGCTCGAGCGCCTGCGCATCGCCTGCGGCCACGCGATGGGCCTTGGTGACGTGACGAGCAGGAACTATCCGAAGATGACGCTGATCGCGCCGCCGCGCCATGGGGGCAGCCTCACCACGCGCAGCTTCATACCGCACGTCTGTCACGACGCGATCGGCGTGCTCGCCGCGGTGACGGTGGCCACGGCCTGCGTGCTCGAGGGCTCGGTGTGCGACGGAGTCGCGGTCGTGCCGGGCGGACGGGTGAAGAAGGTTTCGGTCGAGCACCCCACCGGCGAGTTCAGCGTCGAGCTCGAAGTGGACCCGGTCAACCCGCAGAACGTCACCCGGGCGGCGCTGCTGCGCACAGCCCGGCTGCTGATGCGCGGCGAGGTGATGATTCCGGCATCGGTATGGAAAGGAACGCGATCGTGATCATCGACTGTCACGGCCACTACACAACGGCGCCGAAGGCGCTCGAGGAATGGCGCAACCGCCAGATCGCGGGCCTCAAGGACCCGACGGTCGCGCCGAAGGCCTCGGAGCTCAGGATCAGCGACGACGCGCTTGCCGAGAGCATCGAGACCAACCAGCTCGCGAAGATGAAGGAGCGGGGCAGCGATCTCACGATCTTCTCGCCGCGCGCGAGCTTCATGGCGCACCACATCGGCGACTTCGGCACGAGCGCGACTTGGGCGGCGATCTGCAACGAACTCTGCTATCGGGTGAGCCGGCTCTTCCCCGACCACTTCATCGGCGCGGCGATGCTGCCGCAGTCGCCGGGCGTCGACCCGAAGACCTGCCTTCCCGAGCTGGACAAGTGCGTTCGGGAATACGGTTTCGTCGCGATCAACCTCAATCCCGATCCGTCGGGCGGGCACTGGAAGGAGCCGCCGCTCACCGACCGACACTGGTATCCGATCTACGAGAAGATGGTCGAGTACGACATTCCGGCGATGATTCATGTGAGCACGAGCTGCAATGCGTGCTTCCACACGACGGGCGCGCACTACCTCAACGCCGACACGACTGCCTTCATGCAGTGCCTGACGGCGGACCTGTTCCGGGATTTCCCGACGTTGCGCTTCGTGATTCCGCATGGCGGCGGCGCGGTGCCTTACCACTGGGGCCGGTTCCGCGGCCTCGCCCAGGAACTCAAGAAGCCGCTGATCAAGGACCATCTGCTGAACAACATCTACTTCGACACCTGCGTGTATCACCAGCCGGGAATCGACTTGCTGACCAAGGTGATTCCCGTGGACAACGTGCTGTTCGCCTCGGAGATGATCGGCGCGGTGCGCGGAATCGATCCCGAGACCGGCTTCCACTACGACGATACGAAACGCTACATCGAAGCCGCGGCTCTCACCGCGGACGAACGGCACAGGATCTACGAGGGTAACGCGCGGCGGGTGTATCCGCGGCTCGATGCCGCACTCGAGGCCAGGGGCAGGTAAGGGCAAGTAAGGGCAAGATTCGGGGAGGGATCCGGCATGAGCATGAACGATCTCGGCATTGTCCGGCGGAACATCGCACGCGCGGAGCGCAGCGCCGTGGAAGGGCTCGGGCACTTCGGCGTCGCCACGATTCACGAAGCGATGGGCCGCGTCGGCCTGATGCGGTCCTACCTGCGACCCATCTACGGCGGCGCCCATCTCTGCGGCACCGCCGTCACCGTCCTGCTGCCGCCGGGCGACAACTGGATGCTGCACGTCGCCGCCGAGCAGTTGCGCGAGGGCGATGTCGCCGTGGCCGCGTGCATGACCGATAACGACGACGGCTTCTTCGGCGATCTGCTGGCGACGAGCTATCGTGCCCGGGGGGCCCGGGGGCTCGTCATCGACGGCGGCGTGCGCGACGTCAAGGATCTGACGGCGATGCAGTTCCCGGTGTTCTCGCGCGCGATCAGCGCCAGGGGAACCGTGAAGGCCACGCTGGGCTCCGTGAACGTCCCCGTGGTCTGCGCCGGGACGCTGGTCAACCCGGGCGACGTGGTGATCGCCGACGACGACGGCGTGGTCGTGGTGCCGGCGGCGATCGCGCAGCAGGTGGCCGATGCGGCGCAGGCGCGCGAGGCGAACGAGACCGAGAAGCGGAAGAAGCTCGCCGCCGGAGAGCTCGGGCTCGACATGTACAGGATGCGCGAGCCGCTGGCAAAGGCGGGGCTCAGGTACATCGACTGATGGACTTCCCGATGACCCCGGGGTGGCTATGCTTCCATCCCGACCCGTCGAAGCCGCGGTTCCGGGTGCCCGCTGGCGCCGTGGACGCGCACTGTCACGTGTTCGGTCCCGGCGCGCAATTCCCGTACGCGCCCGAGCGCAAGTACACCCCGTGCGACGCATCGCGGGATCAGCTCTTCGCGCTGCGCGACCGGCTCGGCTTCGCGCGCAACGTCATCGTCCAGGCAACCTGCCACGGCGCGGACAACCGAGCGCTGGTCGACGCACTCGTGCACGCCGGGGGCAGGGCGCGCGGCGTGGCCACCGTCAGGCGCAGCGTCACCGATGCCGAGCTCGCTGCGCTGCACGAAGCCGGCGTGCGCGCCACGCGCTTCAACTTCGTGAAACGCCTCGTCGACTTCACGCCGAAGGAAGAGCTGCTGGAGATCGCCCGGCGCATCGCACCGCTGGGCTGGCACGTCGTCGTCTATTTCGAGGCGGCCGACCTGCCGGAGCTCTGGGATTTCTTCACCGCACTGCCAACGATCGTGGTCGTCGACCACATGGGACGGCCCGACGTGACGAAACCCGTCGACGGGCCCGAATTCGAGCGGTTCGTGCGGCTGATGCGCGAGCATGCGAACATCTGGTCGAAGGTGAGCTGTCCGGAGCGGCTTTCCGTTTCCGGTCCGCCGGCGCTTTCCGGCGAGCAGAACGCCTATCGGGACGTGGTGCCGTTCGCGCGGCGAATCGTCGAGACCTTTCCGGATCGCGTGCTCTGGGGTACCGACTGGCCGCACCCGAACCTCAAGCACCATATGCCGGACGACGGCCTGCTGGTGGATTTCGTGCCGCACATCGCGACCACTCCGGAGCTGCAACGCAAGCTGCTGGTCGACAATCCGATGCGCCTCTACTGGCCGGACGAAGCAAGCTGAAGGTCAACGCATGGCACTCGACAAACCGTACAAGGACGTTCCCGGGACGACGATCTTCGACGCCGAGCAGTCGCGCAAAGGCTATCACCTGAATCAGTTCTGCATGTCGCTGATGAAGCCCGAGAACCGCGCCCGCTTCAAAGCCGACGAGCGCGCCTATCTGGACGAATGGCCGATGACCGAGGAACAGAAAAAGGCCGTGCTCGCCAGAGACCTCAACGGGTGCATCGCGCTCGGCGGCAACATCTACTTTCTCGCGAAGATCGGCGCCACCGACGGCAGGAGCTTCCAGCAGATGGCGGGCAGCATGACCGGCATGACGGAAGAGGAGTACCGCGACATGATGCTCAAGGGCGGCCGCTCGATCGAGGGCAACCGCTACCTCGGGGAGAGGAAATGAGTGTGGGGGTCGTCATGAGTGCCGCCGGGCCGTCCCAAGGCACGAATTGCGCCCCCTCGGGGGGGGTGGGGGTCGTTAGCCATGCACGGATCACGGCGAGCGTGTACACGTCGCACGTGCCCGCGATCGGGGCCGCGATTGACCTCGGGAAGACCGCCGAGCCGTACTGGCGCCCGGTGTTTCAGGGCTACGAGCGGTCGAAGGCGTGGCTGAAGGCGAACCGGCCCGATGTGGTCTTTCTCGTCTACAACGACCACGCGTCCGCGTTCAGCCTGGAGATCATCCCCACGTTCGCGATCGGCTGCGCGGCCGAGTTCAGGCCGGCGGACGAAGGCTGGGGCCCGCGTCCGGTGCCGATCGTGAAGGGACATCCGGAACTCGCGGCGCACATCGCGCATTCGGTGATCCAGGACGATTTCGACCTCACCATCGTCAACCGGATGGACGTCGATCATGGCCTGACCGTGCCGCTGTCGCTGATGTGCGGCCAGCCGGACGCGTGGCCGTGTCCGGTGATTCCGTTCGCCGTCAACGTCGTCCAGTATCCGGTGCCGTCGGGGCGTCGCTGCTTCCGGCTCGGCAAGGCGATACGCAAGGCGGTCGAGTCCTACGACGAGCCGTTGAACGTACAGATCTGGGGTACCGGAGGCATGAGCCACCAGTTGCAGGGCCCGCGCGCCGGCCTCATCAACCGGGAATTCGATAACGCGTTCCTCGACCGGCTGATCGCCGACCCCGAGGCGTTGGCGGCGATGCCGCACATCGACTACGTGCGCGAGGCCGGCTCCGAAGGGATCGAGCTCGTCATGTGGCTGATCGCCCGCGGGGCGATGGCCGATGCGCCGCCGCGCGTCGTGCACCGCTTCTATCACGTGCCCGCGTCCAATACGGCCGTGGGCCACCTGATCCTCGAAAACACCGAATGAGCGTGGGGGCAAGCATGAGCGTCGCCGAGTCGTCTCAAGCCGCGAGCATGGGGGCGCGCATGAGCGTCGCCGAGCCGTCTCAAGACGCGAATTGCGCCCCCTCGGGGGGCAGCGAAGCGGCGTCAGCCGCGAGCGTGGGGGCACGCCTGTGAGCAAGCCAATCAAGGTCGCGCTTGCCGGCGCCGGCGCCTTCGGAACCAAGCACCTCGACGCGATCAGTGTGATCGACGGCATCGAGGTCATCTCGGTGGTCGGCCGCGAGCTCGACAAGACGAAGGACGTTGCCGCTCGTTACGGCATCCCCCATGTGACGGCCAACCTCGCCGACAGCCTGGCGCTGCCGGGCGTCGACGCGGTCATCCTCTGCACGCCGACCCAGATGCATGCGGCGCAGGCGATCGCCTGCCTCGAGGCGGGCAAGCACGTGCAGGTGGAGATCCCGCTCGCCGACAGCCTGAAGGACGCTGAAGAGGTCGTGCGTGTCCAGAAGCGGACCGGGAAGGTCGCGATGGTTGGCCACACGCGACGCTTCAATCCCAGCCACCAGTGGGTGCACCGGAAGATCCGTGCGGGGGAATTCAACATCCACCAGATGGACGTGCAGACATTCTTTTTCCGGCGCACGAACATGAACGCGCTCGGTCAGCCGCGCTCCTGGACCGACCATCTGCTGTGGCACCACGCCGCGCATACCGTTGATCTGTTTGCCTACCAGACTGGTGGCAGCATCGTCGCGGCGAATGCCCTGCAGGGCCCGATCCATCCGGAGCTCGGCATCGCGATGGACATGTCGATCCAGCTCAAGTCAGCGACTGGCGCGATCTGCACGCTGTCGCTCTCGTTCAACAACGACGGGCCGCTCGGCACGTTCTTCCGCTACATCGGCGATACCGGGACCTACATCGCCCGCTACGACGACCTTTACAACGGCAAGGACGAGAAGATCGACGTGTCGAAGGTCGACGTGTCGCTGAACGGCATCGAGCTGCAGGACCGGGAGTTCTTCGCCGCGATCCGCGAGGGGCGCGAGCCCAACGCGAGTGCCGCACAGGTGCTGCCCTGCTATCGGACGCTCGATCGGCTCGAGCGGCAGCTCTCCGGGCTGCCGGAATGAATGGAGGAACCACGATGACGCGCGATGCGCAACAGCCGGAAATCCCTGGCACCACCCTGTTCGACGGCGCGATGGCGCGCAAGGGCTACGCCCTCAACAAGATGTGCTATTCGTTCAACTCGCTCGCGAACCGCGAGGCGTTCCTGCGCGACGAGGATGCCTACTGCGCAAAGTTCGGCCTGAACGAGGCGCAACGGAGCGCTGTGCGCAATCGCAACGTGCTCGAGCTGATCGCCGCCGGCGGAAACATCTACTACCTCGCGAAGCTCGCCGGGATCTTCCACCTCGACGTGCAGGACATCGGCGCGCAGCAGACGGGGATGACCAAGGACGCGTTCAAGGCGATGCTGGTCGCCGCGGGGAGATAGGATCATGGCCACGATCATCGGCGCAGTCACGAGCTCGCACGTTCCGGCCATCGGCGGCGCGATCGCGAAGGGCCTGCAGCAGGATCCGTACTGGAAGCCGCTCTTCGACGGCTATCCGCCGGCGCAGGCATGGCTTGCCAGGGAGAAGCCCGACGTCGCGGTCATCTTCTACAACGACCACGGCCTCAACTTCTTCCTCGACAAGCTGCCGACGTTCGCCGTCGGCGCGGCGCCCGAGTACCGCAATGCCGACGAAGGCTGGGGCATTCCGACGGTCCGTCCGTTCGCCGGCGATCCGGCGCTTTCGTGGCACCTGATCGAATCGCTGGTCGCCTCCGAATTCGACATCACGATGTGCCAGGAGATGCTCGTCGATCACGCGGCGACGCTGCCGATGGCGCTGCTGTGGCCGGGCGGTGGCGAGTGGCCGGTGCGGATCGTGCCGATCGCGATGAACCACGTCCAGTACCCGCTGCCTTCGCTCTCGCGCAGCTACCATCTCGGGCAGGCGGTGGGCCGCGCGCTCGACGCGTGGGACGAAAGCGTTCGCGTCGTCGTGCTGGGCACGGGCGGCCTCTCGCACCAGCTCGACGGCAAGCGCGCCGGCTTCATCAACAAGGCGTTCGACCGGATGTGCATGGACGCGATCGTCGCCGATCCCGAACGGCTCACGCGGCTGTCGACGCGGGACCTCGTGCGCGAAGCCGGCGCGCAGGGCACGGAGCTCATGACCTGGGTCGCGGCGCGCGGCGCGCTCCCGGGCAGAGTGCGCAAGGTCCATTCGAACTACCACATTCCGATCTCGAACACCGCGGCCGCATTGATGGTGCTGGAGAACGTGCCGCATGCCACTGCAACCGTGCGCGCCGCCTGACTCGTGCGACGACGCATCGAAATCCTCGACCAACCACTCGGAGGGAACATGAAGCAAACATTCGCACCATCGCGCCGCGGGATCCTGCAGCGCCTCGCGGCCGCGGTTATGGTCGGCGCGCTGCCGCTCACGGCGCTCGCCGCGGATCCGTTCAAGATCGGTCTCATCCTGCCGATGACGGGCCCGTTCGCGTCGACCGGCAAGCAGATCGAGGCGGCGGCGCGTCTCTACATGGCGAAAAACGGCGACACCGTCGCGGGCCGCAAGATCGAGCTTATCGTCAAGGACGACACCGGTCTCGCGCCGGAGACGACCAAACGCATCGCACAGGAGCTGGTCGTCCAGGAGAAGGTGAACGTGCTGGCGGGTTTCGGGCTCACGCCGCTCGCGCTCGCCGCGGCACCCGTCGCCACCGAGGCGAAGGTGCCGATGATCGTCATGGCGGCAGCCACCGGGATGATCCCCACGCGCTCGCCGTTCATCGTTCGTCCGAACTTCACGCTGCCGCAGGTCACGGCGCCGATCGCCGAATGGGCGCTCAAGAACAAGATCAAGCGCGTGGTCACGATCGTTACCGACTACGGCCCGGGCCTGGACGCCGAGAAGACGTTCGTCAACGTTTTCAAGGCGGGGGGCGGCGAGATCGTCGAGTCGATCCGCACGCCGCTGCGCAACCCGGATTACGCGCCTTTCCTGCAGCGCGCGAAGGACGCGAAGCCCGACGCGCTGTTCGTGTTCGTGCCCTCAGGCGAAGGCCTCGCGGTGATGAAGCAGTTCGACGAGCGCGGACTGAAGCAGGCGGGGATCCGGATGATCGGCACCGGCGACGTCACCGACGACGACCTGCTCGTCAGCATGGGCGCACCGGCCGTCGGCGTGATCACGTCGTTCCACTACTCGGCGGCGCACGACTCGCCCGAGAACAAGGCGTACGTCGACGCGTTCATGAAGGCGAACAACGGGATGCGCCCGAACTTCCACTCGCTGGGCGGCTACGACGGCATGCACCTCATCTACGAGGCGCTGAAAAAGGCGGGCCCCAACGCGACCGGCGAGCAGCTGGTCGAGGCGATGAAGGGGATGAAGTGGACGAGCCCGCGCGGGCCTATGTCGATCGACCCCGCCACCCGCCAGCCGATCCAGACCGTCTACCTGCGCGAAGTGAAGATGGTCAACGGCCAGCCGTGGAACATCGAGTTCGACAAGTTCGAGAACGTGAAGGACCCGGGGAACTGATGAGCCCCCAAGCTCACTGCGTTCGCCTCCCCCCGAGGGGGTGCAGGCCTCCCTTGGGGCGGCCCGGCGGGAGGCCTGATGAGCCCCCAAGCTCACTGCGTTCGCCTCCCCCGAGGGGGGTGCAGGCCTCCCTTGGGGCGGCCCGGCGGGAGGCCTGATGAGCCCCCAAGCTCACTGCTCCCTTGGGGCGCCCCGGCGGGAGGCCTGATGCAGCGAGGCGACGCGTGGGTGGCGCGATGATCGGCAACCTGGTCGGCGTGCTGTTCGACGGCATCGCGTACGGCAGCCTGCTGTTCGTGATCAGCATCGGACTGTCCGTGACGATGGGCCTGATGAACTTCGTCAACCTCGCGCATGGTGCCTTCGCGATGCTGGGCGGGTACGTCTGCGCGACGCTGATGGCGCGCGCCGGCGTGCCGTTCCTGGCAAGCCTGCCGGTGGCGTTCGTCGCCGCGGCGCTGGCCGGAATCGTCCTCGAACGGACCCTCTATCAGCGGCTCTACAAGGCGACGCACCTCGATCAGGTGATGTTCTCGATCGGGCTCGTCTTCATGGCGGTCGCGGCGACGACCTTTTTCTTCGGGCCGTCGCAGCAGCCGGTGCGCCTGCCAGACTTCCTGCGCGGACAGCTGCACGTGCTTGGGCTGGATCTCGGTGCCTACCGCCTCTTCCTGATCGCGGTGGTCGTGGTCATCACGATCGCTCTGCATCTGCTGCTCGTGAAGACGCGCTTCGGTGCCCAGGTGCGTGCCTCCGTCGACAACGCGGTGGCCTCCGCCGGTCTCGGTATCGACGTCAATCGCGTCTTTGGCGCGACCTTCGCGCTGGGGTCGGGTCTCGCCGGTCTCGGGGGCGCCCTCGGCATCGACGTGCTGGGCCTCGATCCCACGTTTCCGCTCAAGTACATGGTCTATTTCCTGCTCGTCGTCGCGATCGGCGGGGCAGGCACGATCAAGGGCGGACTCGTCGCTGCGATGATCCTCGGCATCTTCGACGTCGCCGGCAAGTACTACGTGCCGCAGATCGGCTCGTTCATCATCTACGTGCTGATGGTCGCCCTGATGATTCTTTTCCCGGCCGGACTGTACGGGAGGCGCGCTTGAGCGCCGCCGGGCCAAGGCGCGGGTGCTCCCCCTCGGAGGGACGGCGCGCAGCGCCAAGGGTGCACCCATGAGCGCGACGATCCAAGCGACCGGATTGCCGGCCGGCAACGCCGGCGCAATCGTCCACGCGCCGCGGCTGCCTGCCGATCGCTGGCGCGCGACCGAGATCATCTTCTGGGTGCTCGCTGTCGCCGCGTTCTTCGCGTTTCCCGATCATCGCGTCCTCGGCAGCCAGATCCTGATCACCGGGTTGTTCGCGATGACACTCGACCTGATTCTGGGTTACGCGGGCATCGTGTCGCTCGGTCACGCGGCCTTCTTCGGCATCGGCGCCTATGCGGCGGGACTGCTTGCGGCGCACGGGTGGGGTGAGCCCCTCTCCGGCCTCGTCGTGGCCGGCGCGGCGGGCGCGCTCCTCGGCTACGCAACGAGCTTCCTGGTCGTGCGCGGTTCGGATCTCGCGCGCCTGATGGTGACATTGGGCATCGGCCTCATGCTGTTCGAGCTTGCCAACCAGGCCGCCTTCATCACCGGAGGGGCGGATGGCCTGTCCGGGGTCACGATGGCCAAGCTCTTGGGCGTGTTCGCGTTCGACCTCCGCGGGAGCACGGCCTATGGGTACAGCCTGGCGGTCCTGTTCCTGCTATTCGTGGTGGCGCGCCGCATCGTGAGCTCGCCGTTCGGCCTGTCGCTGCGCGGCATCCGCGAGAACGTGAAGCGGATGCCGGCCGTCGGCGCCCCGGTCGCGCACCGGCTCACCGCGATCTACACGGTCAGCGCCGCGATGGCGGGCGTCGCCGGCGGGCTGCTCGCACAGACGACGCAATTCGTCGGACTCGACGTGTTCGGCTTTCCGCGCTCTGCCGACCTGATGATCATGGTCGTGCTGGGTGGCGCCGGACGTCTTTATGGCGGTCTCGTCGGCGCCGCCTTGTTCATGGTCGCCCATCACTACCTGTCGGATGTGAACCCGATCTATTGGCAATTCTGGCTGGGGCTCCTGCTGGTTGTCGTCGTGCTCTTCGCGCGCGGAGGCATTCTGGGCGCCCTCGACAGCCTGCGCGGCCGCATTGGCCGCAAACGGACATGAGGGCCACAAGCGTGGGGGCGCATCCGACTGCCGCACTGCGCACTGCAGGACTGTCGAAGCAGTTTGGTGCATTCAAGGCGGCGAGCGACGTGACGCTCGCGATCCCGCCGGGAGCGCGCCATGCGCTGATCGGCCCCAACGGCGCCGGCAAGACCACGCTGATCAATCTGCTGACCGGCGTCTTTCCGCCGTCCGCCGGCGACGTGTTCCTCGGCGACGAGCGCATCACTGCGCTGCCCCAGCACGAGCGCGTGAAACAGGGCGTGACGCGGACGTTCCAGATCAATACCCTCTTTCCCGGTCTGACGGTGCTGGAGTCGGTCGTGCTCGCGATCTGCGAGCGCAAGGGCCGGGCGTCGGTCTGGCATCGCACCGTTACGAAGCAGCATGCGGAGATCGACGAGGCGAACGAGCTTCTGCGTACCCTGCACCTCGATGCCGACGCCAACACCCTCACACGCAATCTGCCCTACGGCAGGCAGCGGCTGATCGAGATCGCGCTGGCGCTCGCCACGCGCCCGCGGATACTGTTGCTCGACGAGCCCGCGGCCGGCATTCCGACCGGGGAGAGCGCCGAGTTGTTCGGCGTGATCGCTGCGCTGCCGAAGGACGTCACGATCCTGTTCATCGAGCACGACATGGAGCTCGTGTTCCGCTTTGCCGAGCGCATCACGGTGCTGGTCGGCGGCCGGGTGCTCACCGAAGGTGCGCCAGCGGAGATCGCGGCCGACCCGCGGGTGCGCGAGGTCTATCTGGGCGAGGCGCAGCATGGCTGAGCTGCTCGCGGTCGAGGGTCTCGTCGCCGGCTATGGCGATGCCGTGGTGCTGGAGGATGTCGCACTGACGCTCGACGAGGGCGACAGCCTCGCACTGCTGGGGCGCAACGGCATGGGCAAGACCACGCTGCTGGTGACGCTGATGGGCCTCACGCGGATGCGCGGCGGCACGCTGCGCTGGCGCGGCACGGACCTCGCGCCGCTGCCCACGCACCGCCGCAGTCGGGCCGGAATCGGCTGGGTGCCACAAGAGCGGCTGATGTTCCCGTCGCTAACCGTCGAGGAGCACCTGACCGCGGTTGCGCGCCCCGGGCCCTGGAGCGTGGCGCGGGTCTACGAGGTCTTCCCGCGGCTCGCGGAGCGGCGGGCGAATTACGGCAACCAGCTTTCCGGAGGGCGAGCAGCAGATGCTCGCGATCGGCCGGGCACTGATGGTGAATCCGGCACTGCTGCTGCTCGACGAGCCGATGGAGGGCCTCGCGCCGATCATCGTCCAGGAGCTGATGGTGGTGATCCGCGAGCTGGTCGAGGACGGCGGAATGGCGGTCATCGTCGTCGAGCAGCACGCCAAGCTCGCGCTTTCGCTGACCCGCCAGGCGATCGTGCTGGAACGTGGCCGTGTCGTTCATCGCGCAGCGAGCGAAACGCTGCTGCGCGAGCCGGAACGTCCTGCATCGCCTGGTGGCCGTCGCATGAACAGCCCCCACGCTCACTGCGTTCGCTGCCCCCCGGGGGGGCGCACAGTGCCCTTCGGGCGGCCGTGCGGGCGGATGAACAGCCCCCGCGCTCACTACGTTCGCTGCCCCCCGAGGGGGCGCACAGTGCCCTTCGGGCGGCCGTGCGGGCACCGAGGGGAGCCATGGTGAAATGAAGGCGATTGCGATCATTCAGGACGAGCACCGCGCGATCACGGCGGTGATCGAAGGCCTGCGGCACCTGGTGGCGGAGATCGCCGCCGGGCGGATGGCCGCCGATCTGCGGTGCTGGCTGCAATGTTCCACTACATCGAGACAGTTCCCTGAGCGCCTGCATCACCCGAAGGAGGACGATTTCCTGTTCGCGCGTCTGCGGCTGCGGCGACCCGATGCAGCATCGCTGCTCGACGGATTGCAACGGGAGCATGCAATCGGTCGGGAGCGCTTCGACGAGCTCAAGGCGATGCTGGGAAACGTTATCGTGCCGACCCTGCCGCGCTGCCACCGTTCGCCGAAGCGCGTCGAGCGCTATTCGCAGTTCCACTGGTTGCACATGCGAAAGGAGGAGGACGAGGTGCTGCCGCTTGCCGCCGACGGCGCTCGACGCAGGAGGACTGGGACGCGATCGACGCCGCGTTTGCGTCGAACGCGGATCCGGTGGTCGGCGTCCGGCGAGCCGAGGCGTTCCGCGAGCTGTTCCGCCACATCGTGTCGCTCGTGCCGCCGCCGCTCGGCGTGGGTCCGGAGCCGCCGCGCGCAGTGCGGGCCGGTGATCGCCGGCCCGCGACCAGGAGGCAGAAACGCATGCGCACCAAGGTCGCCATCATCGGCGCCGGCCCCTCCGGCCTGCTCCTCGGCCAGCTGCTGCACCGCGCCGGCATCGACAACGTCATCCTCGAGCGCGCACGCCGGCGAGTACGTGCTCGGGCCGCATCCGCGCCGGCGTGCTCGAGCAGGGCGCGGTCGCCATGCTCGACGAAGCCGGCGTCGGCGCGCGCCTGCACGCCGAAGGGCTCGTGCACGAGCGGCATCGAGATCGCGTGGGCCGGCGAGCGCCACCGCATCGACCTGAACGGCCTCACCGGCGGCAAGAACGTGGTCGTCTACGGCCAGACCGAGGTCACCCGCGACCTGATGGACGCGCGCGCCGCGCGCGGCGCCACCTCCGTCTACGAGGCCGAGGACGTCAGCGTCGCACGACTTCGACGGCACGCAGCCGGTCGTGCGCTACCGGACACGGCGGCGAGGACCACGAGCTCGAGTGCGACTTCATCGCCGGCTGCGACGGCTTCCACGGCGTCTGCCGGCAGAGCGTCCCCGCGTCGGCGCATCGCGCAACTACGAGCGCGTCTACCCGTTCGGCTGGCTCGGCCTGCTCTCCGACACGCCGCCGGTCTCGCGACGAGCTCATCTACGTCTCGCACGAGCGCGGCTTCGCCCTGTGCAGCATGCGCAGCCACACGCGCAGCCGCTACTACCTGCAGTGCTCGCTCGCCGAGCATGTCGAGGAATGGCCGGACGAGCGCTTCTGGGACGGAGCTGCGGCAGCGGCTCGACGCGCGCGCGGCCGCCGACCTCGTCACCGGCCCGTCGATCGAGAAGAGCATCGCGCCGCTGCGCAGCTTCGTCGCCGAGCCGCATGCGCTTCGGCCGGCTGTTCCTCGCCGGCGACGCCGCGCACATCGTGCCGCCGACCGGCGCCAAGGGCCTGAACCTCGCGGCGAGCGACGTCCGCTATCTGTTCGACGGCCTGGTCGAGCACTATCGCGACGGCCGCTCGGGCGGACTCGACGCCTACTCGGAGCGCGCGCTGAGGCGGATCTGGAAGGCCGAGCGCTTCTCGTGGTGGATGACGATGCTGCTGCATCGCTTTCCCGACCATGGCGCCTTCGGCGACAAGATCCAGCAGGCCGAGCTCGACTACCTGTTCAGCTCGCGTGCGGCGCTGACCGCGCTGGCCGAGAACTACGTCGGCCTGCCGTATTGAACGCCGTGCCGCGTGCGCCGTCCGTGCCCGGCCTGCGCGACAGGATCGCCCGGAGACGACGTCATGAGCGAACAGCAATCCATGCGCCGCATCGCGTTGATCGGCTTCGGCGAGGTCGGAACGATCTTCGGCCGGGATCTCGCGCGGCAGGGCCTCGAGATGTCGACCTACGACATCCTGCTCGACGCACCGGCGACGAGGCCGGCGATGCTGGAGCGCGCGCGCGCCGCCGCAGTGACGCCGCGCGCGACACGCTGGGCGAGGCGGTGCGCGGCGCGGATCTCGTGATCTCGGCGGTCACCGCCTCGTCGTCGCGCGACGTCGCGCGCGACGCCGCGCCGTGGCTGCGTCGCGGGCCAGCTCTTTCTCGACATCAACTCCGTCTCCCCGGAAACCAAGCGCGGCAACGCGCGCGCGGTCGAGGCCGCCGGCGCCGACTACGTCGAGGCGGCGGTGATGGCGCCCGTGCCGCCGCAGCGGCCTCGCCGTGCCGATGCTCCTCGGCGGCCGGCGCGCGGGCGCGCTCGCCGCGGCGCTGAAGGCATTCGGCATGAACGCGACGGCGGTCGCCGACGAGATCGGAACCGCGTCGGCGATCAAGATGTGCCGCAGCATCATGATCAAGGGCATCGAGGCGCTGGTCGTCGAATGCATGTTCGCGGCACGGCGCTTCGGCGCCGAGCAGGCCGTCCTCGCGTCGCTCGACAAGACCTTTCCGCACATGGGCTGGACCGCAGAGCTGCCCGACTACCTGGTGAGCCGCGTGGCCGAGCACGGGCGACGCCGCGCGGCGGAAATGCGCGAGGTCGCGCTGACGCTCGAGGAGGTCGGCATCCGCGCCGATCATGGCGAGCCGCGACGGCCGAGCGACAGGAGGCGCTGGTGCAGCAGATGGCCGAAGCCGGCGTCGCCGTACCCCGCCGGCGGCAAGTTTTCCTGGCGCAGCGCTCGCCGACGCGCTCGCCGCGGCCAACGGCTAGCGCCGGATCCACGTGCGGGGCTTGCGACGCGGCGAGCGATCGACGCCCGGCAGGCTAGTGCAGCCGGTCCGGGTGCGCCGCAGCACTGCTTGAATTTCTTCCCGCTGCCGCAGGGGCACGGGTCGTTGCGCCCGGTCTTCGGCGAACCGCGGCGCACGGTCGTGGGCGGGTTACGCAGCACCTTCCAGTACTCGCGGACCTCGACGATCGCGTCGCCGATCGTCTCCTCGCACGACTTGACGAGCGTCGCGCCACTCCGCGGGGTTGAATTGGCGCTTCTCCTTGTCGGGCAGTTCGCCCGCGAGCACGATGAACGGAAACAGCAGCTCGTCCACTTCGTCCGGATCGCCCGACCTCGTACCAGTCGGGCACCGAGAGATCGACGCCGTCCAGGTAGCCGGCACACCACGTCTCGAGGTCGTCGCCCCCGCCTTCGCGCTTGTACAGCAGCAGCGTGAAATCCTCGGCCGCCGGCGGCGCGCACGCATTGGTTGTAGAAGCGCATCAACGAGCTCGAGCACTTCCTGCGCCTGCTCCCTGTTCGCGTAGTTCCGGGCTCTCGCCCAGCGCGGCGGGCATCCAGCGCGAAGGCAGGATCAGATCGGGCGCGCAAGCGACGGCGAAGAAGAGACCCCTGCAACGCGTCGAGCGGCATCGCGTCGCCGTGGAACATGGCGGAGCCGAGCAGCGCCTCGAGCCGGTCGAGCTCCGCCGGTGCAAGGGGGGTTGCCTGGCTGGGCGCATTCATCAAGGGGAATCCGGAGCGTCCGGCAACGGGAACGGTTCACCGGCACAGCGGCGATTATGCGGTAGCCGGCCATGGGGGAGGTATGCTGGCTGCCCCGGACCGGACAAGCGGGGTCAACGCCGGGTTCGATGCCGCGTTAAGTTGGTATTGCTCCCGCGCGCGGACCGTGTGGGCGGAGGCGAGATGGTGTGCCACACTGTCGAACGTTCGACCGCCCGGAGCGTCGAAGCAACTGAAGCCTAGAGCGAGGTCAACCATGAGAAAGTCAGTGCTCGCACTCATTGCGGTGTTCGCCCTTGCCTGCGTGGCGGGGGTTGCCGATGCCCAGCGAGGTGGAGGCGGCGGCGGTGGCGGTGGGAGCGGAGGCGGCGGACGCGGGGGCGGTGGAAGCTGGTCCGGCGGCGGCGGAAGCGGGCACGGTGGCGGCGGAAGCTGGCACGGTGGCGGTGGAAGCTGGCACGGTGGCGGCGGACACTGGCAAGGCGGTGGCTGGCGCGGTGGGAGCGGCTGGTATGGCGGCAGCGGATGGCGCGGATGCTGGAACTGCGGTTGGGGATGGGGCGGTACCGTCGTTGTCGGCGGCCCGTGGTGGGGCAGCACATGGTGGGGTTGGCCGTGGTGGGCGAATTCGCCGACGTGGGGCGTCCCGATTGCGACCACGGCGGTCTCCACGGTCGATCCCGTCATCTTCGTCGAGCAACAACAGCCGGCAGCTCCGCTTACGGTGCCAGCGGCACCCGTCAGCACCCCGTCCGTCATCTGGTTCTACTGCTCGAACCCCGCCGGATATTTCCCCTACGTCCAGAACTGCACGCAGCAATGGATCCCGGTCGTTCCGGACGCTACGAACCCCAGGCCGGTGATGCCCCAATCCCGCGCCGCACCGCCGCAAGGCTGACGCCGGAGCCCAGGGAAGCGGCCATCAGTGAGATTTCGAACGGTTCTTCCGCTTGTCGCCGTCGCGCTCGTGCTCGGCGGGTGTGCGACGATGCCGAGTGGCCCGGCGGTGCCCGTGATGCCCGGTACCGGCAAGAGCTTCGAGGGGTTTCAGCAAGACGCCGCGGCATGCCAGCAGTACGCGCAGTCGGTTCTGGGTGGAGGCGGACGCCGCAGGTGATCAACGACCAGGCGGCGGCCGGCGCCGTCGCCACGTCGGCGGTCGGCGCGGCGACGGGTGCGATCATCGGATCGGCGTCGAACCAGGGCGGCCAGGGCGCGGCGATCGGTGCCGGCATCGGGTTGCTGTTCGGCGCCATCAATGCAGCCAACGCGTCCAGCGCCGCGCAGTGGCAGTTGCAGCAGCAGTACGACAACGCCTACATGCAGTGCATGTTCGCGCGAGGCAATCAGGTGCCCGTGCGCATGAGCGCCCGCCGGACGATGGCGCCGCCCGGCGGCAACGCGCCCGCGGCAGGCTCTTATCCGCCGCCGGGCACCCCGCCGCCTATCCGCCGCCGGGCACCCCGCCGCCGTATCCGCCGCCGGGCACCCCGCCCCCGTCGTATCCGCCGCCGGGAACTCCGCCCCCGTATCCACCGGCAGGCACCCCGCCGCCGGCGCCGATACCGGGAGGGTGATTCAGTCGCCCTGCGCCAGGCGCCGACCGTGCTCGCGCGTCGCGCGGAAGCCGACCTTCGGCCAGCGCTCCATCGTCACCTGCAGGTTGTACTTGTTGGTCGCGAGGAACACGGGGTTGTCGTCGACGTCGGTGGCGAGCGAGGCCGCCTGCTCGCGCTCGAAGTTGCGGCGCGTGTTCTCGTCCGGAAAGGTGAGCCACCGCGCGGTCGAGATGTCGCGGACTCGTAGATCGCGTCCACGTTGTACTCGGTCGCGAGCCGGTGCGCGACGATCTCGAACTGCAGCGGGCCGACGGCGCCCAGCAGCAGCGTGTCTCGCGTGCGTCGACTCGAACACCTGGATCGCGCCTTCCTCGCCCAGTTCCCGCAGGCCCTTCGCGAGCGGCTTCGGACTTGAACGGATCGCGCGGCCGCGCGACGCGGAAGAGCTCCGGCGCGAAATACGGGATGCCCTTGAAGTCGAGCGTCTCGCCCTCGGTGAGCGTGTCGCCGATCGACAGCTGCCCGTGGTTGTGGATGCCGATGATGTCGCCGGCCACCGCGTCCTCGCTGGCCACGCGCTCGTTGGCCATGAACGTGAGCACGTTGGCGAGCTTCATCTCGCGGCCGCTGCGCAGGTGGCGCACCTTCATCCCCGGGCGATAGCGACCGGAGCACATGCGGAAGAACGCGATCCGGTCGCGGTGCTTCGGGTCCATGTTCGCCTGGATCTTGAACACGAAGCCGGAAAACGCCGGCTCGGCGGGATGGACGACCCGGCCGCCGCCGTCGCGCGGCTGCGGCGGCGGCGCCCATCCGATCAGCGCCTGGAGTATCTCCTGCACGCCGAAATTGTTGATCCCCGACCCGAAGAAGACCGGGGTCTGGCGGCCGGCGAGGAACTCGTCCATGTCGAACGGGTGACTGGCGGCGCGAATGAGTTCGACGTCGTGGCGCACGGCGGTCATCTCGCCCGGGAAGAGCGCGTCGAGCCGCGGATTGGCGAGACCCTCGATCAGCTCGCTCTCGCCGCCCACGCGCTCCTCGCCGGGCGTGAAGCGCTTAAGCCGCTCGCGCAGCAGGTCGAACACGCCGCGGAAGCTCTTGCCCATCCCGATCGGCCAGCTCACCGGCGCGCAGTCGATCGCGAGCACCGATTCGATCTCCTCGAGGAGGGCCACCGGCTCGCGGACCTCGCGGTCCATCTTGTTGACGAAGGTGATGATCGGCGTCGCGCGCAGCCGGCACACCTCGAGCAGCTTGATCGTCTGCGCCTCGACGCCCTTGGCCGCGTCGATCACCATCACCGCGGCGTCGACCGCGGTCAGCACGCGGTAGGTGTCCTCGGAGAAGTCCTCGTGCCCGGGCGTGTCGAGGAGGTTGATCGTGTGGCCGGCGTACTCGAACTGCATCACCGAGCGACGTCACCGAGATGCCGCGCTGCTTCTCCACCTCCATCCAGTCCGACGTGGCGTGCCGCCGGCTCTTGCGCGACTTGACCGTGCCGGCGAGCTGGATCGCGCCGCCGTAGAGCAGCAGCTTCTCGGTGAGCGTGGTCTTGCCCGCGTCCGGGTGCGAGATGATCGCGAAGGTGCGGCGCGTGCGCGACGTCGCGCGCGAGATCGGCGGGCAGCAAGGGCAGGTTCATCGTCGGGGGCCAGGGCGCGGCACACGGGTCGCGCGCCCGGACAGAAAAGCAAAAGCCGCCGGCCATGATCGGCAGGCGGCGAACGGATCAATTATACCAGCCGCGACGCCGCTCCGGTTCGCGGTACCGCGCGACGGGGCAACCGAGCTGCGGGCTACTTGCGCGACGCCTCGTAGAGCGATGGCGTGATCCGCGCGTGGGCCAGGTATTCGCGCAGATGCTGGACGTCCTGCCGGCCCAGGGCGTTGCCGCCGTGCGGGCGGTGCAGGATGCCCTCGTGGCCGTTGAGCTTCACGCGGACGCGGGTGCCGGACAGCGATTCGACGTCGGCGCCGAGGTGGCGCAGCAGCGACTCGATCTCGCGCCACTGGATGTTGCCGCTGATCGGATCGTGGAAGATCGCGCGGATCAGGTTGTCGTGTTTGTGGCTCATCCGTGGATTTTATCCTGATCGGAGAGCGCGTGAATACCGGCGCCGCCCCGCTTGCCATTGGCGCTGGGCGACACGTCCGGATCACCTTCGCTTGCCGCGTCGGTGCAATCCGGCACTAAACTGTCGGCGGCGCAATTTCACTCTCTCGCCGCGGCGATGCCGAGCGAACCCTCCCGCGTGATCGCGCATCTCGACATGGACGCCTTCTACGCGTCGGTCGAGCTGTTGCGCTATCCGGAGCTCGCCGGCCGGCCCGTCGTCATCGGCGGTGGGCGCCGCCATCAGCCGGTCGAGACCGTCGATCCCGCGACCGGCCGAACGGTCCGCACGTTCGCGACCCTCCGCGGCTACGCAGGCCGTGGCGTCATCACGACGGCGACGTACGACGCGCGCGCGCTTGGCCTGCATTCAGCGATGGGACTGATGAAGGCGGCACAGCTCGCACCCGACGCGGTGCTGCTGCCGACCGACTTCGATGCCTACCGGAAGTACTCGCGGCTCTTCAAGGACGCCGTGCGCGCGATCGCGCCGATGATCCAGGACAACGGGATCGACGAGATCTACATCGATCTCACCGACGTGCAGCTTCCGGAGCCGTCGGCCCATCGTTCGCGAACCGGAAGCGATGCGTGGACGCTCGCCGGCGAAGTCGCGCAGCTCGATCAAGGACGCGGTGCGCGCGGCGACCGGGCTCTCCTGCTCGATCGGCGTCGCGCCGAACAAGCTGCTCGCGAAGATGGCGTCGGAGCTCGACAAGCCGGATGGGCTGACGATCGTCCGCGACGCCGATGTCGAACGCCGGCTCTGGCCGCTTGCCGGCGCGCCGGATCAACGGCATCGGACCGAAGTCCGGCGCGAGGCTCGAAGCGCTCGGCATCCGCACGATCGGCGAGCTCGCCGCGGCCGATCCCGCCTGGCTCATCGAGCACTTCGGCCGGGCCCACGGTGCGTGGATGCACGACGCCGCGCATGGCCGCGACGAGCGGGACGTGGTCACGGTGAGCGAGCCGAAGTCGATCAGTCGCGAGACGACGTTCGAGCGCGACCTCTCGGTCCAGCGCGACCGTGAGCGGCTGTCCGAGATCTTCACCGCGCTGTGCGCCGGCGTGAGCCAGGACCTCAAACGCAAGGGGTATGTCGGCAGGACCGTCGGACTCAAGCTGCGCTACGACAATTTCAAGACCGTGACCCGCGACCAGACGATCGACTGGCCGACCGACGACGCGCAGGTGCCATTCGCCGCGCTGCCGGGGAGTGCCTGAAGCGCGTCCCGCTCGACCGGCGCATCCGCCTGCTCGGCGTGCGCGTCACCGCGCTGTGCCCTCGCTAGCGGTCGGGCCGCCCAGGCCACGCCCGACGCGACGCCGTCGCTGTTCGACGACGCCCGACGCCCGCATGAATCACCCTCGCCGTGGGTCCGGCTTCAGCCGGACGCGGCGAGCCGCATCGAACAGCCGCCTGAAGGCGGCCCCAGCGCACGCATGCGTCATCGCCGTCGGCATGACCCGCGTCGCGGACGCGCGTAGCATGTGCGGCTGCATTCATTGCTTGCACGTCCATCGTTCGAGGATTCCATGAGAGCCGCCGACATACTCGCCACCATCGGCAACACGCCGCACATCCGCGTCAACCGGCTGTTCGGCCCTCGCCGCCGACGTGTGGATCAAGTCGGAGCGCGCGAATCCCGGGCGGCTCGATCAAGGACCGCATCGCGCTGTCGATGATCGAGGACGCGGAGGCGACCGGCAGGCTCGAGCCGCGGCGGCACGATCATCGAGCCGACGTCCGGCAACACCGGCATCGGACTCGCCATGGTCGCCGCGGTCAAGGGCTACAAGCTGGTGCTGGTGATGCCGGACAGCATGTCGATCGAGCGGCGGCGGCTGATGCTCGCCTACGGCGCGACGTTCGTGCTGACGCCGCGCGCCGAAGGGATGAAGGGCGCGATCGCGAAGGCCCAGGAGCTCGTCGACACGACCCCGGGATCGTGGATGCCGCAGCAGTTCGACAATCCCGGCCAACATCGACGTGCACGCGCGCACGACCGCGCGCGAGATCCTCGCCGACTTCCCGGAGGGTCTCGACGTGCTGATCACCGGCGTGGGCACCGGCGGGCATATCACCGGCTGCGCGCGCGTGCTGAAGAAGGCGTGGCCCAACTCTCAAGGTGTTCGCCGTCGAGCCGGCTCTAGTCGCCGGTCATTTCCGGCGGTGCGCCGTCGCCGCATCCGATCCAGGGCATCGGCGCGGGCTTCATCCCGACGAATCTCGACACTGCGCTGCTCGACGGCGTGATCACCGTCGACGCGGAGGCGCGCGGGAAATGGCCCGCCGCGCGGCGCGCGAGGAAGGCATGCTGGTCGGCATCTCGTCCGGCGCGACGCTCGCCGCCATCGCGCAGAAACTCCCGAGCCTGCCGCCGGGGTGCCGCGTGCTGGGCTTCAACTACGACACGCGGCGAACGGTATCTGTCGATCGACGGATTCCTGCCGACGGAGTGACGGATCGCGCGGTCCGCGGGCCGTCGACGCACGTCCGGCTGTCGGGGCGCTCAGCGCTGCGGCCAGAAAGCGCGTGATGCCGTCCCAGAAATCGGGGCTCGCACCGAGCGTGTTGTGGTCCGCCTGCGGCACGACCTGCCAGCTTTTCGGTCCCGCCCACGCCTCGAAGAGCGCGCGCGAGCGCTCGACCGGAATGATCGTGTCCGCTCGGCGACGATCACCAGCAGCGGCGCATGCGCTCCGGCGCGCATCGTCGAGCGCGTCGAACCGGTGCCGCAGCAGCAGCGAGACCGGCAGCCAGGGGTAGTGGTGGCTGCCGATGGCGGCGAGACTGTCGAAGGGTGACACCAGCACGACGCCGGCGACGGGTCGCTCGGCGGCAACGTGGGTGGCGAGGGCGGTGCCGAGGCTGCGTCCGAAGGCGACGATGCCGATTGCGGTCGACTGCGCTGCGCGCCGCGACCGCGTCGTAGATCGCGAGGGCGTCGGCGGTGAGCTCGCGCTCGCCCGGCTTGCCTTCGCTCGTCGCCGTAGCCGCGATAATTGAGCGCGACGATCGACCACTCGCGCGGCCAGCGCGGATCGGCGAGCGTCCACGAGACCTCCTCGGCGTTGCCGCCGAAGTAGATGACCGTGGGCGCGGGATCGGCCGTGCCCGCGACGATCCAGCCGCGCAGGCGCGTGCCGTCGGCGGCGTCGACGGTGATCGGCGCGGCGTGCCCCGGCAGGTGCGCCGTGGACCCGATCGGCTGGGGGAAGAAGATCAGGCTGTCCTGCGCGAGCCACGCCGCGGCGGGGATGCCGATTGCGATTGCGGCGACGACGATGAGCCATTCCATAACGCTGCGCCATCGCGGGCGGCGGTCCCTTCGCCATCGGGTGATTATAGGCGCGGGCCGCGGCGTCGCCCGGCCGCGGCGGGTCGCGGAACCCGACCGCGTCGTGGCAGAATTCCCGCCATGAATCCTGCCGACATCCAGTTGCGACTCGCGCGGCGCGTGACGCGCCGACGCTTGCCGGCATGTCGCGCGATCTGATCGAGACGGGGCTCGGCTGGCACTACCGGACCGAGCGGATGTCGCAGCTGCTCGGCGATCCGGAGACGGTGACCGTGATCGCCGGCGACCGCGGTCGAACGGTCGGCTTCGCGACCATGCGCCTGGGTGAGGAGCGCGCGCATCTCGTGCTGCTCGCGGTGCGCCGAGTCATCAGCGACGCCGCATCGGCAGGCGGCTGACGGAGTGGCTCGTCGAAACGGCGGCCACGGCGGGCATGGCCTCGGTCCATGTCGAGCTGCGCGCCGGGAACACGGGCCGCCTTCCGCCTGTACCGTGCGACGGGGTTCACCGAGACGTTGCGCCTGGAAGGCTATTATCGCGGGCGCGAAACGGCGATCCGCATGCTGCGCCTGCTGCGCGCCCGGGCATTGCGCGCCGCCGACGTGGACCCCGCCCACGATCGACGAGCGCTGACCGCCGGAAGCTGGCCCGCGGCCCTAGATCGGCGGCCGCCGCCGATGCCAGTCGGTGACCTTCTGGAACGCGCGACCGATCCGGATCAGCGTCGCCTCGCCGAACCGCGCGCCCATCGCTGCACGCCGATCGGCAGGCCCTGCGCGGAGAATCCTGCCGGCAGCGAAAGCGCGCACGCCGCCGAGGTAATTGGCGGCGCGCGTCCACGTTGCAAGCGGGGTCGTCGCCTCGTCGACGTCGGCGACGGGTGTCGCGGTGATCGGCAGCGTCGGCGTCAGCAGCGCGTCGTGCTCGCGCATCCAGTCCGCGAACGCGGCGGCGGCGCGCTTGCGGGCGGCGAGGTCGTCGATGTAGTCGGCGGCGATGATCGATTTTCCGCCGAGGACCCGTCTGCGGACCCAGGGATCGATGTCGAGCGCTTCGTCCTCGATGTACGTGCGATGGATGGCGTACGCTTCGGCGGCGATGATCCGGCCGTTCTTCACCATGACATCGTCGAAGTCGAACGGGAAGGACGCTTCGTCGATCCGCGCGCCCAGATCGCGCAGCGCGACGATTGCCGTCGTCGTAGGCGCGGACCACGTCCGGGTCGCGTGCCGGCGGGAAAGTCGCTCGGACGCAAGTGCCGTGATGCGCAATCCGGCGAGCGGTTCACGCGTTGTCGGGTTTGCTCGCGAGCGACGAGCCGACGTCGAATGGCGGCGCGGACAGCGTCGCGGGATCGCGGGCGTCGCGCCCGGCGATCGCGGCGGTGAGCAGCGCGGCATCCTCGACGGTGCGCGCCAGCGGACCGATCGAGTCGAGCGTCGTTGACAGCGGCACGGCGCCGTAGAGGCTCACGAGGCCGTAGGTCGGCTTCAGGCCGGTGAGTCCGCAAAGTGCGGCGGGAATGCGGATCGACCCGCCGGTGTCGGATCCGATGCGCGGCAGGGACGAGCCCGCCGGCCACCGCCACCGCCGAACCGCTCGACGAGCCGCCGGCGACGCGATGGGTGTGCGGGTCCCACGGGTTCCACGGCGCGCCCATCGGCTGGTTGCGACCCCAGCCGCCGAACGCGAATTCGACCATGTGCGTCTTGCCGAGCGGGATCATGCCGGCGGCGATCAGGCGCTCGACCGCGGTCGCCGTGTGGTCGGAAATACGCCCGACCCAGCTCTTCGAGCCTGCGGTCGTCTGCTTGCCCTCGACATGCAGCAGGTCCTTGAGCGCGATCGGAAGCCCGGCGAGCGGCCCGCGCGACGACCCCGGCCCGGCGCTCGAGGTCGGCGGTATCGGCTGCGGCCAGCGCGTCGTCGCGGTAGACATCGACGAACGCGTGCAGCTGGCCATCGAGGCGATCGATTCGCGCGAGGCAGGCCTCGACGATTTCGCGCGAGCTCGTCTTGCCTTCGACGAGCAGGTGCGAGAGTTCGGTCAGTGAGCGAAACGCAAGGTCGTCATGCATCGCGGCAGTGGATCGGGGCCCGGCGGGGCGTGCCGGGACCGGGCTGAATCAAGTCTAGAGGAACGGATGCGGACGGGCGCACGCGGTGGCGATTTCCCGGGTCGGCCTCGTCCGCCGTGACGCCGATGCGACACTTCGTCGCGGTTTCGGCCGCGGGCAGCGCTGGCGCTATGCGCCGCCATGGACCTGGAGGACAGATCGGCGCGATAATGGGACGTTCGCGCCGGCAGCATCGACGGTGGCGGTCGCGCGCGCCCTGGAGGGACCCATGGAACAATCAACCGCACTGCGCGGCGTGATCGCGCCCGTCATCACCCCGTTCGCGCCGGACCTGCGACCGGATGCCGCGAAGGCTCGTCAGGCTCTGCCGGTGGCTCGTCGCGCGCGATGCGGGACTCGCGATGTTCGGCACGACCTCCGAGGCCAACTCGCTCTCGGTCGCCGAAAAGCTGGCGCTGCTCGATGCGCTGGTCGGACGCAGGGTTGCCGGTGGCGCGGATGATGCCCGGCACCGGCTGCTGCGCGCTTACCGACACGGTCGAGCTCACGCGGCATGCGATCCGGCACGGCTGTGCCGGCGTGCTGATGCTGCCGCCGTTCTATTACAAGGGCGTCACCGACGACGGCCTGTACGCGAGCTATTCGGAAGTGATCCAGCGCGTGGGTGACGCGCGGCTGCGCATCTACCTCTACCACATCCCACAGGTCTCCCAGGTACCGCTTGTCGCCGGCGCTGATCGAGCGACTGCTGGCCGCGTATCCCGGCACCGATCGCCGGAATCAAGGACAGCTCGGGCGACTGGAACAGCGTGCGCGGGCTGCTCGAGCGCTTCGCCGCGCGCGGCTTCGCGGTCTATCCCGGCAGCGAGGCGCTGCTGCTCGCCGCCATGCGCGGCGGCGGCGCCGGCTGCATCAGCGCACAGGCGAACGTCAATCCCGGCCGCGATCGTCGAGCTCTATCGCGGCTGGCAGCGACCCGACGCCGACGCAGCAGCAGGCGGCGCTCGACGCGCTGCGGGCGGCGCTCCTGAAATACCCGGTGATCGCCGCACTCAAGGCGCTCATCGCGCATTGCACGCGGCGACGAGGTCTGGGCGAGCGTGCGGCCGCCGCTGGTCGGGCTCACCGCCGGCGGAGCGCGGTGGCGCTTGGTCGCCTCGCTTGCCAGCCGGCTTCTCGATCGCCGGTCTCTGAGTCGGTCGCGGCGCGCGGGTACCGCGCGCAACCGGGTCCCCGCGGCGGGGTGGCATCATCCATGCTTTATACTTTGCACGTTGCCAAGGCAGGGAGCGCCCGGTCTGAGCGCCGGGCTGCGGAGTTCGGGAGATGGACCCACTCGTATTGACGGTCGACATGGCGGGGCTTGCCGCAGGCCTGGGTCGAGCTCGAGGAAGCGATCACCTATCACGCGAGGCAGATGGTCGCGTGGTCGGTCGGCCGCGAGGTCCGCGAGTTCCGCGGCGGCTGGCAGAAGAACGGCGTGCGCTCGCGCATCGCCACGCGATCGATCCTCGCGATCAAGGGCAGCGGGAGCGGGCGCCCACCGGCACGCGCCCGGGTCTCACCAACCAGATGCTGTTCGTCCGCGACCGCCAGGTGTGCGCGTACTGCGGCGGCCGGTTCATGATTCGCGATCTCTCGCGCGACCACGTCGTGCCGGTGTCGCGCGGCGGCACGGATTCCTGGACCAACGCGGTGACCGCCTGCCGGTCCTGCAACACGCGCAAGGGCGGCCGCTCGCCGGAGCAGGCGGGCATGCCGCTGCTGTACGTGCCCTACGTGCCGAACCGGCACGAGCACTTCATTCTCAGGAATCGCCGGATTCTCGCCGACCAGATGGAGTACCTGCTGGCCGGCGTGCCGCGGACGAGCCGCCTGCACGGCGCGTCGGGTCGGTAATGGGGTCAGGTTAATTTATCCGTTCGGATAGATTGACCTGACCCCCGCAGACCGACCCATACCCAGCCGCGCGCCAAGCCCGCTGCCGCCGCGAGCATCCACAGCGGATGCAGCCGCGTCGTCAGGGCGAGCAGCAACGTCGATGCCGGTGATCGCGTAGGCGGCCAGGCGTGATCGGTCATCCGCGTCAGCACGTACCCTGACGAGAGCACGAGACCGACGGTCACCGGCTCCAGCGCGCGCTGGATCGCGATCCGCAGCGGCGCTTCGCGGAAGCGCTCCCACACGTTCGCGACGAAGTAGGTGAGCGCCGACGACGGCCCGCACATCGCGGCCATCGCGACGAGCGCGCCGGCGATGCCCGCGGCCTTCCAGCCGACCAGGCTCACGATCAGCACGTTCGGTCCCGGCGCCGCCTGCGCCAGCGCGAACATCTGCGAGAAGTCGACGTCGGTCATCCAGTGGTGGACGTCGACGGCGCGCAGGTGGATTTCCGGGATGATCGCGTTGGCGCCGCCGATCGACAGCAGCGAGAGCACCAGGAACTGGAGCGCCAGCTCGAAGAGCACCGGAGGGATCACCCGCGCCTCCACCAGCTCAAGGCCAGCGACACGCGGCACGAGCGCGGCCAGCACCCAGAGCAGCGGCTGGCGCGCGACGCCGATGGCGACGAAGGCGACGATCGCGACGCCGATCTGCCACGGGGTGCTGCGGATCGTCTTGCCCATCCTGAGCGCCAGCGCGAGCACGAGCCCCGATGCCGCGGCGGAAACGCCCGTGCACGCGCCACGCACGGCGTCGACCTGCGCGAACTCGGCGAACACCATCGCGAGCAGCAGGACGAACGCCATCGGCATCAGCAGCAGGCCGAGCGTCGCGGCGACGGAGCCGATCGGTCCGCGGAAGCGGCGGCCGACGATGACCGAAACATTGACAATGTTCGGTCCCGGAAGGAACTGCGACAGCGAAAGGACTTCGGTGAACTCCGTGGCGTCGAGCCACCGCCGCTGCTCGACCAGCATGCGGCGGGCAAACGGCAGGACGCCGCCGAATCCCGACATCCCAACCTTCAGGAACTCCATGAAGAGCGCGCGGGTCGTGACGCGCGGGGTGGGGGTCGGAGCGGCGGTGTTCGTTGCGTCCATGTGCATCTGGCCTGCGCAAGACCGGAGCGCTTGCGATGGCGGCGCCGGGCGGCGAAAAAAACGCCCCGAGGAGTCGAGGCGCGATCCGGATTCACCCGCCGGCGCATGCTGCACTGCGCGGCAGCGCCATGTCAAACGCCGTGTTCAGGACGGCGTCGATTCCCACGTGGCGTCGTTCCAAGTAGAGTGGTGGCGCGAAGCGGACGCTCGCCGATCCCCGGGACGAGGGCAAGCGTTGAGCGCCGGGACGCACCGGCTCAACGGCCCGCCATGACAGCGAGCCACTGTTCGAAAGGAGGCGCCATGCAAGTCCAGCCTTACCTGTTCTTCGATGGTCGCTGCGAAGAGGCGGTCGAGTTCTACCGGCGCGCGGTGGGCGCCGAAGTGCAAATGCTGATGCGCTACAAGGACAGCCCCGACCCGGTGCCGCCCGGGATGATTCCGCCCGGTTCAGAGAACAAGATCATGCACGTGGCGATGCGCATCGGTGATTCGGTGGTGATGGCCTCGGACGGCAGCTGCGCGGGGCAGACGCGCTTCCACGGCTTCTCGCTCTCGGTCACCGTGGCCACGGTGGAGGACGCCGATCGCGTGTTCACCGCGCTCGCCGACGGCGGCAAGGTGACGATGCCGCTCGGCAAGACCTTCTGGTCGCAGCGCTTCGGCATGCTCGCCGATCGCTTCGGCGTGGGGTGGATGGTCAACGTCGACCACTGATCTGGTCCATTGCAACGTCCGGTCAACGAGGGCGAATATGGAAGGCTCGCCGAAGCGGGATTTCTCTGGCGGGATTGCACTGTCGGACTACTGACGGGGCAATCGTCGCCGGGTGCGTCGATACCGATGACGTGATCCTGGTACGGCGCGGCGACGGCATCTTCGCCGTCGGCGCGTCCTGTACGCACTATCACGGGCCGCTTGCCGAGGGGCTCATCGTCGACGATACGGTACGTTGTCCCTGGCATCACGCCTGCTTCAGTCTGCGCACCGGTGAAGCACTGCGCGCGCCGGCGCTCGATCCGATCCCCTGCTGGCGCGTCGAGCGGGCGGGCGACAAGGTCTTCGTCCGCGAGAAGGTTTCCGGACCGAGCCCGCGAGGAGCGCGCTCCACGGCCGCATCGCCCGACATGCCATCCTCGGTGGTCATTGTCGGTGGCGGTGCGGCAGCGTTGGCCGCAGCCGACATGCTCCGTCGCCAGAATTACCCGGGTACCGTGACCATGGTCAGCGCGGACGACTTCGTGCCCTGGTGACCGGCCCAATCTTTCGAAGGACTTTCTGGCGGGGACCGCGCCATCCGACTGGATCCCGCTGCGAACGCCGGAATACTATGCCGAGCGGCGTATCGAGCTCGTGCTCGACTCGCCGGTGGCGTCGATCGACGTGCACCGCAGCCGCGTGCAGTTCCAGGACGGCAGGGATATCGGGTTCGGTGCGCTGCTGATCGCGACCGGCGCCGAGCCCGTGCGCCTCGACATTCCGGGCGCGTCGGCATCGCAGCTTCATTACCTGCGCACGTTCGACGACAGCCGGTCGATCGTGGCCAAGGCGGCGACGGCAACGCGCGCGGTGATCATAGGGGCCGGTTTCATCGGGCTCGAGGTCGCGGCATCGCTTCGGCGCGCGGCATCGCCGTGCATGTGGTGGGGCCCGAGCAAGTGCCTCTCGAACGGATCCTCGGGCCGGCGGTCGGGCATTTCGTGCGCGAACTGCACGAATCGCACGCCGTCGAGTTTCACCTTGGCACAACGGTGCGCCGCATCGATGGCGCGCGGCTTACGTTGACCGATGGCACCAGTCTCGACGCCGATCTGGTGGTCGCGGGCGTTGGCGTGCGGCCGTCAATCGCGCTGGCCGAACAGGCGGGGATCGCGGTCGACCGTGGCATCGCGGTCGACGAGTATCTGGAAACCAATGTGCGCGGCGTGTTTGCCGCGGGCGACGTGGCTCGCTGGCCCGATCCGCATTCCGGCGATCGAATTCGCATCGAGCATTGGGTCGTCGCGCAACGGCAGGGTCAGACGGCGGCGCGCAATATCCTC
>CAWAOF010000017.1:0-25019 GCA_963783525.1 uncultured beta proteobacterium
ATCGGCCGCTTCGAGCGCGAACGCCCGGAGCTGCCGGCGATCTCGCTCGCCACCGACACCTCGATCCTCACGGCGGTCGCGAACGACTATTCGTACGAGCAGGTATTCGCGAAGCAGGTGCGCGCGCTCGGCGCATCCGGCGACACGCTCCTCGCGCTTTCGACCTCGGGCAATTCGGCCAACGTCGCGGCCGCGATCGAGGCGGCGCACGACCGTGACATGCGGGTCGTCGCGCTGACCGGCAAGGGTGGAGGGCGGATCGGCGCGATGCTTGCGCCGGCCGACGTGCATCTGTGTGTACCCGACGGGCGCACCGCACGCATCCAGGAGGTCCACTTGCTGATGATCCATTGCCTTTGCGACGCCATCGACAACACGCTGCTCGGCGAGGAATGATGAGGATGCGCCAGGCACGGCTTGGCGCGACGCTCGCGGCCATGGCGATCACCGCGGACGTCCTGGTGTCCGGTTGCACGCCGTTCACGGTCGCGATCGGCGCGGCTCATGTCGCGGTCGTCGCCAACGATCGCCGCACGACCAGCGCGCAGGTTGACGACCAGGCGATCGAGCTCAAGATCGGTACGGCCGCGGTCGAGCGCTGGGGCAACGACGTGCATCTCAACGTGACGAGCTACAACGGCAACGTGCTCCTCACCGGCGAGGCGCCGACACCCGAGGCCCGGGCCGAGATCGTCAAGCTGGCGAAGGGCAACGACCGCGTGCGCCAACATCTTCGACGAAATGGTCGTCGGCCCGATTTCCTACCTCGGGGCGCGGTCCAACGACACCTTCATCACGTCGAAGGTCAAGAGCCGCATGCTCGAGAACGATTTGATCAAGGCGCTGTACGTCAAGGTCGTCACGGAGCGCAGCGTCGTCTACCTGATGGGGATCGTCACGCGCGAGGAGGGCGACACCGCGGCACAGATCGCGGCCACCACCGAGGGTGCCGCCCGCGTCGTCAAGCTTTTCGAGTACATGAACTGATGGTGCCATGAGCGCGAAGGGCCGTCCCGAGCGCGAATTGCTCCCTCCCGGAGGGAAAGCGCGCAGCGCCAAGGGAGCCGTTGCGAGCGCGAACGGCCGTCCCGAGCGCGAATTGCGCCCCCCTGGGGGGCAGGCGCGCAGCGCAAGGGAGCCGCTGCGAGCGCGAAGGGCCGCCCCGAGCGCGAATTGCTCCCCCCGGAGGGAGGCGCGCAGCGCCGAGGGTAGTCGGTGCGAGCGCGAAGGGCCGCCCCGAGCGCGAATTGCTCCCTCCCGGAGGGAAGGCGCGCGGCGCCCGGAGTACGCCCGATGCAAGCGCACCGGCCGCGATTCCCGCGCCGCGCTATCAAGCCAAGATCGCAACCTACGGCGACGCGCTCGTACGCATCCTGAGGCTGCCGCGCCCGCTCGTGTTCACCAACGGCGTGTTCGACGTCCTGCACCGCGGCCACGTCACCTACCTCGACCAGGCGCGCTCGCTGGGCGCGGCACTCGTCGTCGCGGTCAATTCGGACGCATCGGTGCGACGACTCGCGAAGGGCCCGGACCGGCCGCTCAATCCGCTCGCGGACCGGATGGCGGTACTCGCGGCGCTCGCGGCGGTCGATCTCGTCTTGCCCTTCGATGCCGACACGCCGCGCGACCTGATCGCCGCGTGCCTGCCCGACGTGCTGGTGAAGGTCTACTACACGGCGGCGACCACCGCGGGCGCCGCCGAGGTGATCGCCGCCGGGGGAAGGTTCGTGGCGATCCCGTTCGCGAGCGCGCATTCGACGACGGCGCTCGTCGAGAGGATTCGCCGCTGATCCGGTGCCCCGTGACGCAGGCAGCGAAGGACGCTCGCGTCCTGCTAGAATCGAGCCTGCTTCCCGCGGCAACTGCCGTTCCGGCGTTCGCGCGCAACCAGGCACGGCCATGATCGCTCCCGCCACACCCGCCTCGTCCGATTCGCAGGCCGCCGGCGCCGTTGTCGCACTCGACTCCGCAAAGTTTGCGGCGACGATTCCCAATCACCGCTTCGCGATCGTCGATTTCTGGGCGCCCTGGTGCGCGCCGTGCCGCTCGTTCGCGCCGATGTTCGAGGCCGCCGCGGCCCACCGCCATCCAGACGTGCTGTTCGCGAAGGTCGACACCGAGGCCGAACCCGCGGTTGCGGCGCGCTTCAACATCCGGTCGATTCCGACGCTGATGGTCTTCCGCGAGAACGTCGTCGTGTTCGCGCAGGCGGGCGCCCTGCCCGCCGCCGCGCTCGAGCAGGTCGTGGCCGCGGCGCGCGCGCTCGACATGGACGAGATCCGTCGCGAGATCGAGCGCGAAGCGGCCGGCGGCAAGGCCGACACCGCAGCCGCGACCTAGGAGTCTGTCGGGCTTACTTTCGCGCATGCGTTGCGCGACCAAGAAAAGCGATGGCTGCGAGGTGCGAAGCGCAGCGAATATCGAGAGTATTCGTCAGCCGAGCAACGCAGCAGACGCGCTTCTTGGTGGCAACCCGGAGGGACGGGGCGAGTTGGGCGCATTTCTGCGTTCACGGGTTTTGGCAAGTGGAGCGAGGGCTCCCGGGCCCGCGAATGCCGGCCGCGCGTCAACGCCGATAGCGATTGAGGAAATCGGCGACGATACCCTTCTGGCTACGCTCGATCTCGGCATCGAGCACGCGGTCGTTCGGGTCGAGCTGCTTCGCCTTGCGAAACGCGTTCAACGCTTCCTGGTGGTTGCCCTGCGCCTGCTCGGCCTGGCCGAGACAACGCCACGCGTCGGCATTGGCGAGTTCGAGATCGGCCCACGCGCTGCACAGTTCCGCCGCCCGCCGGAAGTTGCCGGTGCGCAACATCCGTGGTCCCTCGACTTTCAGGGCTGCGATCCGCGCTCGCCTTTCGGCAAAGAGTGTCGCCACCTCGGCATCCATCGGTGGACTCGCCGCGCCGCTGGAACCGGGAGCCGCCGGGGGGGCAGGCGGCGCACCGGACGGCGCAGCCGGAGTGCCCGCGGGCTGGCGTGATTCCGCTCGCGATGCCGGACACCGCGTTGCCGCTGAGCAGGTCCTGCGGAAGCAGCGAACTCGGCGACGGCAGCGACCGCATGATCGAGGTCGTCGCCATCGTGACCGTGTCGGCCAGCGGACGATGCCAAGCAACTCCATAGAGCCAGAGCATGGCCGCCAAGCCGGTCACGCCGGTGACGGTATTCAGCATGCCGGGCGGGGCATAGGTGACGAGGCAGTCCTGCGCCGAATCCCAGGCGGTCTCCTGCGTTTGCGCAAGCCGTTCGTAGGCCACGGCGATCAGGACCGGCGCGAGCAGCGGGAAGCCGCAGCCCACCCCTTCCCACCAGACGCGGAACGCGCGTCGGAGCCCGCGCCGGAGCTGGGCCTGGACTTCCCGGCGGGCATAGGCGTCGGAAATCGAGAATTGAAGGAAGCAGCCGAAGAGCCACTTGCCCGGCGTGGTGCCGATCGAGGCCATCAGCAGCGCCTCGATCGGGATCCACGTCCCGGTGATGCGCAGCCATCGGTGCCACCAGCGGATGTCCCAGCCAGAAACCGAGCCGGTCGGGAACGATTTTCGCGCCCCGCAGCTCGGACAGCAGCAGCGCAAGCACGATCCCCCAGATGGCGTAATCGAACAGGCGCCCGGCCAGACGATTGAACGGACGCGGCTCGCTGGTGCGTCCGGTCTTTGCGCGCTCGAGTTCGGCCATGCGCAACTGGAAGATCCAGCTCGCGTCCTCCTGCGGCTGATTGGTTCCGAGGAACACGCTCTTCTCGCGGCGCCAGTTGAGGATCGCCAGATCGGTCTGCGGCATGAGTCCGGCGACGGGCGGTGCGCCGTTGCGCCGCGCCCAGGCGATGCCGTGCACCACGCCATACACCGCGGTCAGCGCAAGCAGGGTCAGCGTGAGCCCGACCAGAACCTGCTTCGCAACCTGCACCGTGTCGACCGGCATCACCAGCACAATCGCGGCGGCGATGAACGCCGCGAACAGCGCGCACAGCGCAATGGTGACGATGGTCGGCCGCCCGAACGACGCGACGGGCTCGGTGAGCCCGGGGTGATGCGTGCTTCGCGCATCGCGGGCATCGTCCGCGTCGGCTTCGAGCGCGACGCGCCCGGCCGCCGAGTCCCCGGCGGGCATGCCGACGTCGGTCTGCTCGCCGGCCGCGGCGATCGCGTTGCTGGCGACGTGCGCGACCGGATGTTCGACAGTACCCGATGACAGCGCCAGCTCATTGTCGTAGCGGGCGCGGCGCTCCGGATCGCTCAGTATGCGACTGGCATGATTGATGAAGCGCAGGGCCTCTTCGACATTTCCCTGGCCATCGCGCGTCTTCGCGTAATATTTTCGGATCAGCCGTCGCAGCGCGGAGCGCACCTCCTCGTCAGAGGCGCTCGGCGCGATTCCCAGCGCTTCGTAAAGCGATGCTCTCATCGAATCCGGCTGGCCGGAGATCGCCCGGCTTGGTGCGGGAATCTTGGTGGAAATCGGGGCCCGAGGCAAGTCAGGGCCGGGAGCGTCCGGGTGACACTGTCAGACTTGTCGGCCACAACCCGTCCGCGGCGCCACGGAAGCGCGCGGTTTGCGTTCCGGACGGAAAAAGGGGCAGCCGGCGGCTGCCCCTGCGACACACAAAATTCCGGTCATTCGCCCTTCGTGTCCTTGTGCGTGTGGGCGAGCTTCTCGCGAATCCGCGCCGACTTGCCCGAGCGGTCGCGCAGATAGTAGAGCTTCGCGCGGCGCACATCGCCCTTGCGCTTGACCTCGATGCTCGCGATGAGCGGCGAATACGTCTGAAACGTGCGCTCGACGCCCTCGCCGCTCGAGATCTTGCGCACGACGAACGATGAGTTGAGCCCGCGATTGCGTTTCGCAATCACAATGCCCTCGTAGGCCTGCACGCGCTTGCGCTCGCCTTCGACGACACTCACGTTGACGATGATGGTGTCGCCCGGCGCGAACGCGGGGATGGTCTTCCCCAGGCGGGCGATTTCTTCCTTCTCCAGCATTGCGATCGTATCCATGTTGTGTTCTCCGTTGCCGATGCTCGTGGTCGTTGACCTTGCGTGCAGCGCAGGGCGCCCCCTGATGCACGCGGCTTGTTGTTGCCCGCACTTGTTGCGTGTTGCTCGCTACTTCGTTCCTGCTTCCGGTTTCCTGCTCGCGGTCGCTGCGCGCTCGCCCGCTGCCGGTTGCCGCTCGCCCGATACGCGGACAGCAATCTCGCTTCCTCCTTCGACAGCGCCCGGCCCAGCAGAAGATCGGGGCGCCGATCCGAGGTGCGCCCGAGCGACTGTCCGAGACGCCACGCGCGGATCGCCGCGTGGTTGCCCGATAGCAGAACCTCGGGCACACGGTCGCCGTCATACTCCTCCGGCCGCGTGTAGTGCGGACAGTCGAGCAGTCCCGACACGAACGAATCCTGCGCCGCCGATTCCGCATCGTTCAGCACACCCGGCCTCAGCCGCACGATCGCATCGATCAGCATCAGCGCCGGCAGCTCGCCTCCGGAAACGACGAAATCGCCGATCGCCACCTCCTCGTCGACTTCGCGCGCGAGCAGCCGCTCGTCGATTCCCTCGTACCGCCCTGCCAGCAGCACCAGCCCCGTGTCCCCGCCCGCTTCGGCGAGCGCGACCACCCGCTCGTGCACGAGGGGGTTTCCGGCAGGGGACAGGTGGAGCGTGCGCGTCGCACGGCAACCCGCTGCCATCTGCGCCGCGCGCGCCGCCGCGAGCGCCTTCGCCAGCGGCTCCGCCATCATCACCATCCCCGGCCCGCCACCGTACGGCCGGTCATCGACGGTCCGGTATCGGTCCAGCGCGAAATCGCGCGGGTTCCACACGCCGAGGTGCCACAGCCCTCGCTCGAGCGCGCGGCCCGTGACGCCGTACCTGGCCGCATGGCCAACCATCTCGGGAAACAGCGTGACGACGTCGATCCGCATCGTGCGCCCGTGCACGGCCCTAGTAATCCTCGCCCCAGTCGACCTCGATCGTACCCGCGTTCGGATCCACCCGGCGCACGATTGCCGGAACGAACGGGATCAAGCGCTCCGGACCCGGCGCGCCCGCCGGGCGCGCAACCCGCAACAGCGGATGCGCGCCGTGCTCGGTCATTCCACAGACTTCGCCCAGCACGATCCCGGCCCCGTTCAGCACGGCAAGTCCGGTCAGGTCCTCCCAGTAAATCTCTTGGTCCGCGGGTTCGGGCAGCGCCGCCCTTGGCACGCCGATCTCGAAGCCCTTCAGTGCCGCCGCCGCCTCGCGCGTATCGATTCCTTCAAGCTGCGCGAGCAGCGTTCCTGAATGCATCCGCCCGGCAACGTGGCGCACCTCGCGCCAACCCGCCCGACCCTTCATCCACCAGCTCGCGTATCCGAGCAGTGCGTCCGGTGCTTCGGTGTACGTTCGAACCTGAGCCATCCGCGTACGCCATAGGGCCCGAGCACTTCGCCCAGCACGACGATGGCGCCGCGTACGCGAGCCATCGCCACCTCTGCTCGGCGATCGCGAATTGGCGGTAACGCCTGTCAGGCCGCGGCAGCCGGCGCGGTGGCAGCCGGCGCGGCGGGAGCCGCCGAACGCTTGACGAGGCCGGCAACCGTGTCGGAGAGCTTCGCGCCGCGCTCCTTCCAGAACGCGATGCGGTCGACGGCGAGGCGCAGGCTCTCCTCGCCCTCGGTGGCGATCGGGTTGTAGAACCCGACGCGCTCGATGAAGCGGCCGTCGCGGCGGTTGCGCGAATCGGCGACGACCACATTGAAGAACGGCCGCTTCTTGGCGCCGCCGCGGGCTAATCTGATGACGACCATGTCGAGTCTCGAATCGTGGTTGGCTACGTGGTTGGCTAAGTCGTGGCTGGGTAACGAAAGCATGGGATTTTACCGCGAAATCAACCTGTTCCGCAAGCTCGCCCAACGCTCGCCGGTGCGAAGCGCGCTCAGCGCATGCCCGGCAGAATGCCCTTCATTCCGCGCAGCATCTTCTGCATCCCGCCCTTCGCGACCATCTTCATCACCTTCTGTGCCTGCTCGAACTGGTTGAGGAGCTGGTTCACCTCCTGCACGCTGACACCGGCGCCCGTGGCGATCCGCCGCTTGCGCGAGGCCTTGAGGATATCCGGCTTGGCCCGCTCGGCGGGGGTCATCGAGTTGATGATGCCCTCGACGCGCGCGATCTTCCGCTCGCTCATCGTCGCGCTCTGGGCAGCACGCGCGAGTTCGGCCGGGAGCTTTTCCAGCATCGCCGACAGGCCTCCCATCTTGCGCATCTGCGCGATCTGCATCTTGTAGTCGTCGAGGTCGAAGCCCTTGCCCGACTTCACCTTCTTCGCGAACTTCTGCGCTTCCTCCGCGTCGATCGTCTTGTGCGCCTCCTCGATCAGCGACAGGACGTCGCCCATGCCGAGGATGCGCGAGGCCATCCGCTCCGGATGGAATACCTCGAGGCCGTCGATCTTCTCGGAGACACCGGCGAACTTGATCGGAGCGCCGGTGACGTGGCGCACGGACAGGGCGGCGCCGCCGCGCGCGTCGCCGTCGAGCTTGGTCAGGATGACACCCGTCAACGGCAGCGCTTCGCGGAACGCGCGCGCCGTGTTGACCGCGTCCTGCCCTTGCATCGAATCGACGACGAACAGCGTTTCGACCGGTTTCACCGCCGCGTGCAGCAGGGCGATCTCGCGCATCATCGCCTCGTCGATGGCGAGGCGCCCCGCCGTGTCGATGATCAGCACGTCGTGGTAGTGCTTCCGGGCCCAGTCGAGCGCGGCCTCGGCGATCGCCACCGGCTGTTCGCCGACCGTCGACGGAAAGACGTCGACACCGACCTGCCCCGCGAGCATGGCGAGCTGCTCGATCGCCGCCGGTCGGTAGACGTCGGCGGAAACGAGGAGCACGTTCTTCTTCTGACTCCGCAGCAGATGCGCGAGCTTTGCCGCTGTCGTCGTCTTGCCGGCGCCCTGCAGGCCTGCGAGCAGCACGACCGCGGGCGGCTGCACCGCGAAATCGAGCGGCACGGCCGCCCCGCCCATCAGCCCGGCAAGTTCGCGATGGACGACGCCGACTAACGCCTGTCCCGGCGTCAACGAGCCGACCACTTCCTCGCCGACCGCCTTGTCGCGGACCTTGGCGACGAACTCCTTGACGACCGGGAGCGCGACGTCGGCCTCGAGCAACGCGAGCCGAACTTCGCGCAGCGCGTCCTGGATGTTGGCGTCGGTGAGCCGTGCCTCGCCGCGGAGCTGTTTGACGACGCGGGAGAGACGTTGGGAAAGATTGTCGAACATCGGAAACCCGGGATCGGTGCAAAGGTCGCTGCGGTGCGGCGGGACGCCTGAGCGGCCGGCGCGTCCGAGGGCGCGTCGCGTGCCGGAGCACGGGGGAACAGGCACTCAGGTAAACTGCCTGCGGAGGAACTCGGCGCAGGCCAACGCCCCAAAACGGATGATTTTACTCCACCTCGCCGCTGCGACTCTGTACGCGCTCACCGCATGGGCACTGTGGCCGAACCCTGCCGCGGCCGGAACCTCCGGCAGCCCTGCCGGGCGGCCCTCTCCCGCGGCGGCGGCGTGGCTCCTGCCGGCTGCGCTCCTGCTGCACGCGTGGCTCGCCGTGCAGGACATCGCGACGGCCGAGGGCCTCGACCTGTCGCTGCTCAATGCGATTTCTGTGGTTGGCTGCCTCACCGCGGGGGTGGCGTGGGCATCCGGACTGCTGCGCACGCTGCCCGCGATCGGCACGGTCGTGCTTCCGGTCGCCGCCGGCGCGGCGCTGCTGCCGGCGATCCTGCCGGTCGTGTTTCCGACGATCTTCGCGAGCCGCCACCGGTTCGCGTATGCGGGCGAGTCGATGGCGGCGGCGCACGTCGCGGTCGCGCTCGTGTCCTACGCGCTGTTCCTCGTCGCCGCGGTACAGGCGCTGGTGCTGATGGGCCTCGAGAAGCGCCTGCATCGGCGGCTGCCCGACCCCAGTGCCGCGAGCCTGCCACCCCTGCTCACGCTCGAGCGCTTCCTGTTCCGGCTGGTGACGGCGGGCTTCGCCCTGCTCACCCTGACGCTCGCCAGCGGCATGCTCTTCTCCGAGCAGATCTTCGGCAAGCCCGTGACGTTCACGCACAAGCCCGTGTTCTCGGTGCTCGGCTGGCTCACGTTCGGCGCGCTCCTTTGGGGCCGCTGGCGCTACGGCTGGCGCGGGCGGGTCGCGCTGCGCTGGATCATTGCCGGCACGGTCTTCGTCTTCCTCGCCTACCTCGGCAGCAAATTCGTTCTCGAGGTCCTGCTCGGACGCTGATGGACGACATTGCGCTCGGCACGCTCGGGGTCGCCCTCGCAGTGCTGCTCGCGATCTCCGGATTCTTCTCGGTCGCCGAAACCGCGATGATGGCGGTCAATCGCTACCGGTTGAAGCACCGCGCGAATCGCGGTGAGCGCGGCGCGCGGCTCACGCTGCAACTGCTCGGCAAGACCGACACGCTGCTGGGCGTCATCCTCCTCGGCAACACCCTGGTTGCCGCGGGTGCCGCGACCCTGACGGCGGTGATCACGAAGCGCCTGTTCGGCGAAGGGGAGCTCGCTCTGGCACTCGGCACGGTCGCCATCTCGTTTGCGCTCCTCGTCTTCTCCGAGATCACGCCGAAGGTGATCGGGGCCACGCATGCCGACCGCATCGCCCCTGTCGTCAGCTTTCTGCTGGCGCCGATGCTCAAGGCCGCCACGCCGGTCGTCTGGTTCGTCAACCTTTTCGTCCAGGGATTGCTGACGCTGATGCGCATCCGCCGGGCGAGCGAAGCCACGACGACGTTGACGCAAGAAGAGCTGCGCTCGCTCGTGCTGGAGGGCCAGTATTTCCGCGGCAAGCATCGCGCGATGCTCGCGAACCTGCTCGACCTCGAGGCGGTCACCGTCGACGACGTGATGACCCCGCGCAACCAGATCCACGCGCTCGACCTTTCCGCGAAGGCGTCGCTGGTCGCGCAGCAGCTCGCGACGTCGTATCACACGCGGCTGCCAGCCTACGAGGACGCGCCGGACAACATCGTCGGCATCGTCCACCTGAAGCAGGTCGTGCCGCTGCAGCGCGGCGGCAGCGTCGGGCCGGACGAGCTGCGCTCGATCCTGCGCCCGGCCTATTACGTGCCGGCCGGCACGCCGCTGCTCGTCCAGCTGCAGCAGTTCCAGAGCGATCGCGAACGCCTCGGACTCGTCGTCGACGAGTACGGCGAACTGGTGGGGCTCGTCACCATCGAGGACATCATCGAGGAGATCATTGGTGATTTCACGACCCAGGCTCCCGACGGCTCCGATACGTACCGGCGTGCCGCCGACGGCTCCGTGGTCGTGGACGGGCTCGCGCCGCTGCGCGCGCTCAATCGCCGGCTCGGCACCCAATTCCCCATCGACGGCCCGAAAACGTTGAACGGGCTGATTGTCGACCAAATGGGCGAGATCCCTGCCGCCGGGACGCGCGTGGATGTGGCCGGGCAGGCGCTGGAAATCCTGCAGACGCAGGATCGTGGCGTCAAAGTCGTACGCCTCCTGGCGCCGGTAGGGGCAGTCCCCGGTCCGCCTTTACAAAGCGCGAACGGGCAGGCATCATCCGCCGAGTAAGTTTTATGCGGTTGGAATAATGCCGAAAGCGGCGGTTTGTAGCAGACACGGCACGGTAATTGCTTGACCAGGGAAATGAGCCCCATTTCCCTTGAACGCGCCGGATTCCGATGATCTAGCCCATGGCCACGCACGCCGCTACGACGCGCAATATCAGCGGCCTCGCGCGCGCGCTCGCGCAGCACGGCCTGATGACCGAGTACGAGGCCGAAACCCTGCAGACGCAGGCGCAGCAGGCCGGAACGACATTCGTCGACCATGTGCTTGCGGGGAAGCGGATCTCGGCGAACCAGCTCGCCGTGTTCGCATCGCGCGCATTCGGGGTCCCGCTCCTGGACCTCGCTGCGTTCGACATCGACACGATCCAGAAGGACCTGGTCGATCTCAAGATCGCCCAGGCACGGCAGGTCCTGCCGCTGCACCGGCGCGGCAACCGCCTCTACGTGGCGACGGCCGACCCCGCCAACCTGCAGGGCCTGGAGGAGATCCGGTTCAAGACCAATCTGGTCGTCGAGCCGGTCGTCGTCGAGAGCGACAAGCTGGCGGGGGCGATCCACAAGCTGGTCGAGGCCTCGGGTGCCCTGCTCAAGGAAATGGGCTCCATGGAGGAGCTCGAGGTCGACCTCCAGGAGGCCGACGCCGCACAGGGCGGCGACGAGGAAAGCGCGGAGGTCGAGGACGCGCCCGTCGTCAAGTACCTGCAGAAAATCCTGCTCGACGCGATCTATGCAGGGGTATCCGACATCCACTTCGAGCCGTACGAGAAGTTCTACCGCGTCCGCTACCGACTGGACGGCGTGCTGATGGAGGTTGCTCAGCCGCCGCTCGTGATCAAGGACAAGCTCGCGTCGCGGATCAAGGTGATCTCGAAGCTCGATATCTCGGAGCGACGCGTGCCGCAGGATGGCCGCATGAAGATCGTGATGTCGAAGAACAAGGCGATCGATTTCCGCGTGAGCACGCTGCCGACGCTTTTCGGCGAGAAGATCGTGATGCGTATCCTCGACGCCTCGGGCATCAAGCTCGGCATCGAGGCGCTGGGTTACGAACCCGACCAGCAGGAAGCGCTGCAGGCCGCGATCGGGCGGCCGTACGGGATGATCCTGGTCACCGGCCCCACCGGCTCCGGCAAGACGGTTTCGCTGTACACCTGTCTCAACATCCTCAACCAGCCGGGCATCAACATCTCGACGGCGGAGGATCCCGCCGAAATCCAGCTTGCCGGCATCAATCAGGTCAACGTCAACGAGAAGGCGGGACTGACCTTCGCCACCGCGCTCCGCGCGTTCCTGCGTCAGGACCCGGACATCATCATGGTCGGCGAAATCCGCGACCTGGAGACGGCCGATATCGCGGTGAAGGCGGCGCAGACGGGCCACCTCGTGCTCTCGACACTGCACACGAACGACGCGCCGACGACCCTGCTGCGCCTGCTCAACATGGGCGTCGCGCCGTTCAACGTCGCCTCCTCGGTCATCCTGATCACCGCGCAGCGTCTCGGCCGCCGCCTGTGCACGCGTTGCAAGAAGCCCGAGGACATCCCGCCCGAGGCGCTGCTGCAGGCCGGCTTCGCGCCCGAGGAGCTCGACGGCTCCTGGCAGCCCTTCGGCCCCGTCGGCTGCGAGGAATGCAAGGGAACCGGGTACAAGGGTCGCGTCGGCATCTATCAGGTCATGCCGATCACCGATGACATGCGCCAGCTCATCATGCGCAACGGCACGGCGTTCGACATCGCCGAACAGGCGAAGAAGGAGGGGGTCCGCGACCTCCGCCACTCCGGCCTCATCAAAGTCAAGCAGGGACTGACCTCGCTCGAGGAAATCGAAGCCGTCACCAACGAGTGACGTCGACAGAAGGGGGTACCGCATGGCCACCGCCGCCGCAGCGCGCAGGGACGTCAAGGAATACACGTTCGTCTGGGAGGGATTCGACCGCAACAACCGGCAGGTGCGGGGTGAGACGCGCGCCGCCTCCGAGACGGTCGTCACGACCAACCTGCGGCGACAGGGCATCCGGGTCACCCGGATCAAGCGGCAGACCTTCCGCGGCGGTCGCAGGGTCAACGAGAAGGATGTGACGTTCTTCACACGCCAGCTCGCCACCATGCTGCGCGCTGGTGTGCCGCTGCTGCAGGCGTTCGACATCGTCGCCCGCGGGCACAGCAATGCGCGTTTCTCGCGCCTGATGCTCGACATCAAGAGCCGCATCGAATCCGGCTCGAGCCTGTCCCAGGCGTTCCGCGAGCACCCGGTCCAGTTCGACGCGCTCTACTGCAACCTGGTGAGCGCCGGCGAGACCTCGGGCACGCTCGACGCGATTCTCGACCGGCTCGCGACGTACAAGGAAAAGATCCTCGCGATCAAGAGCAAGATCAAGTCGGCGCTGTTCTACCCGATGTCGGTCATCGTGGTCGCGATTGTCGTGGTCTGGGTCATCATGGTCTGGGTAATACCGGCGTTCAAGCAGGTGTTCACGAGCTTCGGCGCGGACCTGCCGGCGCCGACACTGCTGGTGATGACGATTTCCGACGTGTTCGTCAGCTGGTGGTGGCTGATGGCCATGATCATCGGCGGCAGCATCTTCACGTTCTTCGTTCTGCTGCGCCGATCGTCGGCCTTCCGTCTCACCGTCGACCGCGTGTCGCTCAAGATCCCGGTCATCGGCCAGATCCTGGAAAAGGCGACGGTCGCGCGCTGGACGCGCACGCTCTCGACGATGTTCGCGGCCGGCGTGCCGCTGGTCGAATCGCTCGACGCGGTGGCCGGTGCGTCCGGCAATGCGGTCTTCGCTGCCGCGACGAAGCGCATCCAGACCGAGGTCAGCACCGGTGCCAGCCTCACCAATTCGATGGCGAACACCAAGCTGTTTCCGTCGATGGTGCTGCAGATGACGCAGATCGGCGAGGAGTCGGGCTCGCTCGACAGCATGCTGACCAAGATCGCCGAGTTCTACGAACGTGAAGTCGACGACGCCGTGGCGGCGCTGTCCAGCCTGCTCGAGCCGATCATCATCGTCATTCTCGGCGTCGTGATCGGCGGCCTCGTCGTTGCGATGTACCTGCCGATCTTCAAGCTCGGGTCGGTGGTTTGAGCTCGCCGGCCCGGTCTGACTGGGTCGCAGTCGGGCGGCGCAGGCGGCACGGCGGGCGATCCGTCGTCGGGTGATGTTGCCGGATCCGATCCTTGCCACGGCGACGGCCCTGCTGGTCGGCCTGTGCGCCGGCAGCTTCCTGAACGTCGTGATCCACCGGCTGCCCAAGATGCTCGAGCGGGGCTGGCAGGCGCAGTGCGCCGAGCTGCGCGGCGAAGCTCCCGTGGCAGAGCCGCCGTACAACCTCATTGTCCCGCGCTCGGCGTGCCCGAGTTGCGCTCACCCGATCACCGCGCTGCAGAACGTGCCGATCCTCTCGTGGCTCGTGCTGCGCGGCCGATGCGCGAACTGCAGATCGCCGATCTCGGTGCGCTACCCGCTCGTCGAGGCCCTGGGCGGACTTCTCGCGGCCGCCGCGATCTGGCGCTTCGGCGTGACGTCGCAGGGGCTCGCCGCCTGCGTGCTGCTGTGGGCGCTGCTCGCGCTCACGATGATCGATTTCGATACGCAGCTCCTGCCGGACAGCATTACGCTGCCGCTGCTTTGGGCGGGTCTGATCGTCAATCTCGGAGGCGTGTTCGCGTCCCTGCCGGATGCGGTGATCGGCGCGATCGCCGGATACCTGTCGCTGTGGACCATCTACTGGCTGTTCAAGCTCATCCGGGGCAAGGAAGGAATGGGTTACGGCGATTTCAAGCTGCTGGGGGCGCTCGGCGCCTGGCTCGGCTGGCAGGCGCTGCCGGTGATCGTGCTGCTGTCCTCGGTCGTCGGGGCACTCATCGGCATCGCGCTGATCGTGTTCAAGGGACGCGACCACAACATTCCGTTGGCATTCGGCCCGTTCCTGGCGATCGCGGGAGCGGTCGCGCTGTTCTTCGGCCCCACCCTCATCCGACTCGTCTTTCCGTGACCCTGGTCGTCGGCCTCACGGGGGGCATCGGCAGCGGCAAGTCGGCCGTGGCCGACGCGTTCGCGGCGCTCGGCATCGATGTCACCGACTCCGATCGCATCGCCCACGCACTCACCGCGCCGGGACAGGCGGGGCACACGGCGGTACTCGCGACGTTCGGTCCGGAGTTCGCGCGCGCCGACGGGACGCTCGACCGGGCGCGGCTGCGTCGGCACGTGTTCGGCGACGCGGCGGCCCGTGACGGGCTCGAGGCGATCCTGCACCCGCTGATTCGGGAGGCCGCGCGCCGGGAAGTCGCGGCCTGGAGCAGTCCCTACGGGCTCCTCGTGGTGCCGTTGCTGTTCGAGCGCGGCAACCTGTCCGGTGTCGACCGCGTGCTGGTTGTCGACTGTCCCGAGGAGGAACAGGTCCGGCGCGTGATCACGCGGAGCGGTCTTTCGGCCGATGAGGTGCGCGCGATCATGGCGACCCAGTTGCCGCGCGCCGCGCGGCTCGCACGCGCCGACGACGTCGTCGACAACGCCGGGGCGCCGTCGGCTATCGCTCCGCAGGTGATGGAACTGGACCACCGGTACCGCGCGCTGGCCGGCACCGCGGCCAAAAATAGGGGCGCCGCGGCTTAATCGGCGGCGCGACTTCGGGCAGAATGCCGGATTGACGCTAGGCTTCAGGCGCCACCCTTTCTCCGTGATCCGCTACGAGCATCCGCTGAACGAGCGCATTCGCACGTTGATGCGGCTCGAGGATCTCTATCGCCGCGCGCAATTCTTCGCCGCGCGGAGCGAAGCGCCCGACCATCACGCGGCGCTCGCTATCCTGTTCGAGATCACCGACGTCGCCGCGCGCGCCGACCTGAAGACGGACCTCCTGCAGGAGCTCGAGCGGCAGAAGCAGCTGCTCGCGCCACTGCGCTCCAATCCCGCGATCGAGCCACGCGTGCTCGAGCCGCTGCTCGCCGACATCGAGCGCGCGAGTGCCGCGCTGCTCGCGCAGACCGGCAAGGTCGGCGTGCACCTGCGCGACAACGAGTGGCTGATGACGATCAAGCAGCGCACCGCGATTCCGGGCGGCGTCTGCGAATTCGATCTTCCTGCGTACCACTACTGGCTGCACGGCGATCCGGCTTCGCGCCAGAGCGACCTGCGCGGCTGGATCGAGCCGTTCCTGCCGATCTACGACGGGCTCGCGATCATCTTGCGCCTGCTGCGGGACAACGGTCGGGCCAGCCGACAGATCGCACCGCGCGGCGTATTCCAGCTGATGCTCACCACATCGAAGGTTGCCCAGCTGTTGCGGCTCACGGTGGCGCACGACCTGCCCTGCGTGCCGGAAATCAGCGCGAACAAGTACGCGCTTAACATCCGGTTCATCGGCGTCACCGGAATGGATCGCGGCACCGTCTACGAGCACGACGTCGATTTCGAGCTGGCGTTCTGCAATCTGTGAGCAAGCCTCGCGCGGTGGCCTGTCCGACTTGCGGCGTGGCGGTGGAGTGGGCGCCCGCGGCGCGCTGGCGGCCGTTCTGTTCAGAGCGCTGCAAGATGATCGACCTCGGCGCATGGGCGAGCGAGTCGTACCGCGTTCCCCTGCACGAGGTGTCGGAGGCCGACGATCTTGACGCCGAGCGTGGCGCCGGGCCGCCGGACCGCGGCGCGCCGTCCTGATCCGCTCGACCATCGATCGCGCTGCACCACTCCCGCTCGAGCCATCGCCCCGCCGCCAGGACGCCGTGGCGAAGCTAGACTCGCGACCAAGCGGCGCTGCGCAGCGCGATGCCATGCGCGCCGTGTGCGATGGCGAGGTCGACGTCTTCGCGCGCGAATGAACCGAACGCGAAGATCGGCAGCGGGGCTTCGGCCGCGATCGCCGCGAATTCATTCCAGTCCGGCGTCGCTGCGCCGGCAGGGGATGGCGTCGGTCGCACGGGCCCCAGAACGGCGAAGTCGAGCTGCAGGCGACCGGCCCGCTCGATGTCCTCACGCGTGTGGCAGGATGCGGCGCACAGCATCTCGTCGGGCCGCGCCTGTGCGCCGACAAGGGCGGCCGGCGTCCAGTGCACGCCATCGCAGCCCCATTCGCGCGCCAGCCGTGCATCGCCGTTCAACAGCACCTTGGCCCCACGCGGTCGCGCGAGCGCAACGAGCGCCGCCGCAAACGTCTGCTGCCGCGCCAGCGGCCACGCCTCTTCGTTGAGTTCCACGAGCGCGAGACCGCCGTCGAACGCCGCCTTCGCCCGGGCGAGAAACGCGTGCTCGCCCAGTTCCTGCGCCATCGTGATCCCGTAGACCGGCGGCAGGAGCAACGCCCGCAGGACCGCGGTATTCGCGGGCAACAACGGGGCGACGTCGAAATTTCCGGGCCGCTGCCATGCGAACGCCTGTCCATCGTGGCCGACCGGGTCGCCCTCCCAGGCGAAGACGCGGAAGAAGTGCAGCTCGACATGCGCGTGCGGATATCGGTAGCGCTGCACCAGCCACGGCGCCGCCCGACGAACACCGAGCCCGAGCTCCTCCGCGAGCTCCCGGTCGAGCGCATGGCGCGGCGTCTCGCCCGGCTCGAGCTTGCCTCCCGGAAACTCCCAGTATCCGGCGAACGGCTTTCCTGCTGGCCGCTGTGCGAGCAGTACCTGTCCGTCGGGACGCAGGATGACCGCCGCCGCGACACGGACGATGCCGCTCACGCGCCCCGCTCGCTCACGCGTGCGATTTTCGGCGCAGAGCGGCGGCGCCGGCGTAGCCCCTGGCGAACTGCCACGCGACGCGACCGCTGCGCGAGCCGCGCTGCAGCGCGAACTGCAGCGCCTCGCGTTGGCGCGATGTCCGCTCCCGCTCGGTCCGGGCCGGCGTGACGCCGAACACCTCGAGCCACGAACCGACCGCCGCGAGGTAATCGTCCTGTGCGAACGGATAGAACGAGATCCACAACCCGAAGCGCTCGGAAAGCGAAATCTTCTCCTCGACGGATTCGCCGGGGTGCACTTCGTCGCCGAGATGCCTGGTCTCCAGGTTCTCGCTCATGTACTCGGGCAGCAGGTGCCGCCGGTTCGACGTGGCGTAGATGACGATGTTCGCCGACGCGGCCGCGATCGTGCCGTCGAGCATCACCTTGAGCGCCTTGTACCCGGGCTCGCCGGCGTCGAACGTGAGGTCGTCGCAGAAGACGATGAAGCGTTCGCGCCGCGATGCGACCACCTCGGCGATGTCGGGCAGATCGACGAGATCGGCCTTGTCGACCTCGATCAGGCGCAGCCCCTTCGCCGCATACTTGCCCAGCATCGCCTTGACCAGCGACGACTTGCCGGTGCCACGCGACCCGGTCAGCAGCACGTTGTTTGCCGGGAGGCCGGCGACGAATTGCCGCGTGTTGGCATCGATTGCGCGCTTCTGCCCGTCGATGGCGACCAGGTCGTCAAGGCGAATCGCGTGCGGATGCAGCACCGCCTGCAGGTGGCCCGCGGCCCGCGCGCTTGCGCCAGCGAAACGCGGTGGCATGCCAGTCGGGCGCCGGGGGCGGTGGCGGCAGCAGGCGTTCGACGCGCTCGAGAATGCCTTCGAGGCGGGAAAGGAGCGCGGCCGGGTCGCTCGCGGAAGGCACGTCAGCTACGGTAGTCGGCGTTGATGCTGACGTATTCGTGCGAGAAATCGCAGGTCCAGACCGTCGCCGCTGCCGCCCCGCGACCGAGCGCGACCCGGATCGTGATCTCGTCGTTCTTCATCACGCGCTGGCCATCGGCCTCGTCGTAGGACGCGGCGCGGGCGCCGTCCGCGACGACCAGGACGTCGTCGAGCCAGAACGAAACGCCCGCTGGATCGAGATCGGGCGCGGCCGCGTTGCCGATGGCACAGACGATCCGACCGAGGTTCGGATCCGAGGCGAAGAACGCGGTCTTGACCAGCGGCGAGTGCGCGATCGCGAGCGCGATCCTGCGGCACTCGGCGCTGTCGCGCCCCCGCTCGACCCGGATCGTCATGAATTTCGTCGCCCCTTCGCCATCGCGAACGATCGCTTGCGCAAGCTCGACCGCCACCGCTGCGATGGCGTCGCGCACCGGTGCGACCCGCGGGTCATCGGCGCGTTCGATCGGCGGCATCGCTCGCCCTGCCGGTCGCGGCGACGACGAAGCTGTCGTTGGTCGAGGTGTCGCCGTCGACCGTCGCGCAGTTGAACGAGCGGTCGGCGACGTCCCGCGTCAGGTCGGCGATCACGGCGGCGCCGATCGGCGCATCGGTCGCGATCAACGCCAGCATCGTCGCCATGTCGGGATGGATCATCCCGGAGCCCTTCGCGATTCCAGTGATGGTCACCGGAATCCCGTCCACCGCCACGCGCCGTGACGCGCCCTTTGGCACCGTGTCGGTGGTCATGATCGCGGAGACGGCGGCGAGCCAGTGATCCGGTGCGCACGCGGCATGCGCCGCGGGCAGCGCGGCGACGATCCGGGCGACCGGCAGCGGCTCCATGATCACGCCGGTCGAGAACGCCAGCACCTGGTGCGGCGCACAGCCCAGCATCGACGCAACGGCCGCGCAGGTCGTCTGGGCGGCGGCGAGCCCCGCGGCACCCGTGCCGGCGTTGGCATTGCCGGCGTTGACGACGAGCGCGCGGATGGACGCGGCGCGGTCGAGGTGCTGACGGCAGACCGTCACCGGAGCCGCGCAGAAGCGGTTCTGCGTGAACACGCCGGCGGCCGTCGTGCCGGGTTCGAAGGTCACCAGCAGCACGTCGTCGCGCTGCCAGTTCTTCATCTTCGCCGCGGCGGTGCCGAGCATGACGCCGGGCACCGGCAGCAGATCTTCGGCGCGCGGCGGCGTGTAGCGGACAGGCATGGCGCAGTCGCTTTACGCCAGTCGACCGTGGCAGTGCTTGTATTTCTTGCCGGACTTCCGCACGGGCACGGATCGTTGCGTCCCACTTTTTCCCCTGCCCGCACGAACGGCGCTGCGGCCGGCGGCGGATCGGCCGGTGCGGCGGCGAGCGCCTCGTCGTAGTCGGCGTGCTGGTACCGGACGTTGCTGACCGGTGGCGGCTCCTCGACCGCCTGGACATCCTCGGGGGTCCGCACCTGCACGGTCAGCACGACCTTCACGACGTCCAGCTTGATGCGGTCGAGCATGTCCGAGAAGAGCTCGAAGGATTCGCGCTTGTATTCCTGCTTCGGATTCTTCTGTGCGTAGCCGCGCAGGTGGATTCCCTGGCGCAGGTGATCGAGATTCGCGAGGTGATCGCGCCAGTGCTGGTCGAGAGTCTGCAGCATGAGGCTGCGCTCGAACTGGCGCATGAGCTCGGGACCGACCAGTGTCTCCTTGCCGGAGTATTGCGCGAGTGCGGCGTCGACCAGTCGCTGGCGCAACGTGTCGTCGGTGATGTCGGGCTCGCTCTTCAGCCATTCGGCCACCGGCGCCCGCATCTGGAATTCCGACGCGAGCGCCGATTCCAGGCCGGGAATGTCCCACTGCTCCTCGACCGATTCGGGAGGGACGTGGCGCCTGACGGCCTCGTCGATCGTCCCGGCGATCATGTTGCGTATCGTTTCGGCAACGTCGGAGGACTCGAGCAGTTCGTTGCGCTGCTGGTAGATCACGCGGCGCTGGTCGTTGGCCACGTCGTCGTATTCGAGCAGCTGCTTGCGGATGTCGAAGTTGCGCGATTCGACGCGGTTCTGCGCTTTCGCGATCGAGCGGTTGACGATCGGGTGCTCGATCGGTTCGCCTTCCGGCATCTTCAGCCGCTGCATGATCGAGCCGAGACGCTCTCCCCCGAAGATGCGCAGCAGCGGATCCTCGAGCGATAGATAGAACCGCGACGAGCCGGGGTCCCCCTGCCGACCGGCGCGGCCGCGGAGCTGGTTGTCGATGCGTCGCGATTCGTGGCGCTCGGTGCCGACGATGTGCAGCCCGCCGGCGCCGATGACGGCGTCGTGACGGACCTGCCACTCGGAACGCAATACGCCGATCTGCGCCTCCCTCTCCGCCGCCGGGAGCGACTCGTCCTCGCGCAGCTTGAGGATCTGCGGCTCGATCGCCCCGCCCAGCACGATGTCCGTCCCGCGCCCGGCCATGTTCGTCGCGATCGTCACCGCCTTGGGGCGGCCGGCCTGCGCGACGATCTCGGCCTCGCGCGCATGCTGCTTCGCGTTCAGCACCTCGTGCGGAAGCTCTTCCTTCGTCAGGTGGCCGGACAGCATCTCCGAGTTCTCGATCGAAGTCGTCCCGACCAGCACGGGCTGCCCGCGCTGGTGACAGTCCCTGATGTCGGCGATGATCGCATCGACCTTCTCCTGCAGCGTCCGGAACACCTGGTCGTTCTCGTCCTTGCGCACCATCGGCATGTGCGTCGGGATTACGACCGTCTCCAGGTGGTAGATCTGCTGGAATTCGAACGCCTCGGTGTCAGCGGTGCCGGTCATGCCGGCGAGCTTGCCGTACATCCGGAAATAGTTCTGGAATGTGATCGACGCGAGCGTCTGGTTCTCGCGCTGGATCGGCACGCCTTCCTTCGCCTCGACCGCCTGGTGCAGGCCGTCGGACCAGCGCCGGCCGGACATCAGCCGGCCCGTGAACTCGTCGACGATCACCACCTCGCCGTTCTGCACGACGTACTGCTGGTCGCGATGGAACAGCGCATGCGCGCGCAGGGCCGCGTACAGATGATGCATGAGGCCGATGTTGTGCGCGTCGTAGAGGCTCGAGCCGGGCGCGAGCAGCCCAGCGCTTCCCAGGACCTGCTCGGCGTGCTCGTGGCCCTGCTCCGACAGCAGCACCTGGTGCGCTTTCTCGTCGACCCAGTAGTCACCCTCGCCTTTCTCCTCCGGCTGCCGGCTGAGCCTGGGCGCGATTTCGTTCAGGCGATAGTAGAGGTCGACGTTGTCGTCGGCCTGCCCCGAGATGATGAGCGGCGTGCGCGCCTCGTCGATCAGGATCGAGTCGACCTCGTCGACGATCGCGAAGTGCAGCCCGCGCTGGACCCGCTGCGCCGCCTCGAACACCATGTTGTCGCGCAGGTAGTCGAAGCCGAATTCGTTGTTCGTACCGTAGGTGACGTCGGACGCGTAGGCGGCCTGCTTGGCCGCATGGTCCATCTGCGAAAGGTTGACGCCGACGGTGAGGCCGAGAAAACGATAGATCCGCCCCATCCAGTCCGCGTCGCGCTGTGCGAGGTAGTCGTTGACGGTGACCAGGTGGACGCCCTTCCCGGCCAGCGCATTGAGATAGATCGGAAGCGTCGCGACCAGCGTCTTGCCTTCACCGGTGCGCATTTCCGCGATCTTGCCGTTGTGCAGCGCCATCCCCCCGATCAGCTGCACATCGAAATGCCGCATCTGCAGCACCCGCTTGCCCGCCTCGCGGACCACGGCGAACGCCTCCGGCAGGATCGCGTCCAGCGCCTCGCCGTTGGCGACACGACCCTTGAATTCGGCCGTCCGGGCCTTGAGCGCGTCGTCGGAGAGCACGGATACCGACGGTTCCAGCGCGTTGATCTGGCGGACCACGGCACCGTACTGCTTGAGCAGCCGCTCATTGCGGCTGCCGAAGATGCGGGTGAGGATGTTGATCATAAGCCTTCGAAATGTCGGCGTCGGCGCAAAAAACAAGGGGTGAGGACCGCCTCACCCCTCACACCGTCGGCTTTGGCCGGCGCCGGTCCGTCGCGAATCAACCCGATGCGTGCAGAAAGCGCGCTGGATTCTGCGGGACGCCGTTCAGCCGGACCTCGAAATGCAGATGCGGGCCCGTGGAGCGTCCCGTGGAGCCGACGGTCGCCACCGGCTGCCCGCGCACGACGAGGTCGCCTTCCTTGACGAACACCTGCGAAGCATGCGCGTACCGCGAGAGCAGGCCATTGCCGTGGTCGATCGCAATGATTTTACCATACTGCGGCTGGTAGCCGGCCTCGACCACCTTGCCGCTCGCCGCCGCGACGATCGTCGTGCCGGACTCCGCGGGAAAATCGATGCCCTCGTGAAACGTCTGCATCCCGGTGAACGGGTCAATCCGGTAACCGAAGTTCGAGGAGAACCAGCCGTCGAGGATCGGCGCCAGCGTCGGCATGAATTTGCGGTTCGCCGAATCCTGGACGAGCAGTGCCTCGAGCACGCCAAGCTGGTCCGAACGCTCCTCCACCTGCCGCCCGAGCTTTGACAGCAACTGCGAGAACTCGTCGACGGAGAGCGCGCGCGAAGGCAGTGACGATTCGGCGCCGCCGCGCCCGGGAACCGACCCCGACCGCAGCGACGGCAATTCCTGGGGCTTGAGGCCCGCGACCTTCGCCAGGTGCTCGCCCAGGCCGTCGAGACGCATCACCTGCGCCTGCAACTCGCCCAGACGCATGGCCATCGCGGTGAGGTGCCCTTGGACAAGCTGCTGCGTCTTCTGCGCCTCCTGCCGCTGGTCGGCGAGTACGATCGCCTGGAGCCAAGGGTGCCGGACGGCCGTCGCGTATTTCAGGGCGATGTAATTGAACGTGGCGGTGAACGTGACGAACGCGACAAGCAGGGCCAGCGCGGTGAGCGTCCAATGACGCCAGTCGAGGGTGAGCGTCCTTGCCCGCGCCGTGGCGCTCGAGACCAGAATGATGTTCAAATGGGCTCCTCTTATTCGTTCGCCACCGGAACGGAGCCGTCCGGACTTGCGCCCGGCGGCACCTGCTCACCATGGTGCGTTTCCCGCAGCCCTTCAATCGCATCGTCGGCGCTGACGCAACGCTTGCCGCGTGGGCCGAGCGCCGCCATCGCGAAGAGGCGCTTGCCTGCACGATCCGCCGCCTGCTGCCGCGGCCTCTCGCGACACGCTTCCGCGTTGCCGATACGCGGAATGGACAACTGGAACTGGCCGCCGACGCCGGCGCCATCGCTGCAATCCTGCGGCAGCGCGGCGCCGAACTCTTGACCACCCTGAGACGTGAAGGCTGGCAATTTAGCGCAATCCGGGTGCGCGTGCAAGTTCGGGTCGACCCGGCTCCGTCCAGAAAAACCCTTGCAAATCCGCTGGATAGGTCAGCATTGCCGCCGCTCGCCACGCTTGCGCGCGAGCTTCCGGCCGGACCCCTCAAGGCCGCGCTCGAGCGCTTCCTGCGCCGCGCCGGCTGAGGGGCGCTCCCTTTATCGCGCGCGCCGCTGCGATAAGCGGCCGAGCGGTGGTCTACAACAGGGCTACAACAGCGGCCCGATCAGACGCTCGAACGCAAACGATATCAGCACGACGGCGAGGATCACGATCGTGAACTTGATCACCTGCCCGATGAACCGCAGGTAACGGCGATCGCGCTTGTACAGGTAGAGGGCACCGGCGATGGCGATTGCGGCAATCGCCAGGAAGAACAGCAGGCGGACGACGACCACGGCGATGCAATCAGCTCACGCCGCCAGAGCCCGGCATCGGGACGCCCGGCGGCCGCCTGTCGCGACGTGCCGCCGTTTTGCCCCGGTCACGCGGACGCGAGTTGCCAGCCCTTGAACGCCGACGGCACGTCCTTGGGTTCGGCGAACGTGACGAGCTCGTAGGCGTCGCGGCGGGCGAGCAGCGCCCGCGCCACGGCGTTATTGAGCGCGTGGCCGGACTTGTGCGCGGTGTACTGCCCGATCAGCGGGTGACCGAGCAGATAGAGATCCCCGATCGCGTCGAGCACCTTGTGCTTGACGAACTCGTTGTCGTAGCGCAACCCCTCGGTGTTCAGCACCCGGAATTCGTCCAGGACGATCGCGTTCTGCAGACTGCCCCCCAGGCCGAGGCCCGCGGCGCGCATCGCCTCGACGTCCTGCATGAACCCGAACGTCCGCGCACGCGCCACTTCCTTGACGTACGAATGCTCGGCGAAGTCGATGACAACATGCCGGTTTTCCGAGCCAAACATCGGGTGCGGGAAGTCGATCGTGAAATCGAGCTTGAAGCCGGCGAACGGATCGAACCGCGCCCACCGGTCGCCGTCCCGGACCTCGACGGGGAGGACGATGCGAAGGTAGCGCTTCGGCGCGTCCTGCTCGACGATTCCCGCCGATTGCAGCAGAAATACGAACGGGCCCGCGCTGCCGTCCATGATCGGAATCTCGGGACCGGCAACGTCGATGTGGAGATTGTCGATGCCGAGCCCGGCGAGCGCCGACATCACGTGCTCGACGGTGGAGACAGAGGCGCCGTCATGCTTGAGTGTCGACGACAGGCGGGTGTCACCCACATGCAGCGCATCGGCCGGGATGGCGGCCGGACGTTCGAGATCGACACGGTGGAACACGATGCCGGTGTCGGGCGGAGCCGGTCGCAGGACGAGCTCCACTCGGGCGCCGGTGTGCAGCCCGACACCCTTGGTCTTGATTGTCGTCTTCAGCGTCCGTTGTTTGACCATGACCTACGATCCCCGCGTCCGTGGCGATACCGGACCCAGCGCCGATTCCCTCAGCGGTTCAACGATTTACAGCGATCTTATCACAGCGCGGCGCAAA
>CAWAOF010000018.1:0-17090 GCA_963783525.1 uncultured beta proteobacterium
GGTGTCGGAAAGTCGGTAAACGGGTCGCGGCGCTGGCTATCGCTGTTCGTCATCAATCTGCAGCCGTCGGAGTTCATGAAGCTTGCCGTCGTGCTGTACGCGGCCAGCTACGCGGTGCGCAAGGCAGCCTTCCTCCATGCCGAGCAGCCGCTCAGGAAGACACTGGTGAGGGGCTTCCTGCCGTTGTTCGCGGTCATGGTCCTGGTCGGCGGCCTCCTGTTGCTGGAGCCGGACTTCGGGGCGTTCGTCGTCATCGTCGCCATCGCCTTCGGCATCCTGTTTCTGGGCGGTCTCGACTGGCGGCTCTTCCTCGGGCTGCTGCTGCTGCTGCCGATCGGGCTCTCGGCGATTCTCGTCGCGGCGCCCTATCGGCTGCAGCGGCTCGTCGCCTTCCTGGACCCGTGGTCGGACCCGTTCGGCAAGGGCTACCAGCTCTCCCACTCGCTGATCGCGTTCGGGCGCGGCGAATGGGCTGGCGTCGGTCTCGGCGCCTCCGTCGAGAAGCTGCTTTACCTCCCGGAAGCGCACACCGACTTCCTGCTTGCCGTCACCGCCGAGGAGCTCGGCTTCGTCGGTGTGTTCGTTGTCATCGGGCTGTTCGTCTGGCTGCTGTTTCGCACCTACGCGATCGGCGGGCAGGCCGCCCGTCTCGATGTCCGTTCCCGGCGCTGACCGCGTGGGGCGTCGGCGTGTGGATCGGCGTGCAGGCGTTCATCAACATCGGCGTCAACATGGGCGTGCTGCCGACGAAGGGCCTCACGCTGCCGCTGCTCTCGTTCGGTGGCTCCGGCATCGTCGCCAACTGCATCGCGCTCGCGATCCTGCTGCGCGTCGATTACGAGAACCGCAGGCTGCTCAGAGGGTTCACGGTATGAGACCGATCGAGCCTGCGGTTCCGGCGAAAGCCCCTCGGGCCCTGGCTTTGCCCTGCTCGCGAGCGCGTCCCCCGGACGGGTGGCGCGCAGCGCCAAGGGTGTCCCCATGACCGGCACCGTAATGATCACTGCGGGGGGCACGGGCGGGCACGTCTTTCCGGGCCTCGCCGTTGCCGCGCGACTGATTGCGAAGGGCTGGCGCGTGTTCTGGCTCGGCACCAAAGGCGGAATGGAGGCCGGGCTCGTCCGCCAGCATGGAGTCGAGTTCGAGGGCGTTGCGTTCGGCGGGATCCGTGGCAAGGGATGGAAGGGCATCGTGTTCGGCCCGCTCGCACTGCTCGGCGCCTTGTGGCAGAGCTGCGGGATCATCCGCCGCCGCGGGCCCGACGTCGTTCTGGGCTTCGGCGGCTTTGCGTCGTTTCCCGGTGCGCTCGCTGCCGTGGCGCTGGCAAAGCCGCTCGTTCTGCACGAGGCGAATGCCGTCGCGGGACTCGCCAATCGCGTGCTTGCGTACGGCGCGGATCGAATCCTGCTCGGATTTCCGGAAGCATTCTCCGGTCGCCATGCGACCAAGGCCGAGTGGGTCGGCAACCCGCTGCGCGAGGCGATGGGCAGCGTAGCGCCGCCCGCGGCACGGTTCCCGGGGCGAGCCGGGCCGCTCAATCTGCTCGTCGTCGGTGGCAGCCTCGGCGCCGCCGCGCTGAACCGCATCGTGCCGGCGGCGCTCGCGCTGATGCCGCCGGAGAGGCGCCCGCGTGTCGTCCATCAGGCAGGCGCGCAACATCTCGAGGCCCTGCGTGCCGCCTACGAACAGTCGAATGTGGTCGCCGAATGCATCGCGTTCATCGACGACATGGCGGCGCACTATGCGGAGGCCGATCTCGTGCTCTGCCGCGGCGGCGCGATCACGGTTGCGGAGCTCGCAGCGGTAGGCGTCGCCGCGATCATCGTCCCGTTGCCCGGGGCGATCGCCGACGAACAGAGCGCCAATGCGCAGTTTCTGGTCGACGCGGGCGCGGCGATCGCGATCGGGCAGGCGGATCTGACGCCGGAAGCGCTCGCTCAACGCCTCGGCGGCCTCACCCGCACAAAGCTCGCCACGATGGCGAGCGCTGCGCGCAGGGTCGCGCGCACCGACGCGGCGGACCGCGTCGCTGATACCTGCATCGCGCTCGGGTCGAGGCCATGAGGCACAAGGTCAAGCGCGTCCACTTCGTCGGCATCGGCGGCGCCGGCATGAGCGGCATCGCCGAGGTGCTGGCGACGCAGGGATATCAGGTGTCGGGCTCCGATCTGCACCCGAGCGCGGCCACGTCGCGTCTGGCCGGACTCGGCGTCGCGATCGCGATCGGCCACGCCTCCGGCAACGTTGCCGGGGCCGACGCCGTCGTCGTGTCGGCAGCAGTCGCCGCCGACAACCCCGAGGTTGCGGCGGCCCGCGAGGCGGGAATTCCGGTCGTGCCGCGGGCGCTGATGCTGGCCGAGCTGATGCGTCTGAAGGAAGGCATTGCCGTTGCCGGCACGCATGGCAAGACCACGACGACGAGTCTCATCGCATCGGTGCTGGCCGAGGGCGGACTCGATCCGACGTTTGTCATCGGTGGCCGGCTGTTGTCGGTCGGGGCGAACGCGCGCCTCGGCAAGGGCGACTTTCTGGTCGCGGAAGCGGACGAATCGGACGCCTCGTTCCTGTATCTCTCGCCGGCGCTGGCCGTGATCACCAACGTCGATGCCGATCACATGGAGACGTACGGTCACGATTTCGAGCGGCTGAAGCGGGCGTTCGTGGACTTCGCGCAGCGGCTGCCGTTCTACGGGGTCGCCGTGCTGTGCATCGACGACGCGAACGTGCGCGCGATTCTGCCCGCGATCACGAAGCCCATCGTCACCTACGGGCTGGACAGCGACGCGCGGCTGCGCGCGACGGAGGTCGCCAACGTCGACGGTCGCATGCGCTTCGTCGTCCATGCGGCCGGCCTGCCGGATCTGCCGATCGTGCTCAACCTGCCCGGCGTCCACAACGTGCAGAACGCGCTCGCCGCGATCGCGATCGGCCGCGAAGTCGGCGTCAGCGATGGCGCGATCGCCAAGGCCCTCGCGGAATTTCGCGGCGTGGGCCGTCGCTTCCAGCGCTTCGGCGATGTCGCGATCGACGGTGGCGGTACGTACGCGCTGATCGACGACTACGGTCACCATCCCGCCGAGATGGCGGCGACGATCGCCGCCGTGCGCGGCAGCTTCCCGGGCCGCCGGCTCGTGCTCGCGTTCCAGCCGCACCGCTACACGCGCACCCGCGACCTGTTCGAGGATTTCGTGCGGGTGCTGTCGACCGTCGATGCGCTGGTGCTGTGCGACGTCTACCCGGCGGGAGAGCCGCCGATCGTGGCCGCCGACGGCCGTGCGCTCGCGCGCGCTGTCCGCGTTGCCGGCAAGGTGGAACCGGTGTTCGTCGAATCGGTCGGCGAGTTGCCAGCCGCGATTCGCGCGCTTGTCCGTGATGGCGATGTCGTCGTGACGATGGGCGCCGGCTCGATCGGTCAGGTATCGGCAAGACTGGCGGAGGGCGCATGAACATGAGCGAGCCGATCAACTTCGCGGCGTTGCGCGGCACGCTGATGCACGGGGCCGAGCTTGCCCGGTACACGAGCTGGCGCTGCGGCGGCCCGGCCGACCGCCTCTACGTGCCCGCCGACCGCGACGACCTCGCTGCGTTCGTCCGGCAGCTGCCGGTCGCGGAGCCGCTGACAGTGATCGGTCTCGGCAGCAACCTCCTGATCCGCGATGGCGGCATCCGCGGAACGGTGGTCGTTCTGCACGCGGCGCTCAACACGCTCGCACTGCGCGATGAAGCGATCTACGCCGAGGCCGGCGTGGCGAGCCCCAAGGTCGCGCGCTTCGCGGTGGCGCACGGCTACGCCGGCGCCGAATTCCTCGCCGGCATCCCCGGCACGGTCGGCGGCGCGCTCGCGATGAACGCGGGCTGCTGGGGCGGGGAAACGTGGCGTCATGTCGCGCGGGTCGAGGTCATGACCCGCAGCGGCGCCTTCGAGGAGCGCCTGCCCGCCGCCTATGCGATCGGATACCGGTCGGTTCGGCGCAGCGACGCGAGCGCGCCGGACGGCATCTTCACTGCGGCGTGGTTCACATTCCCGCGGGGCGACGCGGCAGCGGCGCGCAGGCGGATTGCAGAATTCCTGCGGCGGCGCATTGCGACGCAACCGCTCAACCTGCCGAACGCGGGCAGCGTGTTTCGCAACCCCCCTGGCGATCATGCGGCACGACTGATCGAGAGCTGCGGCCTCAAGGGTTATGCGGTGGGCGGCGCGCGGGTGTCGGAAAAGCACGCGAATTTCATCGTCAATCCGGATGGCGGGGCGAGCGCCGCCGACATCGAGGCGATCATCGGCCACGTGCAGGACGTGGTGCGGGCGATGACTGGCGTCGAGCTGGAGCCCGAAGTGCAGATCGTCGGGGAGGGCGCATGACGGAATTCGGCAAGGTGGCCGTGCTCATGGGCGGGCCGTCCTCGGAACGGGAGATCTCGTTCCTCTCCGGTAACGCCGTGCTGAAGGCGCTCGTCGAGAAGGGTGTCGATGCGCGCGCCTTCGATCCGCAGGAGCGGCCGCTGTTCGAGCTGAAGCGCGAGGGGTTCGACCGGGTCTTCATCGCGCTGCACGGCAGGTTCGGCGAGGACGGCACGGTCCAGGGTGCGCTGGAAACACTGGGCATCCCCTACACCGGCAGCGGCGTGATGGCGTCGGCGTTGGCGATGGACAAGTGGCGAACGAAGCTCGTCTGGCTGGCGAGTGGCATTCCGACGCCCCGCTACCGGATGGTCGATGCCGGGACCGATTGGGCTCGCGTGATCGCGGAGCTGGGCGTGCCGCTCATCGTGAAGCCGGTGCGCGAGGGCTCGACCATCGGGCTCACGAAGGTCACCGCCGCCGACAGCGCGGCGCTGGCGCGCGCCCATGCCGCGGCGGCGAAATACGACGACCTCGTCCTGGTCGAGGAATTCGTCGCGGGCACCGAGCTGACGGCGTCGATCCTCGCCGATCGTGCGCTGCCGCTGATCAGGATCGAGGCGCCGCAGGGCAATTACGACTACCACAACAAGTATTTCTCGGACGAGACCCGCTATTTCTGCCCGTCCGGATTGCCGGAGACGCAGGAGCAGGCGATCCGCGAGGCGTCGCTGGCCGCGTTCCGCATCATCGGCTGCAGCGGCTGGGGGAGGCTCGATCTGATACTCGAGCCGGGCGGCCGTTTCGTGTTTCTCGAAGTGAACACCTCGCCCGGGATGACGGGCCACTCGCTGGTTCCGATGGCGGCGAAGGAAGCCGGAATGAGCTTCGGCGAACTGTGTGTGGAAATCCTGCGGGGTGCGCATGTGGGATGACGCGCGCCAGCTGAACGCGGTTGCCGCAGGGCTGGCCCTGATCGCGGCTGCCCTCCTGCTGTGGGGCGCGCTCGCCTGGGTCGCGCACCAGCCGCTCTTCGCGTTCCGCGACGTCGTGATCCGAGGTTCGCTCGAGCACGTGAACACGGGACATCTCGAGGGCGTCATCCGCGACGAGCTTGCCGGAACGTTCTTCACGATGGATCTCGATCGGGCGCGGGCCTCGTTCTCACGCGTGCCCTGGGTGAAGAGCGTCGCGCTGCGCCGGCAATGGCCGCAGCGGCTCGAGGTGACCGTCGAGGAGTACGTGCCTTTCGCGCGCTGGAACGAGGCCGGATTGATCGACGCGCGCGGCGAGGTGTTCAGCGCCGAGTACGACGGGGAGTTGCCGCAGTTCGAGGGTCCTGACGGACGCGGGTCCGAGGTCGCGGGACGCTATCGCGAGTGGGGCGAAGCGCTCGCGCCGCTCGCGCTCACGCTGGAGAGCATCCGGCTGTCGCAGCGCGGCAGCTGGCGCCTCGTCGCGAAGGGGCGCAATGGCGCGCTCGCGATCGAACTCGGGCGCGACGAGCCGGCGGCGCGCCTGGCGCGCTTCGTCGCTGCCTACGAGCGCACGATCGGCGTCCTCACGCGCGCGGGCACCCGGATCGAGCACGTCGATCTGCGCTACCGCAACGGGTTCGCAGCACGGGTGCCCGGATTCAAGGAGCGCGCTCCGAAACGGAAGGCGGCGGCATGAGCGCAACGACGACCGAGGCACGGTTGCACGAGGAGATGCACGAACGATGGTAAGGGAAAGCAAGAACGTGATCGTCGGTCTCGACATCGGCACGTCGAAGATCGTCGCCATCGTCGCCGAGGTCGCCGCGGACGGCGGTCTCAACGTCATCGGGCTCGGGACGCAGCCGTCGCGCGGCCTGAAGAAGGGCGTCGTCGTCAATATCGAGGCCACGATGGCATCGATCCAGCGCGTACTGGAGGAAGCCGAGCTGATGGCTGACTGCCGGATCACCGAGGTCTACACCGGCGTCGCCGGCAGCCACATCCGGAGTCTGAATTCCAGCGGGATGGTCGCGATCAAGGAGAAGGAGGTCACGCAGGCGGACATCGACCGCGTCGTCGAGACGGCGAAGGCGGTCGCCATCCCCAACGACCAGCAGATCCTGCACATCCTGCCCCAGGAATTCATCATCGACGGCCAGGAGGACGTGCGCGAGCCGCTGGGCATGAGCGGCGTGCGGCTCGAGGTGAAGGTGCACATCGTCACCGGCGCGGTCTCGGCGGTCGAGAACATCACGAAGTGCGTCCGCCGCTGCGGGCTCGAGGTGAAGGACGTGATTCTCCAGCCGCTCGCCTCGTCGATCGCGGTGGTCAACGACGACGAGAAGGATCTCGGGGTGTGCCTGATGGACATCGGGGGCGGCACGACCGATCTCGCGGTCTTTGCCGGTGGCGCGATACGGCATACCGCGGTGATCCCGATCGCCGGCGACCAGGTGACCAACGACATCGCGATGACGCTGCGCACGCCGACGAAGGAGGCGGAGGAGCTGAAGCTGCGCCACGGCTGTGCGCTGCGTCAGCTCGCCGACCCGAACGACATCATCGAGGTGCCCGGGGTCGGCGAACGGCCGCCGCGCAAGCTGTCGCGGCAGACGCTGGCCGAGGTCATCGAGCCGCGGATCGAGGAGCTCTACACGCTGGTCCAGGCCGAGCTACGCCGCTCCGGCTTCGAGGAGCTGCTGTCGTCGGGAATCGTGCTGACCGGCGGCTCGGCGCTGCTCCCCGGCATGGCGGAGCTGGGCGAGGAGGTGTTCCACCTGCCGGTGCGCGTGGGCGTGCCGGCGTATGTCGGCGGGCTCGCGGACGTCGTGCGCAGCCCGCGCTACGCGACCGCGGTCGGGCTCCTGCTCGAGGGGCGCGACCAGTACCTGCGGGCGCAGCAATCGCGGGCACGGACGACCGGAATCGGCGGCGTGGCCGAGCGGATGAAGCAGTGGTTCAAGGCGAATTTCTAGAGTCGGACTTCGGGAGCACCACAACGTTGTTCAACACGGGTCATTGCAGTACTTAGACAGGAGAAAGGAGCACACCATGTTTGAAATCATCGACCAGCCAACTCAGGATGGCGCCGTCATCAAGGTCATCGGGATCGGTGGCTGCGGCGGCAATGCGGTGGAGCACATGATCGCGCGGGGGCTCGTCGACGTTGAGTTCCTGTGCGCCAACACCGATGCGCAGGCGCTGAAACGCTCGACCGCTCCGACGCAGTTGCAGCTGGGTACGGCACTGACCCGCGGTCTGGGCGCCGGTGCAAGGCCGGAGATCGGGCGCGACGCGGCGATGGAGGATCGTGAGCGCGTCGCCGAAATGATCGAGGGTGCGGACATGCTGTTCATCACGGCCGGGATGGGTGGCGGCACCGGGACCGGCGCCGCACCGGTGATCGCCGACATCGCGAAGAGCATGAATATCCTGACGGTCGCCGTGGTCACGCGCCCGTTCAAGCTCGAAGGCGGAAAGCGCATGAAGGTCGCGCAGGCGGGGATCGACGAGCTCACGAAGCGGGTCGACTCGCTGATCATCATTCCCAACGACAAGCTGATGGAAGTGCTCGGCGACGACATCTCGATGCTGGATGCCTACGCCGCGGCCAACGACGTGCTGCACGGCGCGGTGGCGGGCATCGCCGAGGTGATCAACAACCCGGGCCTCGTCAACGTCGACTTCGCCGACGTGCGTACCGTGATGGGGGAGGTCGGCATGGCGATGATGGGCTCGTCGACGGCAAGCGGCGCGGACCGTGCCCGGCAGGCGGCCGAACAGGCGGTGCGCAGCCCGCTGCTCGAGGACGTCAATCTCGCCGGCGCGCGCGGGGTGCTGGTCAACGTCACGGCCTCGTCCGGGCTGCGGATGCGCGAGTACCAGGAGGTGATGACGACCATCAAGGAGTTCACCGCCGAGGACGCCCTGGTGATCGTGGGCACCGTACTCGACGACATGATGGACGACCGGCTTCGCGTGACGATGATTGCGACGGGTCTGGGTGGCGCGCAGGCCGCGCGGCGTGAGCAGCGCACGCCCAACATGACGCTCGTCGAGCAGCCGCAGGTCGTCGCGCGCACGGGTACCGACAACCTCGGCACCCCCGTCGACAAACTCGATTACGAGCATTTCGACGCGCCGGCGGTGATCAGGAAACGCGAGCGTGGGGTGCCGGCGGCGCCCGCGTTCGACGCCACCGAGATCCCGGCGTTCCTGCGCAAGCAGGCGGACTGACCGGCCTCGGCCGGGGTTTCCGGCGCAGCCGGCACGGGGGCTTCGACCTTTGCGCCGCGCTGTGATAAGATCGCTGTAAATCGTTGAACCGCTGAGGGAATCGGCGCTGGGTCCGGTATCGCCACGGACGCGGGGATCGTAGGTCATGGTCAAACAACGGACGCTGAAGACGACAATCAAGACCAAGGGTGTCGGGCTGCACACCGGCGCCCGAGTGGAGCTCGTCCTGCGACCGGCTCCGCCCGACACCGGCATCGTGTTCCACCGTGTCGATCTCGAACGTCCGGCCGCCATCCCGGCCGATGCGCTGCATGTGGGTGACACCCGCCTGTCGTCGACACTCAAGCATGACGGCGCCTCTGTCTCCACCGTCGAGCACGTGATGTCGGCGCTCGCCGGGCTCGGCATCGACAATCTCCACATCGACGTTGCCGGTCCCGAGATTCCGATCATGGACGGCAGCGCGGGCCCGTTCGTATTTCTGTTGCAATCGGCGGGAATCGTCGAGCAGGACGCGCCGAAGCGCTACCTTCGCATCGTCCTCCCCGTCGAGGTCCGGGACGGCGACCGGTGGGCGCGGTTCGATCCGTTCGCCGGCTTCAAGCTCGATTTCACGATCGACTTCCCGCACCCGATGTTTGGCTCGGAAAACCGGCATGTTGTCATCGACTTCGCCGAGCATTCGTACGTCAAGGAAGTGGCGCGTGCGCGGACGTTCGGGTTCATGCAGGACGTCGAGGCGATGCGCGCCGCGGGCCTCGGCCTGGGGGGCAGTCTGCAGAACGCGATCGTCCTGGACGAATTCCGGGTGCTGAACAGCGAGGGGTTGCGCTACGACAACGAGTTCGTCAAGCACAAGGTGCTCGACGCGATCGGGGATCTCTATCTGCTCGGTCACCCGCTGATCGGGCAGTACACCGCGCACAAGTCCGGCCACGCGCTCAATAACGCCGTGGCGCGGGCGCTGCTCGCCCGCCGCGACGCCTACGAGCTCGTCACGTTCGCCGAACCCAAGGACGTGCCGTCGGCGTTCAAGGGCTGGCAACTCGCGTCCGCGTGACCGGGGCAAAACGGCGGCACGTCGCGACAGGCGGCCGCCGGGCGTCCCGATGCCGGGCTCTGGCGGCGTGAGCTGATTGCGTCGCCGTGGTCGTCGTCCGCCTGCTGTTCTTCCTGGCGATTGCCGCAATCGCCATCGCCGGTGCCCTCTACCTGTACAAGCGCGATCGCCGTTACCTGCGGTTCATCGGGCAGGTGATCAAGTTCACGATCGTGATCCTCGCCGTCGTGCTGATATCGTTTGCGTTCGAGCGTCTGATCGGGCCGCTGTTGTAGCCCTGTTGTAGACCACCGCTCGGCCGCTTATCGCAGCGGCGCGCGCGATAAAGGGAGCGCCCCTCAGCCGGCGCGGCGCAGGAAGCGCTCGAGCGCGGCCTTGAGGGGTCCGGCCGGAAGCTCGCGCGCAAGCGTGGCGAGCGGCGGCAATGCTGACCTATCCAGCGGATTTGCAAGGGTTTTTCTGGACGGAGCCGGGTCGACCCGAACTTGCACGCGCACCCGGATTGCGCTAAATTGCCAGCCTTCACGTCTCAGGGTGGTCAAGAGTTCGGCGCCGCGCTGCCGCAGGATTGCAGCGATGGCGCCGGCGTCGGCGGCCAGTTCCAGTTGTCCATTCCGCGTATCGGCAACGCGGAAGCGTGTCGCGAGAGGCCGCGGCAGCAGGCGGCGGATCGTGCAGGCAAGCGCCTCTTCGCGATGGCGGCGCTCGGCCCACGCGGCAAGCGTTGCGTCAGCGCCGACGATGCGATTGAAGGGCTGCGGGAAACGCACCATGGTGAGCAGGTGCCGCCGGGCGCAAGTCCGGACGGCTCCGTTCCGGTGGCGAACGAATAGAGGAGCCCATTTGAACATCATTCTGGTCTCGAGCGCCACGGCGCGGGCAAGGACGCTCACCCTCGACTGGCGTCATTGGACGCTCACCGCGCTGGCCCTGCTTGTCGCGTTCGTCACGTTCACCGCCACGTTCAATTACGTCGCCCTGAAATACGCGACGGCCGTCCGGCACCCTTGGCTCCAGGCGATCGTACTCGCCGACCAGCGGCAGGAGGCGCAGAAGACGCAGCAGCTTGTCCAGGGGCACCTCACCGCGATGGCCATGCGTCTGGGCGAGTTGCAGGCGCAGGTGATGCGTCTCGACGGCCTGGGCGAGCACCTGGCGAAGGTCGCGGGCCTCAAGCCCCAGGAATTGCCGTCGCTGCGGTCGGGGTCGGTTCCCGGGCGCGGCGGCGCCGAATCGTCACTGCCTTCGCGCGCGCTCTCCGTCGACGAGTTCTCGCAGTTGCTGTCGAAGCTCGGGCGGCAGGTGGAGGAGCGTTCGGACCAGCTTGGCGTGCTCGAGGCACTGCTCGTCCAGGATTCGGCGAACCGCAAATTCATGCCGACGCTGGCGCCGATCCTCGACGGCTGGTTCTCCTCGAACTTCGGTTACCGGATTGACCCGTTCACCGGGATGCAGACGTTTCACGAGGGCATCGATTTTCCCGCGGAGTCCGGCACGACGATCGTCGCGGCGGCGAGCGGCAAGGTGGTCGAGGCCGGCTACCAGCCGCAGTATGGTAAAATCATTGCGATCGACCACGGCAATGGCCTGCTCTCGCGGTACGCGCATGCTTCGCAGGTGTTCGTCAAGGAAGGCGACCTCGTCGTGCGCGGGCAGCCGGTGGCGACCGTCGGCACCACGGGACGCTCCACGGGCCCGCATCTGCATTTCGAGGTCCGGCTGAACGGCGTCCCGCAGAATCCAGCGCGCTTTCTGCACGCATCGGGTTGATTCGCGACGGACCGGCGCCGGCCGAAGCCGACGGTGTGAGGGGTGAGGCGGTCCTCACCCCTTGTTTTTTGCGCCGACGCCGACATTTCGAAGGCTTATGATCAACATCCTCACCCGCATCTTCGGCAGCCGCAATGAGCGGCTGCTCGGCAGTACGGTGCCGTGGTCCGCCAGATCAACGCGCTGGAACCGTCGGTCTCCGTGCTCTCCGACGACGCGCTCAAGGGCCGGACGGCCGAATTCAAGGGTCGTGTCGCCAACGGCGAGGCGCTGGACGCGATCCTGCCGGAGGCGTTCGCCGTGGTCCGCGAGGCGGGCAAGCGGTGCTGCAGATGCGGCATTTCGATGTGCAGTTGATCGGGGGGATGGCGCTGCACAACGGCAAGATCGCGGAAATGCGCACCGGTGAAGGCAAGACGCTGGTCGCGACGCTTCCGATTTATCTCGATGCGCTGGCCGGGAAGGGCGTCCACCTGGTCACCGTCAACGACTACCTCGCACAGCGCGACGCGGACTGGATGGGGCGGATCTATCGTTTTCTCGGCCTCACCGTCGGCGTCAACCTTTCGCAGATGGACCATGCGGCCAAGCAGGCCGCCTACGCGTCCGACGTCACCTACGGTACGAACAACGAATTCGGCTTCGACTACCTGCGCGACAACATGGTGTTCGAGGCGGCGCAGCGGGTCCAGCGCGGGCTGCACTTCGCGATCGTCGACGAGGTCGACTCGATCCTGATCGACGAGGCGCGCACGCCGCTCATCATCTCGGGGCAGGCCGACGACAACGTCGACCTCTACTATCGCCTGAACGAAATCGCGCCCAGGCTCAGCCGGCAGCCGGAGGAAGGGCAAGGGTGACTACTGGGTCGACGAGAAAGCGCACCAGGTGCTGCTGTCGGAGCAGGGCCACGAGCACGCCGAGCAGGTTCTGGGAAGCGCTGGGCTGCTCGCGCCCGGCTCGAGCCTCTACGACGCGCACAACATCGGCCTCATGCATCATCTGTACGCGGCCCTGCGCGCGCATGCGCTGTTCCATCGCGACCAGCAGTACGTCGTGCAGAACGGCGAGGTGGTGATCGTCGACGAGTTCACGGGCCGGCTGATGTCCGGCCGGCGCTGGTCCGACGGCTTGCACCAGGCGGTCGAGGCGAAGGAAGGCGTGCCGATCCAGCGCGAGACCAGACGCTCGCGTCGATCACATTCCAGACTGTTCCGGATGTACGGCAAGCTCGCCGGCATGACCGGCACCGCTGACACCGAGGCGTTCGAATTCCAGCAGATCTACCACCTGGAGACGGTCGTAATCCCGACGCACATGCCGATGGTGCGCAAGGACGAGAACGACCAGGTGTTCCGGACGCTGCAGGAGAAGGTCGATGCGATCATCGCCGACATCAGGGACTGTCACCAGCGCGGGCAGCCCGTGCTGGTCGGGACGACTTCGATCGAGAACTCGGAGATGCTGTCCGGCCACCTGACGAAGGAAGAGCTTCCGCACGAGGTGCTGAACGCGAAGCAGCATGCGCGCGAGGCCGAGATCGTCGCGCAGGCCGGCCGCCCCAAGGCGGTGACGATCGCGACGAACATGGCCGGGCGCGGGACGGACATCGTGCTGGGCGGGGCGATCGAGCCGCAGATCCTCAAGCTGCGCGAGGACGAGTCGCTCCCGGCGGCGGAGAGGGAGGCGCAGATCGGCGTATTGCGTTCCGAGTGGCAGGTCCGTCACGACGCCGTCATCGGCGCCGGCGGGCTGCACATCGTCGGCACCGAGCGCCACGAATCGCGACGCATCGACGACCAGCTCCGCGGCCGCGCCGGTCGGCAGGGGGACCCCGGCTCGTCGCGGTTCTATCTATCGCTCGAGGATCCGCTGCTGCGCATCTTCGGGGGAGAGCGCCTCGGCTCGATCATGCAGCGGCTGAAGATGCCGGAAGGCGAACCGATCGAGCACCCGATCGTCAACCGCTCGATCGCGAAAGCGCAGAACCGCGTCGAATCGCGCAACTTCGACATCCGCAGGCAGCTGCTCGAATACGACGACGTGGCCAACGACCAGCGCCGCGTGATCTACCAGCAGCGCAACGAGACTGCTCGAGTCCTCCGACGTTGCCGAAACGATGCGCGACATGATCGCCGGGACGATCGACGAGGCCGTCTCAGGCGCCACGTCCCTCCCGGAATCAGTCGAGGAGCAGTGGGACATTCCCGGCCTGGAATCGGCGCTCGCGTCGGAATTCCAGATGCGGGCGCCGGTGGCCGAATGGCTGAAGAGCGAGCCCGACATCACCGACGACACGTTGCGCCAGCGACTGGTCGACGCCGCACTCGCGCAATACTCCGGCAAGGAAGCTCTGGTCGGTCCCGAGCTCATGCGCCAGTTCGAGCGCAGCCTCATGCTGCAGACTCTCGACCAGCACTGGCGCGATCACCTCGCGAATCTCGATCACCTGCGCCAGGGAATCCACCTGCGCGGCTACGCACAGAAGAATCCGAAGCAGGAATACAAGCGCGAATCCTTCGAACTCTTCTCGGACATGCTCGACCGCATCAAGCTGGACGTCGTGAAGGTCGTGCTGACGGTGCAGGTGCGGACCCCCGAGGATGTCCAGGCGGTCGAGGAGCCACCACCGGTCAGCAACGTCCGGTACCAGCACGCCGACTACGACGAGGCGCTCGCCGCCGCACCGGCCGATCCGCCGCCGGCCGCGGCGCCGTTCGTGCGGGCAGGGGAAGAAGTGGGACGCAACGATCCGTGCCCGTGTGGGCGGCAAGAAATACAAGCATTGCCACGGTCGACTGGCGTAAAGCGATTGCACCATGCCGTTCCGTTACGCGCCGCCACGCGCCGAAGATCTGCTGCCGGTGCCCGGCGTCATGCTCGGCACCGCCGCGGCGAAGATGAAGAACTGGCAGCGCGACGACGTGCTGCTGGTGACCTTCGAACCCGGCACGACGGCCGCCGGCGTGTTCACGCAGAACCGCTTCTGCGCAGCTCCGGTGACCGTATGCCGTCAGCACCTCGACCGCGCCGCGTCCATCCGCGCGCTCGTCGTCAACGCCGGCAATGCCAACGCCGGCACGGGTACCGCGGGGCTCGCCACCGCCCAGACGACCTGCGCGGCCGTTACGTCGATGCTGGGCTGTGCGCCGCACCAGGTGCTCGCGTCTCGACCGGCGTGATCATGGAGCCGCTGCCGGTCGCCGGATCGTCGCCGCGCTGCCCGCGGCGCCGTGCCGCGTGCGCACCGGATCATTGGTTCGCCGCCGTCTCCGCGATCATGACCACCGACACGGTGCCGAAGGGCGCGTCACGACGCGTGGTGGTCGACGGGGTACCGGTGGTCGTCGTCGATCGCGAAGGGTTCCGGGATGATCCATCCCGACATGGCGACGATGCTGGCGTTGATCGCGACCGATGCGCCGATGGCGCCGCCGTCATCGCCGACCTGACGCGGGACGTCGCCGACCGCTCGTTCAACTGCGCGACGGTCGATGGCCGACACCTCGACCAACGCGACAGCTTCGTCGTCGCCGCGACCGGCAGGGCGACGATGCCGCCGATCGAACGCGCCGATGACCCGCGGGTCGCACCGGTGCGCGACGCCATCGCAGCGGTGGCGGTCGAGCTTGCGCAAGCGATCGTTCGCGATGGCGAAGGGGCGGAAACGAAATTCGTGACGATCCGGGTCGAACAGGGACGCGACAGCGCCAGTCCGCAGGATCGCGCTCGCGATCGCGCACTCGCCGCTGGTCAGAGACCGCGTTCTTCGCGCTCGATCCGAACCTCGGTCGGATCGTCTGTGCCATCGGCAACGCGGCCGCGCCGATCTCGATCCAGCGGGCGTTTCGTTCTGGCTCGACGACGTCCTGGTCGTCGCGGACAGCGCCCGCGCCGCGTCCTACGACAGGCCGATAGCGCAGCGCGTGATCGAGGACGACGAGATCAGGTACGGGTCGCGCTCGGTCGCGGGGCGGCAGCGGCGACGGTCTGGACCTGCGATTTCTCGCACGATACGGTCGGCGTCAACGCCGACTTACCCGTAGCTGACGTGCCTTCCGCGAGCGACCCAGCCACGTTCCTTCCCGCCTCGAAGGCATTCTCGAGCACGTCGAACGCCTGCTGCCGCCACCGCCCCCGGCGCCCGACTGGCATGCCACCGCGTTTCGCTGGCGCAAGCGCGCGGGCCGCGGGCACCTGCAGGCGGTGCTGCATCCGCACGCGATCCGCCTTGACGACCTGGTCGCCATCGACGAGCAGAAGCGCGCGATCGATGCCGACACGCGGCAATTCGTGCGGCCTCCCGGCAAACAACGTGCTGCTGACCGGGTCGCATGGCACCGGCAAGTCGCTCGCTCGTCAAGGCGATGCTCGGCGGGTTACCGGCGAAGGGGCTGCGCCTGATCGAGGTCGACAAGGCCGATCTCGTCGATCTGCCCGACATCGCCAGGTGGTCGCATCGCGGCGCGAACATTTCATCGTCTTCTGCGACGACCTCACGTTCGACGCCGGCGAGCCCGGGTACAAGGCGCTCGGGTGATGCTCGACGGCACGATCACGGCCGCGTCGGCGAACATCGTCTGTACGCCACGTCGAACCGGCGGCCTGCTACCCGAGTACATGAGCGAGAACCTGGAGACCAGGGCGTCTCGGCGACGAAGTGTCACCCGGCGAATCCGTCGAGGAGAAGATTTCGCTTCCGAGCGCTTCGGGTTGTGGATCTCGTTCTATCCGTTCGCGCAGGACGATTACCTCGCGGCGGTCGGTCGTCGCTCGAGGTGTTCGGCGTCACGCCACCGGACCGAGCGGGAGCCGACATCGCGCCAACGCGAGGCGCTGCAGTTCGCGCTGCAGCGCGGCTCGCGCAGCGGTCGCGTCGCGTGGCAGTTCGCCAGGGGCTACGCCGGCGCCGCCGCTCTGCGCCGAAAATCGCACGCGTGAGCGAGCGGGCGCGTGAGCGGCATCGTCCGTGTCGCGGCGGCGGTCATCCTGCGTCCCGACGGACAGGTACTGCTCGCACAGCGGCCGGCAGGAAAGCCGTTCGCCGGATATTGGGAGCTTTTCCGGGAGGCGAGCTCGGCCGCGACGGACGCCGCGCCATGCGCTCGACCGGGAGCTCGCGGGAGGACTCGGGCTCGTTGTTCGCCGGGCGGCGCCGTGGCTGGTGCAGCGCTACCGTATCCGCACGCGCATGTCGAGCTGCACTTCTTCACGCGTCTTCGCCGTGGGGGGGCGACCCGGTCGGCCACGATCAACAGCGTTCGCATGGCAGCGGCCGGAAATTTCGACGTCGCCCCGTTGTTGCCCGCGGATACCGCGGTCCTGCGGGCGTTGCTCCTGCCGCCGGTCTACGGGATCACGATGGCGCAGGAACTCGGCGGGCACGCGTTTCTCGCCCGGGCGAAGGCGGCGTTCGACAGCGGTCTCGCGCTCGTGGAACTCGACGAAGAGGCGTGGCGGCTGGCGCGGGCGGCAGACGTTTGCGGCGGCGCTCGTTGCGCTCGCGCGACCGCGTGGGGCCAGGTGCTGTGAACAGCGATGCACGGCTGGCGCGCGAATCGGGCTGCAATAGCATGCACCTCGACACAGCCGCCTTGTCGGCGCACAGGCGCGGCCCGACGAGATGCTGTGCGCCGCATCCTGCCACACGCGGACATCGAGCGGGCCGGCAGGCTCCAACTCGACTTCGCGGTGCCTCGACCCGTGC
>CAWAOF010000019.1:0-15790 GCA_963783525.1 uncultured beta proteobacterium
GTTGAGCTGCATGGTTTCCTCGCGTCGCGCCGGCCGTGTCGCCGCCGGCGTGCGATGGTTTCGAAATTAGGCCCGTAACTGGGTGGCCATCGCCGCCAGCTGCGCCTCGATGGTGCCGTCGATCACGGTGTCGCCGACGGTGATCCGTGCGCCGCCGCCGAGCGCCGGGTCGACATTGACCGTCGCCTCGATCTTCTTGCCGAAGCGCTTCTCGAGCGCCGCGGTGAGCTCCGCCGTCTGCGCCTCGGAAAGCGGGAACGCGCTGTCGATCCGCGCCTTCGCGACGCCGTCCGCGTCGTCCTTCAGCGCCTCGAACAGCATCCTGATCTGCGGCAGCACCGCGATGCGGTCGGCCTCGACCAGCACGCGGACGAAGTTGCGGCCGGTCGGCGTCGAGCTTGTCGCCGCCGATGGACAGCAGCAGCGCCGCCTTGTCGGCGGCGGTGAGCTTCGGGTTGTCCAGCGCCGCGGCGACCTGCGGGTCGGACGCGATGGCGCCCAGAAAGCGCAGCATCTCCGACCACACCGGCAGCGCGTTCGCCTCCCGCGCGATCCGGAACGCCGCTTCCGCGTAGGGCCGGGCGATCGTCGTCAGTTCGGCCATCGTGCGCCGTCAGAGCTGCTGCCGGATCGCGGCGAGGAGATCGGCGTGCGCCTTGGCGTCGACCTCGCGCTTCAGGATCTTCGACGCGCCCGCCACGGCAAGATCGGCGACCTGGTTGCGCAGCGCTTCCTTGGCGCGCTGCGATCTCCTGCTCGATCTCCGCCTTGGCGCCGGCCAGGATGCGATCGGCCTCGGCCTTCGCCTGGGCCTTGGCGGCGTCGATCGTCTCGGACTTGAGCTTCTCGCCCTGCGCGACGATCTCGGAGCTGCGCCCTTGGCTTCCGCCATCATGTCCGCGATCCGCTTCTCGCGTGTTCGCGAGGCTCTGCCTGCCCTGCTCGCCGGCCGCGAGACCGTCGGCGATCTGCTTCTGCCGGGCGTCGATCGCGCGCATCAGCGGTGGCCAGACGAATTTCGCCGTGAACCAGATGAACGCGGCAAAAGCCGCGGCCTGCATCAGCAGCGTTAGGTTGATGTTCATGGCTGCCCTCCGCCGGTCATGGGTTGCGCGAACGGGCCCCTAGCGGACGACCGCGAGCAGCGGGTTGCCGAACGCGAACAGCATGGCGAGACCGACGCCGATGATGAACGACGCGTCGATCAGGCCGAGCAGCAGGAACACCTTCGCCTGCAGCTGCGGCATCAGCTCCGGCTGGCGCGCGGCCCCCTCGAGGAAGCGCGAGCACATGATGCCGACACCGACGCAGGCGCCGAGCGCGCCCAGCCCGATGATGAGGCCGATCCCGACGCCGGTGTAGGCCTGGATCATCGCCAGCAGTTGGAGTTTCGGGTCCATTTTCTTTCCTTTCTGAGACGGGTTGGACGGTTGAACGAGGATGGTGAATCAGTGATGCTCGTGCGCCATCGCGATGTAGACGATGGTCAGCATCATGAAGATGTACGCCTGCAGCACGACGATCAGGATGTGGAAGATCGACCAGCCGAGGTTCAGCACGGCGCCGAAGACCGCGCCGACGATGCCGGTTGCCGCCCAGAGGCCGAGCAGCATGAAGATGATCTCGCCGGCGTACATGTTTCCGTACAGCCGCAGCGAGTGGGACAGCGGCTTCGATACGTACTCGACCGCGTTGAAGAGCAGATTGAACGGCCACAGCAGCGGGTTGCCGCCGAACGGCGAGCAGAAGAGCTCGTGGATCCAGCCGCCGAGGCCCTTCACCTTGATGCTGTAGTAGATCATCAGCGCGAACACCGAGAGCGCCAGCGCGAACGTCGTGTTGACATCGGCGGTCGGCACACCGCGCCAGTTGTGCAGGTGAAAGACGTGCTCGTAGATCCACGACATGATGTCGAGGGGCAGGAAGTCCATCGCGTTCATGAACAGGACGAGCACGAACGTGGTGAGCGCGATCGGCGCGACGAGCTTGCTCTCGCCCTGGTAGATCCCCTTGACCTGGTCGTTGACGAAGTTGACCGTCAGTTCGACGAAGGCCTGGGTCTTCGACGGAACCGCGGATGTCGCCTTGCGCGTGACGAGCCAGAGAAAGCCGAAGGCGAGACACGCGAGGACCGCGGTGGTGATCAGCGTGTCCCAGTTCACCGACCAGAAGCCGCCGCCTTCGGCGACCGGCTTGGTCAGGAAGGTCAGATGGTGCTGGATATAGGACGTCGGGTTCAGTTCGGTTTCGGCAGCCACAAGCCCCACCCCTATGTCGATTCGAACTACTCGCGAACGGCGATCGCCATGCCGAACACGATCACGGTGATCACGAACGCCGCGAAGAACGCCGCCGGGACCAGGTCCTGATACGTCGCCAGCGCGAGCCAAAGGCCGACGACGATCACCAGGATCTTGCCCGCCTCCGCGCGAAACATCGCGACCAGAGTGGAACCGGCATCCGGCACCGCGGTCGCTCCCAGCCGAAAACCCAGCAGCCACGCGTAGACCACGCCGGCCACCAGATTGACCACGCCGCCCAACACCGCCGAGACGGCGCCAGCCCCTCCTGCCCAGATCCCCGCGATCACCGCGACGGCGGCCGTGGCCATGACCTGCCACTTGAGGACGGTGCGGATGGGTTTGGTCTTGAGCGGCGGGATCACTCGGGCGCGCGAAGAAGGTGCTGTCGGGCGCTTTCGGCGGAAGCAAACTTTGAGATTATATCGGCTTTCTGCACCTCTGCCCGCAATGAAATTGCTGCGTTGCAGTGCAGCGATTGCGGCGCGGGGCGTGCGGCAGGATCAGCCGCCGGAAAGGGCGCCGACGATCATCAGCTCCCGGCACCCCGCCGCCGACATGGCGAGATCCCGCGCCAGCTCGCCGTCGATGAATATCTTGATGTGCGGCCGGATCGCGCCCTGTTCGTCGACGATCCGGAACCGCAGTCCCGAAAACCGGGTGTCGAGCGCCGCGAGCGCGTCGCCCAGCGTTGGCGCCGCCGCAATTTCGACGGTTGCCGCGCCGTCGGTATAGGAGCGTAACAGGCCGGGAACGCGGATGATCATCGGCGTCGATGCCGTTTGGAAGCCGTGGTCGGGACCCGTCAGGCGCATTCGATCGCGTAGATGTGCGGCAGATGGCGCGCGAGACATTTCCACGTCCGGCCCTCGTCACGGCTGGCCCACACTTCCCCGCTTGTTGTGCCGAAGTAAACGCCCACTGTCGGCGCTTGGTCTGTCGTCATGGCCTGGCGCTTCACCGTCCACCATGCCTGCGCCTTGGGCAGGCCGGTCGCCTGGCGCTGCCAGGTCTTCCCGCCGTTGACTGAGCGGTACGCCGCCGGCTTGCCGCCGGGCGATATGCGGGGCCAGACCTCCGTCCCGTCCATCGGAAACACCCAGAGCGTGTCGGGGTCGCGCGGGTGGAGCGCAAGCGGAAAGCCAATGGGCCCGACGGACTTCGGCATCGACGCGCCGATGTCCGTCCAACGTTCCGCCGGGCGATCCAGCCGATAGATGCCGCAATGGTTTTGCTGGTACAGCCTGTCCGGGTCCCGCGGGTGCAGCCGGACGCAGTGCGGATCATGCCCGTATTCCGGATCCGGCTGCGGTATGAAGTCGGCGCGCACTCCGCGATTGAGCGGCCGCCAGTCGGCCCCGCCATCCACGGACTCGAAGACGCCCCCGCTCGACATGCCGATGTACAGGTGCCGGGAATCGCGTGGGTCGACCAGCACCGAATGCAGCTTGGGGCCATCCGGCGTCCCATCCTTGTCGCCCCCGCACCAGGCCTTGCGCTGTTCGTGGTCGTTGAATCCGTCGACGCCCGCCCAACTCGCCCCCCCGTCGGTCGAGCGGAACAGACCCTGCGGCGAGGTGCCGGCGTACCAGACGCCCGGTTCCGATGCGTGCCCCGGGGTCAGCCAGAACGTGTGGTCGACGGTGCGGCCGCTGGCCGGCTTGAACGCGGGCGGCTGCGCCGCCTCCTTCCACGTCCGTCCGCGATCCGCCGAGCGGAAAATGGTCGGACCGAGGTGCCCGGTACGCGCGGCGGCGAGCAACGTCCGGCCGTCGCGCGGATCGGCGACGGCATGATGCACGATGTGGCCAAGGAACTGCGGGCCGCTGAGCTTCCACGTGCGGCGCCCGGCATCGGCGGCGAGCGACCACAGCCCCTTGCGCGTTGCGATCAACAGCGTGGTGCGGCGCGCGGGCGCCGCCGGCGTCTTCTTGCGCTCTGCCATGTCGAGTCCTCCCCCTGGGGTGAGCCGATAACGCTACCGCCAGTTGGCGCTCGCGGCAAGAGCCGTCGTAACCCCTGCCGTGCGTTGGGGTTGATATTCCGCCGAAGGCCTGCAATCCTCGCCGCTCGTCCGCGATTCGTCGCGGCCCGACGCAACCCAAGGAGAACGCATGACGATCAAAGTGGGCGACAGACTGCCGGCAGGCACGTTGACTGAATACGTCGAAACCGAGACCGCGGGCTGCACGGTCGGCCCCAACGAGTTCAAGATCGAGGATCTGACGCGTGGCAAGAAGGTCGCGATCTTCGGCCTGCCCGGCGCATTCACGCCGACCTGCTCCGCGAAACACGTGCCGAGCTATGTGCAGAACATCGACCGGCTGAAGGCGAAGGGCATCGACCAGGTGATCTGCATGGCGGTCAATGACGCGTTCGTGATGGGGGCCTGGGCGCGGGACCAGAAGACCGGAGGCAAGGTCCGGATGATGGGCGACGGCAGCGCCGCGTATACGAAGGCCCTCGGCCTGGAGCTCGATCTGACGGCCCGGGGCCTCGGAGTGCGCTGCCAGCGCTTTTCGATGGTGATCGACAATGGCGTCGTGAAGGCGCTCAACATCGAGGCACCCGGCAAGTACGAAGTGTCGGACGCCGAGACGATGCTGAAACAGCTGGGGTAGCAACGCACGACCGACGCGCCAAACCCGCCCCGCGGGCCGACTCGGACCTCAGCGGAGCTTGGCGAGGATGCCGTCGAGCTGTTCGAGGCTCGAGTAGCCGATGACGACCTTGCCGGCGCCGCCGGCCTTGGCGTCGATCGTCACTTTGGCGCCGAGCGCCTCCGACAGTTCCTCCTGCAATCGTGCCAGATCCGGGTCCGCGGCACGCGAGCCACGCGACGCGTGACGCCGGCCCGGATGCGCGAACTGATGCACGAGTCGCTCCGCCTCGCGCACCGACAATCCCTGCGCAACCACACGCGCGGCGGCGGCGGTCTGCTGCCCCGCAGGCAACGCCAGCAGCGCTCGCGCGTGGCCCATGTCGATCTGCCCGCCCAGCAGGTACGCCTGCACCGGCTTCGCCAGCTCGCGCAGCCGCAGCAGGTTGGTGACCGCGCTGCGCGAACGGCCGACGGCCTTGGCCGCCGCCTCGTGGGTCAGGCCGAATTCGTCGATCAGCCGGGCAATCCCGTTTGCCTGCTCGAGCGGATTCAGGTCCTCGCGCTGGATGTTCTCGATCAGCGCGAGCGCCAGCGCCGATTGATCAGGGACCGATTTGACCAACGCCGGCACTTCGGCGAGACCCGCGCGTTTCGCGGCGCGCCAGCGCCGCTCGCCGGCGACGATCTCGAACCGGCCGCCTTCGATCGGCCGCACCAGGATCGGTTGCATGACGCCGTGCTCGCGGATCGAAGCCGCCAGCTCGTCGAGCGTAGTCTCGTCCATCCGCGTGCGCGGCTGGTATTTGCCGGGCTGCAGCCGGTCGATCGCGAGCGCCTGGAGTGCGTCCTTGACACCCGGTTCGTCAGCGCCGGCGAGCAGCGCATCGAGGCCGCGGCCGAGCCCCTTGTGTCGAATCATCGCGTGTGCTCCGGACGCCCGGTTCTCAGGCGGGAACGGCGGCGGAGGGATCGACGCGCGCCGGGCCGGCGGCTTCCAACCGGCGCACCATCTCGCCGGCCAGCGCCAGGTACGCCTGCGCGCCCTTGGACGTCCGGTCGAGGTACAGCGCCGGGATGCCGTGCGACGGGGCTTCGGCAAGCCGCACATTGCGCGGAATCACCGTCCGATAGAGCTTCTCGCCGAAGTGCTTCTCGAGTTCCGCCGCGACATTGAGCGCCAGCGTGTTGCGCGGGTCGTACATCGTGCGCAGCAGGCCCTCGATCTCGAGCTTCGGGTTGAGATGCGAGCGTACCTTCTTCAGCGTCTGCACGAGATCGGAGAGCCCTTCGAGCGCGTAGTACTCGCACTGCATCGGAATGAGCACGGAGTCGGCCGCGCAGAGCCCGTTCAGCGTCAGCAGCGACAGTGACGGCGGGCAGTCGAGGAGGATGAAGTCGTAGTCGGGCGCGACTTCGGAGATCGCCGAGCGCATCTGCCGCAGCGCTTCGCCGAGCGCGTCCTTGAGTCGCATCTCGCGCTCGGGCAGGTCAACCAATTCGACCTCCGCGCCCGCGAGCTCCCGGTTCGCGGGGACGACATCGAAGCCTCCGGCCGGCGAGATGGCGCGAACGTCGGCGATCTTCCGTTCGCCCAGCAGCACGTGATAGACGGTGGCAGCCGCCGCGCGCTTATCGATGCCGGCGCCGGTCGTGGCGTTCCCCTGCGGATCGAGATCGACGAGCAGCACCCGGCGCTTCATCGCCGCGAGGCTCGCGGCGAGATTGACGGCGGTCGTTGTCTTTCCGACGCCGCCCTTCTGGTTCGCGACCGCGATGATTCGGGTCATCGGCGCTCCATCACAATCAGATGGCGTTCCGCGCGGAGCCCCGGTACCGAGAGCGCCGGCGCGGCGACGACGCGGAAGCCCGCGGGGAGCTGCGCGATTTCCTCGTCCGGGTAGACGCCCTTCATGGCGACGATCCGGCCGCCGTCCGCGAGATGCCGCGCGCTCGTGTCGACGAACGTTGCGAGGTCGGAGAATGCGCGCGAGATGACGAGGTCGAACGGCGCCGACGGCGCGTAGTCCTCGACACGCGCAACCGCCGCCTCCAGGTTCGGTAGCGGCAGCTCGATCGCTGCCTGCTGCAGGAAGGCGCCCTTCTTGTGGCTGCTGTCGAGGGCGACGACGCACCACGCCGGCCGGGCAATGGCCAGCGGGATCGCCGGCACGCCGCCGCCGCTGCCGACGTCGAGCAGCCGCAACGCCGTGCTGGCCTTATCACCGTTGAGATGGGGAAGCACGGCGAGCGCATCGAGCACGTGATGCGTCACCATGCGCTCCGGCTCGCGAATGGCGGTGAGGTTGTACGTGCGGTTCCATCGGGCAAGCAGCTCGAGATAGCGGACGAGCTTTTCGCGCGCGTCGCGGGGCAGCGAGGCGCCGGTCGCGCCCAGTTGCAGCAACCCTTCGTCGAGGTCGATCGTATCGATCATGCCGAGCGCCGCGTCGCAGCCGGCGGTGATGCGCCGCCCGATGGTATCGGCATGAGACCGCGCTTCAGATGAACGAGCAGGAGCGAGATCGCTGCCGGCGTGATCCCGGAAATGCGCGCCGCCTGACCGATGGTTTCGGGTCGGTGCAGATTGAGCTTCTGCTGCACCTCGGCGGAAAAGCCGCGCACCGTGCGGTAATCGAGGTCGGGCGGCAGGCGCAGATTCTCCTGCGCCCGGTGCCGCGCGATTTCCTCCTGCTGACGATCGATGTAGCCCGCGTATTTCGTGGCGACCTCGACCTGCTCGGCAACACCCGAATCCGCGACCGCGGCGCCCGCGCCGGGCAGTGTCATCAATGTGGCATAGCTGACCCCTGGCCGGCGCAAGAGCTCCGTCAGCGAATACTCCCTCTCGATCGGCTGCCCCAGCACGCGCTGCGCGTCGTCTGCCGCAACGATGCCCGGCGTGACGATCGTCGCATCGAGTCGCTCGAGCTCGCGCGCGATGGCATCGCGCCTGTGCGCAAAGGCGTTCCAGCGCGTATCGTCGACAACACCGAGTTCGCGCCCGCGCTCCGTGAGCCGAAGATCCGCGTTGTCCTCGCGCAGCTGCAATCGGTACTCGGCGCGCGAGGTGAACATCCGGTAGGGCTCGGTGACGCCGCGCGTGATCAGATCGTCGACGAGCACCCCGAGGTACGCCTCGTCGCGACGCGGCGACCAGCCGTCGTCGCCGTGGACGAGCCGGTCCGGCGTTGATGCCGGCGAGAAGGCCCTGCGCTGCCGCTTCCTCGTAGCCCGTCGTGCCGTTGATCTGCCCGGCGAAGAAGAGCCCGCGGACCGCCTTCGTCTCGAGCGTCGCCTTCAACGCCCGCGGATCGAAATAGTCGTACTCGATCGCGTAGCCGGGCCGCAGGATGTGCGGCCCGCTCGCAGCCGCGAATCGAGCGCACGAGCGCGAGCTGCACGTCGAAGGGCAGCGACGTCGAAATCCCGTTCGGGTAGATTTCCGTCGTGTCGAGCCCCTCCGGCTCGAGAAAGATCTGGTGGCTGCTGCGCTCGGCGAAGCGCACGACCTTGTCCTCGATCGACGGACAGTAGCGCGGACCGACGCCCTTGATGATCCCGGTGTAGAGCGGCGAGCGATCGAGGCCGCCGCGAATGATCTCGTGGGTTCGCGGGTTCGTGTGCGTGATCCAGCAGGGGACTTGCCGCGGGTGCAGCGCGCGCGTCCCGACGAAGCTGAACACCGGCGGCGGATCGTCGCCTGGCTGGACTTCCAGTGCGGCGAAGTCGATCGTGCGGCCATCGAGCCGGGGCGGCGTGCCTGTCTTCAGGCGGCCGGCAGGCAGGCGCATTTCGCGCAGTCGCGCCGCCAGCGTCTTCGCCGGGGGGTCGCCGGCACGTCCCGCTTCGTAACTCTCGAGTCCGACGTGAATCAGGCCGGACAGGAACGTCCCCGTCGTCAGGATCACGGCGTCGGCCTCGAAGCGGACTCCCATTTGCGTGATTACGCCGGTAACGCGCGCGCCCGCGCCATCGCCGTCGAGTGTCAGGTCGTCGACGGCCTGCTGGAACAGCGTGAGGTTCGGCTGATTCTCCAGCCGACGCCGGATCGCCGCCTTGTAGAGCACACGATCGGCCTGCGCTCGCGTTGCCCGTACAGCCGGGCCCTTGCTCGAATTGAGGGTGCGAAACTGGATTCCGGCCTCGTCGGTGGCGATCGCCATTGCGCCGCCGAGGGCGTCGATCTCCTTGACCAGGTGGCCCTTGCCGATGCCGCCGATCGACGGGTTGCACGACATCTGACCCAGCGTCTCGATGTTGTGCGTCATCAGCAGCGTGCTGCGACCCATGCGCGCGCAAGCAAGCGCCGCCTCGGTGCCCGCGTGCCCGCCGCCGACGACGATGACTTCGAATCGTGTTGCAAACATCATGATTTAATTGGACTTTTTTGCGTAGCGTCGCCCGCTGTGCCGAGCACAAACGGGGCTGCAATCATACGACAAAGGCCCAAGCTGGGAAAGCGTCCACATGGGTGATCTTCCGCGTGTTCATTTGGGTGTCGGCGACGTTTCACGTGAAACAACGGGTCGGGGTCTACGCTGCCGACCCTGGTCGTCTGGCGCCTGCGGGGCGATTTTGGGTCGCGGCTCGCGTTGCCGAAGGGCGGCGCGCCCCCACGACTCGTACGGCCACCACGGAGCCTGCGATTAGGCTGCTGCGCTCGCTTCGGCACGCGCTGTCGCGAGCACGCCAAGGCGGGGCCGCGGTTTATCGCTGTCACGAGGCGCGCCAAAGCCGACCGGCGGACGCGCGGGATCGTCGGCCACTGACCCGCCGCAGTGCTTGCGCCGGCGGCTGACCCGCGGCAGTGCTTGCGCCGGCTGCCGCCGACAGCGGAATCGGCGATTGCCGGCCCGATGCACCACTCGGTCCTCCCTGATGAATGCTCCTCTCCCGGAATCCGGGACGCCGGCCGTCCGCGCGAGTGATCGCCGCGTTCCTATTGCCGCAACTCGCCTTCGATTCGGGCGGGACCTGCGGATGTGACGAGCGCCCGAGCACCAGAACCAAGCGCCGCTTGTCGCAAGTCGCGCGAGTCAACCGTCCGGACACTTGCCCGGTTTCGCAAGCGGCGGCCGGTATCGGTGTCCACCTCCGGATCGCCGGACGGTCGAGGCGTCGGGCGGCGCACACCGAGGCAAGCGCTCGGCTGCTATCGCGATGTGGTTCGGCAACGATGTGTTTCAACAAGTCCATGCCTACATAGCCAAGCGCGTGTTCCACGTGGAACAATGGTCGGTGACGCCCGGCGCCTCCCTGCATTCGAACTGCAGCCGACGCCAAGGCGCAATCTCGCCACCCCTCCGCCGCGATGCCAAGGATCCTCTGTCTCGGAATGTGCGCGCTAGACGCGATCTACCGCGTGCCCAAAATTCCCGCGACCCCTACCAAAGTGTTGGCCACGGCCTTTACCGAAAGTGGTGGCGGAATGGCCGCCAACGCCAGTGTGGCCGTCGCCCGACTCGGCGGGTTGGCGAGCTATTGGGGTCGGGTCGGAAGCGACACGCTGGGCGAGCGGATCCTCGACCAGCTGGCGCGCGAGGGCGTCGATGTCGCGGGAGTGCGCCGCGTTCCGGGATGCGTTTCGCCCTCTGCCGCAATTCTCATTGCCGACGATGGCGAGCGGCTGGTCTGCGCCTACAACGATCCGAACCTCGACTCCGATCCCGCCTGGCTGCCACTCAAACATGTCTCGAGCTTCGACGCGGTCCTCGTTGATGTCCGATGGCCCGCCGGCGCCACCGCGGTGCTCGACGCCGCGGTCAGCGCGGGGCGCCCCGCGGTACTCGACGCCGACATCGGGCCGCGCGACGCGCTCCTCGATCTCGCAGCGCGCGCCACGCACGCCGTGTTCTCGGAACCCGGTCTTGCGCATGCGGCCGGCACCAGCCGGGCAGGCGAAGGACTCGCGCGCATAGCGCATGGGATCCGGGGCATCGTCGGGGTGACACTGGGGGCGGACGGGTTTCTCTGGCGGGACGGTACCCAGGAGCGCAGGGTCCCTGCGCCAAAGATCATCGCCGTCGACACCCTCGCGGCCGGTGACGTCTGGCATGGCGCGTTCACGCTGGCGCTCGGCGAAGGGCAGATCATCGACAACGCGGCACGCTTCGCCAATGCCGCGGCAGCGCTCAAATGCACCCGGGCAGGTGGGCGCCTGGGCGCCCCGACCCGCTCGGAAGTGGCCGCATTCTCCTTCGGCCACATTCAATAACACTAATTAATACAATGTATTACAGTGAATTTGCGGCGTCACGCGAGCGCGACAGATCGGCACGACTGCCTGCGCAAGCCAGTACCCAGCCAGTACCCAGCTAGTGCTCACACCGCCAAGTGGCGGCCGAGCCTCTCGCGCTCGGCGACAAGCGGGACCGGGCGCTTCGCTCCGAGCTTTGCAAACAGTTCGTCGTGGGCGACGAGCTCCCGGGACCAGGCGGCCGGATCGACCTTCATGACCTGTTCGTACCGGTCGGGCGGGAAATCGAGCCCGGTCCAGTTGAGGTCGGCGTAATAGGGTTCGAATCCAAGCGCCGTATCACGCGCGTTCGCGCGCGCGTGGCACCGATCAATGATCCACGCCAGCACCCGCATGTTCTGCCCGAATCCAGGCCAGGCATAGCGGCCCGTTTCGTCCGTGCGGAACCAGTTGACGTTGAAAATCTTCGGCGGCCTCGCCACCACCCGTCCCATCCGCAGCCAATGCGCGAAGTAGTCGCCGACATGGTAGCCGCAGAACGGAAGCATCGCGAAGGGATCGCGCCGCACCTCGCCGACCTTCCCGGTGGCGGCAGCCGTCGTCTCGGAGCCCATCGTCGCCGCCTTGTACACCCCCTCTTCCCAGTTCCGGGCCTCAACGACCAGCGGGACCGTGTCGCTGCGCCGGGCACCGAAAATGAAAGCATCGAGCGGCACTCCATGGGGGTTGTCCCAGTCGCGATCAAGCGACGGGCACTGAATGGATGACACGGTAAAGCGCGCGTTCGGATGCGCCGCCTTGCGGCCGCAATCCGGCGTCCACGACCGGCCTTGCCAATCGATCAGATGCGCCGGCGGCACTTTCGACATTCCCTCCCACCAGACGTCACCGTCGTCGGTCAGCGCCACGTTGGTGAAGATCACGTTGGCCTTGAGCATCTCCATCGCGTTCGGGTTCGACTCGTACGAGGTTCCCGGGGCAACCCCGAAGTAGCCCGCTTCGGGATTGATCGCGTAGAACCTTCCGTCCTCGTGCGGCTTGATCCACGCGATGTCGTCGCCGATCGTCGAAACCTGCCAACCCTCGAATCCCTTCGGCGGGATCAGCATCGCGAAATTCGTCTTGCCGCAGGCACTGGGAAATGCGGCGGCGACGTAGCTCTTTTCGCCACTCGGCGAGGTGACGCCGAGAATCAGCATGTGCTCGGCGAGCCAGCCCTGGTCGCGGCCCATCACCGAGGCAATGCGCAACGCGAAGCACTTCTTGCCGAGCAGCGCGTTGCCGCCATAGCCGGATCCGAACGACCAGATCTCGCGGGACTCGGGAAAGTGCACGATGTACTTGTGCTCCTTGTTGCAGGGCCAAGGGACGTCGGGCTCGCCCGGCGGGAGCGGCGCGCCGACTGAGTGCACGCACGGGACGAACGGGCCGTCGGTGCCGAGGACGTCGAACACCGCCCGTCCCATCCGGGTCATCAGCTTCATGTTGACGACCACATACGGACTGTCGGAAAGCTCGATACCGATGTGCGAGATGTGGCTGCCGATCGGGCCCATCGAGAACGGCACGACGTACATCGTGCGTCCGCGCATGCAGCCGGAGAACAGTCCCTTCAGCGTTGCGCGCATCTGCGCCGGCGCGACCCAGTTGTTGGTCGGCCCCGCTTCGTCCTCGTTCTCGCTGCAGATGAACGTGCGGTCCTCCACGCGGGCGACGTCGGAGGGGTCCGACAGCGCGAGATAGCTGTTCGGACGCCGGACGGATTGAGCCTCTTCAGCGTGCCGCCGGCGACCATCTCGGTGCAAAGTCGCGTGTACTCGGCATCGCTGCCGTCGCACCAGACGATGCGCTCCGGCTTGGTCAGTGCCGCGATGTCGCGCACCCACGAGAGCAGCCGCGAGTGTCGCAGCGTAGGGTGGCGCGGCGACTGCATTGGCGAGGGCGGAGAGCAGATCGGATTGATTCATGGGGGTCCTGCGTGGCGTGAATTTCGGCGGGAGCCGCGCGACGAAGGCCTCCGCACGGCGAGTACGGCAAGCCCGATTTTACACCGCGTCTACATGTCGCCGTCACTGCCTTGCGGCATGCCGGACGTGGCCAGGTGGCCTGACCGATCGATGGTCGATGGTCAGCGCTGAGCGCGCGACATCGGATGAACGCGCGCGGCCCCAGGGCGCGCACCGCAAGACTCACTGCACGCGCACCTGACGCGACCGGTGTCGCCTTGGTCCATTCCCGGCACCGACGGACCGGCCCCTTCGATTCGGTGTCGATGGAGTCGCGCTCCGGGTTTCGGTAGACTACAGCGACAGGCGATGCCGCCGGACGACCCCGCCGCGTGCTTCGGGATCGCACGTTGCACGATCCGCGCGCAGGACCGTCCATCGATCACGTCGAGGTCACCGGCACAGTCAGCGCCCACGGACGGCGAGAGATCCAACCTTGGACTATTACGCAATTCTTGGTGTTCACCCGACCGCCGAGGATATCGTCATCCGGGCAGCCTTCAAGGCTCTTGCGCAGCGCTATCACCCTGATCGCCATACCGGTGCGGCGGACGATGCGCATCGCCGGATGTCGGACCTGACGAAGGCCTACGAAGTCCTCGCCGATCCCGTGCGCCGGAAGAAGTACGACCGCCGCCGGCTCATGTACACCCAGTCGGTTGCGACCTATTTCGGCGGCGCGCCGAAGCCCGGCACGCTGGAAATGGACATGCGCGATCTGCGCTTCACTGCGACGAAGCGGAAACGCTCGCGTGTCGCGCTCTCCGCGCTCCTGATCGCCGTGGTCGTACTTTCCGCGTTCAACCTCGTCCAGTATTCCGCGCAGATCAAGGAATGGCTGGTCGCGAGCCTCCCGGCGACATCCTCGCCGGCGGACACGCCTGCGCCGCGTTCGCGGGAGGTCGCGGCAAGCGGTGTCGTCGGCGCCGCGCCGATCGACGCGACTCCCAGCAACGCCGCCAAAATCCGGAATGCGCCGATCAGCCAGGGCAGCGCGAATGCTCCGCCCGCACCCACGGTGGCGGCGAGTACCGCACCGCAGCCGCGTACCGAGCCCGTTGTTCTCGAGTCACGCCAAGCGACCGGACCGGTCGCGGCCATGCCGCCGCCGTTGACCCCCGAACCCGAGCGCGCTGCCGCAGCCGCGGCAATCCTGCTGCCGCCCGCCCTGTCACCAACGGAAGCCCGGCGACCGAACGCCACTCCGACCGGCGCGAGCATCGCGCCGGTCGAGCGTTCGCCAACCCCTTCACCTGCCGCAACGCCGACTTCCGATCCCTGCCGCGAAGCCGTCGCCGCGCTGGGCCTGTGCACGCCGCCCAAAACCGCAAGGAGCAACTGAAATGCTCAAACGAATCGCTGCCGGCCTCGCGACCACCGCAGTCCTGTTGCACGGAACGTCGGCGCTCGCCGCCACCGAGTACAAGATCGTGACCGCCTCCGAGCGCGGGACCTACATCCAGATCGGGCGCGACCTCGCCCAGTTCGTCGCCCCGCGGCCGACATCGCTCTCGAGGTGCTGCCTTCGGCCGGATCGGTCGATAACGTGCGCCGCCTGCGTTACGAGTCGGGGGTGAAGTTCGCGCTGGTGCAGTCGGACGTCTATCAGTCGTTCCTCGATCAGGCTGCCGCGGGAAACGCCGAAGCCGGGGCCATGATCCGGCCGTTGCGGGTCATCATGCCGCTCTACAACGAGGAGATCTACTTCATCGTGCGCGCCGACTCGGAGCTCAATTTCGTCCACGAGATCAGGAACGCGAAGATCAACGCGGGCGAGCAGGGCAGCGGCACCGCGCTGACCTCGTCGACGCTCTACCGTTTGATGTTCGGCGAACCGCATTGCCGGACGCCAGCGCGAGCTTCCTGTCCAACGAGGACGCATTGGTCAAGCTGGTCACGGACAAGACGCATCGACGTCGTCGCGGTCGTCGCCGGCCAGCCCGCCAAACTGCTGGTCGACATGAAGCCCGAGGCGCGCCAGCGGATCAAGCTGCTCAAGTTCGATGCCAACCATCCGGCCAGCAAGGCGGTGCTCAAGACCTACTTTCAGGCGACTGTTCGCGCCAGCAATTACCCCAACCTGCTGAGGACGACATTCCCGGGCTCGCCGTCAAGGCTTTCCTCGTCACCTACGATTTTCAGGTCAAGGGTAACGAAGGCCACTTGCGCTCGTTTGCGCATTCGTTGTGCCAGAACTTTCAGACGCTGCAAGACAAAGGACATCCCAAGTGGCGCGAGGTCGAGCTTGCGCTGCCTGATCTCGGTCGTGGATGGCTCTATTATCCACCCAGTGCACGCGAGCTCCGTTCCTGCATCAGCAGCGAAGGCCAAGCCCAAGGCGCCGCCGCCGCGCGGTGCACCCAGCAGGAGCAGATCCTCGGGCTGTGCAAATAGCGAGTGGAGCGCGGGTTCTCTTGGACGGACATGGGAACGCGCTTCAGTGTGTCCCTGCGTGTCCCCGCCGATAATGGTACCCGTCGCGCCGTATTTCGACGGCGAGGGTCGAGATTGATCGACCGGCGCTGCGGCGGGTGGCGTCGTCAGCGGCGAACTGCTTGGATATCCGGCGATCCCGCTCCGCCTCAATTGGCCGTTGTTGTCGGATGACGCTGAATGACGACGACGCTGAACGAACGGATGCGGGCGTGATCGTTGGTGGTGTAGCAGAACACGTACGGGTCGACCT
>CAWAOF010000020.1:0-45727 GCA_963783525.1 uncultured beta proteobacterium
CAGCTCGGCGTTCTGCCGGATGCCGACAAGGTAGGACTGCAGGTCGCACAGCAGGATGTCGCCCTTCGTGCCGAGCGCGCGCGCAGCGATCGGAGACGACGAGCGGCCGCCCGAGCAGCGTGAAACTGCCGTCCGGGTTCGTCGTGAACCAGTTCGGCGCCGAAGCCGCCGACGTTCTCCGTCCCGGCGACGTTCATGATCGACGGTCTTGATCGTGAACAGTTGCGCCAGCGCCGACGGCGACACGATCCACGTCGCGCTGCCCACGATCCCGGCGCGAGTCGCGACGACCATGCCGGCGAGGTTCGTCGGCGTGATCGTCGCGGCGACCTTGCGAAGCGTCCTTCGCGACGCGACACGAGGCACGGCGCGTTCAGGATGCCGAGCGGTGACGCCGGCGCCGGTGCCGCAGATGAACCACGATATCGAGCGTCTGCCCGAGCGCGTCCGTCATGTGCTGTTGCAACAGCGTCGCCGAACAGTGCCGGCGCGTCCTGCAGGAGCTCGTCCGTCGTCGGGACGAGGACGCGAGATCTTCTTCGCCGTCATCGCGATCTCGCGCACCTTCGGCTTCTGCGTCGTGCCGGTCGCGCCTTCGGCCGTCAGCCTTGCCTTCGAGCGTGGCGATGCCGGTCCTGCGGTTGCGACAGGTCGAACATCGGGATGACGACGCGTGGCGCACGTCATCGGGACGATGGTCGCGCCGGGGCGCACGGCCTCTTGCTGCAAGCTCGCGTCCATGATGCCGGCGTAAAACTGCGACCGGGACATAGAAGCCGCCGTCCGCGCCGACGCCTTCGCTCGCGCCGGCTGGCGTTCTGGATCTGAAACAGTCGCGGATCGCGCACGGCAACGGCACTCGCGAATTCGCCGAGGTTGCGAAACTCGCGTTGCTCGCGGCCATCGCCGAACATCTGGGTGTACAGCGGGCCGCCGCTCGGCGTACCGGAACCGGAGAAGCCCGAACCGCTGCCGCGGATCGGCTGCGGCGGCACTTGCCGGCCCATGCTGCGGCCGTTGTACGCTTCGTCGTGGTCCGCAATCTGGCGTTCGAGTTCGGACATCTCGTCCTCGATCGTGTCGAAGCGTCGCATCAAGCGATCGGAGTCGGCGACTTCCTGCGGGGTCAGGTCGCGGCCTTCGCGATCGGCGCGCGCGATGATCGCCTTCGCGCGACCCTGCATTGAGATCCACTCGTCGTTCAGTTTTCCCAACTGCATCACCAGCGGCTTCGCCGCCGGCGAGGGTTCATAGGTCGTAGTCATGTGCACATCCTCATTCGAGGGGTGCACGAAAGCAAATCGGAAAGGAGCCGCGCACCCATGCAAAAAAACAATTGCCACGCGCGAGCGCGCGGCCCCGCCAGCTATGTGGGTGCTCGGCTGTGGCACCGGGGCGGGCCGGACGCGGCGCTTTTCAGCGGTTCGTGCGGCGATCCCCAGCGGGAGCGGGAGCGGTGCTGCAGCTGGCAATTCGAATTCTACTGAAGCGTCCCGGGGCGTGCAATCATCCGGCGCCCGATCGGGATCAACTCGCCCCGGTGTAGCGTCGCCGCCACAACTTCCCCCGTCGCCGGCCGCGCATGGACGCGAATCTTCGCGCCGGTGTGCTGCGCGTAGGCGACGATGATCCGCGTCGCCTCAGGAGCTCGTTGAGCAGCGCCGTCGCCATCGTCTCGGCCGCGGCCAGCGCGTCGGCGTGTTCGGCCGTCGCCGGAAATGAGGACAGGCAGCGCGGGCCGTCGGGTTCTGGCCACGAGGTACGCGACGCGCGACAGGCGCCCGGCCAGTTCCAGCCCAAGAATGTGGCCTTCGTCGCCGGCCGGTAGGATTGCAGCGGCAGCGTTGAGAAGATCGCCGGCCAGCAGATCAAGGTGCTTCATCGCGTCAACCTCCGATGTCGTCGTAATGGTGCGGATCGGCTGCCAATAGTTGCAGCCGGCGTTCTCGTGCTAGGGCATAGGTCCCCGCCCAGCCGGAGCCATCGCGGCGCGGGCTCTTGGCGAGGCACGGGGGCATCTCCCACGGTTTGAGGTGGAACATTTCGCGCTCGCGGTCCCAGTGCGCGTACAGCGCCACCTCTTGCTTGCGGGTCATGGCCGGACTCCTGCCGGCGTAGCGCGACCAGCGTCGCCACGGCGTGCGCGTCGGACTGCGGCGTGTGGGCGGGCTCGGCCGCCGCCGCCCGGCTGCCGGCGGTGACCGGATGCAGACGGGCCTGATGGGTCAGGCGCATCGCCCGCGCAAGCGCCAGAATCCGCCCAGATTCCTCAGCGGCCAGGCGCGCGAGCTTCGCCCAGCGATCCAGGTCGCCAACCGGATCGGCCGCGGCGAGCAGCGCCTCGATCTGCGCCGATCGGCAGACGTGCCGACAGTACCGCTCGAGCAGCGGCATGTGCTCCGACCTGAACCAGTCCGCCGGCAGCGCGCCCACCGCCTGGCGCCACACGGCGCGCTCGTCAGGGGTCAGGCTACTCGGCGCCGCTATTCGCGGCTCCTGCGTCGCTTTTGGCACCAATGCGGCGATGCTCAGCGCCGCCACTCCTACTGGTCCGCGTTTTTTCATAGGTCGAAATCCCTCAAGTTTCTAGAGCGCAAGGCCCACCGCCGGTTTCCAGTCATCGAGCTTGGAGAATTTGCCCGCGCCATCCGGTGTCGTGCGAATTCCAGATGTTTGAAGCCCGCTCGGGAAAGATTGACTGCCGCGCCGGTTGCCCCGTCCGAGTCCGTGCTGATCGCGAGTCCCTTGCCGATCCCATCGTGTGCGATCAAGCACTTACGCGAAGCCCGGTAACAGAGGGTGTACCGGTAACAGCGGTAACAGGCACGCAGCGGTAACAGGGTAAGAGGTGGTGTTACTGCTGTTACCGCTGTTACCGTTGCTACCGGTGTAACTAACGCTACCGGTGTTACTAAAGAGAGAGAGATTTTTTCTATACGCATAGCTACACCCCTGCCATCTCTTGCTGCGCCCTCGGCGCGGTGCCAACGAAATACCGACCGGCCGCATCCCGGCCTATCTCGCCAGCGTCGGCGAGCGCCTTGATGAGCTTGCGGACGTTGGATCGCGTCAGGTCCGTTGCCTCGGCTACGTCCTTCGGCATCATTCCCTTCGGCGCCTTGGCGAGCGCACCGAGGATCGCTTGCCGCGACTGCGATCGCTCGAATTCGTGCGCGCCGCCGAGGGACGAAGCCGGCGGGTCTTGGCGTCCTGTTCGAGCACGATGTCGTCCAGGTCCGGCAGGTCGCGCGAGCGCACCACGAAGCGCCGCCGGGACTTGTCCTCGAGCAGCGCGTCACGCAGTAGCAGGTATGCGCCGTCGACTGCGCCGGCCAATCCCGAGGGAGCCGGAAATCATGTCCAAGGGATCAGCGGCGACGGCGCGCTTGTTCGTGTGGTGCAGCGTCAGCACGGCGCGGCCACCATCGGCGACGATGGTGCGCCCGGTCGCGCCCGCGGCATAGTCGGATTCGTGAGCGTTTTCGCCTTTCGCGCTGCGCGGCCGGAACGGTGCAGGCCGTATCCACCACGACAAGCAATGTAGGGGGGTGTTCTTTTACGAATTCCTCTACGGCCTGAATTCCGCCTTCGTCGGCGCGCGGCCATTCGGTCGCAACGTGGATGCGGTCAAGCACCTTGCCGTTCGCGCCAAGCTTGGCGAAACGGCTCTTGATGCGCCGCCAATTGTCCTCAAGCGCCAGGTAGAGCACGTCGCCTTGCTGCACGGTATGGCCGAGGAAATCGCGACCGCTGGCGACGGCGATGCTCAATTGCTGCGCGAAAAATGTCTTGCCGCACTTCGGCGGCCCGACGAGCAGGTGCGCGCCGAAGGGAAGCAGTCCTTCGACGAGAAAATGCAGGGGGGGTAAATTCATAGCGGCAATGGCCTGCAAAGAATGCGGGTTAGGATCGCTGGCGCCGCCGGTCGCGCGGTACTTATCCAGCGCGGTGTTGACGAGCTTGGGGATCTCGTCATGCCGTTCCTTGAAGCTCGAACATCGCGCGGCGCCGACGACGCCTCCAACAGCGTGCGCAGTAACGCGCAGGCATCATCGAAACGGAAGCCGCGCGCCACGACGGCCACGGCCATGCGCAGACTGTCGTGCAGCGGCGAGCCGGTGCGGATGCCGTCGAGTGCGCGCCGGATGGCGCCGGCCTCCGTGGATTGCTTGCCGGGGGTGCTTTTCGGCGCATCCGCGCGGGCGAGATCAACGAGCCATGCCGGTGCCTGGGCGAAGCCCACTTCGGCCGGATCGGCGCTTGCCTCCCACTCGTAGGCATGGCCGTTGACGCGCGACGGGGGGACGATGACGTATCCGCCATCGGCGCGGATGTCGATGCCGCTGCCGATTTCGCCTTTAGCAGATCGGCAGATGATTTCGTGGTGGACGTCCGGCGGGTGCGCGAAGTAGATGTGCTTGCCGCCGGATGGCGTCATCGCCTCGGCGCTTTCCGGCAAGGCTGCCGTGCTTCGCGCACAGTTTCGCCAGCGCTTCGTCGCCGTGCTTGCCGCGTTCCGGCTTGATGTCCACGTCCACACAAAAAAGCCGGTGGTGCGGCCGGTCGGCATCCCCCAGAGGCATTTCGGATACTGCTTTCGCCAGACGCAATTTGCGCCGGGTCGCGGCTGGCATCCTTGAAGCCGTGCGCGGTGATGGGCGTCTTGTCCTCGCCGCAGGGGAAGATCGTGGCGCCGTACTGCTCGACGAAAGCCAGCAGCGGCGCGGTATTGGGTAGATTTCACGCGTGCCTCACATCGCCCGACACGCGCGAACGTGCCGGGCCGGTGTTGCATTCAAAACGGAGTGTCGTCCTTGATCTCGTCGCCGCTGCCTTCGAGCAAGTCGGCGGTGACGGGTACCTTTTCTTTCGGCGGGGGGTCCGCGTCGGGAATGCGGACGCAGATGCCGTCCTGCTCGTTGCCGCGGTAATAGAGCGTCCCTTTGTAGGCAGTGAGCGGCCGGCCGATCCATTCGTCGGTTTCGTCGCCGTACTTCGCACGGACCACGCGATAGCTCGTTGCGTTGAGCACGAGTGACCAATCATCATCGAGCGTCGCGACGAGCCGATAGCCGTTGTCGAATTGCTTGCGCTCGATGGCGGTGATGTAGCCGGTGATGGCGGTGATGTTGTCGTTGAAGGTGTCGAGCTTGATCGGCTGCGCGCCGTAGGTATCACTTGCTTTCATGGCATGGCCTTTCATGGAATGAGCCGCCGCAATCCCGGCAGCGGCGGTCGGGTTCATTGCGGTATGGCCTCGCGTACCGATTTCGTCGCACGCATGATTGCGAGCGCGTGCGCGAATCGAATCCAGGCGTAGCAGGCACGGCAGTAGCGGTGCCATGAGCGCCGCGTCGGCGTCAGGCAGGCAACGCAGCGCGGGGTCATGGCGCGGCCTCGATCAGTGCCAGCGCACGCGCGGGGACGCCGTAGCGCCGGATCGAGTTACGGACGCGGAGCGCCTCGCGTCGCGTTCGGCATTCGGCGTAGACAAGCGTCTCGTCCAGGTCGAGCGTGACGAGGTAGCGCGGGCGTTGCGTGGCGGGCGCTGCGGCGGTATGCTTTGCGTGCCCGTTGTCCTGTATCTGCTTTGCGCTAGAGCCGGCCGCCATGCCGGGCTTCGCGTTTCTAGTGGACCTGTTCATTCTGGCCCCCGGCGTCGGTGTTGCCCTCAAGCGGCCCCGCGTTCCTCGGGTCCAACGCTGCGGAGAGGATTCCCGCAATTGCATTGGTGCCCTCGTCCGTGTCGCATGGCATCAGCTCCGCGAGCTCCTGTTCGCGGAGTTCACCGACGAACTGATTGAGGATTGCGTTGACGTGCTTCAGGAATTCGAGACGCTCTTTACCGTCGAGCGTGAGGATGTCCTTCGCGATGCGTGCGCGGTAATCGTCGGCCAGCGCCTTCACACTGACGCGCCTCGGGCCGGACTTCGGCTTCGGTGCCTTCGGCGTGGCGCTTGCGTTCCTTCGCGATCTTCGCGGCCTTGTTCACCGTCATCGTGCCGGCCTTGATCTCGTCAACGAGTTCTGGTGCCTCACGCTCGATCGCGTTGACCTGGCCGATGCTGCGCTCGGAGACTTGCATCGCTGCCGCTGCATCGGCCTGCGACACCTTCGGCAAATTTGCTGAAGGTTCGAGGTCGGTACGTTCGCCTTGCCGCATCGTGGCGAGCTTCGCCGCCGCCGCCGCGCGTCGGCTCTTCGTCAGATTCCGCCGCTTGAGGTTCGCACTGATGACGTAGGCGAGCGCCGCGTTCGCATCGCCGGCGAAGTTCTTGATCTTGTCCTTGATGCCGAGTTCGCCGCACGCCTTGTAGCGATGGCGGCCGTCAAGGATCAGTCCCTCGAACACGACGATCGGCGGCAGCAGGCCATTCGCCTTGATGTCGTCGTTGAGTTCGTTGTATTCAGCATCGGACATCGCCGGGATTGCCTCGGCGAGCGGGTGCGGACGGATGACGGCCTTCACGCCGCCACCCGTTGCAGTTCGGCTATGGGCGCGACACTGCTCAACCCATAGTGGAATGGCGTCAAGGTCGAGCTCCACCTTCCCGCCGCGCCGAACGATGCACGATGCGAATCCGTTCGGGGGGATGGCTTCGCCGCGCGCCGAGATCCTCGGCACGGAGTGGTAGATCAGGTCGCGAGTGCGGGCCTGGGGGAACTGCTCGGGGTACAGTTCCGCCAATCGCTTGACGGAAACGAGGCGCGGAATGTTCGGGTGCATTTGGGCTCCGTGCGGTGGGTTGCGACGGAGATATGCTCCCGTGTTTTCGTGTGCAAATCTAAGTGGGAAAACCTTCCCGCGCGGAGGTAAGGAGTTCGCGCACTCGTTCGGTGGATAGCGGCTGCACCACGTCGAACAGCGCCACGGCGAACGCGACAAACCGCGATGGCGAGCCGTCCCACGTTGTGATCGCGGCGTCCGGCTTGCCGCCGAGTTCGCGCCACAATTCAAACACGGCCCTGGCAAATTGGACGCGGGGCGCCCATCGGCCGTCCGCCCCTCCCGACAATTCGCCCGGCCGCGATCTGCGCCGCTGCAATGATCTGCTCGCCGGTCGGCAGCGCGTGTGTAATGGCGTCGGCCGAACCACTGCTCAGCATGGCGCTCGCGATCTGCGCCTGCGTCCACCCATCGGCGCGCGCATACGCCTTGCGCGCATCGTCCGGCTGCATTGCCGCGAGCGCGGCAAGCGTGCGCTTGATGTCCTGCGTCGTGACCTTCGCTGCGTCCGCCTGCGCGATCCAGGTGGCGTGCAGTTCGAGGATGTCCGTCACGCGTTCGCGTTCCGCCGCCGCGAGTGGGCGTTCTAGCGCGGCCTCGAGGGTCGGCCAATCGACGGCCCGCGGCAGCGGCGCGTCCCAGGCGGCCTCAATGTGGCGCCGATCCTGACCGCGAAAGGTCGTTTTGCCGGACACGTCATCGCCCGTTCTGTTGCGCCTTCTTCGCCGCCTCGACGACGAGCTCGGGCGCGACGTGCGCGTACCGCCGCATCATGTTCAGGCTGCGGTGCCCGAGCACCGTCGCGACGATCCGGCTGTCGACGCCGGCGCGCAGCATCTCCGTCGCCGCGCTGTGCCGCAGATCGTGGAACCGGAAGTCGGGCAGCTTCGCCAGCTTGCGGGCGACGTCCCATGCCTGCCAGATGTTGCGCGGCCGGTTCGGATCGTCGGGGGAGGGGAACACCAGGTCGCTGCCGAGCTTGCGCACCTTGGCGCGAGCGCGTAGCGCATCGGTCACTGTGCCCGGCAGCGGCATGCACGCGCGGCTCGCCGGTCTTCGAGGTCGGCAGGAACGCGCATTCGCGCGACAGGTCGATCATGCGGCCAGCGCAGGTGCATGATCTCCGCCTGCCGGGCGCCGCTGGCGAGCGCGATCCGCACGACGAGCGCGAGGTCAGGATTGCCGGACTTGTCGCACGCGGCGAGCAGCTGCTTGCGCTCGTCGGCGGACAGCCACCGGATGCGGCCCGGCGATACCGGCGGCGCGTCAACGTCGGAGACCGGATTCTTCTCGATCCACCGCTTCTTGCGCTTCGCGTAGTCCATGCACGCGGACAACGACATCAGGTAATGCCGGACGGTCTGCGGCGCGCGGTGCCGCGCCGGCTTGCTTCGGGTTCGGCTCGATGTTCTCGGCGGCCAGCTTCTCGCGGCCCTGCTCGACCACGTCGCCGGTGAAGTGGAACAGCTTGCGAGTGCCGTAAGTGCTCGCGCCACCAGGCGAGATGCCGGTTGCGATCGTCGGCGGTCTTGATCGTCGTCGTGCTGCTTGGTGAATGCGTCGATGGCGTCGGCCAGGGTGCGCACGCGCGAGTAGCCGTAGTGCTTGCCCTGCGTCGATGTCGCCTTCGATCTTGCGCGCCCAGGCTTTCGCCTCGGTGGCCGTTCGGGAACGTCGCCGAGACGGGCGGGTGCCCGTCGCGGCGCACCTGTACGTTGACCTTGCCGGAGGGGAGCTTGCGGATCGTCGCCATGGTGTGAACGTCCTGTGAACGTCACTCGCCACTACCGCCTATGCGACGCTAAGTCATTGATTCATTGGAGGCGGGGGTCGGAATCGAACCGGCGTAGACGGCTTTGCAGGCCGCTGCATGACCACTCTGCCACCCCGCCAGGAGCGGCGGCCCGCGCGCAGATCGCGCCGACCGGTCAAACAAAAAGGGAGAGCCGGCACTGCACGCCTATCGGCTCTCCCGACTTGGAACTGGAGCGGGAAACGAGTCTCGAACTCGCGACCTCAACCTTGGCAAGGTTGCGCTCTACCAACTGAGCTATTCCCGCGTTGAGCAGCCAATAATTATAGCGGAAAGCTACCCACTGTCAAAACGGCGATGTGCCGCGCACGCCCTCCAAGTTTGCAATCGGGCTGCAGCGTTCCCGCGCTGTCGCAACGTTAGCGAATGACGTTGGCGATCGCGGCGGCGACGTCCTCGACGTTGCGTGAGTTGAGCGCGGCGACGCAGATGCGGCCCGTGTCGATCGCATAGATCGAGTATTCCTCGCGCAACACCTGCACCTGCGCCTTGGTCAGGCCGGAATACGAGAACATGCCACGTTGCGTCAGCATGTAGCGGAAGTCGGCGCCGGGGACGCGCTCGTGCAGTCGTTCGACGAGCATTGCGCGCATCAGCTTGATGCGGTCGCGCATCGTGGCGACCTCGGCTTCCCACAGCGCGCGCAGCTCGGGCGAACAGAGGATCGTCGTGACGACCTGTCCACCGTGCGTCGGCGGGTTCGAATAGTTGGCGCGGATCAAACGCTTCAACTGCGACAGCACGCGAGCGGCTTCGTCCTTGTCGGCAGCGACGACCGATAGCGCGCCGACGCGCTCGCCGTAAAGCGAGAAGGTCTTCGAGAACGAGCTCGAGACGAGAAGCGGGCCCGGCGTTGCGGCAAGATTGCGCACGATTGCGCCGTCCGCGTCGATGCCTTCGGCGTAGCCCTGGTAGGCGAGATCGACGAAGGGCACCAGACTGCGCGCCCGGACGACCTCGACGATCCGCGCCCACTGGGCGGGTGTCGGATCGACGCCGGTCGGATTGTGACAGCATGCGTGCAGCACGACCACCGAGCCGGGAGCGAGCTGTTCGAGCCCCGCGATCATGCCGGGGCAATCGATGCCGCGGGTCGTGGCGTCGTAGTACGGATAGGTGTTGACGGTGAAGCCCGCGCCTTCGAAGAGCGCGCGGTGGTTCTCCCAGCTCGGGTCGCTGATCCACACCTGTGCGCCCGGCGCGAAACGGCGCAGGAAATCGGCGCCGACCTTGAGCGCCCCGGTGCCACCCAGTGCCTGAACCGTAACCGCGCGGCCCGATCCGATCGCATCAGAACCGGCACCGAACAGCAGGGTGCGCACCTCGCGGTCGTACGCAGGTATGCCGTCGATCGGCAGATAGGAGCGCGGTGCCGCTCGCGTCGAGCATCTCGCGTTCCGCACGTTTCACGCATTCGAGCAGGGGCACCTTCCCGCTCTCGTCGCAGTAGACGCCCACGCCCAGGTTGACCTTGCGCGGGTTCGGGTCGGCGTTGTAGGCCTCGGTGACACCGAGAATCGGATCGCGCGGTGCGAGTTCGACGGCGGTCAGGGGCGAAACAGTCACGGGTGCGTTCATGGCTGGTGTCAGACAGGGACGGATGCAGAAGGAGACGGCGGATGAGGGAGACGACTGAAATGATCGGTCATTGTACCTTGCGATGGCGTCGGCTGTCGGGCGCTGCGCTCGACAAGGCGCCCGGCGAACGCTAACGTGCGGCCTCCGCGCGTGCCGCGTGGACGCGCCGCGTCCCTGCCTGCACGCGCCTTGCCGCCATGGCTCAAGACGCGCTGCCGTCGATTCCACCGCTAACCGCGCTGAAGACACTGGCGCGGGTCGGCGTATTCGTGCGGCCCTACCGGCGCCAGGTGCTCCTTGCGGCCATCGCATTGGTCATCGCAGCGGGCGCGGTGCTGGCGGTCGGGCAGGGTTTGAAGGGCGTCATCGACCGGGGCTTCAGCGCCGGCGATGCCGGCGAACTCGACCGCACGCTGGCGCTGATGCTCGGCGTCGTCGTCGTGATGGCAATCGCGACGTTCACCCGGTTCTATTTCGTTTCGTGGATCGGCGAGCGCGTCACCGCCGATCTGCGGCGCGCCGTGTTCGATCACCTGCTCCTGCAGCCTCCTGCGTTCTTCGAGGTGATGCGGACCGGCGACGTGATCTCGCGTCTCATCAACGACACGGCGATGCTGGAGACCGTCATCGGCTCCAGCCTGTCGATGGCGATCCGCAATCTGCTGCTCCTTGCCGGCGGGCTCACGATGCTGGCGATTACGAGCGCGAAGCTGACGCTGCTGGTGCTGGCCGGCGTACCGGTGGTCGTCATCCCGATCCTGCTCTTCGGACGCAGAGTGCGCCGGCTCGCGCGGGCGAGTCAGGATCGGGTCGGCGACGTCGGCGCGTATGTCGACGAGTCGCTGCACGAGATCCGCACGGTGCAGGCGTACGGCCACGAGCCGGCCGACCGGAAGCATTTCGGCGATCGCGTCGAGGCCGCGTTCGCGACCGCGCTGGCCCGCATCCGGCAGCGTGCCCTGCTGGTTGCGAGCGTGATCCTGCTGGTGTTCGGCGCAGTGGGCGTGATCCTGTGGATCGGCGGGCACGACGTGGTCGCTGGACGAATCAGTCCCGGCCAGTTGTCGGCGTTCGTGTTCTACGCGGTGATCGTCGCCAGTGCCGTCGGCACGATCAGCGAGGTGGTGGGCGAGCTGCAACGTGCGGCCGGCGCCACCGAGCGGCTGTTCGAGCTGCTTGCCGTCGAGCCCGCAATTCGTGCGCCCGCGCGTCCGGTGGCGCTGCCGCATCCCGCCCGGGGCACGGTCGCTTTCGACCGCGTCGGCTTCCGCTATCCGTCCCGACCCGATACGCCGGCACTTGACGAGTTCACGCTCGACGTCGCCGCCGGGGAAAACGTCGCGCTGGTCGGGCCGTCGGGCGCGGGCAAGACGACGGTGTTCCAGCTGCTGCTGCGCTTCTACGATCCGCAGTCGGGCACCGTGCGCGTCGACGGCGTCGACGTGCGCGACGCGGATCCGCGCAACGTGCGTTCGCGCCTGGCCGTGGTGCCGCAGGATCCGGTGATCTTTGCCGCGAGCGTGCTCGAGAACGTCCGCTATGGCCGGCCGGAGGCGTCGGAAGCCGAGGTCCGGGCGGCCTGCGAGGCGGCCTTCGCCGCCGAGTTCATCGGCGAGCTGCCGAACGGCTACGCGAGCCAGCTAGGCGAGCGGGGCGTGCGGCTGTCGGGTGGGCAGCGGCAACGGCTCGCGATCGCGCGGGCGATCCTCGTCGATCGCCCGATCCTGCTGCTCGACGAGGCGACGAGCGCGCTCGATGCCGAGAGCGAGCGCGTCGTCCAGCTCGCGCTCGAGCGTTTGATGGCCGGCCGCACCGTCTTGATCATCGCCCATCGGCTCGCGACCGTGCGCCACGCGCACCGGCTCGCGGTCATGGAGCGCGGTCGCATCGCCGCCGTCGGCACGCACGACGCGCTGCTCGCAGCCAATCCTCTCTACGCGCGGCTGGCAGCGCTGCAGTTCGGGAGCGAGCAGGGCTCGCCAAGGTGATTGCCGCCCCGAACGAACGCTACACGTCCGCCCACCGGCGCAGGAGGTTGTGATACGTGCCGGTCAACGCCACCGCCGGCGCGATCTCGCCGTAGGCCCGCCGCAGTTCCAGGATCGCCATGTCGAGGTCGTACAGCAGTCGCGGCGCTGGCCGTCGTCGCGCACCATGCTCTCGATCCAGAAGAACGACGCGACGCGCGCGCCGCGCGTCACCGGTTCGACGCGATGGACGCTCGTCGACGGATACAGCACGAGGTCGCCGGCCGGCAGCTTCACGCTGCGCGGCCCGAACGTGTCCTCGATCACCAGCTCGCCGCCGTCGTAGTCGGCGGGATCGGACAGGAACAGCGTCGCCGACAGGTCCGTGCGCACGCGCTGCCCGGTCGCGTGGACGGTGCGCACCGCGTTGTCGATGTGGTTGCCGAATGCGTTCGCCGCGCCCTCGTAGCGGTTGAACAGCGGCGGGTAGATCCGCTTCGGCAGCGCGGCCGCGAAGAACAGCGCGTGCCGCTCGAGTCCCTCCAGCACGATCGCGCGCGCCGCGACGCTCGCCGGCGCGCGAGTCGGGCAGCTGCAGGTTGTTCTTCACCTGCGCCGACTGCGATGCCGGCGGTGATGCGGCCGTCGGCCCACGGGGCGGCGTCGAGGAGCGCGCGGCAGCGCGCGACGTCGTCGGCGGTCGAGGACGTCGCGGACGTGGACGAGCATGGCGTCTCCGTCGCTAGAACTTGAGCTCGAGCGTGAGCTGCGCGGAGCGCGTGACGCCGGGCAGCGCGTGGCCCGGTGTAGAGCCCCGTGTAGTACGTCTCGTCGAACAGGTTGAAGAGGTTGAGCCGCACCGCGTAGCTCTGGCGCTCGTACGCGATCATCGCGTCCCACTTGTCGTACGCCGGCAGCTGCGTCGTGTTCGCGAGCGACGTGTAGCGCTTGCCGACCGCCTCCCAGCCGAGTCCCGCGCGCAGGTACGGCAGGAACCGGTACGTCGTCCACAGGCTCGCCGTGTAGGGCGGCGTGTTGATCGGCATCTTGCCGACGTCGTTCGGATTGATCGACTCGTCGATGCTGCGCGCGCATGAACGCGACGCCGCCGAAGACCTCCCATGCCGGCGTGATGCGGCCGGCCGCCTCGAGCTCGATGCCGTCGGTGTGCCGGCGGCCGGAGAGCAGGAAGACGTCGGTGATCAGCGGATCGGTGTTGCGCTCGTTGGTCTTCTCGGAGCGGTAGAGCGACCGCCTGCAGCGACAGGTCGCCGTTCGGCGAGGTCCCACTTGGCGCCGAGCTCGTAGTTGTAGTTCTTCTCCGGCGGCGTGTTCGCGCCGCGCGGGTCGAGCGCGTAGAGCTCGCCCGAGGGATTGAACGAGCTGCCGTACGACACGTAGTACGACTGCTCGTCCGACAGGCTGGAAGAGGAGGCCGGTGCGAAAGCTCCATACGCGGTCGGTGCGGCCGTAGTCGGTGAGCGGGCCGATGCGCTCGTAGTCCGAGTCGAAGTAGTCGTAGCGCACGCCCGCGAGCAGCTTCCACATCGGCGTCAGCTCGAGGAAGTCCTGCGCGTAGACGCCGACGGTCTTCGACTGGAAGCTCGTCTCCTGCGTGACGTTGTGCACGAAGAAGTTCGGCGGGCAGCGGCGGGCTGTCGTTCGGGATTCGCCGACGGTCGTCGACGGCACGGTCACGCCCGGCGCCTGGCCCCAGCGCTGCGTCCACGAGTCCTCGGTCGCGAGCTCCATGCCCGACGAGCACGAGGTGCCTGACGGCGCCCGTCGCGAACTTGATCGTGTAGTCGGTCTGGTTCGTCCAGTCGCGGTCCTCGCCTTGCCGGCCCGGGCGCCCGCGCGTGATCACCGACGTCGGCAGCAGCGGATCGGGATTGCCCTGCAAGCCGCGGCGCCGTCGGCCACAGGTCGCGCTGGTAGTTGCCGTAGCGCAGGATGTTCTTGAGCTCCGAGTCCGGGCGTGAAGCGGTGCACGTAGGTGACCGTGCCGATCGCCGTCCGGTACTTCTCGTAGTCGGCGTTGGCGAGGCCGTAGAACGAGCTCTCACCGGCACCGGCAGCGGCCGGCCCTGGTAGTACGGCACGCCGTAGTCGGGGATGTTGTTCTCGTCGAGGTAGAAGAACGCGACGTTGACCTCGTCGCGCGTGCCGAGGCCCCACGTCACCGACGGCGCGACGCCCCAGCGGCTGGTACTGCGGCCCGTCGCGGAAGCTGTCGGTGTCGGTGCCCATCGCGTTGATGCGCAGCGCCGCGTTCTCGCCGACGATCGCGTTGACGTCGGCGACCGCGCGCACGTAGTCGAAGCTGCCGACGGTGATCGCCGCCTGGCTCTGGTTCGTCAGGAACGGCACCTTGCTCACCTGGTTGACGACGCCGCCGGTCGAGCCGCGGCCGAACAGCATCGACGCCGAGCCGCGCAGCACGTCGATCTCGCTCAGGTTGAACGTGTCGCGGTTGTACTGCGCGACGTCGCGGATCGTGTCGAGGTAGAGGTCGCCGACGGCCGAGAAGCCGCGGATCGTGATGTTGTCGCCGTTGCGGCCGCCTTCGCCGGCGTTGAACGTGACGCCGGGGACGTTGCGCAGCGCGTCGGCGACCGTCGTCGCGTTGCGGTCCTGCATCAGCTGCTCGGTGATGATCGACAGCGACTGCGGAATGTCGCGCGGCATCTGCGCCACCTTGCCGACGTTCGTCGTCGTCGCCTGGTAGCCGGTGTTCTTCTCGCGGACGTCGCGCACGGGCACCGTGGGCAGCGTCACCTCCGGCGTGGCGGGCTTGTCCTTGTCGGGTCCGGTCGCCGCCTGCGCGAAGGCGGCGTCAGGCGTGAGCGCCATGCCGGCGACCATCGCGCCGAGCGGCAGCAGCGTGCGCAGTCGCTGGGCGGGGATCGGCGCGACGGGGCGGGCCGGCGCGCGCATCGTGCGCGAGGCGTGGCGGTGTCGAGCGCGGAGGGGACTGCGCCGGCGACCGGGCGACGGCGGAACGGGATGACCATGCGATCTCTCCCGGACGTGAGGTGGCGGGGATCGCTGGCTGCATGAGCGGTGCACATGGTGGCTGGCTCGGGAAATGGCGGGGGACGACGAGGTCAGGTCGCGAGCGTGAAGCTGATCGGGACCAGCACCCACGCGGCGACGGCTTCGCTCGCCCTGCCGCGCGGGCACGAAACGCCAGCGGCGCACGGTCTCGAGCGCCGCGTGGTCGAGGCGCGGCGATCCGCTGCTCGTCCGCACCTCGACGGATTCCGCAGTGCCGGCCGCCGATGACCAGCACGCGCAACAGCACGCGGCCCTGTTCGCCCGGTCGGCGCGCGATCGCCGGGTAGGCGGGCGCCGGGTTGTCGAGGTACGCCGCATTGAAATTCGGCGGCGTGATGGCGGCGCCGCGGCCTGGCGCCGGCCCGCGCGGCGTCGGCGGCGGTGGGTTGCGCGACCGGCGCCGGCGCCGTCGCATCGACAACGATCGCCGGGGCGTCGTCGACGCGACCGCGACTGCCGGGGGCGGATCGAGCGGGCGCGACGTCACGGGGCGCGGCTTCGGCGCGGGCGCGACCGGCAGCGGCCGCGGCGGCTCTTCGGCGGGTTCTCGGCGACCGGCGCCACGATGTACGTCACGATCACGGGCGCCGTGCGGTCAACAGCGCGCGATGCGCGGGCCACCGCGAGCAGTGCAGCGAGCGGCGACGTGCAGCAGCACCGTCGACGGCGAGGCCGACGCGGCGGGCGGTGGCATCGGTGATCGGCAGTGGATGCGTGCAAGGCCAGGTGGTTGCGTGCTTCCCTGGCTGGCGTCGCGCGTGGCGTGGCTGGCGGGGCAGGCGGCGGCAACGGACGCGGGTTCAGGCGGTGAGGATCAGCTTCCCGTTCTGCGTGATGCGCATCCGGTAGTGCCGGCCGTCGTGGTCGATGACGAGCTCGCGCGCGCCGCGGAAGAGCTCGGTGCTGGTCGTGCGGCGGCGCACGGGGAGCGGCCCGGCATCCTTCGAGCCCGGGCGCTCCAGAGGCGGCATGCGATCGTCAGCCATACACAAATGATAATCATTCGCATTCGTAAGGTCAAGCCGCCGATGCGCTCGGCACAAGCGCCGTGCCGGGAACGGGGAATGGGCACCGGTGCCCATTTCCTCGCCGGGCCGCGCGTGCGCCTTACGAGTAGGCAGGGCGCGTCGGCGCAAATCGGTCTCGCGCCGGCCCGGTCAAAGGCAGTAAAATGCGCGGTTCGGTCGCACTCGCTCAGCCATCGCGCATGCTCGTCAACTTTCCCGACAGCCCGTACCAGCTCTTCCGCCCTTCGAACCGGCGGGCGACCAGCCCGAGGCGATCGAGCGCCTGATCGAAGGCCTCGACGACGGCCTCGCGTTCCAGACGCTGCTCGGCGTCACCGGCTCGGGCAAGACGTTCACGATGGCCAACGTGATCGCGCGCACCGGACGCCCGGCGCTGGTCCTCGCGCCGAACAAGACGCTCGCGGCGCAGCTCTACGCCGAGTTCCGCGAGTTCTTCCCGCACAACGCGGTCGAGTACTTCGTCTCCTACTACGATTACTACCAGCCCGAGGCCTACGTGCCGTCGCGCGACCTGTACATCGAGAAGGACAGCTCGATCAACGAGCACATCGAGCAGATGCGGCTGTCGGCGACGAAGGCGATCCTCGAGCGGCCCGACTGCGTGATCGTGGCGACGGTGTCGGCGATCTACGGCATCGGCGATCCGTCCGAGTACCACAGCATGATCCTGCACGTGAAGGAGGGCGACGCGCTCGACCCAGCGCGACGCGATCCGACGGCTCACCGAAATGCAGTACACGCGCAACGAGGCCGACTTCCGGCGCGGCACGTTCCGCGTCCGCGGCGACGTCCTCGACGTGTTCCCGGCCGAGCACGCCGAGAACGCGGTGCGCATCTCGCTGTTCGACGACGCGATCGAGTCGCTGCAGCTGTTCGATCCGCTCACCGGCCACATCCGGCAGCGAATCGGCGCGCTTCACGGTGTTTCCGTCGAGCCACTACGTGACCGGACGGCAGAAGGTGCTGGACGCGATCGAGGCGGTCAAGGCCGAGCTCGTGCCGCAGAAGGAATTCTTCGTCTCGCAGATGAAGCTGATCGAGGCGCAGCGGATCGAGCAGCGGACGCGCTTCGACCTCGAGATGATGACCGAGATCGGCTTCTGCAAGGGCATCGAGAACTACTCGCGGCACCTGTCCGGACGCAAGGCGGGCGAGCCGCCGCCGACGCTGATCGACTACCTGCCGTCGCGGTCGCTGATGTTCATCGACGAGAGCCACGTGACGATTCCGCAGGTCGGCGGCATGTACAAGCGGCGATCGCGCGCGCAAGGAGAACCTCGTCAACTACGGCTTCCGCCTGCCGTCGGCGCTGGACAACCGGCCGCTGCGCTTCGACGAGTTCGAGCGCCTGCTGCCGCAGACGATGTTCATCTCGGCGACGCCCGGCCGACTACGAGCAGAAGCATGCGGGACAGGTCGTCGAGCAGGTCGTGCGGCCGACCGGGCTGGTCGATCCGGCGCTCGAGGTGCGGCCGGCGCAGACGCAGGTCGACGACCTGCTGTCGGAGATCAGGCTGCGCGCCGACAAGCGCGAGCGCGTGCTGGTGACGACGCTGACCAAGCGGATGGCCGAGGACCTCACCGACTACCTGAACGAGCACGGCGTGCGCGTGCGCTACCTGCACTCGGACATCGACACGGTCGAGCGCGTCGAGATCATCCGCGACCTGCGCCTGGGCGAGTTCGACGTGCTCGTCGGGATCAACCTGCTGCGCGAAGGGCTCGACATTCCGGAGGTGTCGCTGGTCGCGATCCTCGACGCCGACAAGGAAGGCTTCCTGCGCTCGGGCGCGCTCGCTGATCCAGACGATCGGCCGGGCGGCGCGGCACATCAACGGCATGGCGATCCTCTACGCCGACGCGATGACCGACTCGATGCAGGCGGCGATCGACGAGACGACGCGCCGGCGCAACAAGCAGCTCGCCTGGAACGAGAAGATGGGCATCACACCGGTCGGGGTCCAGAAGCGGATCAAGGACCTGATCGACGGCGTCTACGATGCCGACGCCGGCAAGAAGCAGCTCAGGGCCGCGCAGACGCGGGCGAAGTACGAGTCGATGCCGGAGAAGGACATGGAGCGCGAGCTGAAGCAGCTCGAGAAGGAGATGCTCGACGCCGCGAAGAACCTCGAGTTCGAGAAGGCCGCGCAGCTGCGCGATCGCCTGCTCGAGCTCAAGGAGGCGATGTTCGGCGTCGCGCTGCCGGTCGAGACCTAGATGGAACGACCGCTTGCCGGGCCGCGGATCACAGTCTGCAGCGAACGATCCCGACATGAGCGTCTTCGGCCGCGCACGCCGAACCCGATGCCGCGGTGCTGTTCGTCTGCCTCGGCAACATCTGTCGCTCGCCGACGGCGGAGGGCGTCTTTCGCGCCGCCGTGGCGCAGGCGGGGCTCGCGCACCGGATCAAGGCGGAGTCGGCCGGGCTCGGCGACTGGCACGTCGGCTCGCCGCCCGACCGGCGGGCGATCCAGGCGGCGCGCCGTCGCGGCTACGACCTGACGTCGCTGCGCGGACGGCAGGTCGAGGCCGCCGATTTCCGGCGCTTCGGCTGGATCCTGGCGATGGACGAGGCGAACATGCGCGCGCTGACCGAGATGCAGGCCGCCCGATTTCGGCGGCCACCTCGGGCTGCTCCTCGATTTCGCGCCGGAGCTCGGCGTGCGCGAGGTTCCCGACCCGTATTACGGCGGACCGGACGGGTTCGACCGCGTGCTCGATCTCGTCGAGGCGTCGACGGCCGGCCTGCTCGCGCGGCTGCAGACGATTCTCGCGCGCGGCTGAGGCGCCGCATCCGTCAGAACACGCCGGCCGCGATTCCGGCGGCGATCGTGCCACCGGTCAGAACCGCCGGCCGCGATTCCGGCGGCGAGCGTGGCGCCGATCTCGCTGCACTGCGCGAGGATGTCCGCCGGAATTTCCTGGGCCTGCGCAGTCACCCCGCTCTTGTAGATGAGGCCCGGGTGCACCTTGTGCAGGCGCAGCCCCGTGGCCACGCGATCGACGTCGCGCATGGCACCGGTGCCGTCCGTTCCGGCGCACACCAGCACCGTGTAGGGTCGACCCTCGACCCGGCCCTGGCACGGGTAGTAGACGCGCTCGAGGAAGTCCTTGACGATGCCGGCCATGCCGCCGAAATTCTCGGACGTGGCGATGAGCAGCGCATCGGCGGCGACGAGATCGTCGACTCCCGCGTCCGCCGCGTGCTTGAGCCGCGTTACCACGTCATCGATCGCCGCGGCGCCGGCACGCGCGGCCTCGGCCATCCGCTGCCGTGCCGCCGAACTGCGTGTGGTAGACGATCAGGAACCGGCGCGGCGGCTCTTCCATCGGCGAATCTCCGCCCATCGTCGATCAGGAACGCTGCTGTGCGCGATCGGCCGCGTTGGCATTTGCGCAACAATCGGCGCTCATGACGTCCGCCGAGTGCGTGGTTTCGCATGGAGGCTGCACGTATGCGCGTGCTAGACTTCGTTCGGCCAGCCCGCCGCGCGATGCCATACCGCATTCGGTGAGGCAGTCGCGTTTTCGCGAGTCGGTTGCGGCAGGGCGGACCCAACTCGAGATGAACTGGTTCTTCGGGCAGCATACCAAGAAAGATTCGGTCAGATCGATAACCGCCCTCGACGCGCCGACGTTGCCGGGCGCCATGTGGTCCGCTGACGCCGGCAGCGAGGCCGTCTACCAGGATCGGCGTTTCAGCACCCTGCGGAGTCAGCGATGACGGCGTGCGCGAAGCGTCGGCCATCGACTTCCACCTCGGCCCGCCGGTCGAGCGCGTCGTGCGGGCGCTCCAGGATTTCGAAGCGTGGCGCGCGCTCCCGGTCTTTCTGCTCGCCGGGCTCTGCCTCACGGCGCTCGACACGACGGCGAAGTACCTCGTCCGCGACCATGCGCTCTTTCTCGTCGTGTGGGCGCGCTACGCAGGCCAGATGCTGATCGTCGCGCCGTTCGCGCTGCATCGCTCGGGCAGCGGCTTCTGGCGCACGCGCCACCCGGGCCTGCAGCTCCTGCGCTCGGCGATGCTGCTCGGCGCGACCGCGTGCTTCTTTGCCGGGCCTGCGCTACCTGCCGCTCGCCGAAGGATCCGCGATCCTGTACCTCGCGCCGATATTCATTGTCGTGCTGTCGGGGCCGGTGCTCGGCGAGCGACCGAACCGCGCGCGCTGGATCGCGGCGATCGTCGGCTTCGTCGGCGTGCTGATCCTGCTGCGACCCGGATCGGCGGTGTTTCATCCGGCGACGCTGCTGCTCCTCGGCGCGGCGCTGTGCAACGCGTTCTACCACATGCTCACGCGCCGGCTCGCCGACGACGACATTCATACGACGCTTTTCTACAGCGCGCTGGTCGGGGCGGTCGGCCTCACCGTCTTCCTCCCCTGGGGACTGGACCCCGTCCCGCTCACGCTGCGCGACGGCGGTCTGCTGCTCGCACTCGGATGTGCTTGCCGCGCTCGGCCACTGGTTCGTGATTGCGGCCTACGCGCTTGCACCGGCATCGCTGCTGACGCCGTTCACCTACGTCGCAGATGGTCTGGGCGGTGATGTTCGGCTTTCTGGTCTTCGGCCAGCTGCCCGACGGCGTCTCGGTGCTCGGCATCGCCGTGATCGCTGCCAGCGGCATCTATCTCGCACTCATGGAGCGGCCACGCGCGCGTCGCGCGTGAGCTCGCCGCGACCGACACGCGAAGGCGGGCCCACGGCCCGCCGTATCGGTGTGCCGCCGGCGCGCGATCAGCCGGCCGGCGGCCGATCGTCCTTGCGCGTTTCGACGATCTGCAGCGGCTCCTCGGCGATCTCGACGCGCGGCGGGCGTACGCGCCGCGGGCCCGCCGGTCGCTCGGGCTCGGCTTCGGGCGCGGACGCCGGCTTGAACCGCGTCTCGACGAGCTCGAGGTTCGAATCGGGGGGCAGCGTCGGCGAGATCGGCGGCAGCGCGACGGGCTGCGGCCTGGGTGGCGGCTCCGGCCGCGGCGGCTGCGGCACCGCGGCAGCCGCCGTCGCGATCGCGGGTGCGGCTTCGACTCGGCCGGCGCTGGCCGTCGCGGCGCTTCGGCAGTCGCGGCTTTTTCGGGTCGCGGCGGTCGCCGCCGCGCGGAACAACCGGCGCCGGCGTAGCCTCGGGCGGCTCCGGTGTGCGGGCGACGATGGGCGCCGGATGCGCAGGCGCCGCGATCAGCGTGCCCGTGTCTTCGGCAGCCGGGCGCCCTCGCGCGGGGTCTGCCGTTCTGGACGCTCACCCCGGTCGCCACGGCGCCGGCGGTCGCGTCGGCGACGATTGCCCTCGGTCGCCTTCGCCGCCGGCATCGCGGCGTCGATCGGCGGGCCGGACCATTCCCGGCTCGGCGGCCTCGATCGCGGGGAGCGCATTGTCGGCGCGTAACGGCCCCTGTGGCTGGCTGCGCGTCGCGGTGGTTGTCCTCGCGCGGCTCGCGCGGCGGCCGTGGCTCGCGCGGCGGTTGTCCTTCGCGCGGCTCGCGCGGCGGACGCGGCTCGCGCGGCGGCTGTCTTCGCGTGGCTCGCGTGGCGGCCGCGGCTCGCGCGGGGGTGGCCCTCGCGTGGCTCGCGCGGCGGTCGCGGCTCGCGTGGCGGCTGTCCTTCACGCCGCTGGCCGCCCGCACCTTGCTGCGGCCGCGGTTGCTGGCGATCGCGCGGCTGGCCCTGCGGCCGCGGTTCGCCGCGACCGCCGCGATTGTCGCGGCCCTCGCCCCGTGCGCTCGTCGCGACGACCCTCGCGGCGTTCCTGGCCGCGGCTGCGATCGCGTTCGCCACGGCCGTCGCGGCTCTCGCGTCCCTCGCGCCGCGGTCGCGGGCTTCGCGCGGGTTTCCGCCGGAACGGCGGGCGTCGGGATGGCAGGCTCCTGCGGAACCAGGTCAGCATCTGCGAGCCATCCGGGATGCCGCGCCGCGCGGAGCCAGGGCGACCGGCGCGGCGACCGGCGCCGGCGCCTCGACCGGGCAGCGGGGCGGGCTGCGCCGGCGTGATGCCCTTGACGACGGCTTCCTGCCGCGGCTCTTTCGCCTCTTCCTTGATGCGCTCGGCGTAGATCGGTTTCCTCCGGCTGCTTGACGAGGTTGAACGATGCCGCCAGCGGCTCGCTCTGGTTGAGATCGTCGTGGCGCAGCCGCTCGATCGTGTAGTTCGGCGTCTCCAGGTGACGGTTGGGCACGAGCAGGATGTTGACCCTGAACCGGGTCTCGATCGACAGCACCTCGTTGCGCTTCTCGTTCAGCAGGAACGTTCCGACGTCGATCGGCACCTGGGCGACCACCTGCGCGGTGTTCTCCTTCATCGCCTCCTCCTGCAGGATGCGCAGGATGTGCAGCGCGGTGGATTCGGTGCCGCGGATATGGCCGATGCCGTGGCAGCGCGGGCAGGGGATGTACGCGGACTCGGCGAGCGCCGGGCGCAGCCGCTGGCGCGAGAGCTCCATCAGGCCGAAGCGCGAGATCTTGCCGAGCTGGACGCGCGCGCGGTCGTAGCGCAGCGCGTCCTTGAGTCGGTTCTCGACCTCGCGCTGGTTCTTCGCGCTTTCCATGTCGATGAAATCGATCACGATGAGCCCGCCGAGGTCGCGCAGGCGGAGCTGGCGCGCGATCTCGTCGGCCGCCTCGAGGTTGGTGTTGAACGCGGTCGTCTCGATGTCGCCCGCCTTCGTCGCGCGCGCCGAGTTGACGTCGACCGCGACCAGCGCCTCGGTGTGATCGATCACGATGGCGCCGCCGGATGGCAGCGGCACCTGCCGCGCGTACGCGGTCTCGATCTGGTGCTCGATCTGGAAGCGCGAGAACAGCGGCACGTCATCCTTGTACAGCTTGACGCGATTCACGTTCGCCGGCATCACGTGGCTCATGAACTGCTGTGCCTGCTCGTAGATCGCCTCGGTGTCGATCAGGAGCTCGCCGATATCCGGATGGAAGTAGTCACGGATCGCGCGGATCACCAGGCTCGATTCCTGGTAGATCAGGAACGCCCCCGACTGCAGCTTCGATGCGTCCTCGACGGCTCGCCAGAGCTGCATCAGGTAGTTGAGGTCCCATTGCAGCTCTTCGGTGTTGCGCCCGATGCCGGCGGTGCGCGCGATGACGCTCATTCCCGGCGGGACATCGAGGCCGCCGATCGCGTCGCGCAGCTCGTTGCGCTCCTCGCCCTCGACGCGCCGCGACACGCCGCCACCGCGCGGGTTGTTCGGCATCAGCACCAGGTAGCGGCCGGCGAGCGAGATGTAGGTCGTCAGTGCGGCGCCCTTGTTGCCGCGCTCGTCCTTGTCGACCTGGACGATCAGCTCGAGACCTTCCCGGAGCTGATCCTGGATGCGGCCACGCCCGCCACCGTCTGCTTCACCTTCGCCTTCATCGTTGCCGGTGCTCTCGGCCCGGCCGCGGCCCTTGAGATACTGGCGGGCGATCTCCTTGAACGGCAGGAAGCCGTGGCGCTCGGCGCCGTAATCGACGAAGCAGGCCTCGAGGCTCGGTTCGACCCGGGTGATGACCGCCTTGTAGATGTTGCTCTTGCGTTGCTCCTTGGCTGCGGACTCGATGTCGAGATCGACCAGCTTCTGGCCATCGACGATCGCCACCCGGAGTTCCTCCGCCTGGGTGGCGTTGAACAGCATGCGCTTCATAGTTTTTTCCCGGCGCGGGTCCGGCCGGGCTTGGGCGGGCGAAACGGGGGCCGCGCGAGCCGCGCGGCCGGACGCTATCGGGCGGCGGACGCGGGCGAAGTCGACCCCACCCGCACCGGTAGCGGCGGGCGGACGAGAGCGTTGTCGACGCGACCCGGATTCGGGTCAGTGTCGGCCCCGGCAGCGGCGGGGCATTGCGTTCTCGTCGGGGTGGTGGGCTTCATGGTTGCGTGCAAGCGGTCAAGCTCGAGGCTGCCGGCCTTGGCGGTGGATCGCATTGGACAGGCGGGCCTGGAACAGAAATCGTCGCTGAGTGCGCCGCGCAATGCGCCGCTTCGAACCGGCCCAAGCCGGGTGCGGAGACTGCGCTCTTCCTTTACCATCCCTACTTTTCCGGGGCGCAACGCCCGGACGGTCAGTGGATTTAACCGACGGCCGTCGCATTCGAAATGCCACGGCCCGCGCCCCATGGCGCGGGGCCCCGCGTGGCGGAAGGGACGCGCGCCATCCCGGAAAGGCCGAGATCGCCGCCGTGCGGCAGCGATCCTCCCCCATCGGTTCGATCGCGCCGGCGCCAAGCGTGCTGCAGATCACAATTATAGGCAAATGAACGATTTAAGCAAGGATGCTGTCAACTGGCTTGCAGTGGGCGACGACGCGGAGGGTCAGCGGATCGACAATTATCTCGCGCGGATCCTGAAGGGCGTCCCGAAGAGCCACATCTATCGGATCCTGCGCAGCGGCGAGGTTCGCGTGAACCGGCGCCGGGTCGGGCCGGATGCGCGGCTCGCCGCCGGCGACCGATTGCGCATCCCGCCCATCCGGATGGCGAACATCGCGCGCAAGCCGCCGATGGCTTCGAGCGGCACGCTCGCCATTCCGCCGATCCTGTTCGAAGACGACGCGGTGCTCGCGTTCGAACAAGCCGGCGGGCCTCGCCGTTCATGGCGGCAGCGGGATCGCGCACGGCGTCATCGAACGTCTGCGGCAGGCGCGTCCCGACGCGCGCGTTTCTCGAACTCGTCCATCGACTCGACCGCGACACCTCGGGCGTTCTGCTCGTCGCCAAGAAGCGCAGTGCGCTCACCGGATTGCACGCGCAGCTCCGCGACGGCGCGATCGACAAGCGCTATCTCGTTCTGGTTCGCGGCAAGTGGCGCGACGCGGTGCGCGCCGTCGAGCTGCCGCTCGCGACCTGGCACACCGGCGGCGGCGAGCGACGCGTCCGGGTCGACGCGCACGGCCGCCTCGCGCGGACGGTCTTCCGGCGGCTCAGGACGTGGCCGGGCACCGTGCCACCCGTCGCGCTGCTCGAGGCGGAGCTCGAGACCGGGCGCACGCATCAGATCCGCGTCCATCTGGCGCATCTGGGCTTTCCGCTGGCCGGCGACGAGAAGTACGGCGATTTCGCTTGGAACCGGGAGCTTGCGCGCCAGGGTCTCAAGCGGATGTTCCTGCATGCGCATCGCATCCGCTTTGCGCACCCGGGCGACGGCCGCGAAGTCGCGATCGAGGCACCGGTCCCACCGGAGCTCGCCGCATTCCTCGCGCGGCTCGACGTCATCGAGGCGGCCGATGCCGATGCCGCCGCCGGCTGACTTCGCGCCCCGCCGTTTCCGTTTCGTCGTCTTCGACTGGGACGGCACGCTCGCCGATTCGACGGCGCTCATCGCCGACTCGCTGCAGCGCGCGTGCCGCGACATCGGCGAGCCGGTTCCGAGCGATGTCGATGCGCGCTTCATCATCGGCCTCGGCCTGCCCGACGCCCTGCGGCACGTCGCGCCGGGCCTGTCGCCGGCGCGGCACCCCGAGCTCGCGGCGCGCTACCGGCATCACTACCTCGCGCGCGACCTCGAGGTTTCGCTGTTCGCCGGTGCGGCAGCGCTGCTTGCCGAGCTCGAGGCGGCGGGCTTCCTGCTCGGGCTGGCGACGGGCAAGTCGCGGGCCGGACTGCGAGCGTGCGCTGGGCGCAGCACGCGATCGGTGCGCACTTCGTGGCGACGCGCTGCGCCGACGAGAGTCTGCCGAAGCCGCATCCGCAGATGCTGCACCATCTGATGGAGCGCGTCGGGGCGACGCCGCGCGAAACGCTGATGATCGGCGATACGACGCACGATCTCGAGCTTGCGCGCAACGCAGGCACGGCGGCGGTGGCGGTGCGCTGGGGAGCGCACGCGCCGGCGGGGCTTGAACGGCTCGCACCGCTGGCGACGGTGCATTCGATCGCCGAGCTGCGCACGTGGCTGCACGACCACGCGTGAAGCGCGCCGGCGCGATCAGACCTCCAGCCGGATGAGCCCCTGTGCGATGCCCTTCGCGATCGCCTCGTGCCGGTTCAGCACGCCGAGCTTGCTCACGATGTTGCCGAAGTGATGGGTGACCGTGCGCTCGGTGATGCCGAGCTTGAAGCCGATCTCGGCGCCGGTCATCCCGTGGGCGGCGAGCTGCAGGCATTGCCGCTCGCGGGCGGACAGCGGCGCGCCCTCGAATTGCGGCGCGATGCCCTTCTCGATCACGCCTTTGACGAAGATCTCGTGGAAGCACTGGCCGAGCAGCATCGATGTCGCCCGAGATCGCGTCGAGATCTCGGCGCGCCGCGCGTCGTCGAGCGACGGGAATCGACGAGCTCAGCGAGACGAGCGTCCTCGCCGGGTAGCCGGCATACACGGGAAACGCGACGCCGCTCGCGACGCCATGGGCAGCGGCATCGAGCAGGAACGCGTCGGTCTTCGGGCTCCTGCCGCGCTCGCTGACCTGATCCCACACCAGCGGCAGCGCGCTTTCGAACGAGTAGAGGACACGGGGATCGCACTCGACGTAGGCCCGCTGGTCGTAGCGGGCCACCCATTCCCGCGGCAGCGTCGTGAAGTAATAGATGCGCTCGTCGTTGTTCGGCCGCAGGTGGTAGCTCGCGGTCGCGTACAGGAAGCCGTCGAAGCCGAGCTTGCGGACGATCGCCGAGCACGGCCGGCACCAGATCGCCGCCTGCTTCCGCGGCCTCGACCAGCTCGAGCAGGAGCGGCGGCAGGTACTTCGACCGGTCGACGCGCACCGGCGTCAGGCGCAGCGGAGTCAGCATGGAACGGGTCCTCGACCTGTGCCGACCGCTCAGCGCTTCGGCGACGGCAATCCGGCGACAGGGTCGCCGGGCCGGATTCCGCGTTCCGCGAACCAGCCCTTGCGCATTTCGAGCGCGTGGAGCGCCGGACCCTTCGACAGGTGCATCCGCTCGTCCTGCGGGGCCATGTCCTCGATGTTGAGGATGCGGCCGTCGGCGCCGATGAAGGCGATCGAAAGCGGAATGAACGTGTTCTTCATCCAGAACGCCTGCGGCTCGGGACGCTCGAATACGAACACCATCCCGTGGTCGGGTCTCAGGCTGAAGCGGTGCATGAGTCCGGTCGCCCGCTGCTCGGGCGTTGCCGCGACCTCCGCGGTGATCTTCTGCCCGTTGATCGACAGCGAGGCGACCGGCAATTCGGCCGCACACGGAAATGGCAGCCGCCGCGACGGCAACGCGCGGCGACGGCAAGCAGGCGTGCGTACGGGCGGGTCATCACGGCCGGCAACTCATGGCGCACCCGCTGCCGCCAGCGCCGCGTCCACCGTCGCGCGATCGAGCGCGGGCGCGAAGCAGCGCGATGAAATCGTAGACGTAGCCGCGCAGGAAGACGCCACGGCGCAGCGCGAGGCGCGTCGTCGACGGTGCGAACAGGTGCGCCGCCTCCAACTTCACGAACCCGCGGTCGCGCGTCGGGTCGTACGCCATCTGCGCGATGATTCCCACGCCCATGCCGAGCTCGACGTAGGTCTTGATCACGTCCGAGTCGAGCGCGGTCAACACGACGTTCGGCGTGAGTCCTTCGGCGTCGAAGGCCGCGTTGATCTGCGAGCGGCCGGTGAATGCGAAGTCATAGGTGACGATCGGATAGCGCGCGAGCGCGGCGAGCGTCAGCTGCTTCACCTTCGTCAGCGGGTGCCCACGCGGCACCAGCACGCAGCGGTTCCACTGGTAGCAGGGCAACGTCACGAGCTCGGGGAACGACGCCAGCGCCTCGGTCGCGATGCCGACGTCGGCCTCGCCGCGCGCCGTCTGCTCGGCGACCTGTACCGGGTTGCCCTGGTGCAGTTCCAGCTTGACCTTCGGGTAGCGGGACGCGAAGTCCCGGACCACGGGCGGCAGCACGTACCGCGCCTGCGTGTGCGTGGTCGCGATGGCAAGCGTGCCGGTGTCCTCGTTCTTGAATTCGGCGCCGACCCGCTTCAGGTTCTCGATCTCCTTCAGCGCGCGGCGCGCCGCCGTGACGACGGCCTCGCCGGCCGGAGTGATCGACGCGAGCCGCTTGCCCGCGCGGACGAACACGCGAACCCCGAGCTCGTCCTCGAGCTGGCGCACCTGCTTGCTGACCCCGGGCTGCGACGTGAACAGCGTCTCCGCCGCATCCGACACGTTGAGGCCGTGATCGACGATCGCGCACAGATAACGCAGTTGCTGGAGGTTCACGAGGGGCGCTGCGCGCGTGGGTTAGAATCGCGGCCGATTATATCGCCATGCGACCGTGTTCGATCGCGGCCCGCAGGCCTGCGACAGAGCGCCATGTCCCAGTTCTTCCAGATCCATCCCGCGAATCCGCAACCGCGGCTCATCCGGCAGGCGGCGGCGATCCTGCGCGCCGGAGGGGTGATCGCCTATCCGACCGATTCCAGCTACGCGCTCGGTTGTCGCATCGGCGACGCGGCCGCCGCCCGGCGCATCCGGCAGATTCGCGGCGTCGACGAGGGGCACTACTTCACGCTGGTACTGCGCGACCTTTCCGAGATCGGCCATTTCGCGAAGCTCGACAACTGGCAGTTCCGGATCGTCCGTCAGGGTACGCCGGGCACGTACACTTTCCTGTTGCCCGCGACGCGCGAGGTGCCGCGCCGCCTGCAGCATCCGAAGCGGAGCACGGTCGGCGTCCGCGTGCCGGACCACGCGGTGGTGCAGGCGCTGCTCGCGGAACTGGGCGAACCGATCCTGTCCTCGACGCTGATCCTTCCTGGCAGCGTCGAGCCATTGAACGACGCCGAGCAGATCCGGGAGCACGCTGGGTCGCGTGCTCGATCTCGTCATCGATTCCGGCGCCTGTCCGGCATCGCCGACGACCGTGGTCGACCTCGCCGTGGAGCCGCCCGTCATCGTGCGACTGGGCGCAGGCGATCCCGCGCGGCTGGGCCTCGAGCGGTAATGTAGAATGCGCGGTTCATGGATTTTTCCTCGCTTGTGAAGATCGCGCTTGCCGCGGTCCCGATCATCCTCGCGATCACCGTACACGAAGCGGCCCATGGCTACGTCGCCCGGATGTTCGGCGACAGCACGGCCTGGATGCTGGGACGCGTCACGCTGAACCCGCTGAAGCACATCGACCCGGTCGGGACGGTGCTGGTTCCGCTCGCCACGCTGATGCTGGGCGGAATCCTCTTCGGCTGGGCGCGTCCGGTGCCGGTGAATTTCGGCAATCTGCGCCATCCCAAACGCGACATGTTCTGGGTCGCTGCGGCGGGGCCGGCGTCGAATTTCGTGATGGCGCTGGCCTGGGCCATCGTGTTCGGACTGGCCACGGGCCGCGGACCGCTGGCAAGCGCCGGTCTGCAATACATGAGCATCGTCGGCGTCGGGATCAATGTCGCGCTGATGGTGCTGAATCTCCTGCCGATACTTCCGCTCGACGGCGGTCGCATCGCGGTCAGCCTGCTGCCGCATTCGCTCGCGGTGCCGTTTGCGCGGACCGAGCGTTTCGGCTTCTTCATCGTGATCGCGCTGATCGTCACCGGTGTGCTCGGTGTCGTGATGAGTCCGCTGGGCAGCGGGGTCACGGCACTCCTCGAGGCGATCACCGGGGTCAACCTGCCCGACGGGTTCTGACGGGGCGAGACGACATGTTCACTGACCGCGTGCTATCGGGGATGCGTCCCACCGGACGGATGCACATCGGGCATTACCATGGCGCCCTCAAGAACTGGATACGGCTGCAGGAGGAGTACGAGTGCCTGTACTTCGCGGCGGACTGGCATGCGCTGACCACGCACTACGACAGCACCGAGTCGATCTCCGAGAGCGTGTGGGAGATGTTCGTCGACTGGCTTGCGTCGGGGATCAACCCCACGCGCGCGACGATCTTCATCCAGTCGCGCGTGCCCGAGCACGCCGAGCTCACGCTGCTGCTGGGAATGATCACGCCGGTCGGCTGGCTCGAGCGCGTGCCGACGTACAAGGACCAGCAGCAGAAGCTCGCCGACCGCGACCTCTCCAATTACGGGTTCCTGGGCTACCCGGTGATGCAGGGTGCCGACATCCTCATCTACCGCGCGAACATGGTTCCGGTCGGAGAGGACCAGGTATCGCACATCGAGCTCGTGCGCGAGCTCGCGCGGCGCTTCAACTTCGTCTACGGCCGCGAGCCCGGATTCGAGGAAAAGGCGAAGGCGGCCGTGAAGAAGCTCGGCGGCAAGAAGGCGCGCCGGTACGACGAGCTGCGCACCGCGTACCAGGAAAAGGGCGACGCCGCCGCACTCGAGCTGGCGCAGGACCTGCTGAACGAGACGCAGAACCTTGCGCTGGGTGACCGCGAGCGCCTGTTCGGCTATCTCGAGGGGACCGGACGCATGATCCTGCCCGAGCCGGCGCCGCTCCTGACCGAAACGCCGAGGGTGCCCGGGCTCGACGGACAGAAGATGTCGAAGTCCTACGGCAACGCGATCCTGATGCGCGAGGACCCGGCGGAGGTCACCAAGAAGATCCGCACGATGCAGACCGATCCGGCGCGGGTGCGGCGCAGCGACAAGGGCGATCCCGAGCGCTGCCCGGTCTGGCCATTGCACAAGATCTATTCGGACGCCGCGACGCGCGACTGGGTCGTCACGGGTTGCACGACGGCGGGCATCGGCTGCCTCGACTGCAAGCAGCCGGTGATCGATGCGATCATCCGCGAACAGGAGCCGATCCGCGAGCGCGCGCAGCGCTTCCTCGACGACCCGCAGCTCGTGCGCAACATCGTCGCCGACGGCTGCGAGCGCGCGCGCAAGCTCGCCGAGGAGACGATGCGCGACGTCCGCGCCGCGATGGGGCTCGATTACACATGAGCGAGCGGGTGAAGCCCGGCCGAAGGGCGCGTCCGCGAGCGATTCGGCGGCCGACGCGCGCCGCGTCTTCGCGGAACGGCACGGGAGGCGCGCATGACCGAGACCGCGGTCTTCGACCTCGCCCGGCAGGGCGGCGCGCCGGTGGCCAAGGTCCACGGCGAGCCGATGCTCGAGCTGCCGCACGATCTCTACATTCCGCCGGAGGCGCTCGAGGTCTTCCTCGACACGTTCGAGGGACCGCTCGACCTGCTGCTGTATCTGATCCGCAAGCAGAACATCAACGTGCTCGAGATCCCGATGGCGGAACTCACGCGCCAGTACCTGGGCTACGTCGAGATGATGCGGCGTACCCAGCTCGAACTTGCCGCCGAGTACCTGCTGATGGCCGCGGTGCTGATCGAGATCAAGTCGCGCCTGCTGCTGCCGCGGCCGCCGGCGCCCGTCGGCGCCGAGCCCGAGGACCCGCGGGCCGAGCTCGTCCGGCGCCTGCTGGAGTACGAGCGGATGAAACAGGCCGCGCGCGAGATCGACGCGCTGCCGCTGGCCGACCGCGATTTCGCGACGGTGCGCGTCTGGTTCGACCGGGTCGCGGCGGCCCGGCTGCCGGATGTCTCCCCGGACGACCTGCGCGCCGCCTGGGCCGGCCTGGTTGCGCGCGCGCGAATCAACCGGCATCATCTGGTCCGGCGCGAGCAGCTTTCGGTCCGGGCCGAGATGAGCCGGATCCTGAAGCTGCTGGAACCGGCGCGCTTCGCCGAGTTCACGACGCTCTTCGTGCGGCACGCCGATGTGCCGCATCTGATCGTGACGTTCCTCGCGCTCCTGGAGCTCGCGCGCGAGCAGCTCGTCGCGATCGCGCAGGCGGAGCCCTACGCGCCGATCTACGCGCAGCTTACCGGCGGTCCGGACTTCGCTCTCGCGTCCTGACCCGAACTTGCCGACGCACACGATGGACGAATTGCAGGAAGTCAGGAACATCCTCGAAGCCGCGCTGCTGACGGCAGGCGAGCCCGTTGCCGTGCCGCAGCTTGCGAAGCTCTTCGATCCGCCGCTCGAGGCGGAGACGGTCCGCAAGCTGCTGGACGAGCTCGCCGAGAGCTGGACCGGCAGGAGCGTCGAGCTGGTGCAGGTTGCGTCCGGCTGGCGTTTCCAGGGCAAGCCCGCGATCCAGCCCTACCTCGACCGGCTCTCACCGGAGAAGCCGCCGCGTTACTCGCGCGCGGTGATGGAGACACTGGCGATCATCGCCTATCAGCAACCCGTAACCCGCGGCGACATCGAAGCGATCCGCGGGGTCGCGGTGTCCACCAACGTCGTCAAGTCGCTGGAGGACCGCCAATGGGTCGAAGTGGTCGGTCACCGCGAGACGCCGGGTCGCCCGGCGCTCTACGCGACCACCAAGACCTTTCTCGACGATCTCGGCCTGCGCTCGTTGTCCGAGCTGCCCTCTCTGGCCGAGCTCGACGCTTCCCACCTGCTGGAGAACCCTGATGCACCCACCGAAGTCCCCGAAGCGGAACTCGCGCTCCCGGTCGCGCTCGTGGCATCGTCCACCGACGGGCCCGATGCAGCAGCCGAGCCTGGCATTGCAGCGGATCACGGAGAGTCTGGCGCCGCCGCGCCACCGGTCGTCCACTGACGATATCTTCACCGAGCCGCAACGCCTGCACAAGGTGCTGGCGTCGTGCGGCTTCGGCTCGCGGCGTGCGATGGAGGAGATGATCCTGGCCGGCCGCATCACGGTGAACCGCGAGCCCGCCGACGTCGGGCAGAAGGTCGGCCCCGGCGACGAGGTGCGAATCAACGGCGAGCTCGTGAAGGTCCGCTTCGCCGAGCCGCGGGCGCGGATCCTGATGTACCACAAGACCGCCGGCGAGATCGTGACGCGCGACGATCCCGAGGGCCGGCCGACGGTGTTCGAGAAGCTGCCGAACATCGGCACCGGCAAGTGGATTTCGATCGGCCGTCTCGACTTCAACACCGAGGGCCTGCTGCTGTTCACGAATTCCGGCGAGCTCGCCAACAAGATGATGCATCCGCGCTACGAGGTCGAGCGCGAGTACGCGGTCCGCGTGATGGGGCTGCTGACGCCCGAGCAGCAGCAGGCGCTGCTCACCGGCGTCGAGCTCGAGGACGGTCCGGCCAAGGTCGAGAAGCTCGAGGACGGCGGCGGCGAAGGCTGCGAATCACTGGTACCGCGTCGTGCTGAAGGAAGGCCGCAATCGCGAGGTCCGCCGCCTGTTCGAGGCGCTCGGCCTCACGGTGAGCCGACTGATCCGCACGCGCTACGGAACCGTGGCGATGCCGTCGCGGCTGAAGCGCGGGCAGACGCTCGAACTGACGCCCGAGGAAGTCGGCGCCGTGCTGACCGGCGGCGGGAATGCGTCCCGCGGCTCCGGCGCCGCAGAACCAGGCGCGGGGCGGCAGGACCAAAGGGCAGGGCGGTCGCCCGCAGGGCACGGCGCCGCGCGCGCCGGGACACGGTCAGCGCGACCGCGGCGACCACGGGCCCGGCAGCCGGGAGCCGGGGCTGGTCGCAGAGCGACGCGCCGGAGAGCCGACGCGGGTGCCGAATTCGAAGGCATCGAGCCCGGCAACAGCGTGCACGGGCAACCCACCCACGGCAACACGCCGGTCGGCAAGTTCTTCAGCAAGAGCCACGGCAAGCCGCATGGACGACCGCAGGGCCAGGGCGGCCCGCGGCGCGGCGGTCCGGGCATGCCGGACAGGGACATGGCGGCCGCCCGTACGGCCAGTCCGGGCGCCCGCAGCACGGCAAGCCGCGCCACGGCGAGCCGAGACGCGGGTCACGCCCCGTCGTCGCCCTACGTGATGACGACGCTCACCGTACCGGGCGCGCGTACCCGAGGGCCTGCCCGGGACCGGTGGCCCGCGATCCCAAGGGCCCGGCGCGGCGCCGGCGGACCGCGCGGCCAGAACGCGGGCAACGCCTTCCGCGGACCCGGCGCAGGGCAGGGGAAGAAGCGCGGACGCGGCAATCGCAATCGGCGCGGACCGAATGCCGAGCCGATGCCGGGAAACGATGCGCCGCGCGCCCCTGAACCCGGCGATCATCGACGACGACATCGGCAACCGCTAGGAGCCGCCGGACGAGCGTTCACGTATGCGACGGCGGCTGAGCGGGGCGCAGCTCGCCCTGGCGGTCAATCCGGCCCGAACTGCGGCGGCCGCTTGGCGAGAAACGCGGTGATGCCCTCGGCGAAATCGGCGGTCGCCGCGCAGGCGCCGAACGAGACCGCCTCGGCCTGCAGCTGCTCCGACAGCGTGCGCGCCATCGATTCGCGCACCAGGCGCTTGGTCTTGCGCAGCGCTGACGACGGGCCCGGCAACCAGCGCCTGAACGATCGCGTCGGTCGCGGCGTCGAGCTCGGTCGCCGGGACGACCTTGTTGACGATACCGAGCGCGAGCGCCTCGGCGGCGCCGAAGCGCTCGCCGAGCAGCAGGATCTCCATCGCCTTGCGCATGCCGACGAGGCGCGGCAGCGACCACGAGCCGCCGCCGTCCGGGCGACAGCGCGATCTGCCGGTACGCGGACGCGAAATACGCATCGTCGGACGCGACGACGAGGTCGCAGGCGTTCATCAGCGACAGCCCGAAGCCGGCCACCGCACCGTGAATGCGGCCGACGACCGGGTGCGGCATCCGGTGCAGGTTCTCGATCGCCGCGTGCAGACGCTCGACCATCCGGCCGGAAGATCGCCTGGCGCTCGGCCGGCGGACGTCCGAGCTCGGCCGCGAACAGGCGGATGTCGCCGCCGGCCATGAAATGCTTGCCGGCGCCGCGCAGCACGACGACCCGCAGGCTGTCGTCGGCGGCAAGCGCCGCGGTGTGCGCGACCAGCGCGTCGATCATCGCGAAATCGAGCACGTTGAGCGCGTCCGGCCGGTTCAGCGTGAGCGTCGCGACCGGGCCGTCGCGTTCGAGAAGGACGGTGTCGTTCATCGGGAAAAAGTCTAGCACGCGTGCATGACGACGACCCGCGATGACTCAGGGGTCGGTCGATCCGACGTTGCGGAACGGGCTCGCGGCGGCGAGCTCGTCCGCCGCGTGCGCGACGTCGATGCGCTCGCGCGCGCAGAAATCGTCGATCGCGCGAGCGAACGCCGGGTCGGCGATCGCGTGCGCCGACCACGTCGTCACCGGCGTCAGGCCGCGGGCAAGCTTGTGCACGCCCTGGGCACCGCCTTCGAAGCGGCGGATCCCGCGTTCGATGCAGAACTCGATCGCCTGGTAGTAGCAGGCCTCGAAATGCAGCCCGGAGACCGCCTCGGTCGTCCCCCAGTAGCGGCCCCAGAGCGTGTCGCGATCGAAGAAATCGAGCGCGGCGCAGATCGGTTCGTTGCCGCGGTGGCCGAGCACCAGCAGGACGTTCGCGGGCATCTCGGCGCCGAGGCGCTCGAAGAATTCGAGGTTGAGGTAGGGCGTCGAATGATGGTCGTGGTACGTGTTCTGATAGCACTGGTGGAAGAACGCCCAGTCGGCGGCCGGATCTCGCCGCCGACCTTGCGCGTCAGCGCGACCCCGGCGGCGGCGACCCGCCGCCGCTCCTGCTTCACCTTCTTGCGCTTGTCGTGGTTGAACGTCGACAGGAACTCGGCGAAGTCGGCGTAGCCGCGGTTCTGCCAGCGGAACTGCAGACCATGGCGGAGCACGAGGCCGGCCGTCTGCCAGGCGCGCGCTTCTTCCTCCGCCGGAAAGAGCACGTGCAGCGACGAGAACGTCGGCGCGTGTCGAGGGCGCGCGTCGAAGCTGCGCCAGTGCCGCGGCGATCAGCGCGCGCGCGCGCTTCGTCGTCCGTTCCGAGCAGCCGCGGGCCCGGCGCGGGCGTGAAGGGGATCGCCACCAGGAGCTTCGGGTAGTAGCGGCGTCCGTGGCGTCGGTAGGCGTCGGCCCATGCCCAGTCGAAGACGTATTCGCCGTACGAGTGCGTCTTCGCGTAGAGCGGCAGGGCGCCGACCAGCATCGGACCGCGCCACGCCGTCAGGTAGCGTGGTGACCAGCCGGTCGCCGGCGAGGCGCATCCGGACTGGTGCAGCGCCGACAGAAACGCGTGCGAGATGAGCGGTGCGCCCCCGCCGAGCGCGTCCCATTCGCGCGCGCCTATCGCAGCGATGCCGACGTCATCGCGTACCGTGACGGCCGCTGCCGTCGCGGCTGCGGAGTGGGCGGGGCATGACGGATCCATCGGCAGGCACCGATTCTCGCGTCTGCGGCCGCCGCCCGCAAGGCGCACGGCCGAAGACGCGCCGCAGCGCGCGTCGCGGGGACCGTCGCGTGCGCGTGCTGGAAGTATCGTCGTGTGCGCGTGCTAAGCTTTTCCCGCGCATGCCGCCGCGCGCCAACTCCGCCATGCAGATCGCGATCGCGCAGCTGAACCAGGTGCTCGGCGACCTGCCGGGCAATGCCGCTGCGATCCGCGTCGCGATGGCGGAGGCCCGACGGGCCGGGGCGCGGCTCGTCGTGACGCCCGAGCTCTCGCTCTGCGGCTACCCGCCGGAGGATCTGGTGCTGCGCCCGGCGTTCCTCGACGCCTGCGCGCGCGAGCTCGTCGCGCTGGCCGCGGGCGTGCGGCGCGATACCGGTCGTCGTCGGCTTTCCCGAACGCGACGCCGGCCGCTGCCACAACGCGCTCGCCGTGCTGCGCGACGGCCGCGTGGCGCGAGGTCTACCGCAAGCAGCGACCTGCCCAACTACACGGTGTTCGACGAGGAGCGGTATTTCGAGCCGGGGCATGCCCCGTGCGTCGTCGACGTCGACGGCACGCCGGTCGGGCTGCTGATCTGCGAGGACGTCTGGTATCCCGGACCCGCCCGGCAGGCGAAGGAGGCCGGCGCGCAGGCTCGTCGTCGTCGCCAACGGTTCGCCCTATCACACCCGGCAGCAGGCGGCCCGGCGCGCGCAGGTCGCGGCGCGGGCGCGCGAGACCGGGCTCGCGTTCGTCTACGTCAATCGCGTCGGCGGACAGGACGAGCTCGTCTTCGACGGCGCGTCGTTCGTCAGTCGACGCGCACGGCGAGGTCGTGCAGCAGCTGCCCGCCTGGCACGAGGCCGATCGCGCTGGTGACGCTCGACGACGGCGTGCCGAAGCCGGTGCGCGGCTCGCTCGACCCGCGGCTCGAGCATCACGTCTACGAGGCGCTGGTCATGGGCGTGCGCGATTACGTCGACAAGAACCGGTTTCCCGGCGTGCTGCTCGGCCTTTCGGGCGGCGTGGACTCGGCGCTGGTGCTGGCGATCGCCGTCGACGCGCTCGGCCGCGAGCGCGTGCGCGCCGTGATGATGCCGTCGCCGCTACACGCGGGCGATCAGTCTCGAGGATGCGCGGGCGATGGCGGAAATCGTCGGCGTGCGCTACAGCGAGATCCCGATCGGGCGGATGTTCGACGCGTTCCGCGACGTGCTGGCGGACGAGTTCGAGGGCCTTGCCGCGGATGCGACCGAGGAGAACATCCAGGCGCGCATCCGCGGCACGCTGCTGATGGCGCTGTCCAACAAGTTCGGCTCGATCGTGCTCACGACCGGCAACAAGTCGGAGATGGCGGTCGGCTATGCCACGCTCTACGGCGACATGGCAGGCGGCTTCGGCGTGCTGAAGGACATCAGCAAGACGCTGGTCTACCGGCTGTGCCGCTACCGGAACGACCTCGGCCGGGTGATTCCGGAGCGCATCATCACCCGTGCGCCGTCGGCCGAATTGCGCGCGGACCAGGTCGACCAGGACTCGCTGCCGCCGTACGACGCGCTCGACGGCATCCTCGAGGCCTACGTCGAGCACGACCGCAGCCCCGCCGAGATCGTCGCGATGGGCTTCGCGCCCGAGCACGTGCGCCGGGTCGTCCGGCTGATCAAGGTCAACGAGTACAAGCGGCGGCAGGCGGCGGTCGGCATCCGGATCACGCCGCGCGGCTTCGGCCGGGATTGGCGCTATCCGATCACGTCGGCGTGGAACGAATGGGAGGCGCTCGCCGTTCCGCCGGACCCGGTCGCTAGGACCGGGCCGCGCCATGGTGTAAGCTAGCTGCGCATTGACGATACCGCGATCAACGGGTAGCTACCGCCATGAAGAAGAGTCGAAGCGATCATCAAGCCGTTCAAGCTGGACGAGGTGCGCGAGGCGCTGTCCGAAATCGGCGTCACCGGGCTCACCGTGACCGAGGTCAAGGGCTTCGGCCGCCAGAAGGGCCACACCGAGCTCTATCGCGGCGCCGAATACGTCGTCGACTTCCTGCCCAAGGTCAAGGTCGAGCTGATCATCGGCGACGGCGAGGTCGACCGCGCGATCGAGGCGATCGTCAAGGCGGCGCGCACCGGCAAGATCGGCGACGGCAAGATCTTCGTCACCGCGGTCGAGCAGGTCGTGCGCATCCGCACCGGCGAAAGCGGCGAAGCCGCGATCTGATCGACGGGTCTAGCGGTCCGTTCCGCTCGGGTCCGCACGGCGGATCGGCGGGTTCGGAGGATCCGGGCCGGCGTTCTCGAGGGGACCAGCACATGTCGTTTGCATCGGAGTTTCGCGAATTCGCGGTCAAGGGCAACGTGATGGATCTCGCCGTCGGCGTCATCATCGGCGGCGCGTTCGGCAAGATCGTCGATTCGCTGGTCAAGGACCTCGTCATGCCGGTCGTCGGCCGGATCTTCGGCGGCCTCGATTTCTCGAACTGGTTCATCATGCTGGCCAGCCCGCCGGCGGGCTACGCCGGGCCGATGACCTACGACGCGCTGACCAAGGCGGGCGTGCCGCTGTTCGCCTACGGCAATTTCATCACGGTCGCGATCAATTTCGTGATCCTCGCGTTCGTGATCTTCGTGATGGTGAAGCAGGTGAACCGCCTGAAGCGCGAGGCGCCCGCCCCGGCACCCGGCGGCGCCGCCCGAGGACGTCGTCCTGCTGCGCGAGATCCGCGACGCGCTGAAGAAGTAAGGCTCGCGCCGGCCGCGCGAACGCCGCAGGGTCGGCCGGACCCCCGATCGCGCGGCGCAGACGAGCTGGCGGTGCGCAACCGACAGCAGCTTTCCTTGTTTGAAATCAAGGGCGGGCGTTGACCGGCGCGGGGCGGTTTGCCAGAATCGACCGAGGCTTTTTGCAGGTGCCGGCCCCACCTTGGCCGGCGCCGCCAAGACGGCCATGGCGCGTGCCGAAGGCCGCGTGGTTCCCGTAATTTCATCACGGCTCTGGAGGATTTCCATGCACGACCGCAAACTTCTGCCGGCGCTTGCCGCCGCCATCGGGCTCGCCGCTGCCGGCCTCGTCGGCCCGGCGCAGGCCGACATCAACGTCGGCGTCACGCTGTCGGCGACCGGCCCGGCCGCGTCGCTCGGCATTCCCGAGAAGAACACGTTCGAGCTGCTGCCGACGACGATCGGCGGCCAGAAGATCAACTGGATCGTCCTCGACGACGGCTCCGACACCACCAAGGCCGTCACCAACACGAAGAAGCTGATCTCCGAGGACAAGGTCGACGTCATCGTCGGCTCGACGATCACGCCGAACTCGCTGGCGATGGTCGACGTCGTCGCCGACGCCGAGACGCCGATGATCTCGATGGCGGCATCGGCGCGGATCGTCGACCCGGCCAATCCCAAGACCAAGTGGGTGTTCAAGACGCCGCAGAGCGACTCGCTGATGGCCGACGCGATCGCGATCCACATGAAGGCGAACGGCGTGAAGACGATGGGCTACATCGGCTTCGCCGACGGCTACGGCGACGGCTGGCTCGCCGAGATGCGGCGCTCGGCGCAGACCGCCGGCATCAAGATCGTCGGCGAGGAGAAGTACAACCGCACCGATGCGTCGGTCACCGGGCAGGTGCTGAAGCTCGTCGCCGCCAATCCGGACGCGATCCTGATCGCCGCCGCCGGGCACGCCCGGGCGCGACGCCGCAGAAGGAGCTCGTCGCGCGCAAGTACAAGGGCAAGATCTACCAGACGCACGGCGTCGCCAATCCCGGACTTCCTGCGCGTCGTCGGCAAGGACGGCGACGGCACGATCCTGCCGATCGGGCCCGATGCTCGTCTTCGAGCAGCTGCCCGACTCGCAACCCGCTCAAGAAGTCCGCGGCCGAGTACATCACCAAGTACGAGGCGAAGTACGGCAAGGACTCGCGGTCGACGTTCGGCGGCCATGCCTGGGACGCCGGCGTGCATGTTGTCGGCGGCGATTCCCGAGGCGCTGAAGAAGGCGAGGCCGGGCACCAAGGAGTTCCGGCTCGCGCTGCGCGACGCGCTCGAGAACATGAAGGAGGTCGTCGCGACGCCACGGCGTGTACACGATGACGCCGATCGAGCACAATGGCCTCGACAACCGGGCCCGGACGATGATCAAGATCGAAAACGGCAAGTGGGTTCTGGCGAAGTGACCCGGCGCTGAGACAAGGCCGGCTGCGGCGTCCCCGCAGCCGGCCTTTTTGTTGCGCAGCCCGCTGCCGGAATCGCCCGCCGATGGACCTCCCGATCGTCGCGCTGCTCGCGCAGGACGGCATCACCAACGGCGCCGTCTACGCGCTGCTGGCGCTGGCGCTGGTGCTGGTGTTCGCGGTCACGCGCGTGATCTGGGTGCCGTCGGGCGAGTTCGTCGCCTACGGCACGCTGACGCTCGCGGGACTGCAGCTCGGCAAGCCGCCCGGGACCGTCGGGCTGCTGGTCGGGATGGCGGTGGTCGCGGGCGTGATGGAAGCCTTCGCGTGCGTGGCGCCGCGGCGAAGCGCGCCGGATACCGCGGCAGCTCGCTGCTGTGGACGGGCATCCCGGTGGCGATCGCCGGCGTCGCGTGGTGGCTCGCGCGGCCGGAGCTTCCGTTCTGGGCGCAGATTCTGCGTCACGCTGGCGCTCGTCACGGCGCTCGGGCCGCTGCTCTACCGGATCGCCTACCAGCCGCTCGCCGAGGCGAGCGTGCTGGTGCTGCTGATCGTCTCCGTCGCCGTCGCACTTCGCGCTGACCGGGCTCGGACTCTGGTTCTTCGGCGCCGAGGGGTCGCGAACGCCGGCGTTCTCGTCGGATTCGTTCGACGTCGGCGGCGTGAACGTCAGCGTGCAGAGCGTGCTCGTCGTGGCGACGAGCCTCGCGCTGATCGCCGCGCTCTACCTGTTCTTCGGCCGGACGCTCTACGGCAAGGCGCTGCGCGCGACGGCGCTGAACCGCGTCGGCGCGCGGCTCGTCGGCATCGCGCCGAATCTCGCGGGATCGCTGACGTTCATGCTGGCGGGACTGCTGTGCGCGTTCTCCGGCGTGCTCATCGGACCGATCACCACCGTCTATTACGATTCGGGCTTCCTCGTCAGCCTGAAGGGCTTCGTCGGCGCGATCATCGGCGGACTCGTGAGCTACCCGCTCGCGGCGGCGGGCGCGCTGCTGGTCGGGCTGCTCGAGGCGTTCGCGTCGTACTGGGCGAGCGGCTTCAAGGAGGTGATCGTCTTCACGCTGATCATTCCGGTCCTGCTGTGGCGCAGCCTGACCACGCATCATCACGAGGAGGACGAATGAAGCGCGGCGGGCGAAGCCCGGCCCGAAGGGCGCGTCGCCGCGCGAGTTCGTGCGCCCGACAGTCAACGGCGACACGAAGCAATCGGACAAGGAGGGCGCAATGAGCGCAGCCGGCCGACGCGACCGGACAAGAAGGTCGCAATGAAGCGCCGTCGCCTGCCCTTCGGCGCGCTACGGCCAGATCGCCTTCGTCGCGGTCCTGATCGGCGTGCCGCTGCTCGCGCCGCAGTTCTGGGTGACTCTCGGCAATTACGTCGGGCTCTACAGCATCGTCGCGCTGGGCCTCGTCCTGCTGACCGGCGTCGCCGGGCAGACGTCGTTCGGACAGGCGGCCTTCGTCGGCCTCGGCGCCTACACGACGGCGGTCCTCTCCACGCAGTACGCGATGTCCCCGTGGCTCGCTCTCGCGCTCGGCCTCGGGTTGACGCTCGCTGCTCGCACTCTTCCTCGGATTCATCACGCTGCGGATGAAGGGCCACTATCTGCCGCTCGCCACGATCGCCTGGGGCATCAGCCTGTATTTCCTGTTCGGCAATCTCGAGTTCCTCGGCGGCCACACCGGGCTCACCGGCATCCCGGCGCTCGGCCTATTCGGCGTCGAGCTGCGCAACGAACGCTATTTCTACTTCCTCATCTGGGGCATCGCGATCGGACGCGCTGTGGGCGACGCGCAACCTGCTCGATTCGCGGCCGGGGCGCGCGATCCGCGCGCTGCGCGGCCAGCTCGAGATGGCCGAGGCCTTCGGCGTGGACGGCGCGCGACTCAAGATCGTCGTCTTCGTCTACGCGGCGCTGCTTGCCTGCGTCTCCGGCTGGCTCTACGCGCATCTGCAGCGCTTCGTGAATCCGACGCCGTTCGGCATCAACCAGGGCATCGAGTACCTGTTCATGGCGGTCGTGGGCGGTGCCGGCAGCGTGTGGGGGGCCGTGGTCGGCGCCACGCTGATCACGCTGGCGAAGCAGGTGCTGCAGGACGCGCTGCCGACGCTGCTCGGCAAGAGCGGCAACTTCGAGATCGTCGTCTTCGGCGTGCTGATGGTCATCCTGCTGCAGCGCGCGCGCGAGGGTGTGTGGCCATGGATCGCACATCTGCTGCCGGTCCGTCCGCCGCCGCCCGTGCCGGAGGCCGACGCCCTGCCGGCGCGGACGAAGGCGGCCACCACGGGCCCGGTGCTCGAGGTCCGGGCCGCGCGCAAGCAGTTCGGCGGCCTCGTCGCCGTCAACGATCTGTCGTTCGCGATTCATCCGGGCGAGATTCTCGGCCTCATCGGACCGAACGGCGCCGGCAAGAGCACGATGTTCAACCTGATCTCCGGTGCGCTCGCGTTGACTGCAGGGGAGATCGATTTTCAGAGGCAAGTCGGTCGTCGATTGCAAGCCCTACGAGATCGCGCGCAGGGGCATCGGGCGCACGTTTCAGCACGTGAAGCTCGTGCCGCGGATGAGCGTGCTGGAGAACGTGGCGCTCGGTGCGTACCTGCGCGGCCAGGCGGGTGTCGCGAGTTCGGCGCTGCGGCTCGATCGTGCGGAGGAAGCGCGCACCCGTGCCGAGGCCGCGCGGGCGATCGCGCGGGTCGGTCTCACCGCGCACCTGCACGACGCGGCGGGCAGCCTGCCGCTCGGCCAGCAGCGGATCGTCGAGATCGCCCGCGCGCTCGCGGCGGATCCGTCGCTGCTGCTCCTGGACGAGCCGGCGGCGGGGCTGCGATACCTGGAGAAGAAGGAGCTCGCCGCGCTTCTGCGCCAGCTCAAGGTGGAGGGGATGACCGTGCTGCTGGTCGAGCACGACATGGAGTTCGTGATGGGCCTCACCGACCGGCTCGTCGTGATGGAGTTCGGCCAGAAGCTCGCCGAGGGCCTGCCGGCGGACATCCAGCGCAATCCGGCGGTGCTCGAGGCGTACCTCGGCGGAGTCGTCTGATGAGCGCCGCCGGGCCGTCCCAAGGCGCGAATTGCCCCGCAGCGCGCAGCGCGCAGGGTAGTCCAAGCGCCCAGGCGAGCGCCCCGCTGCTCGAGGTGCGCAACCTGCACGTCGCCTACGGCAAGGTCGGGGCCGTGCACGATGTCTCGCTCCGGGTGACGCCCGGGACGATCGTGTCCGTCATCGGGCCGAACGGCGCCGGCAAGACGACGCTGCTGGGCGCGCTGATGGGGCTCTTGCCGGCGCGCGGGGAGCTCGCGTACCTCGGTGCGCGGGCCCATGCGCTCTCGGTCGAGCAGCGGGTGGCCCGCGGCCTGATTCTCGTCCCCGAGCGGCGCGAGCTGTTCGCGGGAATGAGTGTCGCCGACAATCTCGAGCTGGGAGGGTTCCAGCGCGCACGCACCGGCGAGCGTGGCTGGCGCGCGACGTTCGACGAGGTCTATCAGCGGTTTCCGCGTCTCAAGGAGCGCCGTGACCAGCTCGCCGGCACGCTGTCCGGCGGCGAGCGCCAGATGCTGGCGATGGGCCGCGCGCTGATGGGAAAGCCGCGGCTGCTTGATGCTCGACGAACCCTCGCTCGGCCTCGCGCCGCTGATCGTCCGCGAGATCTTCAGCATCATCGCCGGATTGCGCTCATCCGGGGTTTCGATCCTGCTGGTCGAACAGAATGCGCGGGCCGCATTGCAGATCTCCGATTACGGCTACGTACTCGAGACCGGCGAGCTCGCGCTCGAAGGGCCAAGCGCCGAGCTTGCGGCGAATCCGCGCGTCGCGGCGACCTATCTGGGCCAGGGAACCGCGGTGGCTGGCTGATCCTTCGATTCCGGCCTGCGGGTTGCGAGACCCCAGGCCCGGCGGCCAGCCGCGCTACTAGGTACCGCTTGCCCGGGCGGGGCGGAACGCACGACAATGGCGATTCCCGCAAAGGAAATCCGTGACCGACCTCTCCGTTCCTCCCGTCAGCGGCGCGCTGCTGGCCGAAGCCCGGCACCTGCTGCTCGAACCCGCTGGCCTCGACTACGCCCAGCTCTCGCGCGTGCTCGAATCGATCCACACGCACGAAGTGGATTTCGCCGACCTTTACTTCCAGTATTCGCGGATGGAGAGCTGGAGCCTCGAGGAAGGCATCGTGAAGTCGGGCTCGTTCAGCATCGACCGGGGCGTCGGCATCCGCGCGGTCCACGGTGACAAGCAGGCGTTTGCGTATTCCGACGACATCACGCTGACGGCGATGGAGGAGGCGGCCGTCGCGGCGCGGGCGATCGGCCGGCAGGGGCAGTCGGTGGTCGCCGCGATCGGCCGCATTGGCGCCGCGCGCTCGCTCTATACGCCGACCGATCCGATCACGTCGCTGTCCGAGGACGCAAAGGTTGCGCTGCTCGAGCGGCTCGAGCGGATGGCGCGTGCGCGCGACCCGCGGGTCGCGCAGGTGATCGCCTCGCTCGCGGGCGAGTACGAGGCGGTTCTGATCGCACGCAGCGACGGGCTTCTCGCCGCCGACGTGCGGCCGCTCGTGCGTGTCTCGCTGACCGTAATCGTCGAGGAGGGTGGGCGCCGCGAGCAGGGCTATGCCGGTGGCGGCGGGCGCTTCGACTACGGCTATTTCACCGACGACGTGCTCGACGCGTATGTCGGACAGGCGGTCGGCCAGGCAACGCTCAACCTCGGTGCGCGTGCCGCTCCGGCCGGGACCATGACGGTCGTGCTGGGTCACGGCTGGCCGGGCATCCTGCTCCATGAGGCGATCGGCCACGGTCTCGAGGGCGATTTCAATCGCAAGGGCACGAGCGCGTTCTCGGGCCGCGTCGGCCAGCGGGTTGCGACCAGGGGAATCACCGTCGTCGACGACGGAACCATCGATCGGCGGCGCGGCTCGCTCAATGTCGACGACGAGGGCAATCCGACGCAGCGCACCGTGCTGATCGAGGACGGAATCCTGAAAGGCTATATGCAGGACCGGCTGAACGCGCGCCTGATGGACGTCGCGCCGACCGGCAACGGCCGCCGCGAATCCTTCGCCCACCTGCCGATGCCGCGGATGACGAACACGATCATGCTGGCCGGCAGCCACGATCCGGCGGAAATCATCGCATCGGTGCCCGACGGACTCTACGCGGCCAATTTCGGTGGCGGGCAGGTCGACATCACCAGCGGCAAATTCGTGTTCTCCGCGGCGGAAGCCTGGAAGATCGAGAACGGCAAGCTCGCCTACCCGGTCAAGGGCGCGACGTTGATCGGCAACGGCCCCGACGCGCTGACCCACGTATCGATGGTGGGCAGCGACATGGAGATGGACACCGGCATCGGGACCTGCGGCAAGGATGGCCAGAGCGTACCGGTCGGTGTCGGGCAGCCGACGCTGAAGATCGACGGCCTGACGGTCGGC
>CAWAOF010000021.1:0-68299 GCA_963783525.1 uncultured beta proteobacterium
AGTTGCGCATCGCCTCGTACTTCGGCGACAGGTGCGTGACCACGTGCATCCGCGTCGGGTTAAGCCAGACGAAGAATGGCTTCTTATCGGCGCGCGCCTTGTCCATGAACTTGAGCGTGAAGTCGAGGATCTCGTCGTCGACGGTTTCCATCCGCTTGGGACACAGCTCGCCTGCATCCTCGATCCGCTGCTTGCCGATCGGGCCCCAGCGTGGCTGTACGGTCGGGTCGTCGACGTTGGTCGCCCAAGAGTGCACCATGTTCCGCGCGCCCACCGTGGCCTGCAGCGCTTTCGGGAAGGTCGGATGGCAGTGATCCTCCATCGCGTCGAGGTGATAGAGGTAGCCAAAGAATTCGTCGAAGCCGTGCAGCGTGGGCAGGAACTTGTTCAGGTCGCCCAGGTGATTCTTGCCGAACTGTCCGGTGGCGTACCCCATCGCCTTCAGCGCGGTCGCGATCGTCGGCGCCTGCGCCGGCATACCGATCGGAGAACCCGCCTGCCCGACCGTCGTGAGGCCGGTGCGGATCGGCAGCTCGCCGGTGATGAAGTTGGCGCGGCCTGCCGTGCAACTCGCCTCGGCGTAGTAATCGGTGAAGCGCATGCCCTCGGCCGCGAGCCGGTCGAGGTTCGGCGTGCGCATCGCCATGATGCCCTGGTTGTAGGCGCCGATGTTGGCCCACCCGATGTCATCACCCATGATCATGATGATGTTCGGTTGCTTGGCAGGGGTCTGCGCGAACGCGGTCGCTGCCATGCCCATCGCAATCGTCACCCCGCTGATCAGCGCTGCTAACAGATGCCTGAATCTCATTTCATTGCTCCATCGTTGTTGTTGGAGGCCAAGCAGAGTGCTGCGCTTGCTCGCTTGCGTCACTCGAATTCGAAAATGCGTTTCCAGTCTTTCTGCATGCTGATGACAACCCAGCCCTGCCGGGCCGCCTGGTCGTACAGCGCCTGCGAGAACGCGCCGACCCTGGTGGAGGGCAGTCCCTGCGCGGGCCCGTAAGCGTACTCGCGTTTGGCATCGTCGTGAAGGACGAGCATGGACAGCCGCGCGCCGTCGCCCGCCTTCGTGTACTCCAACATCTGCTGGTCGCCGGTGGAGTTGCCGACCGCGATGACCGGCCGGCGACCGATCATCAGGTGGATGCCTTCGGGCTTGCCGGCCTTGTCGTCGTTCAGGAGCAGCCTTGGTTCCTTGGTCAGGAACGGCTTGCCGTCCCTGCCGTAGCCGTACTTCGTTCCACCCGCAGTCCCGACCACCTGTTCGGGCGGAATGCCGTAGGTCGCTTCCGCATACACGCGCACGAAGTCCTGGCCGCCGCCGGTCACGATGTAGGTCTTGTAGCCATTGGCGCGCAGGTACTTCAGCACTTCCTGCATCGGCAGGTAGGTGAGCTCGGTATAGGGTCTTTTCCAACGCGGGTCCTTCGCCTCCGCAAGCCACTTCTTCACTTCGGCATTGAACTCCTCGACCGACATCCCGGTCAGCGTGGCGGCCACGATCTTGAGGAGATCGTCCATCGAGAGCTTCGCGATCGCCTCGCGGTTGCCCGACAACACCGTCTTGAACGGTTCGACCTTCGCCAGGTCCGGCTTGGCCTTCACGACGGCCGGCACGCGATCGAGGCAATACATCGACCTGTGCGTAGATCGGATGCTCGACCCACAGCGTACCGTCCTGGTCGAAGGTGGCGATGCGCTCGGCCGGCGGCACGAACTTGGGGCTGCCCCGGAGTCGTCGTCGCCTGCACGAACTCGACGATCGCCTTCTTCGCTGCGCCATCGGTCCACGACGGGAGGGGATCGGTCTGAGCGAACGACGGCGGCGCCGCGAGAATGGCGACAGAAAGGGCCACGATCGAAGCCAAGCGGGAAAGGTTTCGCACGTTCTTCTCTCCATAGACGGTTCAGGCCCGGACGAGGCGGGCTCGCATTGGCCGACCGAACGCCATCGAACTTCATAGGGCCGTGGTTTGCGCAGCAATGCGGATGCGCCCGCGGCCTCTGCCCGCCAGGCGATTTAGGGTTCGTCGTGCGGGGTGATGAGAACGACCGCGAATGTCGACGTGCGCGGCGCGCAGCCCGCGCGGTCGCGGCTACTGGTGGCTCACATCCGCGGCCGCGGCGAAACCGGCGCCGCGCGCAGTTGCGCCGCCATCTTCTCGCGGTGGGCACCGCGTGCGCGAAGAAGCGCTTGAGCCCCGGGCAGAGATAGTTGAGGCCCGGCTCGCCGTCCGGCGTGCGCAGCAGGCGGTTCTTCGGGCATTCGCCCCAGCAGTCGCGCAGGAACTCGCACTGCCTGCAGTACGCCGGCAGCGTCTCGGATTTCGCGTAGCCGAACTTCACCTGCGTCGGCGAGAACACCATGTCGCCGAGCGACTGCTCGCTGGACGTTGCCCAGCCGATACTCGGGATAGACGTAGTGGTCGCAGGCGTAGACGCTGCCGTCGTGCTCGATGGCGACGCCCTTGCCGCAGAATTCGCCGTGGATGCAGAGCTGCGACGGCAGGCCCATGTGCTGCGCGACCAGCGTCTCGCAGAAGTTGACCAGCACCTTGCCGACGTCGCGCGCCAGCCACTCGTCCCAGACCTTGCGAGAGGAAGTAGCCGTACTCGTCGGGATCGACGGACCAGTCGCGTCACCACCGAATTCGGATGGCCGGGCTGCGCTCGCGGGCTGCCGACCATCGGCAGGCGCGCCGCGATCCCAGGTGCTGCGGCGCGGTCGTCTCGAAGCCCTTGATCTCGACGATCGGGATGAACTGCAGGTAGGTCGAGCCCAGCTCGCGGCGCAGGAAGCGGTAGACGTCGAGCGGCCGCGAGGCGTTGAAGCGGTTCACGCAGGTCAGCGTGTTGAACGGCACGCCGAAGCGCTGCAGCATCTTCGCCGCCGCGTACACCTTGTCGAAGGTCGGCGCGCCCTGCTTGGTGATCCGGTAGCGGTCGTGGATCTCGCGCGGACCGTCGATGCTGAGGCCCACGAGGAAGCGGTGCTCCTTCAGGAACCGCGCCCAGTCCTCGTCGAGCAGCGTGCCGTTGGTCTGCAGGTCGTTCTCGATCCGCTGTCCGGGCTTCGCGTACTTCCTCTGCAGCGCGACGACCTTGCGGAAGAACTCGAGGCCGCGCAGCGTCGGCTCGCCGCCCTGCCACGAGAACACGACCTCGTCGCCGGTCACGCTCTGGATGTAGTCGCGCACGAAGCGCTCGAGCACGTCGTCGTCCATCTTCCCGGCGCCGGGACCGCCGGGGAGCGTCTGCTTGCTGAGATAGAAGCAGTAGGTGCAGTCGAGGTTGCAGGTCGAGCCGGCGGGCTTGACCATGACGTGAAATCGCCGCGGCGCACGATCGCCGAGCCATTGCGGCGCGTGGTACTTGTCGATCTTGACGTATTGGTCGATGGTCGGCGCGGCCATGGCTGCGTCCCGTTCACGAGCCGGTTCGGCAGGGTTCCGGGGGGCATATTCCCCTTGCGTCGCCCCCACCGTTCCTATGGCGGGTGCGTCAATCTACCGCGCCCCGCCACAAGAAACTTGCGCTGGCGCAAACATCGACATCGCCCTCGTCTCCTATGTGACCTGAGTCACATTGCGGCGGCGTCGGGACGGCGTCCAATGCTTCCATGTGTTGAGTACACGCGACTTCGCCCGCCGGCGCGAGGCTCCGCGCGTCGGTCCGGCGGGAGTCTTGGCACAAGGCACCGGACCCATGGAACATCTCTCCCGCAGACGCTTCCTGAAGATCTCCGCCGCGACGTTCGCCGGCGCCGCCGCGTCGACGCAGCTGCCGCAGCTTTCGCGCATCGCATTTGTCGCCGACGAGTCCGCGAAAGGAATCACGACCGTCCCGACCTTCTGCGAGATGTGCTTCTGGCGCTGCGGCGGTATCGCCTACCTGCGCGACGGCAAGTTATGGAAGTTCGAAGGCAATCCCAGGGATCCGCAGAGCCGTGGCCGGCTGTGCCCGCGCGGCACCGCGGCGGTCGGCGCGCACTACGATCCGGACCGGCTGCGCAAGCCGCTGATCCGCCGGGGCGCCCGCGGCAAGGACGAGTGGACGGCGGTCACGTGGGACGAGGCCATCGTACACATCGCCGAGCGCATGCAGAAGATCAAGGCCGCGCACGGGCCGGAGTCGGTCGCCGCGTTCAACCATGGCATCGGCCAGCGCTTCATCCAGCACGTACTGAAATCTTGGGGCGCAATCAACTTCGCCGGCCCGTCGTTCGCGCAGTGCCGCGGGCCCCGCGACGTCGGGTTCACACTGACGTTCGGCGCGGGCCTCGGCTCGCCGGAGCCGACCGACATCGAGAACACCGATTGCCTGGTCCTGATCGGATCGCACCTGGGCGAGAACATGCACAACTCGCAGGTGCAGGAATTCGCCCGGGCGGTCGACCGGCGCATCCCGATCATCGTCGTCGATCCGCGCTTCTCGGTCGCGGCGAGCAAGGCTAAGTACTGGCTGCCGATCAAGCCGGGCACCGATCTCGCGCTGCTGCTCGCGTGGATGAACGTGCTCGTCACCGAAGGCCGCTACGACAAGGCGTTCGTCGAGAAATACGGGCACGGCTTCGACAAGTTCGCCGGCGAGGTGAAGGCCTGCACGCCCGAGTGGGCCGCCGGCCAAACCGGCATCGACGCGACTCTGATCCGCACGACCGCGCGCGAGTTCGCGAGTCACCGCCCGGCGACGTTGATCCACCCCGGCCGGCGCGTCAACTGGAACGGCGACGACACACAGCGCAGCCGAGCGGTGGCCCTCCTGTCGGCTCTGCTCGGCAACTGGGGGCGCAAGGGCGGACTCTTTCTCCAGGCCGGAATGAAGGTCGCGCCGTATCCGCTGCCGAAATATCCGAAGTCTGAGAAGCCGCTCGCCGACAATCCGAATGGCGAGAAGTACCCGTTTGCGGACGAGCCGGTGACGACCGGCATCCGCGAGGCGACGATCACCGGCAAGCCCTATCCGATCAAGGGCTGGTTCGTCTACTCGTCGAACATCCTGATGGCGCTGCCGAATCCGGTTGAGACGCTGAAGGCGATCGATAACCTCGATCTGCTGGTCGTCATCGACACGCTGCCCTCCGAGATCGCCGGTTACGCCGACATCGTGCTGCCCGAGAGCACGTTCCTGGAGCGTCACGACGAGCTGCTCGTGGGTTTCGGGCGCACCGGCTGGACGTCACTGCGACAGCCGGTCGTCGCCGCGCCACACGAACAGATGCCGGGCTGGTGGATCGCGAAGCAGCTTGCCAACAAGCTCGGCATCCCCGAATGCATGCCATTCAAGGACCTCGAAGAGTACCTGCGCTTCCGGATCGAGGCCTCCGGGATGAGCTGGGAGGAGCTCAAGCGCGACGGCGTGATCATGGGCGGGAAGCAGCCGATCTACGTCGAGGATGGCGCCGCGCTCGAATTCGACACGCCGTCGAAGAAGGTCGAGTTCTGGTCCGAGCAACTGGAAGCGAAAGGCTTCGACCCGGTCCCGAAGTACACGCCACCGGCCAAGGCGCCGGACGGTTTCTTCCCGCTGATCACGGGCCGCGCGCCGGTGCACACGTTCAGCCGGACGCAGACCAACCCGCTCTTGCAGAACCTCATGCCGGAGAACGAAGTATGGGTGAACGTCGCGACAGCGGCCAAGGCCGGGCTCGCGGCCGGCAGCTACGTCGTGCTGAAGAACCAGGACGGTGCGCAGAGCAACCGGGTCCGGGTCAAGGTGACGCAGCGGATCCGCCCGGATTGCGTCTACCTGGTCTACGGCTTCGGGCACACGAACCCGATGCTGAAGAGCGCGTACCGGAAGGGCGCGAGCGCTGCGGAGCTCACGACGCGGTACGTGACCGATCCGATCATGGGCGGCACCAGCATCCACAGCAATTTCGTGACCTTCGTCAAGGAATCCTGACATGCCCCGCCTTGGAATGGTCATCGACACCCGCAGGTGCGTCGGCTGCATGGATTGCGTCGTCGCCTGCCAGACCGAGAACGACGTTCCGCACGGCTACTGCCGCGACTGGATCACGACCGAATTGCGCGGCGAGTTCCCGCGGCTTTCGCTGGAGATCCGCTCCGAGCGTTGCAACCACTGTGACAGCCCGCCGTGCGTCAGCTGCTGCCCGACGGGAGCGAGCCACGTCGAGCCGCTGGGGAAGACCGTCCAGGTCACGGCCGCGAAATGCATCGGCTGCAAGGCCTGCATGTCCGCATGCCCGTACGGCGCACGCTACGTCCATCCCGATGGCTATGTCGACAAGTGCACGTTCTGCGCGCATCGGGTGAAGGACGGCAAGGACCCCGCCTGCGTGTCGGTATGCCCGACGCACTGCATGCACTTCGGCGACCTCGACGATCCGCAGAGCGACGTGAACCTGCTGCTGCGTACGCGCCGGTGGCACACGCTGATGCCCGAGGCCGGCACCCGGCCGCGCGTGTTCTATCTCACGTAGGGGACCATCGCCATGTTCGAGATCACCACGACCCGCCACAACCCGCTGGTGGATCCCCATCTCGCGGTGTGGAGCTGGGAGATTCCGGTCTACCTGTTCCTGGGTGGAATCGTCGCCGGAATGATGGTGCTGGCCGGCATCAACCTGATCCGCCTCGCCCGCGGCGAAGATCCGCAGCGCTTCCACTCCGTACAGACACCGATCTTCGCGATCGCGCTGCTCTCGCTCGGCATGCTCGCGCTGTTCCTCGACCTCGCACACAAGCTCTACGTGTGGCGGGTGTATGTCGCGTTCCTGCCGACCTCGCCGATGTCCTGGGGCTCGTGGGTGCTGATCCTCGTCTACCCCGTGCTCGCGGCCTCGGCGCTGCTGCGGCTGCCCGACTCCTGGCCATGGCTCGCGCGCACGCTGCCGGCGCTTTACAATGCCTCCGACTGGCTGGAGGCACGCCCGGGCGTGATCCGGATGCTCGGCTGGGCGAATGTCGTGCTCGGCATCGCGCTCGGCATCTACACCGGGATCCTGCTCAACACGATGGTCGCGCGGCCGCTCTGGAACAGCGCGATCCTCGGGCCGCTGTTCCTGTTCTCCGGACTTTCCGCCGGTGCCGCGCTCGTCCACCTCGCGACCGCAATGCTCCCGGGTCGGCCGGCTCCGCGGGGTCTCATCACGGGCGCGCTCGCAGCGCTGTGGCAACCCATCGGGCAGGACCCGCCGCCGCGGACCACGGCCGAGCAGCTGACCCGCGCCGACCTCGCGTTCCTCGCGATCGAGCTCGTGCTGATCGCGCTCCTTATCGCGAATCTCTACACGTCGACGGCATCGCATGCCAGCGCGGCCTCGCTCGTCACCCGCGGGCCGTACGCAACCGCGTTCTGGGGTGTCGTCGTCGTGCTCGGCATCCTCGTTCCGTTCGCGCTTCAGGGACTCGAGCTCGCGCATCGCATTCCGCACACCATCCTGCCCGCGCTGTTCGTGTTGGTCGGCGGCTTCACGCTTCGCTGGGTGATGGTCCGCGCCGGTCAGCTCTCGCACATCGTGCAGGCGGCCGCAAACTGAATTTCAACGTCCGAAGGAGACGATCATGAGACGCACCACGATACTGGCCACGGCGCTCGTCGCGTTCGGCGTGGGACCCGCGTTCGCGCAGGCGCCCGCGCCCGCCGCCAAGCCGACGATTCCCCAGATCTGCACGTCCTGCCACAAGGCGCAGCCCAACGCCGTCCAGGGAATCTTCGAAAACGTCGCGTTCAAGAGCCAGGCCATCCAACTCAAGATCGACGCGCACACGGAAATCGTCCGTTTCGACCCGAAGACGCTCAAGGTCGTCGATGGCGGCGTGGCGAAGCCCGCGGAAGCGTTGCGCGACATCGCGAAGAATCGCGAGGCGCGCGTCGATTACGTCGACAAGGACGGCGCGAAGCTCGCGACGCAGATCTCGTTCAAGGGGCCCATCAAGATCGCGCCCGAGAAGCTGTCGAGCTACGCCGAGGTCGAGCGACTGGTCGCGCTGGGTCCCGACAAGGGCAACTACACGCTGATCGACTCGCGGCCGTTGCCGCGCGTGCAGGAGGGCACGATCCCGACGGCGATCAACCTGCCCTACCCGGCGTGGGACAAGTTCGTCGACCGGCTGCCGATGGACAAGAACCGGTTCACGATCTTTTTCTGCCAGGGTGTGACATGCATGATGAGCCCGAACTCACTCTCCAAGGCCGAAGCGCTGGGCTACACCAAGGTCAAGGTCTATCGCGAGGGCTATCCCGAGTGGCTGGAGAAGAACATCGGCGTGATCGCCGCGCCGCATCTGCGCGAGGCGTGGATCGACAAGCAGATCCCGCACGTGCTGGTCGACGCCCGGCCGGCTTCGACCGCAGCCGAGGGAGCGATTCCCGGCGCAGTGTCCGTACCGCCGTCAAAGGTGCGCGCTGCGGTCGCGGGCTTTCCCGACCCGAAGCTCAAGGCGCCGATCATGGTCTACGACAGTGACGGCGGCGACGCCGCGCTGCTCGTCGCGCGCGTGATCAAGGAAGCGGGCCAGCCGAACGTCACGATCGTTGGCGGTGGCTTCGACGCCTGGAAGGCCGCGAAGAATCCGGTGGCGACGGGCGCATTGCCGACGCAGGTGGCCTACGCGCCGAAGCCACGGCCCGGTTCGATCCCGAACGACGAGTTCGCCAAGCTCGCCAGCGCCACGCCGGCCGATGTGCTGATTCTCGACGTGCGCAATGCCGACGAGGCGAATGCCGGGATGATCAAGGGTGCGATGCTGATTCCCGACGAGGACCTGGTGGCGAGGATGGCCGAGGTGCCCAAGAACAAGCGGATCATCACCCACTGCTCGACCGGCATCCGCGCCGAAATGGCCTACCACAAGCTGAAGCAGGCGGGCTACAGCGTCGGCTTCCTCTATGCGGCGCTCGACGTCAAGAAGGACGGCACGTTCAAGGTGACGCCGAACTAGCGTGTCCCGGCGCGGCGCCGGCACCAGCTTCCGGGCGCCCGAATCCGGCGCAACAAACGCAAGGGGAGGCCCAAGAGCCTCCCCTTGTCGTCAATTGCTGCGGCACCCGCTGCGGTCCGCCGGAGCGTCGTCGAATCAGCAGCCGCCCTTCTTCTCCTTCTTGGCGGCGGTGGCGGCACCCGCGGGCGCTGCCTTTGCGGCCTTCTCGACGGCTGCCTTCTTGTCGGCGTCGGACATCTTGTCCCAGGCTTCCTGCGTCACGTCAGCGGGCTTCTTAAGCGTGGCGGCGGCCTTCATCGCCCCGGCGTCTGCCTTCGGCGGATCGGCCGCGAACGCGGCCGCGCCGGATAGCGCAAAGACGGCGGCAACGACAACAGCGGACAGCTTGTTCATGCGGATGGCTCCTGAGGCTGGGCAGCGTTCCCGCGGGACCAACCCGCGAAAATCGAAGCCAGCGAGTGTACGCCAGAGCGCAGGTCGACGTCCACGACTGCCGATGAGCGGCGCCGACGGCGGGCGTCGGTGCGGCCCAGCTCGTGTGTCTATGCGCGGGGCGGGTGGGTTGGCGGCGAGCTTCGGTGCGCCATAGCTCGTGTGCCTATGCGCGGGGCGGGTGGGTTGGCGGCGGGCTTCGGTGCCGCGAATCGCGTCTGCCTGCGGGTACCCGACGCGGCGGCGGTCGGCGACACACGCCTCCCTTGCCGCGTCACCCGCGACGGCAGACCGCGGCACAGGCGCCCGCTGCCAACCCGTCCGCCCCGCCTCGACGCGTCGCGCATGCTCGCAAACAGGGTGGTGCCCATCATCACGCAGGCTCGCAACGCGGTCGTGCCCAGCATCAGGCTGACTCTCGAATTTGGCGAGGGGCGTGGTGCCGCGGTGCGGGTGCCGGGCGCCTGAGCCGCGCCGTCCGTCGCGGGTGGTGCGGCGAGGGAGGCGTGGGTTGCCGACCGAAGCCGCACCGGGTCCCCGGAGGAAGGCGGTTGCGGCGCCCGAAGCCCGGTATCCGCACCGCGGCACCACGCCACCGAATCACGAGGCCCGGCATACGGACAGCGGCAACATGCCCACATTGACACCGGCAGCGTCCGAAGCCCGGCACCCGCACTGCGGCGCCGCGCGCCAGTCACCGGCCTTTCAGATAGCGCGCGTCGTCGAACGTCGCGACCCACTGCGGGCGATAGGCAACCGCGAGCGTCAACAGCATTCCCGTCAGCGTCGCCTCGCCGAATGCGAGGTAGAGGAGATACGGTACGTACTCGCCGAAGACGAGCTCCGTCGGCAGGCCCAGGGCCAACGTCAGCAACGCCGCGCCGGCGAGGCCCGCCGCGACCAATGAAATCGCGGCACCGAAAAAGGTGACGACAAAGACGTAGACGAAGAAATTCGCGGGCAGCGCCCGCTCGGCAAGACGCAGGATGAGCCATGTCACCGCGACGGGAACCATACCCATCGTCAGCCAGGCCAGCGCGGCATTCATCCAGATGCCGTCGCGGACCGCAATGTTCACGGCCACCACGACCGCCGTTCCCGCCAGCGCCAGCGGAGGTCCGACGAGCAGCGTGAACGCGGCCACACCGAGCAGGTGGAACCTGAATCCCGCGCCCACGGTGGCCTGGATGCTCCACAGCAGGACGAGGCTCAGGATCGTGCCGTACCAGACGTGAACGGGCTCGCTCGCGCGAAACCGCGACCAGGGTGCGGCACGCCCGGCTCCGAGCAGGATCGGCACGGCGATCACCCAGCCGGCAACGGACCAGTTCGTCGGAAACGCCAATGCGGTGACATCCATCGGTGCATTGTAGAATCGCCGGGGTCCCCGACCGTCCCATGGACAGCGCCGTCGCCCTCTCGCCTCTCGCTGCCCGGATCGCCACGGCGTTTCCGGCGCTCGCGAACGCGCCGCGCGAGACGCTCGAGCGCATCGCGCGCGACGGCATCCATCGGACGGCACCAGCGGGGACCTCGATGTTCGACGAGCACTCGCCATGCGGCGGTTTCCCGCTCGTGCTCTCCGGCTCCATCCGCGTGCTGCAGCGCTACCCCAACGGCCGCGAGCTGCAACTCTACCGCGTGAAGCCAGGCGAATCCTGCCTGCTGTCCGGAAGCTGCCTGCTCGGCGAGACTAACTATGCGGCTTCGGGCGTCGCCGAGACGGACGTCGAGCTCCTCATACTTCCGCCGGCGCTGTTTCAGGCGCTGATCGCCGAGGACGAGTCGTTTCGGCGGCACGTGTTCGAGGTGTTCGGCGAGCGCCTCGCGGCGTTGATGCAGGTTGTCGAGGCGATCGCCTATCAGAAACTCGACCAGCGGCTCGCCGCGCTGCTCCTCGCACGTACCGCCGGCAGCGAAATCCACGCGACGCACCAGGCGCTCGCCGACGATCTCGGGAGCGTGCGCGAGATCGTGTCGCGCCTGCTGCGTAGCTTCGAGGATCGCGGCTGGGTCGACCTCGGGCGCGAGCGCGTGCGCATCATCGATCGCGCCTCGCTCGAAAGCCTCGCCCGAGGGTGATCGCGCTCGAAAGCGCTCGAGGGTGACCGCGGGGCAGCGGGCAGAGCGCCCGCGTTCGCCTACGCGCGCCGCGCCACCCGGCGCATGGCGGGACTTCCGCCCGCGGGCGGGCTCGATGCCGTCGGCGCATCCCGTTGCTGCCGCTCGAGCAGCCGCAGCATCGTCGCGAGCGTGATCGAGCTGAATGTCGCCCGCGCGATCTCGTCGATTTCCGATAGCACCGCCGAGAGCGCGAGCCCGACCGGCGTTCGCTCGCCGGGCTCGCGGCGCTCGCCCTCCGGCTCGGTCAGCTCCTCGAACATCGCGATCACGTCCATCAGCGTGAGCCGGCGCGCGTTGCCGGCGAACCGGTAGCCACCGCCGACGCCCCTGACCGACTCGACGACGCCGGCACGCGCGAGCTCGGACAGGACCTTGGCGAGATGGTGGGGGGAGACGCCGTACTTGGTCGCGATCTCCGCAGCCGCGATCTGCCGGCTCGGGTCCAGCGCGAATTCGAGCACGCTGTAGAGCGCGAGCCGTGTGTTCTTCTGCAGCTTCACCGGCGCGCGCCCCTGCCCTGCTCGAGATCCATCTCCAGCGGAATGAACGGGCCAGCCATCATGCCCTGGCTGCGGAAGAACGACAGGATCAGCGTGTTGTCGCGCGCGAGCATCGTGCGCAGCTTGGTAACCCCGGCGCGGCGGAATCCGGCGGCAATGGCCGCGAGCAGACGCGCGCCGACGCCGCGCTGCCGCGCTTCGGGCCGCACGTCGATCCCGAACACCCAGCCGCAGGGCGGCGAGCCGAACTCCCAGTCGCGCACTTCGCCGATCACGAACCCGACAACTTCCCCGGCATCCTCGGCCACCAGAAACTGCCGGTCGGCGTCGCCCGCGGCACCGTAGCGGCGAAAAACGACGTGCCAGTAGTTCCGCTTTTCGATGCCCGTGACCGCCGCGTCGATCGCGATGATTTCCGGGAGGTCGCCACGGTGTACGGCGCGGATCGCGAGCCTGTCCTCGCCATCGTCCCCGCCCGCGCCACCCCGTCCCTCCGGCGGCTCCCGCCGCTCCCGCTTCCCGCGCCTCGCCGCCACCGCCCGCCCCGACAAAAAGAATGATGCACATCAAACCAAAAACCGCATTCCAATGCCAGATTAGCCGGATCTCGGGGAACACTCAACCGCCCGGGAGGAGAAATGCGAGTCAGACCGAGGAAGCGGTGAACAACCCAATGCAGGTAATGCCACGCGGAGGCCGCGAATGAGCGAGACTCGGAGTGCCACGCGGAATGTGCCGACATACTGCTATCAGTGCGTCGCCGGGCCGGATTTGCTGACGGTGAAGGTCGTCGACGGCGTGGCGACCGAGGTCGAGCCCAACTTCTGCGCGGCCGACGTGCATCCCGGCGGCGGCAAGGTATGCGTCAAGGCCTACGGTCTGGTGCAGAAAACCTACAACCCGCATCGGGTACTGACACCGATGAAGCGCACGAACCCGAAGAAGGGCCGCGACGAAGACCCGGGGTTCGTGCCGATATCGTGGGACGAGGCGTTCGACCTCGTCGCGGCGCCGCTCAATGACATCCGTGCCACGGGCCTGACCGACGGGTCGGGATACCCACGGCTCGCCGTGAGCCTGGGTGGCGCCGGCACGCCGCAGTCGTACATGGGAACCTTCGCCGCGTTTCTCGGCGCGTGGGGGCCGGTCGACATGGGCTTCGGCTCGGGCCAGGGTGTCAAGTGCTACCACTCCGAACACCTGTTCGGCGAGTTCTGGCACCGCGCCTTCACCGTGTCGCCGGACACGCCGTTGTGCGAATACCTGATCTCGTGCGGCGCGAACGTCGAGGCTTCGGGCGGCGTGGTCGGCGTCTGGCGTCATGCCAACGCGCGCATCCGCGGGATGAAGCGGGTCCAGGTCGAGCCGCATCTCTCGGTCACCGGCGCCTGCTCGGCCGAGTGGGTGCCGATCCGGCCCAAGACCGACGCCGCCTTCCTCTACGCGCTCGTCCACGTGCTGCTGCACGAGATTCCGCGCGAGCGACTCGACGTCGCGTTTCTCGCCAGGCACACCGCGTCGCCGTATCTCGTCGGGCCGCACGGCTACTACCTGCGCGAACGCGAGACGAAGAAACCACTGGTCTGGGATTGCGCACGCGGCGCTGCCGTTCCCTACGACACGCGCGAACTCGTGGAGGCGATCGAAGGGCGATTCGATGTCGACGCGATCGAGCTCGGTCCGGACGGCGACATACTGGGCGACGGCCGCCAGGAAGGCGAGACCGGCTTCGCCAGGCTCGTCCGTCACATGGCGCCGTATACGCCCGAATGGGCAGAGCCGATCTGCGATGTTCCCGCGAGGACGATGCGCCGGATCGCACACGAATACATCGCTCACGCCAAGGTCGGCGAGACGATCGACATCGAAGGGATGCGCCTGCCCTATCGGCCGGTCGCGGTGAGTCTCGGCAAGACCGTCAACAACGGCTGGGGAGGCTACGAATGCGTCTGGGCGCGCACGCTGCTCGCGGCGCTCGTCGGTGCGCTCGAAGTGCCCGGCGGCACGCTCGGCACGACCGTCCGCCTCAATCGCCAGGTTCCGGCGCGCGTCGACAGCGTGCAGGCAGGGCCCGACGGCTTCATGGACTACCCGCTCAATCCGACGGACCGCGAGCACTGGTCGCCGAACCCGAACATCCGCAATGCCTACCGGACGATGGTGCCGCTCGCCGCGAACGGACCGTGGAGCCAGGCGCTTGGACCCACGCATTTCTCGTGGATGTTCCTCGACGAAACGCCGAAAGGTCTGCCGCGCGTCACGTTGCCGGACGTCTGGTTCGTCTACCGGACGAATCCGGCGATCTCGTTCTGGGACACGGCGGCGCTCGGGCAGAAGATGGCCCGCTTTCCGTTCATGGTCGCGTTCGCCTACACCCGCGACGAGACCAATCACTACGCCGACCTGCTGCTGCCGGAAGCCACCGACCTCGAAAGCCTGCAGCTCATCCGGATCGGCGGCTCGAAGTTTGTCGAGCAGTTCTGGGAGCAGCAGGGCTTTGCGCTGCGCCAGCCGGCGGTCGAGACACGCGGGGAAGCGCGCGATTTCACGGCGATCGCCACGGAGCTCGCGCGGCGCACCGGGCTCCTCGAGAAATACAACGCGGCGATCAACAAGGGCGCAGCGGGGGTTCCGCTCAAGGGCGAGCACTGGGACCATGCGCTCGCCACGACCGAGGCCCATTCCCCCGAGGCGATCTGGGACGCCGTCTGCCGCAGCGCTTCGGCCGAGCTCACCGAGGGCAACGAAGAGCACGGGCTCGACTGGTGGAAGGAGAACGGCCTCGCGACGAAGGCGTTCTCGCGCACGAAGTGGTATCTCTTCCCCACGCTCGCCGCGAAGCATCTGCGCTTCGAGCTGCCTTATCAGGAGCGGCTCCAGCGCATCGGCGTCGAGCTCGGCCGCCGGCTGCACGAGCACGACATGCACTGGTGGGACACTCAGCTCCGCGAGTACCAGGCGCTGCCCGCGTGCAAGGATTTCAGCGCGCCGTGGACAGCCGCGGTCGTCAGGGATGGCGGACAGCCGCAGGACTATCCGTTCTGGCTCCTCACCGCGCGCAGCATGCAGTATGCGTGGGGCGCGAACGTCGGCATGCAGCTCATCAAGGAGGTCGCCGACAACGTCAAGGGCCACCGTGGCGTCATCATGAACACCGAAGCGGCACGGAAGCTGCGCGTGGCCGACGGCGACATGGTGGAGATCGCGACGCCGCGCCACCGGGTCCGCGGACGGGCCGTGCTGCGGCAGGGGATCCGTCCCGACACGCTGCTGATGCTCGGCCAGTTCGACCACTGGGCGACTCCGTTCACCAAGGATTTCGGCGTGCCCAGCATGAATTCGCTGTCGTCGATGTCGCTCGATCTCACCGACGCCACCGGGTCCGGTGCCGACATCGTGCGCGTGAGCGTACGCCCGATGAGCGGAGCCGCGCGATGACACGTTGGGCGATGGTTGCGGACCTCCGGCGCTGCGTCGGCTGCCAGACCTGCACTGCCGCGTGCCGGCAAGCGAACGCGACCCCGCCCGGTGTGCAATGGCGGCGCGTGCTCGACATGGAATTCGGCGAGTACCCGGATGTGCGCCGCTCGTTCGTGCCGGTCGGCTGCCAGCATTGCGACGACCCGCCCTGCATGGACGTCTGTCCGACCACCGCGACCCGGAAGCGTGCCGATGGCATCGTCACCATCGACTACGAGCTGTGCATCGGCTGCGCGTACTGCGCGGTCGCCTGTCCCTACCAGGCGCGGCACAAGACGATGCGCGCCGGATTTGCCTACGACAAGCCGATGGAGAACGAGACGAGCCGCCGCGACGACCGCCGCCTCGCGGTCGCCACCAAGTGCACGTTCTGCGTCGATCGCATCGACGCGGGGCTCGCCCAGGGACTGCGGCCGGGCGTCGACCCGGAGGCCACGCCCGCGTGCGTGAACGCCTGCATCACGCAGACGCTGCAGTTCGGTGACCTCGACGATCCGCAAAGCAATGTGTCGCAGCTCATCGCCGGCAATCAGCACTTCCGGATGCACGAAGAGCTCGGCACCGGGCCCGGCTTCTATTACCTCTGGGATGCGAAGGAAGCACCGAGATGAGCTATCCCACGGGTGGCTATGCGCCCTACGGCCCGGAGCCGTGGCACCAGACGAGCTGGGACTGGCGTGCCGCCGGCAACTTCATCTGCGGCGGCGCCGGTGGCGGCCTGATCGTGTTCACCGTCCTCGCCGGAGCGCAGGGCATCGCGCTGGCCATGCTGATCCTGTGCGGACTCGCGCTCGTCGGCGCCGGACTGTTCTGCGTCGCGCTGGAGCTCGGGCGACCGTTTCGCGCCCTCAACGTCTTCCGCAATCCGCGCACTTCGTGGATGGGACGCGAGGCCTGGACCGCCACGGCGCTGTTCCCCGTCGGGCTCGCAGCCGCGTGGGGCGTCGAAGGATGCGCGTGGGCCGCCGCGGCGCTCGCACTCGCGTTCCTCTACTGCCAGGCGCGCCTGCTGCAGGGCGCGAAAGGCATTCCCGCATGGCGTGAGCCGTTGATCGTCCCGCTCCTTGTGACCACCGGACTCGCCGAGGGCGGCGGGCTCTTCTTCGCGCTCGCCCCGTGGCATCGGATGGGAACGCTCTCGCTGCTGCTGGGCTTCGGCGCGCTGGTCCTGCTGCGGCTCTTTGCGTGCTATTCCTATCGCCGCAATCTGGCGCATGCGATCGCACCGCGCGCCGCGGCCGCGCTCAATCGCTCCGGTCGCATATTGAAGTTCGTGGGAACCTGGCCCCCCATGTTGCTGATCGCGGCGATTGCATTGGGTCTCGTCTCCGGCGCGACCGCGGCATGGCTGGCCGCGCTCGCCGGCATTGCGGTCGCGCTGCCGGGCGCTTTCACGAAATTCACGCTGATCACTGCCGCCGGATTCAATCAGGGTTTCGCGCTCGCCCACCTGCCGATCCGCGGCGCCCGCCCGCGATGACGAGCGTCCCGTGACCAAGCGCGTCCTGTCGCTGACGGTCAATGGTCGGCACCGCGAGGATGCGGTCGCCGATTCCACGCTGCTGCTCGACTATCTGCGGGACGCGCTCGGACTTACCGGAACCAAGCGCGGCTGCGACGGCGGCGAATGCGGCGCGTGCACGGTGTTGATCGACGGCGAGCCGCAGCTCGCGTGCATCACGCTGGCCGTCCGCTGCGCGGACCGGCGGGTCGAGACCATCGAGGCGCTGGCGATCGAAGGCCGCATGAGCCGGCTGCAGGCCGCATTTCACGAGAAGCTCGGCACCCAGTGCGGCTTCTGCACGCCCGGGATGATCATGGCGGCCGAAGCGCTGCTGCGCCGGAACGCGGCGCCGAGCGAAGCGGAAATCCGCGATGCGCTGTCGGGCAACCTGTGCCGATGCACGGGATACGTGAAGATCATCGAGTCGGTGCAGGCCGCGGCCACCGCGCCCGCGGCGGCGAACCACGCGGCGGAAGCGCGGCGATGAAAGCCGACGCCGCAATGCCCGGGGCGAAGCACGCGATCGGCGTCCGCCAGCCATTGATCGATGGCGTCGAAAAGGTCACCGGCCGCGCGCTCTACACGGCCGACCTGCCGGCCCCCGGTGCATGGGTCGGCGCGATCCTGCGCAGCCCGGTCGCGCACGGCGAAATCCGCCGCATCGACACATCGCGCGCCCGCGCCCTGCCCGGCGTGCGCGCGGTGATCACCGGCGCCGACTGCGACGTCGCCTACGGCGTCATCCCGGTCGCGCAGAACGAGTTTCCGCTGGCGCGCGAGCGCGTCCGCTATCGCGGCGAGCCGGTCGCCGCCGTCGCCGCCGACGATGCCGCTACGGCGCGCGCGGCGCTGGCACTGATCGAGCTCGACATCGCCGAACTCCCCGCCTGTTTCGACGCCGCGGCGGCGCGCGCCCCCGAGGCGACGCTGCTGCACGCGAACAAGGCCGGCAACATCGAGCGCGAGGTCGACCACACGTTCGGCGACGTCGACGCCGGATTCGCGGCTGCCGACCTCGTGCGCGAGGAGCGCTTTCACTACGCCGAGGTCACGCACGCGATGCTGGAGCCCAATGCGGCGCTCGCCGAGTACGACGCCGAGCGCGACCGGCTGACGCTCTATTCGGTGACCCAGGTTCCCTACTACGTTCACCTCGCGCTCGCCCGCTGCCTGCGGATGGACGAGTCGCGGATCCGCGTCGTCAAGCCGTTTGTCGGCGGCGGCTTCGGTCACCGGACGGAAACGCTGAACTTCGAGGTGATCGCCGGCCTGCTCGCGCGCGCGGCCGGCGGCGCGGTGAAGCTCGAGCTCTCGCGCGAGGAGACTTTTCTGACGCACCGCGGCCGCCCCGAGACCGACGTGCGGCTCAGGATCGGCCTGAAGCAGTCCGGCGAGATCACGGCGGTCGCCTGCGAGGTGATCCAGCGGGGCGGTGCCTACGCCGGCTACGGCCTGGTGACGATTCTCTACGCGGGTGCGCTGCTGCACGCGCTCTACCGCGTGCCCGCGTGCCGCTATCACGGCCTGCGCGTCTACAGCAATACGCCGCCCAACGGCGCGATGCGCGGCCACGGCTCGGTCGACGTGCGGCACGCTTTCGAGGCGCTGCTCGACCGGATGGCCGAAGAGCTCGCCCTCGATCCCTTCGCGGTGCGCCGCGCGAACCTGCTGCCGGTGCCGCATCGAACGATCAACGACCTGCAGGTGAACTCCTGCGGCCTCGCGGAATGCCTCGACCGCGTCGAAGCGGCGTCCGGCTGGCGCGAGCGCCGCGGCCGGCTGCCGCACGGCCGGGGTCTCGGCATGGCGTGCTCGCATTATGTGAGCGGCTCGGCGAAACCCGTCCACTGGACCGGCGAGCCGCACGCGGTGGTGAACCTGAAGCTCGACTTCGACGGCGGGATAACGATCCTCACCGGCGCCTCCGACATCGGACAGGGCAGCTCGACGCTGCTCGCGCAGACGGTTGCCGAGGTGCTGGGCGTCGGGCTCGAGCGGATCACCGTGGTCGCGAACGACAGCCGGATCACGCCGAAGGACAACGGCTCGTATTCGTCGCGCGTGTCGTTCATGGTCGGCAACGCCGCGATCGACGCGGCGCGCGCGCTGCAGCGGGTGTTGATCGAGGCGGCGGCGCGCAAGCTGTCGGTTCCCGACTGCCGACCTCGTGTGCGACGGCGATGGCGCTCGCGTCCCGGGCACGGACCGCACGCTGTCGTACAAGGATGTCGTAGCGGCGGCACTCGAGGCCGCCGGTACGCTGATCGTCAAGGGCACGTGGTCGACGCCGCCCGAAACGCAGGGCGGCAAGTTCAAGGGCGCGGCCGTCGGCTCGAGTGCCGGTTTCAGTTACGCAGCGCAGGTGGTCGAGGTCGATGTGGACGAGGACACCGGCATGGTCCGGGTCGAGCGGGTGTGGGTCGCGCACGATTGCGGCCGCGCGCTCAACCCGCTTGCGGTCGAGGGCCAGGTGCAGGGCTCGGTCTGGATGGGCATGGGTCAGGCCTTGTCCGAAGAAACGCAGTATCACGCGGGCTTGCCGCTGCGTGCCAACCTGCTCGATTACCGCGTGCCGACAATCGTCGAATCGCCGCCGATCGAGACCTTCATCGTCGAGGCACCCGACCCGAACGGCCCCTTCGGCGCGAAGGAAGCGGGCGAAGGGTCGCTGTCCGGCTTCATTCCGGCGCTCACCAATGCCATCGCCGATGCGATCGGGCTGCGCCTCAATGAACTGCCCGCGTCACCCGATCGGCTGCTGGAAGCCATCACCGAACGCCGGCGTGCAGAGCGCTTGTGCAAGACGCGTGCAGGCGCTGCCGCGAGGATGGACGCGTGAACGCCTGACCATGGAGCGCATCGCGCCCTTCACGCTGCACCGACCCGCGTCGCTCGCCGAGGCGGCAGCGCTGCTCGCGGCGACGCCCGGCGCGCGGCCGCTGGCTGGCGGTACGGACCTCCTGCCCAACCTGCGCGACGGCATCGCCGAGCCACCGGCGCTCGTCGATCTGGCCGGGATCGCCGAGCTGGCGACGATCGCCGTCACGCGCGAGGGGGTGACGATCGGCGCCGGCGTCACGCTCGCGCGGATCGCCTCCGACGCGAACTACGGCGCATCCTTCCCGTCCTCGCGGAAGCCGCGGTCACCGTCGCGGGTCCGAGCCATCGCACGGTCGCAACACTCGGCGGCAATCTCTGTCTCGATACGCGCTGCGTCTTCTACAACCAGAGCGAATGGTGGCGCCGTGCGAACGATTTCTGCCTGAAGCACGGCGGCGATGTCTGCCATGTCGCGCCGCAGGGCAAGCGTTGTCACGCCGCGTTCGCTGGAGATCTTGCCCCGGCGCTGCTCGTGCTCGACACGGTGATCGAAATCGTCGGCCCGCGCGGCACCCGGCGCATGCCGCTCGCGGCGCTCTACGTCGACGACGGCGCCCGGCATCTGGCGTTGCAGGCCGGCGAGATCATCGCCGCGGTGCAAATTCCCGCACAACCCGCAAACGTGAAGAGCGGCTACCGGAAGGCGCGGGCGCGGGGTGCGATCGATTTTCCGCTGGCCGGCGTGGCCGCGCGCGTGGAAATCGACGGCGACCGTCCGCGCGGATTGCGCATCGCGCTGACCGGCACGAACTCGCGACCGTTCCTGCTCGACGGCGCCGATGCGCTGTGCGGCGACACCGCAGTCGAGGCGATGCTGGCCCAGCTCGGCAAGCTGGTGCAGAAGCAGGTGAGCCCGATGCGCACCACGGTCACGCACTCGAACTACCGGCGCCAGGTTGCGTCCGTGCTGGCCCAACGTCTGGTCCGCGAACTGTTGCGCACACGGCCCGGCGCCAATGCGTGAACCTGCGCGCGACGCCGGAGGGGGGACCGACAGTCCGCGCGGCAGGCGCTGGACCGCGCGCGACGGCGTCCACATCGACGTGCGTGGCCTCGCCCCGCCCGCGCCCCTCGTGGCGATCGTCGAGCTGATCGAATCCATCGGCGACGCGACGCCCGTGATCGTCCACCACGAGCGTGACCCCATCATGCTCTACGGCGAGCTTGCCGAGCGCGGGTGGACGGCGCAACGCCTCGACGCAACGCCCGGCGAATTCCGGCTGAAACTCGAGCGCACGCGGTGAAGCTCGCCGCGGGCGCCTTTCTCGCCGGGGCCGGCAGCCGCCTGCTGCCGCCATCCATTCCCTTCCGCTTCTTCGGGGCAGCGGTCGCGTTTCACTTCCTGGCCTGGGTCGCGCTGTTCGCGGGCGCGGATACCGTGCCCCGGTTCGCGGGCGGCCTCGGGTGGCCGCTGGCGGCGCTCCATCTGGTCACGCTGGGTGTGCTGGTGATGACGGCGATCGGCGCGAGCCTCCAGCTGCTGCCGGTGGCGACGCGGCTCGTCGTGGGCGGCGGACACTGGCCCGCGGCGATCTGGTGGGTGTACACGCCGGGTGTCGCGCTGACCACTTGGGGGATGGGCGTCGGTATCCCGGCCGCTCTTGCCGCCGGGGCCATCGCCGTGATCGGCGCGCTCTCCGCCTTCGCCGTGCTGCTCGCACGCAACCTCGTCGGTGCCAAAGGCATGCCGGTCGTCGTCGCCCACGGCTGGGTCGCGCTCGGGTCGCTGGCCGTCGTGATCGGTACCGCGGCGTCGCTCGCCAGCGCGTACGTCGGTGCGCCGCTCATCGAACGGACGAGTGCGCTCGCGCTGCACGTGACCTTTGCCGGCTACGGCTTCATGGGCATGCTCGCGCTGGGGCTCTCCTACATCCTCGTTCCGATGTTCGCGTTGGCCGCCGCACCCGATCTGCGCCCGGCGCGCGCGTCGTTTGCTATGGCGACACTCGCGTTGGTCCTCGCGGGCGCGGCCGCGGCCGGAGTCTGGCCGGCGGCCCTTTACGTAACGGCCGCCGGCGCCGGCGCAGTAGCAGCGGCCCTGCATCTGCGGCTGATGGCGATCGCACTCGCCACCGGAATGCGGCGCCATCTCGGCCGCCCGTTCGTGCTGGTCCGGGTCGGCTGGGCCTTCCTCGTCGGCAGCCTCGTGCTGGCTGCCGCGGTCGCGCTCGAGGCGCCCGTCGACGGCATTGCGACCATGTTCGGCCTCGCGCTGATCGGGGGCTGGCTGCTGACGTTCCTGCTCGGCATCCTGCAGCGGATCGTGCCCTTCCTCGCGTCGATGCACGCCGGGCAGGCGCGCACCCGCAGCAGGGGCCGGCCACCGACACCCTCGGCACTGACTGCCGAGCCTCCGCTGGCGCTCCATTTCGGCTGCCACCTGTCGGCACTGGCACTGCTCGCGCTCGCGATCGCCACCGAGGAACCGCTTCTCGCCCGCGCGGGTGCGCTGGCCGGCACGGCGGGAGCGCTCGCATTCGGCGCGTTCTTCGCGACCGCCATGCGCCGCATGCGGCGTCCGCAGCCCCCCTGCGGGACCGACGCGATGCCGGTCGCTTGACCGGCATCAATTGACCGCCGCCGCGGGTTCGGGTAATTTGGTATCGCAATACCGATTTGGGGATTCGACATGAGCTTCCGCCGCCAGGTCAGCAACGCGCTCGACGACGAGCATCGCGCCAACCTCGATCTGCTCGGACGGGTCGAGGCGTCGTTCGCGCGGGTCGGCCGCTCCGGCGCGCGCGATCCCGAGCTCGCCAGTCTCGCCGCCGCATTCGCCCGACACATCGAGCACGATGTCGGCCGCCACTTCGACTTCGAGGAGGACGAGCTCTTTCCACGTCTTGCCGATGCGGGGGAAGGCGACATCGCGGGCCTGCTTGCCGAAGAACACGAGGCGATCCGCGCCGTGGCGGACGACGTGCTTCCGCTTGCGCGTGCCGCCGCCGCCGGGACGCTCGACGAGGCCGGCTGGCAAGCGCTCAAGCGCGGCACGTGGAATTGACGGAACGGCTGGTCGCGCACATCCAGAAGGAGACGATGGCGCTCCTGCCGATGCTCGAAGACCTGCTCGACGAGGAAACCGATCGCGAGCTCGCGTTCGCGTACGCATCCGGCTGACGCAGCCAGGGAGGACAGGACATGCCAACTGCCGCTGCAACCGCGACCGCCGTGCGCGCACTGACACGCGAGGATCTGGACGCCGTCGTCGGCATCGACTCAGCGATCGAAGGCCGTTCGCGGCGGGTCTACTTCGAACGGCGACTCGCCGCCGCGCTGCGCGCCCCGAAGCTGCACGCGCAATTCGCGGCGACCGACGCGAACGGAATCGCCGGTTACATCCTCGCCCGCGTGCTCGAAGGCGAGTTCGGCCGCAGCGAGCCGGGACTGCGCCTGGAAACCATCGGCGTGCGGCGCGATGCGCAGAGCCACGGCATCGGCAGGGAGCTCCTCGAGGTACTCGCGGGCTGGGCGCGTCGGCACGACATCCGCGACCTACGCACGCAGGCCACCTGGAACGATCACGGCATGCTGCGCTGGCTCGACGCGATGGGCTTCGCGCTGGCGCCGAATCACATCGTCGACTGCGCTGTTGCCGGCGGCCAGTACACCCCCGAGCGCGACGACCCGGTGACGATCCCGCGCGGCGAAGGGCCGGCGCAGGAGATCGACTACAGTGCCCAGTCGGACAACCATTACGAGCGGCTCGCGCGGGATCTGGCCGACATCCGCGCGATGGGTCCCGGCGACATCGCCGACATCGTGCGCATCGATCGCGCGATCACCGGCCGCAACCGGCAGGCGTACATGCAGGCGAAGCTCGACGAGGCGATGGTCGACTCGGCGATCCGCGTCTCGCTCACCGCGCGCCTGGACGAGGTCATCGTCGGCTACCTGATGGCGAGCGCCGACCTCGGCGACTTCGGGCGCACCGAGCCGGTCGCGGTGATCGACACCATCGGCGTCGACCCGGCGTATGCGCATCGCGGCGTCGGCCATGCGCTGCTCTCGCAACTCTTCGCCAATCTGGGGCGCTGCGGATCGAGCGGGTCGAGACGATCGTCGCGCCGCGCGACCTCGCGCTGCTGGGATTTCTGTACGACGTCGGGTTCACGCCCGCGCAGCGGCTGCCGTTCTTCCGGCGCCTCGACTGACATTCGCGGATCCGGGGCGCGCACCATGACTGCATCGCTTCCCGACGATGATGCCGTGCGTGAGGCGCTGCGCAGCGTCGAGGACCCCGAGGCCGGGATGAACATCGTCGATCTTGGGCTCGTCTACGCCGTCGAAGTCGTCGATGGCACCGTACGTGTCGACATGACGATGACGACGGCGGCCTGTCCGATGGCCGACATGATCCTGGACCAGGTACGCGACACGATCCGCGCGATCGTGGGTCCCAAGACGGTGGTCGACGTCCGGCTGGTCTGGGATCCGCCCTGGACGCCCGACAGGATGACCGGCGTCGCACGCGAGCACTTCGGCTGGCTGGAGGTTAGTGTTGGTGTCCGCTGCGTCACCCCCAGCCGGCTTCTCCGGCGCTGGTGGGGACTGCCGCCAGCCGCGCGCGTCCCGCTCTTGATCCTGGGCTTTGTCGGCCTCGTCGTCGGCGCCGGCGCCGGACTCGCGCGCCTGGGCTACGTCGTTCCCGACCTCGCGGCCGCTGCGGCGGCGCTGCACGGGCCGCTGATGATCTGCGGTTTCTTCGGCGTCGTGATCGCGCTCGAGCGCGCGGTTGCGATCGGGCGGCTCTGGGCCTACGCGGGTCCGCTCTTGGCGGTCTCGGAACGCTCGCCGCGCTCGTCGGCGCGTCTTCGGTCGCGCCGTGGCTGTTCGTCGCCGGCAGCATCGTCTTGCTCGCCGCAACGATCGACGTCTTCCGGCGGCAGACGGCGCTCTTCACGTTCACCCTGACGATCGGAGCGCTGTGCTGGTCCGTGGGAAGCACCCAGTGGGCCTTGGGTGCGGCAGTCCACGATGTCGTGCCCTGGTGGCTCGCCTTCCTGATCCTGACCATCGCCGGCGAGCGCCTCGAGCTGTCCCGCTTCCTTCCGCCGTCACCGGTCGCGAAGGGCGCCTTCGCCACAATCCTCGCCATCGTTGGCGCCGGATTGGTCGGCGCGCAGACAGCCTGGGGGCCGCACGTCTACGGCGGCGGACTCTTCGCGCTGTCGCTGTGGCTGCTGAAGCAGGACATCGCCCGGCGCACGGTCCGCAGCAAGGGCCTCACCCGGTTCATCGCCGTCTGCCTGCTGTCGGGCTACGCGTGGCTCGCAGTCGGCGGCGCGCTCATCGTTGCCGCCGGCGGGCTCGCGCCCGGCTCGGCCGCCTACGACGCCGCCTTGCACGCACTCGCGCTGGGCTTCGTCTTCTCGATGGTCTTCGGCCACGCGCCGATCATCTTTCCCGCCGTGCTGCGGGTCGCGGTCCCCTACCACGCGACGTTCTACCTGCCGCTCGCGCTGCTGCATGCCTCGCTCGCCGTGCGCCTCGCCGGTGACGCGGCGGCGCAGTTCGCCTGGACGCGCGCCGGCGGACTGCTGAACGCCATCGCGCTCGCGGCCTTCATCGCCAGCACGGCAAGCGCGGTGCTCCGAGGGACTCGCAATCCGCGCACTGCTACCCGCGGCGATGCGCCGGGTGGACAGGCGTGATGGCTATTTCATTCGCGAAGGCAGCCTGATCTTCCTGCCCGCGACCATGAAGGTCCCCATCCCGAGATGATGGATCGTGCGCGGATCCTTCCGCGCCGGATCGATCCACGCCGCGACCACTTCCAGCACGAAGAAGTTGTACCTGTTCACGAGTCGCCCATCCGCAATCCGGCATTCGAGATTGGCATAGCACTCGCCGACGAGCGGCGCTCCAACCTGCGCCGCGGGCGCTGGCGTGAGCCCGAAGCGCTCGAACTTGTCGACTCGGCGTCCCGACGTGTTGCCGCAGCCCACGACCTTCGGCGCGAGCTCGACCGTGGGGATGGCGATCACGCATTCGCGGGTCGTTCGCAGCAGGTCGAAGGTGTAGTTCCGGTTGCTGACGATGCAGCCCACGAGCGGCGGCTCGAACTCCATCATCGTGTGCCACGACATGGCCATCACGTTCGGCCGCCCCTTGCGCGCGGTCGTCACCAGCACCACGGGTCCCGGCTCGAGCAGCCGGTAGACGCGCGGCAGCGGCAACGTACGTTTGCCCACGCTCCAGGTCCGTCGATACCGGGTCCGCTTTCCGCCTAGTCGCGGAGCAGGCGCCAGGTGCCGTCCCTGACGGTGATCAGCACGCGGCCGCGCTCGTCGAAGCCGGAGTGATCCTCTGGCGTCATGTTGTAGACGCCCTGGGTGCCGGTGAGCTCGCGCGTCGCCTCGAGCGCATCGCGCAGCGCGGCCCGGAACTCCGGCGTGCCGGGTTTGCCGCGCTTCGCGGCTTCCGGGACGGCGCGCGACAGGAGCAATCCGGCGTCGTAGACGTTGGCGCCGAAGGTCGCCGGCTTGCTGCCGTACATCTTTTCGTAGGCGTTGATGTACTCCTGCGCCAGCGCCTTCGACGGCACGTTGTCGCGATCTCGGGAAGCACGAGCATCAGGCTCGCGGCGAGTACGGTGCCCTCGACCTTGGGGCCCCCCAGCCGCAGGAAATCGGGTGTCGCCGCGCCATGGGTCTGGTAGATGCGCCCCTTGTAGCCGGCGTCGACCAGCGTGATGTGCGGCAGCACCGTCGGTCCGCCGGCGGCGCCGACGAGGACGGCGTCGGGCTTCGCGGTCATCAGCTTCGCGACCTGTCCCACGACCGACGTGTCGGTGCGCACGAAACGCTCGTTGGCGACGATCCGGATCCCGGCCTTCTGGGCCTGCGCCGTGATCTCCGCGTACCAGTTGTCGCCGTAGGGATCGTTGAAGCCGATGAAGCCGATCGTCTTCACGCCGCTCTTCACCATGTGCCGGATCAGCGCGTCGCAGATCAGACCGTCGTTCTGGGTGGTCTTGAACACCCACCGCTTCTTCGCATCCATCGGCAGCACGACGGACGTGGTACCGCACCGGCGCCAGCATCGGGGTACCGGCCTCGGCGATGAACGCGACGACGCCGACCGCATTGGGCGAGCCCGACGGGCCGATCAGCGCGTCGATCTTCGCCTCCGACAGCAGCTTCTTGACGTTAAGGACCGTCTGGGTCGAGTCGCTGGCGTCGTCGAGCACGATGTACTCGACGCCGATGTCGCCGATCTTCTTCGGCAGCAGCGCAGCGGTATTCTTCTGCGGAATGCCGACGACTGCCGTAGGGCCGGTCGCCGAGGCGATGACGCCGACCTTCATCTGGGCGAACGCTGACGAAGACGTCAGCACGATCGCCAGGGTCGCACTGATCCACTCTGCCGGTCTCACTTGCAGTCTCCAGCGTCAGCCGTGCAACGACTCGTACTTCGCCATCAGCTCTTCCGGCGTCTCCTGGAAATCCGGATTCTGGACGATGCAATCGGCAGGGCAGACGAGCTTGCACTGCGGCTCGTCCTCGGCGCCGACGCACTCGGTGCAGCGCAGCGGATCGATGATGTACATGGGATCGCCGACACTGATCGCCTCGTTGGGGCACGCCGGCTTGCAGGCGTCACACGCGGTGCAGTTTTCGTTGATGAGCAGGGCCATGGATGCTCCTCCGTTCGTTACGGCCGCGGCCGACGCCTACGCCGCCGCGCGCTCCTCGAGCTCGCGCAGTTTACCGTGTCGGAAGGCGCCCCAGAGCGCCGCGCCGATCGCGCCGGCGTAGATCGAATCCGGATGGCTGACGGCGGTCACATTGACCTTCTCGTTCACCATCTCCTCCTGAATCGCCGCGAGCAGCCCTTCGTCGAGGGCCAGTCCCCCGGTGATGAGCGCCGTACCGTCCTTGATCCCCGTCACCTTCAGCAGCTTGACGATCCGCGAGGCCATCGACAGGTGGATGCCCTTGAGGATGTCCGGCGTCGCGATCCCGCGCGAGACCATGTTGATCACGTCGGTCTCGGCCAGCACGGCGCAGATCGAGCTGCACTTCTCGGGATTCTGCGAGGTCCTCGACAGCGAGCCGATCTCCTCGACCGCGACGCCCAGATAGCGTGCGATGTTCTCGAGGAACTGGCCGGATCCCGACGCGCACTGGCTCGTCATCTTGTACGACAGCACCTTGCCGCGCTCGTCGACGTAGATCGCGCGGCCGTTCAGCGCACCGACGTCGACGACCGCCTTGATCCCCGGATGCAGGAATACGCCGCCGCGCGCGTGCGTGGTCATCGAGTAGAAGTGGCCGGTGGCGAACTTGACGTTCTCGCCCTCCCCGGTGGTCGCCGTGTAGTCGATGTCGTCGCCGGTCAAGCCGGCCTCGGCGAGCACGCCGGCGAATCCCTCCTGCGCGAGCTGCATCGGATCGCGCCGGCGGATGCGCTCGCAGCGCTTCGCGAGCCACTCGTGGCGGTCGCCATCCGAGCGGAACAGCGTCGTCTTGACGGCACCGGAGCCGATGTCGATGCCGACAGTGTGGATCATCTCACGTCCCTCGCCTCCGCACGGTCTCGATCCGCGCCACGTTCAGTTGTCGGCTCGCTCGTCCGTTCGCCTTGGTCGCATCCCCGCTGCGCGGGGCCCCTGCTCCCTGGCTCACGTCCGTGCCTCCGCGACTTTGCCTTCCTCGACCACCGCGCGCCAGGCGAACGTCGCGCCGCCGAGCGCGCCCGTGTAGATCGAGTCGGGATTGATGTTGAGCGTCAGTTCGCCGTAGTTCTCGCGGACCAGATCCTTCAACGCTTTCACCGCCGCCTCGTTCTTGGCAACGCCGCCGGTGAACGTGAACTCGTTGCGGATGCCGCCCGATCGAGCGAGGATCGACATCGCGCGGAGAATGATCGCCCGATGCAGCCCCGCCATGATGTCCTCGCGCTTGTCGCCCAGCGACAGCCGGTCGCGCAGCTCGGCGCCGGCGAACACCGTGCACGTCGAGTTGATGCGGATCGTCTTGGTCGACTTCATCGCCATCGGGCCCAGCTCGTGCAGCCCCATGTTCATCTCGTCGGCGATGTAGCCTAGGTAGCGCCCGCAGCCGGCGGCGCAGCGGTCGTTCATCTGGAAGCTCTCGACGATGCCGGCGGGATCGACCTGGATCGCCTTCGTGTCCTGGCCGCCGATGTCGAGCACCGTCGCGGTCCCCGGATACATGACGTGCGCGCCGAGCCCGTGGCAGAGGATCTCCGAGCGTACGTGCTCCTTCGAAAACGGCAGCCGCGCGCGACCGTAGCCGGTGCCCACGACGTAGGTCTCTTCCATGTCCGTGTCGAGAATACCCTTGATCGGGGCCTCCACCTGGCTGCGGCGGCCGGCGGTATCGGGCAATTCAACGAAGGTACGCTCGAGCGCCGCGAGCAGGTGTCGCTTGATCGAGTCGCCGTAGACACGGTTCTCGACCTCGATGATCGAGCGGTCGAACACGTTGAGCAGGAAGTCGTAGCGGATGCCGGCTTCCTTGGCGACCGCCTCGCCGGTCGCGAGGTACTGGCTGCCGGCGATGTCGCGGAAGAAGTCCGACTTGCGCTTCGCGCCCGGCGCGAACAGCGCCGGCGCCTCGGCCGTGAGCCGCCGGAACACCTCCGTCAACGCCTCGCCCACCGCCAGCGTCGCATCGCCGAACCGCGCGGTCGCCAGACTGCGCTGGCAGGTCGCCGCGAGATCACCGAGCTGCTCCCGATACTGCTCCGCGCGGAAGTCGCGCTCGAGCTGGCCCAGGAAACCGTCGAGCGCCCCGTTCAGTGCGCCGGTACTGGCGAGCGCCTGGCGGAACAGGAAGAAGCGGCCGTTGACGAGCGCCTCCTGCTTGGCGATCGCCGCCGCGGTGTCGTAGTTCGAGCGCGAGTTCGTGATGCCGCGCCCCAGGACGTTCTGGTTCTCGTCCATCACCACCGCCTTGGTGGTCGTGGAGCCGAGATCGATTCCGATGAAGCAACGCATGGGAGCTTCTCCTCAGCGCCCGGCGCGCAGTGAGCTTGGGGGGGTCAGCGCCCGCTCGGCGCCGGAGTGAGCGCCTGGGCGGCAGTCGTCATCATCAGTGCGCGGCGGCGGCTACGCGCTTCGCCTTGACCATCTGGAAGTAGCTCTCCAGCCGGTTCTTGACGTTGGCCGCCGAGAAGTAGCGCGGGTCGACGAGGTCGGTCTCGATGAACGCCGCCGGCTTGCCGGTGCGCTTCTCGACTTCGCGCAGGATCAGGAGCTGCCCCGCCGAGAAGCTGTTGCAGCTCTTGATCGAGTTGATCAGCAACCCGTCCGCCTGGTACTCGTCGATGTACTTGCAGATCATGTCGACACGCGAGGGCAGGTTGAGGTTCGTGTAGCAGCCGAGACAGTAGTCGGCCAGCGATTCCAGCGGATGCTCCGGATCGTGGCGGAAGCCGAAGTCGTAGACGCCGCCGACCTTCGAGTACGTCGATGCGACGACGACTGCACCTTCGTCGTAGAACATCTTCCAGAAGTCGCGGAAGCTCGTCCAGTTCGGGGGGCCTTCGACAACCAGCCGGTACTTCTCCTCGCCCATCTCGCCGTCGGGTGTGACGGGGCCCTTGCCATCGCGCACGCGCTGCTCGATCTCCGCGCGCAGCACGCGGTAGTACTCGGTCGCCTCGGGCATGCCGCGGAACGCGGTGAAGATCGGTCCGATGTAGTAGACGGCGCCGAAATAGCCGTCGATCGGCGACGGGCGGTTTTTCGCCGACTGCAGCACCGCAACGAGGTCCTCCTCGGCCTTCGCCGACTCCTTCATGTACTGGCGCAGCCGGTCGATGTCGAACTTCACGCCCGACACGCGCTCGAGCACGGGAATGACGGTCTCCTTCAGCTGCTTCACCACGTACTCGCGCATGTTGGGCGCCACTCTGCCCTCGCCCTGATACGGCACGTGCAGCATCACGGTCTCGCAGCCGTACTTGTGGCGGATCAGCTCGAACCACTTCATGAACGTGAAGCAGCCGGTGTAGCTGAGCAGCAGGATGTCGGGCTTCGGCAGCACCTCGCCCGTGGGGCCGATCTCTCCGCCCATCATCATCCCGAGGTCGGCCTTCACGTACGTGCAGACATCCTCGGACTGGCCGTCGCGCTCGGCGTCCATGATCATCTTGCCGGATTTCTTGCGCAGGCCGTTCTGCAGCGCGTTGGTCTCCGGCAGGCTGCGCGCGAAATCGAAGCACATCAGCAACTCGTTGAGGTTGCCGGGGACGAACGTCGCCGACACCTTGCGCCCGGTCTGGTGCGCGGTCGCGAGCTCGTGGTAGTTGCTGTTGATCATCTCCTTCTGCAGCAGCATCGCGTCCTCCTTCTGGACGTTTTGCGGCTTTTTCGCACTGGCTGGCATTGCGGCGGTGGTGGCCATCGATGAGTCTCCTTTTCTACGCCGCAGCTACGCCGCAGACCAGAGTTTGATGGAATCGGCAAAGGTGCCGGCCTGCTCCCGGATCGGGGCCATCTGCCCCGTGTTCTCGGCGTACTTGAACGCGGTGTGCGGCACCTTGTGCTTGCCGAGGACGTCCTGCAGCATCGGCCGCTCGAGCAGCGCCGGGTCGCAGAACGACGGCGCAGCGAAGATCACGCCCTCGGCGCCGCGGGTCTTGACCTGCTGTAGCAGGAACACGCCCTTTTCCTCCCGCGTCGTCTCGTACTTGGCCGCGGTCGTCGCCGAGCGGTGCAGGAACGCCTTCGACAGCTCCTCGAGCGGGTTCGCGTCGGCCGGCACGTCGTCGAGCAGCCAGCGCGTCACCAGCATGAAGTCATCGTCGACGACGTAGCAGCCCGACATCTCGATCGACTTGATCAGCGCCAGCGGGGGCTGTTCACAGAATGCGCCGGTCAGCACCACCCGTGCGTTGTCGCGCTTCGGCCGCGGCAGCGCGTCGGCGGCGGCGAGGTAGTCGCGGACGAGCGCGGTGTGTTCTTCGGGCGGCAGCACCATTCCCGCGCGCAGCATCAGGTAGACCTCGGAGGTCGGTGCCTGCCAGGGCTTCGTCGCCCGGTAGGCGTACAGATCGCGGATCGCTGCGCGGTTGGCGTTGAAGACCCGGATCGACGCGTTGAGCTCGGCATCGGTGATGGGAGCGCCACGCAGGCGGCCGAGATCGTCGCGCAGGGTCTCCAGCTCGTGGATGTAGAACGTGCCGCCGATCGAATCGACATAGTTCTGCGGCACGTCGAAGTACTTGACGTACTTGTCCTTGAACAGGAGCTGCCACATCCCGGACAGATTGCGGATGACGTCGCAGATCGACGGGAAGAGGACGCCGTCGAGGCAATCGAGACGGCCGGTCAGCCCGAGCTCGATCGTCGAGCGGGGAATGCGGCAGATGTAGCTCTGGTAATAGGCGTCGCCCTGGATCACTTCGAGCTGGTCGCCGCCGCCGAGAATCCCGACCGAGAGCATCCCCGCCGCGTGGACGAGCTCGCGCGGCACATAGACCGGAAGGTAGCCGATCGCCTTGCGTCCGGGCACCTTGGCCTTCCATTCCTTGACGGAATTGAGGTCGAGATCCTCGAACAGCGCCTGGCAGCGCTCGACGATCTGCAGGACAGGGGGGATCGTTGACATCAGCGGTGCTCCCAATGCGGTTTGCGTTTGCTGAGGAAGGCCAGCAGCCCTTCGTTGGCGTCGCGCGTCTGCATCAGCCGGTCGATGTAGAGGCGCTCGACCTCCCCCAGCCGGCGCCGCACATCGTGCACGATGGCGCCACGTGCCGCCGCAAGCGCACACGCCAGCGCGGCGGCGCTCTTGTTCGCCAGGTGCCGTTCGAAGTACGCGAGGGCCGCCACGTCCGGATCGGCGGCGACGAACTCGACGAGGCCCATCGCCCTCGCCTCCTCGCCACTCACCGAGCGTCCCGAAAGGAGCAGGTCCTCCGCAGCTGCCTGGCCTACACGATAGTGCAGCAGGCACGACGCGGCCGGCGCGAACACGCCGAGTTTCATCTCGGGCTGGCCGAGCTGCGCGTCCGGAGCGGCGAAGATCGGCCCGCCCGCGAGCGCGACTTCCAATCCGCCACCCAGGCACTGACCGCGAACAGCGACCAGGATCGGCGCCGGAAACTCGAGCATCGCCAGAATCAGCGCGTGCAGCGACGCGAGCATTGCGGCGCACTGGTCGGGCAGGTGCTCCTCGACGCTCGCGCCAAAGCTGAAATGCGGACCCTCGGCGGCGAGCAGCACGCCGCGCAGGCCGGGATGCCCGCGATAGGCGACGAATGCGCCGTGCAGTGCCGCGATCATCGCCGCGTCGATCAGGTTCGCCTTCGGCCGCGCGAGCGTCAGGCGCAGCAGCGCGCCGTCACCCTCGACCCGGTCCGTCAGCGGAGAGTCGACGGCCACGCAGTCACCTCTTGCCCTTGTTCTTCGGCTGAATCGAATCGTGCAACGGGCCGACCCAGCTCTCGCCGGCGGCGAGCTTCTGGCGCAGCCGCACGAAGTCGACTTCGCGGTCGTCCTTCGAGCCCTCGTTGAATGCGGTGAAGCCGGCACGCGCCTCGGTCATCATGTTGAGCGCGAGCCATGCACGCGAGTTCTCCTTGTTGCGATTCCACGCGTCGAGCTTCGGCTTGCGCAATTCCTCGATCGTCTTGGTCGTGCAGTCGGGAAACGTCAGCAGCAGTTTCGCGCAGAGCTCGTCGACCTTGGCATCGAGCAGCGACAGATCGACGGTGCCACGGCCGAGCAGCGCCTTTCCTTCCTTCGCCGCCTCGCCCGACTTCGGTTCGCCGAACACGAAGCGGCCGTGTTCGTCGACGATGCGCTGCGTCTCGACCAGCGGGTTGGCGACGAACCGGCCGTCGACCTTGAGCGCGGGGACGATGTCGGCGAGCATCCCCATGTAGTACGCCTTGTGAGCGGAGAACGGCTCGCACAGGACGCCGGCGACCATCGCCCGCTCGTTGCCGATGATCGGCGGCAGGAAATCGGTTGCGCCGCCGATCGGCGCCGAGCCGTGCTTGGGACCCGCCTGACCGAAACGCGCGAGATCCTGCGCGACCGAAAAGTCACAGGCCATCCCGATCTCCTGGCCGCCGCCGATGCGCATGCCGTTGACGCGGCAGATCACCGGCTTGTCGCAGACGAAGATCGCCGAGACCATGTCGTTGAACAGCCGCATGTACTGGCGGTATTCCTGCGGATGCCCCGAGTAATACTCGGCGTACTCCTTCGTGTTGCCGCCCGTGCAGAACGCGCGGTCGCCGGCGCCGGTGAACACGACGCAGTTGACGTCGCGGGCATTCGACGCGGCACGGAACGCGAGAATCACCCCCTTCACCATGTCGGTCGTGTACGAGTTGAACTGCGTCGGGTTGTCGAGCGTGATCCACGCGTTGTAGAGGCCCGGCGCGACGGTGCCGTCCGGCATCTTCGCTGCCCGCTTCTCGTAGCGGATGCCGGGCTTGGCGATGTCGGCGACGAGGTCGTGGTTCTTGAACTCGCGTGTCGGTTGCAGATTGTCGGGGGCGTTCATCGATGGTTCCTCAGTGGGCGGGGACGAGCACCGCACGTTTGTGGATCTCATGGCGATGCACGGCGGCGAAGATCTGGTTGATGTCGGCGAGCGGATGCGGCTCCACGAACGGCTTGATGGCGACCTTGCCGTCGAGCACGAGTTCCAGCGCCGCCGGGTAGAACTCGGGCGGGCAGCCCCAGTTGCCGATCGCGCGGGCGTCGAACGCCATCAGGTTGGAGAGCCGGACTTCGACCTTGTCCATCGTGAAGCCGACGACCGAGAGCGTCGCCCCGTGGACGAGCAGGCCGTAGGCGGTCAACTGGCCGGCCGCGGTGCCCGAGCACTCGAAGATGAACCACTCGGTGGGACGCAGCCCGTTCTGCTTCGCGAACGCGCCGATCGCTGCTTTCATCGCCTTGCCGTCCAGGGCACGGGCGTCGAGCGTCAGTGCCGCACCGTGATGAGAGATCGCCTCGAGCTTGGCGTCGTCGACGTCGATCGCGACGACCTTGGCGCCCATCGCGCGCGCGACCTGCACACAGTAGCCGCCGACACCGCCGGCACCGACGACGACGGCGAGCGCCCCCGGAGCGACACCAGCGCGGCGCACGGCCTGATACGGCGTGGTCAGCGCGTCTGCGACGATCGACACGTCGGCCAGGGTGAGGCGCACCGCCGCGAGGCGCCCCTCGTCGACCGGGCACAGGCCGCGGCCCGGCACGACGATGTGCGAGGCAAATCCGCCCTGGATGTCGTTGCCCGGCATCTTTTGACTGCGGCAGATCGGGGCAAGGCCACGCTTGCACAGATCGCATTCGCCGCATGGCAGCACCGCCGGAACGATCACCGCCTTGCCGAGCCACGCCTCCGCCCCGGCACCCGCGGCGACAACGTGGCCACTGATCTCGTGACCGAGGGCGAGCGGCAGCGGCGCATTGGTGCGCACCCCATCGTAGTAATAGCCGAGATCGGTGTGGCAGACGCCGCAGCCGGCGATGGCGACCACGACCTCGCCGGCGCCCGGATCCGCACGAAACGCAGCGCGCTCGAGCGGCGTTTTCGGCGCGGTCATCAGCCAACGGTGGGCGTCGATGCTCATGGGTGCTGCTCCTCCTTGCAAACGTCGCGGCCCGGATCGCTGCCGAGGGTCTCCGGGGGTTGACGGATCGGGCCGCGTGCGCCTATCCTAACCCTATTCCTGTATTACAGTACCATAATACCGATTTTCTGAAAAATCATCATGAATGAGCCGGCGTGAGGACGCTTTGATCTGCGTCAATTGCCAGGGCGCGGTGAGCCGCTCTACTTCGGACCATCCGCCAACGGGGGCGGACGACGAATCGAACGGCGCCCGTACCGCGCGACTCGAAGGAGGAACGACGTGGACGTGTCGGTAAGCACGAAGGCTACGTTGCAGCAGGCGGCAGCGAGCTTCTCGATCGCGCTCGCCGGCAGCGGCGGCAGCGGGGTGATGACAGCCGGCACGCTGCTGCTGGACGCCGCGGCGAAGGCCGGGCTCTACGGGCTGATGGTGCGCACGAGCGGACCGCAGATCCGCGGCGGCGAGGCGGCGGCGCTGGTGCGTCTGGGCGAGGGGCCGACGCATGGCCTCGACGACCGCTTCGACGTGCTGCTCGCGATCGACTGGCAGAACGTCAATCGCTTCGCCGATGAGATTCCGCTCGGCGCGGGGAGCATATTGATCGGCGATCCCGACGAAGGCGAGGCGCCCGAGGTCTTCCGCAACGCCTGCGCGCGCTACGTCCCGGTGCCGCTCAAGAAGACGGCGAAAGGCATCGCGGGAAGCTGGACCAACATGGTCGCACTGGGTATCGCCGGCGCGCTCTGCGGCATTGCCGAGGAGGCGCTGGCGGCGGCGGTCCGCAACGGATGGAAGCGCTCCGCCGAGGCCCTCGCGGCCAACCTCGCGGCGGTGCACGCCGGCGTCGTCGCCGCGGCCGGCATCGGCGGCACGCCGCAATTGCGCACGTCGGCAAGGAGCGCCGGCAGGCGCTGGCTCATCAGCGGCAACGAAGCGGCGGGCTACGGCGCGATCCGGGGTGGCGTCCGCTTCGTCGCCGCGTACCCGATCACGCCGGCGACCGAGCTGCTCGAGTGGATGGCGCCGGCACTGGCGCAGGTTGGCGGCACGCTGCTGCAGGCGGAAGACGAGCTCGCCTCGATCAACATGATCATCGGCGCGTCGTACGGTGGCGTGCCGTCGCTGACCGCCACCGCCGGTCCGGGCCTTGCGCTGATGACCGAGGGCATCGGGCTCGCGGTCAGCGCCGAGGTGCCGATCGTCGTCGTCGACGTGATGCGCGGCGGACCGTCGACCGGCATTCCGGCGAAGACCGAGCAGAGCGACCTGTCGTTCGCCGTGGCCGGTCTGTCCGGAGACGCGCCGCGGCTCGTGCTTGCGCCGACGTCGATCGCCGACTGCCTGGCGACGACGCAGTGGGCGGTCGAGCTCGCCGAAGCGCTGCAGGCGCCGGCGATCGTGCTCTCCGACCAGTTCATGGGCCAATCGCGCGCGATCATCGACCGCCCCGCCAATGTCGCGTTCCTCGGCAAGCGCGAAACGACCCCGCCGAACGCGCCCGACTACAAGCGCTATCGCGACACGGCGTCGGGCATATCGCCGATGGCGATCCCCGGCACGCCGGGCGTCGCGTACACCGCCGACGGACTCGAGCATACCGAAGCCGGCATCCCCAGCAGCCAGGCGCGCGACCACCGCCTGCAGCTCGACAAGCGCCAGCGCAAGCTCGAGCAGCATGACTACGGTCGCTTCTGGGCGGACATCGAGGGCGACGGCGACGTCGCGGTGATCACCTTCGGCTCGACGACGGCCGCCGTGCGCGAGGCCGTCGCCCGCGCGTCGGCGCGAGGCGTCAGCGCACGGCTGATCGCGATCCGCCTGCTCGCTCCGGCGCAACCCGAAGCGCTGGCCGCCGCGCTGCAGGGAGTCGGCCAAGTGCTGGTCATCGAGCAGAACCACAGCGCCCAGCTCTATCGCTATCTGCGCTCGATGTACGATCTGCCGGGCAGGCCGTCGAGTTTTCACCGGCCCGGCCCGCTGCCGCTGCGGCCGCAGGAGCTCACCGACGCGATCGTCGAGTGGGGCCGTGGGTGACGACCGCGCCGCCGGGATGAGTCGATTGTCGCAAGCACCGTCCGAGGAAACACGCCGATGACCGAAGTCGCCACGCGCGCGCCGCTGACGGCGCAGAATTACAAGTCGAGCTACAAGCCGATCTGGTGTCCGGGCTGCGGTGACTATTCCGTGCTGAGCTCGGTGACGAAGGCGCTGGCGATGGTGCAGGTGCCGCCCGAAGACGTCGTCGTCGTCTCCGGGATCGGCTGCTCGTCGCGCATACCCGCGTACACGACCTGCTACGGCTTCCACGGCGTGCACGGCCGCGCGCTCGCTGCGGCGACCGGACTCAAGGTCGCGCGACCCGAGCTCACCGTGCTGGTCGCCGGCGGCGACGGCGACGGCTATTCGATCGGCGGCAACCATTTCCTGCACGCGTGCCGGCGCAATGTCGACCTGACGTACATCGTGATGGACAACCACGTCTATGGGATGACCAAGGGTCAGCCTTCGCCCACGACCGAGCCCGACTGGGACTCGAAGCTCTCGCCGGGCGGCACCGGCGTGCGCTCGTTCCACCCGCTCGTCATCGCGCTCGCGTCGGGCGCAAGCTTCGTCGCCCGCGCGTTCTCCGGCGACCCGAACGGCACCGCAGAGATCATCGCGGAGGCGATCCGCCACCCGGGCTTTTCCTTCGTCGAGGTGCTCTCGCCCTGCGTGACCTTCCGCCCCGACCAGCGCGACTGGAAGAAGCTCGCGCATCCGGCTCCGGTGGCGCCGACCGACGATCCGGCGCGCGCCGCCCGCCGGATCATGACCGACGACGGCTTCAACATCGGCGTGCTTTACGCCGGCCACCGGAATCCGTATCCGGCCCACGTCCGCACGCCGAAGGCGACCGTTGCCGACCTGGAAGCGGAGTTCGAGCAATGAGCGTGAAGAAGAAGGTGCCTGCCGCGGTGAAGTCCCGAAGCGCCAAGCGCCCCGGCGCGAAGAAGCCGGCGACGGCAAAACGCCCTGGCGCGAAGCGGCCGGTCGCGGCAAAGCGACCGGCTGCGACAAAGGCGCGTCCGCGCAAGCCCGCCACCACGGCGCCGCGCACCCTCGAGGACTTCATGGCCCAGGCACTCGCGATGGAGGTCGAAGCGGGACAGCGCTACGCCGAGTTCGCCGACGCGATGGAGACGCACAACAACCTCGAGGTCGCGGCGCTCTTCCGCAAGATGGCCGAGATCGAGGGCAAGCACGCGCAGCAGATCATGGCGGAGATGGGATGGACGGCGATGCCCGCGCCACAGGCGGGAAAGGTGTCGTGGCAGGGATTCGAGGCGCCCGAGACGACGCCCGGCGACGAAGTGCACTATCTGATGCAGCCCTATCACGCGCTCGAGCTGGCGCTCGCCAACGAACTGCGTGCGGAGCGTTTTTTCGCCGCGCTCGCGCGCGCGGCGACGACCGCATCGGTGCGCAAGGCGGCGCGCGAGCTCGAGGCCGAGGAACGCGAGCATGTGGAGCTCGTCCGTGCCTGGATGAAGAAGGTGCCGAAACCGGACGCCGACTGGGCGAACGACCCCGACCCGCCCGTCTACACCGATTAGGAGGACCCCGATGCAGGTACTGCTTCCGAAGGGCTGGGCGCCGGCGATCGGCTACGCCAACGGCATCGCCGTCGATGCGGGCCGCATCGTGTTCATCGCGGGACAGGTCGGCTGGGACGCCCAGCAGAAGTTCCACTCGGCCGACATCGCGCCGCAATTCGAGCAGGCGCTCGCGAACGTCATCGCCGTGCTGGCCGAGGCCGGCGGCGAGGCCCGGCACATCTGCCGGATCACGGCGTACTGTTGCGACCGATCCGCGTACCTCGCAGCACGGCGCGAGCTGGGCCCGATCTGGCGCCGGCTGATGGGCACGCACTATCCCGCGATGAGCATGATCTTCGTCTCCGACCTGCTCGACCACCCGGCGAAGATCGAGCTCGAGGCGACCGCAGTGGTGCCGGCGTAACGGGGCCCGCGATGCAGCTCGAAGGAAAAGTGGCGATCGTCACCGGCGCGGCCCAGGGCATCGGCGCGGCGGTGGCAAAGGCGTTCGCGCGCGAAGGTGCGCGCGTCGCGCTCGTCGACCTCGCTGCCGACCGCGCCGAAGGCGCGCGCGCGAGTTGCGCGACAGCGGCGGCGATGCGATCGGCGTGGGCTGCAACGTCGCCATGCGCCCCGAGGTCGATGCGATGGTCGCCGCCGTGCATGCGCGCTTCGGCCGCATCGACATCCTCGTCAACAACGCCGGCATCATCCGCCCGGCGATGCTGCACAAGATGACCGCCGCGCAGTGGGACGAGGTCCTCGCCGTGCACCTCACCGGGAGCTTCAACTGTCTGCAGGCTGTCGTGCCGGCAATGATGGCGCAACGCTACGGCCGCATCGTCAACGTCACGTCCGCCGCCGGCATCCTCGGCACGATCGGCCAGATCAACTACAGCGCGGCGAAGGCGGGCATTCTCGGCCTGACGATGTCGGCGGCGAAGGAGCTCGCGAAGCACGGGATCACCGTGAACGCGATTGCACCAGGCGCCGCGACGCCGATGACCGAGACGATCCGCACCGACCTTCGCTTCAAGGACAAGTACCTCGACCGCATTCCGATGGGCCGGTGGGCCGAACCGGAGGAGATCGCGCCGGCGTTCGTGTTCTTCGCCTCCGACGCGTGCGCCTACGTCACGGGCCAGGTGCTCGCCGCCGACGGCGGGATGACGATCCGGTAGGGACGTCACCCCGGCCACATCGCTGGTCGTCGCCGCCGGCCGGCGCATCCCGCGAGCGGCTGCCACGTGCGCCAGTGTCAGGCGGCCGGTCCGAAATACACCTCGAAGAAGCGACCCCACGCCGCGGCAAAGCGGGCGTTCGACAAACGCCCGAGCGCTCCGTCCGGAAATGCACAGCATCCGCAGGTCGAAGGTCTTATACTGTGTGTTTACCCTCCGGCTCCATCCGCACCCCCGGCGTCAGACTTGCGGCAGCCTCGCGGCCCCGGGACCGGTGGATGTTGCCGCAACCGCGCCGCAGCCAGTTTGGTCAAATTCCTGAAGGAGATCGTCATGAGCAAGCGTTTACTGCTGGTCGCCGCCGCGACGTTGGTCGCCACGGGCATCGCCTATGCCCAGTTTCCGATCATGAACATGGTCGCGGACCGGGTGGTTCAGCGGTACCAGTCGTCGTCCTGCGAGCAGCTCTGGCAGAACCGGGGCAAGCACGGTCCGGAAGAGCAGCGCCTCGTCGGCATGCTGAAGAGCGATCCGCAGATGCGCGAGCAGTTCATCAACAAGATCGCGGGACCGGTCGTGAACAAGATGTTCGAATGTGGAATGGTCCCCTGATCCGAGCGATCCGGTGCAACGAACCATGAAACACGCAATGCAACGGCGTGGCTCGCGCGGCGGCGCGCTGATGCTCGTCCTGGGCTGCATCGCCGCCGGGGCGGTCGCCGCGCAATCGTCAACCGCGACGCCCGCTGCCTCCCCTGCCGCGGCCGCGGCCGCGCGCACGAATGCGGCGGCAACCGCTGCACCGGCAACCAAGGCGCCAGCCACCAAGGCGTCCGCGAAGAAGCCGGCGACGCCGGAGTTCAAGCTCGTCGTCGAGCCGCGGGCGATGGAGTTGCTGAAGGCGATGAGCGCGAAGCTCGCGGCCGCCAGGACGATGTCGTTCACGGCGACGGTGGGCTACGAGTATCCGAGCAAGCTCGGCCCGCCGATCGTCTACACGACGCGCTACGACGTGACGATGCAGCGGCCGGACAAGCTGCGCATCCTGACGCCCGGTGACGGTCCCGCATCGGAGTTCTACTACGACGGCAAGGCGATGGTCGCCTATGCTCCCGCGGAGAACCTGGCCGCGGTGGCCGACGCTCCGCCGACGATCGACGCCGCGCTGCAGGCGGCCTACCGCAACGCCGGGATCTTCTATCCGTTCACGGACCTGTTGGTGGCCGACCCGTACGCGCCGCTCGCCGCCGACGCCAAGCTCGCGTTCACCATCGGTCCGTCCGGCGGTCGTCGGCGGCGACCAAGACCGACATGCTGGTCTGGGCGAACGACGACGTGTTCCTGCAGATATGGCTCGGCGCCGAGGACAAGCTGCCGCGACGGATCCGGGCCATCTACAGCGCCGATCCGCTGCGCCTGCGGCACGAGATGGAGCTGTCGAACTGGCAGCTCGACCCGGCGGTCCCCGCGGATGCGTTCGCCCGACGAAGGCGCAGACCGCCGGGCGGATGGCCTTCGCCGCGCCGGCGCCACCGCCCAAGGTGAAGCCGCTCTCGGCAGGCAAGGTGACGAAGGGTGAGCCGGCCAAGGCGAGTGCAAAAGCCACGCCCAAGGCAAACTGAAAGGAGGACGCGCATGAACGCCAGGTTGACCGGAGTCTTCCTGCTGCTCGCGAGTGCCGTATGGGCGAGTCAGGCAAACGGCTGGGCGAGCGCCAATCGGGCCGGGGGCAGCACCAGCCACAGTTATGGCTCGACCAGCCACGAGAACCGCTGGGGCGGTGACACGAGCCACACGGCCGGCGAAGGCACGAGCCACAGCAACGTCTACGGTGGCAGCACGGCGCATGCCTATGGTGGTGGCACCGAGCACACCAACATGTACGGTGGCAGCACGTACGGCAAGTATGGCGAGGGCGCGTATCACACGTACCCGTCGGGCGCGACCGCCTATCACCCGCCCGGCTATCCCGCGTATCCGACCTACCCTGTCTATCACCCGCCGGTCGCGGTGCCCTACTACTCGTCGGGCTGCTATGGCTGCGCAGCCGCGGCGGGCGCCGTGGTCGGGATGGCGGCCGGCGCCGCGGTCGCATCGGCGAACACCGCGGCCGCGACGTCGACCGCATACGCGGCAGGTGTCGCCACCGGCAGCGCGAATACCGCTGCGGCCACCAGCGCCGCGTACAGCGCGGGCGTGGCCACCGGAGCTTCCATGGCCAGCGTTCCCGCGTCGGGCACGTTCGTGATGGGCATGAGCTACGCGGCGCTGCCGGCGGGTTCGATCACGATCAACAAGAACGGCATGACGTACTACCTGAACGGCAACACCTGGTTCCAGCCGTCTTATGGTGCGAACGGGGTCTACTACAAGGTCGTGGCAGCCCCCTGATACCATTCGCGTAATACCTCTTTGCCGAACCAACGTGCATCGGGAGGCCGCATGCGGCACCATGAGAGTGGCAATTCGATCGTTCGTCGTGGCGCGCGCGCCGCGACTCTCGTCGCGATTGGCAGCGGCATCGTCGCCGGCTCTCGCGCGGCGGTCTACTCCTGTACGAGGTCGGCACCGCCGACGTCGGCCTCGCGTCGGCGGGCTACGGCGCGCGCGCGCAGGACGCGTCGACGATTCTGACCAACCCCGCCGGGATGACGCGTCTCGATGGCAACCAGCTGCTGCTCGGCGGACAGCTGCTGTGGGCGAACACGCAGTTCACGCCCGGCGCCGAGCACGTCGCCGGCGCTCGGCACCGACGACGGCGGCCGCATCATCGGCGCGAATGGGTGGTTCCTTGGCGGCGGGCCGTTCTTCAGCTACAGCGCCTCGCCGGACCTGAAGCTCGGCTTCGCATTCACCGGCAATTTCGGCGTTCCGCTCAAGTACGACGACAACTGGGTCGGCCGCTACTATGTGCAGGAGGCGACGATGCTCGGCCTCTCGCTGCTGCCCTCGGTCGCCTATCGCGTGAACGACAACGTCTCCGTCGGCGCGTCGCTCAACGCGATGTACGGGATCTACCGGAACAAGGTGGCGATCAACAACGTCGACCCGCTCCGTCGGCGACGGCCAGCTGTCGCTGCGCGACGAGACCTGGGGCTGGGGTGCGAACGTCGGCGTGCTGTTCCAGCCGGACGCGCGCTCGCGTTTCGGGCTCACCTGGAACTCGCAGGTCAACCTCGACTTCGGTGCCGCGGCGGAGTTCTCGAACCTCGCGCCGGGCATCCGCAATGCTGCTGAGCAACCGTGGCCTGCTCGACTCGACCATCAACGTCGGCATCAAGGTCCCGCAGGGGGTGATGGGCAGCGGCTACGTCGAGGTGGACGACCGGTGGGCGCTGCTGGGCAGCGTGGGCTGGCAGCAGTGGTCGAAGTTCGGCCAGTTGCAGCTCGGCATCGACGACACGACCAATCCGACGAGCATCACGAAGAACCTCGAATTCAAGGACACGTGGCACGTCGCGCTCGGTGCGCAATACAAGTACTCCGAGCCGTGGCTCGTCAACTTCGGCATCGCCTACGACTCCGGCTTCCAGTCGGGGCCGGTGTCGCCGCTGCTGCCGCTCAACTGGGGGTGGCGCTTCGGCGCCGGCGCGCAGCAGCAGCTCGGCAAGAACGCGTACTGGGGCTTCGCTGGCGAATACGTGTATGGCGGCACGCTCGATGTCGACCTCCGAAGCCAGCTTCCCGTGGCGCTCGGTGGTCGCGGCAATCTCGCCGGGTCGTTCAACAGCATCGGCTCGTTGTTCCTGGCGGCCTACTACAACTGGAAATTCTGACGGTCGGGGTCGCGACGCAGGCCAGCGCGCCGCGGCAACAGTCCGCCGCGGAGGGCCGCGCGGTGTTTGGCGGCAAAATGATGCCATGCCCGACGCCCGCGTCCTGCTGGCGATCTCGCTCGCCGCGCTGCTCGGCCTCGCCGGCTGCGCGACGCGACCCGTCAATCCACCGCTGGAACGCGTCGACCACACGGGTGGCTATCGCTACACCGCGCGGACGTACCTCGCCCGCGACCACGACAATCTGATCGTCCTCGCCTTTTCCGGAGGCGGAACGCGGGCCGCCGCGTTCTCGTACGGCGTGCTCGAGGAATTGCGGCGCCTCGAGGTCGTCGGCCCGAAAGGAAACCGGGGCCGCGTGCTGGGCGAAGTTGCTGTCATCACCGGCGTGTCCGGCGGCAGCTTCACGGCGCTCGCCTACGGCCTCTATGGCGACAAGCTCTTCGATCAGTACGAACAGCGCTTCCTCAAGCGCAACGTCGAAGGCGAGCTGATCGGCCGCCTGTTCAATCCGGCCTATTGGGGACCGCTGTCGTCGACCGGGTGGGGCCGTTCGGAGCTCGCGGCCGACCTCTACGACGAGATCCTGTTCGACGGCGCGACCTTCGCCGACCTGCAGCGCGGTCCGGGGCCGATGATCGTGGCGACGGCCACCGATCTCAGCACGGGCGTCGCGCTTCTATTTCACGCAGCCGATGTTCGACATCCTCTGCTCGGACCTCTCCGGCGTGCGATTGTCCCGCGCGGCGGCCTCGTCGTCGGCGGTGCCCGTCGTGCTGTCCCCGGTGACGTTCAACAACTACGGCGGAACCTGCGGCTACCGCGAGCCGCCGTGGCTGACGCTGATCGCCAATCCCGACGACCCGCTGCGCCCCGCGGCGCGCGCGATGCGCCAGCTCGCCGAATTGCGCACCTACGAGAACGGGAAGGCGCGCCCGTACATCCACCTCGTCGACGGCGGCGTCGCCGACAATCTCGCGATGCGCGGCGTCCTCGACGTGATGGACGAGACCGAGGCGCTGCGGCTCGCCGGCCAGCCGACGACACTCGACAGCATCAAGCGGATTGCGGTGATCGTCGTCAACTCGCTGTCGTCGCCAAAGACGGACTGGGACAATCAGGTCGACGCGCCGGGCTCCTTCGCCGTGCTGATGCGGGCGACGGGCGTGCCGATCGATCACTTTTCCTACGAGGCGATCGAGCTGCTGCGCGACAAGGCGGCCCGCTGGAGGATGCTGCGAGCCATTCGGGACTCAGGGCGTGTTCAAGGACCCGACGAGCGCGTCGGTGGCCGAAGTGATGCGGGTGCCCAACACCGAGCTCTATGTGATCAGCGTTGCGTTCGCGGACCTCAAGGACACCCAGGAGCGCGACTATCTCAACCAGCTGCCGACCTCGTTCGTGCTTCCCCCGGAAGCGGTCGACCACCTGCGCGCAGCGGCGGGCAAGATCATCCGCGACTCGCCCGACTTCCAGCGGTTCCTGAGGGACGCCGGGGCGAGGTCGATCGTGGAAACTGCGGCCGGCGGGCGCCGGGGCCACGGTGCCCGCTCCCCGTTAACGTCGTCGCAGAGCGCGACCGGCGCGCTTCGGGTCGGACGCCGATGGCTGCCGATCGGCCGCAATTTCGTCGTGCAGCCACCGGCGGAACAGCGCGAGCTTGGGCGAAGCCGCCATCCGCGCCGGATAGACGAGGTAGTAGCGCCTCGGGTTCGGTACCTCGACGTCGAACAGCCGCACGAGCACGCCATTGCGCACGTCGTTCCCCAGCAGGCTGCTGCGCGCGAGCGCAACGCCCTGCCCATCCGCCGCGGCCTGCATCAGATGCGACGAATCGTTGAAGATCGGTCCGCGTGCGGGCTCCGGCCAGTCGAGGCCGGCCGCATCGAACCATGGCTTCCAGAATTCGTCGTTCGACCGGAGCAACGTGTACCGCGCAAGGTCCGCCGGCCGCTCCGGGAGCTTTCCGTTGTCGAGGTGCGGGCTGCAGACCGGGTAGAACTGGTCCTCGAGGAGCGGTTCGACGTTGACGTCCGGCCAATCGCCGAGGCCGTAGCGAATCGCGACGTCGGCGTCGTCGTGACGAAAATCGACGTAGGCCATGTTGGCCCGGACATCCAGGTCGACATCGGGATAGCGCGCGAGGAAGCGGCCGATCCGCGGCAGCAGCCAGCGTGCGGCAAACGACGGGACCACACTGACGCGCAACTGGCGCGGATTGGCGCGTGCGGCGACTTCGTTCATCGCCGCGGCGAGCTCGGCGAATGCGGCGCGCACGCGGCTCGCAAAGCGCGCGCCTTCGTCGGTCAGGCGGATACCACGCCCGGCGCGCTCCACCAGCCGAACCCCCAGCGCCGATTCGAGCGCCTTGATCTGGTGGCTGATCGCACCGTGCGTCAGGTTGAGTGACTGCGCGGCCCGAGTGAGGCTTTGCGCGCGCGCAGCGGCGTCAAAGGCACGCAGCGCCTGCATCGGTGGAAGTCGCAACGCCATCCCAATCTCCTGTATGTGTGAATCTCGCTCACATATCATGGGAAAACAAATCGCTTGTCCGTCGTCTGTCGGCTACCTAGACTTGGCCTCGGCAGCGTCAACCGTCCGCGAGGCAATGATGGCAACACCATTGACAATTGTAAACCTGCTTCCCAGGGTCGGTGGGGCGTCCCACGGTACGGACAAGTGCGCCCGCGGTGCCGAACGGGGAACGCTCCGCACGCACCACGTTGTCGGCGTCGGGGCGTTTCGCCGGACACGCTCGCAGCGCGCGAAGTGGGGGCCGACCATTGCCTGGACAGTCCTGGTGGTCATCGCCGGAATGGCCGCTGTCCGGATCGACCCCACGGCGTCACAACCCGGTCTCGCGCCGCCCCCGCCTGCCATCGTCGGTGTGTTCACCGGCGAGTACGTCGACGCGATTCCGGTCTACCGCCTGCCGCCGATCGAGGTCGTCGGCGCCCGCGACGCCGATATCGTCCGGGATTGACGCCAGCCACCGTCAATGCGCGGCACGCCGGCGCCGGCAGACGCCGCGCCGACTGCGCCGTCTCCGTCGCGTCAAGCCTGGAAGCGCGCGAGCTTCTGCCGCAACTCCGGCGCGAATGGAACCGGCCGGTGGGCTTCGAGCGACGCGAGCACGACCACCAGCGTCGCCCGCACGCGAACCTCGTCGGCAGCGGCCGCATCCACCGCGAGTGTAAGCGAGCTCGTGCCGATCTTCTTGACGGTGAGGCGGAAGCGCAGCACCTCGCCGATCTTCGACGGCGAGAGGAAGTCACACTCGATGTGCGCCATCGGCACACCGAGCCGGTCCACCGCGTGGAACGCCGCGAAGTCGACGCCGAGGCCCTGATTGAACCAGTCCTCGACCAGCTCGTTGAAGAGCACGAAGTACTGCGGATAGAAGACGATGCCGGCCGGATCGCAATGATGGAAGCGGATCAGCTTGTCGGTCGCGAACGGGGCGGGGGCGCTCATCGGGAAGGAACCGATTCAATTCAAGTCGCCGTCCTTGAAGAACCTGGTGCCGCCGACGGTGAGCGTTGCCGAAAGACCGGTCTGCGTCAGCTGGTAGAGGTACACGCCGGGTGAGACTGCGGCCGCGCCGCTGAACATGCCGCCCTGGCCGCCCGCCATCGCCGACAGGTTGACCTGGGCGCCGAACTCCCAGCCCTGATTGATGAAATTGCGCAACGCCTGCTCGTTGGCGAAGACGAAGATCAGGCGGTTCTGGTTCACACCGAACCCCAGTCCGCCTTGCACCTGCAGCATCTTCATGAACGTCTGGCGACCCGTGCGATGGTTGACGACCATCCCCTTGCCGGTGGTGCCGCCGGCAAAGAACAGCTTGACGCCGAACGTGCTGAAGGTCGCATAGCCCGCCGAGCGCTCGATGGCTCGTCGGCTGCCGGGCGCGATCTCGTACAGCGTGGCGAGCGCATCCTGCGACATCTCCCGCACTTGCGCCCGGGCCTGAATGATCCTGGCTTCGTTCGGCGTACCTTCCGGGAGCGCTTCCTGGACATCCTTCAGTGGATCCCACGAGAAAACCTGCGCCAGAACGTGCGGCGACGCGACACCGCGGCCAGGGCGAGCATTGCCAATAGGGATTTCATGTCGTCTCCTTCAAGAAAGTGTCGATGGCCAGACCGGAGGGACCCGGTCTCCGGGAACGGGCCGCTACACGGCCCCGCGAGCGTGGGAAGCACGCCACCGGCTGGGACTCGTCTTCGCCCAGTTCCGGAAGGCGCGCGCAAATACGGCCGGATCCGCGTAACTCAGCGCCGCGGCGATTTCGGCCAGGGGTAGCCCCGTGTCCCGCAGCAGATGACATGCGAGCTCGAATCGCGTCCGGCCGAAGATCCGTTGCAGGCTGGTCCGTTCGGCCCGAAGCCGTGCACGCAGCGTTCGCTCGTGGATACCGAAAAAACGCGCCAGACTGCCCGCGAGCAGGTGCCGCTCAGCAAGTGTTGATGGGCGACGCATTCCACCTCCTCGGCGAAGCTCATCGGGTCATCCCCGCGGGCGCTGCGAATTGCATGGGTCAGCAGTTCGTAGAGCTGCGGATCCGCGCCCTCGATGCGGTGGTCGAGCCATGCGGCCGAGAAGACGACGCCGGACAGTTCGGCATCGAACCGGACCGGCGCGCCGAAAGGCGGCGATAGGCAGCCACATCCTTCGGTCGGCCGTACGCAAACTGGACCCTGATCGGCCTCCAGGATCGACCACAGAGCTCGCGCAGCAACTCGAACCCGATCGCGCATGCCGCATCCAGAATTTGCGGAGCGGACGGCACGTCGTGTCGAACGATCGAGTAACCGAGCAGCACCAGTCGCTGGCTCCCATCGGACCAACACGGGAACTGCAATGCGGTCGTAGCGATAGAGATGCAGGAGCAGCACGCGCAGAGCCTCGCCGACGGTCGCCGCGTTGCGCATCAGGTACCCGATCGCGCCGAGCCTACCGAGCGTGAACCGCTCACCGACCAGCAGACCGAAATGCCGGTCGCCGGTGAGCGTCGTGCCGTGCGCCAGCAGGCGGTCCAGCGCCGCGAACGATATCCGGTTCTCGGGGTTCGTGAACAACGCCAACGGCACGTCCGCTTTTGCAAAGGCCCGTCTGGGTGCGACGCCACGATCGGACAGTACGTGCGGGGAGCGCGAGAATGGGGCCGATCCTCAGCGTGCCCGGCGGACTGAGGCGAGCGCGCACCAATCGGCGCGCCCCGGATCGACAGTCGCCGCTCGCGCTCGAAACGCGGGGCCTCCGGGGCGGGCGTGGATCGGGCTTCCCGCCGGTCGGAAGTTAGGATTGCGGACACTGGGACGCTCTCGGGTCGCCGCGATGGTATGGGAACCGTATGCGCAGGTCAATGCGATGCCGGAATTGCAAAGAACGCACGTGAAAACTTTGCTAGGCTGGCAGCAACCCGATCCAGTATGCAGCAGCGAACGGGTCACGGCCGCGAATGCCGGGGCCGACGAAACCGCTTTGAGTGGAGGGAGCGCGTATGAAGCCAGTCAAGCCGGTCGTCGCCAGGGCTGTTGCAGGTGTCGTGTTCGCATTCTGTCCTCGGGGGAGCTTCGCGCAGGAAGTGACCGGCGAGCTCGGTTCGCCCAGCGCCACCACCACGCTCGGCGGCCAGCAGCTTCCCGCGCCCGATCCGAAGTTCGGCGGCGTCATCAGCGAAAAAGCCTCCGAATCGAAAGCGTGGTGGGCGCCACGCGTCGTACCGCCGAAGGGCGCGCCCAATGTGTTGCTGATCATGACAGACGACAGCGGGTTCGGCGCGCCCGAGCACGTTCGGCGGCGTCGTCCCGACCCCGGCCCTGGATCGCATCGCCAAGAGCGGGCTGCGCTACACGCAACTTCCACTCCACGTCGCTGTGCTCGCCGACGCGCGCGGCGCTGATCACCGGACGCAACCATCACGTGGCCGGCTTCGGCGTGGTGGGCGAGATCGCGACCGGGTTCCCGGGCTACGACTCGGTCATTCGCGAAGGAGAACGGCACCATCGGCGCCATCCTGAAGGACAACGGCTACGCGACGTCGTGGTTCGGCAAGAACCACAACACGCCGTTCTATCAGGCGAACGCAGGCCGGGCCGTTCGACCAGTGGCCGAACGGGATGGGATTCGAGTACTTCTACGGCTTCGTCGGCGGCGACGCGAGCCAGTGGCAGCCGAACCTGTTCCGCAACACGACGGCCATCTACCCCTTCGAGGGCAATCCCGGCTGGAACCTGACCACGGCGATGGCCGACGAGGCGATCCAGTACATGAAGCAGGTCAAGGAGATCGCGCCCGAGAAGCCGTTCTTCGTGTACTACGTGCCCGGCGGCACCCATGCGCCGCACCATCCGACGCCGGAATGGATCAAGAAGATCAGCGACATGCATCTGTTCGACCAGGGCTGGAACAAGGTGCGCGAAACCATCTTCGCCAACCAGAAGCGGCTGGGCATCATGCCCGAGAACGCGAAGCTGACCCCCTGGCCGAAGGAGTTGCCGCAGTGGGACTCGCTTGGCTGGGAAGAGAAGAAATTGTTCATCAAGCAGGCGGACGTGTACGGCGCCTACCTCGCCTACACGGATCATGAGATCGGCCGCGTCATCCAGGCGGTCGAAGACCTGGGCCAGCTCGACAACACGCTGATCATCTACGTCAGCCGGCGACAACGGCGCGAGTCCGGAAGGCATGCTCAACGGCACGCCGAACGAGTTCACCACCTTCAATGGCGTCCCCGTGCCGGTCAAGGACAGCTGCTGTTCTATCCCTTCTGGGGCTCCGACCAGACCTTCCCGCACTTCGCTGCGCCGTGGGCGTGGGCGATGGACACGCCGTTCAAGTGGACGAAGCAGGTCGCGTCGCACTTCGGCGGGACCGCTCAGGGCATGGCCATCTCATGGCCCGGCCACATCAACGACGTCGGCGGAATACGTCGCCAGTTCCACCACATCATCGACATCGCGCCGACCATCCTCGAAGCGACCGGCATCGCGGCGCCGGAGATGCTCAACGGCATCAAGCAACGCCCCATGGATGGCGTGAGCATGGCCTACACCTGGGACAAGGCGAACGCCAGCGCCGCGTCCCGGCGCAGCACGCAATATTTCGAGATGCTGGGCAACCGCGCCATCTACCACGACGGTTGGGTCGCGGCGACCACCCCGGCGACGCTGCCGTGGGAGCTGAGCAGCGCGCCGCCGCCGGACGTGCTCACCGGCTACAAGTGGGAGCTCTACAACGTCGCCGAGGATCCCACCGAGTCGAACGACCTGGCGGCGCAGATGCCGGACAAGCTGAAGCAGATGCAGGACGTCTTCTACGCCGAGGCGAAGAAGCATGACGTGCTGCCGCTCGACAACACGACGCTTTCGCGCTGGAACGCGCCGAAGCCGAATCTCACCGGGGGACGCAAGGTCTTCACGTACACGGGAACGCTGACCGGCGTGCCCAACAGCGGCGCTCCGAACATCCTGAACAAGTCGTACACGATCACCGCCGAGGTCGATATTCCCAAGGGAGGGGCGGAAGGCATGATCGTCACTGACGGCGGGCGCTTCGGCGGCTACGGACTGTTCCTGAGCAAGGGTCTTGAGGGCATTCGTCGCGGCAAGGTGGTATTTCTCTACAATTTGCTCGACCTCAAGCGCACGGTGTGGGCCGGGCCCGAGCTGAAGCCCGGCAAGCACACGATCGTGTTCGAGTACAAGATCCGACGGTCCGGGCCTAGGCAAGGGTGGCACCGGCGTGCTCTCCGTCGACGGCAAGGAAGTGGCCACGAACTCGATGGAGCACAGCATACCGATCACGTTCCCGGAGGACGAAACGTTCGACGTCGGCCAGGACACGCGCACCGGCGTGGCGCTGCTCGAGTATCGCTACGATCCGTTCCGTTCAAGTTCACCGGGAAGATCAACAAGCTGACCTTCAATCTCGGGCCGGAGCAGGTGACGGCAGCGGAACGCGAGCAGATCCAAAAAACGGTCGCCCGGGCGCGCGATTAGATTTGGCCTTGGACTGGCGCAACTCGCCGCAGGTGATGGCGAGCAACCCTCGGTCATCAGCGTCGCGGTGGCCTGCGCAAACGACAAGGTGCCACCGACGCAATGAATTGGGTGCTCGTCCTCGCTGCTGTCGCTGAAGCCGCGACCGGGTGGCGTTGCTGCTTGCCCCGGCGATGGTCGGGCAACTGCTGTTGGGTGCGGAACCGATCGGCATCGCCGTGCCGGTCGCGCGCGTGGCCGGCATTGCGCTCGTCGCGTTGGGCATTGCCTGCTGGCCGGGCCCGCCGCGGGTCGGCATGTTGATCTACAGCGCGGCCATCACGCTGTATCTCGCCTACCTCGGCTTCGTGGACGGTTTGGCCGGTATCCTGTTGTGGCCTGCGGTCTTCCTGCACCTGGTCCTGACCGCGCTCCTGGCACGGGCATCGACGCGCGCCAAGGAGACCGCAGGATAGGCCGAACGCCGGCAGCCCAGTCCGCGCGGCGGCGCATCGACGAGCACCGGGTTCTCCCCCCTGCGCCGAGGGGGGCGGATGCGCTCGCTCTCGTCCACGATGTCGTACTTGGAAGCACACGACGGTAATGACACCGACTTTCAGTCCGCCGCACTGACGACAGTGATGCCATCATGAATGTCTTGCGTACCCCCGATTCGCGTTTCGCCGACCTGCCCGACTATCCGTTTGCGCCGCACTATCACCAGGTGACGCCGGAGTTGCGGCTGCATTACGTGGACGAAGGCCCGCGCGACGCGCCACCCGTGCTGATGCTGCATGGCGAGCCGACGTGGTCGTACCTGTATCGCCACATGATTGCGCCCGTCGCCGCGGCAGGCTTGCGCGTGCTCGCGCCGGACCTGATCGGCTTCGGCAAGTCGGACAAGCCGGCCTCGAAGAGCGACTACAGCTATGGCGGCCAGGTCGCCTGGGTCCGGCACTGGATCGAGGCGCTCGATCTTTCCGACATCACGCTCGTCTGCCAGGACTGGGGATCGCTGATCGGCCTGCGGCTGGCCGCGGAAAGCCCGCAGCGCTTCGCGCGCATCCTCATGGGCAACGGCGGCCTGCCGACCGGCGACGGCGCCATGCCGAGCGCGTTCAGGATCTGGCGGGCGTTCGCGCACCTACAGTCCGTGGTTTCCCATCGGGCGAATCGTCCAGGGCGGAACGCGAGCGCAGGCTCTCCGCCGCCGAGCGCGCGGCGTACGACGCACCATTTCCTTCGCCGGCGTACAAGGCGGCCGCGCGCGTCTATCCGTCGCTCGTGCCGGTCACGCCGGACGAACCCCGCGAGCGACGCCAACCGCAAGGCGTGGCAGGTGTTCGAGCGCTGGGACAAGCCGTTCATCTGCTGCTACAGCGACGGCGACCCGATCACGCGGGGCATCGATCGCAGTTTCCGGGAGCGCGTCCCGGGACTCGCGGCCAGCCGCACACGACGCTCTCCGGCGGACATTTCATGCAGGAAGACGATCCGCGCACGTTCGCGAAGCTCGTCGTCGCGGCGTGCGCGAACGGCGCGGCACTGACGCCAGCCGACTGCCCACTACCGCGCGTCATGGCTGACGCGATCGACGAACCGCGCGATCGCCTCCAGCACCGCCTCGGGCTGGTCCTTGTGGGCCGAATGGCGGCAGTCCTGCAGCGTCAGCAGTTCGACGTCGCGCACGCCGCGACCAATGCGCCGCAACTGCTCCATCGTCCCGTATTCGTCGTCCTCGCCCTGGATCGCGAGCACCGGGCAGTCGATGCCCGGCAGGTATTCCTCGATGTTCCAGTCGCGGAATTCGTGGGCGAGCCAGATGCGGTTCCAGCCCCAGAACACGGAATCGACGTCGGCATGGTGACGCGCGAGCCTCGCGCGGAGATCGGTCGTCTCGTAGGCCGTCTTCGCGGCAGCGATGCTCGCCACGGAAATGTCCTCGACCAGCACGTGCGCGGCAAGCGTCACGACAGCAGCGACCGGACGGATGCCGGCACCGGCGTGGATCAGCGCGATCGAACCGCCATCGCTGTGACCCACCAGGATCGGCCGCTCGATGCCGCAGCGCATCGAGCAGCTCGGGCAGGGCGATGAGCGCCTCGTCGTGCATGTAGCGGACCGGCCGCTCGCCCGAGAGCGGGTCCGACTGCCCGTATCCATACCGCGAGTACACGAGCAGATTGCAGCCGGTCGCGTGCGCGAGCCGCCCCGGAAAATCGCGCCACATCGCGACCGAGCCCAGCCCTTCGTGGAGCAGCACCAGCGTCGGCCGCGTCGGTGCCGCGACCTCGATGCGTTCGTACTCGATCCGGTGCGAGGCGACGGTGACGAAAGGCATCAGATCAGGCGAGTCAGCGCGTGATGTTCGGATGGAGGCCGCGATCGCAAGGTCCGACGACCCGTCTATTTTTTGACGGACCGACGAAGCACGCGTATGCTGCGATCCGAGTCGGAGTCGGAGATGAAATACGTCGTCGCCGAGCTTGAACCAGAACTGGCAGCGCTGTGGGATCATGACAAGACCGACGTTTCATTGTCGACGCAAACACGTGTCGTTGTCGCCCGTCGTCCACGACCCGTCAATGCCGCCCCTTTGTTCCCAAGGGACGCCCTTCACGCCCTGTAACCCGCGCCTTGACCCGCCGTTCGCCGTGTAAACGATCTCAAGCTCAGTGACCGACGAAAGCGGGCCCGTCGAGAAGCCGTCCGACCAGGTCACGCCGGAACTCTTCGACGGACAGCCTCCGGGCTCCGGCGTCGAGCAGCTCGCCGAGGTCGGCCTGCGCAAGGGCGAGCGTGGCCCACAGTAACAGCACGGACCCGAACGGCAGCTTGATTCGCGGCATCGGCATTCTCCGTGCATCCGCCTATTCGACCACATCGTCGGCCAGCAGCACGAGCGCGGGTGGAAGCGCGAGGCCGAGGGCTGTGGCGGTTCCGAGGTTGACGGCGAGCTCGAAGAGCGTAGGGCGCTCGACCGGAAGGCTCGCCGGCTTCGTTCCCTTGAGTATCTTGTCGACGTAGTAGGCGGCGCGGCGTCGAGAGCGCGGCGAGGCTGGTGCCGTAGGACACAAGCGCGCCGGCCTGCACGTATTCCTTCAGCGGCAGTCACCGTCGGCAGGCGTCGTTTCACGCGCGAAATCGCCGATTGCACTGCGCGTGTTCGAGGCGTCACGCTGTCCCAGCACACGACGATCGCGTCGGCGGGTTCCTCGATGATCGCGGCAAAGGCCCGCTCCAAACGCGCTGCCATCGCGCACTTCGAGAGACTGCAGCCGCGATGCCCTTCGCCCTGGCCGCGTCCTCGATTTCGCTGAGGCAGGTCGCGTTGGCCGGATTCGCGGGATTCCAGAGGACAGCCAGGCGAGTGAGCCTGGGGACGATTTCGTTCAGCAGTCCAAGGCGCTTCTGCCAGAGCTCCTCGCTGATCGTCGCCAGCCCCGTAACATTTCCACCCGGTCGTCCGAGGCTGGCGACCAATCCGGCCCCGACGGGGTCGAGCCCGAACTCGGTCGCGACGATGGGAACCGTCGTCGTCGCACGCTTTGCTGCAAGCGCCGCAGGCTCACCCGAGGTCACGATGACGTCGACGGGAAGCCGTACCAGATCGGCCGCGAGCTCGGGAAGCCGTTCGGTGCGGCCGTTCGCATACCGGTACTCGATGACGACGTTTTGCCCGACGACATAGCCAACGTCGCGCAGGCCCTGCTGGAAATCCGGCACTCCACGATTGGCGTCGGAGGGGGCGCTACCGAGACTCAGCCAGCCGATCCGCTGGACCTTCGCCACCGACTGCGCCAGCGCAACGGTCGGCACGGCGAGGAGCAGGATGGCGGTGGCGACGATGCGCTCGGCGATCCTTCGCCGGCATTGCACTCTCCGGGACCGGGAACCGGCGCAAACTGCACGCACGCGTGCTCGGCACCGAGGCGGATCAGGTCACACGTTTGCGCACTCGGACCGTAGCCTATCGCATTCGCGTTCTCGGTTGCCGATCGGCGAGCACCGGCCGCTGGAAGGCGTTAGCGCCCGAGGTGCCGATGGAGCAGCTCGGGCTGCGCGAGCAGCGTCGCGCTGTCGCCCTCGAACACGACGCGCCCCTTGACGAGGATCACGTTGCGCTTCGCGATCGCGGTGACCGCCGCGTGGTTCTTGTCGACGATCAGCGTCGCGATGCCGTGGCGGCGGATCTCGTCGATGATGCGCCAGATCTCCTTCGCGATCTGCGGCGCGAGCCCTTCGGTAGCCTCGTCCAGGATCAGCAGGTCCGGGTTCGTCATCAGCGCGCGGCCGATCGTCAGCATCTGCTGCTCGCCGCCCGAGAGCTTCCAGCCGCCGTGGTCGAGTCGTTCGGCGAGCCGCGGAAACGTCGCGAGCACGCGCTCGTAGGTCCAGTCGCGGCGGCCGTCGGTCCCTGGCGCGCGCCGCCATCACGAGGTTCTCGCGCACGGTGAGATTCGGGAAGATGCCGCGCCCCTCGGGGACGTACGCGATGCCCTTGCGCGCGACAACGTGCGGCTCCGCGCCGGTCATCGGCGTCCCGCAGACGAAGACCTCGCCGTGGCGCGGCTTGACGATCCCCAGCATGCTGCGGATCAGCGTGCTCTTGCCCATGCCGTTGCGGCCCATCAGGCCGACCGTCTCGCCGCGGTCGATACGGAAGTCGATGCCGTGCAGGATGTGGCTCGCTCCGTAGTACGCGTGCAGCTCGCGCGCTTCGAGGATCGCTTCACTCATCGGGAGCCCCCACGCTTGCGGCGGAGGCCGCGCGCTGCCCCCGAGGGGGGCAATTCGCGCGGGCGGCCCGGCGGCGCTCATGTTGCGGCGTCGACCGCGTCGCCGAGGTAGGCCTGCCGCACCGCCGGGCTCGCGCGGATCGCGTCGGGCGAACCGCTCTCGAGCACCTGGCCGTTCACCATCACCGTGATCCGGTCCGCGACGGCGAACACTGCGTCCATGTCGTGCTCGACCAGCAGCAACGCATGGTTCGGCGTGATCTTCTTGAGGAGCTCGACCATGCGGGCCGCCTCCTCGCTGCCCATGCCGGCCAGCGGCTCGTCCAGCAGGAGCACTTCCGGCGCAGTCGCGAGCACCATCGCGATCTCGAGTTGTCGCTGCTCGCCGTGCGACAGCGCGTACGCGACGACATCGGCGCGCGCCGCGAGTCCCGCGGCCTCGAGGGCCTGCCGCGCCGCATCGCGCACGGGCACGTACGCGGTCGCGTCGGACGCAATCGACAGCGGTCGCGGATCGCGCGACTGCGCGGCGAGCCGGCAGTTCTCGAACGCGGTGAACGCCGGAAAGATGTTGGTCTTCTGGAAGCTGCGCCCGATGCCGATCCGCGAACGGCGATCCGGCGGCAGGCGCGTGATGTCCTCGCCCTTGTAGCGAATGCTGCCGCCCGAGGCCGCCAGCTCGCCGGACAGCAGGTTGATGAGCGTCGTCTTGCCGGCGCCGTTCGGGCCGAGCACCGCGTGCAGCCGCCCACGCTCGAGCTCGAGGGCGACATCGTTGACCGCCATCAGCCCGCCGAAGCGGCGCGAGAGTCCCTGCGTCGCGAGGATCGCGTCACTCATGGTCCGGACCGCCGATCAGCGTGCGCTTGAAGCGTCCGGCGACGCTCGCGAGCCCGCCGGGAAGGAAGATCACCAGCGCGATGATCGTCGCGCCCAGCAGCAGCTGCCAGTGCGTGGTGAGCGACGAGTAGACCTCCTGCAGCGCGACGAACGCGAACGCGCCGACGACCGCGCCGTAGAGGCTGCCGAGGCCGCCCAGGATCAGCATCAGCAGCACGTTGCCCGACTGGTGCCAGGACAGGAGCTCCGGATTGACGAAGCCGAACTGCAGCGCCGACAGGTAGCCCGCGAGGCCGGCGAGCGCGCCCGCGATCGCGAAGCTCGCGAGCTTGTAGCGGTAGACGGGGAAGCCGAGCGAGCGCATCCGGTGCTCGTTGCTGCGGATTCCCTGCAGCGCGCGGCCGAACGGCGAGGCGAGCAGCATGCGCAGGAACAGGAACACGAGCGAGGAGCGCCACGAGCACGAAGTAGTAGACGTGCATCGCGTTCGCCGAGGTCGAACCAGGTCGCACGCCGGCGATCGTCGCCGTCGGCTTGAAGTTCATGCTGATCCCGTCGGAACCGCGGCCGAGCTTCGTGTCGTGGAACACGAAATAGAACATCTGCGCGAACGCGAGCGTCACCATGATGAAATAGATGCCCTTCACGCGGACGACGAAGATCCCCACGGCGAGCGCGGCGAGCCCGCCAGCGCGACCGCGGCAGGCAGCGTGACCCACAGGCTCGCCGCCTCGTACTTCGGCGTCATCAGACCCAGCACGTAGGCGCCGATGCCGTAGAACGCCGCGTGGCCGAACGACACGAGACCGGTGTAGCCGACCAGCAGGTCGAGCGACAGCGCGAAGATCGCGAGGATCATCACCTTGGTGACGAGCTCGGTGTAGAACGTCGCGCCGGCGAGCGGAAAGAGCGCGAGCAGCGCGAGCGCCGCGACGAGCGCGATCCGCTTTCGGTTCACGCGTCATCGCGACGGCGTCACGCAGGGGCGTCCGCCGATGAAGCGCGGCGCGGTCGGCCGCAGATGGCATCTCGTCGTCAGACGCGGCGGAACAGGCCTTCGGGCCGCCACAGCAGGATCGCCGCCATCAGCAGGTAGACGGTGACGCCGGCGGCCTCGGGGATCAGCACCTTGCCGAACGTGTCGGCGAGCCCGATCAGCAGCGCCGCCACCAGCGCGCCCCAGATCGAGCCGATGCCGCCGATGACGACGACGACGAAGCAGATGATCAGCACGCCGGTGCCCATGCCCGGGTACACCGACGACACCGGCGCCGCGAGCATCCCGGCGAACGCGGCGAGCGCGACGCCCAGCGCGAACACGAGCCGGTAGACGAGGTTGATGTTGAGGCCGAGCGACTGCGACCATCTCGCGGTTCGACGCACCCGGCGCGGATCATCATGCCGATGCGCGTCTTCGCGATCAGCAGGTAGAGCAGCACCGCGAGCACGATGCACACCGCCGACATGAACAGCCGGTACACCGGGTACGACAGCGTGTGCGGTCAGCGGAATCGACCAGTTGAAGATCGCCGGCACCGGGACGCCGTGGACGTCGTTGCCGACGATGAGGCTGCTGCAGCTCCTCGAAGACGAGGATGAGGCCGTAGGTCAGCAGCACCTGCTCCAGGTGGTCGCGCTTGTAGAGGTGCGAGAACAGCGCCCACTCGAGGAAGACGCCCAGCACCACCGACAGCACGATGCCGACGACGATCGCGATGAACAGGCTGCCGGTCAGCGCCGACAGCGAGAACGCCATGTACGCGCCGATCATGTAGAAGCTGCCATGGGCGAGGTTGATGATGCCCATGATGCCGAAGATCAGCGTGAGGCCGGAGGCGACCAGGAACAGCAGCAGCCCGTACTGGAGGCCGTTCAGCAGCTGGATCAGGAACGAGTAGACGTCCATCGTTCGACCCCGGCGGCGCCCCGCCCAAAAAAATCGCGCGGGCAGGCAACTGCCTGCCCGCGCGGAAGTGTACAACGCGGGAACGACCCGGAGGGTCCCTCAGAGCTTGCAGCCGCGCGGCGGGTCGGTCAGGCTCTTGACCGCCACGCGTCACGACCTTGTTCTCCTTGCCCTCGACCTTGCGCAGGTAGATGTCGTGGATCGGGTTGTGCGACCTGGTAAGCGCCAGCGGCCCGCGCGGGCTGTCGATCTTCGCGCTGTCCATCGCCTTGACGAGCTCGGCGCGCTTGCGCGGTGTCGCCCTTGACGGCGTTCATCCCGACGATCAGGAGCTGCGCCGCGTCGTAACCGCCGACCGCGTAGACGTCGGGCTCGGTCTTGTACGCCTTCATGTACGCCGCGCGGAACGCGTTGTTCTTCGGGTTGTTGAGCCCGTCACCGTAGTGCAGCGTCGTCAGCATCCCCTGCGCCGCCTCGCCCTGCGCTTCGAGCGTGCCGTCGGTGAGGAAGCCGGGTCCGACCAGCGGGATCGTCTTGTTGAGGCCCGGCCGCCGCGTAGTCCTTGACGAACTTGACCGCGCCGCCGCCCGCGAAGAACGCGTAGACGACGTCGGGCTTGAGCGAGGCGATCTCGGTCAGCAGCGCCTGGAACTCGACCTGCGGGAACGGCAGGAACAGCTCCTTCACGACCTTGCCGCCGCCCGCCTCGAACGATTCCTTGAAGCCGCCGATCGACTCCTCGCCCGCCGCGTACTTCCAGGTGATCGTGACCGCCGTCTTCTTCTTCTGGTCGGCCATCACCTTGCCCATCGCGATGCCCAGCTGCGAGTTCGAGAACGACGTGCGGAAGACGTTCGCGGCGCACAGCGGACCGGTGATGTCGTCGGCGCCGGCGTTCGGGATGATCGAGCAGCGTGTTCGTGTCGCGCGCGACCTTCGACATCGCGAGCGCGACGCCCGAGTGCACGGTGCCGACCATCACGTCGACGTTGTCGCGCTTGATGAGCTTGTTCGCGTTGTCCGGTGCCTTCGCCGGGTCGGACTCGTCGTCGACGACGAAATACTCGATCTCGCGCCCGGCGACCTTGCCGCCGTTCTCCTCGATCGCGAGCTTGAAGCCGTTGGTGATTGCGTTGCCGAGCGCCGCGTAGGTGCCGGTGTAGGGCAGCATCAGGCCGACCTTGAGCTTGCCCGGCTGCTGCGACAGCGCGGGCGGCGCGAGCAGCATTGCGCCGGCCGCCAGCGCCGCGGCGATCGCGCCCAGAACGGCGCGGGGATCCTGGTAGTTTCATTGCGTGCTCCTCCTGTCGACTGGAAATTGCCTCTGCCGGCGGCGCGGATGCGGCGCCCCCTCGAAGACCTAGGCTGCCTTCGCGCGCAGCTTGAATCGCTGGATCTTACCCGTTGCCGTCTTGGGCAGCTCGTCGATGAATTCGATCCAGCGCGGATACTTGTACGGCGCGAGCTGGGTCTTCACGTGCTGCCGCAGCTCGTCGGCCAGCGCCGGCGACGCGACGTGCCCGCTCTTCAGCACCACGTAGGCGACCGGCTTGACGAGTTCTTCCTCGTCCGCCTTGCCGATCACGGCGGCCTCGAGCACCGCCGGATGCGTCATCAGCGCCGACTCGACCTCGATCGGCGACACGTAGATGCCGCCCACCTTCAGCATGTCGTCGGTCCGGCCCGAGTAGACATAGTAGCCGTCGGCGTCGACCGAGTACTTGTCGCCGCTGCGCGTCCATGGGCCCTGGAACGTGTTCCGGCGTCTTCTCGCGGTTGTTCCAGTAGGCCATCGCCGCAGGTCGGCCCGTTGATCTGCAGCTCGCCGACCTCGCCCGGCGCCACCGGCTGCCCGTCGTCGCCGACGATCCGCAGCTCGTAGCCGGGCACCGGCTTGCCGGTCGTGCCGTAGCGCACCTCGCCCGGCCGGTTGGACAGGAAGATGTGCAGCATCTCGGTCGAGCCGAGTGCCGTCGAGGATCTCGACGCCGAAATGCTCGGTCCAGCGGCGTGCCGATGTCGGCCGGCAGCGCCTCGCCGGCCGACGTGCAGCGACGCATCCGCAGCTCGTCGCGCTCGGGCAGGTCGGGGCTTGCGAGCAGCGCCGCAAACAGCGTCGGCACGCCGTAGAAGATCGTCGGCTGGTGCTTGCGCAGGCGCGCGAACGACCGCCGCCGGCGTCGGGCGCTCGGCCATCAGCACGGTCGTCGCGCCCACGGACATCGGAAACGTCAGCCCGTTGCCGAGGCCGTAGGCGAAGAACAGCTTGGCCGCCGAGAACACGACGTCGTCCTCGCGGATGCCGAGAATCGGCTTCGCGTAGAGCTCGGCCGTCGCGATCAGGCTCGAATGCATGTGCACGGTGCCCTTCGGCGCGCCGGTCGAGCCCGATGAATAGAGCCAGAAGCAGGCGTCGTCGCAGGTCGTGTCGGCCGGTGCGAACGAGGTCGAGGCCGCGGCCAGCAGCTTTGCCGAGTGAATGGTGGGGACGGGCGACGACGCGTCCGCGCCGCCGGAGACGATCACGTGCGCAAGGTGCGGATGCTTGCCGAAGAGCGGCGCGAATGCCGGAAGGAGTTGGCGCCGAGACCACGAGCGCCCGGGCGCGGCTGTCGCGCAGCATGTAGTCGTAGTCGTTCGTCGTCAGCAGGGTATTCGCGGCGATGGGGACGATGCCGGCCTTGATCGCGCCGAGGAACGCGGCGGGAAAGTCGATCGTGTCGAGGTGGCAGAGCAGCACGCGCTGCTCGGGTTGCAGCCCGAGCGCGATGAACGCGTTCGCGCAGCGGTTCACCCGCTCCGCAAGCTCGCCGTAGGTGTAGCGCGCCCGCGTCGTCGATGTAGGCGACCTTCGCCGCACGTCCGGCCGCGAGGTTGCGCTCGATCAGATCGTGCGCTGCGTTGTAGCTGCGCGGAATGTCGACCCGCGGCGGACTCGCGCGATGATCGGCCGTGCTGAGAGACGGCATCACTCCTCCTCAGGTTCCCCCGCCGCGGCCCCGGCGTGTCGCCGCGATCGGCCGAACCGTCGCGTCCCGAATTATCGTCGCCTCGATCACGGCGGCCGGACCGGAAATTTAGATCATGGTTGGGCGGACGTCAAGCACAATACAGCATACGACAGGTCGTCAGAGCGTCGCACATGCGGCTCCGCCCCGCCCCGACCCAGCCGTCCGTCATCCGCCGTTCGACACCAGACCGTGGGCGATGCAAAGTGCTTGACGCCGATCAAAGACATGCAATATATTGCCTGACCTTTTCGGCTCGCATCGTTGCAATGTCCACCGCCGTTTCGAATCGACCCGCCGCCGTGACGCCGCCCGCCGGGGAAGCGGACGACGCCGACTTCCTCGCCGCCCTGGGCCGGCAAGTCCGCGAAGCGCGCGAGCGGCGCGCAATGGCACGCAAGGCGGTTTCGCAGTCGGCCGGCGTTTCGGAGCGCTACCTCGCACAGCTGGAAGCGGGCGAAGGCAACGCGTCGGTGCTGCTGCTGCGCAACGTTGCGCGCGCGCTCGGGCTCCCGCTGACCGAATTGCTCGACCCGCGCGAGAGCACCGTCGAGCAGCGCCTTATCCGACGCTTCCTGGACCGGCTCCCGCCACACCGGCTCGAGGACGTCGTCTTCCGTCTGATGCGCGATTTTGGCGAGGAGGCGGCGGCGCGCCGTCGGCGGGTCGCGCTGGTGGGACTGCGCGGCGCCGGCAAGACGACGCTCGGCACTGCGCTCGCCGCGGAGTTGCGCTGTCCGTTCGTCGAGCTCGACCGAGAGATCGAGCGCGAGGCCGGAATCGGCCTCTCCGAGGTCTTCCTGCTCTACGGCCAGACCGGCTATCGGCGCATCGAGCGCCGCTGTCTCGAGCGGGAGATCGGCGCCCATCCGGAGATGGTGATGACGGTGGGCGGCGGCATCGTCTCGGAGCCGGAGACCTACAACCTGTTGCTGCAGCATTGCTTCACCGTGTGGGTCCGCGCCTCGCCGGACGAGCACATGGCGCGCGTGATCGCGCAGGGCGATCTGCGCCCGATGCAGGGGAACGACGAAGCGATGGCGGACTTGCGGCGCATCCTCGATGCGCGCGAACCCCTGTACCAGAAGGCCGACGCGACGCTCGACACTTCTGGCGAAGATCCCGCGCAGAGCCTCGCGAGGCTGCGCCAGGCGGTCGCCGCCTGAGTCTCACGCGACGAGTACCGAGTTCAGGAGAAACGCATGACCCACGCTGCCGCATCGCTCGCCCCGGAATCGGCCACGGGCGGAAGGCCCTTCGTCACCTACGATACGCACCCCGACCGTTATGCGCATTGGAAGCTCGCGTTCGACGGTGCGGTCGCGACGCTGACGATGGATGTCCGCGAGGACCGCGGCTTCATGCCCGGCTACAAGCTCAAGCTGAACTCCTACGACCTGGGCGTCGACATCGAGCTGCACGATGCCGTCCAGCGGATCCGCTTCGAGCATCCCGAAGTCCGACGCGTGGTCGTCGAGCAGCGGCAAGTCCGCGCGTCTTCTGCTCCGGCGCCAACATCTTCATGCTCGGGACCGTCACCCACGCGTTCAAGGTGAACTTCTGCAAGTTCACGAACGAGACGCGCACGGCATCGAGGACGCCAGCGCGCACTCCGGGCTCAAGTTCATGGCCGCCTGCAACGGCACCACGGCCGGCGGCGGCTACGAGCTGGCCCTCGCCTGCGACGAGATCGTGCTGGTCGACGACGGCAACATCGGCGGTGAGCCTGCCCGAGACACCGCTGCTCGGCGTGCTGCCGGGCACCGGCGGCCTGACGCGCGTGACCGACAAACGCAAGGTGCGCCGCGATCTCGCGGATGTGTTCTGCACGCTCGCCGAGGGGGTCAAGGCGACAGCGCGCGCAGAGTGGGGTGATCGATGCGTCTGCCAGCCGCAGCAGTTCGAGCAGACGGTGTCGGAGCGCGCAGCGGAGCTGGCAGCGCTCAGCGACCGGCCAGCGAGCGCGGAGGGAATCACGCTGACGCCGCTCGACGCGCGGCGATCGACGACAGCGGGATCCACTACACGCACGTCGACGTCAGGATCGACCGCGCGCAGCGCGTGGCCACGATCCCGTGAGCGCCCCGCACAGCGCCCGCAGCCGGACCTCGACGCGATTCTGCACGCGGGCGCCGACTGGTGGCCGCTCGCGACTGTCTCGTGAGCTCGACGACGCGATCCTGCTCTTGCGGTCCAACGAACTCGACATCGGCACCTGGTCCTCAAGACCGCCGGCGACCCCGCGCACGTCGGTGCGGCCGACGCGGTGCTCATGGACCGAACCGGTCGCACTGGTTCGTCCGCGAGACGATCGGCATGCTGCGGCGCACGCTCGCGCGCCTCGACCTCACGTCGCGCACGCCTCTATGCGCTGATCGAGCCCGGATCGTGCTTCGCCGGCTCGCTGCTGGAGCTGGCGCTCGCCGCCGATCGCGCCTACATGCTGGACGCTGCCGGACGACGCGGCGGCCGCGCCGACGATCGCGCTTACGCTGCAGAACTTCGGTACCTACCCGATGGTCAACGGCGTAGGCGCGCATCGCGGCACGCTTCTACGACGAGACCGAGCCGATGACGCGCGCGAAAGACGCCGTGGGCCGCGCGCTCGCCGCGGACGCGGCGCTGACCGGCCTGGTCACCTTCGCACCCGACGACCTCGACTGGGACGACGAGGTGCGCGTCGCCCTGCGAAGAGCGCGCGAGCCTGTCGCCGGATGCGCTGACCGGCATGGAAGCGAATCTGCGCTTCGGCGGCCCGGAGACGATGGAGACGAAGATTTTCGGCCGGCTTTCCGCCTGGCAGAACTGGATCTTCATCCGGCCCAACGCGGTCGGCGAAGCGCGGCGCGCTCAAGGCTGTACGGCACCGGCAACAAGCCCCGCTTCGACTGGGACCGCGTTTGACGCGCGGCTCGCCGGCACGCCGCGCATCTCGTCGACGACCAGGCGAACCGGACGCCAAGCACCTCGACACAACCGTGGAACGCCCATGAGCATCGACTACAACGACAAGATCCCGAACAACGTCGAACCTCGCGAGCAACCGGCGCCTGCAGCGCGCGCTCGAGCACTGGCAACCGGACTACCTGGATTGGTGGATCGACATGGGCCACCGATTTCCGAGCGACGTGACTCTATCTGCGCACCGCGATCACCGTCGAGCCAAGGGCTGGGCCCACTTCGACTACGTCAAGATGCCCGACTACCGCTGGGGCATCTTCCTCACGCCGGCCGATGCCGACGCCATCGACTTCGGCGAGCACAAGGGCCAGCCCGTCTGGCAGGAAATTCCCGGCGAATTCCGCAACGCTCCGCCGCCTCATCGTCACGCAGGGCGACACCGAGCCGGCCACCGTCGAGCAGCAACGGCTGCTCGGCCACACCGCCCGTCGCTCTACGACCTGCGCAACCTGTTCCAGGTCAACGTCGAGGAGGGCCGCCACCTGTGGGCGATGGTCTATTTGCTCCACCGCTTTTTCGGCCGCGACGGCCGCGAGGAGGCCGAGGAACTGCTTGCAGCGGCGCTCCGGCGACGCCGACAATCCGCGAATTTTCGGCGCGTTCAACGAGCCGAGCGGACTGGCTGTCGTTCTTCATGTTCACGATGTTCACCGACCGCGACGGCAAGTACCAGCTGCTGCGCCTCGCCGAGAGCGGGCTTCGATCCGCTGGCGCGCACCTGCCGCTTCATGCTGACCGAGGAGGCGCATCACATGTTCGTCGGCGAGACCGGCGTCAGCGCGTCGTCCAGCGGACCTGCGAGACGATGGTCGCGAACCGGACCGACGACCCCGCGCAGCTGCGCGCGCTGGGCGTCATCGACCTGCCGACGATCCAGCGCTACCTCAACTTCCACTTCAGCGTCACGATGGATCTCTTCGGCTCCGACGTGTCGTCGAACGCCGCGACCTTCTACACGACGGGCCTCAAGGGCCGGTTCGACGAGACCAAGATCACCGACGACCACCTCCTGACCGGCGCCACGTACCCGGTGCTCGAGGTCCGCGACGGCCGGCTCGCGACAGTCGCGGCGCCGGCGCTCAACGCGTTGAACGAGAAGCTGCGCGACGACTACGTGAAGGATGCGCAGGCCGGAATCGAGCGCTGGAACAAGATCATCGAGAAGGCCGGCATCGCAGTCCGCCTCAAGGCACCGCACAAGGCATTCAACCGCAAGATCGGGCCGCTGTCGTCCGTCCGCGTCGATCCCGATGGCAATGTCGTGGCGGAAGCGGACTGGACGCATCATCACCTGCAATGGCTGCCATCCGCGGCCGACCGCGCGTTCGTCGCGTCGCTGATGGGACGGGTCGCCGAGCCGGGGAAGTTCGCGAACTGGATCGCGCCACCCGCGCGCGGAATCAACAATCAGCCGGTCGACTTCGCGTACGTGCGGTTCAACTGAGCGCCGCAATCCGGGGTCGGACGGGCCCTGCGATCGCTCCATCGCTCGTCGCCGACATGATCAAGGACGAAATTCGTGTCTGACTCGGCCGTCGCGGTACTCCGGCAGCACCTGATCGATCCGGAGATCTGCATCCGCTGCAACACGTGCGAGGAGACCTGCCCGGTGGGCGCGGTCAGCCATGACACGCGCAACTACGTCGTCGACCCGGCGAAGTGCAACTACTGCAACGACTGCCTCGCGCCCTGCCCCACCGGCGCGATCGACAACTGGCGCAGCGTCGACAAGGCGAAGCCGTACACGCTCGCGGAGCAGCTCGGCTGGGACGCGCTGCCGGCACCGACCGAGGTCGCGGTGGGCGCCGCGAGCGAGCTTCCCGACGACGTCACTCGGATCACGGCGACGGCCACGCAAGGTCAGGGTGGAGAGGTCTGTCCGCCCTGGTCGGCGGCACACCCGTACGTCAACCTCTATACGCTCGCGCGGCCGGCGATCGCCACCGTCAGCGGCAACTTCCGTCTGACCGCAGAGGGCGCGAGCAGCGACATCCGCCACATCGTGCTGGATTTCGGCGGCACCGCCTTTCCGGTGCTGGAAGGACAGACGATCGGCATCCTGCCACCCGGGCTCGATGCGGCCGGCAAGCCGCATCGATTGCGGCTCTATTCGGTCGCCAGTCCGCGCGACGGCGAGCGGCCGCGCTACAACAACCTCGCGCTCACGGTGAAGCGCGTCACCGAGGACCACTCCGGCATGCCCATCGTCGGCGTCGCCTCGAATTACCTGTGCGATCTCGCCAAAGGCGACCAGGTGCAGGTCGTCGGTCCCTACGGGACGACGTTTCTGATGCCCAATCACCCGGGGTCCTCGCTGCTGATGGTGTGCACGGGCACGGGGTCCGCGCCGATGCGCGCAATGACCGAGCGGCGGCGGCGACGCATCGCGCTCAAGGAGGGCGGCGCGCTGATGCTGTTCTTCGGCGCGCGCTCGGAAGGCGAGCTGCCGTATTTCGGTCCGCTGCTCAAGCTGCCGAAGGAGTTCATCGACATCAACTTCGCGTTCTCGCGCGTTCCCGGCGAGCCCAAGCGCTACGTGCAGGACCGAATCCGCGAGCGTGGCGCCGATGTCGCGCGCGCGCTCGCCGACGAGAACTGCCATGTGTACATCTGCGGGCTCAAGGGGATGGAACAGGGCGTCGACGAGGCGTTTCGCGATGCCTGCCGGAGTGCGGGCGCCGACTGGGAGCGGATGCTGCCGGAGCTGCGCGCGGCGGGCCGCTACCACGTCGAAACCTACTGATGCCGCGCGGGCTCGGGGTTCGACGCTGAGGGCGGGCGCGGCGTTGTGGGCCACGGAGCAATTGCGCCTCCTATGCCCGTCACGGTGACCTTATAATTGTCGGAACGAAACGGCCGCGTCATGCGGCGCAGCGATATGGTTACCGACCTCCTCTCCGAGGCGACGGCTCCCGGCTTCGAC
>CAWAOF010000022.1:0-29388 GCA_963783525.1 uncultured beta proteobacterium
CGAGAACCTGCACGACGTGATGGACAGCCTGCAGATGACCGAAGGGCTTCGACGTCGGCATGGAAATGAGGGGCGAGGGCGGGCCTTCCGCTCGCTGCTCGAGCAGATGAACCACGGCGGCAAGGTGGCGCTGCTCGGGATCCCGCCGCGGGCATGGCCATCGACTGGAACCAGGTGATCTTCAAGGGGCTCGAGATCAAGGGGGATCTACGGCCGCGAGATGTTCGAGACCTGGTACAAGATGGTGCGATGCTCCAGTCCGGGCTCGATCTCTCGCCGATCATCACGCACCGGTTCGGCGGTCGAGGAATACGAAGCCGCGTTCGCGACGATGCTCTCGGGCGCGAGCGGCAAGGTCATCCTCGACTGGGCGGCCTAGAGGGCTTGTCGTGGGTCGGCCTCAGCCGGGCGGGGCCCGTCGGTTACGAGGCGCGGTGCTGGACGCCTCATTCGGCACGGCCGGACTCTGGGGGTTGTTCGCGAGCAGCTTCCTTTCGGCGACGCTGCTGCCCGGGAACTCCGAGCTCGCCTTCGTCGCGCTCTGCATTACGCGCCGGGGCTCCGGGAGGCCCGGCGCTCGCGGTTGCCACGCTCGGCAACACGCTCGGCGGGACTGACTTCGTATCGTCGTCGGCCGGCTGCTGCCGAAGCCGCGGAGCGGCGCGCTGTCGCCTGGCTCGCGCGCCACGGCCCGCGCGATGCTGCTGTTTTCCTGGGGTGCCGGTGATCGGCGACGGACTTTGCGTCGCGTCGGGCTGGATGCGCCAGAACATCGTTGCCGCGGGACGTGTTCATGGCCGCCGGCAAGTTCGCGCGGTACTGGGCGCTCGCGGAGGGCATCGCGTGGTGGCGAGGGTAGCCGGGGCCCAGCCGCCCGCAGGCGCGGGGCCAGCGCGGCACTCGGCGGTGCCATGTTGCGCTGCGGTAGACTTGCCGGTCCATGAACGCCGCCGATCGACCGCATCGTCGACATCGCGACCCGCCGGCCGACGCGCCGCGGCTGCGCGAGATCCCGTACAACTACACGTCGTTCTCCGATCGCGAGATCGTGATCCGCCTGCTCGGGCGAGCCGATGTGGCGGCTGCTCGAGCGAGCTGCGCGGCGAGCGCCGGACGGGGCGCTCGGCACGGATGCTGTTCGAGGTGCTCGGCGACATCTGGGTGGTCGAGCGCAATCCGTACCTGCAGGACGATCTGCTCGACAATCCGAAGCGCCAGCAACTCCTGGTCGCGGCGCTCAGGCACCGGCTGCACGAGATCGAGAAGCGGCGGATCGAGACGGCGCGCGCGCGCGGCAGCGCAGGAATCCGAGCGCGATCGCCTCGTCGCGCAGCTCGATCGCGGCCGCGCAGTGCCGCGGTCGAGCGCTTCGAGCGCTCGTTCGCGCGAGATCGGCCGCGCTTCGCGTGAAGGCCACGCGCGTGCTCGCGCGCTTGACGCACAAGGACAACATCGCGTTCGACCCGTTCGCGCGCGTGTCGCACGTGACCGACGCCACCGACTGGCGCGTCGAGTACCCGTTCGTCGTGCTGTGCCCGGATGCCGAGGACGAGGTGCGCGGGCTCGTCGCCGGCTGCATCGAACTGGGGCTCACGATCATTCCGCGCGGCGGCGGCACCGGGTACACGGGCAGCGCCGTTCCGCTCACCGCGCGCTCGGCGGTCATCAACACCGAGAAGCTCGAGCGCCTGTCGGGCGTCGAGCGCATCGTGATCCGCGCCGGCGCCGATCCGGTTCCCACGATCGACTGCGGCGCCGGCGTCGTCACGCGGCGGGTGATGGAGGCCGCGGAAGCGGCGGGGCTCGTCTTCGCCGTCGACCCGACGTCCGCCGACGCATCGTGCATCGGCGGCAACGTCGCGATGAATGCCGGCGGCAAGAAGGCGGTGCTGTGGGGCACGGCGCTCGACAATCTCGTTTCGTGGCGGATGGTGACGCCGGATGCCGAGTGGCTCGAGGTGACGCGGCTGGACCACAACCTCGGCAAGATCCACGACGCCGACGTCGCGACCTTCGAGCTCGCCTGGTATGGCGCCGACGGAACGACCGTGACGCGGAGGGAGACGCTCGCCATTCCCGGCGCGGCGTTCCGCAAGCCAGGGCTCGGCAAGGACGTCACCGACAAGTTTCTCGCCGGCCTGCCCGGGGTGCAGAAGGAGGGCTGCGACGGTCTCATCACGTCGGCGCGGTTCGTGCTGCACCGGATGCCGCCGGCCGCCCGGACGGTGTGCCTGGAGTTCTTCGGCCAGGTGCGCGATTCGACGCCGGCGATCGTCGAGATCAAGCGCTACCTCGATGCACGGCCGGGCGGCGCGATGCTCGCCGGCCTCGAGCACTGGACGAGCGCTACGTGAAGGCGGTCGGCTACGCGACCAAGGCGAAGCGCCACGGCCGGCCGAAGATGGTGCTGCTGGGCGACATCGTCGGCGACGACGATGTCGCGGTCGCCAGGGCCGCCTCGGAAGTGATCCGGATCGCCAACGCGCGCGGCGCCGAGGGGTTCGTCGCCGTGTCGGCGGAGGCGCGCAAGAAGTTCTGGCTCGACCGCGCGCGCACCGCGGCGATCGCGCGGCACACCAACGCGTTCAAGATCAACGAAGACGTCGTCATCCCGCTGGAGCGCCTTGGCGACTACACCGACGGGGTCGAGCGGATCAACATCGAGCTCTCGCTTTCGAACAAGCTGCGGCTCTGCGACGCACTCGCGGCGTTTTTCGCCGGCACGGCGCTCATCCACGCCTGGGGACCGGGCGACGACGTGCGTCCCGCGCAGGAGCAGATCGACGCCAAGGTGGACGAAGCGCGCGCGCTCGTCGAGTCGGTGCGCGCACGCTGGCGGGATCTCCTCGAGCGCATCGACGATGTGTTTCCGTCGCTGCAGGACCATTCGGTCGTCGCGTCGTGGAAGAGCGAGCTCCTGGCGCCGCTGCAGGAAATCCTCGCCGGACGCGCGTTCGCGCCGGTGCTCGCGCGCTGCAGCGCGATTCACGGCGAAGTCCTGCGCAGCCGCGTGTTCGTCGCGCTGCACATGCATGCCGGGGACGGCAACGTGCACACGAACCTGCCCGTCAATTCCGACGACTACGCGATGCTGCAGGAGGCGAACGCCGCCGTCGCGCGGATCATGGCGCTCGCCCGGCGCCTGGGCGGCGTCATCTCGGGCGAGCACGGGATCGGCATCACCAAGCTCGAATACCTGACGGCAGACGAGCTCGCACCCTTCGCCGGCTACAAGGCAAGAGTCGACCCCGAAGGGCGGTTCAATGCCGGCAAGCTCCTGGCCGGCGCGGATCTCGCCGATGCCTACACGCCGAGCTTTTCGCTGATCGGCCACGAAAGCCTGATCCTCGAAGCCTCCGAGATCGGCGCGGATTGCCGACTCGATCAAGGACTGCCTGCGCTGCGGCAAGTGCAAGCCGGTGTGCGCGACACACGTGCCGCGCGCGAACCTGCTCTATTCGCCGCGCAACAAGATCCTCGCGGCGTCGCTGCTGGTCGAGGCGTTCCTGTACGAGGAGCAGACGCGGCGCGGCGTCTCGCTGCGCCACTTCGACGAGTTCTCGGACGTCGCCGATCATTGCACGGTTTGCCACAAGTGCGTCGTACCCTGCCCGGTGGACATCGACTTCGGCGACGTCTCGATCGCGATGCGCAACCTGCTGCGCAAGGAGGGCAGGCAGCCGTTCCGGCCGGCGACCGCGGCCGCGATGTTCTTCCTCAACGCGACGGATCCGACGACGATCAAGCTCGCGCGGCGCGCGATGATCGGCTGGGCCTACCGCGCGCAGCGCCTTGCGCACGGTATCGCGAAGCGTCTGGGGCTGCTGCGGGGACAGGCGAAGCGTCCGCCGGCGACCGCCGGAGGGGCGCCGCTCAAGCAGCAGGTGATCCATTTCATCAACAAGCCGATGCCGGGCGGACTGCCGAAGCGGACGTCGCGCGCGCTGCTCGACATCGAGGACGACACGCTCGTTCCGATCATCCGCAATCCACGCAACGTCAGCGAGGACTCCGACGCGGTGTTCTACTTTCCCGGCTGCGGTTCGGAGCGGCTGTTCTCGCAGGTGGGGCTCGCGACGCAGGCGATGCTCTGGCACGTCGGCGCGCAGACGGTGCTGCCGCCGGGATACCTGTGCTGCGGCTATCCGCAGACGGCGGCCGGCAGCGCACGATCGCGGCCAGCGGATCATCACCGACAACCGCGTGCTGTTCCACCGCGTGGCCAACACGCTCAACTACCTCGACATCAAGACCGTGATCGTGTCCTGCGGCACCTGCATGGACCAGCTCGAGAAGTACGAGTTCGGCGAGATCTTCCCGGGCTGCCGGCTGCTCGACATCCACGAGTACCTGCTCGAGAAGGGCGTCAAGCTCGACGGCGTCGACGGCGTCCGCTACATGTACCACGACCCCTGCCACACGCCGATGAAGACGTATGCGCCGCTCGCCGTCGTCAACGGTCTGATGGGCGGGCCGGTCACGCCGAGCGAGCGCTGCTGCGGCGAGTCGGGAATGCTCGCGACGTCGCGCCCGGACATCGCGACGCAGGTGCGCTTCCGCAAGGAGGGCGAGCTCGCGCGGGGCGCCGAGGCGCTGCGCGCCGACGGCTTCGGCGGCGAGATCAAGGTGCTGACCTCGTGCCCGTCGTGCCTGCAGGGGCTGTCGCGCTTCGACGGCGACGCCGCGACGACGCGCGGACTACATCGTGGTCGAGATCGCGCGGCGACTCCTCGGTCCCGACTGGATGGCCGAGTACGTCGCCAACGCCAACCGCGGCGGCATCGAGCGGGTGCTGGTCTAGGCGATGCCGGCCGTGACGGGTTCGCGTCAGGCTGCCGGCGACGCGCGCATCGGGCGCGCCGCCGGCGTTTGTGCTATAAAGCGCCGACGGAGCCGTGCCGGGCTCCGGGTGGAGGCGAGCCCAAGGCGAACGATGACGACCGGTTGCGTGTTCTGCGACGGCGAAGGCGGCCAGCGGCTGTGGCGCGATGCGCGCTGCCGCGTGGTCCTGACCGACGAGCCGTTCCCGGGTTCTGCCGCGTCATCTGGAACGCGCACGTGCGCGAGATGACGGATCTTCCCGCCGCCAACCGCGCGCATCTGATGCATGTGGTCTACGCCGTCGAGTCGGCGCTGCGCGCGCGGCTCACGCCGACCAAGATGAACCTCGCCTCGCTCGGCAATGTGGTCGCCGCACCTGCACTGGCACGTGATTCCGCGCTTCGCGGACGACACCCATTTTCCGCAGCCGGTCTGGGGGCCGCGGCAGCGGGAGGCCGCGCCGCGCGCGCTTCCGGAGGATTTCGTGCGCGTCGCTCGCCGGCGATCTCGCCGCGATGCTGGGCGCGCCGTCGACGCAATGACGCGCGCTGCCGACAGATGAGCGAGCTCGAATCCCTCCGGCGCGCCCGGCGGCGAAGCGGCTGCGCGCCCGGGGCGGCGAGGTGCGCGCGCTCGTCTTCAGCGACGCCGACAGCGCCAAACAGTGGGCGCACGGGCTGCCGCTCACCAACGTCGCGCTGGTCTGCGAGACGGTGCAGGGCCAGCTCAAGGCGCTCGCGGCGGCCCCGTTTCCCCCGCGCGAGCGGGCGACGATCGCGGAAGTGCTGCGCGACCTCATCGCCTATCTGCACACGGAACTCGCGCGCCGGTACGCGGGCAAGGCGCAGCCGGCGGTCGATCGCGAATTCGAGGCGGCCGAGCACGCGATCGCGCTCTGGCACGGGCTGTGGGAGCAGTACTCGGCGTGCCTGAAGCCGCTGCTCGAGGGCGATCCGGAGCTCGCCGGCGTCAAGGCCAAGATCCTGCAGCGCGGCCTGTACGTCGGCAAGCAGCTCGTGCTCGTGCACGGTCTCGCGCGGCGGACGCGTGCCGGACGCCGTCTGGCACGAGCTGCACGCCTATTTCCGGCTCGCCGAGATGCTCGAATGCGCGGTCGCGGCGGTCTCCGACAATCTGAGCCCGCAAGCCGTCGGAATTTCCTGCTACTCGACGTACAGCCATGCGCTGCTGCTCGGGCTCGCCGATCCGTGCGCGATGTCGGTGAAGCAGATCGAGCTCACCGATCGCTGGCTCGGGATGTGGGCGCGCAAGGTCTTTCCCTACGCGCAGCAGCGCGAAACCGAGGGGCCGGTGATCCTCGTCGACCTCGATGGCGGGACCGGCGCGATGCTCGCCCAGAGCGTGCCGCCGCAATCCCGCGAAGTCGATGCGCTTCGGCTACCCGGCCAAGCTCGCGACCAGCGTGCGCGGCCGGCTGAAGCGGCTGCAGACGGGCGCCAATCCGGCCGAGCTGCAGCTCGGCCACGACTGCAGCGTCGAACAGTGCACGGCGCTGCTCGGCCACCTCGACGCGCACTGGTACCAGCTCCCGCGGCGCGCTGACCGACGCGCCCGCTGGCCGCGGTCGAGCTCTGCGCGGGCGGTCTGCCGGCCGCGTATTTCCGCATCAGCGGCCGCACGTTCGAGCGCAAGGATCCGGCGGGCTCGGCTGTCGTTCGAGGAGGCGCAGCAGCTGCAGGCGCTGGGCCCGATCACCGACTACGACCGCGGCCGCGAGGATGCCGAGCGCGAATGGGCGTGGGAGCGCTGGCAGGGCGCGTACGAGTGGCGCGAGGCGTCGCTTCACGCGCGCGTCCGACGCGCGCCATCGCTGGTCGCTGGAGCAGCTCGCGCATCGCGCGGAGCGACGGCGGATCTGCGCGTCGGCTGCGTCACGCGGGTGGCGCACGGCGCGGCGACGGAGCTCGCGCTGTCGCTGCGGCTGTGGTCGGGCTCGCCGAAGGCGATCTCGCTGCTGCCGCTGTCGGCGGCCGGGTCCGAGGACGCGCCGCTGCCCGCGCTCATCCTCGCCGAGACGCCCGACGACAAGGCCTGTCTCGTGCTGCCGCCGCGGACGTTCAATCCCAGCCGCGTGCTGCGTTCGCTCGACGCCGGCGCCGAGCGCCGCTTCCGTCTGACGCGCCTTCTGCAGCGCGGCGCCGACTTCGAGCGCGCCGCCTTCGAAGAGACCGCCTGATCCGCGGCGCTGCGGTCGCCCTGGCCGCCAGGGCGCCACCTGTCACGATGCCGAACCGCCTCGCGGGCGAAACGAGCCCCTACCTGCTGCAGCACGCCGACAACCCGGTGGATTGGCATCCCTGGGGCGAGGAGGCGCTCGCGCTCGCGCGCCGCGGAAGACAAGCCGATCCTGCTGTCGATCGGCTATTCCGCCTGTCACTGGTGCCACGTGATGGCGCACGAGTCGTTCGAGGATCCGCAGGTCGCCGCGTGTCGATGAACGCGCATTTCGTCAACATCAAGGTGGATCGCGAGGAGCGCCCCGACCTCGACCAGATCTACCAGACCGCGCATGCGTTGCTCACGCGGCGCTCGGGCGGCTGGCCGCTCACGATGTTCCTGACCCCGGACGGCGTGCCCTTCTTCGGCGGCACCTATTTCCCGAAGGAGGGACGCTACGGGCTCCCCGGGCTTTCTCGACCTCCTGCCGCGCGTCGCCGCGGCGTACCGCGAACAGGGGCGGGCGATCGCCGAGCAGGGGGCGCAGCTCAAGGACGCGCTCGCGAGTCTCGAGCCGGCACCTGCAGGCGACCGCGCCGCTGCCGGACACGGCGACCGGAGGTCGCGCTCGCCGGGCTCAAGCGGCGATTCGACGCCGTCGACGGCGGATTCGGCGCCGCGCCCAAGTTTCCGCACGCGACCGACCTCGAGCTCTGCCTGCGCGAGCACGCGCGAACCGGCGACGCCGAGGCGCTGACGATGGTCCGCGTCACGCTCGAGAAGATGGCCGACGGCGGCATCCACGACCAGCTGGGCGGCGGCTTCTGCCGCTACAGCGTCGACGCGCAGTGGTCGATTCCGCACTTCGAAAAGATGCTCTACGACAACGGGCCGCTGCTCTCGGCGTACGCGGACCTCGCGCGGGTGACGGGCGACCCGCGCTTCGCCGAAGTGGCGCGCGGCATCGTCGGCTGGATGACCCGCGAAATGCGTGCGCCGGACGGTGCGTTCTTTTCGAGCCTCGACGCCGACAGCGATGGCGAGGAAGGCAAGTTCTATGTCTGGACGGACGCCGAGGTGCGCTCGCTGCTGACACCGGACGAGTATGCGGTGGCCGCGCCGCACTACGGACTCGACGGCGCACCCAATTTCGAGGGCCATGCCTGGAATCTGCGTTTGCGGGCGCCACTCGCCGAGGTCGCCGCACGGCTTGCCATTTCGCCGGCAGCGGCGCATTCGCGGCTCGACGCGGCGAAGGCCAGACTGTTCGCGGCACGCGCAGCGCGGATTCGCCCGGGACTGGACGACAAGATCCTGACGTCGTGGAACGCACTCGCGATCGCTGGGCTGGCGCGTGCGGCGCGCGCGCTGGACGAACCCGGCTGGACCGACCTTGCGCTGTCGGCGACCGACGCGTTGCGGCGTACTGCCTGGCGCAACGGCCGCCTGCTCGCCACGCGCAAGGGCGAGCGCGCGCATCTCAATGCCTACCTCGACGATTACGCGTTCCTGCTCGCGGCACTGGTCGAGCTCCTGCAGGCGCGGTTTCGCGCCGAGGACTACGCGTGGGCGCGTGAGCTCGCGGACGTGCTGCTGGCCGAGTTCGAAGACCCCCGGGCGGGCGGATTCTTCTTCACCAGCCACGACCACGAGGAGCTCTTTCACCGGACCAAGCCGGGTCACGACAACGCGACGCCGTCGGGCAACGGCGTCGCCGCGGGCGCCCTCATCGCGCTCGGGCATCTGTGCGCAGAACCGCGGTATGTCGAGGCCGCCTTGCGCGCCGTGCAGCTGTTTGCGCCGGCGCTCGCGGCCTCGCCCGGGGGTTACGCGTCACTGCTCTCCGCGCTCGAGGAGAGCGCGGGTCCCGCCGACGACGATCCAGCTCGCCGGCGATCCCGCCGTCTGCACTGCGTGGCAGCGCGCACTCGAGCGACGATTGCGCCCCTCGGTGCGCATCTTCAACGTTGCTCGCATGGCGATCGCGCCCGAGCTCGCCAAGGGTCCCGCACCCGCCCGCGGGGCCGCCGCGTGGGTGTGCCGCGGCACGCAGTGCCTGCCGGCCATTGACGACCTGGCCAAGATCGAGCGGGAAATCGCGATCTGACGCGACACGCTCGCGAGTGATCCGCGTCAACGCGACAGGCGCCGGCGCGCCGATGGCGACTCGGGAGCCGTTCCGGTACCATGCGAACCGCTTTTTCTGCTTTCCAAATTCCTACGGAGTTCCAATGAAGATTTCCACTGCCGTACTGGCCACCGCCGGGCTGATCGCAGCCGGTGCCGTCAACGCCGATGCCGGAGAGGACCTGCTCAAGAAATCGGGCTGCACCGCGTGTCACGCGATCGACAAGAAGGTCGTCGGTCCGGCCTACGCCGAGGTCGCCGCCAAGTACAAGGGCGATGCCGGAGCGGCCGCCAAGCTGGCCGAGAAGGTGAAGAAGGGCGGATCCGGCGTCTGGGGCCAGGTGCCGATGCCGCCGAATCCCGCGGTCAAGGATGACGACATCAAGACGATGGTCACGTACATACTCGCCTTGAAGAAGTAGGCGCCCACTCTCGCCGGGGGCTGGCCGAGAACGCCTTCGAAGCCGACTATTGGATATCCCCGGACTTTGACAGCGACCGGGGTGCGACGGTACTCTTGCCCGGTCCGCGCAGGAGAGTGCGGCACCGACCTAGCGCCGGGGCCGCCGCCGAAGGCGCAACTCCCACAATCGCTCAGGTACCAGGGACTGCGCGGGCGCAATTCATATCTGGAGAGCGGCTGCGCCGCTTGTTTGGCGACGGCCCACCGAAGGGGCACCCGGCGCACCGCATTCGCGCCGCAATCTCTCAGGTAAAAGGACAGACGGGGCGAAGCGGAATGGCCGCTTCGCCCTGTATTCTTTTGCGATCGGAGACGGGCTTGCTCAAACAGACACCGCTTAACGCGATTCACCGCGCCGCCGGCGCGCGCATGGTCGACTTCGGCGGCTGGGACATGCCGGTGAACTACGGCTCCCAGATCGACGAGCACCACGCGGTGCGCAACGATGCCGGGATGTTCGACGTCTCGCACATGCGCGTCGTCGACCTTCGGGGAGCCCAAGGCAATGGCGGGGTCCGCGGCTTCCTGCGTTACGCGCTCGCCAACAACGTCGACAAGCTCGCCCAGCCGGGCAAGGCACTCTACTCGTGCCTGCTCAGTCCCGAGGGCACCGTGATCGACGACCTGATCGTCTATTTCCTGACCGAGGACTATCTTCCGGCTCGTCGTCAACGCCGGCACCGCCGACAAGGACATCGCCTGGCTCGGGCGAGCTTCTCGCCGCGCGCGCGCCGCAGCTGACGCTCGCGCCGCGCACCGATCTTGCGATGATCGCCGTCCAGGGACCGAACGCGCGGGCGAAGGTCTGGCAGGCCCTGCCCGGGAGCGAGCCGGCGTCCTCGCCGCTGAAGCCGTTCACCGCGGCCACGATGGATGCCCCGTGGGGCGAGGTGTTCATCGCCCGTACGGGATACACGGGGGAGGACGGCTTCGAGCTGATGCTGCCGGCAGCGACAGGCGGCCGAGCGTCTGGCGCGCGCTCGTTGCCGCAGGCGTGCGCCCGGCGGGGCTCGGCGCGCGCGACACGCTGCGGCTCGAAGCCGGCATGAACCTCTACGGCCAGGACATGGACGAGACGGTGTCGCCGCTCGAATCCGGGACTCGCGTGGACGGTGGATCTCGCGAGCCCACGCGACTTCGTCGGCAAGGCCGCGCTCGTGGCGCATCCGCCGACGCGGCGGCTGGCCGGGCTCGTGCTCGTCGACCGCGGGGGCGTGCTGCGTGCGCACCAGGTCGTGCGCACCGCGCGCGGAGATGGCGAAATCACGAGCGGCACGTTCAGCCCGACGCTCAACCAGTCGATTGCGCTTGCGCGGCTGCCCGCCGAAGTCGCGGTCGGCGACACGGTCCGGGTCGTGGTCCGGGATCGCGAGCTCGCCGCCCGTGTCGTGAAACCGCCGTTCGCGCGGAACGGCAAGGCGTGCCTCGGCATGACGGCGTGATCACAACGGACACGGTCGTGTCCGAACAAAGGAGCGAGCATGAACATTCCCGCCAATCTAAGGTACACGTCGTCGCACGAGTGGGTGCGCACCGAAGCCGACGGAACGCTGTCGATCGGCATCACCGATCACGCCCAGTCCGCGCTTGGGGACCTCGTCGTACGTCGAGCTGCCGGCGGTCGGACGCAAGCTCGCGGCCGCCGAAGCCTGCGCCGTCGTCGAGTCGGTGAAGGCCGCCTCCGACATCTATGCGCCCGTCGCGGGCGAGGTCGTCGCCGTCAACGCCGCGGTGACCGACGCGCCCGAACAGGTCAACAAGGACCCCTACGCGACCTGGTTCTTCCGGTTGAAGCCCGCGGTACCTGCGGACGTCGACAAGCTGCTCGACGCAAAGGCCTACGAAACGACGATCGGCGACGCCTGAGGCCGAGGCCTCCGTTCCACTGCGCGCGGCCGCCATCGTGCCGCGCGCCAACGCGAGCATTCCCGACATGAACGACCCTCGATCCAGCCGCGACGTCGCGGTGACGCTCGCCGCGCTCGAACAGACCGACGCGTTCGCTGCCCGCCACATCGGCACCACGCCGGAGGACCAGGCCGCGATGCTGGCGACGCTAGGCTATCCGTCGCGCGCGGAGCTGATCGACGCGCTCGTGCCGGCGGCGATCCGGCGCACGATGGCGCTCGATCTTCCGGGCGCGATGACCGAGGCCGCGGCGCTTGGCGCGGCTCAAGACCATCGCCGCGAAGAACCGCGTTCTGAAGTCGTTCATCGGCCAGGGCTATTACGGCACGCATACGCCCGGGCGTCATCCTGCGCAACGTGCTCGAGAATCCGGCGTGGTACACCGCGTACACGCCGTATCAGCCGGAGATCTCGCAGGGGCGGCTCGAGGCGCTCGTCAACTTCCAGACGATGGTCTGCGATCTGACCGGAATGGCGATCGCCAACGCGTCGATGCTCGACGAGGCGACTGCCGCCGCCGAAGCGATGACGCTCTGCCAACGCATCGGCGGAGCAAGAAGTCCGCGCGGTTCTTCGTCGCCGACGACGTCTTCGCGCAGACCGCTCGATGTCGTGCGCACGCGCGCGAAGCCGCTGGGCGTGGAAGTCGTCACGGGACCGGCGGCGGACGCCGCGAAGGCCGGCGCGTTTGCCGTGCTGCTGCAATACCCCGGTGCAAACGGCGACGTCCGCGACTACGCGGCGGTCGTCGATGCGGTGCACGCGGATGGCGGGCACGTCGTCGTGGCCGCCGATCTGCTCGCGCTGACGCTGCTCGCGCCTCCCGGCGAATGGGGCGCGGACGTCGTCGTCGGTTCCGCGCAGCGCTTCGGCGTGCCGATGGGCTATGGCGGCCCGCATGCCGGCTACCTCGCGACCCGCGACGACTTCAAGCGCACGATGCCGGGCCGCCTGGTCGGTGTCACGATCGACGCGAACGGGGCCCCCGCTTACCGCCTCGCGCTGCAGACCCGCGAACAGCACATCCGGCGCGAGAAGGCGACTTCGAACATCTGTACGGCGCAGGTGCTGCTCGCGGTGATCGCCGGCATGTACGCCGTGTACCATGGGCCCGAGGGTCTGACGACGATCGCGCGTCGTGTCCACCGCCTGACCTCGATCCTCAGGGCCGGGCTCGAGCGTCTCGGACAACGCGTGCCGACGGCGCATTTCTTCGACACGATCATGGTGGCAACCGGCGCCGCGACGGACGAGATCATGGGCCGCGCTCTCGCGCTGGGGATGAACTTCCGTCGGATCGACGCGCGCACCGTGGGCCTGTCGCTGGACGAGACGACGACGCGGGCCGATGTCGAGGCGATATGGCGCGCGTTCGGCGGCGCCGCCACCGCGCTGCCCGAAGACGTCTTTGTCGAGACCGCCGACGCGCTCCCGGACGGGCTGCGGCGCCGCTCGGCGTTTCTCGTGCATCCGACGTTCAACCGCTACCACTCGGAAACCGAGATGCTGCGCTACCTGCGCCGGCTTGCCGATCGCGATATCGCGCTCGATCGCGCGATGATTCCGCTCGGATCGTGCACGATGAAGCTGAACGCGACCTCCGAGATGATTCCGGTCACCTGGCCGGAGTTCGGCGCGCTGCATCCGTTCGCGCCCGACGACCAGGCCGAAGGCTATCGGGAGCTCGTGCGCGACCTGGAACGGATGCTCTGCGCCGCCACCGGCTACGCGGCGGTGTCGCTGCAGCCCAATGCCGGCTCGCAGGGCGAGTATGCGGGGCTGCTCGTCATCCAGGCGTACCACGCGAGTCGCGGCGAAGGCCATCGCGACGTCTGCCTCATTCCGGCATCGGCCCACGGGACGAATCCCGCATCGGCGCACATGGCGGGCATGCGCGTTGTCGTCGTCGCCTGCGACGGTGACGGGAATGTCGACATCGCCGACCTCGAAGCCCGGGCGCGCGAGCACAGCGCGAACCTCGCGGCGATCATGGTCACCTATCCATCGACGCACGGTGTGTTCGAGGCCGGCATCCGCCGCATCTGCGAGATCGTCCACGCGCATGGTGGCCAGGTGTACGTCGATGGCGCCAACCTGAACGCGCTGGTCGGACTCGCCGCGCCCGGGCGAATTCGGGGCCGACGTCTCGCACCTCAACCTGCACAAGACGTTCTGCATTCCGCACGGAGGCGGCGGACCCGGGGTGGGCCCGATCGGCGTCGGGGCGCACCTCGCGCGGTTCCTGCCGGGCCATCGCTACCTGCCCCCGCGTGCGGATGCGATCGGCCGTCGCGGCCGCGCCGGATGGATTGGCGCGGTCTCCGCCGCGCCGTATGGCTCGGCGTCGATCCTGCCGATCTCGTGGATGTACATCGCGATGATGGGCGGCGAAGGGCTGAAGGCGGCGACCGAAAGCGCGATCCTCGCCGCGAACTACATCGCGAAGCGGCTCGATGCACATTTTCCCGTGCTCTACGCCGGCCCCGGGGGCCTGGTGGCGCACGAGTGCATCCTGGATCTGCGGCCGCTCAAGGAAGCAAGCGACATCGCGGTCGACGACGTCGCGAAGCGGCTGATCGATTACGGCTTTCATGCCCCGACGATGAGCTTCCCCGTCCCCGGCACGCTGATGATCGAGCCGACGGAAAGCGAATCGAAGGGTGAGCTCGACCGCTTCATCGAGGCAATGATCGCCATCCGCGGCGAGATCCGCGCGATCGAGGAGGGGCGTGCCGACCGCGCGGACAACGTGCTGAAGCACGCGCCGCACACCGCGGGGGCCGTGTGTGCCGACGACTGGCCTCACGCCTACCGCCGCGAGCAGGCGGCGTTTCCCGCGGCTGCGCAGCGGCCGACGAAGTACTGGCCACCGGTCGCGCGTGTCGACAACGTCTATGGCGATCGACACCTGTTCTGCAGCTGCATCCCGCTGTCCGCGTACTCGGACGAGCCGGGCGCCGAAGCCATAGCATGCGTTGCTTCCGTCTGGCGGCATTCCTCCTGCTCGCGCTCCACGCCGCGCCTGCGCTCGCGCAAGCGCTGCCGGCGCCGGCGATCGCCGCGCCGTCCTATCTGCTGGTCGATGTGACGAGCGGGCAGACGATCCTCGCCGAGCGCACCGACGAGCGGCGCGAGCCGGCGTCGCTCACCAAGCTGATGACGGCATACCTGACGTTCGCGGCGCTGCGCGACAAGAAGATCACGTCGGCGCAGATCGTCCCCGTGTCGGCGGCGGCGTGGCATGCGGAAGGCTCGCGGATGTTCATCGAGCCGCGCAAGGCGGTCACCGTCGACGAGCTCTTGCGCGGGATGATCGTCCAGTCCGGCAATGACGCCTCGATCGCGCTGGCCGAGCTCGTCGCCGGCAGCGAGGACGCCTTTGCCGCGCAGATGAACAGCGAGGCCGCCCGGCTCGGACTGGCGAACACGCGCTTCACCAACGCAACGGGGCTGTCCAATCCGCAGCACTACTCGACCGCGGGCGATCTCGGCCGCCTCGCCGCGGCACTGATCCGCGACTTTCCCGGAAGACTACCGGCTCTATTCGCTGCGCGAATACCGCTACAACAACATCACGCAGCCCAACCGCAACCGGCTGCTCTGGATCGACCCCTACGTCGACGGCGTGAAGACCGGGCATACGGACGGCGCGGGCTGGTGCCTGATCGCCTCCGCGAAGCGCGGCGAGCGGCGACTGCTCGCGGTCGTCCTCGGCGCCGCATCCGATGCCGCCCGCACCAGCGAGGCGCAGAAGCTGCTGAACTTCGGGTTCCAGGCTTTCGACACGGTCCAGCTCTACCCGTCGGGCAAACCCGTGTCGAACTTGCGCGTGTGGAAGGGCGACGCGACCGAAGTTGCCACCGGCTTCGTCGCTGACCAGTACCTCACGCTGCCCAAAGGAAAGGCCGACAAGCTCGTGATCTCGATGCTGGCAACGGAGCCGCTGGTGGCACCGGTCGCCAAGGGCCAGCGCGTGGGCACGCTCCAGGTTTCGCTGGACGGAAAGGCGGTGGCGGAGCTGCCGCTCGTCGCGCTGGCCGATGTTCCGGTGGCGAACATCCTGGGTCGCGCGTGGGATACGATCCGCCTCTGGTTCAAGTGAAACGACGCGCCCGAACCATTTGCCGGAAATCCGCTCCAGGCCACTCCGTTTTTCGCTCCGAGGAACCCCGATGATCGTCTATCTCAACGGTCAGTATCTTCCGCTCGAGGACGCGAAGGTCTCCGTGCTCGACCGCGGCTTCATCTACGGCGACGGGGTATACGAGCTCATACCTGTCTATCGGCGTCAGGCATTCCGGCTACCGCAGCACCTCGCGCGCCTCCAGTACAGCCTCGACGGCATCCGGCTCGCCAATCCGCACACCGACGCGCAATGGACGGCGATCATCGATGAGCTTGTCCTCCGCCAGCCGTTCGACGATCAAGGTGTCTATTTCCAGGTCACGCGCGGCGTGGCCAAGCGGGACCACGCGTTCCCGGCCGGCGTGCCGGCGACGGTCTTCATGATGAGCAATCCGCTGGCCACACCCTCGGCCGAGCAGATCGCGAAGGGCGTCGCGGTCGTCACCGCGGAGGACAATCGCTGGCGACGCTGCGATCTCAAGACGATCTCGCTTGTCGGCAACGTGCTGATGCGGCAGCTCGCCGCCGAAGCCGGTGCGATCGAAACCGTGATGTTCCGCGACGGGTACCTGACCGAGGCGTCGGCCTCGAACGTCCTGCTGGTGATCGGCGGAAAGATCGTCGCGCCACCCAAGGACAACCTGATCCTGCCGGGCATCACCTACGGCGCGGCCTACGACTTCGCGCGCGAGGCGGGACTGCCGTTCGAGATGCGTCCGGTCGCCAGGGCCGACGCGCTCGCCGCGGACGAAATGTGGCTCACGTCGTCGACGAAGGAGGTGCTCGCGGTGACGCAGCTCGACGGCAAGCCGTTCGGAGCGGGCGTGCCCGGGCCGATGTTCCGACGAATGCACGCGCTCTTCCAGGCGCACAAGCCGCCGCCCCGCTGACGGGCCGCCGCTAGGTTTTCGCCGGTCCTCCGGCGTGCATGGTGCCGTAGCGACCATGGTGGAAGACGAGTCCGGCGCCCTTTCGCCGTGCGCAGGTCTCCACCTCGCCGATGAAGAGAATGTGATCGCCTGCGCGGTGCTGCGCGTGGTGCCGGCATTCGAACCAGGCGATGCAGCCGGCGATCAGGGGTACCGCCGCGGCACCCAGCCGAAATGCGACCCCGGCGAACCGGTCGGCATGCGGGCGGGAAAAGCGCCGCGCGAGCTCGACCTGGTCGTGCGCGAGCACGTTGATCGCGTAGCGTTCGGCGCGCTCGAACGCGGCGAGATTGCTCGCGCGGCGATTCAGGCTCCAGACGACGAGCGGCGGGTCGAGCGACACCGAGTTGAACGAGTTCGCCGTGAACCCCACGAACCGGTCATCGGGCCCCGGCGCGCAAATCACCGTGACTCCGGTTGCGAACTGCGCGAGCGCGTCGCGGAACTGCCGCTCCGAGAATGCGCGGAGCCGGCGGGGGCGCTCGCCGTGGGCGGATGGGGTCAAAGCGGTGCCGCCGGAGCCGGCGCGGAGCCAAAGCGTGGATGGTAGCAGCGCCGGCGCCCACGGCCAAAGAAGGCCGGTCCGGACGGGGCCGTGCCAGGTGACGCCTGTTCTTGCTACACTGACCGCCCGCGGCCACCGGCCGGCCGGGGTGGCGCAGCTTCCGGCGCCCTGCGGGGCGGCGGCGCCAGCGATGGCTGACTCCGAGCGCGACATGGCCCAACCCCTGCAGAAGATCATCGCGAACCGGTACGGCGGACGCAACCTGCCGGTGACGCTCGTGCTGCCCGACGGCGGGCGCGTCCCGCTCTCATCGGATACCGACATCGAGATCCTGGCGCGGACCTGGCGCGGGCTCAAGGCGCTTGCGGCGCCGGCGATGGGCGCGCTCGCGCGTGCCTACGTCCGCAACGACATCGACTTCACCGGCAGCGCGCGCCGGGCGCTGGCGATCGCCGAACGCATGGTCGGTGACGTAGCCCACGGACGCGACACGGTCACGGCGCGCTGGCGGCTCTGGCGGCACCAGCGGCGCAGCAACCGCGCGAACATCCGTTACCACTACGACGTCTCGAACGCGTTCTACCGGTTCTGGCTCGACTCGCAGCTGGTCTATTCGTGCGCATACTTCAGGACCGACGGGGCCACGCTCGCCGACGCGCAGATGGCCAAGCTCGACCACGTCTGCCGCAAGCTGCGCCTTCAGCCCGGCGAGAAATTTCTCGACATCGGCTGTGGCTGGGGCGCGCTGCTGTTCCGGGCCGCGCAACACTACGGCGCCGATGCGACGGGCATCACGCTGTCGAAGAACCAGTACGAGCACATCCGACAGGAGATCGCCGCCCGCGGGCTCGCGGGCCGCGTCCGTGTCGAGTTGCGCGACTACGTCGACCTCCCCGAGGACGTCGTGTACGACAAGATCGCGAGCATCGGCATGTTCGAGCATGTCGGCATCGCGCGGTTCCCGAAGTATTTCGGCAAGGTCTACCGGATCCTGAAGCCGGGCGGGTTCGTGCTGAACCACGGCATCACGCACAATCCGCTGGGCGCCCAGAGTCTGGGCAGCGGGATCGGCGACTTCGTCGAGGAATACGTGTTCCCGGGCGGGGAGCTCGCGCACGTGTCGCGGGTGATCGAGGGCGTTGCCGCGCAGGGGCTCGAGGTGATCGATGCGGAGGCGCTGCGCGAGCACTATGCGAAGACGCTGTGGCACTGGTGCGAGGGCCTCGAGGCGAACGCCGATGCCGCGCGCGCCGAGGTCGGGGAGGAGAAGTATCGCGTCTGGCGGATCTATCTCGCGGGCTCCGCGCACGCCTTCGATCGCGGCTGGCTGTCGCTGTGGCAGCTGCTCGCCGGCAAGCCGCTGCCGGACGGCCGACTCCCGCATCCGCTGACGCGCGAGTACATGTATCCTCGACGGGACGGCGAGCCCGAGGCCCTCCCGGCGCGGCCGGCGGACCTGGCGCTCGCGGGTACCTGATCGCGATGCGCGCGCCGGGTTGCGGCGGAATGCTGCCGCGACTCGCGGCGCCGACAATGATGCTCACCCTGATGGCGCCCGACGCCGAATCGCCGCTCAGATTCCCCACCGCGTTCCCGATCAAGGTGATGGGACGCACCGCGGACGGTTTCGCGCAGGAGATCGTGGCCGTCGTGCAACGGCGCGCGCCCGACTTCGATCCGGCGACCCTCGAGATGCGCGCATCGACGGGAGGTAAGTACCTGTCGCTGACGTGCACGATCAACGCGGTCTCGCGCGAGCAGCTGGACGATCTCTACCGCGACCTCACATCGCACCCGATGGTGGTGATGGTGCTCTGATGGACGCCGCCGCTGGCGCGTCGCCGCAGGTCGACGCCGGTTCGTTGTCCACACGCGATAGGCCTCCCGAACGGCATGCTCGTGCGCGCGCTCGGCCGCACCGAGTACCTGTCGACATGGCGCGCCATGCAGGCCTTCACGGCCGCGCGTGCCGCCGACGCGCCCGACGAGATCTGGCTGACCGAGCATCCGCCCGTGTACACCCTCGGCCTCGCCGGGCGCCGCGAGCATCTGCTGCGCGCGAACGACATTCCCGTCGTGCACGTCGATCGCGGCGGACAGATCACCTACCACGGTCCCGGGCAGCTCGTTGCCTATGTTCTCTTCGACCTGAGGCGCGCGCGCCTGTCCGTCCGCACGCTCGTGCGGACGCTCGAGGCGGCACTGGTAGAATGGCTCGCCGCGATGGGGATCGCCGCGTACGGCAAGCCGGCGGCACCCGGCGTCTACGTCGCGCGCGCCGGCGGCGAGGCGAAGATCGCGGCGCTCGGCCTCCGGGTTCGCAACGGTTGCACCTACCACGGGCTTGCGGTGAACATCGCGATGGATCTCGCACCCTTCGCCGACATCGATCCCTGCGGCTTTCGGGGGCTCCTCGTCACGCAGCTCGCCGAGCTGGGTGTCGAGAAGTCGGTCGACGCTGCCGGGGCCGAACTCGCGCCGATCCTCGCCGCACACCTTTCGGCGCAACGCTGAGCATGGACGAAACCCCCTTGGTCGCCCCGAACGCCGCCGGCATCAAGCACCGGGGCGACGCGAAGACGGCGCGGATCCCGGTGCGGATCGTTCCCGCCGAGCGGCTCAAGAAGCCGGATTGGATTCGCGTGCGCGCCGCATCGTCGCCGCGCTTCGCCGAAATCAAGAAGATCCTGCGCGCGCACAGCCTGCATACGGTGTGCGAGGAAGCATCCTGTCCCAATATCGGGGAATGCTTCTCCAAGGGCACGGCGACGTTCATGATCATGGGCGACCTGTGCACCCGCCGCTGCCCGTTCTGCGACGTCGGCCACGGCCGACCGCTGCCACTCGATCCGGCCGAGCCTGCGAACCTCGGCAGGACGATCGCCGCACTCGGTCTCGGCTATGTCGTGATCACCAGCGTGGACCGCGACGACCTGCGCGATGGCGGCGCGCGGCATTTCGTCGACTGCATCCGCGCGGTGCGCGCGCATTCACCGGCCACGCAGATCGAGGTTCTGGTGCCGGACTTCCGCGGTCGGCTCGAGCGCGCGCTCGCGATCCTCGGCGAGGCGCCGCCCGACGTGATGAACCACAATCTCGAGACGGTACCGCGGCTGTACCGGCAGGCGCGACCCGGCTCCGACTACGCGCACTCGCTGTCCCTGCTCCGGGAATTCAAGCGGTGCTTCCCCGCGATCCCGACCAAGTCCGGGCTGATGGTGGGCCTCGGCGAAACCAACGACGAAATTCTCGCGGTGATGCGCGACATGCGCGCGCACGACATCGACATGCTGACGATCGGCCAGTATCTGCAGCCGACCGCCGGCCACCTGCCGGTGCTGCGCTACGTGCATCCGGACACCTTCGCGATGTTCGAGCGCGAGGCCTGCGCGATGGGTTTCCGGCATGCCGCAGTCGGCGCGCTGGTGCGTTCCTCCTACCACGCTGACCGGCAGGCGGAGAACGTCATCGGGTGACCCGGGCCACGGCGGTCACCGCGCCCGGGGAACTGCCCGACGGGGCAACCCGGCCGCGCACCGGGCGTCATCTCGCCGTTGCGGCGGCGGGCATTCCGCCATTCTTCGGCCACAGGATCCACATCCGACCATCCTGCCTCATCCGGCCGGCCTCGCGCCCGGCGGCGTCGCCGAAGCCCCAGAAGAAGTCGGCGCGGACCGCACCACGGATCGCGCCCCCGGTGTCCTGTGCAAGCATCAGCCGCTGCAGCGGCCGTGTCGACAGCGGATACGTGGTCGCCAGGAAGACCGGCGCGCCCAGCGGAATGGATCGCGGATCGACGGCGAGCGTGCGTTCGCGCAGCAACGGCACGCCGAGCGTTCCGATGGGGCCGTCGATGTCGGCCTCCAGCGTGCCGGGCGTCGGTGCGGGAATCTCGCGGAAGAACACGTAGCTCGGGTTCTCGTCAAGCAGCGACGGGAGTTTTTCCGGGTTGCGCCGCCCCCACTCCCTGATGCCCTGCATCGAGGTCCGCTCGAGCGGCAGCAGGCCGCGATCGGCGAGCACGCGGCCGATCGACCGGTACGGGTGGCCGTTCTGGTCGGCGTAGCCCACGCGCATGATGCCGCCCTCGTCCAGGCGGACGCGGCCCGACCCCTGGATCTGCAGGAAGAAGGCTTCCACCGGGTCGTCGACGAAGACGAGCTCCTTGCCGTTCACCGGCGCCTTGCCTGTCTCGATGTCTCCGCGCGGCCAATAGGGGACGACGCGCTTGCCGTCGACACGGCCGCGCAGGCGCTTGTCCCTGAGCTCCGGGTAGAGGTCGGAGAGCTCGATTGTCAGCAGGTCGTCCGGCGGGGCGTAGAGCGGCACGCCGAAGCGCTGCGAACGAGTGCGGCTGCCGGCGAGAAGCGGCTCGTAATATCCGGTGATCATGCCCGTGTCGCGGCCATCGGCGGCGTGCACTTGATATGGGCTAAAATGGCCCTCGAAGAAGGCGCGGACGGCGTTCGTATCCTGCGCCGCGACGACACTCGCGGCGGCGCAGGGCGCCTGCCAGAGTGCCTGTGTTGCTGGCGACGCGAGAAGCGCCGCGCAGCCCACGCGAAATGCGTCCCACGCTTCGTCCACCCGATCCTCGAACCAGCCCGGCAGCGAGCGCCAGTCGACCGGCACGTACTGCGCCGGAAGCGATGGGGCAGGCGGCGGGGGCGTGACAGCGGGTGGCTTGGCCACCGGCGGCGGAGCCGGAGCCTCCGGCGCGGTCACGCAGCCGCCAGCGATGAGGAGCGCTGCCGTGGCGAGGGCAACGCGCACGCGGGACGAAGAGCGGGGCGAGTAAAGGAGGCCGGCGGCGATGGAATGGATCTTTCTGGAAGCGCTTGTGGCGCTCCTGCTCGCTGTCGTCATCGTCGTGTGGACCATGGGCCCGAAGCGCAGGCCTCCGCGCGGCACCACGGATGGAACCGCCGGCGAGGCCGGCAAGGCGCCGCCGCGCTAGGCTTAATGAAGCACGCGCGGCATGGACAGGGTGAAAAGCGGGATGGCCGCGTCAAATGCGGTCCCGTCCGCCGCGACCATCTGGTAGGTTCCGCGCATGGTGCCGACAGCCGTGGCGAGGCTCGTGCCGCTCGTGTACTCGAAGCTCTCGCCGGGCTGGAGCAGTGGCTGCTGGCCGACGACGCCCAATCCCTTCACCTCCTGCACCTGCTGCTCGGCGTCGGTGATGATCCAGTGGCGGCTGATGAGCTGCGCCGCCACGGCGCCGCTGTTGGTGATCGTGATCGTGTACGCGAACACGTACTGATTGCGCGAAGGGTCCGACTGGTCGGCGAGATAGGCCGATTTCACGGCGACCGTGATGTCATATTTTCGAGTGTCGCCCATACGCGTCGCGCGAACTTTTTCTGAGCGGATTATAGCCCCATGCCCGACTACAGAATCGCACCATCGCTGCTCTCGGCGGATTTCGCACGGTTGGGCGACGAGGCGCGCGCGGTGATCGCCGCGGGCGCCGACCTCCTCCACTTCGACGTGATGGACAACCATTATGTGCCCAATCTAACGATCGGGCCGCTCGTCTGCGAGGCGTTGCGCAGCCATGCGACGGTCCCGATCGACGTCCACCTGATGGTGCGTCCGGTCGACCGCATCATTCCCGATTTCGCGAAGGCGGGCGCGGCCATCGTGAGCTTTCATCCGGAAGCCTCCGAACACGTCGATCGGACGATCGGTCTCATCCGCGAATGCGGGTGCAAGGCCGGGCTCGTGTTCAACCCGGCGACGCCTCTCGACTGGCTCGACCACACGATCGACAAGCTCGACCTCGTGCTGGTGATGTCGGTGAATCCCGGCTTCGGCGGCCAGTCGTTCATCCCGGAAGCGCTGCGCAAGCTCGGACTTGCCCGCGCGCGGATCGAAGCTGCGCAACAACGTACTGGCCGCGCGATCCTGCTCGAAGTCGACGGTGGCGTGAAGGTCGACAACATTGCGGCGATCGCGAAGGCCGGCGCGGATACGTTCGTCGCCGGGTCGGCGATCTTCGGCGCGGGCGACTACAAGGCGACGATCGCGAAGATGCGTGCCGAGCTTGCCCGGGCCGGCTGAGCGAGCGGTGGGCCATGGCCGAAGTTCCCGCGAGCGACAGCGCACGCAGGTATGACGTCAGCGCCGTCGCGCTGGACCTCGACGGCACACTGCTCGATACGATCCACGATCTCTCGGCATCGGTAAATGCGCTGCTCGCGGAGCTCGGGCACCCCGCAATGCCGGAGGACGCGGTTCGCGCGATGATCGGCAAGGGGATGGCGAATCTCGTCCGCAGGGCGCTCGCCCGCGCGACCGGCGTTTCGCCCGAGGCCGTCGACGACGCGGAAGTCAAGGATGCGCTGGGCCGTTACCAGGCCCACTACGCGGCGCACCTCGGTCGCGCAACGCGGTCGTTTCCAGGAATGCAGGAAGGGCTCGAGCGCCTGCAGGCGATGGGCTTTCCGCTCGCAGTTGTAACCAACAAGGCAACCCGGTTCGTTCGCCCGCACCTCGCGAAGGCCGGCATCGAGCGCTACTTTGCCCTCATCGTTGGCGGCGACGATCTGCCGACGAAGAAGCCCGACCCCGGCCCGTTGTTCCACGTGGCGCGCACCTTCGGAGTTGCGCCGCGGCAATTGCTGATGGTCGGCGACTCGATCAACGACGTGCTCGCCGCGCGCGCGGCCGGCTGCCCCGTGCTGGTCGTTCCCTACGGCTACAACGAGGGGGAGCCGGTGCAAAACCTCGACGCCGATGGTATAGTCCCCTCGCTGGCCGCGGTCGCCGACTGCGTCCGCTACGTTCCTCCCGACGCACCGTGAGCTTCGACATCGTCAACCGCAAGGGTAGCGCCGCGTTCGCGTGGCGCCGGCGCGCGCCGGATTGGCGCCGCTGGCGCTGATCGCCCGCGCCCTGGCATCGCGCGCCCGAAAGCGATGCCCCACGCAGTTCCCCGACTGCCCCGTTGTCCGCGTTGAACCGATCGTCGAAGCACCATGACCGAAGCCGAATTCCGCGCGCTCGCCGCGCAAGGGTATAACCGCATCCCGCTTGTCCTCGAGTCGTTCGCGGACCTCGATACCCCGCTGTCGCTCTACGTCAAGCTCGCCAACGAGCCGCACACGTTTCTGCTCGAGTCGGTCGTCGGCGGTGAGCGTTTCGGGCGGTACTCTTTCATCGGACTCCCCGCGCGAACGAGGATCCGCGTTCGCGGCACCGCGATCGAGGTTGACGATGGCGGCACCGTCGTCGAGCGCCACGAGGGCGACCCGCTGGCCTTCGTCGGCGAGTTCCTGCGCCGCTACCGCGCCGCGCCGCGTCCCGGGCTGCCGCGCTTCTGTGGCGGGCTCGCCGGCTGCTTCGGCTACGACATGGTGCGCCATATCGAAACGAAGCTCGCCGGCACGGCGCCACCCGCGACGCCGGGACTCGCCGATGTGCCCGACATGTCTCTCCTGCTCACCGAGGAGCTGGCCGTCGTCGACAACCTGGCGGGCAAGATCTACCTGATCGTCTACGCCGATCCGGGGGAGCGCTACGCGTACGCGAATGCGAGCAGCCGGCTGCACGCGCTGCGGCGCAGGCTGCGCGAACCGGTAACAATTCCGCTTCAGACCGCGTCGACGGTAACGCCGAGCGAGAGCGAGTTCGGCGCCGACGGCTTCCAGCGCGCGGTGGCGCGAGCCAAGGAATACATCGCGGCTGGCGACGTGATGCAGGTCGTCCTGTCGCAGCGGATGCACCGCGCCTTCACGTCCTCGCCGCTGTCCTTGTACCGTGCGTTGCGCTCGCTCAATCCGTCGCCGTACATGTTCTACTACGACTTCGGCGGCTTTCACGTAGTCGGCGCCTCCCCCGAGATTCTGGTGCGCAAGGAGGGCGCCAGCGTGACACTACGCCCGATCGCCGGGACGCGGCCCCGGGGCGCGACGCGCGAAGCCGACGAACAGCTCGCGCACGACCTGCTGAACGACCCCAAGGAGATCGCCGAGCACGTGATGCTGGTCGATCTGGGCCGCAACGATGTCGGGCGGGTCGCGCAGACGGGCACGGTCCGGCTCGCCGACCGGATGGTGATCGAGCGCTACTCGCACGTGATGCACATCGTCTCGAACGTCGAGGGCACGCTGAAGCCCGGACTCACCAGCATCGACGTGCTGCGGGCGGCGTTTCCCGCCGGTACGGTGAGCGGCGCGCCGAAGGTGCGCGCGATGGAGATCATCGACGAGCTCGAGCCCACGCGCCGCGGGATCTACGCGGGCGCCGTCGGTTACGTCGAGCTTCCAGGACGACATGGACACGGCGATCGCGATCCGCACCGCGGTGCTCAAGGACGGGATGCTCTACGCGCAGGCGGGCGCCGGCATCGTCCACGATTCGGTGCCGGCGACCGAGTGGACCGAGACCCAGAACAAGGCGCGTGCCGTGCTCCGCGCGGCCGACATGGTGCAGCAGGGTCTGGATGCGGACGACTGAACATGCTGCTGATGATCGACAACTACGACAGCTTCACCTACAACCTCGTCCAGTATCTGGGCGAGCTGGGCGCGGACGTGCACGTCTACCGCAACGACGCGCTCACGCTGGACCAGGTCGCCGCGTGGGAACCGGAGAAGATCGTGATATCGCCGGGCCGTGCACGCCCGATCAGGCCGGAATCTCGGTGCCGCTGATTCAACGGTTCGGGGCCCGGATTCCGATCCTCGGCGTGTGTCTCGGGCACCAGGCGATCGGCCAGGCCTTGGGCGGCAGAATCGTCCGCGCGCAGCGCGTGATGCATGGCAAGGTCTCCGCGGTGACGCACGACGGCTGCGGCGTATTCAGCGGCGTGCCCTCGCCGCTGACGGCTACGCGTTACCACTCGCTGGCGATCGAGCGGACGACGATGCCCGCCTGTCTTGCGATCACCGCGACGGCCGACGACGGCGAGGTCATGGGTGTGCGCCACCGCGAGTGGCCGGTCGAGGGGGTGCAATTTCATCCGGAAGCGATCCTGACCGAGCACGGCCATGCGTTGCTGCGCAACTTTCTCGAAGGCCGGCGATGACGTCGCCCGCCGTCCTGACGCGCATTGCCTGCCGGATCGATGTCGCGCGGCAGCGGATCGATCAACTCGGAAACTGAACCCAAGGAGCCGCCATGTCGATCACCCTCCAGGAAGCACTGCAGCGCACGATCGAGCACCGCGAGATCTTTCCCGACGAGATGCTGTCGATCATGCGGCGCATCATGAGCGGCGAGGTGACGCCGGTGATGATCGCGGCGCTCACGGTGGGCCTGCGCGTCAAGAAGGAGACGATCGGGGAGATCGCTGCCGCGGCGCAGGTGATGCGCGAGTTCGCCACCCGGGTCGAGGTGCCCGATCGCGACCATCTCGTCGACATCGTCGGCACCGGCGGGGATTCGTCGCACACGTTCAACATTTCGACGGCATCGATGTTCGTCGCGGCAGCGGCCGGCGCCCGTGTCGCCAAGCACGGCGGCCGCTCGGTGTCGTCGAAGTCCGGCAGCGCCGACGTGCTCGAGGCCCTCGGCGCCAACATCATGCTGAAGCCCGCGGAGGTCGCGCAATCGATCGCCGAGACCGGCATCGGCTTCATGTTCGCCCCGTCGCACCACAGCGCGATGAAGCACGCGGCGCCGGTGCGCAAGGAGCTCGGCGTGCGGACGATCTTCAACATCCTCGGCCCGCTCACCAATCCGGCCGGCGCGCCGAATCAGCTGCTCGGCGTGTTCCATCCGGATCTCGTCGGCATCCAGGTCCGCGTCCTGCAGCGGCTGGGAAGCAGGCATGTGCTCGTGGTGTACGGGAAGGACGGCATGGACGAGGTGTCGCTGGGCGCGGCGACTATGGTCGGCGAATTGAAGGACGGCGAGGTCCGCGAGTACGAGATCCATCCGGAGGACTTCGGCCTGCGGATGATTTCGAACCGTGGCCTGAAGGTGGCGGATGCGACCGAATCGAAAGCGATGGTGCTGGAAGCGCTCTCCGACGTCGAAGGCACGCCGCGCGAAATCGTCGTTCTGAACGCCGGCACGGCGCTCTACGCGGCCGATGTCGCCGCATCGATCGGCGAGGGCATCGAGCGGGCCCGCGCGGCGGTGGCCTCCGGCGCGGCGATGAAGAAGCTCGAGCAGTTCGTCGCGCTGACCCAGAAGCTCGGCAGCGGCGCATGATTGGCGCCGCGGCACCGCAGCGGCCACCGACACGGCGGCCGTGATGGAGCGTGAACCGACGTGAACCGTCATGAGCGCGAAGGGCCGCTCCCGAGCGCGGAGGGTAGTCCGATGAACCCGCCGGACATTCTCGGCCGGATCCTCGCGACCAAGGCGGACGAGCTCGCCGAGGCGAAGCGCGCGCCCGCGGCACGACTCGAGGCGGCGGCACGCGCGGCATCGCCGCCGCGCGATTTCGAGGGTGCGCTCCGCGCGAAGATCGCGGCCGGCCGAGCCGGCGGTCATCGCCGAGATCAAGAAGGCGAGCCCGAGCCGCGGCGTGCTGCGTGCCGATTTCGATCCGCCCGCGATCGCGGCGAGCTACGAGAACGGCGGCGCGGCGTGCCTGTCGGTGCTGACCGACCGCACGTATTTCCAGGGCGCGCCCGGAGTACCTCGCCGCGGCGCGCGCCGCGTGCGCGCTGCCGGTGCTGCGCAAGGACTTCATCGTCGACGAGTACCAGGTCGCCGAGTCGCGCGCGCTCGGCGCCGACGCGATCCTGCTGATCGTCGCCGCGCTCGCCGACGCGCGGCTCGCGGCGCTCGAAGCGCTGCGCGCGCGACTCGGGATGGCGGTGCTGGTCGAAGTGCACGACGCCGGCGAGCTCGAGCGCGCGCTGAGGCTCGCGACGCCGCTCGTCGGCATCAACAACCGCAACCTGCGCACGTTCGACGTGTCGCTCGCGACGACGCTCGATCTCCTGCCGCGCATTCCCGCCGGGAAGCTCGTCGTCACCGAGAGCGGCATCCTCGCGCCCGCCGACGTCGCGGCGATGCGCGCGCACGGCGTTCACGCATTCCTGGTCGGCGAGGCGTTCATGCGCGCCGCCGATCCGGGCGCGGCGCTCGCCGCGCTGTTCGCCTGATCGCGCTGGCCCTCGCGCATTGCCGTGGCCGATGCGCGCGCCGGTGCTATCGCGCGCTGCCGTCTCGCCGCGGGGAGCGCGTTTCGTGTCGGCCATCGCCGCCGAGAATGTCAGCAAGCACTGGACGACCGCCGAGGGCAAGGTGCGCGCGGTCGACGGCCTGTCGTTCGCGTTCGACGAGGGCACGCTGAACGTGCTGCTCGGCCCGTCGGGCTGCGGCAAGTCCACGACGCTGCGCCTCATCGCGGGCCTCGAGCAGGCCGACGGCGGGCGCATCCTGATCGGCGGCCGCGACGTCACGAACCTGCCGCCGTCGCAGCGCAACATCGCGATGGTGTTCCAGAGCTACGCGCTGTTTCCGCACCTGTCGGTCGCCGAGAACATCGTGTTCGGCCTCGAGGTGCGCCGGGTCGCCGCCGCCGACGTCGACGGCGCGGCTCGACGCGTGTGGCCGGCCTGCTCGGCCTCACGCAGCTCCTCGAGCGCAAGCCGGCGCAGCTTTCGGGCGGCCAGCAGCAGCGCGTGGCGCTGGGACGCGCGATCATCGCCGAGGCGCCGGTGTGCCTGATGGACGAGCCGCTGTCCAATCTCGATGCCCAGCTGCGCGCAGGACATGCGCGCGAGATCCGCCAGCTGCAGCGCGAGCTCGGCATCACGATGGTTTACGTGACGCACGATCAGGTCGAGGCGATGTCGATGGCCGACCGCGTCGTGCTGCTGAACGGCGGCAGGATCGAGCAGAACGCGCACGCCGGCGGAGCTCTACGAGCACCCCGCCAACACGTTCGTTGCGCGCTTCATCGGCACGCCGCCGATGAACCTGCTGCCGCTCGAGGCGGGTCGCGGCGGCGCAGTCATCGCCGGGACCGAGGGGCCGGCTGTCGCGCCCGCGCGCGTGCGCCGGGCTCACGCTGGGCGTGCGCCCCGAGCACGTCGCGCTCGGCCATCAGCGCGGGCCTCCCCGCGCGAAGTCGCGGGCGTCGAGTACCTGGGCGCCGACTCGCTCGTCGCGTGCCGGCTCGGGTCGGCCACGCTGACCGTGCGCGTTGCCGGCAGCATCGGTCTCGCGCGCGGCGACGCGGCCTGGCTGTCGTGGGCGCCCGGCGCGCAGCACCTTTTCGATCGCGACGGCGTGCGGCGCACGGCGTCGCCATCACGAAGCGGCGACGATGTTCGCGTGAGGCTGTATTCGAGGGCGCGCGTCGGGACAGATCGATTCAACCAAGGGAGGCAGACATGTTCGTTAGCAGGATCGTGCGCGCATTG
>CAWAOF010000023.1:0-63752 GCA_963783525.1 uncultured beta proteobacterium
TCATTACGTCATTCCCGCGAACGCAGGAATCCAGACGTGGAAAGCAGTCTGGCCGATGTAGAAGCGACTGACACACGGCGGACCACGACAAGGTGGATCATCGAACGGCCGCTTCCGGGGAACTGGGAGGCAGGGTTGTTCGACTGCTTGTGGCCGTTCTGAGCCATTCGATTACCGCCTACCCAGATCGGGTCTGGCGCCGTCCGATCGTCGGCAGCAAAGTCATCGTACCTCGCACTTCATACGGAGCACTGCCACCGAGTGCCAAGTTCTCCGTACTCGGGACGAGCGGCGCGCTTTGTCGGTGCGTGCGGTGAATCATTGGCGCGGACAGATAAATTCGCCGCGCGGAATTTCTGAAAAAATTTCTGGAGTATCCCCCGATTTGCGTTGCACAGCCACGCGACAGATCCTCACCCCGCCTTTACGGTAAGGCCACCCCCACTTCGGATTCGCCTCTTGGAATCCGGTAGGAGTCCGGAGGAGTCCCTGACTCCGGATCGTCCTGAGTGTGTCTCCGGCTTCGCCGGGGGAAGCGATCTCTTGGCGTACTCTCTTCGAGTACTTCAACCAGGAGATCGGCATGAACCGCTTCGCCCAATCGTTCGGTCAGACCGCCGCCAGCATCCTCGATGGCGCCCAGGACCTGCTCGAGGACTCGTATCACGCGATCAGTAGCGCGGGCACTGCCTTCGCCCGAGCCTACGCCGACGAGCACGCAGCGAACCTGCGCGCCGCGCCGCGCGACGCACGGTGCGCGACGTGACGACGACGTGTACACCGTCATTACGATCCACCCGGCGTGGGAGGCATGATGCTCCGCACTATCACCTTCACCACCGGCCTCGGCCTGCAAGGCGCAGGACTGTACGCGGCGGTGGTCACCTTCGGCGCCTGGACCACCTTCGGGCTGTATGCCATCGGCGGTCTCGTCGTCGTGCTGCAGCACGCCATCCTCAGGAGGACGCCATGTTCGTCTGGGGAATCGTGATCTTCATCGGGCTGTGGCTGCTCTTGGGCGACGTCAAGCCCGTCGCCAAAGCCAAGCTGATGGGCAACCCGTGGCTCATCCACACCATCGTCATCGGCTCGGGCCTCGCCATCCATGGCGGCTCCGCCGATGGTGCGATGGCGGCCATCGTCTCGGGCGTGTTCAGCGCCCTGTACGTCAAATTCCAACAGCGTTGGAACGGCTACATCCGCCACAACCAATGGCATCCCGGCGTGTTCCGCGCGCGGGATCCCCGACTGGGAGTCAATTCATGAGCACCGACGTCGTACGTGATCTCTACGCCGAAACGACGGCGCGCATCGTCGCGGCCCTCGAACAGGGGGCACCCCCATGGGTGCGGCCGTGGTCGCACGACCGGGACACCCTCCCCATGAACGCCAGCAGCCGGCGGCCGTATCGCGGCATCAATGCGCTCCTGCTCGCGATCGAAGCCAGCACCCACGGCTACCCGCTTAACCGCTGGTTGACGTACAGACAAGCCTCGGAGCTGGGCGGGCAGGTGCGCCAGGGGGAGCACGGCACGCTGGTGGTCTTCTGGAAACTGCGGAAGATCGCGGCGACTGCTGACGTCTACCCCGAGCCGGAGGCGCCCGACCTGCACCAACGGGTGGTGCCGCTGCTGCGCGCCTTCACCGTGTTCAATCTCGGCCAGGTCGACGGCGTGCCGCCGGCCCTGCAGGTCGTGGAGCGGCACACCTGGGAGCCGGAAGCACGTGCGGAGGAACTGCTCCTCATGTCCGGCGCCACCATCCACCACGGCGGCGCGCGGGCGTACTACCAGCCCGGCGACGATGAGATCCACCTGCCGCCACCCCATGCCTTCTCCGAGGCGGGTGGGTATTACGGGACCGCGCTGCACGAGCTCACGCACTGGACTTCTCACGCTTCGCGTTGCAATCGCCAGCTCGGGCAACGCTTCGGCGACGACGCTTACGCGGCCGAGGAGCTGATCGCCGAGATGGGAGCGGCGTTCCTGTGCGCCCACTGCCGGATCGACGGCGAGCTGCACCACGCGGGCTACCTGTCGAGTTGGCTCAAGGTCCTGCGCCAGGACAAGCGCGCCATCTTCGTCGCCGCCACCCGGGCGCAACAGGCCGCGGATTACCTCCTGCGCTTGCTGCAACCACCCGACCGGGAGGCCGATGCGCTCGCTGCCTGAGAGAACGCTATCCCCGGAGGCCACGGTTTACCCCCGTGGCCTTCGCCATTTCTACCCCCTGGACGACTACTTCGCGCGTCTGAATCAGATCTCGGTCAGCGACACATCGAACGCAAAGGTGACTTTGCCTACCTTCGTGGCCATTCGCCGTCGCGCAGCTGCGCTCGCGACCGACCGCCGCGGGAGGTCCGCGCTGACCGCGCCGTCTGGAAAACCAACCGGACCGGGGCAGGAGCTGTCCATGACCCACGACCAGATCACGGTGCTCGATGGCAAGAATCGCGTGATCTTCGAGCCGAACCACCTTCGACATCAACACCAGCATCCAGCGTTGCCTGGTCAAGGCCATCGCGTTGCACGGCCTGGGCCTCTACGTGTATGCGGGCGAAGATCTTCCCGACGGGGAGACCGCCATCCGACGCCGGCCAAGGCGCCGGTGGCGCCGATCACCGGGTCGCGGGCTACCCGGCCCAGTTGCGCTACATCGAGCGGCTCATCAACGAAACCGGCAGCGATCTCGCGAAGGTGCTCGATTTCTTCGGGGTCACCGCACTGACCGAGCTCAGCAGCCATGCGGCCAGTCGCGCCATCACTTCGTTGGGAAAAAAGCCCCAGGAGAGCCGCATGATACATCGTCAAACTCGTTCAAGGCAGCGCCGCGTGGCATGACCACCGGCGCAAGTACCGCAACGCCAGCGAGACGCCCATCGTGCTGGGCGCCTCGCCCTGGCAGACGCCGTACGAGCTGTGGCAGATCAAGCTCGGACTTGTCGAGCCCGAGGTCACCCCCGCGATGCTGCGGGGCGCGCAGCTGGAGCCCGCCGCCCGCGCGGCCTACGAGCAACAGACCGGGCTGGTGATGCAACCGCTCGTTGTGGTCGAAGGCGAGTACTCGGCGAGCCTGGAGGCTTACCCGCGCCTTGCGCATTCTCGGGTCATAAGTCGAACTCGACGGCACGACCGCACGCGCATGCGCACCACCGACACGCTCGCCTCACCCAGTGCAACGCGCGACGATGCCGCCCGGGAGGCGGTGCGCCAAGCCGAGTTGCAGGCCCTTGCCGATCGCGTTCGACAGCTGGAGAACGAGGTAGAAGTAGCCCGGCGTACAGTGCCGCCGCCCTCGATTGCCTACATACCCGTCGCGGCGCCGGCCCCCGTGCAGTACCAAAGTGAATTGGCGCCCGCCCCGAGTGGCTGGTGTGATCCGACGTGGGCGAGTTGCTGGGGATTGTGGGGCTCGGGGTTCTATCCGGCGAGCGTGGTCGTGGTGCGTGGTCATAATTTTCACCACTTCCCTCGTGGCCATGACAGGCCCGGTTCCCCTGTACAACGACCGGTGCGCGGTCCCCCTGCCTTCCGCGGACGTTGACACCACGTCATCGGAGCCCAGTTTGCAGCCGCGGCGACACGTGGATCTCAAGCCTGCCCGCGGGTCCTGCGCCGGCCAGGCACCGCAAAAGGGCCGTCAGCGACGAATCGCTACCCGCCGCTCCCGGTACCGTTTGTCGCGGATGTGCACATAGGCCTGTACCAGCGCCACGAATGACAGGAATGCCAGCAGCGGGTAGACGACGTAGAGTGGCGATCGCTTCATGCAACCGGTGCCTTCGCAGAACACGCCGGCATTCATGCCCAGTTCGTAAACAAGGTACATGACCCATGCGACGGTTGCGGTCCACGCCGTGCGCGAGTGACTCCATAGCGCGAGCCCCGCGAACACAATGATCGGGGCCGCGATCAGGGTCGGGTGGTTGATCAGCAGATAGAAGAACTCGGGCAACTCGGGCACGTGTTCCACCGAACTCGTTGATTGTTCGTTCGATCGCGCGTGTGGTGCGCCATCGTAAGTCCTGACGACCGCGAAATGTGGAGACCTGCCGGAAACGCCTTGTCTGCTACAGCGCTCCGTCGCGCCGTCACATAGTCGATCGCACTTCCTTCCTCGATACAGGGCTGATCGCCTCGGCGCCAAGATGCCGGCAGCGACAACGCTCGCACTTGTAGCCTACGTTGTCAACGGCCGTCGTTCGACCCGATGTGGGTTCCTGTGTCCTCGGCGCCGAAACGCTTGTTGCGTGGTCTTGTAGGTGCCAAGATGTACGCTGCATCACCACACACGGAGGTCGAACATGGACCTGGGGTTAATGGTGTTGGGCCTGGTCGCTCTCGCGCTCGTGCTGCTGGTCTTGCGCGTACTGATGCAAGTGGCGAACGAGCGTGCCGCCACGACGCGCCACAAACCGAAGCGCATCATCCCCGTTCCCGACGGGACCATCACGCGATTGAGCCACGGCTGATTTGCGATACCACTGCATCGCCCACTCCGCACCCCGCCTCTGACCCCAGGGCGGGTTTTTTTCATCCGGCGTTCGATGTGAATATGACGGGATCACTTGACATTCTTGGCCGCCGCGCGCGGGCGCTTGCGCGTCGCATCGTTGACCGCGGCGCGCGCGCGCATGCGAAGCGCGTTGTTGATGGCCTTCAACGCTCGGCTGACCGAACGCTCGACCTCGCCCGCAGCCAGGCGGGCGGCCTCGGCGGCAATTCTGGCCTCGCTCATGGCCGAACGCAGCACTTCTTCCGCGGCTCGGGCAATGGCATCGGCCGCCACGCCCGTCTGTCTTGCCCCTGACCTGGCAACGTTCTTCACTGCCTTTCCGGTTGCGCGGGCGGCGGTCGCCGGCTGAGTCGCGCCGGACCGGACGACTTCCCTGACGGCGCTCCACGCGCCTTCGGTGGCGGCCGCGGCTTCGTCGGCGCTGCCGCGCGTCACCTTGGCGATGCGAGTGCGACGGGTCCGCTGGACATCCGTGCTCGCTGATTTCCGGCGATGTTTCGGGGTCTTGGTGGCGACCATGTCCTGCCTCCTTTTCAATCCTGCGACGCGAATGCGGCGATTCGCCGCATTTCATTTTCGACCTCTTGCCCATGCGTGACTTGACCCGCATCAAGCGCAGGAGTCAGAAATCGAAAATCGGGCGGTGCGCCGTAGCTGCCGTGGATTGGATTTGTCCCCCGAAGAAACGGATGCGGATCAAGCCGACAGAATTTGACCGTTGCTCGGTACCACCGGCACCAGCGGTGCGAAGACACTCTGCATATCGGCGAAGCCCTTCAGGGGAAATTCGCCGACCTTGCGCAGCGGCGCCGGCGAGCGGGCCGCGACGCGCTCGGATACGAGCAGCGGCTCGCCAAGTTGCGAGGCGAGGGCGCCGAGACGGGCGGCGAGATTCACGTCCGGGCCGATCACCGTGAAATCCTGGCGCTCGACCGAACCGACATTGCCAAAGGCGACGCGCCCCTCGTGCAGCGCGATCGTGGCCTCGAGCGGCCCGCTCGGGAGCGGATCGCTGCGGTTGTGCTTGGCGAGCGCATGGAGGATCGCCTCCGCCGCGCCGAGCGCGCCGCTACAATGCGAGCAGTCGCCCTCGCGCGCCGGCATCTCGAAGATCGCAAGCACCGCGTCGCCGATGAATTTCAGCACCTCACCACCGGCCGCCGTGACGGTGGGCACCACGCAGTCGAAGAAGCGGTTGAGGGCGACGACGAACGCCTCCTCGTCGAGCTCGACCGCCATCTGCGTCGACCCGCGCAGATCGCAGAACAGGATCGCCGCGTCGATGCCGACCACGTCGCCCCGGCGGATCTGGCCGTCGAGAATGCGCTCGGCGGGGACCCGGCCGACATAGATCTGGAGCAGCTCGCCGCGCGAGCGGTGCAGGCCCTTGAGCTCCATGATGCGCGTGAACGCGGGCACGATCCTCTCGATCAGCGCGAGCTCCGCGGGCGCGAATCCCCCCGGCCGGTCGGTTGCGAACGACGCGGCGTTGATGTGCCCGGTGGTGAAGAACAGCGGAAAGATCACGTAATGCGTGATTCCTGCGGCGCGCAGGTCGACGTTGATGCCGAAGCGCGCGGCGGACTCCTCGGCGGGCCACAGCTCGAGCCGGCGCTTCTCCTCGTGCGCGACCCGGATCGGGCTGCGCTGATACATTGCATCGACGTCGGACCCGAAGCCAAAATGCTGTTCGATCATCGGCTGGCCGCGGCGCCAGATGCGGGAGAGGCCGATGCGCTCCGAATGCACGACGCGCAGGTGCGAGGTCGCGCGCGCAAGCGGCAGCCCCGCGGCAATGAGCCGCTCGCACAGGCCGTCGAGGACGAGGCCGAAGTGCTCGAGGAAACCCGCCTCGTCGACCAGCCAGTCGCGGATCGCTTCGGCGGCACCGTCCTTTGACACGCTGTCGGCCATCGCAGCATTCTAGCTGGGCGCCGCCGGCCAGTCGCCCACGGGACCTGATTGACGGGCCGGGTCATGCCGTCCTAGAACGTGACGATTTCCTCGACGTAACCATTGCGCATCCAGTACGGGAAGCGCTCGACCCGCACTGCGGGAAGGGCTTGCAGCAACTCGCTGACGGTGAACGCGTTGACCTCGTGGTTCACACTCCAGAAGCGATCCGCGTTGGCGGCGATCCAGCGCAGATACCCTTCCGCGACCTCGCGTCCGACTTCGGTGAGCGAGTCGACGTTCGCGACGACGCTGTAGCGCGCTGCCGCATCCAGGTGCGCGGGCGTGAACACCTTGATCGCCCCCGGGCGCACGGGCTCGCCCTCGAGCACCACTGCGTCCTCGCCCAGCGCGCGCATCAGGAAATAGCCCTGCGCAACGTTGGTCATCGCCAGGTCGACGATGGTGATGTCGAGGCCCGCCCGGTGCGCATAGCCGGCGAGGTGGCCGATGCCGCCGCCGATCTCGAGCACGGGTCCGCGGGCGAGTGCCTTTACCCGGCAGGCGCAATAGGCCGCATGGATCATCCGATAGGTAAGCACGCCCTGCGGCAGCGGCAGCCCGAGCAGCCCTGCGTAGAACGCGGGCAGGTCGAGCGAGAAGCCCAGCTTTCGCTCCACTGCGCCGACGAGCTCGGCCGTGGGCAGATTCAGCGTCTGGAGCCACGGCCCCGACTCCGGGTTCTCGACGCGCAGCGCTCCCAGGGCTTCGGCGAGGCGCACGAGCTGATCCTTGAGCCGCGCGCCGATGATCCGCGTCTGGCGCGGGTCGGCGGCGATTTCGCGAATGCGCTCCCGGAAGAGCATTTCGAACCCATACAGCAGATCATTGTCCTTCGGGCTGCGCAGCGCCTCGGCCAGCTTCTCCCGCGGTCCGTCAAGCAGCAGCGCGTGCAGGTCGCGGTGCCGTTCGTCGCGGAAATTCCGCCAGATCGAATCCCGGCCGTAGTAGTCGCGTCCCGCGGAACGGCGATAGGCGGCGGCGACCCGATCGATGATCCGATGGTCGTCCGTGTCGACCCTGACGGCCGAAACAGTCGCGACGTCGAGATCGTCGTAGGGATGATGCTGGCGGCAGCGTTCGCGAGTATCCAAGATGCATGCCCGGCGCAGGGAATCCGAATTCGCGATTGTAGCGACCGGGCCGGCCGGCCGACCGATGCCGGATGCGCGCCGAAAAGGCCGGCCGGCATGCGGCACATGATCGGATCACTTCCCGTGGCGAGGGCCTGCCGCGGCGGGGCGACTGATGCGGTCCGCCGCGAAAATATCATTAATAATCATTGGCATAGCAAAATCAGGACCTGAGGCAGCCGTACGCCCCGACGATCACGAAGCTGACGTGGACGTTCTGGAACCAGGACGAGCAGCAACGCTCGGGAACGCACACCTGCGCTGACAGCTGGTTCGAGACCCACTTCCCGCCGTCGATGCTGAACGCGCAGTACGTGATGCTCGGTACCGACGCGGCGTATTTCCGTATCGAAACGACCGCCGCGCGCTTGACGAGGACGCATGGCGCGCGGCCGCCAGGTGGCGGCCGCCACTCGGCACCCGTCAGAACTTCAGCAGCCCCTTCAGCTTGTTGACCGCGTCGGCGGCGTCGTCGACCGGATTCGGTGGACGGCTGGCCGGCGCCTCCGCCTGCGGCGCGCGCTGCGGTGCGCTGCCGCGCCCGCGGCTCGCGGTCGGCTCGTCGGCGTCACCCATGCCGAGCGGCAGCATGCCGACCGACTTCACGCGAACGCGCGCCGTCCACACCTGCTCCCAGGGTGCCTTCGGGTCCGCGGGACGCGGCGGGTGTACCAGATTCAGCTCCTCGCCATAGGCGATCAGCTGCAGCATCGCGCCCTCGACGCCCTCGAAGACGCCCTTCGGAATCGCGCAGCTCGTCGCGGTCGGCGGAAGCACCACCTTTTCGCCGATCATCCGGCGCAGGAAATCGTTGGGCAGGTAGGTGAGCAGACCCCATCCGGTGTCGTGCACTTCGCTGGAGGTCCAGATGATCATTTCGCCGGTGCTGTTGCGGTGGCCCATCGCCTGCAGGAAATAGCCCTGCGCCGTCGGCACGGACTTCCACGCAAGCGCGAACGGACCCGGCATCGTGCCGCGCGAGGTCGCCTCGACCGGCGCCATGAAATCCTGCCGTTCGCCGATCATGAACCTGATGTCGGGCGTCGCGTTGCCGTGGACGAACTGCTCGCCCTGGATCGAGGCCCCGGCGGGCACGGGCTTGGGCTCGCGCTCGTTCGGCCAGCGCAGCTGCGCGTTGCGGATCGCGCTCGACCGATCGGGTGGCGAGCGGCCAGCGAGCGCCTGCGCGAACTGCTGCGGTGACATCTTCTCGGTGTCCGCGACCCTGGGTTGACCTGGACCGATGGCTTCGCCGCATCCCCAGTACACGAGCATGCGGGCCTTCGGCTTTTCGGGCGGCGGCCCTTCCTCGGGGGACTCGCGGCCGCCCGGCGCGGACGTCGGTGGCGGCAGAAGCGGCAGGGACTTGCCCATCGTCATCGTCGGCGGGATGTCGTGATCGGCCGCGGGCGCTCCCGCGACTTTCTGCGTCGAGCGCAACCCGAGCCACAGCTCTTTCTGCGGCCCGCCCATGCCGCCCGGCATCATCATCCCCGCCATTCCGCCGGCAGGCATGCCCGGGATCGACATGTTGCGCGTGCCGATGTCCACACCGTATTGGGCGATGGGCGGTCGGATCTGCTGGGCCGATGCGGCGACGGTGAAGAGCGAGGCGACGGCAAGCGCCGTAGCGTGTGGACGACGAATCATTTCGACTCCGGAGGCGCCTGCCGGGCGGCGGAGTGGGCTGAAATGACGCGACGCGCGCGGTCATCACGCGGCGGGTGATTGCGCTAGTGCGTGCGCGCCGGATTGTGCCTGTCGAACGGCCGCGCCGCGCAACGTTCCATCCTTGCGCATCAGCGCGGCCACCGCTTCCGCGGGCTCGTTGCAGAACACGAGCCGATCGAGGTCGTGCGCGCCGATCAGGCCGGGTCGCAGCATCCGTTCCTGCATCCAGTCGAGCATCCCCTGCCAGAACGCCTTGTCGTAGAGCAGCACCGGCGCGTGTGGCGACTTGCCGCATTGAATCAATGTCAGCACCTCGCCCAGTTCGTCGAGCGTGCCGAAGCCGCCGGGAAAGAAGAGAAACGCCTGCGAATGGCGGCAGAACGCCACCTTGCGTGAGGCAAAGTGATCGAATTCGAGCTGGACGTCCAGGTGCGGGTTCGCTCGCTCTTCGACCGGAAGTCGAATGGACAGTCCGACGCTGCGTCCGCCGCGACCGGCCTTGGCGCCTTCGTTCGCGGCCTGCATGATGCCGGGCCCGCCACCGGTGATGACGGCAATGCCCGCCTTCGACAACAGCCGCGCCGTCTCGCGCGCGGCGACATAATACGGATTGTCCGGCTTGATTCGGGCGCTGCCGAAGATCGCGACCGACGGGCCGAGGTCGATCAACGCCGCCTGCGACGCGTCGACTTCGCGCGCGAGACGCTGACTGAGCGTGTTGTGATCGACAACCTTCGCGCGTAAACGGGGTGCGGCGAAGGATGCCGACTTTGGTCGCGCAATACGCGTTGACAAGCCTTCCTCCGATGGCGTGAACGTGGAACGGCGACGCGAGGTCGGCTCCACGGCAACAAAGCAGTCAGTCGTGCGGCTCGCCCGGCCCGACGCGTCCTCGGCTGCGACTGCTGACGAAGCCGTACAGCGCACCGATCGTCAGTGCTGCGATCCCGACGACGACAAGCATCGCGACGACGCTGCCCACGGCTGGCGCGACGAGCAGCGCGTGCGCCGGCGGCGCGACATGGACTCTGCTGGCCGACGGTGTTCCTTCGGCTTCAGGAAAGTCCATGCGGGTCGACAGCCATTGCGTGTGCCAGGGTCTGCGGCCCGGGAACCGATGCAATAGCCATGCCCGCGCGACACGACGTGGCGTTGAGGGACGTCAACCCGGCTCCCCCGATACCGGGGTAGATTGAGACCGACGCGTTTACACGACAAGAGAAGAGAGGTTGATGATGCTCCGCCACATGCCGTGGGTCGCCATTCTCGCGATGGCGATCGTTCCGGCCGCGCTCGCCGCCGGCGAGGCGACCGTCTGCACCGAAGCAACTGCCGCAGCCGCCACCGCGCCGGCTCGGGAGGCGCGCAGCGAATCGCTGTTCACGCGTCCCGAATCGACGGTCGCCGCGAACAAGCGGACGACGCGCGGCCTGTACGCGACGGCGACGGATGCCTACGAGATGGTCACCGCGGATCCGGCGAACACCCTGTTCATCGATGTGCGCACGCGCGGCGAACTGCACTTCATCGGCATGCCGGTCCTGGTCGACGCGCACGTGCCGTTTCTCGTGGAGTCCGAGCCGCCCCAGTGGGATGAAGCCGCATCGACGTTCAAGCTCGTGGCCAATCCGGATTTCGTCGCCGCCATCGGCAAGCGACTCCGGCAGAAGGGCCTGACCAGCGACGCTACCGTCATCGTCATCTGCCAGGGCGGCGTGCGCGCGGCACGTGCGGCCGACGCGCTGACGCAGGCGGGCTACAAGACCGTGTACACGACGATCGACGGCTTCGAAGGCGATCCGATGACCGAAGGCCCGCACAAGGGCGAGCGCATCGTCAACGGCTGGCGCAATGCCGGGCTGCCGTGGACGGCGAAGCTCGACCGCGCGAAGATGTACGGCGTCAATTGACGTCCCGGCCGGTCGTGGCCACCCTCGGGAAATTCATGCGAACCACTGCAATGATCGTCGCCGGCGCACTCGCCCTGGCCCAGGCCGCGCAGGCGGAGGATGCGCAGCTTCTGTTGCGCAAGTACGATTGCAACCTCTGCCACGCGCAGGATGAGGCCAGGACCGGCCCCGCCTACGTCGAGATCGCCGCCAAGTACCGCGGCAATCCGAGAGCTGCGGCGGTGCTGACCGGGGTCGTGCAAAAGGGCACGCACGGAAGCGGCCCGTGGCATATGCCACCGCTGCCGCAGGTGCCGGAGGCGGACGCCCGAGCGATGGTCGAATTCATCCTGGCGGCAAGGCGCTGAATCGCCGCGTAGCGGCGCCGTGCGGCAACTAATGCCCGTTTCTGCCGAACGGGTTTGCTGCACCCGCATCTTCGGATTGTGCCGGACCGCCGGCGCCTCGAATTGGGGCGAGATCGGGCGGCGCGATTGCGAACTCGACGCGCGTCGGAGCATTGCAATCCGATCGGCGATGCTCGCATATGTCGCCGTCGAATCAATCGGTTACGCCACCTGCTGCGACGCGATCGTCCAGTTCGCGCTGCCACGTTGTTGATTGCGGGCTGCGCTTCGCCCTTGGGATCTCGCATTGGCATGAACGATGCAGAAGGCGGGAAGGATTCACGTTTCTTCGCCCACCGTTTCATGCTGGATGAACACCGGATGCAATCTGTCGCGTACACACGTTCTGCCGGGTCCTCGATGCCGGGCAACCATCCACGCATGACCCAATGATGGCTCACGACGCCGACGTCCTCGCTATGCCGGTCCGCAGTCTCCGGTTCCTCGTCGTCGACGACGACGACGACCAGCGCTTCCTCGTCGCCCAGACCCTGCTGCGGGTGGGAATGGCGAACGTGGTCGAGGCTGCGTCGGGCCGCGCGGCGCTGGAGATGCTCGGTCGCGATGGCAATGCGATCGACATCGTCGTGACCGATCTGCAGATGGCCGGCATCGACGGAATGGAGCTTGTCCGGCGCATCGGCCAGCGCCGGCTCTCCGTAGGCGTCATCCTGCTCTCGGCACTGTCCGGTGACCTGCTCCAGTCGGCCGCGACGATGACCGAGGCCTACGGGGTCAAGCTGCTCGGCGCGATCGAAAAGCCGCCGACCAAGGAAAAGCTGTTTGCGCTGCTCACGCGCTTTCGGGCGCCGGAGCCGCTGCCCGTCGTTTGCAACCGGGTTGGCTACGTGCCCACCACGGAGGAAGTTCTCAACGGATTCGCGGCCGCGCAATTCGTGCCCTACTTCCAGGCGATTGTCGACATCGAGAGCGGGAGTGTGGTCGGCGCCGAAGCGCTCGCCCGGTGGGAGCACCCGACCCACGGCGTCCTCGGGCCGGAGCTGTTCATACCGCCACTCGCCCGCGCCGGTTACCTCGACGAATTGTCCTGGATCATGCTTGCGCTCTCCGCGATGGAGGCGAGGAGCTGGCAGGAAGCCGGCGTGCGCACCCCGGTTTCCGTGAACGTATCGGCGACCTCGCTCGCGGATCCGGGATACGCCGACTCGGTCACCGAGATCGTTTCCGGCCACGGCATCGACCCGTCGCAGATGATTCTCGAGCTCACCGAGACCGAGGCGATCATGAATGTCGCTGCGGCGCTCGAGAACGTGACGCGCCTGCGGATGAAGGGTTTCGGCCTCGCGGTCGACGATTTCGGTGTCGGCTATTCGTCGCTGCAGGAGCTCTCGCGCATGCCGTTCACCGAGCTCAAGATCGACCGGACCTTCGTCAAGGGGGCCGTCGCCGACGAGCGGCCACGACTGCTGATCCAGCAGACGGTGCGCATCGCGCGCCAGTTGGGTCTCAAGATAGTCGCCGAGGGCGTGGAGAACCGCGCGGAGCGCGACATGCTCGAGCGGCTCGGCTGCGACCGGATTCAGGGCTACTTCGTGGCGAGGCCGATGGATGGCCGAACCTTCCTCGAATGGATGCGCGAAAGGCGCGCGACGGTACGCGGGCGACGGGACGACGTCCCCGTCGGAGGCAAAGCGTTTCGGCACCTGAGCTGTCCCGGATTCGTCGTGCCCGACACGCATCGCCGTCAGGGAAATGCGTGCTCGAAGCAGGCGCCGGAAGCGTTCGAGCTGATCCGATCGGCAGGTGATTGATTCCGGCCGCCGCGGCGCGGCCGCCGCCGGTCGCGAAACTGCCGGCACAAGGCATCGGCGCCCGACCGGTCGCGCGATCGGCGCGCGCACGCTTACCAGGTATCCATTCTGCCCGTCGGGCGTCAGCACCGCGTGCGCCCGTCCCGGATGCGCCTGCGCGAGCTCGTTGCCGAACGCGCCGCGGACCCGGCGGCTCCACGCGGCGTCGGGCAGGACGTACATCGCGGCCCCGGCGCCGCGCGCGCTCGGCGCGACTGCTGCGCGCCGAGATCGAGATCGGCGCGGCGGGAGTCGCTGATCGTGCGCAGCACGGCTTCGTCGCGCGGCGAAGCGGAACGGATCGGCGTAGCCACGCATGATCCGGAAGAGCTCGGCCGGATGGACGATCAGGTCGGCCTCCGTGTCGCCATACGCGTTGTAGGCGAGGTTCTCGCCGAGCTCGCGCAGCACGGCCTGCCGCTCCTCGTCGAGTCCCAGCGACGCCGCCAGCGGCGCGCCGGCGCGACGAGGTTGTCGCCGAAGGCGGCGACGACCGCCCACACGCGCTGCGCGCCGCCCAGGTGGCGGTCGACGAGGATTCCCGTGCACACGTCCGGCGCGCAATCGATGTGCGCCTCGAAGCGCGGGTGCGCCGGAATGTCGCCCGCGATGGTGGTGATCGAAGTACTCGACCGCCACGCCGCGCTCGAGCAGCGCGGTAGAGCGCCGCGCGATTGACGTCGAGCGAAATGTCGAGCGCCGTGACCGAGTCGCCGGCGCCGGCGGGCACGCGCTGCAGCAGCGCGATGTCGCGCTTGACGCCGGTGACGAGGACCGCGCCGCGCGGCGCGGCGAGCCGCAGCTGCTGCAGCGCGCAGAGTCCGTCGGCATCGCCGTTGAAGACGTCGAAATGCGTCATGGCGGCAGGCGTCCGCGCTGCGCCCAGCCAGTCGAAGACCGCGCGCCACGCGGCCGGATCGCGCGCGCGATCGAGCGGCGCCTCGGCATCGACGTCGATCGTGCACGCGCGCTCGTCGGCGGCGAGCGGCTCCTGCGTGCGCAGCTGGTGCTCGAGCACCGCGAGGTCCGCTTCGGAGGCGTCGGTCGGCCCGCGCGGCGCGCGCGGCGATCCGCGCGCGCAGCGCCGCCTCCGCGTGCCGTGAAGGTGACGATCGCGAACGGAAGTCCCGAGCTCCGCTGCGCGGGCACGGAAGAGGTCGCGCTGCCAGCGCTTGAGGAACGTGCCGTCGACGATCGCGATGCGCCCGGCCGCGGCGACGCCTTCGGCGAGCGACAGCGCCCGGCGGTACGTCCGCTCGGTCGCGTCGCGGCGTGTAGAGCCCGGCATCGATCGCCGATCCGCTGCGCGCCTGCGGCGCGCATGCCCGTGGAGGCGCTTGCGCTCGACGTCGGTGCGGATCCGGATCGCGCCGGTCAATTCGAGCAGCGCCTGCGTCAGCGTCGTCTTGCCGCAGCCGGAAAGACCGTGCGTGATGACGATCGCCGGCGTCGGCGGCTTGCGCGTAGCGCTGCGCCAGCGCGACGTAGCCGCGGTACTCGGCGACGAGCGCCGCCTTCGCCTCGCCCGCCGGCAGCTGGCCCGCGCGCAGGCACGCGACCTTCGCGCGCACCAGCGCCCGGTAGACGAGGTAGAACGCGGAAGACCGCGAGCCCGTCGTAGTCGCCGGTGAGCTCGAGGTAGGCGTTCTGGAAGCGGTGCGCGAGATCCGGGACGCCCGCGGTCGGCGAGATCCATCACGGTGAACGCGATCTCGCTCATCACGTCGATCCAGCGCAGCTCGTCGTTGAACTCGATGCAGTCGAAGATCGTGACCTCGCCGTCGATCACGGCGATGTTGCCGAGGTGGAGGTCGCCGTGGCATTCGCGGACGAAGCCGGCCTCGCGGCGCTGCGCGCAACGCGGGCAGGCGCGCTGCGTGCTCGCGGCCGGTCCAGGCGTGCAGCGCATCGAGCGCGGCGCGGTCCTGCGGCGTCGTCGAGCAGGGGCCGGATCTGCGCGAAATTCTGCAGCGCGACGGCGAGCGCCGTTTCCGGCGTGCCGAACGGCGCGTCCGCCGCGGCCCGGTCGACGCGGCCGTGGAAATGCCGCGACCTGCGCGGCGAGCGCATCGAGGTGATCGATGGTCAGCGTCGCCGCGCGCGAGCATCCGGCTCGCGAGCGCGTCCTGCGGAAACTCGCGCATCCGGACGGCGTATTCGAGCGCGGGTCCGTCGCCGCCCAGGCGCGGATGTTCGACGCTGCCGGTGATCGCGACGACGTCGAGGTAGATGGCCGGAGCGAGCCGCCGGTTCAGGCGCACTTCCTGCTTCGCAGTAGAACTTGCGCGCTGCGCGCGTGCTGAAGTCGAGGAACCCCAGGTCTACGCGCTTCTTGATCTTGTACGCGAGCGCACCGGTCAGGAGCACGTGCGAGATGTGCGTCTCGAGATGCACGACGCGCCGGCAGCTGTCGCTCCCGAACACGGCGGGATCGGCAAGCGCCGCGACCAGCCGGGCTGGTCGTACGATCGCCCTCGTCTGCCATCGCGGTCGCATGCGGGGACTCTACGTCAATGGCCGCGCCAGGGTCCGTCGATCGTTGATCGCGGTCAAGAACTCGCGCTCGCGCGTTCGCTACGATGGATTCCGGCGCGCCGTGGCCGAATCGCGCCGCGCGGACGCGTCGAATCCATGCAAGTCCATTCGTACCTCGCCTGCGCGCCGCGCGAAGTCGGCGTGACGGCCGCGCTCTTCTACGCGACGCGGGGACAGAATGTCTGCGGATGGCTTGCAGGCGAGCACGCAGGCCGCTGCGCCGCCGCGTTCTTCGACGCTGGAAGGCTATTACTCGACGCGCGACGCCCGTCTTCTGCCGGAGCGTCGACGACGACGTTCGCGGCCGATGGATCGAGCAGGCCGTACCGTTGACGACGGAGATCCGCTGCCCGATCCCCGAGGCGGAATGCGGCGAGCTTTCGCGGCTGCAGTCGGCGTTCGTGCGCGAGTGGCTCTTCTACCCCGACGATCCGCTGCGCGGGCGCGAGATCGACGCCTACCGGAAGGCTCGGCTTTCCGGTGCGCGCGGTCAACGTCCGCTCGATGCAGTTTCACCGTTTCGATCAGCGCCGACCGGTGTGGGTGCACGCGTCGTCCGGCATCGATTTCAACCTCGTGCTCGTATCTCAAGAAGCGATTGCCGCTCGACCAGCGCGAGGCGCGCGCGCTCGCCTGATTCGGCAAGTCCCGAGGCGCCTCTGTCCATCATGCCAACCCTCGTCCTCGTCTCCCACCCGACGCTCGCGACGTCGAAGGCGAATGCCGCGCTGGTCGAGGCGATCCGCGACCTGCCGCACGTCGAGATCCGCCATCTCGAGGCGCTCTATCCGGACGGCCGGATCGACGTCGCGGCCGAGCAGGCGGCGGCATTGCGCGCCGAGCGCATCGTGTTCCAGTTTCCCGTTCTACTGGTACTCGACGCCGCCGATGCTCAAGCGCTGGCAGGACGACGTGCTCGCGTTCGGCTGGGCGTACGGCCCCGGCGGCACGATGCTCAAGGGCAAGACGCTGCAGCTCGTGCTGACGGCCGGCGGGCCCGGAGTCCGTCTACCGGGTCGGCGGCTATAACCTCTATCCCGTCAGGGACTTGCTCCGGCCGTTCGAAGTGACCGCACACCTGTGCGGGATGACGCTCGCCGAGCCGCTCGTGCTCTACGGCGTGCCCAACATCCCGGGACTCGTCGTGCCGCACGACCCGGCGCCGGCGATCGCCGAATTCGCCGCGCAGCTATCGCGCGCTCATCGCGGCTTGAGCGCCGATCCGGCGCCGAGGGCTCGCAAGCATGGCTTTCGCCGTGCGTCGCCGGGATAACGAGATGGTCTCGTCGACATGGTCGTCATCGCCATCGTCGGTGCGTAACAGGGTGCGTAACTTTCCTGCAACCTGCGAAGCGCCCCTGGCGGCGGTCCGCCGTCGCGCAAGACCGGGGCGAGACCCACGGGCGCGGCAGTCCTGTCGCGTTGCAATTGCGTCGCAAGTTCGAAGAATTCCCGGGGGCTCCGGACGCTCGCCTTGATGTACGTCAAGTCTGCGACGGAACTGCGCCGCGATTGAATGCAACGGAGGTAAAAGGTTCGCCGCGGCCATTCACGCGGCGGAAACGGAGCGGCCCGGCCCGAGCGCGGATTCCCCCGCGACGGGCGCCTCAAGGTAACAGGAAAGGGGACACCATGCGCTTCAAGTCGATCCTCGCCGCGAGCGGCTTTCTGATGGCCATCGCGGCGGTTCTGGCGACGCCCGCACTGGCGCAGCAGCAGCCGGTGGCCGGGTTCGCCCGCCATCACGCCCGTGTGCGCGAACTGTCACGAGAACCAGCACCTCTCGACGATGCTGACCGCGCATGGCGCCAAGAACGACGCCAACGGCAGCATGTGCCAGACGTGCCACGGCGACGCCTCCGCGCACCTGCAGGATCCGATGAAGACCAAGCCGGCGAGCCCGTTCGAGAAGGGCGTCCCGGCGGCGCAGAAGGACGCGGTGTGCCAGACCTGCCACGCCGGCAACCGCCATCTGGTGTTCTGGGAGTCGGGCAAGCACGCGAAGAACGAGGTCTCGTGCAGCAACTGCCACAGCATCCACGGCAACCCGGGTGTCGCGGTCGTGCGGCCGTTCACGACGACGTTCCGGCCGAACGAATCCGACCTCTGCGGCACCTGCCACCAGCAGATCCGCGCGGCGACGTTCAAGCCGTCGCACCACCCGATCCAGGAGGGCAAGATCAAGTGCTCGGACTGCCACAACGTCCACGGCGCGCTGACGCCGGCGATGCTGAAGGCGGAAACCGTCAACCAGCAGTGCTACTCGTGCCACGCCGAAAAGCGCGGGCCGTACCTGTTCGCGCACCCGGCGGTCGAGGAGAACTGCCTGTCCTGCCACAACCCGCACGGCTCGGTCTACTACAAGCTGCTGAACGAGAGACAGCCGAACCTCTGCCAGGAATGCCACGACGCAGCGCGCCACCCGGGCACGTTCTACGGGGCCGGCGGCGAGTTCACGTGCTCGCCCGAAGCCATCGCCGATCCGATCAATTATCCGGGGTGCAGAGGCAAGCAGCCCGGCGGCTTCAACGCCGGCGTCAACACGCGGCTGATCGCCCGCTCGTGCACGAACTGCCACAACAACATCCACGGCTCGAACGCGCCCTTCCAACCGCGGCAAGTTCTTCTTCCGCTAGGGCCAGGAGAGAAAACCATGAGCAAGAGACAACTTTCCATCCTGATCGCGTCGCTCTTCGCCGCGGCACCGGTGCTCGCGCAGGACGCCGACCCGTTCCTGTCCAGGGGGCAGGTCACCGCCGGCGGCATCTGGACCGACACGAGCGGCACCACGGACACCTCGAAGTTCAACGAGTACCAGGACCTCTCCAACGGGATGCTGTCGAACATCGGCGTCATCGGCCGCAACAGCACGTCGTGGGTCGACGCCTACGGCGAGAACTTCGGCCGCCAGGACATGTACGTGAACATCCGCGGCGGGCTCTACGACGTGTTCAAGGCCCAGGCCTACACGAACTGGATACCGCACAACTTCCTGACTCAGGGCATCACGCCGTACGCGGGAAGCGGGTCGGCGAACCTGGCGGCGACCTTCCCGAAGCACGAACGTCGGGAACGTGGAACAACGTCGACCTCGGCTACGAGCGCAAGAACACGGGCGGCTATTTCGAGTGGCAGCAGCAGTCGCCGTGGTATTTCCGCGTCGACGGCAACCAGGTGAAGATCGAGGGCACCAAGGTCGGCTCGTGGGCCAACGGGACGAGCCCGGGCAACGGCTACGTCGACACCGCCATTCCGGTGGACCAGACGACGAACAACGCGGCGTTCGAGGCCGGCTACACGACGAGGACGATGACGTTGACGGCGAGCTATCTCGCCAGCAACTTCAACAACGCCAACCAGTCGATGACGTTCACGAATCCGTTCTTCACGAACCAGACCGACCGCGCCTATCTGCCGCCGAACAACGACTACCAGCGGTTCGCGCTGAACGGCACGTGGCGCGAACTGCCGTGGAAATCGACGCTCGCGTTGCGCTATACGTGGGACAAGACGACGAACGACGTCGCCGTCAACAACACGGTGCTGAATGCCGCCACCGGCGCCGGGGTGTTCCTCAATGTCGCGCCGAACACCAATACCTTCAGCGGCGACGAAGTGCGGCAGACGTTCACCGCGGGCTGGGCCGCGACGCCGGTCGCGAGCGTCGACACGAAGCTGTACTACAACTGGCAGAAGATGAACAACGACGGCACCGAGGTCATCTTCTGCCCGAGCGGAGCGATCTACCTGCGGCGGCACGTTCGAGAACGACCTGTGGCACTACGAGAAGAACAACATCGGCCTCGACGCCTGGTGGCGGATCAACAAGGCGAACCGCCTGGGTGTCGGCTACGACTGGTACCAGATCAAGCAGAACCGGATCGACTTCGACGAGAACACGACCAACACGTTCTGGGTCGAGTGGAAGAACAACTCGATCGAGACGCTGCAGGCGAAGGTCAAGTACTGGTACACGCAAGCGCTCGGGCGACTACCTGCTGGCCAACGCCGGGCGTGAACGCGAACGACCCGTTCTACCTCGAGCGGTTCACGCGGTTCTTCGACCTCGCCGACCTCACGACGAATCGCGTCAAGGTGAACCTCGACTGGGCGCCGTCGGACAACGTCGGCGTGGCGTTCGAGTACATCTACAAGAACAACGACTACGATGAAACGACGCTCGGCCGGACCAAGGACACGCGCAACGAGGTCTTCGCCAACCTGACGTACGGCCAGTGCGGATTCGTGGCGCGTGACGCTGTTCGGCGATTACGAGAAGGTCAAGTACGACGGGGATCACCGGTACGTCAGCACCACGCCGTGCAATGCGGCGACGCCGAACTGCTTCACCGACCCCGCCGGTGTACGCTGAGCACACCGACCCACGTCCACGGGCGGCGCCTACAACTGGAGCTCGACGCGTCAAGAACAACAACTGGCTCGTCGGTCTCGGCTTCGACGTCCCGGTGGGCGAAAGGCTGATGCTCACGGGCTCGCTGATGTACGAGCAGGTCGACGGCGAGGCGGACATGACGTCGCAGAAGAACTACGGCAATCCGCTGCCGTTCGCCAACTACCCGAACGTCAAGATGACGTCGTTGAACTTCAAGGGTACGTACAAGATCAACAAGAACTGGTCGACGACGCTCGGCTACGCGTACCAGAAGTACGAGTACGACGACGACGCGTTCCACGGGCTACGTCTACTCGCTGCCGTCGCTCACCACGACGACCGGCGCGAACACCGAAACCCAGCGGAGCTACCTCAACGGATGGAACGCGTTCCAGTCGTACAACGCCAACATCGTGTACCTGACGTTGAAGTTCGCGTGGGATCCGCCGTCGCTGCCGCCGCCGGCGATGAAGGTTGCGGAGGCGCCGGCCAGGCCGGTGGCCGCGCCGCCGCCACCACCGCCGCCGCCCCCGCCGCCGCCGCCGCCGCCCGCGCCGCAGGTGCAGAAGATCACGCTCGACTCGAAGGTGCTGTTCGACTTCGACAAGGCGGTGCTGAAGCCCGAAGGCAAGGCGGCGATCGACAGCCAGGTGGTGGGCAAGCTCGCGCAGATCCAGAAGCTGGAGATCGTCCTGGTGAGCGGCCACACCGACCGTCTCGGCTCGGAAGCCTACAACCAGAAGCTGTCGCAGGAGCGCGCGGATGCGGTCGGTCAGTATCTCGCGAGCAAGGGTGTGGACAAGGCGAAGATCCGGACCGTCGGCATGGGCGAGAAGCAGCCGGTCGTGCAGTGCGATCAGAAGAACCGGAAGGAACTGATCGCGTGCCTGGCGCCGAACCGTCGCGTCGATGTGGAGGTGAAGGGCGAGACGACGAAGTAATCGTCACGCACCCGCTGCCTGGAAAGCCCCGCCTCGCGCGGGGCTTTTTGGGCTTTGGCTGTCCGGCGGCGGACCCACGGGTGCACTGTGGGCCGCCTTCAGGCGGCCGGCGACCGGTCGCGATCCTACTTGAGCGACAGGATCCAGTTCACGAGGTTGCTGATCCGATCGGTGTCGCGCGTCTTGACGATCGGGTGATTCTCTTCGTGGCCGTCGGCGAACTTCGCCTTGCGCCCGGTCGTGACGTGCAGGTAGAGCTTCTCTTCGGCGCCGACGCTGCCCAGGTACTTGGCCGCGACGTCCTTCCACGCCGGTGCGTCCTGCTTCACGTCCACGGAGTGGCACTTGAGGCAGCGGCTCTGGCGCGCGAGCGTCTCCGCGGCGGCCACGTCGACCGGCGCCGCGACCGGAAGCGCCAGGATCCAGGCCACCAGGTTCTCGATCCGCTTGGGGTCCTTGGTCTTGACGATCGGATGGTTCTCTTCGTGGCCGTCGTCGAACCGGGCCTTGCGGCCGGTGGTGACGTGCGCGTAGAGGCGCTGCGCGGCGTTCGGCTCGGCATGGTACTTCGACGCGACGTCCTTCCACGCGGGGCCGATCTTCTTCTGGTACACCGAGTGGCAGTGCAGGCAGCCGCTCTGGCGGGAGAGCTGCTGCGCGGCAAGGACGTCAAGCGCGGCCGCGGCCGGCGAGGCGACCAATGCGCCCGCGGCAAGGGCCCGGACGAAAAGTGCGCGTGCCGGGATGTGGGTCATTGGTGCATTCCTGCGGGGGCTCCGGAAGTATGCGTAGCGCGGCGGCGAGGGCGAACGGCGGCCGCGCGCTGCGCTCACGCGGCTATCCTTCCGGCGCCGCTTGTCGCGAACGGCCTCGAGCAGGCGTATCCCCGCCACGACGACGATCACGCACCCCGCGAACAGGCTCAACATCGCCGTGACCGCGAATATCATCCAGATCGCTGCCGACATCACGTTCTCCCGCGTTCGAGGTCCGCTGTCTGCGCGAAGGTCAGTCATCGTTCTCGTTGTATTCCTTGGGCAGCAGGTGCGCGATGCCCTTGTGGCAGTCGATGCACGTCTTGCCTTCCTTCTGCGCCTTCTCCATCGCGGCCCGCGAGCGTGGATGCTGCTTGGTCGTGTCCATCGCCTCCCACGAGTGGCAGTTGCGGCACTCGTGCGAGTCGTTCGCCTTCATCGTCGCCCACACGTGCCGGGCGAGCTCGATGCGCTTGACCTCGAATTTCTCCGGGGTGCTCACCGCCTCGGTGACGAATTTGCTGTAGAGCTCCTGGCTCGCCGCAACCTTCCGCGCGAACTTGTGCATCCAGTCCTTCGGCACGTGGCAGTCGGAGCAGACCGCGCGCACGCCCGAGCGGTTCTTGTAGTGGATGGTCTCCTGGTACTCCTGGAACACCGTATCGCGCATCTCGTGACAGGTCGTGCAGAAGCCGAGCGTGTTGGTCGCCTCCATTCCCGTGTTGAAGCCTCCCCAGAACACGAGCCCCGCGAACATTCCAATCGCGACGACTGTGGTGAGCGAAAGGGTCGACGGTCGAAACAGGAAATCGCGCAGCCTGCTGACGACGGATTGCGGATGGGAAGGTTCGGCCATGGGCGCGTCCAGTGGAATGCGTCAGGGGAACGAATGTCGTCGGACGCACGGGTCGCGCTCGCGGCCCGGGCAGCGGCTGCCGCGGGACGGCGATGGCAGTCCCCGGTTCATCGCGGATCCGCGGTCAAAGCGACAGTATCCAGTCGACGAGATTCTTCGTGTCGTCCGGACTCTTCGCCTTGATGACGGGGTGACTCTCGCGTCCCGTCGTAAGGTGCATGATCAGGAACTCCTGCGCATCCTTCTTGCCCTTGAGTCTTGCCGCGACGTCCTTCCAGGCGGGTCCCATCTTCTTCGTGTCGACGGCGTGGCACTTGAAGCAGTTGTTCTGCCGCGCGAGCGCCTGTGCCGCGTCGGCATCCGCCGCGCCTGCAGGGGCCGGCACGACGAACAGTCCCGCGGCGAGCGCGAACACCGCGAGGAGGGGCGGGCGTGAAGACTTCGTTGGTCTGATCATGGTAACTCCCCTGGAACGTGGCGTGATCCTGCGGTGCGGCCGCCGAACATCGGTCGGACAGACGGCTGCGGGCAACGACGAACGCGGCCGGGTTCCACACGTACAGCCCGACTCGCGGCAGCCGTGCAGATTCGTGTGACTATTACACTTCGCAACGCCCAACGGACTTGATCTGGGTCAACGCACGCCCGAACGCGGGTTGCGCGCGTCTGCGGCATCGCCCGGCTGCGCCTGTGCCCGGCATCTGCGTTGTTCCGCGCCGACGCGCGTCAACTCAGCTACGGCAGCGCGAGCGCCCGCGCGCCCTGATAGAACGCGAAGCTCGCGAGCCAGGCGAGCCCCAGCGGCCAGGCGACGGCGAGCACCGTGAAGCGGAGGCTCTTCGCTTCGTGGTGCAGCGTCGCCACCGCGGAGAGGCAGGGCGTGTAGATCAGCGTGAAGATCATGAAGCTCATCGCGCTCACCCAGTCGAGCCGCGCGGCCACCGCGCTTGCGAGCTGTTCGGTGCCCGCGCCCAGGACCACGGCCATCCCGCCCAGCACGATCTCCTTCGCGACGAAGCCGAAGAGCAGCGTGATCGACATCAGCGGATCGATGCCGAGCGGCTGGAAGACCGGCGAGAGCCACGTCGGCGAGCTGGCCGGCGATCGTCTCCGGCCCGGCCGGCGCGACGCCGGGCGGCAGCCGCGTCAGCACCCAGATCAGCAGCACGCCGGCGACGATGAAGCCCGTGGCGCGGCGCAGGAAGTGCGACGTCGCGCGCCAGGCTTCGGTGATCACCATGCGCGGCGTCGGCAGCCGGTACGGCGGCAATTCCATCAGCATCGGCTCGCGGCTCGCGTAGCGGTGCTGCCAGAGCGCCGCGGTCAGGAACGCCGCGGCGAAGCTCGCGACGTAGAGCGCGAACAGCGCGACCGCGCGCCGCCACCGGGCGTGAAGACCGCAGCGGTGATGAACAGGAACACCTGCAGCCGCGCGGAGCACAGCGAGAACGGGATCACCAGCATCGACAGCAGGCGCGCCGCGCGATTGCGCATCACGCGCGTGCCGAGCAGCGCCGGGACGTTGCAGCCGAAGCCCATCAGCTGCATCACGAACGCGCGTCCGTCGAGCCCGAGCTTTCCCATCAGCGCATCCATCAGCCACGCGGCGCGCGACAGGTAGCCCGAGTCCTCGACGACGGCCATCGCGCCGAAGAACACGGCCATCAGCGGCAGGAAGGTGAGCACGGTGCCGACGCCGTCGACGAGACCGTCCAGGACGAAGCTCCGCACGAGCGGCGGCGCGCCGGCGAGCGCCGACGGCAAGGACGTCGTTCTTGAGCGCATCGAGCAGCCACTTCATGCCGTCCTGCAGCGGCGCGCCCAGTCCGTAGACCGCCTGGAACACGGCGAACATCGCGAGCAGGAACAGCGGGATCCCGAGCCACGGGTGCAGCAGGAACGCGGTCGAGCTTCGCGGTGAGGCCCGCCGGCAGCACGGCCGGCATGTGCACGCAAGCATCGCGCAGGCGCGACGCCTCGCGCTCGCGCGCCTCGCGCGGCGGGACGGCGGCGAGATCGGCGACGACGGCGCCGGAGTGGGCATCGAGCAGGCGGCGCAGCGCGCGCGTCGCGTCGTCGATGCCCCGGCCGTACTTGGCGGAGGCCGATGATCGACGGGCGCCCCGAGCTCGGCCGCGAGCCGCTGCGCATCGATCGCGACGCCGAGCTTCGCGGCCTCGTCCGCCATGTTCAGGATCACGAGCACGGGCACGCCGGTGGCCTTCAGCGCGAGGACGAGCGGCAGCTGCAGCTCGATGCGCGTGGCGTTGACGACGGCGACGATCGCGTCGAGCGCGACCGAGCCGAGGAAGCTCTGCACCAGCGCCTCGTCGTCCGAATGACCGTCGAGCGAGTAGATGCCGGGCAGATCGGCGAGCTTCACCATCGCGTCGCCGACGAGCAGGCGGGCGGTCGTGACGTCGACGGTCATGCCGGGCCAGTTGGCGACGCGCGCGGACGCGCCCGTCAGCCGGTTGAAGAACGTCGACTTGCCGGTGTTCGGCGCGCCGACCACCGCGACCGTGCGCGTGTGCCGCCGGGAAGGCTCCATGGGTGCGGCCGATCAGGATCGGTGGCCGGAGCGTCCCCGGTGGATCTGGGAGAGCGCGACGGCGCGCGCGTCGGCGCGGCGGATCATCAGCTCGGTCGGCCCGATGCGCAGGTGCAGCGGCCCGCCGAAGGGCGCGCGGCGCAGCATCGCGACCCGCTTGCCCGGGATGAGGCCCGAGGGCCGCCATCCGCTCGGCGGCCATCCCGGACGCGTGGACCGCGGTGATGGCGCCGGAGTGATCGGGAGCGAGGTGGTCGAGCGTGAGGTTCATGGTCGCGAACGTTTGCTAATGATTCTCATTATCCGCCCGGGCCGGAACGCGTGCGCGGCGACTTCGCGGTCTCTTGACGCGGATCAAGTCCGTCGCCGATTCATTTCCTTGCTAACATCGGCGCGATGGACAAGACAACGCTGGACGCTGAACAGGCGGCGCGGCTGGTGCGCCAGCACTTTCACCAGCCCTTTTCCCCCGAGGGCATCGATGACCTGCTGGCGGTCTTGCGCCACGTGCGCCTGGGCGCCGGCGAGATCCGTGCTGCAGCAGGGCGACGCCGACGACGATCTCTTCCTGGTCCTTTCCGGCCGGCTGCAGGTGCGCATCGAGTTCGGCAGCGGGGTCGCGGCGACGGTCGAGGAGGTCGGTCCCGGCGGCGTCGTCGGCGAGATGGCGCTGCTCACCGGACAACGCGCGCTCGGCGACGGTCACGGCGCTCGAGCACGCGGATTTCGCGCAGCTCGCGCGCGCGGACTTCGAGCGCCTCGCGGCGAAGCATCCGAAGGCGCTGCTCCGAGTTTCTGCAGCGGATCCTGCCGCGCCTTCGCCGGACGCAGCTGATCCGCGCGCTCTTCGACCTCTTCGGCGAGCTCGACCCGCCGGCGCTCGCGGATCTGGAGACGCAGCTCGAATGGGTGCGGCTCTCCGGCGGCACGACGCTCTTTCGCGAGGGTGACCGCGGCGCAGGATGTGTACATCGTGGTCAACGGCCGGCTCCGCGCCGTCCTGGTCGACGCCGAGGGCCGGACGCGCATCCTCGAGGAGGTCGGTCGCGGCGCCGCGGTCGGCGAGCTCGCGCTCCTCACCGGCGAGCCGCGCGCGGCGACGATCATCGCGGTGCGCGACAGCGACCTGCTGCAAGCTGTCCCGGGCCGTCGTTCGACGCGCTGCTGACGCGCCATCCGCGCGCGATGATGCAGATCGCGCGCGCGTCGGCGCTGCGGCTGCGGCGCACCGGTCGCAGGGCCGGCGCGCGGCCGCGCGCGCCGAACGCCTTCGCGCTGATTCCGGCCGGTCCCGGCGTGCCGCTGGCGGCGTTCGCGGCGCGGCTCGCCGGACGCGTTGCGCGCGCACGGCACGGTGCTGCATCTGACGAGCGCCGATGTCGACCGGATGCTGGCGAAGCCGGGGATCGCGCAATGCGGCGACGAGGACGTCCTGCACGAGTCGGTCGTCGCCTGGCTTTCGCGCGCAGGAGCGCGAGCACGCGCTTCTCGTGCTCGAGGCCGATCCCGACTGGACCGCCGTGGACGCGCCGGGTGCCTGCGCCAGGCGGATCGCGTGCTGATCGTCGGCCGTGCCGGCGACGATCCGGCGCCCGGCCGCGTCGAGACAGCGGCCACCGAAATGCGGGCTGACGGCGCGCAGCGAGCTCGTGCTGCTGCAGGCGGACGCGTGCGCGCAGCCCGACCGGCACGGCACGCGTGGCTCGCGCGCGCGCCATGTCGCGACGCACCACCACGTGCGTCTCGGCAACGCGACGGCGACGCTGCGCCGCCTCGCGCGGCGCGTCAGCGGCCGCGCGACCGGCCTCGTGCTCGGCGGCGGCGGCGCGCGCGGGTTCGCCCACATCGGGATGCTGCGGGCGCTGGCCGAAGCCGGCATCGACGTGGACATCGTCGGCGGCACGAGCATCGGCTCGCTGATCGCGGCCGGCCACGCCGCCGGATCTCGGCGTCGACCGGATGCTCGAGCTCGCCGGCTCGTTCGCCTCGCCGAAGAAGCTCCTCGATCGCACGCTGCCGCTCACGTCGCTGATGGCCGGGCGCAAGGTGACCGACCTCTATCGGCAGGTGTTCGGCGAGTTGCGGATCGAGGACCTGTGGATTCCGCTGTTCGTCGTGTCGAGCGGCCTCTCGCGCGCGCACGCGGTCGTCCACGATCGCGGCGTCCGTCTGGCGGGCGGTGCGGGCGAGCACGGCGATACCGGCGATCTTCCCGCCGCTGCTCGCCGACGACGGCGAGGTGCTGGTCGACGGCGGCGTGATGAACAACATGCCGCTCGACGTGATGCGCGAGCGGTGCGAGGGCGGCACCGTGATCGGCGCTCAATCCCATGCCGACGAACGACAAGATGAAGCCGTACGCGTTCGGCCCGAGCCTCTCGGGCTGGGAGGCGCTCAAGGGCCGCTTTGGCCTGTTCGGCGTCGCGCACGCGCGCGCCGTCGATCCTCGGCAGCGTGATGCGGGCAACCGAGATCAACAGCGCCAACCGGATGCGCCAGCCGTGCGTACCGGTCGCTCGCGGATCTCCTCGTCGAGCCGCGCGCTCGGCGGCTACCCGATTCTCGCCTTCGACAAGTACGAGCCGATCATCGAGATCGGCTACCAGAGCGCGCGGGAGGCGCTCGCCGCCTGGAAGCCCGCGCGGCGCACGTCGCGCAGGCGTAGCCGCAGAAGTACGGCGCGAGCCCGACGCGACGTCCGGCTGAACCGGGACGGGCGAGGACGAGTCAGTAGCGCCCGTGCTGCTTGTAGATGTAGTTCGACAGCTCGGCCTGCTGCATCGACAGCCGCCGCTGGATCTGGTGGACGACGCGGATGATCGCGCGCATCACGCGATAGACGATCACCGGGTGCGTCAGTCAGCAACGATTCGAGCTTCTCCCGCTCGAGGCCCAGCACCTGCGTGTCGCCGAGCGCGACCTTGGACGCGTAGAGCTCCGAGCCGTCCATGAACCCCATCTCACCGACGAAGTCGCCGGTGGAGAGCGTGTTGATCGTCACCTCGTGCGCGCTGCCGGCGCCCTTGACGATGCCGAGCGTTGCCGCGCGAGGATCACGTAGAGGTGGTTGTCGACCGTGCCCTCGTGCGCGAGCACCTCGCCCTGCTTGAGGTTGCGCAGCGTGACGAGGTTGGCGAGCACGCGGCATTCGTCGTCGGAGAGCTCGGCGGCGAGCCGGGTCGGGCGCAGCGCGTCGTACGCGGTCGTGTCGATCATGATGGGTCGCTCCTGTTGACGGAATCTTCGCTATCGGCGCAAGGGTGCGGCGCGGGATGCTCGGCGTGGTGGTCGAGGGCGTCGTTGCGGCGGCCGGCGGCGCGCAACGAGCGAGGCGCCTCCGCAGCGGCGGGCGCGTCCGGCGCCCAAAGGGCCTCGGCGGCCTGCAGCTGATCGGCCCGCGCCACGAACCGGTCGACGAGCGTGTTCGCGATGCGATCGAACACCGGTCGCGCGATCTTCGCCATGGCCGTGCTGTCGAAATCGTAATGCAGCAGAAAATCGATGCGGCAGCCGTCGGTGGCGAGCGCTTTCAGGTCCCACACGCCGTCGAAGTGGCGGAACGGTCCGCGCTCCAGATAGATCGCCATCCAGTTCGGCCGCCGCTTCGGATTGCGTGTCCGGAAATCGAAACGGACACCGTAGTAATTGACCGTGATGTCCGCGATCACGCTGTTCTCGTCGCGTGTGACGACGGTCGCGCTGCTGCACCACGGCAGGAAGTCCGGGTAATGCTCGCAGCCCTCGATGAGGTCGAACATACACTCGGCAGAGTGGGCGACGAGCACGGTCTTGCGCACTTCCATGCGTCGTATTGTTTCACAGCATCAGCGCCCGCGGCGCATCGAGATCGCGTCTTCCTGCTCGATCTCCTCGAGCCGCGTCTCGATCTCGTAGACGTCGCGGTCGACCTCGGGCAGCAGCACGTCGGAGAGCGCCCGTGCGCGGCGGACGGCCCGGCGGTACTCGAGCGACAGTCGCTCTAGGTTCCCGGCAACGCTGGCGAGCGGCGCAGCGAGTTCGACGACGTGCGCGAACGCACGGCGGCAGGCTTCGGCCTCGGGCGAGCGGTCGACCGCCGGCGGCGCGGGGTGCGCCAGCGCCGCGAGCGCGGCCTCCTGCAGCCGGACGCCCATCAGCGAGCGCGGCGTGCGCCGGACGTCGGCGTGGCCGAGATCGAGCGGCGGGTAGACCTGCAGACCGTTCAACCCGTGCCGCGCGAGCGCCGCCTGCAGCGCGGCCACCGCGACCTCCCAGGCAGCGACGAAGCCGCGCTGGAGCAGCGCGTGGTGCGCGAGCTCGCGCAGCATCTCGCCGGCGAGCAGCAGACACTTCTCGTCGAGGAAGACGTAGCCCTCGTGCATCGCGCGGCGCTCGTCCTTCAATTCGAGCACGGCACTGCGGGTCGGGGTGACGTCCATCGCGGGGATTATGGCGTCGACGCCGGCTTTGCGGGCGCAAGATGCGCAGCGATTTGCGCGTCCGAAAGGCGCCCGAGTTCGGTGAGCGGCAATCCGGCGAGCAGTTTCCAGCCCGCGTCCATGCTCTGCTCGAGCGTGCGCGGACCGTCCTGCGCGACGACGTGCTGCTCGAACGCGGTGCCGAACGCGAGATACAGGCGGTCGGTCTCGGCAAGGCCTTCCTCGCCGACGACGGAGGCCAGTACGCGCGCCTGCACGGCACGCGCGTAGGCGGCATAGAGCTGGCTCGAGAGCGCGGGATGATCCGGATGCGTATAGTGACCGCCGGTGCCGTCCTTCATCAGCCGCGAGAGGCTGGGCAGCACGTTGACGGGCGGATAGATCCCGCGGCGGTCGAGGTCGCGCGAGAGCACGATCTGCCCCTCGGTGATGTAGCCGGTGAGGTCCGGGATCGGGTGGCCGATATCGTCGGCGGGCATCGTCAGGATCGACAGCTGCGTGAGCGTACCCTTGGCGCCACGCAGGCAGCCGGCGCGCTCGAACAGTGTCGCGAGATCCGAGTACATGTACCCGGGGAAGCCCTTCCGGCTCGGGATCTCGCCTTTCGACGACGATACTTCGCGCAGCGCCTCGGCGTAGTTCGTCATGTCGGTGAGGATCACGAGCACGTGCTTGCCTTCGACGAAGGCTAGGTATTCGGCCGCGGTCAGCGCAAAGCGCGGCGTCAGCAACCGCTGGGTCGACGAGTCGCTGGCGAGGTTGAGAAAGAGCGCCGTGCGCTCGAGCGCGCCGCCCTGCTCGAGGCTGCGACGGAAGAACTCCGCACTGTCGTAGGGGACCCCGATCCCGGCGAACACGATCGCGAAGTCGGCACCGCCCTTGTCGGGCCCGGCCTGCCGCAGTCGCGCATGGCTCGCGATTTCCACGGCGAGCCGGTCGTGCGGCAGCCCGCCGCCCGAGAAGAGCGGGAGCTTCTGGCCGCGGACCAGACTGTTCATCAGGTCGAGTGTCGTGATCCCGGTCTCGATGAAGTCGCGCGGCATCGCCCGTGCGACGGGATTGATCGGCAGTCCGTCGATCGGGTACGTCACCCGCGCGGGCACCGGGGGCCCGCCGTCGATCACCTGGCCGACGCCGTTGAACACGCGCCCCAGGATGCCCGGCGAGAGACCGAAAGACAGTGGCTCGCCGATGAAGCGTACGACCGTTCCGGCAAGCGACAGCCCCGACGTGGATTCCAGCACCTCGATCGTCATTACGTCGCGGTCGATCGCCGCGACCCGGCCGAGCCGCGCGCGACCGTCGGCGCCGCGCACCTCGACCGCATCCGACAGACCGACGTCGAGAGTGCGCCGCAGGAACAGGAGCGGCCCTTCGATGCGCGTCGCGGCGCCTTCAACCGTGAGCCGCATCGCTCGTCTCGCTGTCGTGGGTGAGCTCCGCGAATTCGCGCTCCATCGCGGCCTCGATCTCGGCGAAGCGCGAAAGCTCGTCGTCGCCGATCTCCTCGCCCATCCGCTGCAATGGCCGCAGACACGCCATCCGGGCGAGCTGGTCCGGCCGGGCGCCCGCCGCGGCGGCGGTTTCCGCCAGGTCGATGTAGCGGCCGATGACCCGCATCATCGCGCCCTGCCGGGCCGGGCTGCAGACTCGGTCGATCGGCGAGAAGGCGTTCTGCCGGAGGAACGCCTCGTTGACGAGGTCGGCGCAGAGCAGCGTCAGTTGCTGGCGCGCGGGCAGCGCGTCCTTGCCGATGATCCGCGCCATCCGCTCGAGATGCGCCTGCATGTCGAGCAGCGTCAGGAAACGCCGACGCAGCGGCAGCCACTGACTGTTGCCCTGCTCGGTCCACCATGCGGCAAACGTCTGCGCATCCTCGGCATACGACTGCAGCGGATGGATCGCCGGGTAGAAGCGCGCCTGCGCGCGCTTGACGTCGAGCGCCCAGAACGCCTTCACGTAGCGCTTGGTGTGCGATGTCACCGGCTCCGAGAAGTCGCCGGATGGCGGGCTGATCGCGCCGATCACGGTCACCGAACCCACCCCGCCGGAAAGCGGCTCGACGAGCGCGGCGCGCTCGTAGAAGTCCGCGATGCGCGAGGAGAGGTAGGCTGGGTAGCCGCCCTCGCCGGGCAACTCGCCGAATCGCCCCGAGACTTCGCGCAGCGCTTCGGCCCAGCGCGAGGTCGAGTCGGCCATCAGCGCGACGGCGAGTCCCTGATCACGGAAGTACTCGGCGACCGTGATCGCGGAGTAGATGGACGCCTCGCGCGCCGCGACCGGCATGTTCGATGTGTTGGCGATGATGACCGTGCGCTCCATCAACGGCCGGTCGGTCTTCGGGTCGGTGAGCTGCGGAAACTCCTCGAGCACGCCGGCCATCTCGTTGCCGCGCTCGCCGCAGCCGAGGTAGACGATCACGTCCGCGTTGCAACCCTTGGCGAGCGCCTCCAGCAGCACCGTCTTGCCGGTCCCGAACCCCCCGGGAACGGCCGCCTTGCCGCCTTGCGCGACGGGGAACAGGCAGTCGACGATGCGCTGGCCGGTGACGAGCGGCGCAAGCGCAGGCAGGCGCCGGGCCACCGGTCGCGGCACGCGCACCGGCCAGTCATGCCGCATCGACAGTTCGCGCGATCGTGCCGTCGCCTGCACGCAGCGTGCATACCGTCGCCGTCTCGAGATATTCGCCGTCGGGCGCAATGGCGACGACTTCGCCCTCGGCGTAGGGCGGCGCGAGGATGGCCTGCCGCCGCTCGGTGCGGCCCCAGGCATCACCGAGGATCGCCCCCGCCGGCAACAGGTCGCCGGCCACGACGCGTGGCGAGAACCTGAACGCGGACGCGTCCGCACGGCGCATCCCCGGTTGGACGAACGCGGAAGCCGAACCGGACAGCGGCCGCAGCAGGCCGTCGAAGATGTTGCCGAGGAGCCCGGGGCCGAGCGGAATCGCGAGCGCCTCCCCGCTGCCCTCGACGAGCGCGCCCGGCCGCAGCCCGGTCGTGTCCTCGTAGACCTGAACGACGATCTCGTCGCCATCGATGCGGACCACCTCGCCCAGGAGCGCCTGCGGCCCGACGCGTACCGACTCGCGCATCGCGAACGGACCTTCGGTCACCGCGCGCAGCACCGGGCCCGAGAGCCAGCGGATCGACGCTCTGCTCATGTGACGGCGGCCCCGCGCGCTCTCGACGGCCACGCATGCGGCGCTCATCTGACGGCCCCCACGCTTGCGGCCTCATTGGTCAACTCGGCCGCTGCGCTGCCCCCCGAGGGGGAGCAATTCGCGCCTCGGGACGGCCCTGCGGCGGTGTCGAGGAGGTGGAGCAACCGCGCTCCGATCTCGGCGCGATCCGTGAGCAACCCATCCAGCGTGCCGTCGACGACATTGCCGTTCGCAGTAATCCGAAGGCCCGCGCGGATGCGCGCATCGTCGACGAATTCGCACTCCGTTCGGGTTGCCGCGGCCAGTTCGGCGCGAAGCGCGTCCCGCTCCGAGTCCGGCCAGCCAGGCCCGTGGATGACCCGCCACGCTCGAAGCCACGAGCACTGCCCGCGCGGCCGCAACGACCGCGACGACCCAGTCGCGGCGAAGCGCGGGATCGTGCCAGCGCCGCAGCAACGCCTCCGGCAGCGCCTTCCAGCCCGCGGCAAGCAGCGCGGCCGCGCGCTGCTGATCGGCAAGCCGGCGCCGGGTCTGCAGGTTCGCTCGGGCCGCAGCGACGCGCGCGTCGCGGCGCGCGCGCTCTTCGTCGAACGCCTTGCGCATCCGTGCCCGCGCCTCGGCATGCGCCTGCCTCAGCAAGGCGCGGCGACGACCCTGTGCTTCGGCGAGAATCGCGTCGCACTTCGCTCGGCGATCGGCGTCGACCAGTTCGAGCAGCGCCTGTGTCTGGCGGTCCAGGTTCATCGGGGGCCATGCGCCTGCGGCGACATCGTCCGGCGTTCCTAGTCGAGCCCGAGTTGCCGGCGCAGGCGCGAGGCGAGATCGGGTACCGGCGTGCCGCCATCGACGTCGGGAACGATCAGCACCAGTGGCGCGAGCGCGGCGGCTGCGGCGCGCAGCTCGCTGCCGGCGATGCGAAGCGCGACGGATGCGGACACGAGTACCAGCGGAGCCTCCGCCCGCGCGGCGGAAAGCACCGCGTTCTCGTCGCCGCGCTCCGGCACACGCACCTGCAGGCCCGCGATCCGGAAACCTGCGGCGCTCACTTCGTCGCCGATGTAGATCGGGGCCGGCATCAAGCGGTCAGGCGGTTGAGAATCAGGATCGACACGATGAGCCCGTAGATCGCGATCCCTTCGGCCAGACCGACGAAGATCAGCAGGCGGCCGAAGAGCTCGGGCTTTTCGGCGAGTGCGCCGACGGCCGCGGTGCCGACCTTCGCCACGGCGAATCCGGCGCCGAGCGAGGACAATCCGGTGGCGAGCGCCGCACCGAGCAAGCCGAAGCTCCAGGCCTCGGTGCCGGTCGTCGCGCCGGTGCCGCCGGCCGCCGCGGCGAGCGCCGGCGGCGCGGACACGAGCAGCGCCGTGGCCGCGACGCCCAGCACCGCGGTCAGGAGAACGAGCGCGGCGACGAACTTGTGCGTGGGTTTCATCAGGTCTTCTCCTGCGAGATGGATGGGGGCGCGGGCAACGGGCGGAAGATCCTTCCCTCCGCCGTGAGAAATCGGGTGAAGAACTCGAACAGCACGAGGCGGGTGGTCTGGATCGAGACGACCATCACTTCGAGCACCAGCACGACCGCATTGCCGACGACGAGCACCAGTGCCTTGACGAGGAAATTTCCGCTCGCGTCCATCAGGGCGACGATGGCCGACGACAGCCCCGCATGGGCCAGCGCGAATGCGCCGACGCGCGCGAATGACAGCGTATTGACGAGTATCTGCAGCAGCCGTTCGACGAGCTCAGCGCTTGCCGTGAGGAACGCCTGGAGGCGGCGGGCGCGCACGGCATGGCCGACACAGAATACGAGCGCACCGGCGAGGGCGGCGACGAAACCCGCCGGGTTGAGGAATCCGGCAAGGATCCCGAGGTACGCGATCACGTAGCCGGCGTCGGTGCTGAGCCAGGCGCCGAGGTCGCCGCGCCACCACGCCTCGAGCGCGTTGAGCGCAAGCCCCACCGTGAGGAGCGCCGCACCGCCCACGAGCGGCACGAGCAGGATCGTCAGCGGGTCGTCGAGTGGCGCGATCCACACCGCGGGCAGTGCATGAATGCTGAACACGCTGCCGAAGAGGATGCCGAAGCCGGCGGCGGCGATCCCGCCGGCAACGAACAGCCGCGCGATCGGAAAGCGCCGGCGAACGGCGAAAGCGGCCACGGCAATGACGAGTCCCTGGCCGAGGTCGCCGAACATGTAGCCGAACATCAGTGGCACGGCCACCGCCAGCAGAACGGATGGATCGGCTTCGTTGCGCGATGGCATCCCGAGCGCGCGGCTGAAGATCTCGAACGGCCTTGCCCACAGCGGGTTGTCGAGCAGCAGCGGCGCCCGTGCTTTCGGCCCCGGCGGCGGGAAATGCAGCAGCGCCCGCGCGCCGGAGCGCGCCAGGGCCTCGCCGAGCCGCGTGCCGGCGAAATCGCTGGTCCATCCGGTGATCCAGCAGAAGAGGTCGCCCGATTCGAGTGCCCGCACGTTCTGGATCACCCACTGCAGGCGGTGTGCGTCGGAGAGCGCCGTGGCGAGGTCGTGGCGTGTCGAGAGCGTCGCGATTTCACGCTGCAGGCGCTCTTCCTCGCGCGCGAGTGCGTCGAGCCGCGGCGCGATGTAGCGCTCCGTTTCCTCGGCGTCCGCACGCAGCCACGACGGCGCGTCGTACGCGCGTCCCTTGAGCAGCGCTGCCTGCTGCGCGAGCGCCTGGACATCATCGGCGTCGCCGACGGTCAGTGCCGCGAGCGCGCAGACCATGGTCCCGTCGAGGTCGACGGTGCGGGTCAGCGTGCCTGGCGGGAGCTCCGGCGTGCTGTCGGGCGGGAACACGAACAGCCGCGCGTGGAGGATCGGCCCGGCCCCCGCCAGACGCGCGAAGTCGATGACGGAGTCGCCGATGGTCATCAGCACGCGACGCCACAGCAGAAGCTCGGCGCGCTCGGCTTCGCCGCGCTGGAGCTGCTGGATCACGGGCTCCGCGTCTTCCGACCATGCGCGCAAGTGCGCGAGGCTCCGAAGCAGCGTCACCGACGGCGGCTCGGGGAACGCCGTCGCCGGAGTCTTCACCCGCGGCCAGTAGGCGTGATAGCGCGAGGCGAGCTCGGCGAACTCGGAGAGCTGCGGACGGATGTCGGCGAGCGCGGCCGGCAGCACGGCACTCGGGCGGGCCTCGAGCTCGACCGCGCCGGTCGTGGCGAGCGCCTCGAGGACGAGCGTCGCATCGTCGCGCGCGGCGAGAATCTCGAACCAGCGGGCGGGTTTCGGGCGGATCATGCGGCAAGCGGCATGCCGGGAAAAATGACGCGACGCAGGATCTCTCCGCGCAGCCGCTCGAGGTCGAGCGCCGCGAGCGCCAGAAAGATGAACGCCGCGGCCGGATCGATCATCGCCCGGCGGAACAGCAGCGTCAGGCGCGCCTGCAGCGTCCGCCGCAGCGGCCACCCGTCGCGAACAGTGCGGTCATGGAAGGCCGCGAGATGTGCGTCGAGGGCGCGGCCCGTCGCGTCCATCGTCGCACTCGTGCCGCGGTGCGCATCGGGGATTCGCCGTCGCCACTCGGTGAGCCATAGTTGACCGATCCGATCGGGGTCGCCCCAGGCCGCGACGAGCGGCGCCAGCGCGCGGCCTGCGGGCGCCGCGCCGAAACCTGCGGATTCGCGCTCGGAAAGCTCGCGATACGCCGGGTCGTCGGAAGTCCATGGCGGCAACGCCCCGCCGCGCGCGAGTGCTGCAACAGCGGCAGATCGACGAGCAGGGCGCACCAGCGGACGGCGGGCTGCCACGCTTCGGGCATCCACGCGGCGACTTCGGCGACGAGTTCGCGCCAATGACCGCGCAAGCTGCGCTCGATCTCGTGCGGCGTGCTGTGCGTGCCGATGCCTCCCATCCATGCGCGAAGCGGCGACGCGCGCAACGCATCGAGCAGCGCCGGAAGCGCACGGACATGCTCGATGCGTCGCCACGCGAGCTCGTCGGGACGCTCGCCGTACCGTGCGCAGAGGCGCGCATGCGCGTATTCGAGGCTGCCCGATGCGGGCGTCATCCTGTCTGCGCTCCGGTGAGATGCCCGGCGAGCGCCGCCACGCCGTCAGCGAGCGAGGCGAGTTCGGCGGGCGAGAGTGCGTGTCGTGCTCCGGCTTCCGCTGCCGCCGCATCGAGCGCGGCGACTTCCGCCGTGGCGCGGGCCTCGAAAGCGGCGCGCACGGCGCGGATCCGGCCCTCGGTACGCTCGGCGAGCGCGCGTGCCGACGCGCGCGCGGCTTCGCTCATCGCTGCGGCCGTCTGCTCGGCATCGCGTACCGCGTCACGCGCCGCGTGCTCGGCGTCGAGCACACGCGCGATCGCCGCCTCGACGGCATCGTCCGGAGGGAGTCGGTCGGGGTTCGTCATGACGCTGCGTCACGCGCGCACGCCCTGCTGCGCCCCTTGATACTGCTACGCGGCGACGGCACCGGAATTGATCTGCATCAGCCCGCTTCGTGTGTAACGCGCCCCGTTACAAAACCGCGATCGCGCGCTCGGTGGCAGCCGGCATCGAAATGCCGGGCGCTCGCTGCGAGGCTCCATTGATCCACGTCAACGGCGCCTGGCCGCGGACGGTTCTAAATGCATTCGTTGCCTTGTATCCGCTCGAGCCTCGCGCACATGTCTCTGCGGTCGAGGCGAAGCACGTCCCCGGGAGCGACGACATGTTAGAAACCTATTACGAATTGATGCGCCGGCAGGGAATCTCGCGCCGGAGCTTTCTCAAGTTCTGCAGCCTGACCGCCGCATCGCTCGGTCTCGGCGATGCCGGCGCGCAGCAGATCGCGCAGGCGATGCAGACGAAGCCGCGCACGCCGGTCGTCTGGCTGCACGGTCTCGAATGCACGTGCTGCACCGAATCGTTCATCCGCTCCGCGCACCCGCTCGCGAAGGACGTCGTGCTGTCGATGCTCTCGCTCGACTACGACGACACGCTCATGGCGGCGGCCGGCCACCAGGCGGAGGAAGCGCTCGAGCAGACGATCAGCAAGTACAAGGGCAACTACATCCTCGCCGTCGAAGGCAATCCGCCGCTCGCCGACGACGGCATCTACTGCATCCCCGGCGGCAAGCCCGTTCGTCGAAAAGCTGCGGCACGTCGCGAAGGACGCGAAGGCGATCGTGTCGTGGGGCTCCTGCGCGTCGTGGGGCTGCGTGCAGGCCGCGAAGCCGAACCCGACGCGCGCGACGCCGGTGCACAAGGTGATCACCGACAAGCCGATCATCAAGGTGCCTGGCTGCCCGCCGATCGCCGAGGTGATGACGGGCGTGGTCACCTACATCCTGACCTTCGACCGACTGCCCGACCTCGACGCGCAGGGGCGACCGAAGATGTTCTACAGCCAGCGCGTGCACGACAAGTGCTATCGCCGGCCGCACTTCGACGCGGGCCAGTTCGTCGAGCAGTTCGACGACGCCGGCGCGCGGCATGGGCTACTGCCTCTACAAGGTCGGCTGCAAGGGTCCGGTCACCTACAACGCCTGCTCGGCGCTGCGCTGGAACGACGGGCTGTCGTTCCCGATCCAGTCGGGGCACGGCTGCATCGGCTGCTCCGAGGACGCGTTCTGGGACAAGGGCTCGTTCTACGATCACCTGACCACGGTCAAGGTGCCGGGCATCGCCGGCGCCGAAGGCACGGCCGACCGCATCGGCCTGACCGCGCTGGCCGCCGCCGGCGCGGCGGTCGCGGCGCACGCCGCGGTGAGCGCGATCAAGCAGGCGCGCAGCAAGAGCAGCAATGACAAGCTGAGCGAAGTGGAGAAGTGATCATGGCGACCATCCAAACCCAAGGCTTCACGCTCGACAACAGCGGCAAGCGCATCGTCGTCGATCCGATCACGCGGATCGAGGGGCACCTGCGCATCGAGGTCAACGTCGACAAGGACAACGTGATCCGCAACGCGGTTTCCACCGGCACGATGTGGCGCGGCCTCGAGGTGATCCTGAAGGGCCGCGATCCGCGCGACGCGTGGGCGTTCGTCGAGCGCATCTGCGGCGTGTGCACCGGCGTGCACGCGCTGCGTCGGTGCGCGCGGTCGAGGACGCGCTCGGCGATCAAGATCCCGAAGAACGCGAACATCATCCGCAACCTGATGCACTCGACGCTCTACGCGCAGGACCACCTGGTCCACTTCTACCACCTGCACGCGCTCGACTGGGTCGACGTGGTGTCGGCGCTGAAGGCGGACCCGAAGAAGACCTCGGAGATCCAGCAGAGCATCTCGCCGTGGCCGAACAGCTCGCCGGGCTACTTCCGCGAGGTGCAGAACCGGCTGAAGAAGTTCGTCGAGAGCGGCCAGCTCGGCATCTTCAGCAATGCGTACTGGGGCCATCCGGCGTACAAGCTGCCGCCGGAAGTGAACCTGCTCGCGACGACGCACTATCTCGAGGCGCTCGACTTCCAGAAGGAGATCGTCAAGATCCAGACGATCTTCGGCGGCAAGAACCCGCACCCGAACTGGCTGGTCGGCGGCGTGCCGAGCCCGATCAACGTCGACGGCACCGGCGCGGTCGGCGCGGTGAACATGGCCTACCTCAACATGGTCGGCGACATCTGCAACCGCACGATCGAGTTCATCGACCAGGTCTACATTCCCGGACCTGCTCGCGATCGCCGGCTTCTACAAGGACTGGGCGAAGTGGGGCGGCGGGCTCTCCGGCCAGAACGTGCTGTCCTACGGCGAGTTTCCGGAGATCGCCGAACGACTACTCGAACGCGAGCCTTGCGCTGCCGTCCGGCGTGATCCTGAACGGCGACCTGACCAAGGTCCTCGACGTCGATCTCAAGGACGCCGACGCAGGTGCAGGAATGGGTGACGCACTCCTGGTACAAGTATCCGCAGGAGCAGAACGGTCTGCATCCGTTCGACGGCGTGACCGAGCCGAATTTCGTGCTCGGCAAGGACACCAAGGGCACGCGCACCAACATCGAGAACATCGACGAGAGCGCGAAGTACTCGTGGGTCAAGTCGCCGCGCTGGAAGGGCAACGCGGTCGAGGTCGGGCCGCTCGCCCGCTACCTCGTCGCCTACGCGCGCGGCCGGAAGGACATCAAGGAGCAGGTCGACGGCGCGCTGAAGGCGCTCGACGTGCCGATCACGGCGCTGTTCTCGACGCTCGGCCGCACCGCCGCGCGCGGGCTCGAGTGCCAGTGGGCGGCGCACAAGATGAAGCAGTACTACGACGAGCTGATCGCCAACATCAAGGCGGGCGACCTCGCGACGGCGAACGTCGAGAAGTGGGAGCCGTCGACGTGGCCGGCCGAAGCGAAGGGCGCCGGCCCCTGCGAAGCGCCGCGCGGCGCGCTCGCGCACTGGATCAAGATCAAGAACACGAAGATCGACTGCTACCAGTGCGTGGTGCCGACGACGTGGAACGCCGGGCCGCGCGACGCCAAGGGCCAGATCGGCGCGTACGAAGCGGCGCTGATGAACACGCCGATGGCGAAGCCGGAGCAGCCGCGTCGAGATCCTGCGGACCATCCACAGCTTCGATCCGTGCCTCGCGTGCGCCACGCACGTGATGGGCCCGGAAGGCGAGGAGCTCGTTTCGGTCAAGGTGCGCTAGATGAACTGCCCCCACGCTCACTACGTTCGCTGCCCCCCGCGGGGCGCACAGTGCCCCTCGGTTGCGTTGCGGCGGCCGTGCGGGCACTGATGAAGGAGACTCTCATGCGAGTCGAGCCTGTATCCGGCCGGGTCATGAGCGGTCCGCTCGAGCCGGTGTATGTGTACGAGGCGCCGGTCCGGCTGTGGCACTGGGTGACGATGCTCGCGATCTTCGTGCTCGGCGGCCACCGGCTACCTGATCGGCAGCCCGCCGCCGGCGATCGGCGGCGAAGCCTACGACAGCTTCTTCTTCGGCTGGATCCGGATGATCCACATGAGCGCGGGCTACATCCTCACGGTCGCGTTCCTGGTCCGGATCTACTGGGTGATCGTGGGCAACCACAGCGCGCGCAGCATCTTCTACGTGCCGTTCTGGAGCGGCAAGTGGTGGCAGCGGCTTCTCGAGCCAGGTGCGCTACTACCTGTTCCTGAAGAAGGAGTCGGATCTGTGGGTCGGGCACAATCCGGTGGCGCAGGCGGCGATGTTCTTCATGTTCACGCTGGGCACGCTGTTCCTGATCGTCACCGGCATGGCGCTCTACGCCGAGCAGTGGGGCTGGGGCACGTACTGGATGCGCGTGGTTCGGCTGGGTGTTCGTCGTGTTCGGCGACCCGCAGATGGTGCGCACGCTGCATCATCTCGGCATGTGGTACCTGCTGCTGTTCGCGTTCATCCACATGTACATGGTGTTCCGCGAGGACATCATGAGCGGCGAGACGATCATCAGCACGATGGTGAACGGCATCCGCATGTTCAAGCGCGAGCCCGGAGCCTGACCGCGACGCCGGCGCCGGGCCGAACGCCCGGCCGGACCGACGATGCTGACGGGCGACGAAACGCATGCGCGCGAAGGGCTCCGGTCCGGCGGCGGCCGGCGCGGCTTGGCATTGTCGTCGCGCAAGCCGCCGCATCCCGGCGAGTTTCTCGAGACGCGGTTCCTGAAGCCGCTCGGGATCAGCCAGACCGAGCTCGCCGACGGCGCTCGGCGTGTCGCGCCGGCGCGTCAACGAGCTCATCAACGGCCGCCGCGCCATCACGCCCGGACACGGCGGTGCGGCTCGCGATGTACTTCGGCAACGACGCCGCGTTCTGGATGCACCTGCAGGTGGCGTGGGACATGCACGCCGCCGTGCGCCGCGTCGTCGCGCCGCGTCCGCGCAAGCGCTAGTCTCCGGCGTGCCCGGTGCACGCCGAGTGCACCGCGCGCTTCGCGCGCATCCGTGCGCGATGTCCGACGACCGGGCTTTTCGGTATATTCGCGGCGTGCGCGCCTACCTCGACCGCGGCAGGGCCGTGCCGGTGATACTGGCGGCGATCACCGTGTTCTTCGCCGGCATCGCGGCGATTCGCGCAATCGGGCCCGTCCATCGCCGCCGCATCGGATCTCAAGTTCGCGCTGGACGAGATCGCCGCGCGCTTCGAGCGCGAGACCGGCATGGCCGGTGCGCCTGACCTACGGCTCGTCGGGCAACTTCTTTCGCCAGATCCAGCAGGGCGCGCCGTTCGAGCTGTTCCTCTCCGCCGACGAGGAGTACGTCCGCCGGCTCGCGCAGGAAGGCCTCACCGTCGACGGCGGCGCACGCTACGCCACGGGTCGCATCGTGCTCTTCGTGCCGCAGGGCTCGACGGTGAAGGCCGATCCGGCATTCGCGGACCTTGCGCGCCGCGACTCAGACGACGGCCGATTGCGGCGGCTCGCGATCGCCAATCCCGAGCACGCTCCGTACGGCCGCGCGGCGCGGCAGGCGCTCGAGCACGCGGGACTCTGGGACGCGCTGTGCGTCACGGCTGGTCCTGGGCGAGAACGTCTCGCAGGCCGCGCAGTTCGCGCTCTCGGGTTCGGCGCAGGCGGGAATTTTCGCGCTGTCGCTCGCGTTGTCGCCGGCGATTTCGCCGGGAAGGGCGATTACGTGCTGATTCCCGAGAACTGGCACGAGCCGCTGCACCAGCGCGCGGTTCTTCTGCGCCGCGCCGGCGCACGGCGCTTGCGTTCCATCGGTTCCTGCAGCAGCCCCGACGCACGCGAAGTCTTCCGTCGTTACGGCTTCGTCCTGCCTGGAGACTGAGCGGTCGATGGACTGGCAAGCGCTGCGGCTGTCGCTGCTCCTCGCCGGCGCCACGGCGCTCGTGCTCATTCCGGCGGGTGTCATGGTCGCGCGCGCGCTCGCATACAGCACGTTCCGGGGCAAGTCGATCGTCGAGGCGGCCATCGCGATTCCGCTGGTGCTCCCGCCGACGGTGCTCGGGTATTACCTGTTGACGGCGATGGGAGGCGCCTCGCCGCTGGGCGCCTTCTACGAACGCATCGCCGGATCTCCACTCGCGTTCTCGTTCGCGGGGCTCGTCGTCGGTTCGCTGATCTTCAACCTGCCGTTCGCATTGATTCCGATGCAGCGGGCGTTCGAATCGATCGCCGTCGAGGTCCGCCAGGCGGCGGAGACCTGCGGCCTGTCGTGGCACCGGACGCTGTGGCGCATCGAGCTGCCCCTCGCCTGGCCCGGGATCGTCTCGGCGCTGGTGATGACGATCGCGCACACGGTGGGCGAGTTCGGTGTCGTCCTGATGGTGGGCGGCAACATCCCCGGGCAAACGCGGACGGTCGCGATCTCGATCTACGACCGGGTGCAGGCGTTCGACATGGCCGCTGCCGGTGCGATGTCGGCCTTCCTGCTCGTGTTCTCGCTGTTGACACTCGCGCTGACCAACCGGCTTTCGCGCCGCTTCCGGTAGGGCGCGGCGACACCGTGCTTCACGTCGAGATCCGGCAGGCAAGTCCCATCCGCCTCGACGCGAGCTTTGCCTGCCGCAATGGCGAGACGCTCGTCCTGGTCGGGCCGTCCGGAAGCGGCAAGTCGACGATCCTCAAGACGATCGCCGGCATCTACCGTCCGGCGGCAGGGCGCATCCGGATCGACGACGAGGTCTGGTTCGATTCGGCGACCGGCATCCGCGTGCCGGCGCGGCACCGGCGCGCCGGCTTCGTCTTTCAGAGCTATGCGCTCTTTCCGCATCTCACCGTTCTGGGGAACATCCTCGAGGCGGTGCCGCCGGGTCCGCGCCGACGTCGCGTCGAGCGGGCGATGGAAGTGCTCGCGTCGGTCAAGCTGACGGGCCTCGAGCATCGGCATCCCGCGCAGCTGTCGGGCGGTCAGCAGCAGCGCGTCGCGCTGGCGCGAGCGCTGGCGCGCGAACCGGTGGTGCTGCTGCTGGACGAGCCGTTCTCCGCCGTCGACCAGGCGACGCGCGAGCGCCTCTACGAGGAGCTCGCCAATCTGCGCGGGCAGCTCCGGATGCCGGTCGTTCTCGTCACGCACGCGCTGCACGAAGCACTCCTCCTCGCCGATCAGATGTGCGTGCTGCATCACGGCACGACATTGCAGGTGGGCACGCCGCACGAGGTGATGACCCGGCCGCACTCGGTGGAGGTCGCCCGGCTCGTGTCGATGAAGAACATCTGCACGGCGACGGTGCGCGCGCACGATGGCGCGGCGGAACGCACGCTCGTCGACTGGAACGGCCTGCCGCTGGAGGCCGCGCATCAGCCGCAGCACGCGGTCGGGGCGCGCGTGTCGTGGGTCATTCCGGCAGGCGCGATACTCCTGCACCGGCGCGACCGGCCCTCGCACGGCGAGCGCGAGAACCCGGTCCCGTGCGAGGTCCGGCGCTGCGTCACGATGGGGGACGCGGTCCAGGTCACGCTGGAGCCGATCCATTCGCGGCGCGAGCACCTCGCGACGACGCTCTCCGCCCACGTGGCGGCGCGAAACCAGGTGAAGGTCGGGGAGCCAGCAGTCGTTTCGCTGCTTGCGACCGGGATCCATCTGCTCCCGGGCGAAGCTGGCCCGGGCGCTTCGCTCAGCCCGCGGCGCCGGATTCCGGACGGGGACTGATCACCTCGACGCGCAACGGCGTCGTGCCGTCGACGCGGATGTCGCGCTGCGGGAACGGCATGCGGATTCCCGCTTCGGCGAACGCGCTGTCGATCATGCTCAGCAGATCGCTTTTCACCCGGCGCGAGTCGCCGGTGCTCGTCATCTCGACCCAGTAGGTGAGCGCGAACGTGATCGCGCTGTCCCCGTAGTTGTCGAGATAGACCTCCGGGGCCGGGTCCCTCAGCACGAGGCCGTGGCGCCCGAGCACGCCCGCGAGCGCGTCCGCGGCCTTGCGCAGCGGCGTGCCGTAGGCGACGCCGATCGTGATCGTCTGCCGTGTGCGCGGATTCGAGTAGGTCCAGTTGGTGAGCTTGCTTTCGATGAACGTGCTGTTCGGGATCAGCGACTCGATGCCGTCGGCGGTGGTGATCGTCGAGGCGCGGATGCCGATTTCGGTGACCCGCCCGCGGACTCCGTCGACCTCGACGAGGTCGCCGAGGCGCATCGGACGCTCGACCAGGAGCATGACACCGGCGACGAAATTCTTGAGCAGTGTCTGCAGTCCGAAGCCGGCGGCAATCGCCAGCGCGCCGCCAAAGAAGGCGAACACCGTGAGCGGAATGCCCGCGCTGAGCAACGCGAAGATGACCAGGATCGCGCCCAGCACGAACAGCGCCCAGTTGCGCAGAAGGGCGGCCGATTGCGGCGCGGCGCGCCCGCGTCGGACGGCGATCCGTTCGATCCACCGCGCGATCAGGCGGCTGAACCAGTAACCGACGACGACGATCAGCGCGGCGCCGGCGGTCTTGCCGATCGTGACGCTGCGCGCGACTTCGAGCTTGCGACCGTCGGCGGCCTCGAAGGTGTCGTCGACCGTGAACATCTCGATGTTCCAGATGCGGCGCACCCGGAGCCACGCTCCGGCCGCGACGTCCCGCGCCCGCTCGGCGAGCGAGAACTCGCGTCTTCCCTCGAAATCGCCGCGGAAGCGCTCGAGCAGGCGTTCGAGCGGCTGGCTGCGCTCGAGCGCGAGGCGCAGGCCGCTCTCCCGCTCGCGGTAGGTGTCGAGCAGCCGCTGGGCGCTTGCAGCCTCGGCGCTTTCGGCGACACGCACCCTGGTCTCCTGCTCGACGATGCGGTCGTGCGTCGCGAGCAGCTGCGCGTCCATGTATTGGCGCCAGGCCCGGATCGTCGCCAGCGAGCCCGCCAGTCGCTCGTAGGCCGCGCGCACCTGCAGCGGGTCCCGCGTCGCAATCGCTTCGGCTCGCGCTTTCCAGGCGAGGCGCTCGCCCGCGAGCGCGACCTGAAAGCCCTTGAGCAGCTCGACGCGCAACGTCCCGGTCACGGCGAACTCGCGCTTTTCATCAGCGTCGGTGGCCAGAGCGGCGATACGCGCGGTGCGCGCCGTCGGGTCGTCGCCCGGTCCGGCGGGTGCGGCGCGCGCGTCCGCGAGCGCCTTCTCCGCCGCGGAGCGCGCATCCTGCGCCGCCGCTGAAGTGTGAAGTGCCCGCTCGAGCAACCGGTCCACGTCGCGGCGGCGCTTGTCGAGGTCGGCGTTGACGCGCTCGAGGTCCTCGGCCGGGAACACGATGTCGGGACCGGCCGCGGCGAGCTGCCGGCGAGCGAGCGTGCGCACCGCGTTCGCCGCCGCGATCTCTTCGCGTGCGTTGCGCAGACCGATCTGCAGCACGTCCTGCGTCGCTTCGTCGACGCGCGCACGCAGCGCGGCGAGCTCACGCTGCCAGTCGAGCTTCGGCGCTGCCGGGGTCCCGCGCGAGCGCTCGGCGGCCTCGGCGGCGAGCCGCGCCGCGGCCTGGCTGGCCTTGGCCTGGCTCCCGATCTCGACGCTGAAGCGCTCGAACATCGCCTGCCGCGATTCGGCCCGCGCGATCCTGGCCTCCGCGTTCGCCAGGTTGTCGCGCAGCTCGTCGATGAACAGCACGGAGTAGGGCGGCGGCGTGGGAAAGCCCGACCAGCTCTCCAGCGCCCGCTCGGCTTCGATTTTCTGCTTGCGCGCCGTCTCGGTGCGGTCGAGCAGGTCCCGCTGTTGCTGGTAGATCGTCGGTAGCTGGCGCGCCATCGCCAGCCGGGCGGCGATCTCGCTTGCGGAGGTCCCGGGCGGCGCTCCGAGCGCGGCGCCGGGCGAGGCGTCGATGGCGTCGAGTTCGGCCTGGGCGGCGGCCTGCGCCTTGTCGATCGCCGCGAATGTCTCACGCGAAGCCCCGGCGGCGGCGGACTTCGCCTCCACGGACGCGGATTGCGGTTCCGGCTCGCCGCCACCCAGTAACCGGGTCACGGCACCGGTCTGGGCCGTTGCCGAAGGGGTGAGGCTCGCCGCAAGCAGCACGAACAGCGCGAGCGACATGCGCAGGCAGGGTGCCATGCCGGCGATTATAGGTGGATCGTCCCGCGCGGACGGGGATGCTTGACCTAACGCAATGTGGACTTCTGCCGGGAAGGTAGGCTTCCCTCTGTTACGGCGTGCGTTACAAGGTGAATGGAAGGTCGTCGCGAAGCGTTGGCACTCGGCATCGGCAATGTCCTCTGGGCCGATGAGGGGTTCGGGGTGCGTGCCGTGGAGGCGCTTCACGCCGCCTTTGCCTTTCCCGACGAGGTGACGCTGGTCGATGGCGGCACGCTCGGCCTCGGCCTGTACGAGTACGTCGCTTCAGCGCGGCGGGTGCTGGTCTTCGACGCGATCGACTTCCATCTCGCGCCGGGCACGCTCAGGGTGCTGCGCGACAGCGAGGTGCCGGCATGGGGCCGGACGAAACTTTCGCCTCACCAGACCGGTTTCAACGACGTTCTGGCCCTGGCGCAGCTGAACGGCCGCGCCCCCGAGACGATCGTTGCGATCGGTGTGCAGCCTGCCGTGCTGTCCGACTTCGGCGGCAGCCTCACCGAATCCGTGCGGGCACGCCTTGCCGAGGCGGTGGCGCTCGCGGCGCAGGAGCTCGCCGCCTGGGGTTACGCCGGCGTGCCGCGGCCCGCGAATGCGGTGTGCGAACCACTCAACTCGGCATCGCTTGCGCTCGAGCCGTATGAAACGGGGCGACCTTCAGCGGCGGACGCGTGCCGCGTCGGTGATCCGCGGGTGCTCGCGCGGATGCCCGGGCCGGAGGGAGACTGATCGTGTGCGTGGGCATCCCGATGCGGATCGTCGGAGCGGAACCAGGACTGGCCGTCTGCGAGGGCCGGGGCCGCCGCGCGCAGGTGAGCATGTTGCTCAGCGGGGACCAGCCGGTAGGCACATGGATCCTTGTCTACCAGGGCTCTGCGGTGCGTACGATGACAGCCGACGAGGCCGCCGAAACGGGCGCGGCGCTCGATGCCCTCGAAGCGGCACTCGCCGGCGAGGTCGATCTCGACGGGTACTTCGGCGATCTCTCGCGGCGCGAACCGCAGTTGCCGCCGCATCTCAGGTGAGGCAGGCGATGACGACGATGACGATGACCATGCCGAAGCCGATTCCGATGCCGGAGACCGCCGGTGCCGACGCGCGGCGCTATCCGCCGATCGCGCGGCTGTTCGCGACGCACGGCTACGCCGAGGTGCGCGCGGAAAGTTTCGACGCCTTCGCGGATCGCGCCGGGCATACGCTGCTGTTGTTCCTCGAAGACCCGATCCGGTACAAGGAAACGCTCGACCTCGCGGTGATCGTGCCGGAGATCGCGCGGGCGTTTCCCGGGCGCTTCACAGTCGGCGTGCTGCTGCCGGAGGCCGCGCGCGCGCTCCATCCGCGCTTCGGCTTTCGCCGCTGGCCCGCGTTCGTGCTGCTCAAGGATGGCCGGTACGTCGGCGCGGTGGATGGACTGCGCAACTGGGACGAATACCTGAGCGAGGTCGCAGCGTTGCTCGATGCACCACCGACGCGAGCGCCGACCGTGGGGATCGCGGTCCGCGGCGCGGACGCGGGTCCGGACACCTGCGGCAACTGACGATCCGCCACAACCCTGGGGGTGATGGAATGAACGACTTTCCGATTCCGGTGCGCATGGTCGGCACAGGCTCGCAGCCGGCGGAGGACGACGAGCTGCAGTACCTCGCGATGCCGCGCGAGATGAACATTTTCCGGATGCCGATCCTGCCGGCGCGCGCCGACCCGCAGCCGCTGACCGAAGCGCGCGATCTCCTCGCCGCATTCCTGCGCGAAATGGAGCGCTGGGACCCGGAGGTCGACGCCTGCGGTCCATGGCTCGACCTCGCCGGGGTGCCGCCGCCGGCGCTGGCAATCGCCAACCAGATGCTCGGCGAAGGCGAGGTCAGCATCCAGATCGGCGGCGAGAACGCGCTGCGCATCCAGGAAAGCGTGTTCACCGGCCTCTGGCGGGTCTGTGCGCTGGACGGCAACGGCACGCTCGCGAGCGACCGGCTCGAGGCCGCCGCGCTGCCGCGGATCGTCATCGACCGGGCACGCGCGGCCGCGGCGAGTCACGTTGCTCCGGTCGCGATTCCTCCCGGCGCGATGAACTCGCCGGCGGTCATCAACGAAATCGGCGCACAGATGCGTTCGCCGCGCGCCGACGGTCGGGCGCACGTCGTCAACCTCACGCTGTTCCCGTTGACACCCGATGACCATGCGGTGCTCGACGCGGCGCTGCCGGTCGGGCCGGTGGCGCTGATCTCGCGCGGTTTCGGCAACTGCCGGATCACGTCGACACTGGCCCGCGACGTGTGGCGCGTCCAGTATTTCAACAGCATGAACACGCTGATCCTGAACACGATCGAGGTTGTCCAGGTACCCGAAGTGGCGCTCGCCGCCGTCGAGGACCTGCAGGACAGCCGCGTGCGGCTCGCCGAGCTCGTCGAATGGATGAGCGAATCCTGCGCCGAGCAGGCCGAGTGATCCGATGACGGGTTTCGCAGGCTTTGGCGACGCAGCCAAGACCGGCCCGGGAACGCGGATGGAGTGCAACGTCTGCTGGTACGTGTACGACCCGGCCGACGGCGACGTCGTCTGGCAGATTCCTGCGGGCACGCCGTTCTCGCAGCTCCCGCCCCACTGGACGTGCCCCAGCTGCTCGGCGACGAAGGACCGGTTCCTGGTGGTGTCCGATGAGTAAGGCGCCGGACCTCTTGCCCGACCCGTCGGGGGGGCTGACGACGGTCTACCGGAGCGCCGCTGCGCGGATGGAAGGGCTCACGTTCATCAATCCGGCGCTCGCCGTCGAGGCCGTCGGCTTCGCGCTCTGGCAGGGAACCTGGCTCGGCGTGATGGTGACGCCGTGGTTCATGAACCTGACGCTCGCACCGGGCGATCCGGCACTCTGGCGAGCGCTTCCGCTCGGGGCCAAGCGGCGCTACGGATTTCCCGCCGGCGACTACGAATTCATCGGCGCGCACGACGCGACGATCGGCGACTATCAGATCTGCTCGCTCTTCTCGCCGATGGATCGGTTCGAGGATCAGACCGCGGCGCGGCTCGTCGCGCGGCTCGCGCGCGACGCGTTGTTCGATCCGGCCAACGCAGAGGAGGTTGTAGGGCCCGGCACGCCGTCACCGCTCCGGGCAGACGCGGACGCACGGGTGGGACCCTTGAGCGAGCTCGAGGCGGGGCTCGATCTTCCGCTGTCCAAACGCAACTTCCTCCGCGGACGATTCCTCTCCGGCGACCGTGGCGATCGAGGGTGACCTGACCGTGCGGCTCGACTGGGACGGACGCCGCGTGCGCAAGGCAACGGTCCGCTCGACGCGACCGTTCGTGGCCGCGCGCGTGCTGACCGGCCGGACACCCGATGACGCGGCCCGGGTCGCGCCGCGACTGTTCAGCATCTGTGCGCAGGCCCAGGGCGCCGCAGCGGCCGGTGCCGTCGAAGCCGCGACCGGCGCGGTACCGGAACCGGCGACACGCGCGGCGCGCGAGGCCGCGGTGGTGCTGGAGGCGATCCAGGAGTACGTGTGGCGGATCCTCCTGGACTGGCCGGAGGCGATGGGCGAGGCGGGCGACCACGATCCGGTCGCCGCGGCGCGGCGGCTCGTCGCGCCGGTGCTCGCGCGGCTCGCCGCAAGTGCGCAGCGAACCGCGGATCGCGCGCCCGCAACGTCGTCCGCGATTCCGCACGAGGTGGCGTCCGGCCTTGCGCAGCTCGTGACCCGGCACATCTTTGGCACCGCGCCGACGACGTGGCTCTCGCTCTCCGACGGCGAGGCGCTCGCTGCATGGATGGCGCGCGGGTCCACGTTGCCCGCGCGGCTGCTGCGCGAGCTCTGCGCGAAATCGCCGACCCTTGGCCGCAGCGATGTTGCGTCGATGCCCGTGCCGGGGCGCGCCGCGCTTATCGCTTGCGTCGTGCCTGCGATGCGCTCGATTCCCGGCTTCGAGCGCGCGCCCGACTGGCAGGGCACCCCGGTCGAAACCGGCGCGCTTGCCCGAATGAGGGCGCATCCGGTGGTTGCGGCGGCGCTCGAGCGCTACGGCAACGCGGTGCCGACGCGCATGGTCGCGCGCCTCGCCGAGCTCGCGTTGCAGGTTGGTCGTCTGGCCGACCTGCAGGCGGATCCCTCGGCGCTCCCCTGGGTCGACGCGTTCCCGCTTGCGGAAGGCGAGGGTCTGGCCGCCGTGCAGACGGCGCGCGGCCTGCTGCTGCATCGCGCGACCGTCGGCGGCGCTCGCGTGGCGGGCTACCAGATCGTCGCCCCGACCGAATGGAACTTTCATCCGGCGGGGGCGCTCGTGCGCGGCCTCGAAGGCACCGAAGCGACCGACCCGGCGAGGCTCGCAGCCGCGGCGCGACTCGCGGTGCAGGCTCTCGACCCGTGCGTCGCATGCCGCGTCGAGGTCACCGATGCATGAGATGGCGCTCGCGGAGGGCATGCTGCAACTGGTCGAGGATGCGGCGAAGAAGAACGGCGCCGGTCGCGTCACCGCGGTGCGGCTCGAGCTCGGCGCACTGTCGCATGTCGAGCGTGACGCCTTGTCCTTCTGCTTCGACGCGGTCACGAGAGGCGGTGTCGCCGACGGCGCGGTGCTGGAGATCGACGCGACGCCCGGCGCAGCGTGGTGCATGCCGTGCGGTGCACAGGTGCCGCTCGCGCAGCTGGGCGACGCGTGCCCGCGTTGCGGCGGCTGGCAACTCACCGTCGTCCAGGGTGAAGAAATGCGGGTGAAGGAAATCGAAATCGCGTAGGCCTTTGCGGCAGACGCGATGGGAAACGGCGAGGAGAGTGATCATGTGCACAACCTGCGGATGCGGCCAGGGCGAGACGACGATCGATGGAACACGCTCGGGCGAGCACGAGCACGTCCATGCGCATGCCGACGGGACCCGGCATTCGCACGCGCACGCCCACGACAGCGAACACGCGCACGTCCACGACAGCGAACATGCGCACGAGCATCCGCCCGGCGAGCACCTGCACTGGCACCAGCATGGCGATGGCACGTGGCACAGTCACGTCCATGGCGGCGGCAGCACGCACTCCGGCCGCGTCCGTGCTCGGTGCGGCGCACGCGCCGGGCATCGCGGAGGCACGGAGGGTGCAGATCGAGCAGGACATCCTCGCGAAGAACGACGCGTACGCGGGCGAGAACCGTCGCCAGCTTGCCGACCGCGGCATCTTTGCGCTGAACCTCGTGTCGAGCCCCGGCTCCGGCAAGACGACGCTTCTCGTGCGCACGATCGAGGCGCTCGCCGGACGGGTCGCGGTTGCGGTGATCGAAGGCGACCAGCAGACATCGCTCGACGCGGATCGCATCCGCGCGACCGGCGCCGCCGCGGTGCAGGTCAACACGGGCAAGGGCTGCCATCTCGATGCGCAGATGGTGGGGCGCGCGCTCTCGCGGCTCGATCCTCCGGACGGTAGCCTCCTGCTGATCGAGAACGTCGGCAACCTGGTCTGTCCGGCGGCGTTCGATCTGGGCGAGGCGCACAAGGTCGTCGTGCTGTCGGTGACTGAAGGCGACGACAAGCCGCTCAAGTATCCGGACATGTTCCATGCCGCGGATCTGCTGCTGATCAACAAGATCGACCTCCTGCCGCACGTGCAGTTCGACGTCGGCGCGGCGATCGGTTACGCGCACCGGATTCGCCCGGGGTTGCCCGCACTGCGCGTCTCGGCGACCACCGGAGATGGCTTTGCCGAGTGGCTGGCATGGCTCGAGCGGGGCATCGCGTCGGCGCGCTCGGCCCGCGACCAGAGTGTCGGTGCGCTGCGCCGTCGCGTACAAGAGCTCGAGGCGGAGCTCGCGCGGCGCACGGCCATTGGGGCCTGAAACGGCCGGCCTCGGCGACGACCTATGACTGCGACGCAGCTGCTGTCCCGTCCGACGCCCGTCCGGCGCCGCATCGTCGTGCGCGGGATCGTGCAGGGTGTCGGCTTCCGGCCGTTCGTCTGGCGTCTTGCTTCGGAGCTCGGGCTCGAGGGCTGGGTGCGCAACGACGCCGCCGGCGTGACGATCGAGGTGCAGGGCGATGCCGACCGGGTGGCGGAGCTCGCGCGGCGCCTGCGCGACGACGCGCCGATGCTCGCCCGCGTCGACAGCGTGGCCCTGGACGAGTGTCCGCTGGCCGAGGGCGAAGGCGGCTTCGCGATCCGCAAGAGCGGGGAGGGCCAGGCCGCCACCGCGATCGGTCCGGACAGCGCGATCTGCGCCGACTGCCTCGCCGAGCTGTTCGATCCGGCGGACCGGCGGTACCGCCACGCATTCATCAACTGCACGAACTGCGGCCCGCGCTACACGATCACGCGCGGCCTGCCCTACGATCGGGCGATGACGAGCATGGCGGCGTTCGTCCAGTGCGCGCCTTGCTCGGCCGAATACCGGACGCCGAGTGACCGCCGCTTCCACGCGGAACCCAATGGCTGTCCCGCCTGCGGACCGCGACTCGCGTTGCTCGACGCGGACGGCGTGCCGATCGACGGTACCGATCCGGTGGTGGCGGCCGTTGCGGCGCTCCGACAAGGCGAGATTGTCGCGATCAAGGGGCTGGGCGGATTCCACCTCGCGTGCGACGCGCGCAACGCGTCCGCTGTGGCCACGCTCCGGGCGCGCAAGGGGCGCGAGGAAAAGCCGTTCGCGGTGATGGCCACCAATGCGGTATCGGTGTTGCCGTGGGTCGAGACGACGCCCGGCGAGCGCGCGCTCCTCGAATCGACCGAGCGTCCGATCGTGCTCCTGCGCAAACGCGACGGCGTCGACCTCGCGCTGCCCGGCGTTGCGCCGGGGCTCGCCTGGCTCGGGGTGATGCTTCCGTACACGCCGCTCCAGTACCTGCTGTTCCACGAGGCGGCCGGCCGGCCCGCGGGAGTGGCCTGGCTGAACGACGCACAGGAGCTCGTGCTCGTGATGACGAGCGCCAATCCGGGCGGGGAGCCGCTGGTGACCGGCAACGTCGAAGCGCTCGCACGTCTCGCCGGGATCGCCGACTTCTTCCTCGTGCACGATCGCGACATCGTCGTCCGCTGCGACGACAGCGTCGTGCGTGCCATGAGCGCCGCCAGGCCGTACGCGAATTATCCCCGTCGGGGGGCAGCGCAGCGGCGGCAGCCGCAAGCGTGGGGGAAATCAAGCCGCCGCCCGCAGTTCGTTCGCCGCGCCCGCGGCTACACCCCCCGGGCAATCCGGCTCGCGCGCCCTGGACCGCCGGTGGTCGCGGTCGGCGGCTACTTCAAGAACACGGTCTGCGTGACACGTGGCGACGAGGCGTTCGTTTCGCAACACATCGGCGACCTCGACAATGCGCCGACATGCGTCGCGCTGGAGCAGGCCCTCGCGCACCTCGTCGCGATCCTCGATGTGAAGCCGGTGCTCGTCGCACATGACCTGCATCCTGATTTCTTCAGCACGCGGCACGCGGGCGTGCTCGCCGCGCGATGGCGCGTGCCACTGCACGGCGTCCAGCACCATCATGCGCATATCGCAGCGGTCGTTGCCGAGCATCGCCTCGACGCGCCGGTCCTCGGGCTCGCGCTCGACGGCGTCGGACTCGGTACCGACGGCGGCGCGTGGGGGGGCGAGCTGCTCTATGTCGATGGGGCGCGCTGCGAGCGGCTCGGCCGTCTCGCGCCGTTGCGGTTGCCCGGCGGCGATCGCGCTGCCCGCGAGCCCTGGCGGATGGCCGCGGCCGCGCTCGCGCGCGCCGGTCGGGGCAACGAGATCGCGCACCGCTACGCCGACGAACCGGCGCAACAGCCGGTGGCCGCCATGCTCGAACGCGGATTCAACGCGCCGGAGACGAGCAGCATGGGCCGCTGGTTCGACGCCGCTGCCGGCCTCGCCGGCATCAGGCGCAGGATGGCATTCGAAGGCCAGGCGGCAATGCTGCTCGAAGGTCTGGCCGAGGCCCACGGTCCGGTGTCGGCCGAGCATGGGCTCTACACGATCACACCGGCGCAACGAGCTCGACCTCACCGCGCTCGCGATGCGCGTCGCGGACCTTTCCGACCCGGCGTTCGCCGCGGCGCTCTTCCATGCGACGCTGGTCGCCGCGCTGGCCGACTGGGTCACGCGGGTGGCCGAAGCCCTCGACCTCACGCAGGTCGCCGGCGCCGGCGGCTGTTTTCTCAATGCCATACTCGCCCGCGGGCTGCGCGGCGCACTCGGCGCCAGGAACCTGACGCTGCTCGAGGCCCAGGCGGTCGCGCCCAACGACGGCGGTCTTTCCCTGGGCCAGGCGTGGGTCGCGCAGCGCGCGCTCGCGCGCGGAGACTGACGATGTGCCTGGCGATACCCGCCCGTGTGGTTGACCTGCCGCAGCCCGACATCGCGCTGATCGACGTCGGCGGCGTGCAGAAGCGGATTTCGCTCGCGCTCGTCGACGACGTGCGGTGCGGCGACTACGTGATCGTCCACGTCGGCTATGCGCTGACCAAGCTCGATCCGGAGGAAGCCGAGCGCACGCTCGCCACGTTCGCCGAGGCGGGCCTCCTGCCCGGGGCGGGCGCGTGAAATACATCGACGAATTCCGCGACGGCGCTCTTGCCCGCGGTCTCGCCGGCGCGATCGCGCGCGAGGCGAGGTCCGACCGCAGCTACAACCTGATGGAATTCTGTGGCGGACACACGCATGCGATCTCCCGTTACGGACTTACGGATCTGCTGCCGGCGAACGTCAACATGATCCACGGGCCCGGCTGTCCGGTCTGCGTGCTGCCGATCGGCCGCATCGACAATGCGATCGAGCTTGCCGCGCGCCCGGGGCTCGTCCTCTGCACGTACGCGGACACGATGCGCGTGCCCGCGTCGAAGGGCCTGTCGCTGCTGAAGGCGAAGGCGCGCGGCGCCGACATCCGGATGGTCTATTCCTGCGCCGACGCGATCCGCATCGCGCAGGAGCACCCCGATCGTGAGGTCGTGTTCTTCGCGATCGGCTTCGAGACGACGACGCCGCCGACGGCGGTCGCGATCCGGGAGGCCGAGGCGCTGGGGCTCGCGAACTTCAGCGTGTTCTGCAACCACGTGCTGACCCCGTCGGCGATCGCCAACATCCTCGAGTCGAAGGAGGTGCGGGAGATCGGCAGCGTCCCCCTCGACGGCTTCATCGGGCCGGCACACGTGTCAACGGTGATCGGCAGCCAGCCCTACGAGTTTTTCGCCGAGGAATACCGGCGTCCGGTCGTCATCGCCGGCTTCGAGCCGCTCGACGTGATGCAGGCGATCCTCATGCTGGTGCGCCAGCTGAACGACGGACGTGCCGAGGTCGAGAATGAATTTACGCGTGCCGTCAGCCGCGAAGGCAACGCGAAGGCCAAGGCGCTGGTCGCGGAGGTATTCGAGCTGCGCCGTTCGTTCGAGTGGCGGGGCTTAGGTGAGGTGCCGTACAGTGCGCTCAGGATCAAGGAAAAGTACCGCGCCTTCGACGCGGAAGCGCGCTACGGCATCGCGTATCGCTCGGTGCCCGACAACCGGGCCTGCGAATGTGGCGCGATCCTGCGTGGCGTGAAGAAGCCGACGGACTGCAAGGTGTTCGGCACCGTGTGCACGCCGGACAATCCGATCGGATCGTGCATGGTCTCGTCCGAAGGCGCGTGCGCGGCGCATTACACGTACGGGCGGTTCAAGGATGCCGCGATAGTCGATGCGTCGTCAGCCGCAAGCGTGGGGGCCCAATGAGCCCCGTACGTGATGGCTACATCCGGCCGGTCGACTTCAGGCACGGACGCGTCGACATGACGCACGGGAGCGGCGGACGCGCAATGGCACAGCTCATCGACGAGCTGTTCGTGCGCGCGTTCGACAACGAATGGCTGCGCCAGGCCAACGACCAGGCGCGCTTTGCCGTCGACGCCGGGCGGATGGTGATGGCGACCGACAGCCATGTCGTGTCGCCGCTGTTCTTTCCCGGCGGCGACATCGGCTGCCTGTCCGTGCACGGCACGATCAACGACGTCGCGATGTCGGGAGCGCGCCCGCTCTATCTCGCCGCGGGCTTCGTGCTCGAGGAGGGGCTTCCGCTCGCCGATCTCGAACGGATCGTGGGCTCGATGGCGGCGGCCTCCCGCGATGCGGGGGTGCCGGTGATCACCGGCGACACCAAAGTGGTCGAGCGCGGGAAGGGCGATGGCGTGTTCATCACCACGACCGGTGTGGGCGTCGTCCCGGAGGGCATCGACATCTCGGGGGACCGCGCGCGGCCCGGTGATCGCATCCTGGTGAGCGGCACCGTGGGCGATCATGGCGTGGCGATCATGTCGTTGCGCGAGAATCTGACGTTCGAGACGACGATCAAGTCGGACACGGCCGCGCTGCACGGTCTCGTCGCGGCGATGGTCGACGCGGTTCCCGCGATCCGGTGCCTGCGCGACCCGACGCGCGGCGGCCTCGCGACGACACTGAACGAGCTCGCACGCCAATCCGGATGCGGGATGGTGATCGCGGAGCGGGACATCCCCGTGCATCCGCAGGTCGCGGCCGCGTGCGAGTTCCTGGGCCTCGACCCGCTCTACGTCGCGAACGAGGGCAAGCTGATCGCGATCTGTCCGGCCGAGGACGCCCCGCGCCTTCTCGCGGCGATGCGCGCCCATCCGCTCGGGCAAGGCGCCTCGATCATCGGCGAGGTCATCGCCGATCCGCACCATTTCGTGCAGATGGACACGAGCTTCGGCGGTCGCCGGGTCGTCGACTGGCTGACCGGCGAGCAGCTGCCGCGAATCTGCTGAACCGGCGCTACCCCGCTCGCCCCGCCATGCGCATCCTCTTTCTGACGCACGCGTTCAACAGCCTGACGCAGCGGCTCTGGGTCGAGCTGACGGAAGCGGGCCACGAAGTCTCGGTCGAGTTCGACATCAACGACTCCGTCACCGAGGAAGCGGTCGCGCTGTGGAACCCCGAGGTCATCGTGGCCCCGTTTCTCAAGCGGCGCATTCCCGACGCCGTCTGGCGCGCCCGGCGCTGTGTCGTGATCCATCCCGGGATCGAGGGCGATCGTGGTCCGTCGGCGCTCGATTGGGCGATTGTCGACGGCGAGAGCGGACTGGGGCGTGACGGCGCTTGAGGCGAACGGCGAGATGGATGCGGGCGACGTGTGGGCGAGCGTCGGCTTCCCGATGCGCGCGGCGACGAAAAGCAGCCTCTATCGCAACGAGGTGACCGAGGCGGCCGTTGCGGCGCTCGCCTCGACGCTCGAGCAGATCGCCGCCGGAGGGCGGCCGCGGCCGCTCGGGCCCCGGCAGTCGCGGATTCGCGGCCGGTTGCGACCGCCGATGCGCCAGGCCGATCGCGCGATCGATTGGGACGCCGACGACACGGCGGCCGTGCTGCGCAAGATCCGCGCCGCGGACGGCCACCCTGGTGTGGAGGATGAAGTCGCAGGCCAACGGGTCCGTCTGTTCGACGCGCACCCGGAGGGCCGGCTTCGCGGCAACGCCGGCGATATCATCGCGCAACGCGATGGCGCGATCTGCCGGGCGACGGTCGACGGCGCGGTGTGGGTCACCCACCTCCAGCGCGCCGACGGCTCCGAGCCGCGCTTCAAGCTGCCGGCGGCGACGGTACTGGGCGACCGGCTGGCCGGCATTCCGGACGTCCCGCTCGCGCCCGAGGCGCTCGTTGACTACCCGACGTGGCGCCCGATTCGCTACGAGGAATCGGGGGGCGTCGGCTGGCTGCACTTTCCGTTCTACAACGGTGCCATGGGGACGGCGCACTGCGAGGCGCTGCTTCGGGCCTACCGCTATGCCCGGTCGCGACCGACGCGCGTCATCGTGCTGATGGGCGGGCCCGATTTCTGGTCGAACGGGATCCATCTCAATCTGATCGAGGCCGCGGAACATCCCGCCGAGGAATCGTGGCGCAACATCAATGCGATGGATGACCTCGTCCGCGACATCGTCGTGACCGACCGGCAGCTGACGATCGCCGCGCTGCAGGGCAATGCGGGCGCGGGCGGCGTGTTCCTGGCGCTCGCCGCCGACCGCGTCTACGCGCGCGACGGCGTGATCCTCAACCCGCATTACAAGGGCATGGGCAACCTGTATGGCTCCGAGTACTGGACGTACCTGCTGCCGCGGCGCGTCGGCGCTGAGCGCGCGCGCGCCGTCACGCAGAATCGCCTGCCCGTGGTGTCCGCCAGGCAGCGGCGATCGGACTCGTCGACGGCCATTTCGGATCGACGCCGGCGGCCTTTGCGGTCGAGGTCGGGCGGCGTGCGCGCGGTGTCGCCGCCGGCGGCGACGATCGAGCGGATGCTCGCCGACAAGATGGCGACGCGGAACGCGGACGAGTCCGCGAGGCCGCTGGCGGCCTACCGCGACGAAGAGCTCGGGCGGATGAAGCTCAATTTCTTCGGGTTCGACCCGAGCTATCACGTCGCGCGGTACCACTTCGTCAACAAGGTCCCGCGCTCCCGCACGCCGCTCTGGCTGGCACGACACCGCGGCTGCGGCACCTTTGCGGCCGCCGCCGATTGACCTGTGACGATTCGCCGCGGCAGCCGCAGCTTCGTGCCATTCGCTGTCAACCGTTCGCTGCGTCGTGCGCTAGAATCACATCCGGTTCGGGTGTTCCGCAGTGATTTGCAACCGCCCGCGCGAGACGCGCCGGGCATATTTCCTGAAGGAGTCAACATGAAGTCGATCGTGATGGTGGCCGTCGCCGCTGTCGGCGTTGCGGCGGCCGGTGCCGCGTATGCGTCGGAGGATCTGGCGAAGAGCAGTGGCTGCATGACGTGTCACGCGGTGGACACGAAGAAGATGGGCCCGTCGTTCAAGGACATCGCCGCCAAGTACAAGGGCAAGGCGGATGCCGAGGCGACGCTCGTCGGCAATCTGAAGGCGGCCAAGGGACACCCGGCGGTCAAGACTTCCGACGCGGATACGACGAAGCTCGTGAAGTGGATTCTCGCGATGTATCGCTGCGACGGCGGGCCCGGCGGTAGGGCCGCCGGATCGGCTGAGCACCGTGCCGCCACCGCGGCACGGTGGCCAAGCCGAACGGTGTTCGTGTCAACGGCGGACGGTCGGTTGCGTTAATATGCGGTGCCGTGCGGCGGGTCGGGGTCGGTGGGGACCCGGCCGTCGCATCCGCGACAGGGCACAAACCCAACAAGGAGCCGAACAGATGAAGACGATCATTATTGCGGCCGTCGTGGCCGCAGGGATGGCGGCCGCCGGCACGGCGAGCGCGCAGGAGGCGCTGGCGAAGAGCAGCGGTTGCATGAACTGCCATGATATCGCTACGAAGAAGATGGGCCCGGCATTCAAGGAAGTCGCCGCCAAGTACAAGGGCAAGGCGGACGCCGAAGCGACGCTCGTCGCCAAGCTTTCGGCCGGCAAGGACCACCCGGAAGTCAAGGCCAAGGGCGACGACCTGAAGGGCATCGTCAAGTGGGTGCTCTCGCTCTGACGGGTTCCTGATTCCCGACGAAAAAGCCGGCGCCGCCGGCTTTTTTTCCCGGGCAGGCGGCCGCGGGGGCGACGCGCGGCAATCGGGCCGTCTGCGGTCCCGTCCGCTTCCTGTTTGCGCTGGCGCAAGGATCACGCCTCGCGACCGGCATGCCAAGCGGCGCGCAGGCGGCTAAGATGCCGGATTCGGCCATGCGGCCGAATGCCGCGGCCAACGCCTTCCCATGACCGTCGATGCCCGGACTGCCGTTTCCGACCTCGCGCCCCGGCGACAGGGGAGCGGCGCGCGCGTCGGCGGCCAGGCGCGGCGCCCACAGGCGGCGCCGTCGATCCGCGGGATCCGCCGGCACTTCGTGCGAGCCTCCGGCAGCTGATGCTGCTGCGCACCGTCGCGATCGCCGGCCAGGCCGCGGCGATCGCCTGGCGCTCGCGCTGGGCGTCGCGCTTCGCGTCGTCCCGATGGCGATCGTCGTCGGCGCGCTGGTCGTCGTCAATCGTCGTCGTATCGGCGCGGCTGAAACGGGCCGCACCGGCAACCCATCTCGAGGTCGCCGCGCATCTTGCCTTCGATCTCGCGGCGTTCAGCGTGCTGCTGCTCGTCGCGGGTGGCACCGCGAATCCGTTCGCGCTGCTCTATCTGCTGCACGTCGTGCTGATCGCGATGCTGCTGCCGTGGCGCCTCGCGCTCGGCGGCACGCTCGCCGTCGTCGCGAGCTTTGCGCTGGCGTTCGCGGAGGCCGAACCGCTGCGGGGCGCCGACGGACGTCCCCTGCCGGACGCCACGATGGCGCTGGGCCTCTGGGCGAGCTTCACCCTGACCGCGGCGGTCACCGCGTGGTTCATCGTGCGCATCGTCGCCGACACTTCGCGAGCACGAGCGCCTGCTGCGCGAAGCTGCGCGCCGCACGCTGAACGACGAGGCGGTGCTGCGCATCGGCACGCTGGCGGCCGGCGCGGCGCACGAGCTGGGGACGCCGCTGACGACGATGGCCGTGGTCGTCGGCGAAATGCGCCGCGATGCGACCACGCCGGCGCAGCGGCGCGACGCCGAGATCCTGGCGGCGCAGATCGAAGCCTGCCGGCAGGCGCTCGCCAATCTGCGCGCGGCGGCGGGCCACGCGCGCGTCGACGGGGGCGAGCGCGAGCAGGTCGATGCGTTCATCGCGTCGACGCTCGCGCGGTTCCGGGCACTGCGGCCCGACGTACCGCTCGACGTGCACGCGGACGGTCCGGCGGCGGCGCCGGAAATCGTCGCCGATCCGTCGCTGCGTCAGGCGATCCTGATCCTGCTCAACAACGCGGCCGACGCATCACCACAGCACGTCGACTTCGACGCGCGGTGGGACGCGCAGTCGCTGCAGGTCGCGGTCGGCGACCGCGGCAGCGGGATACCCCGCGGCAGCCTCGACAAGCTCGGCCGGGTCTTCTTCACGACCAAGCCGCCCGGCCAGGGCACCGGCCTCGGGCTGGTGCTGACCGCGTCGACGGTCGGCAGGCTGGGTGGTACAGTCCGCTGGTCAAATCGTGCCGACGGCGGGCTTGTCGCGCAGATCGAGCTTCCGCTCACCAGCCTCGCTCCCGATCCTCGAGCCCCATGACTGCCCCGATTGCCGACGCTCGCGACCGCGCCAGCCTCCTGCTTGTCGACGACGATGTCACGTTGTGCGACGTGATGAGCAGGGCGCTCGCGTCCCGTGGCTTTGCCGTGACGGCCGTCCATTCGGTCGCCGATGCGCTCCGCGTGATCGACGGCGAGCCGCCGGAGTTCGCGGTGGTTGACCTGAAGCTGCCGGACCAGTCCGGGCTGAAGGTGGTCGCACACCTGAAGGCGGCCGACGCGCATACGCGGATCGTCGTGCTGACCGGACACGCCAGCATCCCGACGGCAGTCGAGGCGATCAAGCTGGGGGCGACCTATTACCTGGCGAAGCCGACGGACGCGGATGCGGTCGTGGCCGCGTTCGGTCGCGACGGTGGCGACGACAGCGTGCCTATCCACCCGCGGCCGATGACCGTCGAGCGCGTCGAATGGGAGCACATTCAGCATGTGCTCCACGACCACGGCGGCAACGTCTCGGCCACCGCGCGCGCGCTGTCGATGCACCGGCGAACCCTGCAGCGCAAGCTGCGCCGCCCCCCCGGGTAGACCCGGCGCCACCCGCCTGCGAACAAGCTGCGCTCGCGCGGCGAAGGGTCAGTGCCCGCCCGGCCGCCCGAAGGGCACTGTGCACCCCCTCGGGGGGCAGCGAACGAAGTGAGCGTGGGGGCTGTTCGACTGCCCGCCCGTCAGCCCTTCGTTGCGTCGAGGTTCATCTCCGGCCACTTCCTGCCGTGGCAGGCCGGATTGGAGCAGAAGCTGCCGCCATCCTTCCCCCACTTGAGCGGCCCGTGGCACATCGTGCACGAGTTGTCGATCTTCGATCGATGCTCGTGCATCCAGTTGGGCGCGTTGTGGCTCTCCGGTGGCGTGAGGCCGGGTGTGACAGTTGACGCGACCGTCTTCAGCGTGCCATCGACGGAGACCTGCGGTATGTCGTGGCAGAGCGTGCACTGGAGCCGTATCGCTTCCCCTTTGTCGTTCATGTGCTTGCCGTCGTGGCATCGGAAGCAGCCCGGGAAGTCCTTGTGGCCGACGTGGTTCGGGAAGATTCTTCCACGTCAGAGGCTTCCCTTGAGGTCGCTGCTGAACTCGGAGAGCTTGAGGATTTCGTGCATCGTCGGCTGCGAACTTATTCTCCGTGGCCTTGCTGACCCGGGCTTCATCTCGTCCTTCGGCCCGCCGTCGGCGAGGATCTGCCGAACTTTGGAGCCGGTCTTTATCGGCCCGCGATGCGACGGCCGCCTTCTCGATGATCGCGATCGCGGCCGTGCCTTGATCGACGGCAGGCTGCGGCTGGATCTTGCCCTCCTGGATCGCGTTGTCGACGCGGTCGGAAGGGTTGACGAACGGGTGGCCGGCCGCGTTGTGGCAGTCGCTGCATTCCATCCGCTGCTTGGGTTTCTGGTCCATCTCGGCGCGGCCGACCTTGCTCGAGGTGTCGAAGTAGGTGACCGTTCCTTGCCGTCCTTGCCGGTGATTCGGACCCACGGAATCGTGCGTTTTTGCGCGTCGTCGCTGACGAACTCGACGTTCTGGGCGATATGCCAGTGGATGCGCGTGGCCTTGTCGCGCGCTTCGCCGCTGCCCGTGTGCACGACGAGCCGCGTCCGCGTCTCGGTGTTCGCGGCGTCGGTCTCGGAAGTGGACCTTCGTGCGGACCTTGTCGGAGTGGTGTGGGCCACTTCCGGCCAGTGGCAACCTTCGCAGTTGTCGCGCGCCGGGCGCAGCGTGGTCGCCGCGAGCGGACGCTTGTAACCGGTGATCATGCCCAGCAGCTCGTGGTAGGTGCGCCATCTTCAGCGTCATCAGCTGCAGCGTCGGCAGCCGGCCCATGTGGCACTCGATGCACTGGACGCGCGCATGCGTGTGCACGGCATAGGCCCGCG
>CAWAOF010000024.1:0-38498 GCA_963783525.1 uncultured beta proteobacterium
CGGCTTCGAGCACCTTGCCGCGGCGGCGCACGCCGGCGGTGTCGATCAGCGTGTACTTCTGGCGCCGTCGCGCTCGAAATCGACGTAGATCGCAGTCGCGCGTCGTGCCTGGCTGGTCGAATGCGATGACGCGCTCCTCGCCGAAGCAGCGCGTCCACGAGCGTGGACTTGCCGACGTTGGGGCGGCCGACGATCGCGACCTCGATGGTGTCCGGGCGTTCCGGGTCTCAGCGACGTGTGTGCGCTTCGCGGTCGACCGGTGCAGCGCGCCATGTCCGGAATCGCGGCGAGCGCGGTCTCGATCATCCCGCGCACGTTCTCGCCGTGCGGCGGACGAGATCGCGGTGCGGCTCGCACCAGGCCCGAGCTCGTGGAACTCTCGCGACCGCGCGGTCGGGCTGCCAGCCCCTCGCGCCTTGTTCGCGGCGAGAACGACGGGCCGGCCGGACGCGGCGCAGACAGGTCGGCGATGTCACGGTCCTGCTGGCGCCAGCCCGCTGCCGGCCGTCGACCAGGAAGATCGACGACGTCGGCACTCGGCGATCGCCTGCCGCGTCTGCCGGGCCATTTCGTGCGAGGATGCCGTCCTGTCGCCACCGGCTCGAAGCCCGCCGGTGTCGACGACGAGATACGGACTGGTCGCCGCGAACCGCCTTGCCATAGTGGCGGTCGCGCGTCAGCCCGGGAAGATCGGCGACGAGCGCGGCGCGGGTCTTCGTCAGGCGGTTGAACAGCGTGCGACTTGCCGACGTTGGGGCGGCCGACGATGGACGACGGTGGGAAGCATGGTCGGGGACGAGGGTCAGCTGACGGAATGCGGCGCGTCGAAGCCGGACAGCATGAAGGCCACCGGGGGCTGGGCTTGCAGCCGGTTTCGCCTTCGGCGGTAGTTAGTCGCCAGCTCAGCGCACCGTCGACGGCCAGGCAGCGCGCCGCCGGGCGCATTGCCAGACGATATCGCTGCTGCTGGATTGAACGGCTGCTAGGCCGCCGGCGTGCCGTCGGTGGCGATGCGACCGACGAGGCTGCCGTCGCCGCGGTCGAGCAGATGAAGATAGCCCTCCCCATCGACGACGCCGAGGTGATCACCGACGATCTGGGGACCACCGATGCGCCGTTGCGCGAGCTTGTCTTGCTTCCACGCCGATGCACCGGTTGCCTTGTCCAGCGCCAGGACGTTGCCCTTGTCGTCGACGACGTACAGGTAGCGGTTGTCGCCGACTCAAGCCCCTCGAGGCTCGACACGTCGCGCGACCAATTGAGGGTGCCACGGCAGGATCTCGAAGCAGGCGACCCGTCCCTGGAATGCCACGGCGCAGACCTGCCGTTCCTCGATCACGGGGAGGCTGGTCACGTCGGCAATCCGCTCCAGCTCGGTCGCGCCCTTCGGCGTGGCGACATTGGCTTCCCAGCCGACGTTGCCGGTCGCGAGATCGAGCGCAACGAGCTTGCCGCCGGCCGTTCCCATCAGCAGCCCGCCGCGGCTGATGAGGCCGCCCGCGAAGTTGCGTACGGTGAGCGGCGGATTGGCCCGCTGATAAACCCACTTGGCCTTGCCGTTCGCCGAGGAGAGTCCGAACACACGCCCGTCGCCCGACCAGACGACGACGATGCCCTCGGCGACCCTTGGCGGGCTGATGACCTCGCTCGTGACCTTGGCCTGCCACAGCGGCTTGCCGTCGGGGTGAATGCGAGCACGTCGCCCTTGTCCGTGCCGACGGCGACGAGCGTTGCGTCGGCGCCGACCCCGGCCGACAGCCGCTTCCCGGCGTCGACCTGCCAGACGGTGCGGCCGATCGCGGCATCGACGCGCATGATCGTGCCGCTCGACGCGGCGGCGTAGATCGCGTCCCGCGTGACGGCCGGGGCGAATCCGCGCACGGCCTTGCCGACCGTGGCCTGCCAGGCGATCTGCGGGGTCGCCGTGGCCGTGAATTCGGGCAGCGGCCCCGGCTTCTTGCTGCTCGAGAACCAGTTGAACGACGGCACCGGAATCGTCGGAATCCACGACGACAGCGTCGAGCAGCCGGCGAGCGCGAGCGACGCGGCGAGCATGGCGGCGGGCGACCGGAGCCGGTCCGGCCGCGCGTGGCGCCTGTGTCGATCATTTGGGACGCGGTGGCGCGGGATTGGGCGCGCCGGCGGGTGCGGGACACCGGCCGGCGGCCGGGGCTGCGATCGGGCCGCCGATCGCGTCGAGCTTCACCTGCACGAAATTGCGGTACGGGCTCTTCGGGTCGAGGCGCGCCAGCGCCGTCTGATACGCGGTGCGCGCGTCGTCGCGGCGGCCGGCGGCGGCAAGGATGTCGCCGCGCGCGTCGGCGTAGATCCGTCGAACGGACTCGCCGTGCTTGGCGTCGAGCGTGCGCAGCGCTTCGTCGTACTGCTTGTCGTCGAGGAGGATCGCGGCCAGCCGCAGCCGCGCGATCTCCTTCAGCTCGTCCTCGGCGTCCTTGTCGATCACCGACGCGAGCTGCGCCTTGGCGCCGGCCTTGTCGCCGTTGTCGAACAGCAGCGCGGCGATGATCAGGGCGCCGCGCGGCGCGTACGCGGTGCCGCCGAACTTGTCGGCGAGCTGCGCCATCGCGTCCTTCGCCCGCGCGGTGTCGTTCGCGCGTGCCGCGGCGCTGACGGCGCTGTAGAGGACCGACGCCTGCTCGGCCTGGTGCTGCGACCACCACCGCCAGCCCTGCACGCCGATGACGCCCACGCACACGGCGATCACGATCCCCGCGATCGTGTTGCCCCATTGCTTCCACCATGCCTTGAGGTCTTCGAGTTTGTCCTGCTCTTCGAGATCGTAGACGGCCATCGCTTTCCCTGTCTTCAATTCCTAGTGCGCTTGCAGCGCCGCCCCGAGGTCGGCGAACGCAACGGTTTTCTGCTCGCCGGACTCGCGCAGCGGCTTGACGCTGACGGCATCCGCGGCGGCCTCGTCGGCGCCGATCAGCAGCGCGTAGCGCGCACCCGACGCATCGGCTTTCTTCATCTGCGACTTGAAGCTGCCGCCGCCGGCGTTGACGACGACGCTGCAGCCGGCGTCGCGCAGCATCTCGCCGGCGCGCCACGCGAGCCGCGAGGCGGCGTCGCCGTCGTGCACGACGTAGGCGAGCGGCGCATCGGCGCTGGTTGCGCCGGCGTCCCGCATCAGCAGGATCATCCGCTCGACGCCGATCGCGAATCCGCAAGCCGGCGTGGGCTTGCCGCCCAGCTGCTCGAACAGGCCGTCGTAACGGCCCGCCTCCCGCAACCGTGCCCTGCGCGCCGAGCCGGTCGGTGACCCACTCGAACACGGTGCGATTGTAATAGTCGAGACCGCGCACCAGCCGCGTGTCGATCTCGTAGCGCGATGCCGCTGTCGGCGAGCAGCCGCTGCAGGCCGTCGAAATGGGCGCGCGACGCCGTGGCCGAGCCGGTCGACGAGCTTCGGCGCGCCGTGGATCATCGCCTGCATCGCCGGGTTCTTGGAGTCGAGGATGCGCAGCGGATTCGTGTGCAGCCGGCGCCTGGCGTCGGCGTCGAGCAGTCCGCGTGGGCCTCGAAGTACGCGATCGAGCTCGGCGCGATGCTGCGCGGCGCTCGTCGGCGTCGCCGATCGAGTTGATGGTGAGCCGGATGCCCGTCGGCGAGCCCGAGCACGCGCCAGAGCCGCGCGAGCATCACGATCTGCTCGACGTCGACGTCCGGGCCGGCGAAGCCGAGCGCCTCGACGTCGAGCTGGTGGAACTGCCGGTAGCGCCCCTTCTGCGGCCGCTCGTGGCGGAACATCGGGCCGCTGGTCCACACGCGCTGCGGCCGCTCGTAGGTGAGCGAATGCTCGATCGCGGCGCGGACGATGCCGGCCGTCGCTTCGGGGCGCAGCGTCAGGCTCTCGCCGTTCAGCTTGTCCTCGAAGGTGTACATCTCGTGCTCGACGATGTCGGTCGCATCGCCGATCCCGCGCACGAACAGCGGCGTGGGCTCGACGATCGGCACGCGCAGGTTGCGGTAGCCGTACTGCGCGAACACGGCGCGCGCGGCGTCCTCGAAGCGCTCCCAGAGCGCCGCCTCGTCGGGCAGCACGTCGTTCATCCCGCGCACGGCGCTGATCGTCGTCGCCATCACGGGCTCAGACCGCTGCCTTCAAGGCGATCGATTTCCGTTCGGGCGTGAGGTGCGCGGCGCGCGGCTCGCCGCCGTAGGTCGCGCGCACGTAATCGTCGACGATCCGCTGGAACTCCACGGCGATGCGGTCGCCCTTGAGGGTCACGGTCTTCTCGCCGTCGACGTACACCGGCGCCACCGGGTGTCTCGCCGGTCCCGGGGAGCGAAATGCCGATGTTGGCGAGCTTCGATTCGCCGGGGCCGTTGACCACGCAGCCCATCACCGCGACCTGCATGGTCTCGACGCCGGGGTAGCGCGCGCGCCAGACGGGCATCTGCGCGCGCAGGTACGCCTGGATCTGCTCCGCGAGCTCCTGGAACACGGTGCTGGTGGTGCGCCCGCAGCCGGGGCAGGCCGTGACCATCGGCGCGAACGAGCGCAGGCCCATCGTCTGCAGGATCTCCTGGGCGACCAGGACCTCCCGGGTGCGGTCGCCGTCGGGCTCCGGCGTCAGCGACACGCGGATCGTGTCGCCGATTCCCTGCTGCAGAAGGACGGCGATCGCCGCGGTCGACGCGACGATGCCCTTGCTGCCCATGCCCGCCTCGGTGAGACCGAGATGCAGCGCGTAGTCGCAGCGGCGAGCGAGCTCGCGGTAGACGGTGATCAGGTCCTGGACGTGCGAAACCTTGCACGACAGGACGATGCGGTCGGCGGGCAGCCCCAGCTCCTCGGCGCGCCGCGCGCTTTCGATCGCGGAGACGACGAGCGCCTCGCGCATCACCGCATCGGCCGGCAACGGCTCGCGCCGCGCGGCCGTTGTCGTCCATCATCCGCGCGAGGAGGTCGGCGTCGAGACTGCCCCAGTTCACACCGATGCGGACCGGCTTCCCATGCTTCAGGGCCTCCTCGATCATCACCGCGAACTGGCGGTCGCGCTTGGATCCCTTGCCGACGTTGCCCGGGTTGATGCGGAACTTCGCGAGCGCCCTGGCGCACTCCGGATGCTCGCGCAGCAGCTTGTGGCCGTTGAAGTGGAAATCGCCGATGAGCGGGACCACACAGCCCATCGCGTCGAGCCGTTCCCGGATGGCCGGCACGGCGGCGGCGGCGTCCGCCGAATTGACGGTGACCCGGACGAGCTCGGAACCGGCCGCGGCGAGCTCGCGGGCCTGGCTGACGGTGGCGGCGACGTCGGCGGTGTCGGTGTTGGTCATCGACTGGACGACGATCGGCGCGCCGCCGCCGATCCTGATGCCGCCGACATCGACTTGCCGCGTGCGATGCCGCAGGACAGGCTCGCTCACCGTGATCCCTCCCTCGCGGCGGTCATTGCAACGTGAACCGGGCGACGTTTTGCCGCGTGTACGGCACGAGATCGACCCGCTTGCCCCGGTAGCTGACGGTGACGTCCCCGGCGTTGCCGATCACGATGTCGAGCGGAGGCGCGCCGGAGATCGTCTGCACGGTACCGCCTGCATTCATCCGCGACAGCAGGACGCGCCCGTCGCGTTCGCGCACCTCGGTCCACGAGTAGTCGCGAAACGCGAGGACGAGCGATTGCTCTACGCGTGCGGTAGCAGCACCACCACTTGCTGCGGCTTGCGGCGCGGCCGACGCAGACCGGTTCGGACCGGCGCCGCAGGGACGCGGCGGTGTCGGCCGGCGGCCGCCATCGGGGTCGGCTCGGTTGCCGGTTTGCCGGTGCTACGGCTGGTGCGCCCGGCGACGCCGCCAGCGGGTTGGGGAGCGACGTTGCCGGCTTGTCCGGCTTCGTCGCCGGCGCGGGTTGCGGGATGGCAGTCGACCCGGCCTTGGTCGCGCCGGTCTGTGGTTCGGCGCGGGCCGCAGCCATTCGTAGACAGCGGCGGCGGCGACGATGGCGACGAGCGTCAGCGGGATCGCCCAGCGCACCCACGCCGGCTTCGAATGGTCGGTGACCGGCAGCTCGCCCATCGTCGGCGCAGTCTGCTGCAGCGTCGGCGCCTCGAGCGCCGGCTCGGCGGCACCGCCAGGCAGCGACGTCCAGCACGGCTTCGGCATCGAGATGGAGGAGGCGGGCGTAGTTGCGTGACGAAGCCGCGGACGAACGTCCTGCCCGGGAGATGCGTGTAATCGTCCTCCTCGAGCGCGCGCACCTGCCGTGGCGCGAGCTTCAGCTGCTGCGCGACGGCGTCGATCGTCAGTCCGGCGGCCTCGCGCGCCTGGCAGAGCAGCGCCCCGGCGGTCGCTTGAGGCGCAGGTTCGTCGCGAACGGCCTCGGCGCTCATTCGCCCTCGCTCATTCGCAGGTGGCGGTCGCGACGGCCTTGGTCTCCGCAGCGTCCGGGTAGCGGTTGCGCAACTGCGCGACGTAGGAGACCTCCGCCCCGCGATCGCCGCTCTTCTTTTCGATGCACATGCCGAGAAAGAGCGCTTCCGGAGTCGGAGCCGGCTGCTGCATCATGCGCTTGACCCAGCCACGCGCGTCATCCAGGCGCCCCGCGCGGAAGGCCATCAGCGCCAGGCCGTAATTGGCGCCGGGGCTCCCCGGCGCGACGGCGAGCGCGCGGCGGAAGAACGCCTCGGCGCCCGCGGTGTCGCCGAACGCGATACTGCACCGACCCGCGTTGACGAGCGCGATCTCCGGCGAGCGATACAGCGGATTGCGCAGCGCCAGTTCGAACTCGGGGATCGATTCCCTCGCCCGTCCGGTGTTGCAGAGAAACCAGCCCCAGTTGTGGCGGATGTCGGAATCCTGCGGGGCGAGCGCGAGCGCCCGCTGGAAGTTCTGTTCGGCCTTCGCGTTCTCGCCCAGCATCGCGTAGACGAGGCCGAAGATGTTGTAGATCCGCGCGTTGCTCGGATCCAGCGCCGCGGCGGCATTGAGTTCCTCGAGCGCGATGTCCATCTGCCCGCGCTCGTAGTAGCCGGCACCGAGCTCCGCGTGCAGGTTCGCGCGATCCTTGGGCGAGACTTCGGGCCGATTGACCGGAGGCGGCGGGTCGGGCGGCCGTGGCGCAGAGGCGGGCGGCGCCGACGCGCAGCCGGCGAGAAGCACCGCGAGGGCGACGGCGGGTGCCGCGGCGGCGAGGCTTCGGAGCGGAACGGTCATTTTCACCCTCGGTGCGCGCGCGCTCAGTGGACCGCGGACGAGGCGGGCGCCGGATGCAGCCGTACCCGCCGCTTGCGTGCGGTCCTGCACGCGGCCTGCGAGCTGGCCGCACGCGGCATCGATGTCCTCGCCCCGGGTCTTGCGGATCGTGGTCACGAAGCCGGCGTCCATCAGCGCCTTCTGGAAGGCGAGGATTCGCGCGCGCGGACTCGTCCGGAACTCGGCGCCGGGGAACGGATTCCACGGGATCAGGTTGAACTTGCACGGGATGTCGCGAACGAGGCGCGCGAGCTCGTGCGCCTGCGCGATGCTGTCGTTGACACCGTCCAGCATCACGTACTCGAACGTGACGAAATCGCGCGGCGCGCGGTCGAGGTAGCGAATGGCTGCGGCGAGCAGCTGCGGCAGCGGGTATTTGCGGTTGATCGGCACGAGGCGGTCGCGCAGCGCGTCGTTGCCCGCATGCAGCGAAACGGCGAGCGCGACCGGGCAATCCTCGCGCAGCCGGTCCATCGCCGGCACGAGCCCGGACGTCGACAGCGTGACCCGGCGTCGCGACAGGCCGTAGGCGTTGTCGTCGAGGAACAGCGTGAGCGCGGCAGACGACGTGGTCGTAGTTGGCGAGCGGCTCGCCCATCCCCATCATGACGACGTTGGTGATCGGCGCCCGTCCCGGCGTCGACCCAAGGGGCTGCGACGCCGTCGGCCATGAGCACGCGCGGTTTGCGTGCCACAGCTGTCCCACGATCTCGGCGGTCGTCAGATTGCGGTTGAAGCCCTGCTTGCCGGTCGAACAGAACGCGCAGTCGAGCGCGCAGCCGGCCTGGGACGAGATGCACAGCGTGCCGCGGTCGTCTTCGGGAATGTAGACCATCTCGATGGCATTGCCGCCGCGCACGTCGAGGAGCCACTTGCGCGTGCCGTCGCTGGCGGTCACGTCACTCAGCACGGTCGGTCCGCGGATCTCGGCGACGGCCGCGAGCTTTTCGCGCAACGCCTTCGACAGGTCCGTCATCGCACCGACGTCGTCGACCAGCCGCTGGTGCAGCCAGTGCGACACCTGCTTGGCGCGAAACGGCTTCTCGCCGAGTCCGTCGAGGAAGGCGGCGAGACCGGCCGCGTCGAGATCGAGGAGGTTGGTCACGTTAGCGGCGAAAGACCGCGAGTGCCGGGAAGAAGTACGCGATTTCGACCTTCGCCGTCTCGGGACCGTCCGAACCGTGCACGGCATTGGCGTCGATCGACGCCGCGAAATCGGCGCGAATCGTGCCCGCCGCTGCCTTCTTCGGGTCGGTCGCCGCCCATCAGATCACGGTTCTTCGCGATCGCGTCGTCGCCCTCGAGGACCTGGATCATCACTGGCCCGGAGGTCATGAAATCGACCAGATCCCGGAAGAACGGCCGTTCACGGTGCACGGCATAGAAGCCCTCGGCTTCCGCGCGCGAGAGCCAGCGCATCTGCGCGGCGACGATCTTGAGACCGTTGGTCTCGAAACGCGAGTAGATTTTCCCGATGACATTCTTCGCAACCGCATCGGGTTTGATGATCGAAAGGGTGCGCTCGACGGCCATGCGTGCGGCTCCGGCTGAATAAATGCGAATAAATTCAAAATTATACCATGCGCGCTCGCCCCTGTCGCCGTACTCCAGGCCTTGGCGCAGCGGTGTTGCCGGGGGGGCGCCGCGGGGCGCGGCAGCGAGGCCGAAAGTTGGCGCGCATGGCTGCCTGACGCGGATGGACCGGCGTTGGTTTGAGGCGCCTCCGTCGCGGGCGGCTAGCGCATCATTCCGAGCGTCTTGGGCAGCCAGATCGACATCACCGGCGGATCGGTCACGACCACCGGGAAGACCAGCATCGTGAGCGCCACGGCCGGACAGAACGACGTTGACGAGCAGCGGTCCCCAGAGCTACTTCACCAGCAGCACCGGCACGCCGGCATGCTCGGCCGTGCCTTGCGCCACGGAGCCGAGCAGGGCGCCGGTGTGGGTGCCCAGACCGCGCGTCCCCATCACGATGAGGTCGCAGTCCTCCGCTTGCGCGACCTCGGCGATCGTCTGCCCGGGGTTGCCGACCCGTTGGTGTTCGTGCGGGGACGAGGCCTGCCGCAGCGAGCAGCGCCCGCGCCGGCGCCATCGCCTGCTCGCTGCGCTCGCGGTAATAGTCGTCGAGCGTCGCGCCGGCCACGAAGGTCGAGACATCGCCCGACACCGGACGCTGCACGTTGATCAGGTGCACGTCCAGGGTGCCGGGCTCGCGCAGATTCTGGCGCAGGGCAATCAGGTGGCGAACGGCCTTCGCCGCGCCTTCGGAGCCGTCCACCGCGAGCAGCATGCGCTGCAGACCGGCCCGGCGCGTGCGCCACGACAACGGGCGGCACCTTGCGGGCGGCGCGTTCCGCGCGTGACGCCAGCCACTTGCCGAGGAGCACCACGCCGATCGCGCCGGCGGCCGGTGCGACGTAATGCAGGAATGCCGCCTGCGCATCGACCCAGCCCTTCGCCGCCACGTCGGTGATCGCCATCTCGCCGGCGACCCAGCCCAGCAGTGCGGCCCCCAGCGTGATGATGACGGGGAAGCGTTCCATCAGCGTGAGCAGCAGGCGGCTGGCGAAGACCACCAACGGAATCGAGATGGCCAGACCCACGATCAACAGCGACCGTGTTGCCCTTGGCGGCGGCGGCCACGGCAATCACGTTGTCCAGGCTCATCACCAGATCGGCGATCAGGATCGTCCTGATGGCCGCCGCGAGGCTGGAGCTGACCGCGCCATGCCCGTCGGATTCCTCCTCCTCGGGAATCAGCAGCTTCACCGCGATCCACAGCAGCAGGACTGCGCCGGCGAGCTTGAGATAGGGCAGGCGCAGCAGCTCGACCGCGACGATGGTCAGCGCGATGCGCATCACCACCGCAGCGCCGCTGCCCCAGGCGACCGCACGCGTTCTGCTGCTGGGCCGGCAAACCGCGCGCGGCCAGTGCGATCACCACCGCGTTGTCCCCCGACAGCACGATGTTGACGCCGATGATCTCCAGCAGCGCGATCCAGAATTCGGGACTGTCGAAGCTCATCGATGGTTTCCGTCGTTCAGGGCGCGCGGCGCGTCCGCGCGCGCCGAGCCCCGAGGCGGGGTCAGCGAGTCGATCCATGGACGATGCGCATGCGCAACGGCCGCTCGATTGCGGCAATCCCCCGCGCATCGATCACGATTCTTCGACGAAGGCCTCGTCGCGCTTCTTGCGGATCGCGGGCATCATCACGAAACCCATGGCGACGACCGCGAGGACCAGCATCGTGGCGCTGATCGGGTTGGTGACGAACACCAGTCCAGTCGCCACGCCCGATGATGAGCGCGCGGCGCAGGTACTCTTCCATCAACGGGCCGAGTATGAATCCGAGCAGCATCGGCGCCGGCTCGCATTCGAGCTTGGCGAAGACGTAGCCCAGGAAGCCGAACAGCGCCATCAGGAAGATGTCGAAATCGCTGTTGTTGAGGCTGAACACGCCGATGCCGCAGAACACCAGGATCAGCGGGAAGAGATAGTGGTACGGCACCATGATCAGGCGCACCCACAGGCCGATCATCGGCAGGTTGAGCACGATCAGGAAGAAGTTGCCGATCCACATCGACACGATGATGCCCCAGAACAGCGCCGGCTGTTCCGTGATCACCGACGGCCCGGGCTGGATGCCCTGGATGATCATCGCGCCGATCATCAGCGCCATCACCGGATTGGACGGAATGCCGAGCGTGAGCATCGGGATGAACGAGGTCTGCGCGCCGGCGTTGTTGGCCGACTCCGGCCCGGCGACGCCTTCGATCGCGCCCTTGCCGAAACGGCTCGGGTCCTTGGCGATCTTCTTCTCGAGCGAATAGGAGGCGAACGAGCCCAGGATCGAGCCGCTGCCCGGCAGGATGCCGAGCACCGAACCGAGCGCCGTGCCGCGCAGGATCGGCGCCCATATGCGCTTGAAGTCCGCCTTGGTCGGCCACAGGCCCTCGATCTTCGTCACCATCACCGAGCGCGTGCGTCTCGTTCTCGAGATTGCGCACGATCTCGCCGAGGCCGAACATGCCCATGGCGACGATGACGAAACCGATGCCGTCGGCGAGCTGCGGCAGATCGAACGTATAGCGCGCCGCGCCGGAGTTCACGTCGGTGCCGATCAGACCGAGCAGCAGGCCCATGACGACCATGCCGAACGCATGCAGCAGCGAGCCGTGCGCCAGCACGACCGCGGCGACCAGGCCGAGTACCATCAGCGAGAAGTAATCGGGAGGACCGAACTCGAGCGCCACCTGCGCCAGCGGCGGGGCGAACAGCGCGATCAGCACGGTGGAGACGGTGCCGGCGAAGAACGAGCCGATGGCCGCCGTGGCGAGCGCCTTGCCGGCGTGTCCTTGCCGCGCCATCTGGTAGCCGTCGAGCGCTGTCACGACCGACGCCGCCTCGCCCGGCAGGTTGACCAGGATCGCCGTCGTCGAGCCGCCGTACTGGGAACCGTAGTAGATGCCGGCCAGCATGATCAGCGCCGACACCGGCGGCAAGCCGAACGTGATCGGCAGCAGCATGGCGATGGTCGCGGTCGGTCCGAGCCCCGGCAGCACGCCGATCAGCGTGCCGAGGAAGACACCCGCCAGACAGTAGAGCAGGTTGGTCAGCGTGAACGCGGTTTGCAGGCCCAGGCCGAGGTTCGTCAGGAGTTCCACGATGAGGATGCCTCTCAGGAATGGCTCGCAATCGTACGGATCAGCTGGCGAACCAGCCGCTGAACCAGCGGCCGATGAGCGGCAGCGGTACGCCCAGGCCCTTCACGAACACCAGTGAACAGATGATCGTGGAAACCACGGCCAGAACGAGCATCGGCCGCCAGCGAAAATTCATGCTGGCCGAGGCGCGTCATGATGATGAACAGCGGCAGCGCGACGACCAGGCCGGCGCCGCGGACGAGAAGGCCGAACACGACCGTGGCACCGGTGATCAGCAGCAGCGGCTTCCAGGCGAACTTGGGGATCGGCGTGCCCTTCCGGAGGAAGGAGCGGACCAGCGAAATGACGCCGATGAACGCAAGCAGCCAGCCGAGGACGGTCGGAAAATAGGCCGGCGCCCATCTTCAAGGCCGTACCCATCGGCAATTCCCGGCCCAGGTAGATCGCGCCCAGGCCGATCGCGAGGTAGATCAGCGCCGCGACAGAAATCCTTGGGATTGCGTATGAGTGAACTCAAGGCCGGCTCTCCTTCAGCGGTGCTCCGTTCGCGCACCATGGTAGACCGCGAGCAGGGGCTGCGCCAGGAAAAAGGCCGGGACAACCCCGGCCTTTCGTTCTACGGTCTCGGCAATACGGCCCCGAGTCAGTCGGCGAAGGCGCCCGCTTTCTTGATGATCGGACCCCACAAGGCGATCTGCGCCTTGAGGTGCGCGCTGAGCGCCTCGGGGGTCGCCTGGCTTGTCGGCGACCGGCTCCGTGCCCAGATCGGCGAAGCGCTGCTTCAGCGTCGGATCCTTCAGCGCGACCTTGAGCGCCGCGTCGAGCCGGTCGATGATCGCCTTCGGCGTGCCCTTCGGTGCGTACAGGCCGTGCCATACGGTGACTTCGAAGTTCGGCAGTCCGGCTTCGGCGGCCGTCGGGACATCCGGCAGCGAGGGCACGCGCTTCTTGGTGGTCACCGCATACACCTTGATCTTGCCGGCCTTGATCTGGCTGGTGGTGTTGGTGGTCTGGTCGCACATGAAGTCCACCTTGCCGCCCAGCAGGTCGTTCATCGCCGGGCCCGTGCCCTTGTACGGCACCGTCGTGAGGTCGGTGTCGATCGCCGACATGAACAGCATGCCGCACAGGTGCGAGGCGGCGCCGAGGCCGGCATTGGCGTAGGTCACCTTGTCCTTGTTCTGCTTGACATAGGCGATCAGCTCCTTGAGGTCCTTGGGCGGGAAATTGCCGCGCGCCACGAGGGTCATCGGGACGTCGGTCACGAGGCCGATCGGGCGCGAAGTCGGCGACCGCGTCATACGGCAGCTTGCGATAGAGCGCGGGCGCCGTGGACTGGCCGATGTGATGCAGGAAGAGCGTGTAGCCGTCCGGATCCGCGCGGGCGACACGACCCGCGCCAACGGTTCCGCCGGCACCGGCCACGTTTTCCACGATCACGGTTTGCTTGAGGTCGGCGCCCATCGCCTGGCCCAGCAGCCGCGCCACCGTGTCCGTCGGGCCACCCGCCGCGAACGGCACGACGATGGTGATGGGTTTCGACGGATAATCAGCCGCCTGAGCGAGCGAGCCGCACAGCATCGCCAGTGCGGCGAACGAACTTATCAGCATGCGAGTCATCATGGCTGTCATTCCCTCTGATGGGTTGCGAATTTGATGCGCGTCGATCAGTTGGTCCAAGAGTCGAAGTGGCCGGACAGGAAACGGCAATCAGGCGGCGATATGGTCGAAAGCGCACCGCCTAGGATTCGGGGCAGCGTACCCGTCGACTGTTGCACGCCATTTGATTCGCGTCAATCTTTCCCAGTACGGCGCTTGGCCGTGTCATGTGCGGCTCGAAGGGCGCACGACCTGATGCTGCAGTGCAAACGCATGCGGCCGGATCGAGCGCGTCGGCGGACGCGCCGGCACATCGGTGCTACGGTGCCGCGGGGACCCAGCGGATTGCATATCCGGGCGCACCCGCGAGCGGCCTGGAACGCGGCATCGACGCCGATGCCGGGGACCACGGCGAGCTCCTCACCGCAGAACACCAGCGGCAGCGACTCGCGCTGCCACGGCGGCATGCCGGCATCGCGCAATAGTCGCCTTCAACGCCCGGCGCGGGCGATCGCCCGCGAGCCGGATGCGCTCGCCGCCGGCGCGGAGTCGAACCGTGACGCCGGCCGGACCCAGCGCCGCGCACGCGACCCCGTCGCCCGGACGCGGTGCGAATTCGAGCGTGCCGTGCGGCAGCGTCAACAATGGCTCGCCGCGCCATTCGACGGTGAAGGGGGCGACGGGCTGCGCGTGCACGACGACGCGCCCGCGATGGAGGCCGAGCTCGCGCCCCGGCGTGGGCAAGCCTGACGCGGGCATCGGGCGCCGCGCGCACGAGCTGGTCGAGCATCGCTGCGAGCCGCGCCGCCGACGGCGCGGCGAATCCATGTCCGCGCAGGAACCAGCGCAGCACGTTGCGCGCCCGATGTGGCGCGCGGACGGCAAGGGCGATCAGCGTTGCACGGTCGAGCGTCGCCCCCGCGATCGGGTCGTCGGCGATTGCCGTCTGCGCATCCTGCGCCGCCAGCTCCTCGATGAGTCGCGCGGCTTCCGCCTGGTGCGCGGCGGCGCGAACGAGCGTTGCCGGATAGCCGGGAAAGGCCGCGGCGAGGCGCGGCGCAAGCTCGTGCCGGATGAAGTTGCGCCTGACGCTGAGGTTGACGTTCGATTCGTCGTCGACCCAGACGAGTCGGCGCGCGGTCGCATACGCGTCGATCGCGGCCCGCGGCAGCGCGAGCAACGGTCGCAGCAGGAGCAGGCCTTCGCGCACCTTCCGTTGCGCGGGCATCGCCGCGAGGCCCTGCGGGCCCGCGCCGCGCAGCAGCTGGAGGATCAGCGTTTCCGCCTGGTCGTCGGCGTGGTGCGCCAGCGCAATGACGTCGGCGTCGATCGCCCCGAACGCCGCGTAGCGTGCGGCGCGCGCCCGCGCCTCCAGGCTCTCGCCGGCCGCGGGGCGGACGTCGACACGACGCACGACAAGCGGCACGCGGCGTCGCGCGCATTCATCCCGACAGAATGCGGCCCAGCGGTCGGCATTGACGGAAAGACCGTGATGGACGTGCATCGCCGAGAGCGCCAGGCCGAGCTCGGGGCGCAAGCATCGCGAACGCATCGAGCAGCACCATCGAGTCGCGGCCGCCGGAGAGCGCGACGACGATGCGCAACGGACGGGAGACCGCGTCCGGCGGTGCCGCGAGGTCGCGAAGCGCGCTCCGAAGCGCAGCGAGCACCGGCGCGACGGCGGGAGGAGGCGTGGCCGCGGCGCCGCTCGGCGCGGGTCCGGGCCGAGCCCGCGGTGCCGACCCCGCGCCGGAATCAGCCGGCCGGGATCTCCTTGAACTTGCCATAGGACAGGATCTTGTCCTCGCGCGCCTCGAGCAGCGCGTCGAGTGGCTGCTCCTGCAGCCCACGCAGGGTCTCGGCGAGCAGCTTCTTCAGCGTCACCATCATCGCCGCCGGATCGCGATGCGCACCCCCGGGCGGCTCGCTGACGACCTTGTCGATCAGGCCGAGCTGCTTGAGGCGCGGGGCCGTGATGCCGAGCGTTTCGGCGGCCTCGGGCGCCTGCTCGGCGGATTTCCACAGAATGGAGGCGCAGCCTTCGGGCGAGATGACGGAGTACGTTGCGTATTGCAGCATCAGCGTGACGTCGCCGATGGCGATGGCCAGCGCGCCGCCGGAGCCGCCTTCGCCGACGATGGTCACGATGATCGGTACGCGGAGCCCGGCCATTTCGTAGAGGTTGCGACCGATGGCCTCCGACTGGCCGCGCTCCTCGGCGCCAATACCAGGATACGCGCCGGGCGTATCGACGAAGGTGAACAGCGGCAGCCCGAACTTCTCGGCGAGCTTCATCAGCCGCAGCGCCTTCCGGTAGCCTTCCGGGCGCGGCATGCCGAAATTGCGGTGGATCTTCTCCTTCGTGTCCCGGCCTTTCTGGTGGCCGATCACCATGCACGGCTTGCCATTGAAGCGTGCGAGGCCGCCGACAATCGCCGCGTCGTCTGCGTAGCTGCGGTCACCGTGGAGCTCGCGGAAGTCGCTGAACAGGCTGTTGACGTAGTCCAGCGTGTACGGGCGCTGCGGATGGCGGGCGACCATCGCGATCTGCCACGCGGTGAGCCTGCTGTAGATCTCCTTCGTGAGCTGCTGGCTCTTCTTCTGCAGCCGGCTGATCTCGTCGGAGATGTCGACGGCGGAGTCCTCGTGGACATAGCGCAACTCGTCGATCTTCGCCTGGAGCTCGGCGATCGGCTGCTCGAAATCGAGGAACGTCTGCTTCATGGCCCAATGCCGCGAACTCGGATGCGCCGCATCATAGCGCAGAGCCACTGCGGCCCGCCAACCGGGACGCGCGCTCAGCGCACGAGGGCATCCCAGACAAGCTTCAACCCGGTCGCGAGCAGCAGCGTGTAGCTGACGTTGTAGAACGTGCGCTCGGAGACACGCCGGTGCAGCCATACGCCCAGCCAGATGCCGAGGGGTGCGAGTGGCGCGAAGACCAGCGCCGCGGCGAGGTTGCCGACGTTGAGCTGACCGAGGAAATGGTACGGCACGAGCTTCACGTAATTGACGACCAGAAAGAAGAATACCGAGGTGCCGACGAACACCGTCTTGTCGAGCTTCTGCGGCAGCAGGTACACGGCGAATGGCGGTCCGCCGGCGTGGGCGAGCGTGCTCGTGAACCCGGAAAGGCAACCCCAGAGCGCACCGGCGACCTTGCCTGGTTTCCCACGCGCGGCGGCGAGTCGCGCCGCGATGCGCTGAGTCAGCGAAAGCCACTGATTGAGCGCGAACGTCACCGCGATCAGCGCCGACGACGAGGCGGATGGCGTTGACCGGGAGCATGCCGAACGCGAACGCGCCGAGCGCAATGCCGACGAGCGCGCCGGGCAGGAGCGCCATCAGGTGCTCGCGCGAGGCGCACCCGCGATAGGCATGGACCCCGAAAAGATCCATTGCGCATAGGATCGGAAGCATGATGCCGGCGGCTTCCGGCGGAGGGATGAAGATCGACATCAGGGGCACGGCGACCCCGCCGGCCGCGCCGAAGCCGCCCTTCGAGATACCGGTCAATATGATCGCGACGACGGCAACAGGGTAGAACGCCAGTGGAAAGTCAGGCCACGCCATTGCCGCGTCTCGCGTCGCGCGCGCGTCCTACCCGCCAGGGAGGAGCATGTCGAGGTGCACGATGCCGTCCTCGTCGTAGGGTGCCGAGACCGGGTGAAAGCCGAGCCTTGCATAGAACGCCTCGAGGCGCTGTTGCGCGGCGATACGAATCGGTTGCCCGGGCCACGCGGCGGCGCATCGGGCGATCCCCTCGACCATCAGCGCGCGGCCGAGGCCGGTTCCGCGCAGGGCGCCAATGGCGAGGACCCGGCCGATCGACGGTTCGGCGAACTTGCGTCCGGGGTCGACGACACGCAGGTACGCCACGAGCTCGGGCGACCCGCGGCCATTTTCCCAACCCAGCAGATGCCACGCGTGGAGGTCGAGACCGTCGGCGTCGAGGTACGCGCAGTTCTGCTCCACGGCGAACGCCTGCTGCCGGGCGGCCAGGGCCGCGTAGAGCTCCGCGGATTTCAGCTCGGGCATTCGCGACCACTGCCAGCGAAGCGCGACGGGGCGCGCGCGGGGGGCCGCAGGCGGCGCGGAGTCCATTGGCCCGAACATATCGCAGGCCGTTTGCCGCGTCGAGAGGCAGCACTGGTGAATACCGGTGCCGAAATTCTCCCCTACACGCCGAGGTCGTACTCGCGCCCGCCCCAGCGCGTGGGTCGGCGGGAACGCAGATCGCTCGCCGCCTCACCGAGCAGGTCGGCCGTCAGCCAGGCCCCGATGATGTGCAGGGGTGCCGTCCATGCCGGTGCCCGCGCCAGCGCGCAAATCCACGCCAGCGTGCCGAGCCAGATCAGCATCGCGATGAGCCAGAGCCCCACCAGCGTCCAGCCCATCGTTGGATGGCGGCCGATGATGAGCGCGCCGAAAGGCCCGGCCCCGAGCATCCAGACGGGCAGCAAGGTCCCGAGCCAGCGCATTCTGCGCCCGGATGCCGACAATCGCCCGGCACGGCGGTCCGCGGCTTCCGTGTAGATGCGCTTCCAGCCCCGCCGGAACTGCGGCCAATCCGCGTACATGCGGCAATGCAAGAGCTCTTCGGCCAGAAACACGCCCGCATTGCGATGCCGCGCCTCGATGATTCGGGCGAGGGCGATGTCCTCGAGCAGCGCGCCGCGGACGGCAGCGTGCCCCCCGATGGCGTCGTATGCCTCGCGCGTGAACAGCATGAACTGGCCGTTGGCAAACGGGCGGCGATTCGCCAGGGCGTTGGCAAGGGTCAGCGGATACTGCCGCATGAGCTCGAGCGAGGCCGCCGTCTGCACTACGCACTCGAACCATCGCTCGTGCGTCAGCGTGCTGAGGAGGCTCAGCAGATCGAGCTTCCGATGCCGCATCATCGCGAGCGAGGACGCAATGCATCCCGGCGAAAACATCGTGTCGGCATCGGCGAAAAGCAGGAATTCGGCATCCGCCGCCGCCCGCGAGCGCGTCACGCCGGCGTGCGCCGCGTGAACCTTGCCGGCCCACTCGGTCGGACAGGAATCGACCTCGACGATCTCGAAGCGCTCGTCGCCGGCGATCGCCGCGCGGGCGAGCGCCGCAGTGTCGTCGCTGCAGCGGTCGAGTGCGAGCACGACGCGCAGCTGCGGGTGCGTCTCGTTGCGCAAGGATTGCACGAGTCCGGTGATGACGCGGGCCTCGTTGTGGGCGGGGACCACGACACACACGCGGCCTGCAGGCGGATCGGCCGCGGCCAGGCGCTCGCCGAGGCGCAGCGTCGGGACGCCGCGCGTCGAGCGCGCGACGCTGATCGCGACATAACCCCAGACGAGGATCGTGGCGATCGCACCCAGGCCGAGGAACACGCCGTAGGTTGCCGAGATCCAGTCTGCGAATGTCAACGCGTCCACCTCGATCGGCGCCGGGTGCGCACGGTGCAGGCAGTTTACACGACGTGACCCACGGACATTGCGCGGTTGCGGCGCCCGTGGGCATGCGTCAGACCTCGCGCGTGCGCAATTCCGGCGGGTGTGTGACTTCGACACGTCCCGACGGGCGATGAGCGCGCGGCGAGGAAACGGGCTCCGGTGCGCGATTGCGGCGCAAGAGCTCGGCGCAGAGAACGCCGGCGGTGGCGAGCGCGAGACCGCCGGCGATGACCGGTCGGGCGACCAGCGCGAGTGTGAGCCGCGCGTCGCCGGGCGCCATCGGCGCGGCCACCAGAGCGATCACGCCGACGGCGAGCACCAGAGCACCGCTGAGCGCGAGCGTGACCGCCCAGCGCGGCATTCCCATGAATCGCTGCGCACCGACTCGCTGGTGGCGCGCAAGCGCTAGGCCCGGAAAGACGAGCGCGAGCGAGGTGCCTGCCACGGCCGCGGCGGTGGCGACAAGCTGGAGCAGCGCCGGCCAGCCCGCGGGTGCCAGGCCCGGCGCCGTGTCGACGCGCAACGCATGGGCGAGGGGCGTGGCAAACTGGACGACGAGGGCCAGCTGCACAACCAACAGCGCGGACAGATAGAGGCGACGGCGCATGCGGAGGCTCCTGATGGCTTCCACTGCACTGTAGGCAGGAGGCTGCCCGTCCGCCATCCGACGATCGGATGATCGTTGCGGCGGCCGGTCGCCGTGGGCGGGCTACCAGAGATACGGAACGATGCGCTTGCGGGTACGCATGTAATCGGCGTATCCGGGATGGCGGGCGGTCAGCGCGCGCTCCTCGATGCCGGCCTTGACGAAGAGCACGACGGCGAGCGCGACGAGCGCCGCCCACCGCCACGGTGCTCCGAAACCGGTGCAGAAGCCCAGCATCGCAAGCAGCACGGCGAGGTACATCGGGTGCCGGACATGACGGTACGGTCCGCCGGTGGCAAGCTGTCCGTCCGGTTTCGGTTCGGGCCGGATGTTGAAGTTGCCCGGTCGATTCGCGGTCAGCGCCCAGACGCCCACAGCGATTCCGGCGCCGACCAGTGCCGTAGCGGGCAGGTTCCAGCCGCCGGCATCGAAGGGCAGCGCGATCGCCGCGATCAACGCCAATTGCAGGGCGACGAGGAAGTACGAGCGCATTGCGCCGGGTGCGTCATTTGGAGGCGCTTCCAGCATAACCTAGAATGATTGCCCCAGCGGTGGAGACGCCATGAAGACACATCGGATCGCGGTCATCCCCGGCGACGGCATCGGGAAGGAAGTCGTCCCCGAAGGCCTGCGCGCGCTCGAGGCAGCCGCGCAGAAATTCGGCGTCGCGATCGAAACGCGGGAGTTCGACTGGAATTGCGACTACTACGCGAAGCACGGGCGGATGATGCCGGAGGACTGGTTCGAGACCCTCTCGGCGTTCGACGCGATCTACTATGGCGCGGTCGGCTGGCCCGCGACGGTGCCCGACCACGTGTCGCTGTGGGGATCGCTGATCCCTTTCCGCCGCCGCTTCCAGCAGTATGTCAACCTGCGGCCATGCCGCCTGATGCCGGGCATCCCCAGTCCGCTCGCGAACCGCCGGCCCGGCGACATCGACTTCGTCGTCGTGCGCGAGAACACCGAAGGCGAGTACTCGTCCGTGGGCGGTCGGATGTTCGAGGGCACCGACCGCGAGATCGTGTTCCAGGAGTCGGTGTTCTCGCGCCAGGGCGTCGACCGGATCCTGACCTTCGCGTTCGAGCTCGCCGGCACGCGGCCCGCGAAGCACGTGACGTCGGCCACCAAATCGAACGGCATCGCGATCACGATGCCGTACTGGGACGAGCGCTTCCGGTTGATCGCGGAGCGCTATCCCGGCATCCGCGCCGACCAGTTCCACATCGACATTCTGGCGGCCCACTTCGTCCAGCGGCCGGAGCGCTTCGACGTCGTCGTCGGCTCCAATCTCTTCGGGGACATCCTGTCCGATCTCGGTCCGGCCGTGTGCGGGACGATCGGCATCGCTCCGTCCGCCAACATCAATCCCGAGCGCGCCTATCCGTCACTGTTCGAACCCGTGCATGGCTCTGCACCGGACATCGCCGGCCGCGGCATTGCCAATCCGATCGGCCAGATCTGGTCCGGGGCACTGATGCTCGAGCACCTCGGCCATCGCGACGCCAGCACCGCGGTTGTCGGCGCGATCGAGCGCGTGCTCGCCGATCCTGCGGCGCCGCGGACGCCGGATATCGGCGGCAAGGCCACCACGGTCGACGTCGGCAGGGCGATCGCGGCGGCGATTTGACGCGCCACCCCTGGCCGCGGCCGGTGCTCGATCACGGCGCGCGGGCGAGGTCTTGGGGACTTGCTTCGCGGGCCGCTTCGGCGACCGGCGCGCCGTAGCGGAAATGAACCAATGCCGCGCGCAGCAGGTCGATCTGCTCCTGCGTTTCGAGCCGGACCTGCAGCCCGCCCGGAGGCGAGCAGGACAGCGGATCCAGGCCGGCCTGCTCGATGAAGCGGCGCGCGTACCGCCGCCATGCGTCGCCGTATCGACCCAGCGACGCATGGTAGAGCAGCAGGTCCGCGGGCACCGCGAGCTTTGCGCCGGCGTCGCTCGCCCGCCGCGTGAAATCGAGATCGTAGAGATGAAAGCCGTCGTAGCGCTCCGCGTCGAATCGATGCGTCTCCCAGACGTGGCGACGCACGGCGATGAACACGCCATCCAGCACTCGAATTCGCTCGCATACCGGGTGCTGGAATCCGGACACCATCATCAGCACGCCGCGCTTGCCGGGCGGTGGCGCGTGCAGAATGTGTCCGTGGATCGCGCGCTGACCCGCATCGCCCCAGCGCGGTCCGGCGAGCCTGGACGCTCCGGCGACACCGATGCCGTCGTAGTGCTCGAGATGCGCGACGAGACGCGCTGCGAAGTCCGGCGTGACGAGCCCGATGTCGTCGTGCGAGAACACGAGGATATCGCCGGTCGCGCGCGCCGCGGCGCGGTTGTAGCCCTCGGCGAGCGAACGCGCGTCGTGCACGCCGAGGATCTCGAACGGAAACCCGGCAAAGCGCTCGCGATAGCTTGCGCTGACCGCGTCGAACTTCCGCGCGTCGATCGAGCAGACGACCACCGAGAAGCGCGGTCGGCGTGACGGTACCGGCGGCGGAAATACGCGCTCGACGAGATCGCGCTCGTCGCGCGCCCACGCGGTCAGCGTCTGCAGGTACGTGCGTTGCGCCAGCGCCCATTCCGGGAATTCGTCGATGAGCACACAGGCATCGGCGACGGCGGCGGGGCCCGTCCCGGCGCGCAGGTGCGCGTCAATCGCGGCCAGCCGTGCGTCACCGCCGAGACGACGCAGCGCCGCCTGGGTCGACGTCGGCGCCGACGATCGCGTCTCGGTGACGTCACTGCCGCTGAGGATCGCATTGCGCCGCGCGCACCACGTCCGCCACGCCTCGCGCAGCAGCGCCTCCAGGTTGCGCGTGAACCGATCGGCGTCGCAGAGCGCACTCTCCAGCAACCGCCGCGGAAGCGTCCTGCGCAGCTCGGCGAGCGCCTCCGGCGCGCCGACCGCGCGCCGAACGATCGCCGAGTAGTCGTCGGCATCGCGGGCAATCCAGTCGGCGAGACCGAGTGCGGTCAGCAGGGACGCTGTCGATCGCGACGCGGACGTGCGACCGGGCCAGGTGACGACCGGGAGACCCTGCCACAGCATCTCCAGCGTTGTCGTCGCCCCGGAGAAGGGCCGCGGATCGAGCGCGACATCAACTGCCCCCGCCTCCCGGCGAAACGCGTCCGGCGGCAGCGGAGCGAGCACGCGCAGCCGCGGCCCGACGTCGCCGAGGGCGTCGCGGATTCGCGCCTGCGCACTGCCGTCGGGGACGCCGCCGACGACCAGCCTGGCCTGCGGCAGCGCCACCATCAGGCGACGCCAGAGCGCGAGCGTTTCGTCGGTCAGCTTCGAGCCGTTGTTGAACGAACCCAGCGTGGGGCAGCCGGACGCGAGCATCGGCAGAGGTCCCGGTTCCGCGATGCCGCCGGGCGGCTGCCAGCACCACTGGGCCGGTGCGAGGCGGAGCAGCGCTTCGCTGTGGAGATTCTCGCTCGCACCCGGCGGGTCGCTCACCGCATCGGTCAGCCGGTAATCGATCGCATCGAGCCCCGTCGTGTTGAGGTAGTCGAGCCAGGTGATCTGGACGGGAGCGGGCTTGCGGCCGAAGACACCGAGCCGGTTGTGTCCGGTATGCCCGGCGATGTCGATCAGGATGTCGATCCCGTCGTCGCGGACCCACTGCGCGACCGTCGCCTCCGCCGTGCCCTTCATCACGCGCGCCGTCAGCGGACCGAACCGCGCCAGCGATTGCGGGGGCTGGGGGTTGTTGAAGTACGCATAGACGTCGAAGCACGTCCGGTCGTGGCGCGAGAGCACCGGCTCGATGAACGCGGGGAGCGCGGTGTGGCAATCCGGCGACACGTAGCCGATGCGCAATCTCCGCTCGGGATCGGGCGCGTTGGTCGCCGGGACGTAGTCCGCGCGCCACGCCGGTTCGAACATCGCGGCAAAGGTCCGGTGCAGCGCGAAGATCTCCTCCGCGGAATGCCGCGTCGACAGCTTGGTCGCCGCGAGCAGGTTGGAGAATGCCGGTCGGAAATCAGGAGCCGCGTGGCAGGCCGCGGTGTAGGCCGCGATGGCGTCGTCGAAGCGACCCTGCGCCTTGTAGAGATTGCCCAGATTGTTCTGGACCTCGGGTGCGTCCGGCCGCAGCCGCAGCGCGGCCTCGAGCGCCGCGACCGCACCGTCGATGTCGCCCGCGTGCAGCAGCGCGTTACCGAGATTGAGATGGGCGGCGACCGCGGACGGATCGACGGCGAGGGCATTGCGATACGCAGCGATGGCTTCGGGCGGGCGCGACAGGCGCAGTGCGGCCGTTCCGAAATTCGTCCACGTGGCCGCATCGGGGGACGCGTGGCGGAGCGCGTTCTGCAGCCAGGCATACGCGTCCCGATCGCGTCCGGCCTCGAGGGCGTACGCGCCGAGACGTGCCCACACCGGCGTCGCGTCGGGATTCAGCGCGGCAAACGCGGTCAGCGCAGAGATCGCACGCGGACGATCTCCCTGTTCCCACGCGTCGTGTGCGCTGGCGAGGGTCTGTGCGATGTCGGGGGCCGCGTTCTGCCGTCCGGCAGGCGCGTCTTCGCTGCTGATCGCGCTCATTGGACTACCCTCCGCGCTGCGCGCTCCGGGGCAATTCGCGCTTGGGGCGGCCCGGCGCGCTCATGCGCTCAGATTGCGCGCCACAATGCCGCGATGACGTTGCCGCTGCCGCCGTAGCGCGCGTGCAGGTAGCGCATCGCGACCTGATCGAGCAGGCTCGCGGGCACGGCGCGCTGGAAGAGCTCCCAGCCGCGCGAGGCGGCGACCCGCCGAAAGCCGTAACCTTCGGGCTGCCGGAGCAGCATTTCGTCGCGCACGGGCGCTTCGTCGCTTTCCTCCATCGGCATCAGCGCGGCCCGGGCGACCATCACCGATCTCGCGTTCCACCTCGTCACCGGCGCCGGCGCAGTCCGGCCGCCGATGTCGACAGGCTCGGCGAGGAGGAGCCAGCCGCCGTCATGCAGCCGTTCGCGCGCGAGCCGAAAGAAGGTCGCGACGGCGTCCGCAGGAACGTGGTGCAGGCAACCGACGCAGGTCGCCAGCGAGAATTTCTCCCGGGCAGTCTCGAGAAACGCGAAGAAGTCGGACTCGACCAGCGTGCACCGGCCGGCGGTGACCTCCGGCACGCGCCTGCGTGCGAGGTCGAGCATGTCGCGGCTGTGATCGACGCCGACGGCGCGCCGGAAGCGCGTGCCATAGCGCAGCAGCATCTGGCCGCTGCCGCAACCCAGGTCCAGCATCGATTCGCCTCCGGACAGATGCCGATCCAGCGGAGCGAACAGCAGGTCGTTCGCCAGCTGTCGCGGCTCCGTGTTGACGTAGTCGTAGATCGCCGCCGTCTTCCGGTGGAACGCGATGTCGTTCTCGAAATGCTCTTTCCAGCGCTCGTTCAAGGCGAGTGCCCCCGGGGCGTGCCAGTTTGTGGCAGCATTACGCAAAATTCAAGCGCTGGCGACGCTTCTTCCAGTAGATCAAATTGCGGCCGTGCCGGTGGATTCCGGGCATCATGGGCTCGCTCGCGAACCGCCCGTCCGGTGACATGGACTTCGTCATGTTGCAAGGATTCCGGTCCGGGCACCATCGCGTTCGGCCCATGATCCGCTCAAGCATGTCATTTCGAGGGAGACGTGAATGTCATTATTGATCGGAGTCCCACGGGAGAGCTTTCCCGGCGAGAAGCGGGTCGCGACCGTACCCGAGGTCGTCGAAAAGCTGATCAAGCAGGGTTTCAGGGTCGCCGTCGAAGCGGGTGCCGGCGATGCGGCTCAAATCAGCGATGACGCCTATCGCGCCGCCGGGGCGCGAGATCGTCACCGACCGCGCGGGCTTGTGGGCGACGGCCGACATCGTCTTCAAGGTGCGCGGTCCGGGCAGCGACGAAGTCGGGCTGCTGCGCGAGGGCGGTACGCTGGTCAGCTTCATCTGGCCGGCGCAGAACCCCGACCTGCTGCAGCAACTCGCCGCCAGGAAGGCCACCGTGCTGGCGATGGACAGCGTGCCGCGCATCTCGCGGGCGCAGAAGCTCGACGCGCTCTCGTCGATGGCCAACATCGCCGGCTACCGCGCCGTCATCGAGGCGGCGCACGAGTTCGGCCGCTTCTTCACCGGCTCGATCACGGCTGCGGGCAAGGTGCCGCCGGCCAAGGTCTTCGTCATCGGCGCCGGTGTCGCCGGCCTCGCCGCCATCGGCGCCGCGACCGGCCTCGGCGCCATCGTGCGCGCCAACGACACGCGCCCCGAAGTCGGCGACCAGGTCAAGTCGATGGGCGGCGAGTTCGTGCCCGTCGATTACGAGGAGGAGGGCAGCGGCGTCGGCGGCTACGCCAAGGTGATGAGCGAAGGCTTCCAGAAGGCCCAGCGCGAGGTGTTCGCCAAGCAGGCGAAGGACGTCGACATCATCATCACGACGGCGCTCATTCCCGGGCAAGCCCGCGCCGCGGCTGATCACCGAGGAGATGGTCAAGTCGATGAAGCAGGGCAGCGTCATCGTCGACATGGCGGCCGAGCAGGGCGGCAACTGCGAGTGCACGGTGCCGGGCGAGGTCGTCGTCAGGCACGGCGTCACCATCATCGGCTACAAGGACCTGCCGAGCCGGCTCGCGAAGCAGGCGTCGACGCTGTACGCGACGAACCTCTTCCGCCTGATGGAGGACATGGTCAAGACGAAGAGCATCGACGGCGATGCCGTCAACGTCGACATGCAGGACGAGGTCCTGCGCGGCACGACCGTCATCAACAAGGGCGAGGTCACCTGGCCGCCGCCGGCGCCGAAGCTCTCGGCCGCGCCGGCCGCGCCGCCGCCAAGCCGGTCGCCGCCGCGCCCAAGGCGAAGGGCCACGGTCACGGCGAGGCCAGCGGTCCGATGGCCGGGACGAAGACCGGCGATCCTGTTCGGCGTCGGTGCGCTGCTGTTCCTGCTCGTCGGCCGCTATGCGCCGGCGAGCTTCCTCGCGACACTTCACCGTGTTCGTGCTCGCCTGCTTCGTCGGCTACATGGTCGTCTGGAACGTGACACCCGCGCTGCACACGCCGCTGATGAGCGTGACCAACGCGGTCAGCAGCATCATCGCGATCGGCGCGCTGGTGCAGATCGCGCCGGATCTGACCAAGATCTCGGCCGACCTTTCCCGGCCGAACGAGTGGATACGCTGGCTGTCCGTGGCCGGCATCGGGCTCGCGACGATCAACATGTTCGGCGGCTTCGCCGTGACCCAGCGCATGCTGGAAATGTTCCGCAAATAAGGCAGAAGAGAACATGACCTCCAGTCTCTCGACGGTCTCCTACATCGGGGCCACGATCCTCTTCATCCTGTGCCTTGGCGGGCTGTCCAACCCGGAGACTTCGCGGCGCGGCAACCTGTACGGCATCATCGGCATGGCGATCGCCGTGCTCGCGACGGTCTTCGGCCCGCAGGTCACCACCGCCGGGCTGCCCTACATCCTCGCCGCGATGGTGGTCGGCGCGGGCGTCGGCCTCTACGCGGCGCGCATCGTCAAGATGACGCAGATGCCGGAGCTCGTGGCGCTGATGCACAGCCTCGTCGGCCTCGCCGCGATGCTCGTGGGCTACGCCAACTTCGTCGATCCCGCGGTGTCGGTCGGCATGACGCCTGCCGAGCAGGCGATCCACGAGATGGAGATGTACGTCGGCGTGCTGATCGGCGCCGTGACGTTCTCCGGCTCGGTGATCGCCTTCGGCAAGCTCTCCGCCAGGATCAGCGGTAAACCGATGCTGCTGCCGGCGCGGCACTGGCTCAACCTCGTCGGGCTCCTCGTCGTCATCTACTACGGCTACGCGTTCATCAACGCGCACAGCGTGGCCGAAGGCGATGACGCCGATGATCGTCATGACCGTCGTCGCGCTGCTCTTCGGCGTCCACATGGTGATGGCCATCGGCGGCGCCGACATGCCGGTCGTGGTGTCGATGCTCAACAGCTACTCCGGGTGGGCGGCGGCGGCGACCGGCTTCATGCTCTCCAACGACCTGCTGATCGTCGTCGGCGCGCTGGTCGGCTCCTCCGGCGCGATCCTGTCGTACATCATGTGCCGGGCGATGAACCGCAACTTCATCAGCGTGATCGCCGGCGGCTTCGGCACCGACAGCGGCGCCCCCGCCGCGGCCGGGGCCATCCAGCCGGCGGGCGAGGTGAATCCCGATCCTCGCGACCGAGACCGCCGAGCTGCTGCGCGACGCCAAGAACGTGATCATCGTTCCCGGCTACGGCATGGCGGTCGCCCAGGCCCAGCACACGGTCTACGAAATCACGAAGACCCTGCGCGAAAAGGGCGTCAACGTCCGCTTCGGCATCCACCCGGTGGCCGGCCGCATGCCCGGCCACATGAACGTGCTGCTGGCCGAGGCCAAGGTGCCGTACGACATCGTGTTCGAGATGGACGAGTTGAACGAGGACTTCCCGGAGACCGACGTCGCGATGGTCATCGGCGCCAACGACATCGTGAACCCGGCGGCGCAGGACGACCCGACGAGCCCGATCGCCGGCATGCCGGTGCTCGAGGTCTGGAAGGCCAAGACGTCGATCGTCATGAAGCGCAGCATGGCGTCCGGTTACGCCGGCGTCGACAATCCGCTGTTCTACAAGGACAACAACCGCATGCTCTTCGGCGATGCGAAGAAGATGCTGGATGAAGTCCTGGTGGCACTGAAGTCCTGATCTCCGCAGGCATGGCGGTCGGAAGTAGCCGCGGCGCTCGCCGTTCCGCCGCGTTGACGCCGCCCGACGCTGGAACGCCGGTTGACCGCTCCGTCCGATCGAACGATGTCCGGCCCACTCGCCCACCTGACCGTCCTCGATCTGTCCCGCGTGCTCGCGGGGCCGTGGTGCACGCAGCTGCTCGCGGATCTCGGCGCGACGGTCATCAAGATCGAGCGGCCCGGCAGCGGCGACGACACGCGCGCCTGGGGCCCGCCGTACCTCAAGGATGCCGCCGGCCACGACACGCAGCGAGGCCGCCTACTACCTCTGCTGCAATCGCGGCAAGCTCTCGGTGGCCGTCGATTTCACGACGCCCGACGGACAGCGATCGTCCAGGACCTCGCCCGCGGCAGGCCGACGTGCTCGTCGAGAACTACAAGGTCGGCGGCCTCGCCAAGTACGGGCTCGACTACGCGAGCCTCGCGGCGCGGAATCCGCGGCTCGTCTACTGCGTCGATCACGGGCTTCGGCCAGGACGGACCCTACGCCGACCGCGCCGGCTACGACTTCATCATCCAGGGCATGTCCGGATTCATGAGCGTCACCGGCGAGCGCGACGATCTGCCGGGCGGCGGCCCGCAGAAGGCGGGCATCGCGATCTCCGACCTGATGACCGGGATGTACGCGACGGTCGCGATCCAGGCCGCGCTCGCGCACCGCGACCGCACCGGCCAGGGGCAATGGATCGACACCTGCCTGTTCGATTCCGCGGTCGCGATGATGGCGGTGATGAACCTCAACTATCTCGTCACCGGGAAGGCGCCGGGGCGCGCGGGCAACGCGCACCAGAACATCGTCCCGTACCAGGTATTCGCCTGCGCCGACGGCCACGTGATCCTCGCCGTCGGCAACGACAGCCAGTTCGTGAAGTTCTGCGAGGCGGCCGACCGGATCGAGTGGGCGGTCGACGAGCGGTTCGCGAAGAATGCCGCGCGAGTGCGCAACCGCGACCTTCTCGTGCCGCTCGTTGCCGCGGTGCTGAGGACGCGCACGCAGCACGCGTGGCTTGACGTGCTCGAGCCGCTCGGCGTGCCGTGCGGGCCGATCAACCGGCTCGACCAGGTGTTCGCCGATCCGCAGCTCGCGGCGCGCGGGTTGCGGCTGGACCTGCCGCACCGGCTCGCGGGTACCGTGCCTCAGGTCGGGACGCCGATAAAGTTCTCGGCGACGACGCCATCCTACCGGCGCGCGCCGCCACTTCTTGGCGAGCACACGGCGACCGTGCTGCGGGAGCGACTCGCCCTCACCGACGATGCCATCGCGCAACTGGCGACGCGTGGCGTGATCCAGCTGGGTACGTGAGCGCGAAGGGCCGCCCCGAGCGCGAATTGCTCCCTCCCGGAGGGAAGCCACGCAGCGCCAAGGGTGCACCATGAGCGCGACGGGCCGTCCCGAGCGCGAATTGCTCCCTCCCGGAGGGAAGCCACGCAGCGCCAAGGGTGCACCATGAGCGCGACGGGCCGTCCCGAGCGCGAATTGCTCCCTCCCGGAGGGAAGCCACGCAGCGCCAAGGGTGCACCATGAGCGCGACGGGCCGTCCCGAGCGCGAATTGCTCCCTCCGGAGGGAAGCCACGCAGCGCCAAGGGTGCACCATGAGCGCGACGGGCCGTCCCGAGCGCGAATTGCTCCCTCTCGGAGGGAAGGCGCGCAGCGCCAAGGGTGCACCATGACGCGCCGGCCCGTCTTCTGGGTCGCGTACGCGGCGCTCTCGCTGGTGGCGCTGGCGATCGCGTGGCAGCTCTTCCCGCTGGCGATCCCGCTGGTCAACCTCGATGTCACGCTTGCCCGCGGCGAGGCGATCGCGCGGGCGGAGGCGCTCGCCGCGAAGCTCGGGCTCGCGCCGATTGACGCGCGCAGCGCAGCGCGGTTCGCCCACGACAGCGAGACGCAGAACTACGTCGAGCTCGAAGGCGGCGGCAAGGCGGCGTTCGGGGCGCTCATCGCCGGTGGCCTCTATGCGCCCTACTGGTGGGAGGTCCGCGTCTTCAAACCAGGCGAGATCGCGGAAGTCACGATCCGGTTCAGGCCCGACGGCGCGACCAATGGCTTCAGCCGCCGTGTGCCGGAGACCTACGTGCGTGGGGCGACGACGAAGGCGCTCGATCCGGCGGCGGCGCGCGCGCTGGCCGAGCGGCGCGCGACCGCGGAGTGGCAGGTCGATCTGGCGCCCTATGCGATGCTGGAGCAATCGCAGCAGGTGCGGCAGACCGGCCGCGTCGACCATGCGTTCGTCTACGAGCGACCGGAGCGACTCGGCGAGGCGCGCGTCCGCCTGCGCCTGGCCGTCGCGGGCGACGAGCTGGTCGAGGTGGCGCCGTACGTCCATGTCCCCGAGTCCTTCGAGCGCCGGTTCCGCGAGCTGCGCAGCGCGAACAACACGATCGCGGGGATCGCCACCGTATCGGCGGGGCTCCTGTACGGGCTCGGCGGTTGCGTTCTCGGTGTGCTGTGGCTGGCGCGCCGGCATTGGCTCGTCGTCCGGCCGGCATTGACGGCGGGATTCGTGGTCGGCGCTCTGATGGCAGCGATGACCCTGTCGGCGTCGCCGGCGGCCTGGTTCGGTTTCGACACGGCCCAGGCGGCATCGATCTTCTGGCTGCGTCAGGCGGGCAGGGCGCTCGCGGTCCTCGTCGCGGGCGGACTGGGTTACGCGCTCGTGTTCATGGCGGCCGAGAGCCTCGCGCGGCGCGCGTTTCCGCAGCACCCGCAACTGTGGCGCGTGTGGTCGAAGGATGGCGCCGCCACGCCCGCGGTCGTCGGACGGACGGTGGGCGGCTACCTGTTCGTCCCGCTCGAGCTCGCCCTCGTCGCCGCGTTCTACTACGCGACCAACCGCTGGCTCGGCTGGTGGCAGCCATCCGAGGTCGCTGACCGATCCGGACATCCTGGCGCTCACGATCCCGGCGCTGATGCCGATTGCAGTCTCGTTGCAGGCCGGGTTCATGGAGGAGTGTGTCTTTCGCGCGGTGCCGCTCGCCCTCGGCGCGCTGATTGGCGCGCATTTCGGCCGTCGCCGGCTGGGGATCGCGATCGCCTTCGTGCTGCAGGCGGCGATCTTCGGCGCGGCGCACGCCAACTATCCGGGGTTTCCCGCGTATTCGCGGCTGGTCGAACTCTTCGCTGCCTTCGCTCGCCTGGGCGGCGATCTTCCTGCGGTACGGGCTCCTGCCGACGATCGTCCTGCATGCCGTGTTCGACCTCGCGCTGTTCTCGATCCCGCTCTACCTCGTCGACGCGCCGGGCGCGTGGGCGCAGCGTGCCGCGGTGATCGCTGCCGGCCTGGTGCCGCTCGGCGTCGTTCTGTGGCGCCGGTTGCGCTCGGGCGCGTGGGCGGAGCTCGCGCCGGCGCTGCGCAATGCGGCATGGGCGCCGCCGGCGCGCGTACCCGGGGCCGAGACGACGAAGCACGTCGCCGTCGCGACCCGCGACCGAGGCGCTCGTCCAGCGCTCGTTGCCGGTGCTGGGGATCGCGGGGCTCGTCGCGTGGTTCGCGTTCACGCCGATGCAAAGCGATGTGCCGGCGATGCGGCTGGACCGCGAGCGCGCCGAGGCCGCCGCCGACGCCGCACTCAAGGCGCGCGGCGTGAACCTCGGCCCCGAGTGGCGGCGCCTGTCGGCGATCCGGGTCGCGAACGAAGAGGACGAGCTGGTCGCAGCACAAATTCGTCTGGAACGAGGCCGGTCCGGACGCCTATCGCGCCCTGATCGGTGCACCGCTCGCCCCGCCGCTGTGGGTCGTGCGCTACGCGATGTTCGACGGCGACGTCGCTGCGCGAGCCGAGGAATGGCGGGTGATGATCGACGTCGCCGGCAATCTGCGCCAGCTCCGGCACGTGCTTCCGGAAGCGAAGCCTGGGGCGCGACTCGCCAAGGGAGGCCGCGCTTGCGCTCGCCGAGCGCGGCCTCGCGCGAGCGGCTCGGTGTCGACCCGGCTGCGGTCACGCTGATCGCCGCCGAGGAACGGGACCGGCCGGCGCGCACCGACTGGGTGTTCACGTTCGCTGGATCCGCGCGTCGACGTCGGCAAGGACGGCGAAGCGCGCGCGAGCGGTCGCCGTCGCGGGCGACGAGGTCGTCGGGGCGGTCCGGTACGTGCACGTGCCGGAGTCGTGGCTGCGCCGCGAGCGCGAGCGCGAGGGCCGCATCCAGATCGGCAGGGTCGGGGGTACGCTGCTCGCCGGGCTCGCCGCGCTCGCGGCGCTCGTTCTGGCGGTGAAGAGCTGGATGCGTGGCAACTGCGACATGCGCGCGCTGGCGTTCGTATTGATTGTCGCGCTCCTCGCCGCTGCCGGAGGCGTCGCCCTCGCGTGGCCCTCGCTCGCCCTGAGGTTGAAGACGACCGAACCCGTCGCCTGGCAGACGCTGCTGATCGTGTCCGGTTCGCTGCTCTCGGCGGCGGCCGGCGCGCTGATCTGTCGCGCTCGCATCGGGGGTCGGCGCGTGGGCGGCGCGCACGGCGCGGCCAACCGCGCTCGCCGGAGCGCTGCCGACATGGGCCGCCGGCGCGGCGGCGGCATTCGTGGTTGCCGGCGTCGGGGCGCTCGCCGGGCGGCTCGTGCCCCCTGACGCCCCGCTGTGGCCGTCGCTCGCGCGCCAGTCGGCGGCGAATCCGTGGCTCGCCGCCGCCGTCGAAGGTCTCGGCGTGGTTTCCTCGATCGGGATCGGGCTCTTCGTTCTGCACGTCCTCGATCGCGTGACAGGAGCGTGGACGCGGCGCTCGTGGCTCGCGGTCGCGGTGATCGTGGCGCTCATCACCACGCTCGTCGCGGCGCGGGCGGGCGAGGCCGGCGGCGCCGTCGTCGGTGGCGTCATCGCCGGGTTCGCCGCGGCCGCGATGCTGTTCTGCGTGCTGCGCTTCGATCCGCGAACGGTTCCCGGTTACGTGGTCGTGTCGGCGCTCGTCGTGGCGGCCGAGAACGCCGCGCTCGAGGGCACCCGCGCCGGGTGGACGGGATTCGTGGATTCTGACGGTGGTGAGCGTCATCGCCGGTATCGCGGCGACGCGATACATCGGCCGGCAATGGGATCGGGCAGCCATCCCGCCGCCGGCTGCTTGAATCGCTTCCGTCGCGTGACCGCGCCATCGCCCGCGTCCCGTCTTCTCGCCGAGCTCGCGCAGGCGATGACGGCAGATGCCATTCCACTCGCACACCGGATCGAGCGTGCGCGCCATGCGCACGCGCCAGCGGCGGAATGGGAACGGATCGCCGCGGCGGTGGCGCGCTCGGTCGCGCGCCGGCGCTCACGGGCTGCGCGCAGGCCGGTCATCGCCTTCCCGCCGGAACTGCCTGTCGCGCAGCGTGCCGACGACATCGCCCGGCTGATCCGCGCGCATCAGGCGGTGATCGTGTGCGGCGAGACCGGTTCGGGCAAGACGACGCAGCTTCCCAAGATCTGCCTGGCGGAAGGCCGCGGCGAACGCGGGCTGATCGGCCACACGCAACCACGGAGGATCGCCGCCCGTGCAGTTGCGCGCACGGATCGCGCAGGAGCTCGGAACCGAGCCGGGAACGGACGTCGGCTACAAGGTCCGCTTCACCGACCATACGCGCCCCGACGCCTTCGTCAAGCTGATGACCGACGGCATCCTGCTCGCCGAGACGCAGGGCGACCGGCTGCTCGCCGCATACGACACGATCATCATCGACGAGGCGCATGAGCGCAGCCTGAACATCGATTTCCTGCTCGGCTATGTCAGGCAGCTGCTGCCGCAGCGGCCCGACCTCAAGCTGATCGTTACTTCGGCGACGCTCGACGCCGATCGCTTCGCCCGTCACTTCGGTGTCGACGGGAAGCCTGCGCCGGTGATCGAGGTCTCCGGCCGGATGTATCCGGTCGAGATCCGCTACCGGCCGCTCAGGAGCGCCGATCTGGAAACCGACGACGAGGAAGAGCTCGAGGACGCGATCGTCGATGCCGCCGACGATCTCTGGCGGACGGGTCCCGGCGACATCCTGGTCTTTCTGCCGGGCGAGCGGGAAATCCGGGAGACCGCGGAATTGCTGCAGAAGAACCTCGCGCGCCGGCCGTACGCGGCGGCGCTCGAGATCCTGCCGCTCTATGCGCGCCTGTCGGTCCCGGAACAGCAGCGCGTATTCGCCCCGTCCCGTGGCCGGCGCATCGTGCTCGCAACCAACGTCGCCGAGACCTCGCTCACCGTGCCCGGGATCCGCTCATGTGATCGACACCGGCCTCGCCCGCGTCAAGCGTTACTCGCTGCGCAACAAGACGACGCTGCTGCAGATCGAGAAGATCTCGCAGGCGGCAGCGGACCAGCGCGCGGGTCGTTGCGGGCGCGTCGCCGAAGGCATCTGTGTGCGCATCTACGGCGAGGACGATTACGCGGCGCGCCCGAGGTACACCGATCCCGAGATCCTGCGGAGCTCGCTCGCCGCGGTCATTCTGCGGATGGCCGCGCTCAAGCTCGGCGCGGTCGAGGCGTTCCCGTTCGTCGAAGCGCCGGGACCGCGGGCGATTGCCGACGGCTTCCAGCTGCTGCAGGAGCTCGGCGCCGTCGATGCGGAGCGCAAGCTGACGCCGCTCGGCGACGAGCTGGCGCGGCTTCCCGTCGACCCGCGTATCGGTCGCATGATCCTCGCGGCACGCGACCGAGACTGCCTCGCCGAGGTGCTGGTCATCGCGAGCGCGTTGTCGGTGCCGGACCCGCGCGAGCGTCCCGTCGCCCGGCAGCAGGCCGCGGATCAGGCGCATCTCCTCTTCCGCGACGAGCGTTCGGACTTCCTTTCGCTTCTTGCACTGTGGGAGTTTTTGGACGCGAGACTCGCCGAGAAGCTCTCGCACCGGAAGCTGGTCGATGCCTGTCGCGCTCGCTTCGTGTCATACCTGCGCCTGCGCGAATGGCGGGATGTGCATGCGCAGCTCGCGAGCGAGGTAGCCGAGCAGGGATGGACTTGGAAGACCGGGCTGCCGCCGGCAATCGATGCGCAGCGGTACCAGGCCATTCACCAGGCGCTGCTGGCGGGATTGCTCGGCAATGTCGGCTGCCTGGACAGCGATGGCGATGGCTACCTCGGCGCGCGGGGCATCCGGTTCCTCGTCCATCCGGGGTCCGGGCTTGCGAAGAAGCGACCGCGCTGGGTACTTGCCGCCGAGCTCGTCGAGACATCGCGACTCTACGCGCGCTGCACCGCGCGAATCGAGCCGGAGTGGGTCGAGGCGGTTGCCGGCGACCGCGTGACACGGGACTACTTCGAACCGCATTGGGACGCGACGCGCGGCGAGGTCGTCGCCAGCGAGCGCGTACAGCTCTACGGCCTCACGCTGGTGCCGCGAAGGCGGGTCTCGTTCGGCCGCATCGATCCGAGGATCGCGCGCGAGATCTTCATCCGCGAGGCGCTCGTTCCGGGAGCGCTCGCGACCCGGGGCACATTCGTCACGCACAACCGGAAACTCGTTGCCGATATCGCGCTGCTCGAGCACAAGGCCCGCCGCCAGGACGTGCTCGTCGACGACGAGGCGATCGTCGCGTTCTACGATGCGCGCGTGCCGGCGCAGGTCCATTCGCTCGCGGCGTTCGAGGTCTGGCGCGAGGAGGTCGAACGCACCGATCCGAAAACGCTGTGGCTGACGCGCGAAGCGCTGATGCGCCATGCCGCCGCCCACGTCACCGAGGCGCTCTTCCCGGAGAGCCTCGCGATGGCGGGGGCGGAACTGCCGCTCAAGTACCGGTTTGCGCCCGGACACCCGGAGGATGGCCTGACGCTGACGGTGCCGCTCGCCTTGCTGAACCAGATCGATGGCACGCGCCTGTCGTGGCTCGTTCCCGGCATGATCCGGGAAAAGGTGACCTTGCTGCTGAAAGCGCTGCCCAAGGCATTGCGCAACCGCCTTGCGCCGCTGCCCGATGCCGTGACCGCGTTCCTCGAGGCCGCGCCGTACGGCCGCGAGCCGCTGACCGACGCGCTGGCCCGCTGGCTGCGCTCCCGCACTGGCGCCGCAGTGTCGGAAGGCACGTGGGTCCTGACCGGGCTGCCGGCGCACCTGCAGGTGCAGATGCGTGTGGTCGACGGCGCCGGAACCGAGCTTGCCGCCGGCCGTGATCTCGCGGCGCTGCGCGTGAAGCTCGGCGAGGCCGCCCAGCTGTCGTTCGCCGAGGCGGGACCGACGCTGGAGCGGCGCGGGCTCGTGTCCTGGGATTTCGGCGATCTCCCGGAGACGCTGACGATCGTCCGCCATGGCCAGCGGGTCACCGTCGAACTGCTTCGCCACCTCGTAGATGGCGTCTGGTAAGGCGCCGCTCTGCCGGGTCAGGCCGACCGGCAGGTTGCGGATGCCGTCAAGAACAGCAACTTGGGATCCGATGTGTAGTCCACCAGCTTCTCGGCCCGCTGCGACACGGTGAACAGAGCGATCTCAGCCGAACGACACATTCTAGCGACGAACTCGGCGAGCGCGACCCGCACATAACTGTGGCCAACCAGGATCTGCTCCACCATGAGCGCCAGGCGCACTTTTTCCGATGCCGGCGCAACGGACGTGATCGTGCGCAACTTCCCGCCCTCGATGACGGCGAAGTCGGCTAGCGTGAGGCCTGGCACGGAATAGCCCTCGTCGTCGACCACGGTCACGTACAGCGTCCGGGTTGTCGGTCCGGCGGCCGGGACCGGGACGACCGACCCCATGCCGATGAACGTCGCGCACGTCAGAACGGCCGCGACCCGTTTATGCATGAAGCCTCCGGGACGATCCCCCCGTCAGGTCCTGGCCATCCGCCGCTGTCTCCTGATCCCGGCGAAGTCGAAGCGTACCTGTTCGATCCGGCTGCCCACGACCTCGATGCGCTTCAGGTCGCGGGTGCCGATTCCGGCCTCCTCGGCGAGCCGCAGCGTGCTGTCGCAGGTCTCGAACGGCGGCGTCCCGCGATCGGCCATCGGATCGAAGTTCATCACGGCCATGCACACGGCGTCCGTTGTCACGGGGTTCCTGCCTGCGACGATCACGCCCGGATTCACGACGGTCTTGGCGGCGTTCACCCACGGTCCCTCGCCGCCCGTCATCGTGCGCACGCCTTCGACGATGGCCAGATCGATGGGCCGGGCCGCGACGAGATCCACAGTGACGCGCGGCACGCGGTGGCGCCTTCCCGTGGTGACGTCGGGTCTTTCTCGGCGGGAGCGGTCCTGGCAGGTTGCAGCGCCCCGGTGTGAACCGACTGGCGATTCCCTTTGGGGTTCTCGTCCGGCTCGTCCTTGCCCGCGCCCGTCCCGTAGATGGACGAGGGCAGGACGCCGAAGCTGTTCTTCATCGACAGCGTGATGCCGGCCGTGCCGTGCTCCTTCATCTTGGCCAGGCTGACATACACGTCGCAGTCCTCGTACGAGTGGTTGAGGTCGAAAGCCGGGAACAGAAGCCCGCCGCTGGGGACGATGAGGCGCGGATACTTCCTGGCGTTCCCCAGGAAGTTGGTGTTCTCGAACTCGACGTTCGCGGCGGCGACCAGGATGTCGCGCGGCTGCCAGTTCGCCCGCGCGACGTACTCTTCGATCGGCCCGACCGTCGCCATGGGGCTCTCCAGCACCCGGATGCGGCGCGCCCCAGCCTTGCCAATCAGGTGGACCGTCGCCGCAATCACCTGCGGGTGCGTGTAGTGCGTGTCGCCCACCGGTTGGTCGTTGACGCGGCTTTCGGGTGCGCCGGTCAGGTTGACCTTGATGGCAATGGTCTTGCCGTTGACGAGCGGCTTCGATGCCGCCGATCTGGTCGAACATCTTCTGCATGGCCGCCAGAAGTTCTGCGGTGTTCGTAGGTCGTGCACCTCGCGATCGCCACCGGGGCCGTTGGCGCGACGGCCGCATGCAGCCACGATGTCCCGCCAGCCACGCACCCGAAACGACTGTTGTGGTCTGGATCAACCACTCCCTGCGACTCTGAAGTCGCTGCATGGTGTCACTCCTTGAAGGCGCCCCCAGCGGGGCGCAGTCGTGCTTCGTCATTCAGACGATGCCGAGACGAGCCGCCTGCAGCATCGCGCGGGTGTAGGCGACGTTGAACGCGTCGCCAGCGCTCGCCGGCCGGATACCCGCGCAGGCCGCCGGATGGCTTCGTGACCTCGCGGTCGTAGTCCAGCGCGCGCGGATGCTCGGGATAGATGGCCAGCCTGTAACCGCTCCGGACCGACTCCCTCATCACGGCGAACATGTCGACGTCGCCTTCGTCGATGAACACCTCCTCGTACTTCTCCCGTGGCACGTGCATCCGGACGTTCCGGAAGTGCGCG
>CAWAOF010000025.1:0-201737 GCA_963783525.1 uncultured beta proteobacterium
CCAAGCGCGACCGCCAGTTCGCGGTGATGATCGAGGAGGCCCTGAAGCACTGGGGAAGCCGGTCCGCATCGGTGTGAACTGGGGCAGTCTCGACGCCGACCTCCTCGCGCGGATGATGGACGACAATGGCCGCGCGGCGCAGCCGTTGCCGGCAGATGCGGTCATGCGCGAGGCGCTCGTCGTTTCCGCGATCGAAAGCGCGCGGCGCGCCGAGCAGCTGGGGCTGCCCGCCGACCGGATCGTCCTGTCATGCAAGGTTTCGCAGGTCCAGGACCTGATCACGGTTTACCGCGAGCTCGCTCGCCGCTGCGACTACGCGCTGCATCTCGGTCTGACCGAGGCGGGCATGGGCAGCAAGGGCATCGTCGCGTCGACCGCTGCCATCGCCGTCCTTCTGCAAGAGGGAATCGGCGACACGATCCGCGTGTCGTTGACGCCGGAGCCCAACGGCGAGCGTACGCGGGAGGTCCAGGCTGTCGCGCAGGAGATCCTGCAGACGATGGGGTTGGCGCTGTTCGCGCCGATGGTCACGGCCTGCCCCGGCTGCGGCCGCACCACGAGCACCGTGTTCCAGGAGCTCGCGGAACAGATCCAGGCTTACCTGCGCGCGCAGATGCCGGTATGGCGGGCGCGCTATCCCGGCGTCGAGACGATGCAGGTCGCGGTGATGGGGTGCGTGGTCAACGGTCCCGGCGAGTCGAAGCTCGCCAACATCGGTATTTCGCTCCCCGGTACCGGGGAAACACCCGTGGCGCCGGTCTACGTGGACGGCGAGAAGACGGTGACGCTCAAGGGCGACCAGATCGCAGTCGAGTTCCAGCGGATCGTCGACGACTACGTCCGCGCGACCTACGGCGGCGAGCCGCGCGCAGCGCACTTGACGCCCGAACGGAAGACGATTGCCGTGAAAGCGGTCGCATGAAATCGCCCGTCAGCGCCGTCCGCGGGATGAATGACGTGCTGCCCGACGAGGCGGTGGTCTGGGAACGCTTCGAGGACGCGGCACGCACCGTGTTCGCCCAGTACGGCTATCGCAACCTGCGCGTGCCGATCGTCGAGCCCACACCGCTGTTCGTGCGCGGGATCGGGGATGCGACCGACATCGTCGAGCACGAGATGTACACGTTCGAGGACAAGCTGAACGGCGAGAGCCTCACACTGCGCCCCGAAGCGACGGCCGGCATCGTCCGCGCCGCGATCGAGCATTCGCTCACCTACGAGCGGCCACAGCGCGTCTGGACCAGCGGGCCGATGTTCCGCCATGAGCGGCCGCAGAAGGGCCGCTATCGGCAATTCCACCAGCTCGACGTCGAAGCGCTCGGCTTCGCCGGCCCGGACGTCGATGCCGAGCAGATCGTGATGCTCGCGCGTCTCTGGCGCGTTCTCGGGCTCGCTCGCGGGACTTCGGCTCACGATCAATTCGATCGGCGATTCCGAAGAGCGGCGCAGCCATCGCGCCGAGCTCGTCGCGTACTTCGAGGCCCGTGCGGATCTGCTGGATGGCGACGCCAGGCGCCGGCTCCATGCGAATCCGCTGCGGATCCTGGACTCCAAGAATCCGGCCATGCAAGCGTTGATCCACGGCGCACCGAAGCTCGTCGATCGGCTCGGCCCGGCATCGCGCGCCCATTTCGAAGTGCTGCAGCGGCTGCTCTCCGACAGCGGGATCGCCTACGAGATCGACCCGCGCCTGGTGCGCGGGCTCGACTACTACAATCGCACCGTGTTCGAGTGGGTCACCGACCGGCTCGGCGCGCAGGGCACCGTCGCTGGCGGCGGACGCTACGACGGTCTGTTCGAGCAGCTGGGCGGCAAGCCCACGCCTGCCTGCGGATTCGCGATCGGCATCGAGCGGATGATCCTGCTGCTCCAGGAAGCGGCAGCGCCGGGCATCGTCGCGCCACTCGCCTACGTCGTGCACGACGGCGAAGCGGCATCGCGGCTCGCGCTGCGCGCCGGCGAGATGCTGCGCGACGCCGGCTGCAACGTCATCGTCAATGCCGGAGGTGGCAGCTTCAAGTCGCAGATGAAGAAGGCCGATGCGTCCGGCGCGCGCTACGCGCTGCTGATCGGTGTGGACGAGGCGGCGGCGGATGCCGTCAGCGTCAAGCCGCTCCGCGAGAGCGGCGAGCAGAAGACCATTGCGTTCGCCGACCTGCGGACGGCACTCCAAGCGCAATAGAACCACGACAAGGAACCGTGATGGCCGTCTACGATCTCGAGGAGCAGGACAAGCTCGAAGACCTCAAGGCATGGTGGAAGCAATGGGGCAACACGATCTCGGGCATCGTGATCGCGGTGTGCGTGGGCGTGATCGGCGTGCAGGGCTGGCGCTGGTGGTCGCAGCACCAGGCCGAGCAGGCAGCAGTCCTCTACAACGCCGTCATCGGCGCGGCGCGCGCGAACGACGCGGCCAAGGCAAAGGACGCGATGGCGCAGCTGGCCGACAAGTTCGGCCGCACCGCGTATGCGCCACGCGGCGCACTGATCGTCGCCGCCCTGCTGTTCGAGACCGGCGACAAGGCCGGCGCCAAGGCACAGCTTGCGTTGGTGATCGACAGGGACGCCGAGAGCGAGCTGAAGGACGTCGCGCGACTGCGACTGGCCGCTATCCTGCTCGACGAAAAGCAGTATGACGAAGCGTTGCGCACGCTCGACGCCAAGCACGATGAATCGTTTGCCGGAGTCTACGCAGACGCCCGCGGCGACATCCTTGCGGCCGCCGGTCGCCGTGTCGAAGCGCGCACCGCGTACCAGGCGGCGCTTGCAAGCCTCGATCCGAAGAGCCCCTACCGCAACTACGTGCAAGCCAAGCAGGACGCGTTGGGGGGGCCGATCGCAGCCCCGGCAGCGGCGGTGTCCGCCGCACCAGCCGGCGCGCCCAATCCAGCGCCATCCGCGTCCAAATGATCGACACAGGCGCCACGCGCGGCCGGCACCGGCTCCGGTCGCATGCCGCAATGCTCGCCGCGTCGCTCGCGATCGCGGGCTGCTCGACGCTCTCATCCTGGATTCCGACGATTCCGGTGCCGTCGTTCAACTGGTTCTCGAGCAGCAAGAAGCCGGGGCCATTGCCCGAGTTCACGGCGACCGCGAGTCCGCAGATTGCCTGGCAGGCGACGGCCGGCAAGGCCGTGCGCGGGTTCGCACCGGCCGTCACGCAGGATGCGATCTACGCCGCGGCGTCGAGCGGCACGGTGCTGCGCGTCGATGCCGCGAACGGCCGCACCGTCTGGCAGGTCGACGCCGGCAAGCGCCTGTCGGCCGGGGTCGGCGCCGACGCAACGCTGGTTGCCGTCGGCACGGACAAGGGCGACGTGCTCGCATTCACGCCTGACGGCAAACCGCTGTGGCAGGCGAAGGTCACGAGCGAGGTGGTCAGTCCGCCAAAGGTCGCCGACGGCATCGTCGTCGTCTGGTCCGGCGACGGCAAGGTGTTCGGGCTCTCCAGCGCCGACGGCAAGACCAAGTGGGTCTACCAGCGAACCAACCCGCCGCTGACGGTCCGCAACTATGCCGGCGGCACCATCAGCCGCAACGGGCTGTTCACCGGCACCGCCGGGGGCAAGCTGCTCGCGCTCGATCTCGCGACGGGCAACGTCGGCTGGGAAGGCAATGTCGCCACGCCGAAGGGCGCGACCGAGCTCGAACGCATCGCCGACGTGACCTCGCTCCCGGTGGTCGAAGCGCGGCAGACCTGTGCTGTGGCCTACCAGGGGCGCGTGGCGTGCTTCGAAATCCTCCGCGGCACCCTCAACTGGTCGCGCGACGTGTCGAGCCTCGAAGGACTCGCCGCCGGTGAGCGCTACGTATTCCTGACCGACGACCGCGGCGCCGTGCACGGGCTGGACAAGGCGACGGGCGCATCGGCGTGGAAGCAGGACAAGCTCTCGCAACGCCGCCCGGGCGGCCCGCAACTGGTGGGCGACTATCTGGCCGTGGTCGACGCCGAAGGTTACGTGCAACTGCTCGACCGCAACGACGGCAACCTGGTCGGTCGCCTCGCCACCGACGGTACACCGGCGACCTCGCAGCCCGTTCAATCCGGCAGCAGCATCGTCTGGCAAAGCACCGGCGGCGCGCTCCTGGCCGTCGCGGTGCGCTGAGCCTCAGCAAACAACTACCGGCCCCCGAAGGCGAAACCGGGACTGCAAGCCCGCCCCTCGGTGGCCTTCATCCCTCGTCCCCGGCGTTTCGACCGCGCCGCATTCCGTCAGCTGACCCTCCGTACCCCCGACCATGCTTCCCACCGTCGTTCTCGTCGGCCGCCCCAATGTCGGCAAGTCGACGTTGTTCAATCGCCTGACGAGGACGCGTGCCGCGCTCGTCGCCGATCTTCCCGGGCTGACCCGCGATCGACATTATGGCCGGGGGCGGATCGGCGACCGGTCCTATCTGGTCGTCGACACGGGTGGGTTCGAACCGGTGGCGAAGGACGGCATCCTTCACGAAATGGCCCGGCAGACACGCCAGGCAATCGCCGAGTCCGATGTCGTGATCTTCATGGTCGACGCCCGGCAGGGGCTGACCCAGCAGGACCGTGACATCGCCGACCTTCTGCGCCGCGCCGGCCGGCCCGTCGTTCTCGCCGCCAACAAGGCGGAGGGGCTGGCACCCGGCCGCGCGGCGAACGAGTTCTACGAGCTCGGGCTCGGTGAGCCGCACCCGATTTCGTCCGCCCACGGCGAAAACGTCACGGAGCTTGCCGAGCTCGCCTTGTCCATGGCGCCTGCCCCGGTTCCAGCCGCGGACGACACACGCGCGGAGACCGGCGAGAAGACCATTCGGGTCGCGATCGTCGGTCGACCCAACGTCGGCAAGTCGACGCTCGTCAACACGCTGCTCGGGGAAGAACGGATGATCGCATTCGACCAGCCAGGGACGACGCGCGACTCGATCTACGTCGATTTCGAGCGCGACGGACGCCGGTACACGTTGATCGACACCGCCGGCGTGCGCCGCCGCGGCAAGGTGCTCGAAGCCGTCGAGAAATTCTCGGTGATCAAGACGCTGCAGGCGATCGAGGATGCCAATGTCGTCGTGCTGGTATTCGACGCCGAGCAGGGAATCTCGGAGCAGGATGCGCATCTTGCGGGCTTCGTCCTCGAGGCCGGCCGTGCCGTCGTGGTCGCCGTCAACAAGTGGGACGCCGTGCCGGCGGACCAACGCGAGAGCATCAAGCGCGATCTCGAGCGCAAGGCCGCCTTTCTCGCCTTTGCCCGGCAACATTACATTTCCGCCAGCACGGGCGCGGGCATCGCGAGCATGCTGCGTTCGGTCGATGCGGCCTACGCGGCGGCCACGGCGAAGTTGTCCACCCCGAAGCTCACCCGGGCACTCGCCGCCGCCGTCGTCCGCCAGCAGCCACCCCGCGCCGGGATGGGTCGCCCCAAACTCCGGTATGCCCATCAGGGCGGACAGAACCCGCCGCTGATCGTGATCCACGGCTCGGCGCTCGGCCATATCCCGATGACCTACCGGCGCTATCTGGAACATTTCTTCTGCGAGGCGTTCCAACTGCGCGGGACCCCCCTTAGGATACAATTCAAGACCGGCGCGAACCCCGTTTGCGGGCGCGTCGAAACGTCGTCCGGGCCGTTGATTCGGCATTTTTCGGCCCCATGTCGAATCGGGCAGGCAGCGACACGGCGACGGCGTTCGGATCTGCGCCGACAGCACAACAACCGCGGAGCATGCGATGAGCAACAAAGGGCAAATGCTACAAGACCCGTTCCTCAACACCCTGCGCAAGGAGCACGTGCAGGTGTCGATCTACCTCGTCAACGGCATCAAGCTGCAGGGCCAGATCGAGTCGTTCGACCAATACGTCGTCCTGCTCAAGAACACCGTCACCCAGATGGTGTACAAGCACGCGATCTCGACGGTCGTCCCGGCACGCTCGGTCTCGATGCCGCACCACGCCCCTGCCGGCGACAGCGACAGCGACGCTTGATCGGACTGCCCACTGCCGGAACAATCGCTGTCCCTGATGCGGCGGCCGGGTCGCGACCGGACGCGGCCTCCGCGGGGGCCTGACCCGGCATGATCGAGCGCCCGCAGGGAGGCGACCGCGCGCTGCTGGTTGCGTTCGATTTCGGCGAGGCCGATCCCGCTGAACGGATGGCCGAGCTCGACGCCTTGGCGATGTCCGCCGGTGCGACGGTCGTCGGGACGGTCACCGGTCGTCGGCAGCGTCCCGATGCGGCCACTTTCGCGGGGAAGGGCAAGGTCTCGGAAATCAGCCGCCACGCGCGCGCAGTCCGGTGCCGATCTGGTCATCTTCAACCATGCCCTCTCCGGCGCGCAGCAGCGCAACCTGGAGCGCGCGCTCGAGTGTCGTGTCGTCGACCGCACGAGCCTCATTCTCGACATCTTCGCGCTGCGCGCGCGCAGCGCCGAAGGCAAGCTCCAGGTCGAGCTTGCGCAGGTCAGGCACCAGTTGACGCGGCTCGTCGGCGGCTGGACCCACCTCGAGCGGCAGAAGGGCGGCATCGGCTTGCGCGGCCCCGGCGAGAAGCAGCTCGAGACCGATCGCCGCCTGCTGGGCGGGCGGGTCAAGGTGCTGCGGGAACGGCTGTCGCACGTGGAGCGCCAGCGCGCGACGCAGGGCCGGACCCGCCGCCGGGCCGAGGTGCGCACCGTCGCGCTTGTCGGCTACACGAATGCCGGGAAGTCCACGCTGTTCAACCGGCTGACGCGCGCCAAGGCCTTTGCCGCCGACCAGCTGTTCGCCACGCTCGACACCACGCTGCGCCGGATCCATGTCCCGGGCGCCGAGGCGATCGTGCTTTCCGACACCGTCGGCTTCATCCGTGACCTGCCGCACGATCTCATTGCCGCGTTCCGGGCGACGCTCGCCGAAGCGGCGCAGGCGGATCTCCTGCTGCACGTCATCGACGCGGCGCACCCGTCACGCGACGAGCAGGTCGCGGCCGTCGAATCGGTGCTGCAGGAGATCGGCGCCCTGCAGCGTGCCGCAGATCCGCGTCATGAACAAGATCGACGCCGCGGGCCTCGACGCGGGAATCGAGCGTGACCAGTCTGGTATACTCCGCGCCGTCCGAGTGAGCGCGCTGACCGGCGCGGGCTGCGCCGAATTGCGTGCGGCGCTGGCCGAGCGGTTTCCGGCCCATGCCCCGTATTCCGATGCCCACGTCGCGCCCGCCGTCGGCGCGTGACGCCCGGCTTCATCGACGCCTTTCCGACCCCGGTTCACCTCCATGTCGCTGAACGATCCCCAGTGGGGCAAACGCGGTAACGGCGGGCCGCCCGATCTCGACGAGATCTGGCGCAACGTCAGTCGCCGCATCAACGAGCTCCTGGGCCGCAAGGCCGGGTCCGGCGGCGAGGGACAGGGCGGTGGCGGTGGCGGCAATCGCCCGTCGATTCCGCTGTCCGGCGTGGGCATTCTCGTCGCGCTGGTGATCGTGGTGTGGCTGGCAAGCGGCTTCTACATCGTCGACGAGGGCCGCCGCGGCGTGGTCACGCGATTCGGCAAGTACACCGAGACGACGCAGCCCGGCGCCCGCTGGCACCTCCCGTTCCCGATCGAGGAGAAGGAGCTCGTCGATTTCTCGCAGTTGCGCACCATCGAGATCGGTTACCGCAACACGCCGAAGAACAAGAAGGAGAACGAGGCGCTGCAGTTGACCGACGACGAGAACATCATCGACATCCAGTTCGCGGTCCAGTACAACCTCAAGAGCGCCGAGGCGTACGTGTTCAACGTGCGCAAGCCCGAGCAGGTCGTGCAGTTCGTTGCCGAAACCGCGATGCGCGAGGTCGTCGGCCGGGCGAAGATGGACTTCGTCCTCTACGAGGGACGCGAGCAGATCGCGAAATCCGCCGAGAAGCTGATGCAGGAGATCCTCGACCGCTATGCCACGGGTGTCTACGTGCAGCGGGTCACGCTGCAGAACGTGCAGCCGCCGGACAAGGTGCAGGCCGCATTCGACGACGCGGTGAAGGCGGGTCAGGACCGCGAGCGCTTCCGCAACGAGGGGCAGGCCTACGCCAACGACGTCGTGCCGCGGGCCCGGGGCAACGCGGCGCGGCTGATCGAGGAGGCCAACGGTTATCAGACCGAAGTCGTGCAGCGGGCCGAAGGCGACGCGTCGCGCTTCCGGCAGATCCTGGTCGAGTACGCGAAGGCGCCGGGCGTCACCCGGGAGCGCCTCTACCTCGACATGATGCAGTCGGTGCTCGGCAGCTCGACGAAGGTCCTGGTCGAGCAGAAGGCGGGCAGCAACAATCTTCTCTACCTGCCGCTCGACCGGCTGATCCAGCAGAGCGGCCCGCAGGCGAGCCAGCCAGTGTCGACCGCCGATCCGTCGGCGGCGCGCCAATCGACCCCGCCGCCACCCGAGCCTACCGTAACGCTCGATCCGAGCCGTTCGCGCGAGGCGCTGCGCAGCCGTGAGCGTGGTGGTGATGCGCGATGAAGCTGACGATTCCCCTGCTCGCCCTCGTCGTCGCGTTGTTGCTCGTCGCGTCGCAATCGCTCTACACGGTGGACCAGCGCCAATATGCGATCAAGTTCCAGCTCGGCGAGATCATCGAGACACAACAGAGCGCCGGTCTGTACGCGAAGGTCCCGCTGCTGCAGAACGTCAAGTTCTACGACCGCCGGATCCTGCTGCTCGACAACCCCGAGCCCGACCGCATAACGACGTCGGAGAAGAAGCCGCTGCTGGTCGACTTCTTCGTGCTGTGGCGCATCACCGACGTCAAGCAGTATTACGTCAGCGTGCAAGGCGACGAGGAGGTCGCGCGCCGCCGGCTGTCGCAGACGGTGCGCGCCAATCTCGCCGAGGAGTTCAACAAGCGGACGATGCACGAGGCGATCTCGTCCGAACGCGACAAGATCATGACGACGACGCGGCAGAAGGCCGACACCGACGCCAAGTCGATCGGGGTGGAGATCGTCGACGTGCGGCTGCGCCGCGTCGAACTGCCGCCGGACGTGACCGGTCCCGTCTTCGCGCGGATGGAGTCGGAACGCCGGCGCGTGGCCAACGAGCTGCGCTCGCTAGGCCAGGCGGAATCCGAGAAGATTCGCGCCGACGCGGATCGGCAGCGCGTGGTGATTCTCGCCGACGCGTACAAGGCGGCGCAGAAGACCAAGGGCGATGGCGATGCGCGGGCGTCGGCGATCTTCGCCCAGGCATTCGGCGCCAACCCCGAGTTCTTCGCGTTCTACCGGAGCCTCGAGGTGTACAAGACGGGCTTCCGCAACAAGAGCGACATGATGGTGCTCGATTCCGGCTCCGAGTTCTTCCGCTACCTCAGGAATTCGGGCGGCCAGGGCGCGAAGGCCGCGAAGTAGTTCTGCCGCCATTGCCGCACGCGACAGGGGAATCGAAGTGGCGGATTCGCTTTGGGCAGCATTGGCGCTGGTGCTCGTCGTCGAGGGGCTGCTGCCTCTGCTCGCGCCGCGGCTGTGGCGCGAGAGCTTCGCCAAGCTCGTGACGTTGAACGACGGCCAGCTGCGCTTCGTGGGCCTCGCGTCGATCGTCATCGGCCTGGCCGGATTCTGGCTCGTCCGCCATGCGTAACTGGGTCCTGCCCGAATACATCGAGGATGTTCTGCCGGCGGAAGCCGAGCGGACCGAGTCGCTGCGCCGCGTGCTGCTCGATCATTTCCGCGCACAGGGTTACCGGCTCGTGCAGCCGCCGCTGATCGAACATCTCGACTCGCTGCTGACGGGCACCGGCCGCGACCTCGAGCTGCAGACGTTCAAGGTCGTCGATCCGCTCTCCGGTCGTCTCGTCGGCGTGCGTGCCGACATCACGCCGCAGGTCGCCCGGATCGATGCGCACCTGCTGAACGAGCCCGGCGTCACGCGGCTCTGCTACGCCGGCAGTGTGCTGCGCGCGGTTCCGGCTGCCAGCGCGAAGACACGCGAAGTCATCCAGGTGGGCGCCGAGCTGTTCGGCGAGCCTGGCATCGGCGGCGATGTCGAGGTGCTGGGCCTCATCCTTTCCGCGCTCGCCGCAGCCGGGGTTCGCGGCCTGCATCTCGATCTTGGCCACGTCGGCGTCTACCGTGCGCTCGCCGCGGGCGCGGGAATCTCCGGCAACGGCGAGGACACCGAGCTGTTCGCGGCGCTCCGGGCGAAGGACGTGGCGACGGTGGCCGAGCTCACGGCAAGAGTGCCGGCAGCATGGCGCGACGCGCTTCTCGCACTGCCGACATTGTACGGACCCGCGCTGGAAGTGCTCGCCGCCGCGCGTGCGCGGTTGCCCGACACCCCGGCGATAAGGAACGCGCTCACGGCACTCGCCGCGCTTTCGCAGTCGGCGGAGCCGCAGGTCGAGGCGCTGCACATCGATCTCGCCGACCTCACCGGCTATCATTACCACAACGGGCCGATCTTCTCGGTGTACACAGCGGGTGAGCCGAGCGCGATCGGCAATGGCGGCCGCTACGACGGCGTGGGCAAGGCATTCGGCCGTGCACGCCCCGCGACCGGGTTTACGCTGGATTTGCGGCAGCTCGCAGGCGTCGTCAGCCGCGACGTTGCGCAGGATTGACCGTGGCACCGGTTGCGTGCGGGATGGTCCGTACGCGCCGATGACAGCGTCGTCCGCGTGACGCGGCACGCGGATCGGGATTCCAGGGAAGGGAGCATGGGGAAAAACGTCGTCGTCATCGGCACCCAATGGGGCGATGAAGGCAAGGGCAAGGTCGTCGACTGGCTCACCGAGCACGCGCAGGGCGTCGTGCGTTTCCAGGGCGGCCACAACGCCGGACACACGCTGGTCATCGGCGGGCGGAAGACCGTGCTGCGGCTGATCCCGTCCGGCATCCTGCGTCCCGGCGTATCGGTGTACATCGGCAACGGCGTCGTCGTGTCGCCGTCGGCGCTGCTGCAGGAGATCGGCGAGCTCGAAAGCGCCGGTGTGTCGGTGCGCCCGCGCCTCAAGATCTCGCCGGCCTGTCCGCTTGTCCTCCCGTACCACGTGGCGCTCGACCAGGCGCGCGAAGGCGCGATGGGCGAGGCGAAGATCGGCACGACGGGGCGTGGCATCGGTCCCGCCTACGAGGACAAGATCGGCCGCCGCGCGATCCGGCTCCAGGATCTGTTCTACCCCGATCGCTTCGCCGCCAAGCTGGAACCGCTGCTCGAGTTCCACAACTTCGTGCTCACGCAGTTTTTCCGACGTGATCCGGTCCCGTTCGCGAAGACGCGCGACGACACGCTGGCGCTTGCCGCGGAGCTCGCAGCCGATGGTCGCCGATGTCGCGGCGCTGCTGCAGGACGCGCGCGGTCGCGGGCAATCGCTGCTGTTCGAGGGCGCCCAGGGTGCTCTGCTCGACATCGATCACGGCACCTACCCGTACGTCACGTCGTCGAACTGCCTCGCCGGGGCAGCGGCGCCCGGCGCCGGCGTCGGACCGCAATTCCTCGACTACGTGCTCGGCATCGTCAAGGCCTACACGACGCGCGTCGGCACGGGGCCGTTTCCGACCGAGCTCACCGACGAGGTGGGCGCACGGCTCGCCAAACGCGGCAACGAATTCGGGTCGGTCACCGGGCGGCCGCGCCGCTGCGGCTGGCTCGACGTGCCGGCGCTGACGCGTTCGTTCCAGCTGAACGGCGTGAACGGACTTTGCATCACCAAGCTCGACGTCCTCGACGGAATGGACGAAATCCGGATCTGCACCGGGTATATGGTGAACGGCATGCCGCTCGCCCTCCTTCCGTCGGGTGCGGACGCGGTGGCCGAGTGCATGCCCGTCTACGAATCGCTGCCCGGCTGGACCGAGAGCACGGTCGGCGCCCGACGCATCGACGCGCTGCCCGCGAACGCGCGCGCGTATCTCGCGCGCATCGAGGCGCTCACCGGCGCGCCGATCGCGATGGTCTCGACCGGGCCCGACCGCGACGAGACTATCCTGCTCCATCATCCGTTTCGCTGACCCGCCCCGGAAACGGCAAATGCTCGAAGGGAATCGCATGCCGCGACTGAACGTCAGCTGGGAGCAGTACAACAGACTGGTCGAGCTGCTCGCGCTCAATGTCCACGAGTCGGGCTACGCGTTCAACCAGATCATCTGCATCGCGCGCGGCGGCATGCGGGTGGGCGACGTGCTGTCGCGGATCTACGAAAAGCCGCTGGCGATCCTGTCGACACACTCCTACGCCGCCGAGGGCGGCACGGTGCGCGGCGAGCTCGTGATCGCCGAGCACATGACGATGACCTCGCCGCGGCTGGGCGAGCGCGTGCTGCTCGTCGACGACATGGTCGACTCCGGCCACACGCTGGCTGCCGTGCAGGAGGCGCTACCGAAGCGCTGGCCGGTCATTCAGAGCTGCAAGACCGCCGTGCTGTGGTGGAAGGCCTGCTCGACGATCAAGCCCGACTTCTACGTCGATCTACCTCGCCGACAATCCGTGGATCCACCAGCCGTTCGAGGTCTACGACACGCTGCGGCCGGAGGCGCTGAAGGCACGCCTGGGCGCGACCGTCCGACGAAACGTCGATTGCGCCAATAGAAAGACGCCCGCGAGCGCGGGCGCTTTCGACTGCGTAACGGCGCTACTTGCGGTATCTTCAATGGTGCCCAGGAAAGGACTCGAACCTTCACAGTGTCGCCACCGCTAGGACCTGAACCTAGTGCGTCTACCAATTCCGCCACCTGGGCGACCGCAATCGATAATTTTACTTTTCGGACCATTTCTTGTCAAAGAAGACACCCACGACGCTGAAGCCGAAATCCGCGCGGTCCGCGAAATCGTCGCCCGCCGACCTCGATCCCGCGCTGCTGCCCTCGCGCACCGACATTCTCGCGGCGCTGGAACGGGCCGGTGTCCCGATGCCGGCAGGCGAGCTCGCGCGCGAGATGGCCGTCAGCAAGCGCGCGCGCGACGCGTTCGTCGGCCGGATCGACGCAATGCAGCGCGACGGACAGCTGCTGCAAAACCGCAAGGGCGAGCTCTGCGTCGCCGCCAAGCTCGACCTCGTCAGCGGCATCGTGCAGGGGCATCCGGACGGCTACGGGTTCCTCGTCCCGGACGACGGCAGTCCCGACCTGTTCCTGAGCCCGGCCGAAATGCACAAGGTGCTGCACGGCGATCGCGCCAGCGCGCGACGCGCCGGCACCGACCGGCGCGGCCGTCCCGAGGGCGCAGATCGTCGACGTGCTGACGCGCGCCAACGCCAAAGTCGTCGGCCGACTCTTCGAGGAGCGCGGCATCGCGTTCGTCGTCGCGGAGAACCGGCGCATCAACCAGGACCTCCTGGTGCCGCACGACGCCCGCGGCGAGGCGAAATCGGGCGATGTCGTCGTCGTCGAGATCGTCGAGCAGCCGTCACCGCAGCGCGAGGCGATCGCCCGCGTCGTCGAAGTGCTGGGCGGCTATACCGACCCGGGCATGGAGATCGAGATCGCGCTGCGCAAGCACGATCTGCCGCACGAATTCTCGCTCGCCGCGCGCAAGCAGGCGGGGAAGCTTCCAGCCGCGATCGACGCCAGCGACCGCGTCGGTCGCGTCGACCTCACGGCGCTGCCGCTCGTCACGATCGACGGCGAAACGGCGAAGGACTTCGACGACGCCGTCTGGTGCGCGCGGAAAGGCCAGGGCTTCCGGGTCATCGTCGCGATCGCCGACGTATCGCATTACGTGAAGGACGGTGATGCGCTCGACCGCGACGCGCGCGAGCGCGGCACGTCGGTCTACTTCCCGCGGCGCGTCATTCCGATGCTGCCCGAGGCGCTGTCCAACGAGCTCTGCTCGCTCAAGCCCGACGTGGACCGGTTGTGCATGGTCTGCGAAATGGAAGTCTCCGGCGACGGTGCGATTCGCAAATACAAGTTCTACCCGGCCGTGATGCATTCGCGGGCGCGGCTCACCTACACCCAGGTCTGGAACTGGCTTTCCGAGCCGCGGAGCGTGTCCGCCGGCGACCAGTCGCTGCTGCCGCTCCTGGCGGACCTCCATGCGCTGTTCGGTGCGCTGAAGCGTGCGCGCGAGGCGCGGGGTGCCATCGATTTCGACAGCGTCGAGATGGCGCTCGAGTTCGACGTCAGGGGCAAGATCGTCCGCATCGTGCCGGTGGTGCGCAACGATGCGCACAAGGTGATCGAGGAGTGCATGCTCGCGGCGAACGTTTGCACCGCGGAATTCCTGGCGAAGCACAAGCACCCCGCGCTCTATCGGGTCCACGAGGGACCCACTCCGGAGAAACTCGCCGCGCTGCGCGATTTTCTCGCGAGCTGCGCACTGTCATTGCCGGGAGGCGACGACCCCACCGCGTCCGACTACGCGCAACTTCTGCTGCAGATCAAGGATCGCCCCGACTACGCGCTGCTGCAGACGGTGCTGCTGCGCTCGCTGCAGCAGGCACGCTACCGCCCCGACAACCTCGGCCACTTCGGCTTGTCATACGAGGCGTACGCGCACTTCACTTCGCCGATCCGCCGCTACCCCGACCTGCTCGTCCACCGCGCCGTGAAGGCGGTCCTCGCGAAGCGCGAGTACAGGCCGGCGGGCGCGACGTGGATCGAACTGGGCGTGCATTGCTCGCTGACCGAGCGTCGCGCTGACGACGCGACCCGCGACGTCGAAAACTGGCTCAAGTGCTATTTCATGCAGGACAAGGTCGGCGAGACGTTCGACGGAACGATCAGCGGCGTCACGAGCTTCGGCATCTTCGTCACGCTCGACGGCCTCAACATCGACGGCCTCGTCCACGTCACCGAGCTCGGACGCGACTACTTTCACTTCGATGCCGGCCGCCATGCGCTGGCCGGGGAGCGCAGCGGCCGCGTTTTTCAGCTCGCGGGCCGCGTTCGCGTTGCCGTCGCGCGCGTCGACCTCGAAACCACGAAGATCGACTTCACGCTGGCCGAGGACGGCGGTCGGAATTGGCGCAACCGCCCCAGAAGCGCCAGGCGTACAGCGCTCCACTGTCGCGCCAGTCCCGCTCCGGCAAGCCGCGCCCGCGCAGTTGAGCCGACCGCCCGAGCGGTCGCGCATGCCGCGTCCCCTCCGGGGGCAGGGCCCTCCGCTCAGCCACATGAATTGCTAACAAAAGCATTTGTAAACAGATGCTTGGGTAACGGCCATCGGATTGCCTGGCGAATTTGGCGAGTCTTTGTGTGCGGTGCAACAAACACGGGCGGCGGACTGGTAGAATGGGTTATCCCATTCCCGGTCGACGACGATGCCCGAAGGACGCGAACCGCTGCCCATGCACATCGGCACCCCACTTTCGCCGTCGGCAACGAAGGTCATGCTGCTGGGAAGCGGCGAGCTCGGGCAAGGAAATCACGATCGCGCTGCAGCGCTTCGGAGTCGAAGTCGTCGCCGTCGACCGGTATGCCAATGCCCCCGGCCACCAGGTCGCTCATCGTGCCCATGTGATCGCGATGACGGACGGCGCGACCCTGCGCCGCCTGATCGATCAGGAGCGCCCGCAACTGGTCGTTCCCGAGATCGAGGCCATCGCGACCGACGTGCTGGCGGACGTCGAGCGCGACGGCATCGCCCGCGTCGTGCCGACCGCGCGCGCCGTGCGGCTCACGATGAATCGCGAGGGCATCCGGCGCCTTGCCGCCGAGGACCTTGGCCTTCCGACATCACCGTACCGCTTCGCGGAAAGCCTCGAGGCGCTCGAGGAGGCGATCGAAACGACACCCGGCATCGGCTACCCCTGCGTCGTGAAGCCGGTGATGTCCTCGTCCGGCAAGGGACAGACGGTCGTTCGCTCGAAGGCCGACGTCGCATCGGCCTGGCAGTATGCGCAGAGCGCGGCCCGCGTGCCCGGCGGCCGTGTCATCGTCGAGGGGTTCGTCGATTTCGACTACGAGATCACGCTGCTCACGGTCCGCGCCGCCGACGAGTTCGGCGACGTGCAGACGCATTTCTGCGAGCCGATCGGCCACCTGCAGGTGAACGGCGACTATGTGCGAGTCGTGGCAGCCGCAGCCGATGTCGGCGGCAGCGCTCGCGGCGGCGCGAGACATCGCGCTTGCGATCACCGCGGAGCTCGGCGGACGCGGCATCTTCGGCGTCGAGATCTTCGTCAAGGGCGACCGCGGTCTGGTTCTCGGAGGTGAGCCCGCGACCGCACGACACCGGGCTGGTCACGATGGCCACACAGATGCAGAGCGAGTTCGAACTGCACGCGCGGGCGATCCTCGGCCTGCCGGTCGACGTGCGCCTGCGCACGCCGGGAGCATCGGCCGTCATCTATGGCGGAGTCGAGGGTCGCGGGATCCGCTACGACGACGTGGCGCACGCGCTCGCGGTCCCGGAGACCGACCTGCGCCTGTTCGGCAAGCCCGAGGCGTACAAGAAGCGGCGCATGGGCGTGGCGCTCGCAACCGGCCGCGATATCGACGAGGCGCGCGAACGCGCGACCGAGTGCGCGCGCCGCGTCAAGCCGCGCGCCTGACGCAACACCTGCGCCCCCTGGCGGCGGCGCAGGCAGCCCCGCCCGGCGCGAAGCGATCGCGATGAACCTGGTCCTGCAGGGCCCTGCTGTCGCCGGCACCGACGTCGCGGCCATCGCCGCGCTCACCGGGGCGCATGGCATCCATGCGCTCCCCGACGCGGCGCAGCAGGCCTACCGGCTGACGCGCGTCCGGCAGCACGCCGGCGTCGCCGAGCTCTGCGCGACGGCGGGGATCGACTGGGCGTTCGTTCCGCCCGACCTCACGCGCGACCGGGTGCGCGTGGTCGCCATCGACATGGACTCGACGCTGATCACGATCGAATGCATCGACGAGATCGCCGATATCGCGGGTATCAGGCAAGGATGTCGCAGCGATCACGGCGTCGGCGATGCGCGGCGAAATCGACTTCGGCGAGAGCCTCGCGCGGCGGGTCGCGCTCCTCGCTGGACTGCCGGTCGCAGCGCTCGACCGCGTCTACGCCGAGCGGCTGGCGCTCTCGCGCGGTGCCGCCGAGATGCTCGCCGGGTTCAAGGCGGTCGGCGCCAGGACGCTGCTCGTGTCCGGCGGGTTCACCTTCTTCACCGAGCGGCTGAAGGAACGTCTCGGCTTCGACGAGGTCGCGGCGAACACCCTCGAAGTCGTCGACGGCCGGCTGACCGGCCGCGTGGTGCCTCCGATCACCGACGCACGCGCGAAGGCCGCGGCCCTGCAGTCGATGCGCGCCCGCCATGCGGCGAACGGCGGACTCGTCGTTGCGATCGGCGACGGGGCGAACGATGTGCCGATGCTGAAGGCGGCGGATGTCTCGATCGCGTACCACGCCAAACCGATCGTGCGCGCGCACGCGACCTATGCGATCGACCGGTGCGGCCTGGACGCGGTGCTGAACCTCTTCGCGTAGACGGTAACTGCCCGCCCGCCCGAACGAAACTGAGGGCGCACTGTGCTCCGCCTCGGAAGGCAGCGAACGTGAGCGTGGGGGTCGCTCAGTCCTCTTCGAAATCGCCCTCGTCCATCCACGCCATCTGGATCGCCTCGAGGATCTTTTCGCCGCTGTGCTTCGGGTCGTCGTCGAAGCCTGGAAGTTCGAGCACCCACCGACGGAGGTCGGTGAACGCCACGCGCCGCGGGTCGACATCCGGATGCCGCTCGGCGAGCGCGATTGCGATCTCGCGGATGTCGGTCCATTTCATCGCGCCGGCTTCTCTTTCGCGTAGTTGATCGTATAGCGCGGAATCTCGATCCTGAGGTCGTCGTCGTCGACGATCGCCTGGCAGGACAGGCGCGACTGCGGCGTCAGCCCCCAGGCGCGGTCGAGAAGGTCGTCCTCGTCCTCGGTGGACGGCGACAACGACGACAGGCCCTCGCGGACGATCACGTGGCACGTCGTGCAGGCGCAGGATTTCTCGCACGCGTGCTCGATGTCGACCCCGTTCGCGAGCAGGTTGTCGCAGATCGAGACCCCCTTCTGCGCCTCGAACGATTTTCCGTCCGGACAGATCTCGGGGTGCGGGAGCACGACGATCCGCGTCATGACTTCAGGGCCGGCGCAGCCTTGCGAGGAGCCGTGCGCGGGCTCATGACGACACCCTTGGCGCTGCGCGCCTTCCCTCCGGGAGGGAGCAATTCGCGCCTCGGGACGGCCCGGCGGCGCTCATGTCAGCGCGTCGACGTTGCGACCGGTCAGCGCACGGGCAACGCCGCGATCCATCCGGCGCGCCGCGAATTCCCCGGTCGAGCCGTTGAGCGCCCGGGTTGCCGCGACCAGCACACGATGGTCGCCGCCATCGCGGCAGCGCGCGACCTCGGCCAGCGCAGCGTCGATCGCAGCGCGCTCGCCGGGACCGAGCAGATCGCCGTCCGCGGCAAGCGCCGCGCGCGTCGCGGCGACAGACCTGGTCAGCCTCGACCTGCGCCTCCGCGAGCGCGCGTGCCGCCATGTCGTCGGCCGCATGCGTGAACGATTCCTGCAGCATCCGCGCGATCTCGGCATCGGACAGCCCGTACGAGGGCTTGACGACGATCGCCGGCCTCGATGCCCGAGGTCTGCTCGCGCGCCGCCACCGACAGCAGGCCGTCGGCATCGACCTGAAATGTCACGCGCACGCGGGCGGCCCCGGCCGCCATCGGCGGTATGCCGCGCAATTCGAAGCGCGCGAGCGAACGACAGTCGACGACACGCTCGCGTTCGCCCTGGACGACGTGAATCGCAATCGCCGTCTGCCCGTCCTTGAAGGTCGTGAATTCCTGCGCGCGCGTGACCGGAATCGTCGAGTTCCGCGGCACGATCTTCTCGACGAGACCGCCCATCGTCTCGAGCCCGAGCGACAGCGGAATCACGTCCAGCAGCAGCCAGTCGTCGCCCGCGGCGCGATTGCCGACGAGGACGTTGGCCTGGATCGCGGCGCCCAGCGCGACGACCTGGTCCGGGTTGAGGTTGGTCAGCGGCGGCTGACCGAAGAAATCGCCGACGGCTTTCTGGATCTGCGGCATCCGCGTCGCGCCGCCGACCATCACGACGCCCTTGATGTCGGCCGGCGGCCAGCCCGGCGTCGCGCAGCGCCCGCTTCACCGGGCCCAGCGTCTTCGCGACGAGGTTCTCGGTGATCGTCGTGAACGTCTCCGCGGAGAGCACGACGTCGACCTTGCGGCCGTCCGACAGCGTCGCGACGATCGACGCCGAGTCGTGGATGGTCAGGTTCTCCTTCGCCTCGCGCGCCTTCGTCATCAGCAGCCGCGTGTCTTCGGGCGAATGCGGCGGCAGCCCCGCCGCCTCGATGACCCAGCAGTACACCCGATGGTCGAAATCGTCGCCGCCCAGCGCCGAGTCGCCGTTCGTCGCGAGCACCTCGAACACGCCGCGCGAGAGCTTCAGGATCGAGATGTCGAAGGTGCCGCCGCCGAGGTCGTAGATCGCGTACGTCCCCTGCGACGCATTGTCGAGGCCGTAGGCGATCGCCGCCGCCGTCGGTTCGTTCAGCAGCCGCAGCACCTCGAGGCCGGCGAGATTCGCGGCGTCCTTGGTCGCCTGCCGTTGCGCATCGTCGAAATAGGCGGGCACGGTGACGACGGCGCCCGCGAGCTTGCCGCCGAGGCTCGCCTCGGCTCGAGCGCGCAGCGTCCGCAGGATCTCCGCCGATACCTCGACCGGACTCTTGATGCCGGCGCGTGTGGCGAGCCTGACCATTCCGGGCTGATCGATGAAGCGGTACGGAAAGCGGCGGGCGTCGGACAGGTCCGCGAGGCCGCGGCCCATCAGCCGCTTCACCGAAACGATCGTGTTCTGCGGGTCGCGCGCCTGCATCGCCTGCGCGGCGTGCCCGACGTCGATGCCGGTCTCGCCATAGCGGACGACCGACGGCAGCAGCGGATGGCCGCCCTCGTCCGGAAGCACGACGGGGATGCCGTTGCGCACGGTCGCGACCAGCGAGTTCGTCGTGCCGAGGTCGATGCCGACCGCCCGCTTGCGCTCGTGCGGCGCGGGCGAAGCATCGGGCTCGGAGATCTGCAGCAGCGCCATCAGTGTTCGGAATGGGGGCGGCGAAGGATCAGTGTCTGCAATGGGGGCAGCAAAGGAAGTGAGCGTGCGGGCGGTTCATCAGTCCTCGAGCAGCGCGAGCATCGCGCCGAGATCATCCGCGAGCTTCGTCAGGAAACGCAGCTCGCGCACCTGCGCCCGCGCCGCCTCCCAGGCCTCGTCGACGTCGAGCAGTGACGTGAGTCGGCCCTCGAGGTCGCGGGCCTCGGCTCGCACTTCGTCGCTGCAGCGATTCGAGCGCCGGCACGTCCCCGGCGGCCGACGGCCGCGGCGGCGGCCTCCCGCCGCTCGAGCTGCCGCTCCAGAAACTCGAGCGGCAGCGCGGTGTCCGTTTCGCCGATCGCGTCGACGCCGTGCAGCGAAAGCAGATACTGCGCGCGCGCCACCGGATCCTTCAGCGTCCGATAGGCCTCGTTCACCCGCGCCGACGATTGCAGCGCGGCGCGCTGCAGCGCGTCGCTCGCCGCCGCGTGCCGATCCGGGTGCACCTCGCCCTGCAGCCGGTGGTAGGCGCGGTCGAGCGCGGCGGGATCGAAGCGGAAGCGCACGGGCAGGCCGAAGAGCTCGAAATGGTTGCGCGAGAAATCGATCATCGATCGCCGCATCCATCCGCATCGGGGCGTGCAACGCAAACGCGAAGGCCGGAGCGGGGGGCTCCCTAGACGTTGAAGGATTCCCCGCAGCCGCAGGCATCCTTGACGTTCGGATTGTTGAACTTGAACCCTTCGTTCAGACCTTCGCGCGCGAAGTCGAGCTCGGTCCCGTCGAGATACGGCAGGCTCTTCGGATCGATGACGACCTTCACGCCGTGGGACTCGAACGAAACGTCCTCCGGCCGCACGTCGTCGGCGTATTCGAGCTTGTAGGCGAGCCCGGAGCAGCCGGATGTGCGCACACCCAGGCGAAGGCCGATGCCCTTGCCGCGCTTCGCCAGATGCTGGGCGACGTGCTTCGCCGCCGATTCGGTCAACGTGATGCTCATCGTGCTTTGCGCCTTCCGTCGGTTGCCGTTGGATTCCTCGCGCCCGGACCTGCCGCTCAGTCCGCGGCCTGCTTCTGCAGGCGCAGGGATCGCTTCCGGCGCCGGCGCGGCATTCGCCGTTCCGGTGCCATGTTTGGTCCGGTAGTCGGCAACCGCCGCCTTGATCGCGTCCTCGGCGAGGATCGAGCAGTGGATCTTCACCGGCGGCAGCGCGAGCTCCGCGGCGATCTCGGTATTCCGGATCGCGGCCGCCTCGTCGAGCGACTTGCCCTTAACCCATTCGGTGACGAGCGACGACGATGCAATCGCCGAGCCGCAGCCGTAGGTCTTGAACTTCGCGTCCTCGATGATGCCGTCCTTGCCGACCCGGATCTGCAGCTTCATCACGTCGCCACACGCGGGCGCGCCGACCATCCCGGTGCCCACGTCCTTCGCGTCCTTCGCGAACGACCCCACGTTGCGCGGGATTCTCGTAATGGTCGATTACCTTGTCGCTGTATGCCATGTTGCTCTCCGAATTTGCCGGTCAATGCGCCGCCCACTGCACCGTGTCGAGGTCGACACCTTCCTGATACATCTCCCACAGCGGTGACAGCTCGCGCAGCTTGCCGACCTTCCGCCTGATCAGGTCGGCCGCGTAGTCGATTTCGGCTTCGGTCGTGAAGCGACCGACGGTGAAGCGGATCGAGCTGTGCGCGAGCTCGTCGCTTCTGCCCAGGGCGCGCAGGACGTAGGACGGCTCGAGCGAGGCCGATGTGCATGCCGAGCCCGACGACACCGCGATGTCCTTGATCGCCATGATCAGGCTCTCGCCCTCGACGAAGTTGAAGCTCACGTTCAGGTTGTGCGGGACGCGGCGCTCGAGGTCGCCGTTGACGTAGACCTCCTCGATCTCCGCGATGCCCTTCCACAGCCGGTCGCGCAGCATCCGGATGCGTTCGTTCTCGGTCGCCATCTCGAGCTTCGCGATCCGGAACGCCTCGCCCATGCCGACGATCTGGTGCGTCGGCAGCGTGCCCGAGCGCATCCCGCGCTCATGCCCTCCGCCGTGCATCTGGGCCTCGATCCGCACGCGCGGCTTGCGCCGCACGTACAGCGCGCCGACGCCCTTCGGCCCGTAGGTCTTGTGCGCCGAGAACGACATCAGGTCGACCTTGAGCCGTTCGAGATCGAGCGGGATCTTGCCCGTGGCCTGCGCCGCGTCGACGTGGAAGATGATGCCGCGTGCACGGCAGATCTCGCCGATCGCCGCGAAATCCTGGACGACGCCGATCTCGTTATTGACCGCCATCACCGAAACAACGATCGTGTCGGGCCGGAGTGAGCGCTCGAAGGTCTCGAGGTCGAGCAGGCCGTCGGGCTGCACGTCGAGATATGTCGCCGAAAAACCTTCGCGCTCCAGCTCGCGGACCGTGTCGAGCGTCGCCTTGTGCTCGGTCCTGACCGTCACCAGGTGTTTTCCCTTGTCGCGGTAGAAGTGCGCTGCGCCTTTCAGCGCGAGGTTGATCGACTCGGTGGCGCCCGACGTCCAGACGATCTCCCGCGGGTCGCAGCCCACCAGCGCGGCGACCTGCTCGCGCGCCTCCTCGACTGCCTTTTCGGCGACCCAGCCGAACGAATGCGAGCGAGAGGCGGGGTTGCCGAAGTACTCGGTGAGATACGGAATCATTTTCTGCGCGACACGCGGGTCGACAGGTGTCGTCGCGGAATAGTCGAGGTAGATCGGCGTCTTCATTGCAGCGGTTCCGTAATCAGGCATCGCAAATCGGGCATCGTAACGATCCGGGGCGCATCAGGCCACGACAATCGGCGCCGGGGATCGGGCCGGCGCGCTCGGTGTGCGGTGGTCCTGCATCACCGCGACGTCGGGCTTCTGCTGAGCGAGAACGAGCTGCTCGAGCGTGACCGAGCGCAGGTACGCGAAGACATGCGCATTGAGGTTCGCCCAGAGGTCGTGGGTCATGCAACGCTGGCCGTCGTCCTGGCAGCTCTCTTTGCCGCCGCACTTCGTCGCATCGATCGGCTCGTCGACGGCGGTGATGATGTCGGCGACCGACATCGTCTCGGCTCCGCGGGCGAGATGATAGCCGCCACCGGGGCCGCGCACGCTGCGGACGAGGCCGTGCCGGCGGAGCTTGCCGAACAGCTGCTCGAGATACGACAGGGAAATCTTCTGGCGCTCGGACACGGCGGCCAGCGTGACCGGTCCTTTTGTGCCGTACATCGCCACGTCGATCATCGCGGTGACGGCGAATCGTCCTTTGGTGGTCAGTCGCATAGTCGGTTACCAATCCTCGGTTACCTGTACCTCGTTGATCCCTGGATGGCCAAGGCCCCTGCGGGCTGCGCCCCATGGCGGTCTGCCAACTCCGCTCTTCAATCTATCGTCATCCTAACAATTCCGACTAAGTTAGTCAACTAAACCGGCTCGAGGTTCATTCGATCATCTGATTGAGCCGCTTCGGATCGAACCCTTCGGCCGTCGCCTTGGCGTCACCGCATTCGACCCCCCCTTCACGGAGCCGGGAGACCAGATCCTGCAGCCTGGCGTCGGTCGCCGCCGCGTGATCGATCAGCCGGTGGATCGCCTGCACCATCGGATCGTTCATGTCCGCGGAAATGGCATAAGCCGAGAAACCCATCTTTGTTGCATGGTCTTCGCGGCGACGCGCCTCGTCGCCGGTGAGCGTTCGGGCAGGAATCCCCACGGCGGTAGCACCCGCGGGAACGTCCCGCACTACGACGGCATTTGAGCCTATCTTGGCACCATCTCCTACTAAAATCGGCCCCAGGACCTTTGCTCCGGCACCGATGACCACGCCCTTGCCGAGTGTGGGATGACGTTTCCCGGCGTTCCAGGAGGTTCCGCCGAGCGTCACGCCGTGATAGAGCGTGCAGTCATCGCCAATCTCCGCGGTTTCGCCGATCACGATGCCCATCCCGTGGTCGATAAAGACCCGGCGACCGATCGTGGCGCCCGGATGGATCTCGATTCCGGTCAGCCAGCGGCCCCAGTGGGCCAGCCATCGCGCGAGCCACCGCCAACCCGAAGTCCACAGCCGATGTGGCACCGCTCGATGCCAGACAAGCGCGTGCAGACCCGGATAGCAGGTGACGATCTCCCATTTCGAGCGGGCGGCCGGGTCCCGGTCAAACACGACGGCAATGTCTTCGCGAAGGTGGTTGAACATGGACGATATTTTCGCATTTCCGAGTGGTGTGCTCAACTATTGAGCCAGCTGCAACGTTGATCAAGCGCAATCCGCGCGCAGAATGGCGCCGACGTGACGCCGACGCTGGCGGCCCGGAAATTCTTCCTGATCCTGCTCGTGCTCACCGGCGGCCGTCCTGGTGCCGGCTCGCCGCATCGCCGTGGTCGCGGATCGCCGTCACCAGCTGATCGACGCGCGCAAGTATGCCGCGCAGGATGTTGACTTCCTCCTTTTCCAGCGCGGCGCGCGCGAAGAGTCGCCGCAGGCGCGGCAGCAGGCGCTTCGGCATGCGCGGATCGAGAAAGCGCATCGCCGTCAGCGTCTGCGTGCCGTGGACGTAGAGCGCCTCGATCGCGTCGGCGGTCGCCGGCTCGAACCGCGGCGCGCGCCACACGTCGTCGCCCGCAGCGGCTAGCCGCAGCTCATACGCGACGACCTGCACGGCAGCGGCGAGATTGAGCGAGCCGTACTCGGGATTGGCGGGAATCGTGGCCACGACGCCGCAGCGAGCGAGCTCGGCGTTGGACAGCCCCGACATTTCGGTGCCGAAGACGAGCGCGACGTCGCCATGTGCGGCCTGTCCGATCGCCTCTGCCGCCGCCTCGCGAACCGCGAGGACGCGTCCCGCGAACTCGCGTGGGCGCGCGGAGAGTCCCACCGCCAGCACACAGCCGGCGAGCGCTTGGTCGAGCGACGCAACGACGCGCGCGGCATCGAGCACGCGGGTAGCGCCCGAGGCGAGCGCGACGGCGTCGGGGTCCGGAAACCGGCGCGGCTGCACGAGAACGAGCCGCTCGAGGCCCATCGTCAGCATCGCGCGCGCGGTCGCACCGATGTTGGCCGGATGGCTCGGCGCCATCAGGACGATGCGAACGGCGCCGAGACGGTCGACGCGGGAGATCATGGCTCGTCAACAAGGACGATGCGAACGGCGTGGCGACGGTCGAGGCGGGACGGCATCGGAATCGTGAGGCGGCGCCGGATCGGAATCGCCGTGCAGGCCAGAGGTTACAATACGTGTTCCCGTCCGCTACGTCCCGACCGGCTCCGGCACCTGCGGCGCTCGCGAGGCAACCCGATCATGCATCCGATGCTCACGATCGCCGTGAAGGCAGCGCGTCGCGCCGGCAACATCATCAACCGCGGCGCCCGCGAGCTCGACCTGCTCACGATCACCACGAAGGGGCCGAAGGATTTCGTCAGCGAAGTCGACCGCGAGGCCGAGCGCACGATCGTCGAGACGCTGCTCGGCGCGTACCCCGACCATGCGATTCTGGCCGAGGAGGGAACCGCGAAGGGCGCGAACGCCGAAGCAGAAAACCTGTGGATCATCGATCCGCTCGACGGCACGACGAATTTCCTGCACGGATTCCCGCAGTACTGCGTCTCGATCGCGCTCGCGCATCGTGGCCAGATCACGCAGGGTGTCGTCTACGATCCGGTGCGCAACGACCTCTTCACCGCGACGCGCGGCCGCGGCGCGTTCCTGAACGACCGGCGCATCCGTGTCTCCAAGCGACACCACTTGCGGGACTGCCTGGTCGGCACCGGCTTTCCGTTCCGCGATGGCAGCTACCTCGACACCTATCTGCGAATGATGAAAACGATGATCGAGCAGACCGCGGGCCTGCGCCGCCCCGGCGCGGCCGCGCTCGATCTCGCCTACGTGGCGGCCGGCTTCTACGACGGCTTCTGGGAAGTGGGCCTCAACCCGTGGGATGTCGCAGCAGGCAGCCTGCTGATCCAGGAAGCGGGTGGGCTGATCGGTGATCTGTCCGGCGAAGGCGATTTCCTGCACGGCGGCCAGGTGATCGCGGCGACGCCGAAGATCTTCGCGCAGATGGTCACCGCGCTCGCCCCGTTTCGCAGCGAGCTCCTGCGGGAGCGCTCTCCCAGGCCGGTTCATCCGGCACCCTGACCCGCCGCGCGCGCCAATGCCGGTCGGTCCGTCACCCTGACCTGCCCTGCCGCATGCCCACCGAGCGCTGCGCATGACGTCCGCCACCGGTCACTCATCATGCGCGGCGTTCGGCGCTTCGGTGTGCACCGCTGCGACAGGCGCCGGCGCGCTCGCCGCCCACTCCTTGAGCAACGCGAAGCCGACGGCAAGCAGCACCGGGCCGAGGAAGACGCCGATGAACCCGAAAGCGATGGCGCCACCCAGCACGCCCAGCAGCACCAGCACGAACGGCAGATCGCTGCCGCGGCTGATCAGCAGAGGCTTCAGCACGTTGTCGACCGACGACACGACGAAGAAGCCCCACAGCAGCAGGAAGATACCCCAGCCGGTCGATCCCTGATTGATCAGCAGGAGGCCGGCCGGAATCCAGACGAGCGGCGGACCGATCGGCACCGGCGACAGAAAGAACGTCACGAGGCCCAGCAGCGGTGCCGCCTTGATGCCGGCCAGCGCCAGCCCGATTGCCATCAGTACGCCTTGCGCCAGCGCGGTGCCGAGTATGCCGATTACGACGCCGCGCACGGTCGCCGTGGCGACCGACGCAAGGCGATGGCCGCGCTCGCCGGCGAGACGCTCGAGAGCGCCGTGCGCGCGTTCGATCAGCGCATCGCCGTCGCGAAAGAAGAAGAACGCGATCAGCACCGACAGCGCGAGCTGCAGGAGGCCGCCGAGGACGGTTGCACCGCCGGTGTACAGCGCCTTGCGGACCGGCTCGATGAACGCGCGCGCCTCGGCGAGGAGTCGTGCCGAGTCGTGCGCGAATGTCGACCAGGTCGCCGCCACCTGCTCCCCGACGATAGGTAGCCCGGCGACCCACGGCGGCGGCTCGGGCGGACCGGTCTCGATCGCCGCGCGCACTGTCTCGGTGACGCGGTCCGCGTTTTCCGCGATCGTGACGCCGACAATCACGAACGGCGTCAGCACGGTCAGCGTTATGAGCAGCACCATCGCCAGCGCCGCCAGGTTGACGCGGCCGCCGAACCAGTGGCACACGCGCAGGAACAACGGCCACATCGTCGCGCAGAGAATCGCCGCCCAGACGATCGCCGTCATGAAGGGTTGCAGGACTATGAAGCAACCGACGATGAGGATCGCCAGAACGACGAATGTCAGCGTGCTGTCGATGCGGAGCGTGGATTTCATTGACAGGAGGGTCGTGCGCCGGCGCCGAGTCGACGCGCACATGTGCACAGTGCGTAAGTCTGCCACGATCGCCGCCGGCGCGAGCGCGGTACGGCGCGCAAGGCCTCGCGCCGAGGCCCGAAGGCGCAGGATCCGCTACGCCGTGAGCACCAGACTCGCGGCCAAGGGATCGCCCGCGACTGCCTCCGGCGCCGGTCGGCCGATGCCACGGATCAGGTCGCTCGCCTTCTCGCCGATCATGATCGCCGGCGCGTTGGTGTTGCCGCCGATCAGCGTCGGCATGATCGACGCATCGACGACGCGCAGGCCTGTGACGCCACGCACGCGCAACTGCGGATCGACGACGGCCGACTCGTCGACACCCATCCGGCACGTCCCGACCGGGTGGTAGATCGTGTCCGAGCGCCGGCGCAGCACGTCGCGGATCTCGTCGTCGGTGTGCGCACCCGCGGTAAAGAGCTCCTTGCCGCGCACGCGATCGAGCACCGGCGATTCGCTGATCGCGCGGGCGATCCGGAAGCCGCGAACCATCGTCTCGAGATCGTCCGGCTGCGCATAGAACGCCGGATCGATCAGCGGCGGCGCCAGCGGGTCCGCGCTCTGCAGCGTGACCTGGCCCGCACTCTTCGGCCGCAGCACGCAGACATGGGTCGAGAAGCCGCGGCCCGCATGCAGCCGGCGGCCGTGGCTTTCGAGGATGCCGATGCAGAAGTGGAGCTGGATGTCGGGTATCCGGAGCTCGGGCGAGGTCCTGAGGAAACCCCCGGCCTCGGCGATGTTCGACGTGAAGATGCCGCGCCGCTCGCGATGTAAGCGGACGCCGCTGCCAAGCGCATTGACGATGTCGCCGGGCATGAACCCGATCAGGTCCCGCGATGCGACCGATAGGCGATCACGAAGTCGACGTGGTCGCGCAGGTTGCGACCGACACCGGGGAGCTCGGCGACGACCGGTATGCCCAGCTTGCGCAGCGACTCCGGGTCGCCGATCCCGGAGAGCAGCAGGAGCTGCGGTGATTGCAATGCGCCGGCCGAGAGAATCACTTCGCGGCGCGCGCGCACGGTCCGCGCGCGGCCATGTTGCCGGTACTCGACGCCGACCGCCCGCCGCTCCTCGAACAGGATGCGCGTCGCCCGCGCCTGGACTTCGCACGCGGAGATTCGAGCGGCCGAGATTGGGCGTGAGGAACGCCGCCGCGGCGCTCCAGCGCTCGCCGTTCTTCTGCGTCAGCTGGTAGAGCCCGATGCCCTCCTGCTGGGCGCCGTTGAAGTCCGCGTTGCGCCGGTGTCCCCGCTCCTCCGCCGCTTCGAGCCAGAGGTCCGTGAAGCCGCTCGGCGAGCGTGGATCGGCGACGTTGAGCGGACCGTCCTGCCCGTGATAGGCGTCCGCCAGCCGCTCGTTGTGCTCGGAGCGACGGAAATACGGCAGCACGTCGGCGTACGACCATCCCGGATTGCCGAGCGCCGCCCACTCGTCGTAGTCGCTGGGATGGCCGCGGGTGTAGACCATCGCGTTGATCGAGCTGCTGCCGCCGAGCGTCTTTCCCCGCGGCTGATAACCGCGGCGGCCACCGAGGCCGGGCTGCGGCGTCGTCTTGAACGCCCAGTTGTACACCGGCCGCGGCACGAGCACGGCGATGCCGATCGGCATCCGGATCAGCGGGCTCGAATCGCGCTTGCCCGCCTCGAGCAGGCAGACCGACGCCGACGGATCCTCGGTCAAACGCGCGGCCAGCACGCATCCGGCGGAACCGGCGCCGACGATCACGTAGTCGAAGATGCTGTCGCTCCGTTGCATTCGATGGCTTCGATGATCCACGTACCCGAACGCGATGGGCAGCCTCGCCTCAGGTGCGCGGCGCTCCGCTCCCTCCCGTGGCTGCGCCGGCGGAGGCGCGCAATTCGAGCTTCGCGATCGCGTTCCGGTGGACCTCGTCGGGACCGTCGGCGAGGCGCAGGCTGCGCGCGCTTGCGTACGCATTGGCCAGGAACGGATCATTGACGCCGGCCGCGCCGTACGCCTGGATCGCCCAGTCGATCACCTTGCAGGCGACGTTCGGCGCGACCACCTTGATCATCGCGATCTCTTTCTTCGCGACCTTGTTGCCGACGGTGTCCATCAGGTAGGCGGCCTGCAGCACCAGGAGCCGCGCCTGGTCGACCATGCAGCGTGACTCGGCGATCCGTTCCTGCCACACGCTCTGGCTCGCGATCGCACTGCCGAACGCGACGCGGGAGGACAGCCTGCGCACCATCAGCCCGAGCGCGCGCTCGGCGAGGCCGACGAGACGCATGCAGTGATGGATGCGCCCGGGCCCGAGGCGCCCCTGCGCGATTTCGAACCCGCAGCCCTCGCCCTTCAGCATATTCGACACCGGCACGCGCACGTCAGCGAGGTCGATCTCCATGTGGCCGTGCGGCGCGTCGTCGACGTTGAGCACGGAAAGCGGCCGCAGCACGCGGACTCCGGGCGCCGTTGCCGGAACCAGCAGCATCGACTGCTGCCGATGCTTCGCCGCCGAGAGATCGGTCTTGCCCATCACGATGTAGAGCTTGCAGCGCGGATCGCCGGCGCCCGACGACCACCACTTGCGGCCGTTGACCACGTATTCGTCACCGTCGCGGACGATGCTGCATTCGATGTTGGTCGCGTCCGACGAGGCGACCGCGGGCTCTGTCATCAGGAACGCCGAGCGGATCTCGCCCCGCAGGAGTGGCTCGCAGCCACTGCCGCTTCTGCTCGTCGGTGCCGTAGCGCTCGATCGTTTCCATGTTGCCGGTGTCCGGCGCGCTGCAGTTGAACACTTCCGGCGCCCAGGTCACGCGGCCCATGATCTCGGCCAGCGGCGCGTATTCGAGGTTGGTGAGGCCGGCGCCATGCTTCGAGGCGGGCAGGAACAGGTTCCACAGCCCGGCGTCGCGCGCCCGCGGCTTCAGCTCCTCGACGAGCTGCGTCGGGACCCAGGCATTGCCCCGGGCGCGGTTGGCCTCGACCTCCTCCCGGAAGCGGTGCTCGTTCGGATAGACATGCGCGTCCATGAATTCCGCGAGCCGCGCCTGCAGCTCGCGCACTTTCGGCGTGTAGTCGAAGTTCATCGCGTCACCGTTTCCTGCCGCGACCGAACCAGGCCAGCAGGGCGTCGAGCGGCTTCCCGTAGGGCGGCAGGAGCAGCGGCATCAGACCCATGCGACTCTGGTAATACACGGGCTTCTCCTTGCTGAACGTGCGGAATCCGTACTCGCCATGATAGGCGCCGAAGCCGCTGGCGCCGACGCCGCCGAACGGCTGGTGCTCCTGGACGAAGTGCGTGAGGCAGCCGTTCACCGTGACGCCGCCGGCGATCGTCCGGTGCAGCACGCGGTCGCGATGGGTGGCATTGTCGCCGAACCAGTAGAGCGCGAGCGGGCGGTCGCGCTGGTTGACGTAACGGATCGCGTCGTCGAGCTCGTCGTAGGCGATCACCGGCAGCAGCGGTCCGAAGATCTCCTCGCGCATGATCGCCGCGTCGTCGCCGACTCCGAGCACGAGGGTCGGTGCGATCTTGCGCGCGGCTGGATCGAGGGTCTCGCCGGCCGGATTGATCGCGACGATCCGCCCGCCGCGTGCCTTCGCGTCGGCGAGCAGGCCCTGGAGGCGAGCATAGTGGCGTTCGTCGACGACGCTCGTGTAATCGCGGTTGGCGGCGAGCGTCGGATACAGTCGCGCGACCGCGGCCGCGATCGCCTTCGCGAATTCATCGACGCGGGATCGCGGCACCAGCGCGTAGTCCGGGGCAATGCAGGTCTGACCGGCGTTGAACAGCTTGCCGATCGCGACCAGCGGCGCGATCCTGGCGAAATCGGCCTTGGCATCGATGATGACCGGCGACTTGCCGCCGAGCTCGAGCGTGACGGGCGTCAGATGCTTCGCGGCCGCCTGCGCGACGAGCTTGCCCACCGCCGTCGACCCCGTGAAGAACAGGTGGTCGAAGGGCAGGTCGACGAACGCCCTGGCCACGGCCGCGTCCCCCGGAAAGACGGCGAGCTCGTCCTCGCCGAAGCTCTCGCGCACGATTCGCGCCATCAGCTCGGCCATCCTCGGCGTCACTTCGGACGGCTTGATCATCACCCGATTGCCCGCAGCGAGCGCCGCCGCGGCCGGCAGGATCGAAAGCTGATACGGATAATTCCACGGCGCGACCACACCGACGACGCCGAGCGGCTGCGGTATCAGACGGTTGTACCCCGGCCGGTACTTGAGGCCCGTCGGGACGTCCTTCGGCCGCATCCACGCGGCGAGATGACGCCGCGCATGCTTGATCGCCTCGTCGACGGCGAGCAGGTCTGCGACCAGGGTCTCGTGCGGCGACCGGTTGCCGAAATCCGCGGAGACCGCGTCGACGATCTCGCGCGCGTGGCGTTTCGTCATCGAGGCGAGGCGCCGAAGCCGATCGTTGCGCGTGGCGAGCGTCGGGATCATCTCGCCGCGGAATGCCTCGCGCATCCACTCGAACGTCTGCCGCATCGGCGAGATCGCGATTTCGTGGTCGTCGATGACGCACGCCGAGCATCTGCATCTGCCATCTGCGTCGCCCGCTGCCGCGCGCATCGCGGCTCGGCGTGCAGTGCCGCCCGGAATCCCGCGGTACCGGGAGCTACCGGCGCGCGCATCTCGGCGCGTCGAGCGTTCGCCGTATGCGTGCGCTCGTGAGGCGCGACCAGGCTTCCCGATCGACGGGTCCGGGATGTGCCATCCGCGAGGCCGACATGCGACAATCCACGACGCGGCCGGACCGTGGCAAGATAGCGGTTGCCAAGGCAAACGATGGAGCACGTCCTGATGGCCACTCCGCGCAAGAAACCCTCAAGGAAGACGACGGCACCGGCCCGCACCGGCGCGAGCGCCGCGCCCGCCCCGCCACCGCCGAGTGGTTCGACGCTCGTCGATCTCGCCCAGCAGGTGCGCTCGTGGACCGATTCGGTCCTTGGCATCGCCGGTGCGGCGGCGGATGTCACCGTCGGCGCGGCCCGGATGATCCTGCCGAAGCCGGGGCAGCGGCAGACACTGGAAAAGACGGGCGCCATCCTGCGGCGGATGCGCGAAACCGCGGGCATGAGCATCAGCGAGGTCGGCGCAGCGATCAACCTCAAGGACCCGGTGCTGCTCGAGCTCGTCGAGAACGGCAAGGTCGCACTGCCGTTCGAGATCATCCTGCGTCTTGCCTCGGTGCTCGGGCGCAACGATCCGATTTCGTTCGTGATGCGCTTCACGCGCTCGTACAATCCGGAGGTCTGGAAGACGCTGGAGGCGCTCGGCATCGGTCGGCTCGCGCTGCAGGCCGGCCGCGAACGCGAATTCGCCAATCTCTACCGCGCGAGCGACGCGGCACGCCGCCTGTCGGACGAAGATTTCGCCGACGTTCTGGAGTTCACGCGAACCGCGTTCGAGATGGCGCTCGCGTTCCGGTCCCGCAAGGCGCCGGGCCGCCAGGGCCCCCATCCCGACAAGCGTTAGGGCCGCTCGCCGCGCGCGAGCCGCGACTCGATGTCGTCGAGGCAGGGCACGATGTCGGCGATGGTGTCGACGACGTAATGCGCGCCGCTCTGGTACATCCGCGTGTAGGCACCCTGCGCGCATCCGCTCCTGTTCGGCCTTCGGCAGCTTTCGCCACTGCCTTCAGCGGCAGACCGATCTCGTTGCCGCTGATGCGCGAGTCCGATCGTCCACATGCCGCCGTTCAGGCCCTCCTCGATGCCGGGGCGCGTGTCGTCGATCTTGACGCAGGCCTCGACCGGCGAGACGCCGAGGTTGATCACGTTCTGCAGGCACATGTACGGATACGGTCGTCCCGCCGGCACTTCGCGAGGCGCAGACCGTGGAGTCGGGCACGTACCCCTGCTTCGCCGCGTCGCGCAGATTGATCTTCATCATCTCGGTCATGTAGCCGGTGGTCGACCCGATCTTGTATGCCGCGCTGGCGCAGCGTCCGCGACGATGTCGAGCGTGCCGGGAATGAGCGCCGAATAGTCGGACAGGCATTCGAGCTGCAGCGGCACGAAGTCGGCGAACATCGGCTCGACGTCGTCGTCGGTCGGCAGCCGGCCGTGCTTCTCCTGCCAGCGCTTGCGCACCGCGTCGAGCTCGGTGATCTTCTGGATGTGGACGCGCTTGTGCGCGCCCATCGGCGCGCGCGCCTCCTCCATCGTGATCGGCACGCCCTGGCGCTTGAACACCTCGACGAAGACGACCGCCGGCGCCATGCAGCCGAAGTCCATCGTGGTGCCGGCCCAGTCGAGCAGGACCGCCTGGATCTTGCCGCGGTAGCGGCGCTGGTAGGTGAAGGTCATGGTCAGCGTTCTCCGTGGGTTTGCGCCGCAAATGGGTCAGAATAGAGGCTGGGACGTCGGACTACAAGAGGGAAATTGCCATGCGAGAAGCCGTCATCGTATCCACCGCGCGCACGCCGATCGGGCGGGCGTTCCGCGGTGCGCTCAACAACATCAAGTCGCCGACGCTGATGGGGCACGCGATCCGCCATGCGGTCGAGCGTGCCGGCGTCGCCGGCGCCGAGATCGACGACGTGGTCATCGGCACGGTGCTGACGGCCGGCACCGCCGGGATGAACGTCGCGCGCAATGCGGCCATCGCGGCCGGCGTGCCGGTCAGCGCCGGCGCGCAGACGATCGACCGGCAGTGCGCGTCGGGACTGATGGCGATCGCCACGGCGGCGAAGCAGATCATCGTCGACGGCATGCAGGTGATCGTCGCCGGCGGCCAGGACAACATCTCCGCGGTGCAGAACCGGTATCTCGAATGGGTGGGCGCGGAAAAGGACCCGAACGTGACCCGGCACGCCGAGCACGCCTACATGCCGATGCTGCTGACCGCCGAGAACGTCGCGCCGCAAGTACCGGATCGGCCGCGAGGCGCAGGACGACTATGCGCTCGCATCGCAGCAGCGCACGGCCCGCGGCCAGGCCGACGGCCGCTTCGCCGCGGAGATCGTCCCGATCACCGCCACGATGGCGATCGTCGACAAGGAGACGAAACAGGTCTCGCACAAGGAAGTGACGCTGGCGAAGGACGAAGGAAACCGCCCGGACACGACGCGCGAGAGCCTGGCGGCGCCTGCAGCCGGTGATCGAGGGCGGCACCGTCACCGCCGGCAACGCGAGCCAGCTCTCCGACGGCGCGTCCGCCTGCGTCGTGATGGAAGCGAAGCTCGCCGCGCAGCGCGGTATCGCGCCGCTCGGCCTCTATCGCGGCATGATGGTCGTCGGCAACGCCCCGGAGGAGATGGGCATCGGCCGGTCTACGCGGTGCCGAAGCTGCTGCGCCAGCACGGCTTGACGGTCGACGACATCGGCCTCTGGGAGCTGAACGAGGCGTTCGCCTGCCAGGCGCTGTACTGCCGCGACCAGCTCGGCATCGACCCGGACCGGTTCAACGTCGACGGCGGCGCGATCTCGATCGGCCACCCCTACGGCATGAGCGGCGCGCGCCTCGTCGGGCATGCGCTGATCGAGGGCAAGCGCCGCGGCGCGAAGCACGTCGTGGTCACGATGTGCGTCGGCGGCGGCATGGGCGCCGCCGGCTTGTTCGAAGTGCTCTGACGTCCGGCAGCGCAAGGCCATGGAAGCACGAACGAGCGTCAAGGATCTCCTCGACCTCCGCGACCGCGATCGCGGTCGTCACCGGCGGCTCGCGCGGCATCGGGCTGCAGATGGCGGAAGGCCTGGGCGAGATGGGCGCGAAGGTCGCGATCACGGCACGCAAGCAGGACGAGCTCGACGAAGGCGCGCGGTCATCTCGAGCGCGCCGGCATCGAATGCCTGACGGTCGCCGGCGACCTCGCCGATTTCGCGGCGATCCCCGGCATCGTCGACGCGGTGCTGGCGCGCTGGTCGCCAGATCGACATCCTGGTGAACAACGCCGGCTGCAACTGGGCGGCGCCCGGCCGAGGACTATCCCGGACGAGGGCTGGCGCAAGGTGCATGAGCCTCAACGTCGACGCGCAGTTCTTCCTTGCCCGCGAGGTCGGCCGGCGCTCGATGATTCCGCGCCGGAGCGGGAAGATCGTCAACATCGCGTCGATCGCGGGCCTGTTCGGCAATCCCCCGGAATGGGACATGCAGACGATCGCCTACAACACGAGCAAGGGCGCGCTGATCGCGATGACGCGCGCGCTCGCCGCCGAATGGGGCCGGTACAACATCAACGTCAACGCGATCTGCCCCGGGTTCTTTCCGTCGAAGATGACCCGGGTGACGCTCGACCGCATCGGCGAGAGCGTGCTCGCGATGACGCCGCTCGCCCGCCTGGGCGGCGAGGACGATCTCAAGGGCAGCGTCGTGTTTCTCGCCTCCGAAGCGTCGCGCCACGTCACCGGCCAGGCGCTGGTGGTCGATGGCGGCTGCACGGAGTCTGATCGTCTGCAATGAATCAGCGGCCAACCCGGGCGCAACGCTCGTCGCTCCGTGTGCATCCGTTCGACACGGCGGCGCTCGCCGCGTATCTGCGCGCAGAGGTCGCGGATTTCGCCGGCGATCCCGTCGTCGAGCAGTTCCAGGGCGGGCAGTCGAACCCGACCTACCGGATCACCGCCGGCCGAGCGACGGTACGTGCTCCGCCGCAAGCCGCCGGGCCCGCTGCTGCCGTCCGCGCACGCGGTGGACCGCGAATACCGGGTGCTGTCGGCGCTCGCCGGCACCGACGTTCCGGTGGCGAGGACCTACGCGCTGTGCGAGGACGCCTCGGTGCTCGGCACCCCGTTCTACGTGATGGAGTACGTCGAGGGCCGCATCCTCTGGGACCCGACGCTCCCGGGCATGACGCCGGCGCAGCGCGCGGCGCACTACGACGAGCTCAATCGGGTCATCGCCGCGCTGCACCGCGTCGACTACGTGGCCGGCGGGCCTTTCCGACTACGGCAAGCCCGGCAACTACATCGAGCGGCAGGTCGCCCGCTGGTCGAAGCAATACCAGGCGGCCGCCGCCGAGCGGATTCCGGCGATGGACCGGCTGATCGCATGGCTGCCGGAGCACGTGCCCGCCCGGCGACGAGACGGCGATCGTCCACGGCGACTACCGGATCGACAACGTGATCTTCCACCCGACCGAGCCGCGCGTGCTGGCGGTGCTCGACTGGGAGCTGTCCACGCTCGGCCATCCGCTGTCGGACTTCGCCTATCAGGTGATGGCGTGGCGGCTTGACGCCGCAGCAGTTTCGCGGGCTGAAGGGCTGCGACTTCGCCGCACTGGGCATCCCGACCGAGGCCGAGTACGTCGCCGCCTACTGCCGGCGCACCGGCCGCGACGCGATCGCGCACTGGGAGGTCTACCTCATCTTCAACATGTTCCGCATCGCGGCGATCCTGCACGGCGTGCTGGCGCGTGCGCTGCAGGGCAACGCGGCGAGCGGCAACGCGGTCGAGACCGGGAGCCGCGCGCGGCTCGTCGCCGACATCGCGTGGGAAATGGCGCAGCGCGTCGACGCCGGAAGGACCCTTGTAGGATGAGCGCCGCAGGGCCGTCCCAAGGCGCGAATTGCTCCCTCGCGGAGGGACGGCGCGGAGCGCCAAGGGTGTACACATGAGCGCCGCAGGACCGTCCCAAGGCGCGAATTGCTCCTCCCGGGGGAGCGCAGCGCAAGGGAGTACACATGAGCGCTGCAGCGTTGTACCAGCGCCCCACGCAAACGGTGCACCCGCCGTGCCCCAAGTGCGGCACGCCGCTCCTGCGCATCCGGCGCAATCTCCTCGATCGAATGGTGAGCCGGGTCCGCCCGCGACGCCGCTATCGCTGCCCCAGCCACGGCTGCGGATGGGAAGGATCGCTTGCGCCGTATGCGTTCGGACCGGGGATTGACGCAATTCGCCGCAGTTCTGAGCCTCGTCAAAGTCCGGATGTCGCTGCCGGGCCTACAATGCTCTCGTTGCCTGATCCGAGGGAAATCCATGACCTACCGGACCATTTTCGTCCACGTCGACGATTCCGAACCCTGCGAGCGCCGGCTCGCGGTGGCCGCTCGCGTCGCGCGCGCGTACCCGGCGCAGCTTCTCGGCACGCTATCTCGTGCCGTCGGCGGAGATCACGCCGTTCACGTCGGCGGTGCTGCCCGGCGAGGTCGTCGAGCGGCGGATGCGCGAGAGCGCCGACGCCCAGCGCGCGGCCGAAGCGCGCTTCCGCGCCGCGGCCGCGAATGCCGGCGTCACGTCGCTCGGCTGGCGCGCGCCGGCCGGTGACCCGCTCGCCGCCGCGGTCCTGCATGCGCGCTATGCCGATCTCGCCGTGATCGGCCAGCCGTCGCGCGACGAGCCGACCGAGGCGTTCAGCGCCGAGCTCGCCAAGGAGGTCGTGATGTCGTGCGGCCGTCCGGTGCTCTTCGTCCCCTACGTCGGCGAGTACAAGACGGTCGGCGAGCGGGTGATGATCGCGTGGAAGGATTCCCGCGAGTCGGCGCGGGCCGTCGCCGACGCCCTTCCGCTGCTCAAGGACGCGAAGAAGGTGTTCGCGGTCGCCATCACGCCCGACGACGACGAGAACCTGCACGAGGTGCTCGCCGACGCAGCAGGTCGCCGCGCTTCCTGCGTCGCCACGAGGTCGAGGCGACGGTGCGCCGCCTCGCCGTGCCCGACATCAACGCCGGGCGAGCTGCTGCTGTCGCAGGCCGCCGACTTCAGCGCCGACCTGATCGTGATGGGCGCCTACAGCCGACCGCGGGTCTCCGCGTTCGTGTGGGGCGGCGTGACGCAGGTGATGCTGTCGTCGATGACCGTGCCGGTGCTGATGTCGCACTGAGCGCCACGTTCGCCGGCACCGGACGGGCCCGGCGAGCGTTCAGAGAGCGGCGATGATGCGGCCGACGAGGTCGCGAATCGAGATCATGCCGACCAGCGCGTCGCCGTCCATCACCGGCAGGTGACGCAGCTTGTTCTTCGCCATCAGCGCGATGCAGTCCTCGCTGGTCTGGTCCGGATGAACGTGGATGACCACCGCGGTCATGATGTCGCGTACCAGCGTCGTCGTTCCCCGTTCGCTCCTCGACCTCGGTCTTGCGCGCGTAGTCGCGCTCGGTGACGATGCCGACGACTTCCCGGCTTCGATGACGACCAGCGCACCGATGCCCTTCTCCGCCATCAGCTTCATTGCGTCGAGCACCGACGTGGTCGGGCTGGTCGTATGGACGGTCTGCATCGCGCTTGGACCTCAGGATGTCGGCTACGCTTTCCATCAACGATCCCGGCGAGGAGTTCACGAAGACCCGGCGCGAGCCCCGACGAGATGAGGACTGCGATTCCCGGCTTCCTACTACGAAGCAGACACTCGAACGGCGTGCGCGATCATTGATTGGCGTCAAGCCTTGATCATCTGGCATGCTTTTTTGCGTTGCAACGACCCGATCCGCAACAGCTCGCTTCCGACGACGCCAGCCGGACGCCCGCAGTGCGCTCGCCGGAGCAGACCGCCGCGGCGAGGCAGCTACGTCACGGCATGCCGGCGCGCCCAGGCCGATGGCGGTGAGCATCGCCAGCGTGTAGACGACAAGAGCCAGGACGAACAACGTCCACGAGATCCGCGCGCCACCACCGGCGCGATGCCGCGCGGCATGCGCACCTTCGACTTCTCGGCGTCGGTCTCGACCGTGTCAGGACGTCCACGACTGTGACGCGGGCGATCTCGGTCACGGCCGGTGTCGAACGCGACTCACGTGGCGGCAATCAGGCGTGCTCGGGTGCGCGCTGCTCGACATCGCCGGCGGCCGGATCCCGCGCATTCCTGCCGCGAGCAGCGCGTCGATCTGCGGTCCTTCTCGTGCCAGAGCTCCTGCAGCCAACCCTGGATGGTCTTCCGAAAGCGCGCATCGGCCGCGTAGCTGCCCGCGGTGAGCTCCGGCGGAATCGCCAGCCGGCGCACGCGCACGATCCACCCGCGACACCTTCCCGCAGAGGAACTGCCAGAAGGTCGGCGCGCCGTCCGGATAGACGATCGTGACGTCGATGAACGAGCGGAACTTGTCCCCCAGCACGGAGAGCGCCAGCGCCAGCGCCCCGGCCCTGCGGCTTCAGCAGGTGCCGGTAGGGCGAATGCTGGGCCCGATGCTTTTCCCGCGTGAAGCGCGTGCCCTCCGGAAAGTTCATCACGCTGGTCGGCACCAGCGCGAACTTCTCGCACGCGCGCCGCGTGGTCTCGAGATCGTGGAAGCGCTTCTCCGGGTGGCTGCGTGAGATAGGCCTCGGAGTGTCGCCGCATGAACGGAAAATCCAGTGCCCACCACGCGAGCCCCATGACCGGGACGTAGAGGAGCTGCTGCTTGAGGAAGAACTTGAGCAGCGGAATGCGCCTGTTCAGCAGGTGCTGCAGGACGAAGATGTCGACCCACGACTGGTGGTTGCAGTTGACCATGTACCAGCCCCGGTATTCGAGATCCTCCACGCCCGGCACATCCCACCGCGCGCGCTGCGTGAGCCGCATCCAGCCGCTGTTGCAGGCGATCCAGCTCGTCGCGATCGCGTTCAGCACCGGGTCGATCGCGGCGCGCACGCGCTTTGCCGGAAGGACCAGCTTGACCAGCGAGCATGCGAAGAGGAGAGCGCACCAGAACAGCGTGTTGACGACGAGCAGCGTCAGCGGCGATGACGCCACGGACGACCGGTGGGAGAAAGCTCAGCATCGTCTGCCGCTCGCTGCTCTCGCCGACCCGCCCGTGCCGGTCCCCTCGCCGCGGGTCCGGACTCAGCCCGCCGCGACGGTGTGGCCGCCCGCCGCCGCGTGCATCGCGCGCTCGACGATGTCCTTCGTCAGCGCGCGCACGCACAGCCTTTCGGTGGCGACCGTGTGGGCGAGGAGCTTGACGAGCGCGTAGACCGCGTCGATGTGCGGCGTCGCACGTGCCCGTCAGCCGACCCAGCTCGATCACCGAACCGACCAGCGCATCGATCTCCGGCTCCCGTCCCGCCTCGATGTCCTGCAGCATCGAGGTCTTGTGCTTGCCGACCTTCTCCGCGCCCGCGATGCGCTTCTCGATCGACACGCGGAAGTCGATGCCCAGCTTGCCGGCGATCGCCTGCGCCTCGGCTCATCATGTTCTGCGCCAGCGTGCGCGTGAGCGGATACTGGCAAAGGTCGACCAGCGTCGAGTGCGTGAGCGCGCTGATCGGATTGAACGTCAGGTTGCCCCAGAGCTTCAGCCAGATTTCGGCGCGGATGTTGTCGAGGATCGGCGACTTGAGCCCTGCCGCCGTGAATGCCTGCGCGATCCGGGTGATCCGCTCGGTCGTCGTGCCGTCGAGCTCGCCCAGCGGATACCGGTTGCCTTCGATGTGCTTCACGACGCCGGGCGAGGCGATGCCCGCGGCCGGGTAGACCACGCAGCCGATGATCCGCTGCGGGTCGATCGCGTTCATGATGCGCCGCGTGCGGGTCGACGGCGCGGACGCAATGGCCATCGTGGGGGCCGCCGTGGCGCTGGAAATACCACCACGGAATGCCGTTCTGCATCGGAATCAGCACCGTGTCGTCGTGAAACAGCGTGGTCACGTCGTCGACGATCGGCTCGACCTGGTTGGCCTTGACGGCGAGGATGACGAGATCCTGCGGTCCGGCCGCGCGGATGCTGTCGGTCGCGTGCATGTGCCGCACCAGATGCTCGCTGCCGTCGTCGAGGATGAGCCGCAGTCCGTTCTTCGCGGATCGCCGCGAGGTGCGCACCGCGCGCGATCACCGTCACCTCGTGGCCAACGGTGGCGAACAGCACCGCCAGGTGCCCGCCGATCGATCCCGCACCCACTACGCAGATTTTCATGTTCCCCGCCGTCTGCACGCTCGTGCGCTACGCTTGTGCGCCAACCGCACGAAAGCCGAATTGCAGCTCACATTTTACGCGCGTGGCGGCGCCGGACGTCACGCCGGTTTGATCCCGATCAACTTGACGAGCGCCCCAAAGCGCGCGACGTCCTGCCGCTGGCGCCGCCTGGTCCGAGCCGGCTCAGCCGCCGGGCGGCTGATGGTACCTGGCTTTCCACAACGCCCACGGGCGGGCGATGACGCGCCGGTTCGTCTCGTCCGCGCGCTCCGCCTCCTCGGGAGTCAGATAGGTAACGACGCCGCCGAGCGCAATGGCCTGCTGCTGGATCACGGCGTTCGTCTGCGTGTAGTACGCCCGATACACTGCCACAGGGAGGCTCTCGCCGACCGTGCAGTACCCGTGGCCGCGCATCAGGACGACTGCCTCGTCGGCGAGCGTACCCGCGAGCTCCGCTCCCTGCGCGTTGCTGCGCACCAGCAGGTCGGTCATCCCGAAGCGCGACCCGCATCTCGAACACCCTTGCGCCGCTCCCGAGGAAGCCGCTCATGTGGTAGATCGGGCGCAACGTCGCCGACGACGACGCGAACGGGATCACCGCGCGCGAATGACTGTGGGCGATCGCGTTCACGTCGGGCCGCCTCGTGTAGATTTCGCCGTGGATGAAACGCTCCAGATAGGGTGCGCGAGTGTCGTCGTCCTGCGCGTTCGATTGCAGGTCAAACGTCATGACATCGGCAGCGCTCACGAGCTCGGGCGCCAGCGAGCGCGCAAGCAGATAGCGATCCGCGCGCTCCGGATGGCGGACGCTCACGTGGCCGAAGCCGTCGAGAACGCCAAGACCGGCGAGAATCCGGTTGGCCGCGACCAGATCATCGATCGCGGCGGCAAGCAGGCTCATGACGGTGCGATCTTGCGTGCCGTTGGTTGACCAAGGGCCGACTTGCCGACCGGTCTCCGACAGGATCCGTACGCCCGCAGCCGGCTGCTTACGCTATCACGATTCCATTGCGCGTGGTGGCGATCGATACCGTCGGGTCGCGTAGAATCACAGACGTGATGGCATCGAACGACGCCGTGTCGTCCACACGTGCCGGGTCACGTTCCGTCGTTCGGATCGTGGTGGCGGGCATCCTGACCGGCCTGATCATCTGGGCCGTATTTCCCGGCTTCATGTCCTATGACAGCCTGCACGCGCTGCGCGAGGCTCGTGCGGCTGTCCGCGGCGGGCCGTATCCGCCATTCGTGAGCTATGTCTGGCGCGTCCTGGACGGCCTGTGGCCGGGTCCGACGCTGATGCTTGCGGTCCAAGACTTCGTGCTGCTGACCGCGGTCGGGTCCTTGTGTCGCCTGTTCGGCTACGGCCCGGCAGGATCGATCGTCGGCATGACGGCTTTTGTGGCGGTGCCCGCGATCCTCGGACCCATGTTGGTCGTCTGGAAGGACGTTGCGGTGTCGGCGTGTTTCACTGCGGGCTGTGCGTTGATCGGCGGCGCGCAGCATGCACCGACCGTTGCGCGACGGAAGGTGGCCTTGGCCACGGCGTTGGTGGCGGTCTTCGCCGGCACGGCTTACCGATTCAATGCCGCGCCCGCAGCGCTTCCGTTGATGATCTGGTGGGTGTCGGTATTGCGGAGCGACGGCATCCCCAGTCGGCGAACGTGGTTCGCCTGGACAGGCGCAGGGACAGTGCTGACGGTTGCCCTGTTCGCCGCCGCCACGGTGGTCAATGGCTACGAGCTTCCGGGCTTGCGTCGGCTCGCACCGAACACGAGCGTACAGGCGTTTCAGGTCTACGATCTGCTCGGCATGTCGGCGATCGAGAAGAGGTCGGTCGTACCGGCGAACGTGCTGCCGGGTGACCCCGAATTGATCGGCGAGCATGCCGCCAGGATCTACAGCGACCGGCACATCAATCTCGCACTCGATGCGGACCGCGACGGCATCTTTCAAGGCGCTGCTCGGCGTCGAGCCGCAAGCGATCGCTGCGGCCTGGCGCGAGGCTGTCACCTTGTATCCCGGAGCGTACCTGGCGCACCGCTGGCGGCGTTTTCGCCGGATTGGTCGGGCTGCAGCGTGGCGCCATGTTCGACGCCAACGCATCCTGGGGTGGATGCGAACGAATTCGGCATCGTCCACGTGCCGTCACCCGCGACGCGGCGGCTTGTCGACTACGTGCTCGAATCCTGCGGCGCGGTGACATGCCGGACGCTTGTCTGCCGCCCATGGGCCTGGTACCTGGCGGGCACGGTGGCGACGCTTGTCTGCCTGCTCCGGGGATCGCAACCCACGCGCCGCGCGGCGCTCGCGCTCTTTGCGAGTGGTGTCGCCTATCTCGCACCGCAGTTCGTCATCGACCCCGCCGGCGATCTGCGCTACAACCACTGGGCGATCGTCGCGATGATGCTTTGCTGCCTCGCTGCCGTGCGGGTGCTGGCCGACCTCGTCAGTCCCGGGCGACGACTTCCCAATGCCCGCTTCTTTCCGATCGGAACAACGCGTCGATGACGCGCATGTTGGCGATCGCGTCCTCGACGCCGTAGGGCAGCGTGATCTCCCCGCGCACCGCCCGCGAGAACGCCTCGCCCTGCAGCTGATACTGGTCACTCGCGGGCAACGTCTCGGTGACGATCCCCTTCCCTTCGAGTGAGGAACAATCGTCGATGGAGATGCGCGTCGGCGACCCCTGCGGCGCGTTGACCGGGATCTGGAGCTCGATTCGGCCCTTGCTGCCGCACAGCTGGATGCGCTGGTACGGCGCGATCTGCGTGGACACGCTGAAATCGAGGCGGCGGCCGTCGCCGAAGTCCACCAGGGCGCTGGTCAGGCGATCGGTGCCGAACATCGGATCGCGGTCGACGAGCGCGATGCCGCGCACGGGTTCGGCCGCGAAGAAGTAGCGTCCCGCGACGATCGCGTAGCAGCCGATGTCGTAGAGGCCGCCGCCGCCGATGTCCGCCTTGTTGCGGACGTTCGCGGGGTCGAGGTTGTTGTAGCCGAAGAACATCTGCACGGCCCGCAGCGTGCCGATGCGTCCTTCGCGCACCAGCTCGCGCGAGCGCTGCCACTGCGGATGGAAGCGCACCATGAACGCTTCGGCGATCAGCACCTCGTCGGCCACCGTGCGCAGCCGCATCGCCTCCTTCGCCGTCAGCGCGATCGGCTTCTCGCAGAGCACGTGCTTGCCCGCCGCCGCCGCCTGCAAGGTCAACGGAACATGCAGGTGGTTGGGCAACGGGTTGTAGATCGCCTCGATCTCCGGGTCGGCGATCAGCGCTTCATACGAGCCGTACGCCCGGCGAATGCCGAGCGCGTCGGCCGTGCTGCGCGCACGGGCTTCATCACGCGACGCGATTGCCCTGATCTCGAGCAGGCCGCTCTTCTTCATGCCGGGCAATACCCGCTCCCGGCCGATCTTCGCGGTGCTCAGTACACCCCAGACGACCTTCTTCATTGGCGCGCTCCCGGGCCGATGCCGATCCTCGTGGCCTCAGGGTATCAATTCGGAATGGGTGCAGTCGAGCAATCGTCTCGAGTGCGGGCATGGACATTGCGTGACGCCATTGCGCTCGCCGGGCGCCTGCTATGGCCGACTTCACGCAAGTCGCTGTCTTGCTTGGGAGATACGCCGTCGGGGCCGACGCGAGACGCGGCGAAAGCCGCGTTCGACGCGCCCGCCGCTGCACCAGCGGAAGGCGCGCTGCCCCGGAATGATGCGCATCCGAGGAGACGACGATGGTCACGCTCGACGAGTGCATCGGGATGTCCGGGCTCACCGAAGACGAAATCGCGGTCATCGCCGAGCACCAGCGGCTGCCCGAGATCGTCGCCGTCGAGGTCGGACACACACTCCTCGAGACAGCCAAGGGCCGGTTCATCCTGCGCGGGTATATCAGCGATCTTCTCGCGCAAGCCAAGATCGCCCGCAGGCGCGACAAGGAGAAGCACCTCGACCGTGTCCTGACCCACTTCAACGCGCGGTACCCGACGCCCCGCGTATTGCAGGTCGAGCGCCGGTTCCCGCGCCGGTTCCTGCGCCGAGCGCGATGATCGCCGGTCCGGCGTTCGGTATGACGGCTCGATCAGCCGGCTTCCTCGATCCTGCCGTCAGCATGGCGGGCGTAGCGCCCGCGCTCGTCGCAAATCGGCACGGTCAACGCCCGATCGCCCGCGCCGGATTGCCGGCAACCGTGACACCGGCGGGCACATCACGGGTCACGACGCTGCCGGCGCCGACCACCGCATCGTCGCCGATGGTGATTCCGGGGAGGATGATGGCGCCACCCCCGATCCACACATTGCAGCCGATCCGCACCGGCCGTCCGAGTTCGAGTCCCTCGCGGCGCTGCGCCGGATCGCGCGGATGGTCGGCGGCATAGATCTGGACCGCGGGGCCGATCTGCGTCCCGGCCCCGATCGTGACGTTGACCACATCGAGAATCACGCAGTTGAAGTTGAGGAAGGCACCGTCGCCCAAGCGGATGTTGAATCCGTAGTCGCAGTGAAATGGCGGGCGGATCACGGCCCCCTCGCCGACTTCGCCCAGGCGTTCGGCGAGGAGCGCTCGCCGTGCATCGCCGGGCAGGCCGAGCGACGCGTTGTACCGAGCCAGCCACTCCTTCGTCGCCGCCTGCTCCGCCTGGATCTCCGGTGCGTCCGGCCGATACGGCTGGCCCGCCAGCATCCGTTCCTTCTCGCTGCTGATGATCGGCGACATCGTCGCGTGGCCAGGCGTGGCGCGCCCGAGCGGGCAGCCGGCCGGTGAGCTACTTCTTCCCCAGGCCGAGCGCCTTTGCCCCTTCGGTGTAGATGCGGATCTTCTCTTTCATGAACGCATCCATCTGATCCGTGCCGATGTTGAGCAGTTCGAATCCGCTTTTCGCCGCCAGCGCCTGCATTTCCGGGTCGCCGTTGATGGCCGCCCACAGGTCCGACAATCGCCTGCGCGCGTCGGGCGGCGTGCTCTTCGGCACGCCGATCCCGCGATAGGCGCCGTCGACCCAGTCGACACCCAATTCGCGAAACGTCGGCACATCCGGCATCAGCGGATGACGCTGTTCCATGGCCACCGCCAGCGCCCGCACCTTGCCCTTGTTGTTGATCGCGAATGCCGTGTACGACATCGCGCCGGTGACCTGACTGCCAAGGACCGCCGTCGTCATGTCGCCGGTGCCCTTGAACGGGATGTAGATCGTCTTCACGCCGAACACCGAATTCAGGCGCTCGTGCGCGGCATGATTGGCCGAGTTGAGGCCCGACCCGCCGAGACTCAGCTTGCCCGGATCCGCCTTGGCCGCCTTGACGAAGTCGGCAAAGTTCTTGATGGGACTCTGGTCGGGCACGACCAGGGCGTCGGGCGTGTAGTGGAACCAGAACACCGGCGTGATGTCCTCGGTCTTGTACTGGACTTCTCCCTCGATCGGCTGGAAGACGATGTGCGGCAGGTTGATGCCGGCGACGTTGAGCCCGTCGCCCGGCAGATTGTTGATCTGGGTCCACATCACCGCGCCGCCGGCTCCGGGCTTGTACTGGATGATCGTTTCGATGTTCGGGCACTTCTTCTTCAGCAGCAGCTGCTGGTGCCGAGCGGCAATATCGGACTCCCCGCCCGGTGGGAAAGATTGCCAATACAGGATGTTCTTCTCGGGACACGTCTGCGCCAGAACGCCAGGGGTCAGCGTCGCAAGACACAGCGCCAAGAGGAGCTTCTTCATCATCGGTCTCCCGTTGTCCAGGTCTGAATTCGTGCCCTCGGTCATGCCGCCCGCTCGATCGACCCGGCGGCATTGGTGACCCACGCGCAAACGGCCTCGGTCACCTGCGCGGTCGTGGCCGCGCCACCCAGGTCGCGCGTGCGCAGCGCCGGATTTGCGGTCGCGGCCTCGATCGCCGACATCAGCGTCGCCGCCGCGCGCGTCTCGCCCAGGTGCTCGAGCAGCATCACGCAGCTCCAGAAGGTGCCGACCGGATTGGCGATGCCCTTGCCCATGATATCGAAGGCCGAGCCGTGGATGGGCTCGAACATGCTGGGATAGCGCCGCTCCGGATCGATGTTGGCGGTCGGGGCGATGCCGAGGCTGCCGGCAAGCGCGGCGGCCAGATCGCTCAGGATGTCGGCATGCAGATTGGTCGCCACGATCGTGTCCAGCGACGCCGGCCGGTTGACCATGCGCGCGGTGGCGGCGTCCACGAGCTCCTTGCCCCACGTGACATCCGGAAACTCCAGTGCGACGGCGGCCGCGATTTCATCCCACATCACCATCGCGTGGCGCTGTGCGTTCGACTTGGTCACCACCGTGAGCAGCTTGCGCGGGCGCGACTGCGCGAGCCGGAAGGCGAAGCGCATGATCCGCAGGACCCCTGCGCGCGTCATCACCGAAACATCGGTCGCGACTTCGAGGGGATGGCCCTGGTGCGCGCGCCCGCCGACGCCTGCGTATTCGCCCTCGGAGTTCTCGCGCACGATCACCCAGTCGAGGTCCGCCGGCCCGCAGCGCTTCAGCGGCGAGTCGATGCCGGGGAGGATGCGCGTCGGACGCACGTTCGCGTACTGGTCGAACCCCTGGCAGATCTTCAGTCGCAGACCCCACAACGTGACGTGGTCGGGTATCTGCGGATCGCCGGCCGAACCGAAGAGGATCGCGTCCATCCCGCGCAGCTGATCGAGACCGTCGTCCGGCATCATCACCCCGTGCCGGCGGAACCAGTCGGCGCCCCAGCCGAATTCGACGAACTCGAATGCGAATCCGGCCTGCGCTCGCGCGAGCGCCTCCAGCGCGCGTTGCCCTGCCGGCACGACTTCCTTGCCGATGCCGTCGCCCGGAATGATTGCGATCCGATAGGTCTTCATCGGGCCTCCGCGAAGCTGCGTATGGGAGCTAGCGCTTCCTGCGGCGCGCGGGCGTCGGGAGGATCTGGCGCAACAACCCCTCGCAGGTTTTCGGCGACATGTAGCGCGGCACCGGATAGTTGGTGTCGGCCTCCCAGCAGGCCGCCTTGGCCAGCTCCGGGATGTCCGCTTCGCGCAGCGCGTCGAGATGGCGCGGGATGCCGAGGTCCCGGTTCAGCGCCTCGACCGAGTCGATGAATTTCTTCGCCAGTACGGACGGGCGCTGCCCCTGCGTTCCGACTTTCGCGCGTACAGCCAGCACCGCCAGCCGCTTGGTAATCGCCGGAGCGAGGAACTTCAGCACATGCGGCAGCACGATGGCATTGGCGAGACCGTGCGGCGTGTGGTATCTGCCACCCAGCTGGTGGGCGATCGCGTGGACATAACCGACGTTGGCACGCGTGAACGCGAGACCGGCGTACGTCGCCGCCAGCGCCATCTGCTCGCGCGCCACCAGGTTCTTGCCGTTCCGGTAGGCGATGCGCAGGTTGTCGTAGATCATGCTGACCGCCGCCAGCGCCATGCGGTCGGTGTAGGCGCTCGCCCACTGCCCGACGAAGGCTTCGACCGCATGCGTCAGCGCATCCATGCCGGTCGCCGCCGTCACATGTCGGGGCAGGCCCGTCATCAACGACGGATCGAGCGCCGCCATCGCCGGCACGAGGCGCGTGTCGGCGATGACCAGCTTCTTGCCGGTTTCGGGGTCCGACACGACTGCAGCCACGGTCACCTCCGAACCGGTGCCTGCGGTCGTCGGTACCGCATAGATCGGGATCGGCGCGCGCAAACCCTTGAAGTAGCCGACCAGCTTGCGCGGATGCTTCCGGTTGGCGACGGCCAGCGCAATGGTCTTGGCTGCGTCCATCGGCGAGCCGCCACCAAAGGCCACAATGGCATCGCATCCCTGCTTCTCGCAGAACGCGATCCCCTTCTCGATCAGCGGGATCGGCGCATCGGCCGTAATCGCGTCGAAGACGACATGGGCCGTGCCGCCCGCGGTCAACGCGTCGGTCAGCGCCTTCGGCAGGCCCATCTCGGACACGACGCGATCGGTGACGATCATGATCTTCCGGTAGCCGAAACCGCACAGCGCCTGGCCCAGGCGGCCGCTCGCGCCCGGCCCGACGAGCAACATCGGCTGGGGTATCGGCAGGAGGCCCGTGACGACTCCCGCCGCCCGCATCGCAGTCGACAGGCCGACGGAGCGCACCACATCACCGACAAAGCCAGGCATCTCGACCATGGTCCCGCTCGCGCTCGGCGTTTCGAAGCTGTCAGCTTGCACCAAACTCGTGTTTCGGACCAGTGTTTTCCCGAGCAGACAAGTCAACTAAGGCCGGGAAATTTCATGACCAGTGCGCGATCGCCGCACGGTCGGGACGCAGGGATCGCCGTACAATTTGCAGGGACAAGCGAAGAATCGAAAGCGACATTTCCGCGAGGTCGGAATGAAGAGAGTGGTCGGCATCAGTCTCGGGGCAGGCGGACAGGACTTCGAGTTCACCGCGACGTTCCTGAGGAAGAAAGTCAACGTCCGTCGCCGCGGGACCGATGGCAGCACGGCGAAGGCCGTGAAGCTGCTCAAGCATTGGCAGCTCCACGCCGACGCGATCGGGCTCGGCGTGGTGAAGGACAGCTACACCGTCGGCGCGCGGCGTTACGTGGAGAAGGACAGCGCGCGGATGAAGAGCGCGGTGACGCGCATTCCGGTCACGACCGGGGGCCGCTTGAGCGACATCCTGCAGGAGTGGGCGCTGCGCCACGTGCAGAACAAGCTCGGCGACTATTTCAACAATGCCAAGGTCCTCTTCTTCTCGGGGATGACCAACTACAAGCTGGCGCTGTCGATGTCGGAGTACACGCCGAATCTCCAGTTCGCCGACCCCCTGCTCCAGCTCGGCGTACCCAAGCTGCTCGGTTCGCTCGACACGCTCGAGCTCTACGCCAGCGGTGCCCACTACGTGCTGGACTGGACGCCCGAGACGCTGATGGCCTCGACCCCCGTCAAGGAATGGACGAAGTTCGTGCTGCGCCGGGCGATGCAGGACGCGACGGTCATCGTCGCGCCGGTGCACGAACTGGACGCCTATGGTGCCGATGAGCTGGCCGGCAAGACGATCGTCACGTCGACCGTCAACGACTCGCGCATTGCGCAACTCAAGAAGAAGGGTGTGCACATGGTGATCGACGGCGCGCCGGCGATGTTCGACCATGTGCTCGGACCCAGCCTGCTCGACGCGATGATCATCGCCGCGAGCGAGAAGGACCCCGACGACATCCTCGAGGACGACTACCTGGAAATCATCACGAACCTCGAGCTCGAGCCGCGAATCATCTATCCCGACGGCTTCAAGCGCGTCAACCGCTTCGCCTTCGTCATCCATCCGCTGTCGCAGGAATACTTCAAGAACGTGAAGCCGATCGAGCTGCTCTCGTACGTGTCGCCGCCGATCTTCATGGACACGCTGGAGAAGGCGATGGCCTACGCGCCACCCTTCGTGTACTCGAAGGTGACGGGCATCAAGTCGGCGACGGGGGTCGAAGCGGAGGGCTGGCTGATCTCCGTGGGCGGAACGCCCAAGGAGATCATGAGCCACAGCCCCGAGTTCACCTACCGCCGGCTGCTCGACGCGGCCCGGATCGCCCGGGGCCTCGGCGCGCAGATCATGGGCCTCGGCGCATTCACCAAGGTGGTCGGCGATGCGGGACTCACCGTCGCCAAGCGTGCGCCGCTGCCCATCACCACCGGCAACAGCTACAGCGCCTCGGGCGCGCTCTGGGCCGCGCACGACGCCGTCCTGCGCCTGGGCCTCGTGCCGACGCCGAAGCACGGCGAAAAGGTGCAGTTCAAGGCGATGGTCGTGGGCGCCACCGGCGCCATCGGTTCGGTTTGCGCGCGCCTGCTGGCGATGGTCGCCGAGGAGACCTACCTGGTATCGCCCGAAACGGCCAAGCTGCTCTCGCTCAAGGGGTCGATCCTGAAGGAGACTCCCGGCGCCAGGCTGTTCCTGTCCTCGCGCGCCGACAAGGACATCGCCGACATGGACATGATCGTGACGGCGACCTCCGGCGCGGGCAGGAAGATCCTCGACATCATGAAGGTCAAGCCCGGCTGCGTGATCACCGATGTGGCCCGGCCGCTCGATCTGCCCCCCGACGAGGTCGCGAAGCGCCCGGACGTGCTGGTGATCGAATCGGGCGAAATCCTGCTGCCCGGCGACGTGGCGATGAAGAACATCGGTCTGCCGAAGAACGTCGCCTATGCCTGTCTCGCCGAGACCATCGTGCTGGCACTGGAAGGCCGCTTCGAGAACTTCACGGTCGGTCGCAACATCGAATGGGAAAAGGTGCGGGAGATTTATCGCCTCGGCCGGAAGCACGGGATGAAGCTCGCCGCCATATCGGGCGTCAACGGCCCATACTCGGACGCCGACATCCGGCGCGTGCGTCGGCTCGCTCTGGCCGCGCGCGCGAAGGCGGCGGCAACGGGCACCAAAGGGCGCACCAGGCGGCCACCGACCGCGGCGAAGACGCGCACGAAGGTGGCCTCGACCGCCGCAAAAGCGCATGCCAAGGCGGCGGCCTCCGGCATCAAAGCGCGCACGAAGCGCCGGTGACCAGAAACCGTCGCGATCAGGAAGCGATCGCCGCCTCGATCTCGGCAAACGTCCGCGCGATGTCGTGTACCTGTTGCGGCGGAATGCCCAGCTGCCGCGCGATCTGCGTCAGCGAGAAGATGCCGCACACGCTCCGCTGGCCGGGGACCGCCTCGCCATCGGAATCGACCACCAGCGCGTGCTGCCGGCCCGCGAGCCTCAGCGTCGCCACGACGTCGCCGACCCGCGCGCGTACCACATCGCGAACGTCGATGATCTCCAGGCGCTCCGCCGGCGTCATGATGTCGCGTACGACGACCTCACCGTGCCGTATTCCGCGCTCCTGCGCAAACTGTATCGGTCGCTCGCCGAGGATGTCGGTGGAGGTGACCAGGCCGACGACCTGGCGCGCGTCGCCCACGACAAACAGGGCGCGCACGCCGTGGGCGATCATCGCCTGATTCGCCCCGTCGATCGACGCGTCGAGCTCGATGGTCACCGCGCGCACGCGCCGCAGGTCAGTCATCACCTCGGTCGCCGGCGCATCCAGCCGCAGCGCCGCGGTGCCGCTCGGAAGTGGCAGCCGGTAGCGCTCGCCAGCTCTCGCCATCGAATGCCGTAGCGGTGCGTACTCGCCCCTGGGCAGTTCGATCGGCGCCGCCGGTTGCGCCGCCTCGTGCCGATGATGCCCCTGAAAGAACATCAGCTGCAGGAAGTGGTCCTTCTCGGTCTCCTCGGGCGATTTCCCGTCGACCGCACTGGCCGGGGCGCCCGTCGCAGGTACTGGGCGAGGCTTCGAACCTCGTTCGTCCATGGTGAACTCCGTCGGATTCAAGGAAGGCGGGTGGCCGATTGTCGCATTTTCGACCGCCGGCGTTGAGTATCGTTCCGGGACGTCCACGCCGAGCGCCGTCATGAGCGCGAATTGCCCCGAAGCGCGCAGCGCGGAGGGTAGTCATGAGCGCGAAGGGCCGCTCCCGAGCGCGAATTGCCCCGAAGCGCGCAGCGCGGAGGGTAGTCCAGTGCGCTTTGGCGTCCCGCCGGATGACGTGTTACGGTTGACCGCGTTCTCATGCATGCCTTCGGCCATCCCGGAATTCGACCAACCTGGACCAGCAGCGCCAAGGACCTGGTCGGTTGCGCGCTCGGATCCGCCGCGGCTGTGGTTCACGACGGGCCGCGGGATTCTCAACGAGGTCTACTATCCGCGCGCCGACATTCCGCAGATCCGTGACCTGGGTTTCATCGTTGCCGACGGCGACGGCTTCTGGGTCGAAGTCAAGCGCCTGAACGCCTATCGCGTGCGGCTGCCGTCCCCGGGCATTCCCGCGGTGGAGTTCATCCACACCCATCCGCGGTTCGAGTTGCGGCTGCGCATTGCGCCCGATCCGGAGCGCGACGTGCTCCTGGTCGAAGTCGTGTTGAGCGCCGACCCCGACTTGCGACCGTATGCCCTGCTCGCGCCGCACCTCGGCGGTACCGGCAACGACAACCTCGCGGAAACCGGACTTCACCGCGGCCGACGGATGCTCTGGGCGGAGCAGGGACCGTTTGCGCTGGCGCTGGCCGCCGCAAACGCGCAGCAGGGCGATGCCTGGGGTGCAACCAGTGCCGGATATGTCGGGGCGAGCGATGGCTGGCAGGATTTCGCAGCGCAATGGCGCGCTGACCTGGAGCTTCGACACGGCCGGTCCCGGGAACGTGGCGTTGATCGGCGAGCTGCCGGCGAGCGCAACGCTCGCACTGGGCTTCGGCACCAGCCGCGAATCGGCCGCGACGCTCGCCGTCAGCTCGCTGGTCCAGCCCTTCACCGACGTGTGGGATCGGCAGGTCGCGCAGTGGCGCGACGTGGTCGTCGGTGCTGAAGATTCCGACGGACCTTCCGCAGGCGATACAGGACGAGATCGCAACCTCGGCGATGGTGCTGCGCGTGCATCAGGACAAGACCTATCCCGGCGCGATGGTGGCGAGCCTCAGCGTGCCCTGGGGCAACACGCACGACGACATCGGCGGCTACCACCTGGTCTGGCCGCGCGACCTGGTGGAAAGCGCCGGCGGCGCTGCTGGCGTTGGGCGCAGTGGACGAGGCACGCGAACATCCTTCGCTATCTGATCGCCACCCAGCATGCCGAAGGCAACTGGTCGCAGAACCAGTGGCTCGGCGGCAAGGCGTTCTGGCGCGGCCAGCAGCTCGACGAGACCGCCTTCCCCGTGCTGCTGGCCGCTGCGTTGGCCGATCGCGCGCGCTCTCGATGGCGTGGAGGTCGCGACGATGGTCCGCCGCGCCCTGGGCTTCATCGCCCGAAACGGTCCCGCGACCGAGCAGGATCGGTGGGAAGAGGATGCCGGGCATCAATGCCTTCACGCTGGCGGTCGTGCGTGTCGGCGCTGGTCTGCGGCGCGGCGTATCTCGAGGAGCCGGCGCGCGCGCTTCGCGCTCGACCTGGCCGACTACTGGAATGCGCGCATCGAGGACTGGACCAGCGTGCGCGACACCGCGCTGGCGCGCGCCGCGGGGGTCGCGGGTTATTACGTCCGCATCGCGCCGCCCCCGGATCTCGCAGGGCGACAGCGACCTGACGCACATTCTCCCGATCAAGAACCGGGCGTGCGACCCCGGCCTTCCCGCGGAAGAACAGGTGGCGACCGACTTCCTGCAGCTCGTGCGCTTCGGCCTGCGCGATCCGCATGATCCGCTGATCGTCGATACGCTCGCAGATCGTCGACCGTCAGCTCAAAGTCGACACGCCGAGCGGCGCGGCCTGGCGTCGCTACACCGGCGACGGTTATGGCGAGCAGGCCGACGGCGGCCCGTTCGACGGTGTCGGCATGGGCCGCGCCTGGCCGCTACTTACGGGCGAGCGCGGCCACTACGAGCTCGCTGCCGGCAGGGATCCGCTTCCGTATCCTGGCGGTCGATGGCGGCGATGACCGGACGCGCCGGTCTGATCCCGGAGCAGGTGTGGGATGCCGATCCGATTCCGGAGCGCGGTCTCTACCCGGGCAAGCCCAGCGGCTCGGCGATGCCGCTGGTCTGGGCGCACGCGGAATTCATCAAGCTCGCCATGAGTCGCGCGCTCGGATGTCCGTGCGACCGCCCGGAGGCCGTCTGGCAGCGCTATCGGCGGCCGCCGTCCGGAGGTGCGGCCGTCGATCTGGACTCTGCGCTTCCCGGCGCTCGACCTCGCAGCCCGGCCAACGGCTGCGCGTTTGCCTGCCCGGCGCCGGCGGTCGTGCACTATGGGATGGACGGCTGGCAGCAGATCGCCGACATTCCGACCCGCGACATCGGCCTGGGTCTGCACGTGGCGGACACTGCCGACGGCGCGCTGCGCGACGGGCAGCGACGTCGACATGACGCTTCTTCTGGACCGGATCGAAGCAGTGGGAAGGCCGCGACTACCGCGTCGAGATTCGCGTAGGAGCTGCACGATGAGCAATGCACACGCTGACGCGTTCGTCCTGTTCGGCGCCACCGGGGATCTGGCCGGAAGAAAGATCTTTCCGGCATTGCTGGCGATGGTGCAGCGCGGAGAGCTCGACGTGCCGGTCGTCGGGGTGGCGCGCAGCGGCTGGAACGTCGACAAGTTGCGCGAGCACATCGGCGAAGCCCTCGAACTGCACGGCGACGTCGACTGCGCGGCTTACGCGCGCCTTTCCGGGTTGCTCCGCTATGTCGACGGCGACTATCGCGACGCGCGCACGTTCGACCGGCTCCGCGTACGCGCTCGGCGAGGCCAAGGCTCCGCTGCACTACCTCGCCATCCCGCCCAGCATGTTCCCGACCGTCGTCGCGGGACTGGCGAAGCTCGGCGCGCACGACGGCACGCGCGTGGTCGTCGAGAAGCCGTTCGGCCGGGATCTCGCCTCGGCGAAGGCGCTCAATCGCAGCCTGCACGACGTATTCGAGGAGTCGTCGATCTTCCGCATCGACCACTACCTCGGCAAGGAGCCCGTTCAGAACCTGCTGTATTTCCGGTTCGCCAATTCGTTCCTCGAGCCGATCTGGAATCGCAACTACGTCGAGAGCGTGCAGATCACGATGGCGGAGGAATTCGGCATCGAGGGTCGCGGCCGCTTTTACGACGAGGTAGGCGCCATTCGCGACGTCGTGCAGAACCATCTGCTGCAGGTGCGTCGCCAATCTCGCGATGGAGCCTCCGGTCCGCAACGACAGCGAGGCACTGCGCGACGAGAAGGTCAAGGTCTTTCGCTCGATCCGTACGCTTACCGGGCGAAGCCTCGTCCGCGGACAGTACGCCGGATATCGCGCCGAACCCGGCGTCGATCCGGATTCGCAGGTCGAGACCTATGCGGCGATGCAGATTCACCTCGACTCGTGGCGCTGGCACGGCGTGCCGTTCTTCATTCGCGCGGGAAAGCGCCTTCCGATGACGGCGACCGAAGTCATGGTACAACTGCGCCATCCACCGCAGACGGTGTTCGACGAACGTGCGCTTCGCAGCTCCAACTATCTGCGCTTCCGGCTGGGCCCGGGGCAGGTCGCGATCGCGATGGGAGCACTCTCGAAACGGCCCGGGCCCGCGATGAAGGGCGAAGAGATCGAACTTTTCGTCTGCAATACCCGCGACGACGAGGTCGGCGCGTACGAGCGCCTGATCGGCGACGCGATGAAAGGCGACCCGACGTTGTTCGCCCGCGAGGACGGGGTCGAGGAAGCCTGGCGCATCGTCGACCCGATCCTGACCATGAAGACGCCGGTGCATGCCTACGCGGCGGGAAGCTGGGGACCGATCGAAGCCGACCGGATGGTGGCTGCGTTCGGCGGATGGCACAGCCCGGCGCGGGACGCGTAGCGCCGCGAAAGGGACGACGAGAAACGCTGCATGCCCATGGACGCCGCAACCGCCAAGGACCAGCCGCTCAAGGAGGACACGCGCCTCCTGGGCCGCGTGCTGGGTGAGGTCATCCGGGCGCAGACCGGCGAGGCCGGGTTCGCGCGCATCGAGGCGATACGGCAGACCGCGATCCGCTTTCACCGGGCAAGCGGCGATGACGCAGCGGCAACCCGCGATCAGCTGGCCGCACTGATGAACCCGCTGCCGATTGCCGACGTGCTGCACGTCGTCCGTGCATTCAGCTATTTCTCGCATCTCGCCAACATCGCCGAGGACGTGCACCAGAATCGCCGGCGCCGGGCGCATGCCCTTGCGGGATCGCCGCCACAGCGAGGCAGCATCGCGCAGGCGCTCGAACGCCTCGCCGCCGCAGGCATCGATGGCGGCGCGCTGTCGCGCTGGTTCGCCGACGCGCTGGTGTCGCCGGTGCTGACTGCACATCCCACCGAGGTCCAGCGCAAGAGCATCCTCGACGCCGAACGCGAAATCGTCCGGCTGCTGGTCTGGCGCGACCGTGTCGCGTTGACGCCGGACGAGGCGGCCGAGTTCTCCACGGCACTCTACCGGCAGGTGCTCGAGCTCTGGCAAACGGCGATGCTGCGGCTGTCGCGCCTGCAGGTGAAAGACGAGATCGACAATGGTCTCGCCTACTACCGGTACACGTTTCTCGACCAGGTTCCGCGACTCTACGCCGACCTCGGGGCACACCTCACAAGGGATTTCGGCATCGACGGCAGCGCGCTGCCCCCATTCCTGCGCCCGGGTTCGTGGATCGGCGGCGATCGCGACGGCAACCCGCATGTCGATGCCGAAACCCTGGATTACGCGATCCGGGCGCAGTCGGCGCTCGCGTTCGAGCACTATCTGGGCGAGGTGCATCGACTCGGCGCGGAATTGTCGCTGTCGTCGCGCCTGATACAGCCGACGCCGAAGCTGCTCGCGCTCGCGGCCCAGGCGCACGACGAGAATCCGCATCGGCAGGACGAGCCGTATCGCAATGCGCTCGTCGGCGTCTACGCCCGTCTGGCCGCGACCGCCCGAGTGCTGTCCGGCTACTCGCCCCCCGGCCGCCGTCGGTCGCGGGGACACCCTACGCCGGTTCCGCCGCCTTTCGGGCGGACCTCGATACGATTGCGGCATCGCTTGCGACCCACGGCGCGGCACCGCTATGCGCGGGCCGGCTCGATCCGCTGCGTCGGGCGGTCGATGTCTTCGGCTTCCACCTCGCGGTGCTCGACCTGCGGCAGAACAGCGACGTGCACGAGGCGCTCGTCGCCGAGTTGCTGGCGCGCGCAGGCGTGGCCGCTGACTATGGCGCGCTCGACGAGACGGCGCGCATCGATCTGCTGGCGCGCGAGCTCGCCGGACCGCGGCTCCTCGCCTCGCCGCACCTCGACTACTCGGCGCGCGCCGTCGACGAGCTCGCCATTCTGCGCGTTGCCGCCGACATTCACGCGCGCTACGGCCCGGTAGCGCTGCCGAACTACGTGATCTCGAAATGCCAGGCGGCTTCCGACCTGCTCGAGGTCGCGGTTCTGCTGAAGGAAGTCGGGCTGCTGCGCGGAACGGCGCTGGCCCTCAACATCATTCCCCTGTTCGAAACGATCGACGATCTCGCCCGCTGTGGCGACATCATGGGTAGGGCACTGGCGGTGCCACTCTACCGCGCGATGGTCGAGAGCCGCGGCGACTGGCAGGAAGTGATGCTCGGTTATTCGGACAGCAACAAGGACGGCGGCTACCTGGCGGCGAACTGGGCGCTCTATCGGGGAACCATGCTGCTGGTCGACGCGTGCCGCGCCCACGGCGCAAAGCTGCGGCTCTTTCACGGCCGTGGCGGCACCGTCGGTCGCGGCGGCGGGCCGAGCTTCGATGCGATCCTCGCGCAACCGACCGGCAGCGTCGCCGGCGGGCTGCGCATCACCGAGCAGGGCGAGATCATCGCCAGCAAGTATTCCGATCCGGAGCTCGGGCGACGCAATCTGGAAGCGCTGGTCGCAGCGACGCTCGAAGCGAGCCTCGAGGACACCGAACGCCTCGGCCGGCGCGCGAGCGCGTATTTCGCGATCCTCGACGACCTGGCCGCGCGCGCCTACCGCGCCTATCGCGCGCTGGTCTACGAAACGCCCGAGTTTGCGCGCTATTTCCGCGCGACGACGCCGATCGCCGAAATTGCCGAGCTCAACATCGGCAGCCGGCCCGCGTCGCGCACCGCGTCGGCGCGCATCGAGGACCTGCGTGCCATTCCCTGGGTCTTCAGCTGGGGCCAGTGCCGGCTGATGCTGCCCGGCTGGTACGGCTTCGGCTCCGCGGTCGAGACCTGGCTCGCCGACAATCCGCGCGGGTTCGGGAAGCTCGCCGAGATGCACGCGCGCTGGCCGTTCTTCCGCAGCGTGCTGTCGAACATGGCGATGGTTCTCGCCAAGACCGATCTTGCGGTCGCATCGCGCTACGCGGAGCTGGTTGCCGAGGCAACCGTGCGCGACGCGGTGTTCCCGCGGCTCGTCGCCGAGCACGAGACGAGCGTGCGGCATTGCCTGCGCATCACCCAGCAGTCGACGTTGCTCGAGGACAATCCGACGCTCGCGCGCTCGATTCGCAACCGCTTCCCCTACCTCGACCCGCTCAATCATCTGCAGGTCGAGCTGCTGCGGCGCTACCGCGCGGGCGACACCGATGAACGGACGCGGCGCGCGATCCACCTCACGATCAACGGCCTCGCCGCCGGCTTGCGCAACAGCGGTTGACGCGCCATCGTTTACAATAGGTCGCATTCTCCACTCTGGCCGCGCCGGCAGCCCAGGCTCCGCAACGCCGGCATCCGGTCGGCAGCCCCTGCCCGGCGCAAATCGAACGAGCGCACATGAGAAAACTCCTCGCCATCGCTGCGGCGATCCTGTCGGCCCTGCTGCTTGCCGGTTGCGGCGGCGGGAGTTCACCCGCCGCGCCGACCAATGTCAAGGCCGAGCCACATGACAGCAGTGTGGTTATCACATGGGATTTTGCGTCCGGAGTCGAGTACTGGGTCTGGGTCCTCCCCGGGACAACGCTGACCTGGCAGAGCTGCCTCGAATCGACGGCATGCAGGTACCAACAGTCCGCCAAGTCGCCGCTGCTCGTCCTCGGATTGACCAACGGCACCACGTACACGACGATCGTCAACGCCAGGAATGGCGACAGCCCCGTCGGCGAGAGCTCGACGCCGGTTTCGTTCGTGCCGGCGATCGTGGGCACCACGTGGACCGCGGGCACGCCGCTCGCCGGCACCTTGCGGGGTGTCGGCTATACCGGCGCTTCGGCCATCGCCGGCAGTGCACTGACGGCGGTGGGCGCGGGCGGACAGATGTACGCAAGCGCCAATGGGACGACCTGGACCGCACTGACGTCGAACGTCACCACCAACCTCAATGCCGTCGTCTTTGGCGACGGCAGGTTCATCGTGGCGGGCGACGCCGGGGTCATCCTCACGAGCGTCGATGGAGTCACATGGACCCGCGCGACAGCCGTGACCGCCAACAATCTCTACGGCCTGGTGGTGAACGGCGCGTTGCTCGTGGCGGTAGGCGCGAGCGGCACGATTCTGACGAGCGGCGATGGCGTCACCTGGGTCGCCCAGACCTCGGGAACGACCAGCGATCTGTACGGGATCACGGTCGGCAACGGCGTATACGTCGCGGTGGGCGCCAATGGAACGATACTGACGAGCACGGATTTGGTCACCTGGCAGCAGCGAACGCCGGCGACGTCACTCGACCTCAAGTCCGTCGCCTACGGGTCGAGCACGTACGTGGCCGTCGGCGCAGCCGGCGCGCTCGTCACGAGCACCGATGGGACCACCTGGACGGCGCAGGCGCCGATTGCGGCGAATTCCCTCGCGTCGGTCGTCTACGGCACGCAGTTCGTCACCGTCGGCAGCGGTGGCGGCATCTTCACCAGCGCGAATGGTGTCACCTGGACGCCGGCCGTCTCGGGGACCACCAGTGACCTCAACGCGGTGGCCTTCTCGATCGGGCTGGCGTCGAACCTGCTCAACGTCGGCTACATCGCGGTCGGCGCGGCCGGGGTCAATCTGACGGCGTTTTAGCCGGGCCACACTGCGCCTCGTGCCGCCGACGGATCAGCCCTGCGCGTTGTCCCCGGCAAGCTTCCTCCACAGCCATCCCGACGGATTCGGCTGTCCTAGAACGTCGTCACCCGGATCCCGCCGAACCAGCCCGATAGTTGACACCCGGGCGGCACGGTGGTGCTTCCGGCGAACAGGCCGGTGACGCCGGTAATGTTGACCTGCATCTCGAAGATCTGGAACGAGCCCTTGTCGCCACCGCTGCACGAGAACGAACCGCTGACGGCGCCCATCTGCCCGGATTGCGTCAGCGTGCCGCCGAACGAGCAGCTGCCGCCCGTGGTCGGAAGGCTCACCATCGTAAAGGCCTGCCCATTTTGCGTAATGCTCAGAACTCCCATGTTCTCGAGTGTGCCGGCGCTGGCGCAGCCTGTCGCATCGGTGTGGATTCCGCCCCCATAACGGCCGCTGAAATCGTCGACCGCCACCGTGAACCGGGTCGCGTTCTTGACCACATTCACCCCGTCCACGTCATACCTCAGTTCGCCGGTCACCGTCGACGTCGCGGTCCATTTCATCGTCCCCACAGGGCGCCGGGAAACGGTATTGGGGTTGAACGGCACCGTGCCGAACCAGGGGCCGTTCGAGAAATAAAGATCGCCGCTCCAGACGAAGTTTCCTGCGTAGAAGAGCGTCGCGGTGTACCAGATCGGAACGTTCGTCGGATCGTAGACGTAGATGGTCACGAAGATGACCTCGCCCCGCTGAACCATCTGAAACCCCCAGCCATCCTCGCCCTGAACCGACCAGATGTCGCTTTGATCGGTCGTGAACGACGTCGCCCACGCCTGCGGCAGCGATCCCGCAACCGCGAGCACGACGCCAAGAAAAAGATTGCGAATCGATTTCACCAGTTCCCTCCACGCAACATAAGTCTCGATGCACGAGCGCATGACGTCCGAATGCTGAAGTATATCCGCCGCGAGCTCGCAGATGCCGGCAACCATCGCGTTCGGCAATCGGCAGCGACACAGGGTGGTTGACCGGCGCCTTCGAACCTTCCGATAATCCAGCCTTCCTACAAGAGAACATTGCTTTGCCGGAGGACGAAGGATGGCGCTCAAGTGGTTCGCCCTCTTGTTCGCATTGGCGATCCTCGGGATCATGGGGTGGGCGAGCGACAAGTTCAGCTACGAAGGCGAACGCACCGTCTATACGGTCCGGTGCGAACAGGGCGTCTGGGAAGGCACGCGGTGCACCGGTCGATTGGTCGCCGGCGACCGATACCGTTTCAGGGCGAGCAAATCCCGGCAGGAGGTGCTCTACTGGATCGTCGGCTCCTCGACCCCCTCGGGACGATTCACGGGCTGCAAGGTCGAAGACCGCGGCAACTGGACATGCGCAGAAGACGCTGGCCAGCCACCGACGATCACGCGGCAGATGGTGCGTGGCGTTCCGACCAGCGACGGGGGCAAGACGGCGATTCCCTTCCACGCCGTTCGGAAGTGGGAATGGTGGCTGCTGGACTTGGGCATTCAGGTCACCCGCGGCGCGACCTCCTGACTCCGGGTTCCGTGGACAAGCGGGGACGCATTCTCAAGGCGTGCGATAGACCGCGGCGAAGCGATTGAAAGTGGACGCGGTATGGTCGGTCTTCGTTAGCGCGCGGACGAGGTCTCGCGCGTCGCGCTTGTCGGCCGCAACGGTCGCAATGGCCGCGCGACCTCGGCGAGTGCGCCGCGGTCGAGCTTGCCCGATGGCGCGTGCGGCAGTCGCGGGAGATAGCAGATGTGCCGCGGCCGTTTGTGGGGCGCGAGTCGCCGGGTGAGGTAGTCGAGCAATGCCGCATCCGGTGGCGGGGCACCCTCGGCCACGAGCGCCGCCGCTACCGTATGGCCCCACGTCTCGTCCGGCACGCCGAATACGCCCGCTGCCGCGATTCCGGGAAAGGCTTCCAGTGCCCGCTCGACTTCCGCCGGATACGCATTCTCCCCGCCCGTGACAATCAGATCGGTCCGGCGCGCGTGAACGTGCAGGCACCGGGCCGCATCGATTTCCCCCATGTCGCCGGTGTCGAACCAGGTTCCCGGCGCAAGTGCGGTTTCGTTCCAGTAGCCCGCCATCAGGACGGGACCGCGCACTTCGATGCGGCCGTTGTCGATGCGCATGTCGATTCCGGGTAGCGGGACACCGGCGCCGCAATCGCCCGCTGCAAAGCGCGCGGCATAGGGTGTGGCCGCCACCTGCGAACAGGTTTCGGTCAGCCCGTAGGTCACCACGATGGGCAGGTTTCGATCCTGGGCACGCCGGAACAACCGTGTTGACGCGGCGGCACCGCCGAGCAGCAACGCTCGCAGGTGCGCTGGCGCACTCCAGGCCGGGTGCGCATCGAACACGCGCGTCAACATGGTCGGAACCAGCGACACCAGCGTGATGCGCTCAGTCCCGACCCACTGCGGAAGGATCCCGGCATCGAAGCTGCGGGCGAGTACTGCACAACGGCGCGCGGCGAGACAGCGGGTGAGGATCGACAGCCCGCCGACCCGTGCGATCGGCATGCACAGCAGCCAGCGGTCGTCGCCATGCCAACCGAGGTTGGTGGCGCTCGCTTCGGCGGAAGCAGCCAGTGCCGCACGAGTAAGGACAGCGCCACGCGGCTCGCCGGTCGTTCCGGAAGTGAAGATGATCGCGGCCGCGTCGGTGTGGCGCACCGGCCCGGCGCGCTCCGCAGCCGCGACGAGATCAGCGCGCTCGAGCGCGGTGAGTTGCGGATGAACGAGCAGCACCGGAACGCGGATCTCGAGCAGCGCGTAGAGAGTGACCACCGTCTCCAGCGTGTTGGCCCCGTCCAGCATGTACGGCCGGCCATCGCGCAGCCTGGGCGCCAGCGCCTCGAGGCGCCGCTTCGTCATCGCGGCCAGTTGCCCGAACGTGTATGTCCGCCCGCCGCTCCGGATCGCCGGCGTCTCGCCCGCTTCCTCGTGCCGCGGCGACGATGGAGAGCGGATCGCTCACGGCAGACGCTTGTACTTGCGGAAGTTCGGCTTGCGCTTTTCGAGGTATGCGTCCCGGCCCTCCTGCCCCTCTTCGGAAAGGTAGTAGAGCAGCGTGGCGTTGCCGGCCAACTCCTGCAGCCCCGCCTGGCCGTCACAGTCCGCGTTGAGCGCGGCCTTGAGGCAACGCAGCGCAATCGGACTGTTGTCGAGCATTTCACGGCACCACCGGATCGTCTCCGGCTCGAGCTCCTCGTACGGAACGACGCGATTGACGAGACCCATTTCGAGTGCCTGGCGGGCGTCGTACTGGCGGCAGAGGAACCAGATCTCGCGCGCCTTCTTCTGCCCGACGATTCGCGCCATGTACGACGCGCCGTAGCCGCCGTCGAAGCTGCCCACTTTCGGCCCGGTCTGGCCAAAGCGCGCATTGTCCGCCGCGATCGTGAGATCGCAGATCATGTGCAGGATATGGCCGCCGCCGATCGCATAGCCGGCAACCATCGCGACCACGGGCTTCGGGAGCGTGCGGATCTGCCGTTGCAGGTCGAGCACGTTGAGGCGGGGAACGCCATCGCTGCCGACATAACCACCCTTGCCGCGGACCCGCTGGTCGCCGCCCGAGCAGAACGCCTCGCGGCCCTGGCCGGTGAGAATGACGACGCCGATGTCCGGATCGTCGCGCGCGTCCGCGAACGCGGCCTGCATCTCGCGTACGGTTTCGGGCCGGAACGCGTTGCGCACTTCAGGGCGGTTGATGACGATCTTGGCGATGCCTTCGTCCGCCTTGGCGTAGATGATGTCGTTGAAGCCACCGGCGTTCGTCCAGGTCGGAACGGGTGGCAGCGAAGAAGCTTGCATCGTGGACTCCGTACGGGAACTGCGCGCGACGCGTTGTCGGGCTTCAGTCGATTTTCGCGCCCGACTGCCGCACGACCTTGGCCCACTTTTCGGCTTCGGCGGCGACGTGGCGCGCGAGGTCGCCAGGTGCGCCAGGAACGACCTGCGCACCATGCTTCAACAGCGATTCGATCACTTCCGGATCCTCGAGCGCCTGCCGGATCGCAGCATTCAGGCGGCCGACGACGGGCGCGGGCGTTCCCGCCGGAGCGAAGATCGCGTCCCACGCGGTGACCTCGAATCCGGGCAGGCCCGATTCGGCGATCGTCGGGTAGTCGGCTGCAGCCGGAAAGCGGCGTGCCGTCGTTACGGCGAGGCCGCGCACCTTGCCGCTCTTCGCCATCGGGTAGGCGTTCGGCATGACGTCGATCATCATCTGGACCTGTCCGCCGATGACGTCGGTCATGGCGAGCGCCCCCCCGCGATAGGGGACGTGGACGATATCGATGTCCGCCATCGTCCGGAACAGCTCGCCGGCGAGGTGCGAGGTCGTCCCGTTGCCGGCAGAGGCAAAGTTGACCTTTCCGGGATGGGCTTTCGCGTAGCCGATCAGTTCGGCCACCGAGCTCGCGGGAAATTCGACGTTGACGACGAGCATTGCCGCGATCGCCGTCATCCGTGAGACCGGCGCAAAGTCCTTGACCGGGTCAAAACGCAGGCTGGAGTAGAGCGTCTGATTGATCGCATGCGTGCCGTTGGTGCCATAGAGCAGCGTGTAGCCATCGGGCGCGGCGCGCGCGACGATCTCGGCCCCGACGTTGCCGCCCGCGCCCGGCCGGTTGTCGATCACGATCGACGCGCCCAGCGCCTGGGCGACCCGCGGCATGATGAGCCGGGCCAGTGTATCGGCGCCGCCACCGGCGGGAAACGGCACGACAAGGCGAATCGGCCGATCGGGATAGTCGGCTGCCGCCACCGGGGCGCACAACGCACCAACGCCGAGGCAAAGGCCGACCAGCCAGCGAACGAGGCGCCATGGGGCGAACGTGCTGCATCGTGGCGTTGCGCTACCGGGACAGGATCAAGGTGGCCGGGATTATACGCGGCACCCGAACTTTACTAACCGCACGCCGCCATCGAGAATGCGCTGCAGCTTCGCGGTTCGTATCCAGTATCGACGATGACCGACCCGCCGCCTCGTCCGAGTTCGCGCATGCGCGGGTCGCTGCGTCCCGGCAACCTGCTGCTCGCACTGCTGCGGCGCCTGCTCTACCTGATCGTGCGCACCCGGGTCACGCCGGATGAGGCGGCCGCGCTGCACGTCGATCCGCGCACACCGCTGTGCTACGTGCTCCAGGACCGGCATCTGTCGAACCTGCTCGTGCTCGAGCAGGAGGCGCAGCGGCTCGACCTGCCTTCGGCGCTGGCCCCGCTCGGTGCCGCATTCCCCAGTTGCGACCACGCCGTGTTCTCCGTCATCCTCAACCGAAATCCGCTGAGCACGCGAACCACGGAGCCATCGGGAGCGCTGTCGGCGCTGACCGCGGCGCTGTTGCACGACGCGACGCTCGATGTGCAGCTGATGCCGGTAACGATCCTCTGGGGGCGCTCGCCGGATTCCCAGGATTCGCTCGTCAAGGCGCTCGCCGCCGACGCCTGGGCAAGCGTGGGGCCGCTGCGGCAGCTCCTGATCATCCTGGTGCACGGGCGACAGACCCGCGTGAGCTTCGGCGAGCCAATCCTGCTCTCGCGCCTGATCGACGAGGAGACCGATGCCGTCACGGCCGTGCGCAAGGCCAATCGCTTCCTGCGCTTCCACTTCCGCCGGATGCGCGAAGCGGCAATCGGCCCGGACCTGTCGCACCGGCGCAATCTGATCGAGACGATCGTCGCGTCGGAGCCGATGCAGGAGGCCATCCGCGAGGAGGCGCAGCGACGCGGGGTGACCATGGCGGCGGCCGAAGATCGCGCGCGCCGGTTCGCATGGGAGATCGCGTCGGACTTCAGCTATCCGGTCATCCGCGCCGGAGAGCTGGTGCTGAAGCAGCTGTGGCAGCGCCTCTACGACGGAGTCGATGTGCACCACGGCGACGCGCTGGCCAAGGTTGCGCCCGGCAAGGGCCTCGTCTACCTGCCCAATCACCGGAGCCACATCGATTACCTGCTGCTTTCCTACCTGGTCCATGCGCAGGGACTCGCACCGCCTCACATCGGCGCCGGCGCGAACCTCAATTTCCCGATCGTCGGCCCGGTCCTGCGCCGTGGCGGCGCCTTCTTCCTGCGCCGCAGCTTCAAGGGGGAGCCGCTCTACGCGGCCGTCTTCCGCGAATACCTGCACACGATGCTCGCCAAGGGCTTCCCGATCGCCTACTTCATCGAGGGCGGTCGCAGCCGCAGCGGGCGAACGCTTGCCCCCAAGGGCGGACTGCTCGGCATGACGCTCGAAAGCTTCATGCGCGAGCATCCTCGGCCGCTGTTGATGGTCCCCGTGTATTTCAGCTATGAAAAGGTGCTCGAGGGCCGGTCGCTGGTCGCCGAGCTCGAAGGACAGCCGAAGGAGGGCGAGTCGCTCGGCTCGCTCGTGCAGGTCGCCCGCAACCTCCGGCACGAGTACGGGAGCGTGCACGTCAATTTCGGCGCGCCGCTGTCGGTCGATCAGTTCCTCGATCGCGAGGCCCCGGGCTGGCACGCGTTGCAGGGTGACGAGCAACGCGATGCGGCACGGCGGCTCACGCTACCGCTGGGACGCGAGATGGCGCAGCGCATCAACTCCGCCGTCGTCATCAATCCGGTCAACCTGCTTGCGATGGCCATCGTGCCCAGTCCGCGCCACGCGCTCGACGAGCGCGCACTGCTGCAGCAGATCGACTGGCTGAAGATCATCGCGACGCGGCTGCCCTACGCGCCGGATGCCGTGCTGACCGCGCACGATCCGTCGGCGGCGATCGCAATCGCGTTGAAGCTCGGTTTCGCCACCCGCGTCGCGCATCCGCTCGGCGACATCATCCAGGTCCCGGAGCCGCAGGTCTCGACGCTCAACTATCTGCGCAACAACGTGTTGCACGCGTATGCGCTGCCCGCGCTGGTCGCGAACCTGCTGCTCGCGCTGCGCGAAGCGACACTGGAACGCGTGACCGAATTCGCCGAAGGCGGCCTGCCATTCCTGCGCGCCGAGCTGATGCTGCGCCACTCGCAGGACGAGGCCATCGCGGAGTCGAAGCGCATCGTCGAGCTCTTCCTCGAGCTCGGGCTCGCCCGATCGACCGCGGGCGGCACGGCGCGCGCGCCCGATCGCTACAGTGCCGAGCACGCGGGGCTGGACCTGCTCGCCCGTTCGCTGCGCCACCTGCTGCGCCGCAACTACCTGACCATCGCGCTGCTGACGCAGGTGGGCTCCGGACAGCTCAGGCGCGAGCGCCTCGAGGAACTGATGCAGATGCTGACGCAGCGCCTGTCGCTGCTGTTCGAATTCGCGCCGCCGGATTTCTTCGAACGCTCGACATTTGCGTCGTACGTCGACACGCTGCTCGAGACCGGCCTGATGCGCGAGGACGCCGACGGGACGCTGCACATGCATGAGCACACCCGGACGTGGGAGCGCTACGTCGAGCGGCTGCTGCCGGCGGATGCAGTGCTTGCGATCCGGCGCGTCGCCGTCGACCACGCGTCTCGGGTGCAGAAGGCAGAGATTGCGGTACGTTGAGCCGGCGGACCTTCACCGCAGCGCAGGCCCGGCCGCGATATTCGGGACCCAGAAACGAAAACCCCGCCACGGGCAGCGGGGTGCGGCATGCGCGGTGCAGCGTGACCGCAATCTACCCATGTCCCCAGCGTGTGAGATTGTCCTCGGGAAACGGGATGATGCGCTTCTGTCGGTGGCGCATTGCAGCGTCCCGCTCGTTGGCCATGCGCACGAAGATGCGCACGACCAGCAACCCAAGCACTACTCCGATCAGGCTCAACGCAAGCAGGCCGATATTCATCGTCGCCCTCACTGTGCAGGCATGGGGGAGCGGATTCTGTCACCAACGAAGGCGTGTTTCAAGAGAAAGAATCGTTTTTTGTATGGCAGGCGCAAGGGGCACGGCGACGCACGCAGCGGACGATCATGACAATCCGGTAGCAGACCGTAGGCTCGTGTACTACAAACTGCCCGCCCCCATCGGGATCGAGCGGTCGGCGCGCCTTCACCCTCGTCCGCCGTCGGCGTCGGGTGCCTCGCGCAGCCAAGCCGACGGGACCATTCTGTAGCGGACAAACCGGCGGCGCCCCGCCGCGCTGTAGCCGACAGGTGGAATAGGCCTTGGCACATCTCTGTTTCTCCCTATTCGCGGACCTCGCGTCGTGACGATCGCACTCGACTGGATCTACTGCCATGCGCTTCCCGCGTCGCATGCGTCTGATCGTCATGCTGGTGGTCAGCCAGGCGGCGCTCGCGCAGACGGCCATCGACAACAGCCAGAGTGTGGCGACCGACTCGCCCGAGGCGTGGGCGATGCGCTACTTCACTGGCACCACGCTGATGACCTCCTTCGGCGAGACCGCGACGCTTGCGCCCTGGCGCTGGAATGTCGCCCTCGACATCGGCAGCATTCCGCACCTGAGCGAGGCCCAGCAACGGGTAGGCTTCGGCGGCTTCAAGAACGAAGATCTGAACAAGTCACCGGCGTTCGGACGTGCGCGCCTGGCTCTCGGGCTCCCCCACGACTGGGTCGCGGAGTTGGGCTATACGCCGCCGCTCGAGATCGACGGTTCGCGCGCGCGCAACGTGTTCGCGCTGGCGCTCGGCCGGCGCCTGTTCGACAGCGACGGCTTCACCCTCTCGCTGCGCGCGCTTGGCCAGGTCGGCGAGGTACGCGGCGACATCACCTGTCCGGCCCGGCTCGCGGGACTCACCGATCCGCTGCAAAATCCTTACGGCTGCCAGGCGCCATCGAACGACAGGTTGACGATGAACTACTGCGGCATCGACGCCACGCGGGCTGGGACAGCGACGAACTGGCAGTGGTACGCGAGTGCGGGGATCGTGCGGACCCGTCTTTCGGTGCAGGTCGATGCCGAGGTCGCCACGGGCAGCGATCATTCGAAGCTCACTTCGCGACGGCACCTTCCGCTATTTCACGCTCGGCGTACGCTACGAGTTCAATCCGCAGTGGAGCGCCGCGGTGGAGCTGCTGTACGTGCCTCTCAACGTGCGGCGCCCGCCGGAATTCGCTCTCGACCAGGATTCGCTCACCAGCGTGCGCGTGCAGCTGCGCTGCGCGATCGATTGATCGGCCGCGCGTTACTCCACGAGCAGCGTGATCGCCGTCGATCGCAGCACGGCCGACTCCCAGGGCCGCTTGTAGCGAAACGTCAGCACGTGCTTGCCCCGCGCGCTTGCACGAAAGACAAACACCTGCTCTGCCGGACCTCCGGGCGGCTGTGTTCCGGGTGCAGCGTCTGCTCCGCTCCGAACGAGCGTCACGGCCGCCGGAGGCGGGTCGATCTCCCAGCCATACCCCGCCGCCGGCGCCGCCGGCAGGCGGATCGTCACTTCTTCGCCGACGCGGGCGGTGACGGTATCCGGCGGCATCATGCACTCGCGCGCGCGTCAACGGCGCTCAGGCGTACCACTTGTGCCAGAGCGCGGAGTCCGCGCCCTGGACGAAGCAGTCGAGGCGGCCCGCGGCCCACGAGCTCACGCCCACGCCCAGTCGCGCGATGCTGCCCAGGTCTTCCTCGCTGCTCCAGGTAGCGCCGTTCCAGCTGCGATGCAGGAGTCGCAGCGTCGTGCCGGGATAGAACACGTCAATGCGATTGGGTCCCCACGCAACCGCGCCCGGACTGCCGGCGAGCGTTCCGCCCATGTCCTGCGCACCCCACGCGGTGCCGTCCCACCACTGGTGCCACAGATGCATGTCGTTGCCGCGCACGAACGTGTCGAGGCGATCGACGCCCCAGGTGGAGACGGCCGGCGCGGTGCTCCAGCTGCCGCCCAGGCTCTCCCATCCCCAAACGCCACCCGCGTACCACAGGTGCTGCATCGTCAGGTCGGTCCCGCGGGCGAACACGTCGATGCGCGCTGCTCCCCAGGACACCGCCGAGAGCTTCGGCGAAAGCGATCCGCCGAGATCCTGCCAACCGCTCCAGCCTCCCTCGAACCACTTGTGCCACACGTGGCTGTCGAGACCGACGGCAAAGACGTCGAGACGACCGTTCCCCCATGAGCAGATCGCCGGCGCGCCCTGACACGCTCCGCCGAGCGACTCCCACCCGAGCCACGAGACACCATCCCACCAGCGATGCCATACCGCGCCGTCCAGCCCGCGCGCGACGACATCGATCCGATTGGGGCCCCACGACACGGCGTTCGGCTGTGACGTAAGCTGGCCGCCCAGCTGCTCCCAACCGCTCCAGGCCGTCTGCGCCGGCAGGACGACGCCGCTCGCCGTCCAGAAGGGATACTCGGTGTCGATCCCGGCCTCGCCGTAGCCGATCTTGAAGTAGCCCGCCATGCCCCAGGCGGTGCCCCATGAGTTCTTGCAGATCCAGCACTGCTCGGCATCCGAATAGCCGATGACTTCGACGCAATGATCGCCGAGCTGCGCGCCGGTGACGTGGTGGTAGACGCCGCTACCGTAGACGCGGAAGTCGTCGAACACATGCAGGCACGCACTGCACGGCCCGGTATTCGACAGGTAGTTCTTGCGATCGACGACGCTGCTGAGCGTTCCCCAGTTCGTGATCCGGGTCGCCGATGCGTCGCGGTTGGCCATCGCCCTGGCGTGCGGCAGCCAGTACGGCGGATTGGCCGGATCGAATTGCGGCGGAGTGTCGAAAGCGTCCGGATAGCGCAGCGAGGCTTCCGGCGCGAGCCCGCGCTGCACGATCTGCGTGAACGCCTGGTCCGGCCACCATCCGGCGCACGATGCGCCGTGCGTCGAGCCGAAATGAAGGTCGGCCTCGGAGAGATCCAGCAGCTGTCCGAGCTCGATCGAGGCCATCGACTCGACCACGGCCGTCGCGCCGAAGGACACGCACGAGCCGCAGTTCAACTGGTCCTTGACGCTCGTCACGTGATTGCCGCCGCGATCGCGCCAATCCACCGCCGGGGCGAAGCTCGCGACCGACAGCGCCGCCACCGTCGGCGCCATGGCCCTGGCCAGCGCCACACGATCGACGACCACGCCGAGGAGCGCCTTGAACTCGTGATCCTGCATCCGCGCCTGCGGCGTGTCGCGCGGCTGCCACCGCGCCCTCGCCCGGGCGAGCATCGAGGCGAGCGCAGGAACGTCGAGGCGTGGCATGTCGTCGACCCCATCGGGCGACCACCGGGGCGGTGGTCACGACGTAGCTTATTCGTATCGGGGTGGACTTGGCAAAGCGGCAAGCGCCCTGCCGACCACCGGTCGCCGCGTTCCGATCAGAAGTCGAGGCGGCGGAGATCCCGCGCGTGGTGAACGGATCCAGCGGGCGGGCCGCGATGTCGGAGGATCACGGGTCGATGTGTTGGACCGGAAGATCGGGGCGCGCTGGTTCAGGGGCAAAAAAGAAGCGGCCGCATAGGCGGCCGCTGGTGTCATCGGAGCCAGAGACATGCTCTGCAACCTTCGTTCTTCAGCGTCCCTTGCGCTGCCTTTCGGCTTGGCTCGCTTCGTCGGATTGCTCCTTCGTTGCGATTGAGACCTGGCGAACCCGGTTGTGCTCTGATGACGGCTTCATTCTTCACGGTCTGGGGCGCGGCGACAACAAGACGGCGGCGCATTGTGCTGTAGGAGCGCGCCTACAGCACGTTCAACGATCCCTCGTTCCAGGTCCACGGCCCGAAGACGCGGCGCGAGTTTCTGAATCTCCTGGCGTGGAACGGCCAGCGCCGCTGACCTGTGTTTCGTCGGTCAGTGGGTGAGTGCGCGATAGCGCGCCATGTGCCGGATCGCATCCTTCGGCCGGCCGAGCCTTTCGCAAAGGAGCGCCAGGTTGTAGTGGCAATCGGCGAAGCCCGGATCGCCTTGGAGCGCCGCCTCGTACGCCGCCGCCGCTTCCGGCGCGCGCTCGAGATCGTCGAGGAGCACGCCGAGGTTGTAGTGGAGCACCGCGTCGTTGCCCCACCGCTTGATCGCGTCGCGGTAGACGCGCTCGGCTTGCGCGAAGCGCTTCGCCTCGTGCAGCAGCCGGCCCAGGTTGACGTGCGCATCGCGAAACGCCGGGTCGGCGGCGATGGCGCGCTCGTACGCTTCGAACGCGGCATCGGCGTCCTCGCGCTCGAGCGCCACCCCGCGAGCGAACCACTCGGCGGCGCCGGTCGGCGCGGTCGCGGCCTCACTGCGCTCGATGACGCTCAGCGAGCCGTCGGCCGGATTGCCATCGAACTCGAGCAGGTATTGCCCGGACTCCGCCTGCCAGCGGCTGCCGCCCTCGCGGACCACGACGCGGTCGGCGACGGCGCAAATCGCCGAGGCCGGACAGCGGCATCGCATCGGGAAGGTGCCGGCGCAGCTCCTTCATCGATCTCGTGATCCGCCGCGCCGGCACCTTGGCGTCGGAGAGCGCCTTCGCGGTGCGCAGCACGATGAGATCCTGGAAGGAGAACTGCCACGCACCGCGAGCCCCGCGCGTGGGCGAGACGAAGCCGGCGCCGATCAGCGCCCGAATCGTGCTGCGCGACAGACGCAAGAGCCTCTCGACGTCGCGGACGCCGTACGGGTGCACCACCGACTCCTACCGGCTCGCTAGGCCTTCCTGGCTCCCTTGCGCGCCACCGGCACGGCGGGCTCGGCCGCCTGCGCGCGCTTCGCCGGTTTGCGTCCGGCGGCGACCGGCTCGGCTGCCGGCGGGGCGGCCTTCGCACGCGCCGGCGCCTTCTTCTCGAGGCTCGCGCGGAGCGCTTCCATCAGATCGATGACCTGCGCGCCGCCTTCGGGCGCCTCGGCCAGCGTGATCTCCTGGCCCTCGACCTTCTTCTGCACCGCGGCCTCGATGCGCGCGGCGACCTCGTCGGTGTAGCTCGCCGGATCGAAGGTTTCCGAGGTCTGCTGCTCGATCAGCTGCTGCGCGAGCTTCAGCTCGGCTGCCTTGACCTCGGTCTTCGGGATCTCGAGGTCCTTCATCGCCCGCACCTCGCCCGCGTAGAGGAGCTGCTGCATGACGAGGCCATCGTCGACCGCGCGAATCATCACGATGTACTGCTTGCCGCGCGCGGCCCAGCGCCCGATCGCGCAGCGCTTCGACTCGCGCAACGCGCTCGTCAGCAGCGCGTAGGGCTTGGCGCCGCCCTTGTCCGGAGCGAGGTAGTAGGCCTTGTCGAAATACACCGGGTCGACCACCTCGAGCGGCACGAATTCGGTGATCTCGGCCATGTGCGTGCCGACTTCCTCCATCGCCTTCAGCTCCTCGGGCGTGAAGGTCACGTACTGGTCCTTTGCGAACTCGTAGCCCTTGACGATGTCCTCGCGCGCGACCGGCACCTCTTCCTTGATGCAGATGTACTGCTGCTTCAGGCGCGAGCCGCAGGTCTTGTGCAGCATGTTGAACGAGATCGCGCGGCTCGCCTCGGTCGCCGAGTAGAGCTTCACCGGGATCGACACCAGCCCGAACGACACCGTCAAACTCGCAATCGATCGTGCAGCCATGGTTGGCCTCCGAATCAGGTCAGGCCTTGGGGCGCGACAGCGCCGCTTCGAGGCTCTGCTTGCGCTCCAGGGCATCCCGCCAGCGATCGCCGGTCTGCGCCAGGCGCTGCGGGACGTTCGTGATTCTAAAGTCGAGGGGGTGTGCCTTGGCAAGCTCTTCCCACGTCAACGGCATGGAAACCGGGCCGCCGGGCTCCCCGCGTGGCGAATAAGCCACATTCAGGGTCTTGCCACGCACGTTCATGTTGTAGTCCATGAAGATCTTGCCGGTCCGCCGGGGCACGCTCCACTCGAGCGTGATGTCCTTCGGGTGCGCCCGCATCAGGTGGCGGCCAACCAGCTCCGACACGTGCCGCGCCGCATCGAAATCGAGCGTGCGCTTGATCGGCACGAAGACATGGAGCCCCGTCTTGCCCGATGTCTTGACGATGGCTTCGAGCGACATCCCCTGCAGGAGCTCGCGCAGCCAGAACGCCACTTCCTTCCCTTTCTCGAAGGCGACCGTGTTGAGCTCCGGTTCCGCGCCGGCCGCCTCCTTGCCGGAATAGATGTAGGGATCGATGTCGAACAATACATAGTCGGGGTAGTTCAGCACCGAGGCTTCGAGCGCGGCGAGCGAGGACGCGTAGTCGGTGCCCTTGGTGCGTGCATCGGGCCCCGGCTTCGCGCGCGAATGCCAGATGTGGAATTCGAGCGTCCCGGATTGCGCGAGCCACAGGAGGGTCGGCAGGTTGTTGCACAGCAGGTACTCGTGCGACTCGTCCTTGTGATCGGAGAACACGGTGATCGACTCGACGAAGTCCGGTCGCTCCTGCTCCCAATGCTTCTGGAAGAAGCGCTGGCCGCGAATCCCTTCGGGCATCCGGATCATCGTGAGCGGACGATCGGCGAGATGCGGCAGCATGTACGGCGAGACCTGCGCGAGGTAGCGCAGGAGATCGCGTTTGGTGAGCGCCGCCTGCTTCAACGCCGGATCGGCGGGCCAGTAGACGCGATCGAGATGCGTCAACCGGATCCGATGCCGCCCCACCGCGAGGGTGAACGCGGCCTTCGCGCTTTCGAGCTGCGCCACGACCTCATCGATCGGACCGGCCGCGGCGCCGGCAGGTGTCGCGGCGCCCGATGCGGCGGCAACCGACGCGCCGGTGGACTCGACGCGGCGCACCGCCTTCGGATCGACGTCGTCGCGCAGCCGCACGAAGACCGGTGCACGCAGCGCGCCATCCTCGGTCCAGCTATGGAAGCTCACCTCGGCCACGGTCACGGGCTCGACCCACGTCGTCGGGCCGTTGAGCTACGGGGACTTCCGCGAAGGGACAGCTTGGCCGCTCGAGCAGGGCCAACCGCTGCTTCACCTGTGCGAGCGCGTGCTCGTCGAAGCCGGAACCCACGTGCGAGGCGTAGCGGAGCTTTCCGCGCTTCTTGCCGCCCTCCCAGTAGCCGACGAGGAGCGCACCGAGCGCCGAGCGCGCGCCCTTCCCGCGCGTATAGCCGCCGACGACAAAATCGGCGCTCTGCGTCGCCTTGACCTTGACCCACGCTGTCGAGCGCCGGCCGGTCTCGTAGCGACTGTCCTTGCGCTTGGCGATCACACCCTCGAAGCCGCTCGCGAGCGCCGCCGCCTGCAACGCGACGCCGTCTTCGACCGCGTGCACGAGCTGCACCCGCGGCGAAGGGAGCAGGCACTGCGCGAGATAGCGCCGCCGATCCTGGTACGGCGCGTGGCGCAGATCGATACCGGCGAAATGCAGGAGATCGAAGCCGAAAAACGCAACCGGTATGCTCTGGTCGGCCGCAGCGATCTCGCGGGCCGTCTTCAATTGCGCCCGATCCTGCAGCGCGGCGAACGACGGCGCTCCGGTGGCGGCGAAGGCGACGAGCTCGCCATCCAGGATCATGCCGCTCACCGCCTGCTGCCCGAGCTCGGCGGCGAGCCGCGGAAACTTCGAGGAAAGCTCGAGTCCGCGCCGCGAGCGCAGCTTGACGCCATGCTCGTCGATGAACGCGAGCACGCGATAGCCGTCGAGCTTGGGCTCCCACATCCAGTCGGGACGATGGAACGGCGCCTCGCCCGTTTCGGCGAGCATCGGCGAGAGCGCGGTCGGCATCGCCTCGATCTTCCCCGAAGGGATGAGCTCTTTCGCGGGGATCTGGCGCACGGGAACGACCTTCAACTCCTCGACCGCGAGACCGGAGAGGACCGAGCGGTTCTGCGCGGTGACATCGCCCGGCACGGCGAAGCGATCCTTGTGCTTGAGCAGCAGCCACTGCCTCGCGTCCTTGGTGCGCACCAGCGCGAAGGAGCCTTTGAGCTTCTCGCCCCGGAGCAGGAAGCTCAGTTTCCCCTTGGCGAGACCTTCGCGCACCTGGCGCTGCGCTTCCGCACGATCGTGGAACCAGGTCGCTCCGCCTTCGTCGGGCGAATAAACGCCGCAATCCCAGACGATCACTTCGCCCGCGCCGTATTGCCCGGGCGGAATCACTCCTTCGAACGATCCGTAGTCGTAAGGGTGATCCTCGGTCTGCACCGCGAGCCGCTTCTCGCCAGGATCGAGCGCCGGACCCTTCGGCACCGCCCACGACTTCAGCACGCCATCGCATTCGAGCCGGAAGTCGTAGTGCAAACGCCGGGCGGAATGCTGCTGGACGACGAAGAGCAGCGGACCGCTTCCCGCGACCGGCACAAAGGGCGGCGGCTCGGGGGTTGCGGCAAAGGTCCGCTTTGCCGAGTATTCGGTGAGGCTGTTTTTCGCCATACTGGATTCTAGGTGACGGACGGGCTCCCGCAACAACACGGAGGACCACCGATGACGACCCCGAGGCTCCTGGCCGGCGCGAGCGGCTACTCGTTCAAGGAATGGAAGGGCAGTTTCTATCCGGACAAGATCAAGCCCGAGGAGATGCTCCCCTACTATGCCGAGCGCCTCCCGACGGTCGAGATCAACAACACGTTCTACCGGATGCCCAAGACCGCGGTGCTCGAGTCCTGGGCGCAATCGGCACCCGGCGCACTTCCGCTTCGCGATCAAGGCCTCGCGCCGGATCACGCATCTCGCGCGACTCAAGGCGGAAGCGGCCGAGCCGCTGGGCTTTCTCTACCGGAATCTGGCGGCGCTCGGCGCCAAGCGCGGCCCCGTGCTCTTCCAGCTCCCGCCGAACCTCAAGAAGGATCTGCCGCGGCTCGCGGCATTTCTCGCGCTCCTGCCGAAGGATCACGGCGCCGCGTTCGAATTTCGCAACGAGAGCTGGTTTGCCGACGATGTCTACGCCGCGCTCCAGGCGGCCGGCGCCGCGTTGTGCCTGTCCGAGCGCGAGGACAACGCGCCGCCGCCGCTCGTGGAAACCGCGCCGTGGGGCTATGTGCGCCTGCGCCTCGAGACGTACTCCGATGCGGAACTGAGGCAATGGGCGCATCGCCTCGAGGCGACCTCGTGGCGCATGATCCACGTGTATTTCATGCACGAGCCCACGGCTCCAGCCTACGCAAAGACATTGATGGGCTTCGGTTGCGCCGCCAGGCCGACGCGATGAGCGCGCAACCGCGAGCCGGTGACGATTGTCGTCGACGAGGCGCACCGCGTGAGCGGCCTGTTGCAGGCACCCCGCGGCGCGCACGCCTGCTACGTCATGGCGCACGGCGCCGGTGCGGGGATGACGCACCCGTTCCTCGCGAACGTCGCGAGCGATCTCGCCGAGCGCGGCGTCGCCACGCTGCGCTACCAGTTTCCCTACATGGAGCGCGGCTCGAAGCGGCCGGACAGCCCCGGGATCGCGCAGGCCACCGTTCGCGCCGCAATGGCCGAAGCCGCGCAGCGACTGCCGAAGCTCGCCCTCTTCGCCGGCGGCAAGTCCTTCGGCGGCCGGATGACCTCGCAGGCGCAGGCGTCATCGCCGCTTCCGGGAGTGCGCGGCCTCGTCTTCCTCGGCTTTCCGCTGCATCCGGCCGGCAAGCCCTCGAACGAACGCGGTGCGCACCTCGCCGAGGTGCGCATTCCGATGCTCTTCCTCCAGGGAACGCGCGACGAGCTCGCCGACTTGCCGCTCATCACCGCACTCGCAGCAGCGCTCGGCGCGCACGTCAAGCTCCGGCTCATCGAGGATGCCGATCATTCGTTCCATGTTCCGGCGCGCAGCGGCCGCAAGGATGCGGAGGTCCGAGTGGAAATCGCGGATGCGCTGGCGGAGTGGATCGCAAGGACGGGCTCGCGCGCGGGACTCGCGCCGGGTGAGCTATGAACCCCCGGTAAGCGTCGTCATGGGCGCAACGTGCACCTCATCCGGCACAGCCTCGCGCGGGAGATTGCCAATCCAGGCACATTCGAACGCGATGCACCGATATCGTCGGACCGGACGGATCAGGGAGATCAGACGGTCAATCGGGCGGCGCCTGGTTCGGCAGATGGCCCCACCGCAGCGCGGACAAGATGCAGGCATCTAGCAGCAGGATCAAGTACAAGTTGCTTCGACTCCACCGTGGCATCATCGTTGGCGTCCTGCGCCACGACAGGCCCCGTTCAGGTGCGACTTGTCATATGAGTTACCCGCCTGTGGAGTCAACTGCGCCAGCGTTTGCTCACCATGAAGCCCACACCGGTCATCACTCCAAGAATCACGCCGAAGGCGAAGGCGCCAAACAGCTCCAGCGGAGCCGCCCGAATGGTGTCGAACTCCCACACGGCCAATGGCACGAGAACGGTGAAAAGCGCGATGGCAACAAGCATCTGCTTCTCGACCGGCAGAAGTAACTTTGTTCTCGTCAGACGCGGCAGAATGGATGATCGCATTGGATGATCGCATTGGATGATCGCATATATGACAATGTCCTAACACACTTTGCCTCGGCCGTGCCGCCTTGTCAAGTGCAAGTCGTGAACCAGAACGCCCGTGCTCGGCACCCCGAAACGCGGCGAGCTCACCCCTGCACCAGCAGCGCGGTCACCTCGGACACCGGCGCTTGCGCCGGCATCCGGTCGACGAGCGCGAACAGTCGGTCTGCCTGGGCCTTGCCGATCACCTCGTGGGTCAGCTCGTCGAGCTTGACTTGGTGCTCCTCGTGGGTGAACGGCGAGATCGACCGTCCCTTCGCCCGATCCTGGAAGATGCGCTCGGACGTTCCGTCGCGGTAGCGCACGGTCACGTCCGCGACGAACGTGAGCGGATAGCGTTCGTCGAGCTCGCGGTCGACGGTCAGCCGCTTTCGAATCGGTCACTTGGCGCGCGGTGTGGACTTGTTCAGGGTCACGGCGGCGCGAACGAGAGTCTTCAACGCCTCCTCGTCTATCTTCTCGCCCTCGTGGAAGTCGATGGCACGCCTTGTGTTCCCGTCAAGACTGGAGTTGAAGAGGCCGGAAGGGTCCTTCAGAGCCGCCCCTTTGGCGAAGGTCATCTTCACGACGTTCTTGTAAGTCTCGCCGGTGCAGATCAATCCGTCGTGCGACCACACCGGAACCCCTCTCCACTTCCACTCCTCGACGACTTCGGGATCGGCTTCCTTGACTAAGGTGCGAAGCCGGCTGAGCATCTTGCCCCGCCAGTCGCCCAGCTCCTTGATTCTCGCGTCTATCAGCTGAGAAGGAGACTTGCTTTTCTGCGACCCGCTCTTCTTCACGTCTCAGGACCGGAACAGTCGGCTGTATTCGAAGGGCCGCGCGATCTTTGCCGTGATCGCGGCGGCATCCGAATGTCGAGGGTTAATCAACGAGACCCACTCCTCCGGAACGATCACGGAAGGTACCAACAGGATCGGCGACCGCAGCGACGCAAGCCAGTCGGAGCCGAACTTTACGCTGGCGCGACCCGCGGGGATCGCAGCCCACGTCCGAGGCAACTTCGCAATGTCAACCTCCTCACGTCGTGCCCATATCACATCGGGCACTTCGATCTCGACGAGGTATCGATTCAACGGGAGGCCCGAATCGTCAATGTGCGCCGCGGTCTCCAACACCGCCATGGCGATCGTTGGTGCGCAGTAGACGACGGCTTCCTTGTAGTCGTTCCAGCGGCCTGGATGCTTCGCCGCACCTGCACCGGTTAAGTCAGTTGCTGCGTAATCGCGGGTTTCAGCCGCGATGCGCCAGAGCTTCACTGATAGGCGCCGCTCTCGAGCGAACCCAGCAGCCGCGCAACCAATTCGACCCCTGTGGGCGTGTCAAGCAGATCAGCGGGCCTGCGACCGCCGAGAACAGGTTGCGGGCGTTCGATCCATTGTCCAAGCCACTTCGCGGCATCGAAGGTTTTCGCTTCAACCGCGGTGCTGTTTGCGACGATCTCTTGAGCGATGCCAAGGAGTCTGACCATCCCGATCGCCGCCTGGCCGCCACGACCTTCGACTCTTTCCCCCGCCGCTGCCTTCTTCTCGGCCGTGGCCTTGGGGACTCCGAGGATCGCAAAGATGCGCGAGGATGGAATCTCCATGCGCCTGGAGAGATCCTTGATGAATGAACCCAGAACGCCTTGGCGCTCGATCTCTACGAGCTCGAGAGGTGTCGCGCGCGCGACCTGTCGTACGTAGTCGTCGACGCCCTTGGTCGAATGATACGCAACCACGCTTCCGGTCTTGGACGCGGCCTGGCGCGGCGCGGCGGCCGCACGCATTCGTTTCGCGCGCACTGTCTTGGCTGCGACGCTCTTCCTGTGTCGTTGCTTACGTGGTGCCCGAGGCTTGACTGAGGGCATTCTTGCGTTCCTCGGGGATGTGTCCCATCATAGACGCAGCATAGCCTCATTATGGACACATTGCAAGCTGAGCGCGGAGCGCGTCGTCGCGCGCGAGATTCGTACGCCCCGCTATCGCAGATTCTCCTCGGTATACAACGTCAGCTCGAGCAGGCGCTCGAGGAGCTGATCCTGCGGAATGCCGACGAAGTTCTTGAGCACCAGCTCCTTGGCGAACAGCCGGCAGATGTAGCGGAGCTTCAGCATCTTGTTGCGCGCCGCGTAGACGAAATCGCGGTGGCCGTTGTTGATGACGACGAGGTTGCGCTCGGCATCGAAGCGCGAACGCCACAGCTCCCCCGCCGCCTTGTGGTACGTGTAGCCGGGCAGCCCCTGATAGGTGGAATCGCCGCTTCCGGTCTTGCCGACCAGCGAGGCAGTCACGGTGATCTGCGCTTCGCCCCTGCAGACGACGTCGCCTTGCGTGACGACGACCTCGACGCGCGCGAGTCCCGGTTCGTTCGGCGCGCGGAACGTCGCGATCTCACCGTCGAGAGGTTCGAGCGATCCCTCGCCTTCGAGCACCTTCCAGGCAAAGGTCAGGTCCTGCTCGACGGGACGCCGAGCGCGATCGCGCGCGATGGCGCGCAGTGCCCGGGAGCTGCCGACTTCGACGACGCTCGACGTCGGCGAGATCATCACCGAAAACAGCGGGCCCGCGTATTCGAAGAAGTGCCGCTGCGGTTCGGTGATCTCGTGGTGCGCATCGGTGCCCATCGAGACGGCCTGCTCTGCGGGCTGCGCCGCCTCGCCGGGCGCTGCTTCCGCCGTCGTCCTCGGCCGCCGCTTGCCCTCGCCGCGATGCAGGTCGAACCAGTCGTACTCCTCGGCCGGCAGCGCCAGCAGCGCCTCCTTGAGCGCGCCCTGCACCGAGCGCAGCACGTCGCGGCTCGCCCGCTCCTCCTCGGCGCGCTGCTGGTCTTCGATGATCTTGGCAAGCCGCGTCTCGAGCGGCGCGAGCTCGTCGGCCAGACGCGCGAGCGCGGCATCGTGGATGACGCCGAGCCGCGTCCCCGGCGTCAGGTTGAGATACGGCGCGTCGATGATCCCTTGCACGTAGCCGCTCGTCCACGGCATGCGCGCAAACGACTTCGAGCTCCGCGATGTTCTCGAGCACGCGCGTGCCTGAGCGATAGAGCGACACCGCGTTGGCCGGCGAGTGCGCGTGCAGGTAGAGCTCGGCGTAGACCTCGCTTTGCGCCGGCAGCGCGCCGTCGAGCTCGTGCAGGAGCCGACCCTCGAACTGCCGCGGCTCGACCTTGAACTCGGCTCGCGCGGTCCGGTCGACGACGCGGATCGCTACGCCCGAGTGACGGATCCGGTCGCGCAGCTCCGAGGCGAGGTACCACTGGATCTTCTCGCCGCTGAAGTTCTTGATGCCCGGCAGGATGCCGCGGATCAGCACCTCGGTTCCCGGCTCGGGAAAGAGCGCCGGACGCGGGGTGATGCGATAGCTCGGGTCGCCCTTGCGAAGGTGCATCTGCCAGGCGCGTCCGTCGTCGCCCGCCGAAGTCAGCAGAAGATCTTCGCCCAGCGTCCAGAAGCTCAGCAGGCCGATGCCGAACTCGCCCTGCAATCCCTGCGTTCCCTGCGTCTTGAGCCGCCGCTTGATCGAATCGCAGACGTGGGTGGCGACGTAGTGGAAGTCCGGCTCGCCGTCGGCGTTCCTGCGCACGCCCTCGCCGTCGTCCTTCACGCGCAGGTAATGCTGTCCCTTGTCCTTGCCGCGGGTGATGACGATCGTCTTCGCGCGCGCGTCGATGCTGTTCTCGACCAGCTCCGCGACCGCCTTGAGCGGATTGCTCTGCGACAGCGCGATGATCGTGATCGCGTTCCAGTGATCGCCGATGCGGAGGTTGCCGCGCGCCGGCGTCTTGGCGGTCTTTTCGGTGCGACGGGAGGACATGAGGTGCCCACCGATCATATCAGGCTGGCAGCGTGCTCAGAGCGAGGCGGCAATGCGACGCCGGCAAACCCAATGGCCGGTTCTTGGATCGCCTCGGGTTCGCGGATCTTGCCAACTTTTGCCAAAAATCATAATATCAACGGCATGAGCACCATGAACATCTCCTTGCCAGTTCCTCTCAAGAGCTTTGTGGACGAACAAGTCAAGCAACGCGGCTACGGCACCAGTAGTGAGTACGTGCGGGACCTCATTCGCAAGGACCAAGAGCGCACGCGTCTGCGTGACCTGTTGCTCGAGGGTGCTGCGTCAGCGTCCGCAGGCCCTGCCGATCGCGCCTATTTCGACAGGTTGCGCAAGCGAGCTCGCCGCCGTACGAGCCGGTGACGTACAAGCGCGCCGTCCTGCGGGCGCGAGCCGATCGGGACGTCCAAGAAGCAATCGATTTCTATCTTGGCGAGGGCGCGCAACGCGCCGCGCTGAAATTCATCGACGCGCTCGAACGCGGGCTTCGCGATATCGAGCGTCACCCGGCCATCGGCTCGACTCGCTACGCACGTGAACTCGACATTCCGGGTTTGCGTTGCTGGCAGCTGAAGGGCTGTCCGCATCTCGTGTTCTATCTCGAGCGGGAAGACTACACTGACGTCTGGCGCGTATTGCACGGCAGCCGGGACATTCCCGTGTGGCTGCTGCCAGCCGAATAGCAAGGCTCTGAGCCTGCCGCCTTCTTTCCCCAGTCCACCCGATGGCCCAGATCGGTTCGCCACGTACGACGTCCCGCACGGGGCTCGCGTGTTCGTTATCCCGTCGCTTGCCCTCCCTGGGTTCCAGAACTGGCCGAAGGCTCCCCTACGCTCGTTCTGCAACTGGGCGGACGGATATCGGATGCAGGTTGCCGCCAATGTGGCCGAAGCGATACGCGCCCCCCCACGAGGAGCGCCGGTTGTGGGCTAGATCTGGAATTGAACCTCTGCCGACATGATGCGCGTGTCGCCCCTTTCCATCCACATCACCGAGTTCGTGACCTTGCGCGCTCGTATGCCCAGCGGACGATGCCGCGGCTCGCATCCAGATCGGCGAGTACGCCGTGCGCTGCGAAGGCCTCGGCAAGCTGCTGCCCCGTGCTCTCGTTGCGCGCACACCACCGCCGAAGATGGGAAACGTCCGCGAGAAGGTCGGACTTGTCCTCATTGCACCGCCGGTCAGCAAGCACGAAGTTGTGACCAAGGTTCGACGGGTACAGCGCCCAAGGCACGAAATGGTCGACGTGCATGGCGTCTGTCAGCCGACCGCCGCAGTAGAAGCACCTGCCCTTCCTGCGCTGGGAAGAGCACATCTCGGACACGCGCCAGCGGAATCCGCTCGTCACCGAACAGGAAGGTCTCTAAGCTCTGCGTTGTCCCCATCGCGTACGCGTTCCTCGGGTTGTCGCGGACTTCGCGCAGCCAACCATTGCGCGCCAGCGCCCCGATGAGCGTCGAGAACTTGCGCAGGCAGTAGGCGACGCCCGGCTTGAGGCGAATGGCTCCACTCACGAGCTCCTCGTCGTAGAGGAAGGGAATCCGCTGGTCGCCGCGCAGCAGTTGTAGGCGGAAAAGTGGCATCGTCTGAATGATTTGACCGATGCCACGAACGGTGGTGCGCCATTGGGGCGCTCGGCGCGCCTCCGCCAGCGACATAGTCTTTGTTTGCAGCGCCTGAATCCGTCCGAGCACGGCAATGTTCGAGCCCTTTGTTCTGCGATAGGACGGCCCCGCCAAAGGGTTTGGAGTGATTCCAGTAGAGCTCGATGAACTTCTCGGCCAGCCACTCCATCTTGACGTCGAGCGGAGCGCCGGAGTCGTCGCCGCGCTCGATCGCGATGTCGATCAGCGCGATCAAGAGCGCGAACTTGTAGGTCGCGACGAACTGACCCTCGTCGAGGACCTTCTGCACGCGCGTCAGGAAGACGATCTGATCGGCGTGGGATGGCACCTGCGTCACGGCTTGTTCCAGTACGCCGCGCGATCCGGGATGATCCACCGCACGCCGCCGCGCGGGTCGGGCATGTCGCCGCGATAGCGCGGAATGAGGTGCAGGTGGAGGTGCGGCACGGTCTGCCCCGCCGCGGCTCCGTCGTTGATGCCGAGATTGAACCCGTCCGGCGAGTGCCTCTCGATCACGATCCGTCGCGCGTCGTCGGCGAGGCGCAGCATTTCGTCACGCTCCGCGGTCGTCGACTCGAACCACGAGGCGACGTGTCGGCGCGGGATGATCAGCACATGGCCCGGGTTGAGCGGGTAACTGTCCCAGAGCGCCATCGCCACCGAAGCCCTCGATCAGGATCCGCTCCGGGAGCGGGCTGCAGAACGGGCAGGTTTTCGCCGGCTGAGTCACGCGGTGCACGTTGCAATAGCTGAGGGATTGCTGCACGTCGGCAGCAACTGGCGGAGAGGGCGGGATTCGAACCCGCGTTAGGCTGTTAACCTAAACACGCTTTCCAGGCGTGCGACTTAAACCGCTCATCCACCTCTCCGGACCGCGCATTTTACCCGATCGCGGAGCGGCCGCTCGCCCTACGCGGCGGGCGCCGGACGCGGCGTCCGATGCAATTTCGATCACCGCAGCGAGATGATCGGCCAGCCGCGCTCGCGCGCGACCTTCGCCAGTGCGTCGTCCGGCTCCACGGCGACGGGGTTCGTCACCCTCTCCATCAGCGGCAGGTCGCTCTGCGAGTCGCCGTAGAAGTAGCTCTCGGCGAAGTCCGTCGAGCGCCTCGCCGCGGCTCGCGAGCCACTCGTCGAGCTTGGTCACCTTGCCTTCGTGAAAGCACGGGACGCCCTCGATCCGCCCCGTGAATTCGCCGCCAAGCGCTTCCGGAATCGCTGGCGAGCAGATGCCGGACGCCGAACATCGTCGCGATCGGTTCGGTGACGAAGCTGTTGGCGGCGGTGATGATCGCGGTCACGTGGCCCCGCGCCTCGTGCGAGGCGATGAGCTCGAGCGCCTTCGGCAGCATCATCGGCGCGACAGCCTGTGTCAGATACTGCTCGCGCCAGCGCTCGAGTTGCGCGCGCGGATGGCGCGCCAGCGGCTCTGAAGTCGAAATGGAGGAATTCATGGATGTCGAGCGTGCCCGACGCCGTATTCCTCGTAGAAGCGCTCGAGCTCCGCCGCGGTCGACTCGCGCTCGAGCACGCCCAGGTCGATCAGGAAGTGAATCCACTCGTAGGTGGCGTCGCCGCCCAGCAATGTGAAGTCGAGGTCGAAGAGCGCGATTCCGGGCGCGCGGTCGGTGCCCTTGCTCATGCCTGAACGGCGAGACCGTATTCCGCCGCCGCGTCCTCCAGCCACGTCCAGAAGTAGTCGGCGAAGCTGCGCCGCACGATGATCTCGAACGTGGGCTCGCGATCGACCTGCCGCAGCAGGATCGGCGCCTGCGCGAGATGGCTCTGCGCGCATTGACCGACGTCGAAGACGCTCGGGTGCAGGTCGACCGGGCAGCCCTTGGCCAGGAGGTCGCGCACGGCGCCGCCGCGAAGCACGACGACGGTCTGGCCGCCGCTGACGTCGGTCAGCGCAAAGCGCATGCCGCGGAGCGCGCTCTGCAAGCCCGATCTCGATCGCGGCGCGACGCTCGTCCGGGGTCACGATCAGCCATTCATCGGGGCCGAGCCAGAGGACGACGATGTCGTGCGCCTCGTTCACCATGTTCGGCGTGAGTGGCGGCGCGACGCCCACCACGGCGCGGACCGCCGCGACGAACCGCGCATCATGCGGGTCGCCGCGCAGGTTGAGATGGCCGAGGAAGGCGCGTTCGCTCGCGACGACTCCGGCATCACCCGGTTCCTTCGCCGCCCGACCGGGCAGATCGAAGCGAACGAGCGGGCTCTCGCGATTGATCGAGTCAGGCATGCTGTCGTGCTCCCTCCGGGTCCAGGAATATCGGGTCGACGATGACGGCGCGGATCGCGCGCCCGTCCCTCGAGCGGAACCTCCACGGTCTCGCCGATGCGCTTGCGGCCGCCCTTCACGAGTGCCAGCGCGATCGAGCGGCCGAGGCTCGCGCTGAAATAACTCGACGTCACATGGCCCAGCATCGGCACCGGCACCGGCACCGATGCATCGGCGACGATCTGAGCGCCCTCGGGCAGCACGCGGGTCGGGTCGCGGGTCATGAGGCCAACGAGCTGTTTGCGATCGTCGCGCAGCATGTCCGAACGCGCAAGCGAGCGCCGTCCGATGAAATCCTTGTTCCTGGCGATGATCCAGTCCATGCCGAGATCGACCGGCGTGACCGACCCGTCCGTGTCCTGGCCGACGATGATGAATCCCTTCTCGGCGCGCAGCACGTGCATCGTCTCCGTGCCGTACGGCGTGATCCCGTGCGCGCGCACCGACGCTCATCAGCGCCTCCCACACGTGGCGCGCCTCGTGCGCGCGCACGTTGACCTCGAAGGCGAGCTCGCCGGAGAAGCTGATCCGCATCACGCGCGCCGGCACGCCCGCGGCAGTGCCCTCGCGACACGACATGAACGGAAACGCGGCGGGCCCAAAGTCGATGCCGTCGCACACCGCCTGCACGACTTCGCGGCTCTTCGGTCCCGCCACCGCGATCGTCGCCCAGTGATCGGTGACCGACGTGAGGTAGACCTCGAGATGCGGCCACTCGGTCTGCAGCCAGCGCTCGAGCCAGGCCAGCACGCGCGCCGCGCCCCCCGTGGTGGTCGTCATCAGGTAATGCTGCTCGGAAAGGCGCGTGGTGACGCCGTCGTCCATCACCATGCCGTTCTCGTCCAGCATGAGCCCGTACCGGCAGCGGCCGACCGCGAGCCTGCCCCACGCGTTCGTGTAGACCCAGTCGAGAAGCTTCGCGGCGTCGGGGCCCTGGATGTCGATCTTGCCCAGCGTCGACGCGTCCATGATGCCCGCGCCGCTGCGGGTCGCGAGGCATTCGCGCCGGACGGCGCGCTCGAGGCTCTCGCCCGGCCGCGGGAAATACCACGGGCGCTTCCACTGGCCGACATTCTCGAACAGCGCACCGTGCGCCTCGTGCCAGTGATGCAGCGCGGTCTTGCGCACGGGCTCGAACCGATCGCCGAGGTCGCGGCCGGCGATCGCGCCGAACGTGACGGGCGTGTAGTTCGGACGAAACGTCGTCGTGCCGGTGCTGGCGATGTCGTTGCCGAGCGCTTGCGCCAGTATCGCCATGCCGTTGATGTTGCCGAGCTTGCCCTGATCGGTGCCGAAGCCCAGTGCGGTGTAGCGCTTGACGTGCTCGATCGAACGGTAGCCTTCGCGCGCGGCGAGAACGATGTCGGATGCCGTGACGTCGTTCTGCAGATCGACGAACTGCTTCGGACCGCGTCCGGCCGGCCCGGCGTGCGGCACGCGCCAGAAGGGCTGCAGCGGATCTTCGGGAACATCGTCGACCTTCGGCATCGCAGGTACGGTGCCATCGCCGGAGCCGGCAAGATACGCGGACTCGGCACCAGCGATCGCGCCCTCCGCCAGGCATTCGCCAAGCGCGAAGCTGCCATTGCATGCGCCCACCGAGCGCTCCGCCTGCACGGAGTTGCCGGGCACGAAGCAGCCCATGCCTTCGGCGAAGCGCGGCTTGCCGCCCGCCTGCGCATGCAGGTGGACGGCCGGGCTCCAGCCGCCCGACATCGCCAGCAGATCGCAGCGCAGGGTCGTGGCCTGTCCGGCAAGTCCATCGCCTTGCGCGGCGAGCGCCTGCACCCTGACCGCGCTCACCTGGCGGCCACCCTCGACGTCGACGACGGCGGCGTTGGCGATCACGGGGATGCCCGCCTTGCGCGCCCGCTCGGCGAGCTGCCCGAGCGGAGCGCGGCGCACGTCGACGATGGCGGCGACAGCGATCCCGGCCGCGACCAGGTCGAGCGCGGTCCGATACGCGCTGTCGTTGTTGGTGAAGACGACGGCGCGCGTCGCGATCCGCACGCCGTAGCGATTCAGGTACGAAGACACCGCCGACGCGAGCATGATGCCCGGGCGGTCGTTGTTCGCGAACACCAGCGGCCGCTCGATGGCGCCGGTGGCGAGCACCACGCGCTTGGCACGCACGCGCCAGATGCGCTCGCGCGCGCCGCGGCGCGCTCCCGGAGCGCGGTGATCGGTCCGCCGCTCGGCGATGGTCAGGAAGTTGTGGTCGTGATAGCCGAATACGGTGCTGCGCGGCAGGAGCCGCACGTCGGGCATGGACCGCAAGGCATCGAGCGTGTGCCGAACCCAGGCAACCGGCGCGGCACCGTCGATCGCCACGCCGGCGATCGCTTCGCGCAGCGTCGAGTCGGCGCCATCGGAGGTCGCGTCGCGGACGGCGAGCAGGCTGCCGCCGAATTCGGATTGCTCGTCGGCCACGATCACCCGCGCCCCCGTGCTGCCCGCTGCCAGCGCGGCCGCGAGACCCGCCGGGCCGCCACCGACCACCAGCACGTCGCAGTGCACATTCATCTTGTCGTAGACGTCGGGATCGGGCTCGGCCGGGGCAGCGCCCAGCCCGGCCGCCTTGCGGATCACACGCTCGTAGCTCATCCAGAGCGAGCGCGGCCACATGAACGTCTTGTAGTAGAACCCGGCCGGCAGCAACGGCGCGAAGCGTCCGGCGATCGCCATCACGTCGAACTCGACGCTCGGCCACGCGTTCACGCTGCGGGCGACAAGGCCGCCGTAGAGCGTGACCTCGGTGGCGCGCGCGTTGGGGACGGTGCGCCCGCCCGTTTCGAGCTGCACGATTGCGTTGGGCTCCTCGACGCCGCTGCCGACAATGCCGCGCGGGCGATGGTACTTCCAGCTCCGTGCGACGAGCGATATGCCGTTCGCAAGCAGCGCGGAGGCGAGCGTGTCGCCTGCGAAGCCTTCGTATTGCCGGCCGTTGAACGTGAACTGCAATGCCGTCCGGCGGTCGATGCGCCCGCCGGCGGGAAGGCGCCGGTCCTGGGTCATTGGTGCGCCCGCACGCTTGCGGCCTCATTGTTCAACTCGGCCGCTGCGCTGCCCCCCGAGGGGGTGCACCCGCGCCTTGGCCCTTCGGCGCTCATGTTTTCCCCGGCGGCGCCTCGCCGGGCTTGTAGACCGCGGTGATCCGGTAGGTGACGGTGTCGCGCTCGACGTTGAACCAGCGCCGGCAACCGTAGGTGTGCACCCATTGCTCGCGATGGCGGCCGCGCGGGTTCTTGCGCATGAACAGGTAGTCGCCCCATTGCTCGTCGGTCAGCGCATCGGTGTCGACGGGCCGCACGATGTGCGCTTCGCCGCCGCAGGCGAACTCCGTCTGCTCGCGCGGGCCGCACCAGGGACACGGGATCAGCAGCATCGAGGCACGACCCGGACGTCAGTGGGCGACCGCGGCCGCGCCGTGCTCGTCGATCAGATGGCCGGTGAAGAAGCGCTCGAGCGCAAACGGCGCGTTCAGTGCGTGCGGGCAATCCTGCGCGATCGTGTGCGCGAACACCCAGCCCGATCCGGGGGTCGCCTTGAAGCCGCCCGTTCCCCAGCCGCAGTTGAAGTACAGGCCCTTGATCGGTGTCAGTCCGATGATCGGGCAGGCGTCGGGACACACGTCGACGATCCCGCCCCACTGGCGGTTCATCCGCACGCGGCTGAAGGTCGGAAAGAGCTCGACAATCGCGGCGAGCGTGCCCTCGATGATCGAAAAGCTGCCGCGCTGGCCGTATCCGGTGTAGGCGTCGATCCCGGCGCCGATCACGAGATCGCCCTTGTCCGACTGGCTGATGTAGCCGTGCACGGCGTTCGACATGACGACGGTGTCGAGCACCGGCTTGATCGGCTCCGAGACGAGCGCCTGCAACGGATGGCTCTCGATCGGCAGCCGCAGCTCGACCATCGCCGCGAGTACGCTCGAGTGACCGGCCGCGACGACGGCGACCTTTTTCGCCTTGATGTAGCCCTTCGCCGTTTCGACGCCGACCACCTGCCCGCCGTCGCGGCGGATGCCGGTCACCTCGCAGTTCTGGATGATGTCGACGCCACGGGCGTCCGCAGCGCGGGCGAAGCCCCACGCCACCGCGTCGTGGCGAGCCACTCCCGCACGCCGCTGCAGCGACGCGCCGAGAATCGGGTAGCGCGCATTCGGCGACGTGTTGATGATCGGCACCATCGCCTTCACCTGCTCGGTGGAGAGCACCTCGCCGTCGACGCCGTTCAGGCGATTGGCGTTCACACGGCGTGCGATGTCGCGCATGTCCTGCAGCGTGTGGCCGAGATTCAGCACGCCGCGCTGGCTGAACATCACGTTGTAGTTGAGTTCCTGCGCGAGGCCTTCCCAGAGCTGCATCGACTTTTCGTAGAGGTGGGTCGCCTCGTCCCACAGGTAATTGCTGCGGACGATCGTCGTGTTGCGGCCCGTGTTGCCGCCGCCGATCCAGCCCTTCTCGAGCACGGCGACATTGGTGATGCCGTGCTCCTGCGCGAGGTAGTACGCGGTGGCGAGACCGTGTCCGCCGCCGCCGACGATGACGACGTCGTACTCGCGCTTCGGCTCGGGGCTGCGCCACGCCTCCGGCCACTGCTCGTGGTGGGACCGCGCGTTGCGCACGAGGCTCCAGAAGGAATAGCGATTCATCCGTCAGCACTCGATCACGTTGACGGCGAGCCCGCCCCGTGCCGTTTCCTTGTACTTGAGCTTCATGTCGGCGCCCGTCTCGCGCATGGTCTTGATCACCTTGTCGAGCGAGACGAAGTGCGTGCCGTCGCCGCGCAGCGCCATCCGCGCCGCGTTGATCGCCTTGATCGAGCCCATCGCGTTGCGCTCGATGCACGGCACCTGGACGAGGCCGCCGACCGGATCGCAGGTAAGGCCGAGATTGTGCTCCATGCCGATTTCGGCGGCGTTCTCCACCTGCTCCGGCGTGCCGCCCATCACTTCGGCCAGCGCGCCGGCGGCCATCGAGCACGCGACGCCGACCTCGCCCTGGCAGCCGACCTCGGCACCGGAGATCGATGCGTTCTCGGTGTAGAGAATGCCGATCGCCCCGGCCGTCAGCAGGAAGCGGACGATGCCGTCGTCGTTGGCGCCCGGCACGAAGCGATGGTAGTAGTGGAGCACCGCCGGGACGATGCCGGCCGCGCCGTTGGTCGGCGCCGTCACCACGCGCCCGCCCGCCGCATTCTCCTCGTTGACGGCGAGCGCATACAGGTTGACCCAGTCCATCGCGGTGAGCGGATCGCGCAAACCCGCTTCCGGCGCTCCGGCGAGCTTCCTGTACAGATCCGCAGCCCGCCGCTTCACCTTCATCCCGCCCGGGAGCACTCCCTGCGGCACGGCAGCCGCTCTCGACGCAGCGCTGCATGACATTCCAGATCGCGAGCAACCCGGAGCGGATGCTCGCTTCGGTGCGCCACGACTGCTCGTTCTCCAGCATCAGCTGACTCACGGCGAACCGGTGCTCGCGGCAGATCCGAAGGATATCGTCGCCGGTCTTGAACGGGTGGGCAAGCCGCGTGTCGTCCTCCTTGATGCGGTCGGCGCCCGCGCCTTCCTCGTTCACGACGAAGCCGCCACCGACCGAGTAGTAGACCTTGCTCGCCAGCTCGCGGCCGTCGCTGCCGCAGGCGGTGAAGCGCATGCCGTTCGGGTGCCAGGGCAGCGCGCGCCGCCGATGGAAGATCGAGGTCCTTGGCCTCCTCGAACGCGATCCGCCGCCTGCCCAGGATCGTGAGCTCCCTCGTGTCGCGGATTTTCACCATCCGGCCCGCGATCGTCGCCGGGTCGATCAGGTCCGGTGCTTCGCCCTCGAGGCCGAGCAGCACGGCCTTGTCGCTGCCGTGGCCCTCGCCGGTGGCGCCGAGCGATCCGAAGAGCTCGATCCGGACCGAGTCGACGCGGTCGAGCAGCTTCGCGCCGTCGAGGCGCGTGCGCGAATCGCAGCGCCGCCCGCATCGGCCCGACGGTGTGCGAGCTCGACGGGCCGATGCCGATCTTGAACAGGTCGAATACGCTGATGGCCATGTGGCGGCTTTCGATCGAACCGCAAGGTTACCGCATCGGTAGAATGGCGGCGACGTGGGCTGCCGGGCGCCGGGCCGGCCGCGAACGGCGATCACGTCCGCAGACCAGGGAGCGAGAGCAATGAGAACGCATGCGCGCGTGGTGGTCATCGGTGGCGGCGTGGTCGGCGTCAGCACCCTCTACCACCTGACGAAGAAGGGGTGGTCCGACGTGGTGCTGCTGGAGCGCACGGAGCTCACCGCCGGGTCGACGTGGCATGCGGCGGGACTGCTGCCGCTCTTCAACATGAGCTACACGGTCGGCCAGCTGCACAAGTACTCGGTCGACCTCTACAAGCGCCTGCCCGAGGAAACCGGACAGGACGTGAGCTTTCATGTCACCGGCAATCTGCGCCTCGCGACCACGCGCGATCGCCTCGACGAATACCACAAGTACTGCGGCACCGCGAACACGATCGGCGTCCCGTTCGAGATCATCGGCCCGGCCCGCGTCAAGGAGCTGTGGCCGCTCGTGAATCTCGGCGACGGCGTCGACACGCCGAAGATCATCGGCGCGCTCTACCACCCGCACGATGGCCACATCGCGCCGGTCGACCTCACGATGGCGCTGCGCAAGGGTGCGCGCGCCGGCGGCGCGGAGATCTGTGAGCAGACCGCGGCGCTTTCCGTCGAGCGGACGCCCTCCGGCGAGTGGAAGGTCCGCACCACGCAGGGCGACATCGTCTGCGAGCACGTCGTCTGCGCGACCGGCAACTACGCGCGCGAGACCGGCCGGATGTTCGGGTTGAACGTGCCGGCCATCCCGGTCGAGCACCAGTACATCGTCTACGACGAGTCGGCCGAGCTCAACGCCTACCGCAAAGGCGGCGGCCGCGAGCTCGCGGTGCTGCGCGAGTCCGACGCGTCGTACTACCTGCGCGAGGAGCGCATGGGCTGGATCCTCGGGCCCTACGAGCGTGGCGCGCCGGCGCGCTTCGCCGACGGCGTTCCGGATGGTTCGGCAAGGAGCTCTTCGACGGCGACCTCGACCGCCTGCTGCCCCACGTCGAGGCGGCGATGAAGCGCGTGCCGTGCCTCGAGCACTGCGGCATCAAGACCATCGTCAACGGTCCCATCAGCTACACACCGGACGGCAGCCCGCTGATCGGCCCGGCCTGGGACATCGACAACGTCTGGCTGAACGAGGGTCACAGCTTCGGCGTCACCGCCGCCGGCGGCGCCGGCTGGCAGCTCGCCGAGTGGATCACCGAGGGGGACCCCGGCATCGACATGCTGGGCGTGGACCCGCGCCGCTTCGGCGCCTACGCCGGCAAGCGCTACACGGTGAAGAAGAACGAGGAGACGTATCGCAACGTGTTCACCGTCCACTACCCGGACGAGGAACGCGCCGACGCGCGGCCGGCGAAAACCAGCGCCGTCTACGCCAGGCTCGATCAGATGGGCGCCGTCTGGGGGCAGCGCTATGGCTGGGAGCGGGCGAACTGGTTCGCGCCGCCGGGTGTCGCGCGCAAGGATGAGTGGAGCTTCCGGCGAACGAACTACTTCGAGCACGTCGGCAACGAATGTCGCCGGATGCGCGAGGCGGTCGGCGTGATCGACTTGACGCCGTTCACCAAGCACGAGGTGACCGGCCCCCGCAGCGCAGCCTGGCTCGACAAGCTGGTCGCGAACAAGGTGCCATCGAGGCTCGGGCGCATCGCACTCTGCCATGCGCTGACGAAGAAGGGCGGCATCCGCTCCGAGTTCACGATCACCCGGTTAGGCGAAAATCGCTTCTACCTGGTGAGCGCCGGCGCCGGCGAGCGCCACGACAGCGACTACCTGTTCAAGATGCTGCCGAAGGACGGCTCCGTGCAGTTGCGCAATGTCACGACCTGCCGCGGCACGTTCGTCGTCGCCGGACCGAAGTCGCGCGACGTGCTGACCCGGCTCACCGACACGCCGCTCGACAACGACCATTTTCCGTGGCTCACCGGCCAGGTGATCGAGGTGGGCCTCGCCGTCGACGTCTACGCGCTGCGCGTCAACTTCGTCGGCGAGCTGGGGTGGGAGCTGCACTTCCCGATCGAGTATGCGAACGGCCTCTTCGACGCGCTGTTCGCAGCCGGCAGCGGAGTTCGGCATCGGGATGGTCGGCATGCGCGCGATGGAGTCGCTGCGGCTCGAGAAGTCGTATCGGATGTGGGGCTCCGATCTCACGCGCGACTACACGCCCTTCGAGGCCGGACTCGACCGCTTCGTCCGCATGGAGAAGGGCGACTTCATCGGCAAGAAGGCGCTTGCCCGGCAGCTCGCCGCCGGCGTGCCGCATCGCTTCGTCACGCTCGAAGTGCACGGCGTCACCGACGCCGACCCGCTGGGCAACGAGCCGCTGTTCGCCGGTGACACCCTGGTCGGGCGCGCCACTGCGGGATGCTATGGCCACGTCCTCGGCAAGAGCCTCGCGCTCGCCTACGTCAAGCCCGAATTTGCCGCTGTCGGCGCGGCAATGGAGATCGAGATTCTCGGCGAGCGCAAGCGCGCGACGGTGCTCGCCCGAGTCGCCGCTCGATCCGGAGAATCGGCGATTGCGGGCGTGAAGGGAGGCGACGATGCCACTGCTGGCAGGACTACCCCGCCCGGAGCATCCGGGTTCTGATGCAGGTGTCGGCGCTCTGCATGATGCCGACCACCGCGGTGCTGGCCATTGAGATCAATGTCTTCCATGCTGATTCGCTCGCGGGACCGATGCGCGAGCTCAAGGGCGCGTTCCAGGCGAAGCACGCCGGGGTCACCATCAACCTGACTTCCGGGGTTTCCAGGCAGCTCGCCGAGCGGATCCTGAAGGGCGACGCCTGCGACGTGTTCGCGCCCTCCTCGCCCGCGGTCATCGACGACGACCTGATGGACAAACCTCTGGGCGGATCGGGCAGGATCGCGGCGTCGTGGTATGTCGTCTTTTCGGCCAACGAAATGGTGATCATCACCGCGAAGGGCAACCCGCTCGGCATTCGCCGCGTGAGCGATCTCGCACGACCGGAGGTCCGCTTCGTTCGCATCACCGGCGAGCGAGATCTTGCCACCGGCCGCACGCTCGAAGTCCTGAAGCGAGCGACGGCGGCGGAAGGCGACGCCGATCTCGCGCCGAGTATCGCCGAGCGGGCAATCACGGTCGAGCCGGGCAAGCCGGTCACGGTGCCCGATGCCGTCAATGCGGTCAGGGACGGCAAGGCGAACGCCGCCATGGTCTACCTTTCCGCGGCCGTGGCTGCCCGCAACGACATCGACATCGTGCGCCTGCCCGACACCGTCAATCTGAGCGAGGCGATCCGCAACGCGGCCACCGTTCCCGGGACAGCGCGCAACGTGCCCGAGGCGACCGCATTCGTCGCCTTCCTGCTCTCCGCAGAAGGGCAGGAAATTCTGAAGGCGACCGGACAGCCGCCCGTCGTGCCGGCGATCCGCAAGGGTGCCGTTCCCGCCGGCGTGCGTTGATCGCGGCGCTACAGCGGACACTTCCCGACGTAGCCTTCGGACACCGGCGCCTCGGACTCCGGCGGGGCCGCCGCCCGACCGTCGAAGACCATCGGGATCTGGTTTCCGGTACCGAGCTTGCCATCCGCCCGGCGGCGCTCGTTGATCAGGCGTAAATGGTTCCATTCGTCGTGCGCGCCGCGGCTCACCGACGCCGAGGCGCGCAGCGCGTAATACCGGCGAAACGCTTCCTTGGTAAGTCCGCCCTGCACCGCCTTCGCGAAGCCCGGATTGGTCTGGACGCGCCGGTCGAAATAGGCATCGAGCTTGGCCATGTCCGCGTTGCCGTCGAAGCCGAAGAAGCGTGCGAAATCCTGCGGACCGGCGAAGAATGCGATGTCGAAATCGCCGAGGCCGTCGGGGCCTTCGAGCAGCATGCCGAACATCAGCATGTAGTCGGCCCCCGTCCCCTTCGGAAGATCCGCCTCCGGCGTCGCCGGATTGAGCACCCAGAGGTAGTCAGCACCGTAGCGCTTCTCGATCGCCGCCTTCGCGCTCGCGGCGACTTCCATGTTGACGTCGAAGTTGCCGCCGCCGGTGGAGGTGAGCGGCAGGCTGAGGTAGCCCACGGCCTTGCCTGCCTTGCGCTGCTCGGCGATCAGCGCGCGGAAACGGTCGACCTTCGCCGCGATCGTCGCCTTGAGCTCGTCGTTGATGCAGTAGCAGATGCCGACTTTCACGCATTCGGTCGCCTTCGCCGCCTGCGCGGGAACGTTGCAGAGGGCGAGCGCAAGACCGAGGGCAAGGTTCGCGCCGAGAACGCGGGAGCTGCTGCTGGATCGACATCGCCTGTTCCTCCGCTCAATAGACTGTCCCTGCGCCGCACGCGATCGCGCCGCGACTCAACGCTGCTTCGTCCGCCACTCCGGATGGACGAACACCGGCACCGTCGCCGGCGGCAGCGGCGCCTTGCCTAGGATGAGGTCGGCCGCCTTCTCGGCGATCATGATCGTCGGCGCGTTGAGGTTGCCGCTCACCACCGCCGGCATGACCGAAGCGTCGACGACGCGCAGACCTTCGGTGCCGCGCACACGCAATTCGCCGTCCACCACCGCCAGCGGATCGACGTACGCACCCATCCTGCACGTGCACGACGGATGATAGGCGCTTTCCGCCTTGCGCCGCAGGTGGGCGTCGATGTCGGCATCGGTCGTGACCGCGGGCCCGGGCGAGAGCTCCGGGCCCACGATACGGGTCGAACGCCTTCTGCGCGAAGATCTCGCGCGTCAGTCGCACCCCGTCGCGGAATTCGCGGCGGTCACCGTCGGTCGTCAGGTAGTTGAATTGGATGAGCGGCGGCTGCCGGGGGTCGCTCGAGCGCAGGCGCACCCACCCTGTGGAGGTCGGCCGCATCGGCCCGACGTGCGCCTGGAAGCCGTGCTGGTTCACTTTTTCGCGGCCGTCGTAGGTGATCGCGATGGGCAGGAAATGGTACTGCAGATCCGGGTGGCGTACGCCCGCGCGGCTGCGGATGAACCCGCCCGCTTCGAAGTGGTTGGTCGCACCGAGGCCGCTGCGAAACAGCAGCCACTCGACGCCGATCCGGCCCATCGCGAACAGGTTCTGCGTCGAATACAGCGTGATCGGCTGCGTGCACGCGTGCTGGACGTAGGTCTCGATATGGTCCTGCAGGTTCTCGCCGACGCCGGGAACATCGGCGACGGGCGCGATCCCCTGCGCACGCAGCGCATCGGCGGGGCCGATGCCGGACAGCATCAGGATCTGCGGCGAATTGATCGCGCCGCCGGCGACGATCACCTCGCGCCGGGCGCGCGCGGCAACGACGCGGCCGCGTTGCGCGAACTCGACGCCGATCGCCCGCGCCCCTTCGAACAGCACCCGGGTGACCAGGGTCCGCGACTCGACCGCGAGATTGGGACGCGCGCGGGCCGGCCGCAGATACGCCATCGCCGCGCTCCACCGGCGGCCGCGGTAGGTCGTCCGGTCCATCGGACCGACGCCCTCCTGCCGGTAGCCGTTCATGTCGTCGGTGCGCGCGTAGCCCGCCTGTACGCCGGCATCGATGAATGCGCGATAGAGCGGATTCTCCATGACACCGGTCGTGACGTAGAGGGGACCGTCCCCGCCATGGTAATCGTCGGCGCCGGCGAGGCGCGTCTCGGACTTCCGGAAATACGGAAGGCAATGCGCATACGACCAGTGCTCGAGGCCACGGACCTCCGCCCAGCGATCATAGTCGAGCGCATGGCCGCGAATGTAGACCATGCCGTTGACCGACGACGACCCGCCGAGCACGCGGCCGCGCGGGCACGCCATCCGGCGTCCGTCCATCCCGGGCTCGGGCTCGGTCACGTACGCCCAGTTGTAGCGCGTGCCCGCAAGGGGATAGGCGAACGCCGACGGCATGTGGATATAGATGCTGTGGTCGGGCGGGCCGGCCTCGAGCAGCAGCACCCTGACATCCGGAGCTTCGGTGAGGCGGTTGGCGAGCACGCACCCGGCCGATCCCGCGCCGACGATGATGTAATCGAAATCAGGTTGCGACGTCATCGGTTTCGCACTGTACACAAGCGCCATTTCCGGGGTGAAGGCATGGCGCCGATGCGACAGTGCACGTCGCTTTCTGGCATATACTGGCTCGAGGAAAGCGCGCGGTGGATATTGCCAAACAATCGTCGAAGCGGCGCTTCGGCTTCCTGACGCTGCCGAGCTACTCGATGATCGCGCTCACGAGCGCGGTCGAGCCGCTGCGGATGGCCAACCGGATCTGCCAGCGCGAGGTCTACGAGTGGTCGATCGTCACGCTCGATGGGCGGCCGATTGCCGCGAGCAACGGGCTCGCGCTGTCGCCTACCGTCGCGCTCGACGACGTCGGTCCCGTCAACGTCATCTTCGTGTGCGGCGGCATCGACGTGCAGCGGGCGGTCACACCGCAGCTCCTGGCCGCGCTCCGGCGACTGGCGCAGCGTCACGTCGATCTCGGCGCGCTGTGTACGGGCGGCTACGCGCTGGCCAAGGCGGGGCTCCTCGACAAGTACCGCGCCGCGATTCATTGGGAAAACATGTCCGCGCTGCGCGAGGAATTCCCGCGAATCGACTTCACCGACGCGCTGTTCGCGATCGACCGCGACCGCTACACCTGCTCGGGTGGCGTGGCGCCGCTCGACCTGATGCTCAACATGATCAAGGACCACTTGGGGGGCGAGATCGCGCCGCTGATTTCCGAACAGTTCATCCTCGATCGGATCCGCAGCGACCGCGATCGCCAGCACATCCCGCTGCAGGCGCAGGTCGGCCTCCATCACGAGACGCTGATCAAGGCGGCCGCGCTGATGGAGGCCAACATCGAGCACCCGATGTCGCTCGATGCGCTCGCGGCGGCGGTCGGCGTTTCGCGTCGCCAGATCGAGCGACTGTTCAAGCGGCACCTCAACCGGGTGCCGACCCGCTATTACCTCGAGCTGCGGTTGCGGCGGGCGCGCGAGCTGCTGGTGCAGACCCCGATGTCGATCCTCGACATCACCATCGCCTGCGGTTTCCAGTCACCGCCGCACTTTTCCAAGTGCTATCGAAGTCTGTTCGGGCATCCGCCGAGTGCGGAACGGCAACTCGAACGTCAATGAGTCAGGGCCTGTAATACAGCGTGAACAGGCCCTAATGACCTTCGGTCGAACGCACCTGCGATGGCGGGGACGGCGCGAGGTATCGCTCCTCGAGTTGACGTCGCAACTTCTCCGCAATCTCGATTTCGGTGTCGGTCGCGAAGGTCGGCGCGGGATCGCCGCCGACATCCTGGTTGTGCGGCTCGGGTTTGCCCATGGCGGGCTCCTTTATGCATATCTCGGGCCAGCCATGAAATGTCCTGTCAAAACAGTCACCGAGGCGGCGTGTCCGAGGCCAATTCGCGGATCGGATGCGCCTGGTGTAAACATTCGCGACAGCGTGGCAGAGGGAGTTGACCCGGGGGGTCATGTCATGACGTTGCGCTGCATGGCGGACGCCCTCCGGCAAACCGCTACGAAGGTTCGTCGACGCGGGGGTCCCGGACTGCTTCCGCGTCGTCGCTGAGCGAGACCAGTTTGCAGGGCCCGCCGACACCGGGGTTCAACCCCGGCAACAGCGGTTCGCCGCGCGTGGCCTTGTCGATGAGATCCTGCTGGAACTCGGGCGAGCCGTAGCCGCGGTTGCGTCCCTTGAACTTGAACAGGAACGGTGTTCCGGTCGCAGTGCTGTACTCGCGCATCCACTCGAGCAGCGCTTGATCGAGCTCGCGCCCCGCCGGAACCAGGTAGTACGCGAGCCGGCCACGCCAGGGTTTCGCCAGGATGATCACTCCGAGCCGGTCCGGGCGGTATGACTCGGGAAATGGATTCCCGCACAGGCGCCACGCGCAATAGAACCCGCGACACGGGTCCGCAGGGCGCTCCTCGTAGACCCCGCAGCCGCCTGCTCCGCGGTACTTGCACGGCGCACCTTCCTTGATCTCCTGACCGAGGACGGTCGCGGTGAGCCATCCCTCGCAGCAGGCACCGCAGGGGCCGCAGCTGCGCGCCGGGTCGGGCAGGAAGGCGTTGGCCGCGCGGGTCGCCTTCGACGACGCGACCGCAACGCCGGAAACGGAAGGAGCGCCCGACAGCGCGGAGCCCGCCGCCGCAGCGGATATCGGGATCACCGCTCCGCAGCAATGCTTGTATCGCCTGCCGCTTCCGCAGGGGCAAGGCTCGTTCCGGGCCGGATGCATTTGACGTGGGCCGATGGTCATTAAGTTCGAATTGCCAATTCCGGATTCCGCCGCCGTCGCGCGACCCTGCGCTGGCGGCGACCAGCATTTTGTCTGATCCGAGTATTTCGAGTTCGACGGTACCGGTCAAGCGGATTGTCCTTGACGCTATCGTGCATTGTGTGTTTCATGTCTGACGTCTCGTCCGCCAAACGATCCCCGAAGAGGGTTCAAGAGTTGGAGCGGATTGACGCCGGGGGAGTCACTGCGTTCAACGCGACGCCCTGGCACAGATCCGCGGTAACGAACACGCTTGCCATACCGCATCGGATGGCCGGGTCATCGGCGAGTGGGGTTACGCAACGGCCATCCACCGAAGGCATGGCGACGACGTCAGAAGGGGGGCCGGTTATGAAGAGACGTACATTCCTGACGCAGGCCGGTGTAGGGCTTGCGAGCACCGCCATCGCCGCGCCGGCGATCGCGCAGCCCGCGCCGCAGGTCAAGTGGCGCCTCGCCTCCAGCTTCCCCAAGAGCTCTCGATACGATCTACGGCGCAGGAGCATTCTTCTGCGAGCGCGTCGGCAAGCTGACCGAAGGCAAGTTCGAGATCACCCCGTACGCGGCCGGCCAGATCGTGCCGCCGCTGCAGGTCCTCGACGCGGTGCAGCAAGGTACCGTCGAGTGCGGGCATACCGCCTCCTACTACTACGTCGGCAAGAACCGGGCGTTTGCCTTCGGCTGCGCGATTCCCTTCGGTCTCACGTCACGTCAGCAATCGGCGTGGGAATTCGCCGGTGGAGGCATGGAGTTGCTCCGGGAGCTCTACAGGGAATACGGAATGATCCACTTCCCTGCCGGCAACACCGGCACGCAGATGGGGGGCTGGTTCAAGAAGGAGATCAAGACCGTTGCCGACCTGAAGGGACTGAAGATGCGCATCCCGGGGATTGGCGGCGAGGTCATGGGGCGCCTGGGTGCGGTGCCGCAGGCGCTGCCGGGAAGCGAAATCTACGCAGCACTCGAGCGCGGCGTCATCGATGCGGCCGAGTGGGTGGGTCCGTACGACGACGAGAAGCTCGGTCTCTACAAGATCGCCAAGCACTACTACTACCCTGCCTTCTGGGAAGGCGGCACCGAGCTCTGCGTCATGATCAACGCCGCGGCATGGGACAAGCTGCCCAAGCCGTACCAGGAGGCGGTCGAATCCGCCGCCGTCGAGGCGCATGTCAAGATGCAGGCGCAATACGACGCCAAGAACCCGATCGCGCTCAAGCGCCTGATCGCGAACGGCGTCAAGTTGCATCCGTTCCCGCGCGACCTCCTGCGTGCCGCCAACAAGGCCGCCTTCGAGCTCTACGAGGCGGAGGCCGCGAAGAACCCCGCGTTCAAGAAGCTCTACGAGCCCTGGAAGAAGTTCCGCGAGCAGCAGTACGAATGGTTCAGCATCGCGGAGCTGTCGTTCGAGTCGTTTGCGCTGTCCGGAAAATAGCGGATCCGCGGTGAACGCTGCCGGGCCCTGGCGAGCGCATGCCGTGCTCCGTGCCACGGCCGTGCTGGCCGCGGCGGCGACGCTGGCGGGCTCGCCCGCGCAGGCAGAGCCGGCTCGCCCCTATCGCATCGGGGTCCTCAACGAGGCCTTTGCCGCCAATCATCCGACCGTCGAGGGCCTGAAGGCGGGCCTGCGCGCCCTGGGCCTGGCCGAAGGCCGCGATGTGACCTTCGAATTGCATTTCACCGAAGGCAAGAGCGATGCGCTCCCGGGCGAAGCGCGGGCCCTGATCAAGGCGAAGGTCGACCTGATCTTCACGAACAACGAAGCGGCCGCGCTCGCCGCCAAGGACGCCACCCAGCAAATCCCGATCGTTTTCACGCTCGTCGGCAATCCGGTCGCGGCCGGCGTCGTCGCCGATCTGGCTCGGCCGGGCGGCAACATGACGGGCATTGCCGGCGGGGCGACACAGATCGTCGCGAAGCGTATCGAGCTCCTCCGCACGCTGATGCCGAAGCTGCGCCGCCTCTGGTACATCTACCGTGCGGGCGATCCCACCGATGTGGCTGCGGTCGGTGCCGCCGATCTGGCGGCGCGCCAACTCAAGGTCGAGCTGCTCCCCCGGGCGGTCGAGAGCACCGATCAATTGCGGCGCACGCTGCTCGAGTTGCGGCCGGGCGACGGGCTCCTGTCACCGGAATTGGATGCGCTGGACATCACGGCTGCGGTCCTGGACAAGTCCCTCAAGTCGCGCGTCCCGGCGGTCTTCGCGACCGCGCATTGGGTGGCCCGCGGCGGGCTCGTCTCGTATGGGCCCGACCTGTACGCGCAAGGCGTCCAGGCCGCCGGCATCGTGGCGAGGATCCTGCAGGGGGCGCGCCCGCAGGACCTTCCGATCGAGTCCGCCGACGACCTCGCGCTCGCAGTCAATCTGGAGACGGCGCGACTGTTCACGCTCGACGTCCCACGCAAGATCCTGTTCCGCGCCGACGTGATCCAGCGATGAAGCGGACGAAGCCGGGCGGTCTCTTCCGCAAGTATCTGGTCTTCCTGCTGATACTGGTGGGAGGCGTGCTTTCGGTGAGCAGTGCCGTCGAGCTCTACTTCTCCTACCAGGAGACCAAGCAGTCGATCGTCCAGCTCGAGCGGACGAAGGCACTGGCCGCGGCGCGCGAAATCGAGCGGTACCTGGGACAGATCGTCCAGGATCTACGCGGCACGATGCAGGGCGCCATCGACGTGTCCGCGCTGGGCACCACCGGAACCGGCAATCGGGCGGGAGGGCAATCGCGCGCCGCCGCTCTCGCCGAACAGCGCGAGATCGACTTCCTGCGCCTGTTGCGCAACGTCCCGGCGATCACCGATGTCCGCCATCTGGATCTCGCCGGCAAGGAGGTGCTGCGCACGTCGCGCCTGGGGCTCGACGCGGTGGGAAGCGGTAAGGACTTTTCGGATTCGCCCGAGTTCGTCGAGGCGAAATCGAAAAAGACCTATATCAGCCCGGCTTACCTCAGGAACGAGTCCGAGCCGTTCATCACGATGGCCGTCGCACCTGACGAGACGGCCGCCGAGGTGACGGCGGCCGAAGTCAAGATCCGGGCGATCTGGGACGTCGTCGCGCGCATCAGCGCCGGGCGCGTCGGCAGTGCGTACGTGGTGGATTCGAACGATCAGCTCATCGCCCATCCCGATCTGCAGCTCGTGTTGGCCAAGCGCGACCTTTCGAATGCGCCGCAGGTGAAGGCGGCTCGGGCACCACGCACCGGCGCTGCACAGGATGATGAGATGTACACGATCGCCGAGGGCGTGCAGGGCGGCCGGACGCTCACCGTGCACGCGCCGATTCCGGCGCTGGGCTGGCTCGTGTTCGTCGAACGTCCGGTCGAGGACACCTTCGCCCCGCTGCGTGCGGCCACTGTGCGCAGCATCGTCGTGCTGGCGTTGGGTCTTCTGCTGGCGACGCTCGCGAGCGTCGCCCTGGCCCGCAGGATGGTCGCACCGGTACACCGGTTGCAGGAAGGCGCGGCGCGCGTCGGCAAGGGCGAGCTCGATCACCGCATCGATGTGCGTACCGGCGACGAGCTCCAGGCACTTGCCGAGGAGTTCAACCATACGACTGCACGGCTGCAGGATTCGCAGAACACCCTGGAGCAGAAGGTCGAGGAGCGGACTGCCGAACTTACCGAGTCGCTCGCGCAGCAGACCGCCGCGAGCGAGGTCTTGCGGGTGATTTCGAGTTCCCCGAACGACACGCAACCGGTGTTCGACATGATCGCGCGGCGCGCGCTGCAACTGTGCGGCAGCCAGTTCTGCGCGGTCTTCCGATTCGACGGCGAGCTCATCCATCTCGTGGCCCACCACGGCCTGAGCCCCGAGGGCGCGGTCGCGTATGAACGAAACTTTCCCTTGCCGCCGAGTCGCAAGACGGCGATCGGCCGCGCCATCCAGGACCTTACCTATTCCCAGATTCCCGATATCGAGGCCGATCCCGAGTATGGCGCCGCGAACGTGGCACGCGCGGTGACGTACCGCTCGATCCTCGCCGTGCCCCTGTTGCGCGATGGCCGACCCATCGGCGGGATCGCCGTGTCGCGCGCACAGGTGGGCGAGTTCCCCGGCAAGCACATCGAACTTCTTCATACCTTCGCCGATCAGGCGGTGATCGCCATCGAGAACGTCCGCGTTTTCCGCGAGCTCGAGGCGCGCACTGCCGATCTCACCCAGTCGCTTGAAAAGCAGACGGCGACTGCCGAGGTGCTGAAGGTCATCAGCGACTCGCCGACCGACACGCAGCCCGTCTTCGACACCATCAGCAAGCTGGCGGAAAAGCTGTGCGCGGCCGATGTCAGCATCGTCTCGATGTTCGACGGCGAGCTGATCCAGCTGGTGGCGCTTCACGGCATGGATGAGGAGGGTCGGGCGGAGGTGCGGCGCGCGTTCCCGCAGACGCCGGAAACCGAGACTGTCACCGGGCGCACGATCCGCACCGGTACTGTCGTGCACATCGCGGACGTGCTCGCCGACCCGACCTATGCGGCGAAGCAGGCGGCACGCGCGGCTCGCTACCGTGGGGCCCTCGCGGTGCCGATGGTCCGCGAGGGGCACGCCCTGGGCACGATCTTCGTGGCTCGCGCGACCCCTGGGTACTTCGCCGACGCCCAGGTCGAGCTGCTCAAGACCTTCGCCGACCAGGCGGTGATCGCGGTCGAGAACGTGCGGCTGTTCAAGGAGGTGGAGGCGCGCACCGAAGCGCTTACGCGTTCGGTCGAGGAAATGCGCGCGCTCGGGCGAGGTCGGCCAGGCAGTCAGTTCGACGTCTCGATCTCGATACCGTGCTGATGACCATCATCACCCATGCCGTCGAGCTGTCGGAGGCCGACGCGGGCGGCACGATCTACGAGTTCGACGAGGGTGAGGGAGTCTTCGTGCCGCGGGCAAGTCATGGCATGAGCGAGGCCATGGTCGCGGGCCTGCGCGATTCGCGGGTCCGGATCGGGGAAACGTCGTTGGGCAAGTGCGCCGAGCAGCGTGCTCCCTACCAGATGCCGGATGTCCAGCTGATGACCGAAGGTCCCGTGCGCGATCTGCTGCTGCGGGAAGGCGCACGCGCCGTGCTGGCGGTGCCGCTGTTGCGCGAACGAGCGGGTGATCGGCGGGCTGGTGATCCGGCGCAAGGTCGCAGGCGAGTTTTCGCCGGCGGTGGTCACATTGCTGCAGACTCTGGCTGGCCAGTCGGTGCTGGCAATCCAGAACGCGCGCCTGTTCCGCGAGATCGCCGAGAAGGGTCAGCAACTGGAAGTCGCGAGCCAGCTGAAGTCGCAGTTTCTCGCCAACATGTCGCACGAGTTGCGCACGCCGCTCAACGCGATCATCGGCGTGACCGAGATGCTGCACGAGGACGCGGTCGATCTGAAGCGCGAAGACGAGCTCGAGCCGCTCGAGCGCGTGCTGCGCGCCGCCAAGCATCTGCTGGCGCTGATCAACGACATCCTCGATCTGTCCAAGATCGAGGCCGGCAAGATGGACATCCACATCGAGTCCTTTGCGATCGCGCCGTTGGTCGAGGACGTGGTGCAGACGATCGGCACGATGGCGGCGAAGAACGGCAACAAGGTGGTGGTCGATTGTGCGGCGGATCTCGGCACGATGCGCGCCGACCAGACGCGCATCCGGCAGGCGTTGCTCAACCTCGCGAGCAACGCCAACAAGTTCACCGAGAAGGGCACGGTGACGCTCAGCGCCCGGCGCGGCGTCGAGGTGGGTCGCGAATGGGTGACCCTGGCGGTGAGCGACACCGGCATCGGGCTCACCCCCGAGCAGATGGGGAAGCTCTTCCAGGACTTCGTTCAGGCTGACGCCTCGACCACCCGCAAGTACGGCGGCACCGGGCTCGGGCTCGCCATCAGCCGACGCTTCTGCCAGATGATGGGCGGCGACATCACCGTGGCAAGCGAGCCCGGCCGCGGCTCGACCTTCACCATCCGCCTGCCAGCCGAAGTCGGAGCCGTGCCCCACGCCGCGGCGGTCAGGGAAGCCGTGGCCGCCCAGGCCCGGTGCGGCAGGCTCCGGTGCGCGCGACCGTCCTCGTGGTGGACGACGATCAGACGGTGCGCGAGGTCATCGAGCGCCATCTCACGCGTGAGGGCTTTGCGGTCGTGACCGCCAGTGGCGGACACGAGGCGCTGCGCCTCGCGCACGAACTGCACCCCGCCGCGATCACGCTCGACGTGATGATGCCGGACCTCGACGGATGGACGGTGCTCGCCGCGATCAAGGGCAATCCGGAGCTCGCGGACATTCCGGTCATTCTCCTGTCCATCGTGGATGACAAGAAGCGCGGCTATGCCCTGGGGGCCACCGATTACATGGTCAAACCGGTCGATCGCGCCAAGCTGTCCGGGGTGCTGCGCAACGTCTGCGGTGCGGTTGGCCGCCAGGTGCTCCTGGTCGATGACGATGACCTGATGCGGCGCGCAATGCGGCAGGCCCTCGAGCAGGATGGCTGGCAGGTCGGCGAGGCCGAGAACGGCCGGGTGGCGCTGGCGCGGCTCACCGAGGTGAAGCCCGATATCATCATGCTCGATCTGATGATGCCCGAGATGGACGGCTTCGAGTTCCTGGTCGAGATGCGCAGCCATGCGGAGTGGCGGGACATCCCCGTGCTGGTAGTGACCGCCAAGGACCTGACCGCAGAGGAGCGCAGCCGCCTCAATGGCGATGTGGCACGCGTGCTGCAGAAAGGTGCCGCCGAGCTGGACGATCTGCTTCGGGAGATCGGCCGGCTTCTTCCCGGGTCGATCGAGCGCGGCCGGGGCAAGAAGGTCGTGGGGGGAGTAGCGTGAAGATCCTGTACGTCGAGGACAACGAAGACAACATCTACATGCTGGAGCGGCGGTTGAAGCGCGCCGGTTACGACGTGCTGATCGCACGCGATGGCGCACAGGGCGTGGCGATGGCGGCGGCCGAGCAGCCCGAGCTGATCCTGATGGACATGGGCCTGCCGGTGCTCGACGGTTCGGAGGCGACGCGCCAGATCAAGGCCGCGCCGGAAACGAAACACATTCCGGTGATCGCGCTGACGGCCAACGCGATGACCGGCGACAAGGAGAAAGCGCTGGCGGCCGGCTGCGACGACTTTGACACGAAGCCGGTGGAGCTGCCGCGCCTGCTCGGCAAGATCCAGGCGCTCGCGCCCGGGGGCATGGCATGAGCGTCGCCGGGCCGTCCCAAGACGCGAATTGCGCCCCCTCGGGGGGCAGCGCCGCGGCCGAATTGACCAATGAGGCCGCAAGCGTGGGGGCCGTCCAATGACGCCTGCCGATGCTGCGCTGCTCGTGGTCGACGACAACGAGGACAACCGCTACACGCTCACGCGCCGGTTGACGCGCGAGGGCTATACGAACCTCACGACGGCGAACGATGGCCGGCAGGCAATGCAACTGCTGCGGTCGAAGAAATTCGACCTGATGCTGCTCGACATCCAGATGCCCGAGATGACCGGGTACGAGGTACTCGAGCAACTGAAGGCCGACGCCGAGCTCCGGCATCTGCCGGTGATCATGATCTCGGCGGTCGGCGACCAGGAGAGCGTGGTGCGCTGCATCGAGCTGGGCGCCGAGGACTACCTGCCCAAGCCCTTCGATGCGACGCTGCTGCGCGCGCGGGTGGGTGCGAGCCTCGAGAAGAAGGCGCTCCGCGACGAAGTGCGCGACTGGAACCGGAAACTCGAAGAGCGTGTGCAGGAGCAGGTGGCGCAGCTCGATCGGCTGGGTCGGCTGAAGGGCTTCTTCTCGCCGCAGATCGCGGAGCTGATCGTCAGCGGCGGCGGCGAAGACCTGATGAAGACGCACCGCCGCGAAGTCGTGGTCGTCTTCACCGACCTGCGCCGCTTCACCGCCTTCACCGACAGCTCGGAGCCCGAGGAAGTGATGGGTGTGCTCGGCGAGTATCACCGCGTGATGGGGCCGCTGATCATCAGCAGCGAAGGTACGCTCTCGCACTTCGCCGGCGATGGCCTGATGGTGCTGTTCAACGACCCGATCAAGCTCGACGACCCGCTGGCAAACGCCGTGACCATGGCACTCAAGATGCAGGAGTCGTTCGTGCCGCTGCGCACGAGCTGGAAGAAGCGCGGCTACGCGCTCGATCTCGGCATCGGCATTGCACAAGGCTACGCGACGCTCGGCGCGATCGGCTTCGAGGGCCGCTGGGAGTACACCTGCATCGGCAGCGTGGCCAACCTCGCTTCGCGGCTGTGCGGCGAGGCCAAGGGTGGACAAATCCTGATCAATCAGAAGACGTTGAGCCGCATCGAAGACATGGTGGAGGCCGAGCCGATCGGCGAACTCACGCTGAAGGGCATTGCGCTGCCGGTGCAGACGTTCAGGATCACGTCCTTGAAGTCGTGACCCGAAGCCCGTCCAGCCTGTGGTTGCCGCGTTCTGCTAACGCCGGACTAAGAGATGATCGGGGGCGTTTAATGCACGAGAGGGACGTCGAGCTGTTCAATGACAGCATCGAGCGGTGCACCTGCAATCCCGATTTCCTGCGCCGCTTCTATGCGCTCTTCCTCGCCTCGTCCGACACCGTGGCAAGGAAATTCGAGCACACCGACATGCGCCAACAGGCAAGAATGCTCCGGACATCGCTGTACATCATGATGCTGGCCAGCGGCGGGACCGAACGAACCGCGCATCTGGAGCGCATTGCCAGGCTCCACAGCCGAGCGGAGCTGGACATAAAGCCGGAGCTCTATGACGTGTGGCTCGACCGGCTGGTGCAGGCCGTCAGTGAATTCGACCCGATGTTCGACCCGGAAATCGAGACTGCATGGCGGCATCTGCTGCAGCCGGGAATCGAATTCATGAAATCCCGGTACTGACGGGTTCGACGCTGGCACCGGGTGTACCGGAGCGTGGCCCGGCTCGCGCCGCGCGCCGGCATCGCGGCCCTCGTGCCGTCACGGCCAAGCAGGCGCCGCCGCTGCATCGGCCGGCGGGCGGACGTCCGTCCCCTGACGGATCGTGTCGTTTGGCGACAACCGCGGGTCGCTACGCCATCAGCGCAACCGGGGCCGCTTCCCCTACCATTCCCATACTGACGACCAGGGTGCCCGCATGTCCGACGCTGCAACCGACGATCTCGATCTCGACAGCCTCAACGACGAGGAGCTCACCGAGCAGGTGCACGACGACCTCTACAACGGCCTCAAGGATGAGGTCGAGGAGGCAACGCGCATCCTCCTCGGCCGCGGCTGGAGTGCCGAGCGCGTGCTGAACGACGCGCTGGTCGAGGGCATGCGCATCGTCGGGATCGACTTCCGCGACGGGATCCTGTTCGTGCCGGAGGTGCTGCTGGCCGCCAACGCGATGAAGGGCGGGATGGCGATCCTGCGGCCGCTGCTCGCCGAGTCGGGTGCCGAGCCGATCGGCAAGATGGTGATCGGCACGGTCAAGGGCGACATCCACGACATCGGCAAGAACCTCGTGGCGATGATGATGGAAGGCGCCGGCTTCGAGGTGATCGACCTCGGCATCAACAACCCGGTCGAGAAATACCTGGAAGCGCTCGCGAAGCACAAGCCCGACATCCTCGGCATGTCGGCGCTGCTCACGACCACGATGCCCTACATGAAGGTCGTGATCGACACGATGAAGGAACAGGGCATCCGCGACGACTACATCGTGCTCGTCGGTGGCGCTCCGCTGAACGAGGCCTTCGGCAAGGCGGTCGGCGCGGACGCGTACTGCCGCGACGCGGCGATCGCGGTGGAAACGGCCAAGGCGCTGATCGCGACGCGCCGCGCGGCCCGCGCCGCGGGCTCGACCACGACACTCCGATGAGCGCCCGGGCACCGGCACTCGTGATCGCCTGCGGCGCGCTCGCCCACGAGATCGTCGCGCTGCGCGATGCGAACGGCTGGTCGCACCTCGACGTGCAATGTCTGCCGGCAGACCTTCACAACACGCCGCAGCGGATCACCGCGGAGGTCCGCAACCGCATTCGCGCCCAGCGCGCGCAGTATGCGACGATCTTCGTCGCCTATGGCGATTGCGGCACCGGCGGCGCGCTCGATGCAATGCTGGCGCAGGAAAACGTGGAGCGCATTCCCGGCGCGCACTGCTACGAATTCTTCGCGGGCGGCCCGACAATTCGCCGCGTTATCCGAGAAGGAGCCGGGGACGTTCTACGTGACGGACTTTCTGCTGCGCCATTTCGATCGGCTGGTAATTCGCGGCCTCGGGTTGGACCGGCATCCGGAACTGGCCACCCAGTACTTCGGCAATTACCGGCGGCTGGTCTATCTCGCGCAATCGCCATCCGCTGAGCGCGTCGCCGTTGCGCGCGCCGCCGCGTCGCGTCTCGGGCTCGCGTTCGAACAGCACAGCACCGGCTACGGCGACCTCGAGCGCAGCCTGCGGCGCATTGCCACGAGTTCGCCGGCATGGCAAAGCTGATCGTGATCTCCTGGCGCGACATCCCGGCCCAGGTGATCGTGAAACACGGCCGCGATACCGCCAAGGTGCAGCTGTCGCCGCGCTTCCAGGAGGCGGTCGACCGTGCCGCGATGCGCGCGGGCCGAGGCAGTTCGGATGCCTACCTGGCCGATTGGAAGCGCAGCGACCCGCGCGAATGCGGCACCGATCTCGCCGCCGAGGCGGCCGCGGAGGCCGCGCGCCTCGAAGCACGCTACAGCGATACGGATCTCGAGCGGCTGATCCGCGCCCACGGCGTGGCCGACGGCGTCGCGCCGATAGCCGCACCCGATGTTCCCGCGGGACGCTGATGTACGCCGTCCGCCGCTGGTCGGTGCGGCACGCGCGGGCGATGGAGACGTGCTATCGGGTGTTCGAGCGCGCGCTGGCCGCGCTGCACCCCGTGTGGGCGCGCATCGGCTACCAGCGGCTGGAGCGGCCGGTCGCGGCCGTGGAGCGTACGGTCAAGGGATTCCTCTTCGACTGCCGGATGTGCGGCCAGTGCGTGCTCGGCGCCACCGGGATGTCCTGTCCGATGAATTGCCCGAAGCGCCTGCGCAACGGTCCCTGCGGCGGCGTGCGCGCCGACGGGCATTGCGAGGTCCTGCCGGCGATGATGTGCGTCTGGGTCGACGCGGTCGCGGGCAGCGAGCGGATGCGCAGCGGTCGAAGCGCGATTCACGTCGTCCAGTTCGCGGCCGATCCGCGGCTCGAGGGACGTTCGTCGTGGCTCGCGGCGGCGCGTGCGCATGGCGGAATCCCGACATGAAATTCGACGACGAGCCGGTACCGGGCTATCCGTTGCCGATACTCCCCGGCCACACATCGCCCGGACGGATGGAGCGCGTCCTGCGCGCGGGCGCCTTCGCGGTCACCACCGAACTCGATCCACCCGACTCCGCCGATCCCGAGGACGTCTACCGGCGCGCCCGCGTGTTCGACGGCTATGTCGATGCGATCAATGCGACGGACGGAAGCGGCGCCAACTGCCACATGTCGAGCCTCGCCGTGTGCGCGCTCCTGACGCGCGTCGGCTACGCGCCGGTGATGCAGATTTCCTGTCGCGACCGCAACCGCATTGCCATTCAGGGCGACATCCTGGGTGGCGCGGCGATGGGCGTGTGCAACATGCTCTGTCTCACCGGCGACGGCACGCAGGCGGGTGACCACCCGCAGGCGCGGCCCGTGTTCGACCTCGACTGCATGACATTGCTTGCGATCGGCCGCACGCTGCGCGACGAGCACCGGTTCCAGAGCGGCCGCAAGCTGACCTTTGCCCCGCGGGTCTTCTTCGGCGCCGCCGAGAACCCGTTCGCTCCCCCCTATCAATGGCGTGCGTTCCGGCTGGCGAAGAAAGTCGCGGCGGGCGCGCAATTCATCCAGACGCAATATTGTTTCGACGTGCCGCGGCTCGCGGAATTCATGCGGCAGGTCGAGGACCTGGGACTGCTCGAGCGTGTCTTCATCCTGGTCGGCGTCGGCCCGCTGCGCTCGGCCAAGGCGGCGGAATGGATGCGCAGCCACGTGCCGGGCGTCCACATTCCGGATGCCATCATCCGGCGTATCGCCGGCGCCGACGACCAGGCCGCGGAAGGCCGCAGGCTTTGCGTGGAGTTGATCCAGCAGATCCGCGAGATCCGCGGCGTGCGCGGCATTCACGTGATGGCGTATCGCCAGGAGGAGTCGGTCGCCGAGGTGATCGAGCGCTCCGGTGTGCTCGGTGGCCGCACCCCCTGGCGCCCCGAGCGAACACCGAGTATCCAACCTGCCGAGGCCGCGTCATGACCGACACCGTCGTCTCTTCCGCCACGAAGGAGGTCGTCATCGGCTTCGAGCGGCCGTTCGTGATCATCGGCGAGCGCATCAACCCGACGGGGCGCAAGATCCTCGCCGCGGAAATGGCGGCAGGTGACTTTTCCCGCGTCGAGGCGGACGCGCGCGCGCAGGTCGCCGCGGGCGCGCACATGCTGGACGTCAACGCCGGCATTCCGCTCGCCGACGAGCCGGCGATCCTCGCCCGCGCCGTCCGGCTCGTGCAGTCGATCACCGACGTGCCACTGTCGATCGACTCGTCGATCGTCGCCGCGCTGGAGGCCGGACTGGCCGTCTACGAGGGCAAGGCGCTCGTCAATTCGGTGACCGGCGAGGAGGACCGGCTGGAAGCAGTCCTGCCGCTGGTGAAGAAGTACGGCGCCGCCGTGGTCGCCATTTCCAACGACGAGACCGGCATCTCGCAGGATCCCGATGTCCGCTTCGCCGTCGCGAAGAAGATCGTCGAGCGCGCCGCCGATCACGGCATCCCGGCCGCCGACATCGTCGTCGATCCGCTGGTCATGCCGATCGGCGCGGTGAATCAGGCGGCCGTGCAGGTCATGCGGCTCGTGCACCGGCTGCGGACCGAGCTCAGGGTCAACACGACCTGCGGCGCGTCGAACGTGAGCTTCGGCCTGCCCCAGCGCGACGGCATCAATACGGCGTTCCTGACGATGGCGATCGGCGCCGGGATGACGTCCGCGATCACCAATCCGCTGCACGACGAGATCGTCCGCGCGTGCATGGCCGCCGACGTGATGCTGGGTCACGACCCCGATTGCATGCGCTGGATCCGCCGGTTCCGCGAGACGCCGGCCGCCGGCGCGGACGGTGAGGCAGCGCGCGGACGACGCGAAGGCGGCCGGCGGCGATCCACGCAAGGGCAACGGTGAGCGCCGCAGGGCCGTCCCAAGGCGCGAACTGCACCCCCTTGGGGGGCAGCGCAGCGGCCGAGTTGACCAATGCGGCCGCAAGCGTGGGGGTCGTCGATTGAACCCGACCGACGCACTCGTCGTCTTCACGCCCTCCGGCCGGCGGGGGCGCTTTCCGCTCGGCACGCCGTTGCTCCAGGCCGCGCGCGCGCTGGGCGTCGACATCGATTCGGTCTGCGGCGGGCGCGGGTTGTGCGGGCGCTGCCAGGTCGTGCTGACGGAGGGTGAGTTCGCGAAGCACGGCGTGACCTCGCGCGCGGCGCACCTGTCGCCGTTCGGCGCCGTCGAGCGAGAGTTCGACCGCAGCGCATCCGCTCGCCGCCGGGCCGCCGCCTGTCCTGCTCGACGCCAGATTCTCGGCGACGTCGTCATCGACGTGCCGCCGGAGAGCCAGGTCCATCGCCAGGTCGTGCGCAAGTTCGCGGAAGCCCGCGACATCGAGCTCGACCCGGTGGTGCGCCTGCATTACGTCGAAGTGCAGCCGCCCGACATGCACGATCCGTCCGGCGACCTGCGCCGCCTCGAGGATGCGCTCGAGTTCGAGTGGCGGCTGACGGGTCTCGCCTGCGACGTGCGCGTTCTGCAGCAGCTGCAGCCGGCGCTGCGGCAAGGCGGATGGAAAGTGACCGTCGCCGTGCACGGCGGCAAGCCAGATCATCGCCGTGTGGCCGGGCTTTCGCGAGCGCGTCTACGGCATCGCGGTCGACGTCGGCTCGACGACGATCGCCGTGCATCTGTGCGATCTGTCGAGCGGCGAGGTCGTCGCCGCGGCCGGCGCGATGAACCCGCAGATCCGCTTCGGCGAGGATCTGATGAGCCGCGTCTCCTACGTGATGATGCATCCCGGCGGCGACGCGAATTGACCGACACGGTGCGCGCAGCGATCAACGATCTCGTCGCCGAGGTCGCCCGCACGGTCGGAATCGAGCGCGAGGAGATCCTCGAAGCGACCTTCGTCGGCAACCCGATCATGCACCATCTGCTGCTGGGCATCAGTCCGGTGGAGCTGGGTGGCGCGCCGTTCGCGCTCTCGACCGACGCGTCGCTGACGCTGTGGGCGACGGAGATCGACCTCGCGATCCACCGCAATGCGCGCATCTACGTGCTGCCGTGCATCGCCGGTCACGTTGGCGCCGACGCCGCCGGCGTGGTGCTGGCCGAACGCCCCGACCTGTCCGAAGAGGTGACGCTGCTGGTCGACGTCGGCACCAATGCCGAAATCGTCCTCGGCAGTCAACCGGCGGCTGCTCGCGTGCTCGAGCCCGACGGGTCCCGCATTCGAGGGCGCGCAGATCAGCTGGCGGGCAGCGGGCGGCCCCGGGCGCCATCGAGCGCGTGCGGATCGATCGCCGGACGCTGGAGCCGCGCGTCAAGGTCATCGGCTGCGACCTGTGGTCGGACGAACCCGGATTCGCCGCGGCCACCGCCGCGACCGGCGTCACCGGCATCTGCGGCTCGGGCATCATCGAGGTGATCGCCGAGCTGTACCTCGCCGGCGTGATCCGCCACGACGGAACGATCGACGGCAGCCTCGCGTCGCGCAATGCGCGCATCCGCGCCGGACGGGCGGACGTTCGCCTACGATCTCCACGGCGGTGCCGACGGCCGCGCGGCGCTCTCGATCACCCAGAACGACGTCCGCGCGATCCAGCTCGCCAAGGCCGCGCTCTATGCCGGCGTGCGGCTGCTGATGGAGCGGATGCAGGTCGAACGCGTCGACCGCATCCGGCTCGCCGGCGCCTTCGGCAGCCATATCGACGTCAAGTACGCGATGGTGCTCGGCATGATTCCCGACTGCGCGCTCGAATGCGTCAGCTCCGCCGGCAACGCCGCGGGCACCGGCGCGCGGATCGCGCTGCTCGACCGTCGCGCGCGCCCGGTGATCGAGGAGCTCGTGCGGCGGGTCGAGAAGATCGAGACCGCGATCGAACCGCGCTTCCAGGAATTCTTCGTCGAGGCGATGGCGATCCCGCATCTGACGGCGCCGTACCCGCGGCTGCGCGACGTGCGTCGCGCTGCCGGAGACCGACGCCGGCGGGCGCCGGCGGCACCGGCCGGCGGGCCGCGCGCGGCGGCGCGCCGCGCGGGCGTAGCGCCCTGCCGGCCTTCCGCGCCGCATCGGTGCCGACCGCTGACAGCGTCCGCGACACCGGACACGCACGCGAGCGCCCGCGTTCCGCACCGCAGCATGGGCGCCAGGCCCGGGCGGCACCGACCCTCCCACACGCTGCGGTCGGAACGCGCGATTGACAACGGTCGACAACAGTCGCCGATTGACAGCGGTCGCATCAATTCGCTTTACTGCGCCATCCGTTTCGGGTGGAATGGCGGGCGGGGAAACGCGGGTCCGGGCACTAGCGGTCGGTACGGCGCCCGTCGCGTTCACTACCTGAGGAGGTCACGCAATGTTCAAATTCACGATCCGCAGCCTGATCATCGGCGCGGCGGCGCTCGCCGTGTCCGCGTTGGTCGCCGGCCCGGCGCTCGCGCAGAAGACGAAGATCACGGTCTATACCGCGCTGGAGAACGACCAGCTCGGCCCGTACAAGCAGGCGTTCGAGGCCGCGAATCCCGACGTGGAGATCGCATGGGTCCGCGACTCGACCGGCGTGATCACGGCGCGCGTCCTCGCGGAAAAGGACAATCCGCGCGCCGACATCATCTGGGGTCTGGGCGCATCGAGCGTCGCGCTGTTCGATTCGATGGGCCTGCTCGAGGGCTACACGCCGAAGGGCGCGGATCAGCTGAAGCCGGCGTTCCGCAGCAGCAAGAACCCAATGACCTGGACCGGGCTGGACGCGTGGCTCGCGGTCATGTGCTACAACACCGTCGAGGGCGGCAAGAAGAACCTGCCGAAGCCCGCGGCCTGGGCCGATCTCGCCAATCCGGTTTACAAGGACTCGATCGTGATGCCCAACCCCGCGTCGTCGGGGACGGGCTACCAGGCGGTCTACGCGTGGATCCAGATCATGGGCGAAAAGGCGGCCTGGGAGTTCATGGACAAGCTGCACCAGAACATCGCCGTGTACACGCACTCGGGCTCGGCGCCCTGCGTGCAGGCGGCGAAGGGCGAGCGCGTGATCGGCATCGGCTTCGACATGCGCGGCGCCAAGGAGAAGACCGGCGGCGCGCCGATCGACGTCATCCTGGCCAAGGAAGGCGCGCCGTGGGACATGGAAGCAACGGCGATCCTGAAGGGAACCAAGAACCTCGCGGCAGCGCAGAAGCTCGCTGATTTCGCCGTCAGCAAGGGCGCCTACGAGCTCTACGGCAAGTACTACGCGATCGTCGGCTATCCCGGGACTGAATCCGGCGCCGCCGAACTATCCGCCCTCCGCCGACGCGGCGATGGTCAAGATCGACCTCGCCAAGATGGGCCAGGAGCGCGCGAAGATCCTCGCCGAGTGGACCAAGCGCTACGACTCCAAGTCCGCGCCGAAGTGACCGCGACGTCGCTACACCAATCGTAAGCGGAATACGCCCGCGCCCTCGCCCCCGGCGAGGACGCGGGAACTCGTCGACAGGATGCGGCGCCAGCCTTCGCCGTCGGCGAAGGCGGTGCACCGCGTGCGTTGCCATGCCTGAAAAGAAGACCGTCCCGGCGAAAGGTGCCCCTTACCTGCGAATCGAGCGGCTGACGAAGCGCTTCGGTTCGTTCCAGGCGCTGAAGGACATTTCCCTCGAGATCTATCCGGGGGAATTCGTCTGCTTTCTCGGTCCGTCCGGCTGCGGCAAGACGACGTTGCTGCGCGCGATCGCCGGACTCGACATCCAGACTTCCGGGCGCATCTTCCAGGCGGACCGGGAGATCTCGAACCTGCCGGCGTCGCGGCGCGACTTCGGGATCGTCTTCCAGTCCTACGCGCTGTTCCCGAACCTGACCGTCGCCGCCAACGTCGGCTACGGGCTCGTCAGCCATGGCGTGCCCAGGGTCGAGATCGCGACCCGCGTCGACGAACTGCTGCGGCTCGTCGGCCTGCCCGACTCCGGGCGCAAGTACCCGGCGCAGCTTTCCGGCGGCCAGCAGCAGCGCGTCGCCGTCGCGCGCGCGCTGGCGCTCTCGCCGGGCCTCCTGCTGCTCGACGAACCGTTGAGCGCGCTCGATGCCCGCGTGCGCGCGTATCTGCGCATCGAGATTCGACGACTCCATCAGCGGCTCGGCGTGACGACCATCATGGTCACGCACGACCAGGAAGAGGCGTTGACGATGGCCGATCGCATCGTGGTGATGAACCAGGGCGTGATCGAGCAGGTCGGCACGCCGACCGAGGTCTACCGCAAGCCGGCCAGCGCCTTCGTCGCCGATTTCGTCGGCACCACCAATTTCCTGCCCGCCGTGGTGGTCGCCCCCGGCCGCGTGCGCTTCGGCAAGATCGATCTCGTCTGCGAGCTCGACGTCCGCCCGGGCCCGGGCCACGACGTCACGCTGGCGATCCGGCCCGAGGACGTCGTGGTGCGCAACGTCGTCGCCGGCACCGCCAATACGTTCACCGCGCGCGTCACCGAGATCGAGTTCCTGGGGTCGTTCTGCCGCGTCGGGCTCGCGATCAACGGCGCGGATCCCGTCCTCGTCGCCGACTTTTCGATCAACGTCGTGCGCGATCTGTCGATCGTCGAGGGCAAGGAGATGCTGATCGCGCTGCCGCCGGATCGCCTCCGGGTGTTCCCCCGCGCGCCGCAGGAACCGTGACCAGCGCCACCGCCCGACGGTCGCACCGGCCGCCGCGCCGTTCCCGGCGACCCGCCGCCGGCTCGACCGCGACGACATGCTGATGCGGGCGGGCATCTGCCTGCTGATCGCCTGGATGCTGGTCACGCTGGTGCTGCCGCTGTGGGCGCTGCTGTCCAAGAGCTTCCAGAACCAGAACGGCCAGTTCATCGGCCTGGCCAACTACGTTCATTACTTCTCGACGCCGGCGCTCTTCGCCTCGGTGTGGAACAGCCTGTTCATCGCGCTCGTGTCGACGGCGATCGTGCTGCCGCTGGCCTTCGTCTACGCCTACGCGCTGCAACGCAGCTGCATGCGCTGGAAGGGGCTGTTCCAGGCCCTGGCGCTGATTCCGATCCTGGCGCCGTCGCTCCTGCCGGCGATCTCGCTCATCTACCTGTTCGGCAATCAGGGCTTCCTGAAGGGCCTGCTCTTCGGCGGCTCGATCTATGGCGCGGGCGGCATCATCATCGCCCAGGTCTTCTACTGCTTCCCGCACGCGCTGATGATCCTGGTCGCCGCGCTGTCGATGGCCGATGCGCGGCTCTACGAGGCCGCGGACGCACTCGGTGCATCGAAGACGCGCGTGTTCTTCACGGTCACGCTGCCCGGGGCCAAGTACGGCGTGATCAGCGCGGGTTTCGTCATCTTCACGCTCGTCATCACCGACTTCGGCATCGCCAAGGTCATCGGCGGCCAGTTCAACGTGCTCGCGACCGACATCTTCAAGCAGGTGATCGGCCAGCAGAATTTCGAGATGGGCGCCGTGGTCGGCTTCGTCCTGCTGATTCCGGCCGTGGTCGCCTTCGCCGCCGACCGCATCACCCAGCGCCGGCAGGTGGCGCTGGTGTCGGCACGCGCCGTGCCGCTCGAGCCCCGGCCGGCGCCGCGGCGCGACTGGCTGCTGTTCGCCTTCTGCGCCGTCGTTGGCGGCCTGATCTTCGGGATCCTGGCGATGGCGGCGTGGGCCTCGTTCGTCACCCGCTGGCCCTACAACCTCTCGCTCACGCTCGCCAACTACGCGTTCGGCGATTTCGATACCAACGGCTGGAGCGCGTACTGGAATTCGGTGGTCATGGCCACCTGGACCGCAGTGATCGGCACGTTCGTGGTCTTCGTGGGCGCATACCTGCTGGAAAAGACGCGCGGCTTCGAGTGGGGGCGCGGTCTCGCCCAGCTGATGGCGATATTGCCGATGGCAGTGCCCGGCCTGGTGCTCGGCCTTTCCTACATCTTCTTCTTCAACGCGCGGGCCAATCCGCTCGGCTTCATCTACGCGACGATGATCATCCTGGTGGTCAACTCGATCACCCATTTCTACACGGTCAGCCATCTCACGGCGACCACGGCGCTGAAGCAGCTCGACACCGAATTCGAGGCGGTCTCCGCGTCGCTCAAGGTCTCGCTGTTGCGCACGATGGCGCGGGTGACCATTCCGGTCTGCCTGCCGTCGGTGCTGGACATCAGCATCTACCTGTTCGTCAACGCGATGACCACGGTCTCGGCGGTCGATCTTCCTCTATTCGACCAACACCAAGCTCGCCGCGGTCACGATCATCAACATGGATGAATCCGGATTCACCGCGGCGGCCGCTGCGATGGCGATGACGATCGTGGCCACCTCGGCCGCCGTGAAGATCACCCACGTCGTGCTGACGAAGCGGTTCGAGCGCACGACGCAGGCGTGGCGCCGGCGCTGATCCCGGTCCTGTCGGATCGCGACAGCGACCGGTCGAGCGACCCCGCGTGAACCCGATCGCGCCACGGAGCGTTTTCCATGTCGAATGATGTCGAAGTCCGTTGGGACCGGCTGACCGCGCCGGCATTGCGCGATGCGGTGCAGGACAAGACCGTCGTCATCATCCCGCTGGGCGCGACCGAACAGCATGGGCCGCACTTGCCGACGCAGGTCGACTGGCGGTCGGCCTACGAGATTTCGCTGCGCGCCGCGCGCCTGATGGCGGGCCGGCAGCGGGCGCTGGTCACGCCGGCCATACCGTTCGGCATGTCGGAGCACCACATGTCGCTGGGCGGGACGTTGACGCTCGACTACGCCACGATGGCAGCCGTCATCGGCTGTGTCGTGCGCTCCGCCGCGCGGCACGGATTCGAGCGCATCTTCGTGCTGAACGGCCATGGCGGCAACATTGCCGCACTCGAAACCATCCTCACCGAACTCACGATCGAGCTGAAGCTGCCGCTTGCGGGCGGCACGTACTGGCACATCGCCGCCGAGTCCATTCGCGGCATTCTGGAGCACCAGCCCCAGCTGCTCCACGCTTGCGAAGCCGAGACTTCGATCATGCAGGCGTTGTCGCCGGAAATGGTGGCGCCGCTCGATGCTTCGATGCGTGGCGCTCTCGTCCCGGGCATGTCGGCCATTCAAGGGGTCAATCCCGGGATCTTCCGCTGGCAGCATCTGAAGACCCGGTCGGCCATCGGCATTCTTGGCGAGGCCTGGGCGGCGACTCCCGAGAAGGGGCAGCGGCTGCTGGCGGCGATCTCGCGCGACGTCGCCGATGCCCTTGCCGACCAGCGCCTGTGGGATGCACCGATATGATCGACGTTCGGGCGATCGAAGCCTCGACGCTCGACCACAGCCTGAAGGGATATCCGCACCGGGCGCCGCCGTGCGCGGTCAGGGACGTCGGCCGTCACGGCTGGAATGTCATGCGCGGCGATCTGCCGTTCCCCGTGGCGGTACTGAAGGAGGCGGCACTCGCGCACAACCTCGCGTGGATGGCGGACTTCACGCGGGCCACCGGCGTGCTGCTCGCCCCGCACGGCAAGACGACGATGGCGCCGCAGCTCTTTGCGCGCCAGATCGAAGCCGGCGCCTGGGGCATCACGTTCGCCACGATGCAGCAGGTGAGCCTGGGCGTGCGGGCGGGCTTGCGGCGCATCATCCTCGCCAATCAGCTCGTCGGTCGCGAGGACATCCTGCAGGCGATGCGTCTCACCGACGCAACGCCGGATCTGGAATTGCATGTCCTGGTGGATTCGATCGCGCAATTGAAATCTGATCGAAGGCCACGCGCGGGCAGTACAGCCGGGTGACGCGCCGTTGAACGCGCTGCTGGAAATGGGTGTCGCCGGAGGCCGCACCGGTTGCCGTACGGTCGACGAGGCCATGCAGTTGGCGCGCGCCATCGCGGCCTGCCGATCGGTCCGGCTTTCCGGCGTCGAGTGCTTCGAAGGATTGAGCGTCACCGGCGACAGCGAGGCCGACCGGATCGTGGTCGAGCGCTGGATGCACGCGCGTGCAACAGGTGGCGCGGCAGTGCGACGCGGAAGGACTCTACGGCACCGCGGAGGTCACCCTTTCGGCCGGAGGGTCGGCGGTGTTCGACCTCGTTGCGCGAAGCCTGCCCACTGCAACTGTCGCGACCGGTGCGCACGATCCTGCGCAGCGGGTGCTACGTCACCCACGATTCGCGGCTTCTACGAGCGCTTCGTCGCGGCAGGTCATCGCGCGCAGCGGCGCCGCGTGGCAGCAGCGCCGGGGACTCCTGCCCGCGCTGGAAATCTGGACGCAGGTCCAGTCGCAGCCCGAGCCCGGGCTCGCGATCCTTGCGTTCGGCAAGCGCGACGCGTCGTTCGACCTCGAGTTGCCGATGCCGTTCGCGCGCGTGCGGGACGGCGTACGCACTCCACTCGACGCGAATTGGCGCATCGACAAGCTCAACGACCAGCACGCCTATATGCAGATTCCGGTCGGTGCCGACGTGCGCGTCGGCGACCTCGTCGGTTGCGGCATCTCGCATCCCTGTACGACGTTCGACAAATGGCGCTGGATGCCGATCGTCGACGACGATTACGGCGTCACGGACGCCATCAGGACGTTCTTCTGACCCGGCGAGATGGGAAATCGGGCGTTGCGCGCTCAATCGCCGACGCGGGCGGCGATCCACTTGGCCGCGCGCAGCAGTCGGACGTCGTCGTCGATGGCACCCATCACCTGGATGCCGACGGGCAGTCCGTTCGGTCCCGTGACGGCGGGCAGATTGAGGCACGGAACCCGGAGGCCCGAACCCCACCGGTTGAACATCGCCTCGCCGGTGTTGTCGAGCCCGGCGGGCGCCTCGCCGGGTGCGCTCGCCGACAGCAGCAGGTCGAACGGTGCGATCGCTACCGCGAATAGCGTGCGACAGCGGGCAAGCAACGCCTGTGCTTCCAGATACCGGTGCCGCGGAATCGCCGCGACCCGCCGCCAACTCCTCGCGGCTCGAGGACGAAAGCAAGTCGGCGCGCCGGGTCCGTTCGAACGCGAACACGCGCGCCGCCTCGAAGCGCAGCACGTCGCTTTGCGCGTCGAGGAAGAGCTCGAACTCCGATGGCAGTTCGATCTCGTCCACGGCGACGCCATTGCGTGCGAGCTGCTGCGCGGCGGTCTCGACCGCTCGGACCGTCGCGGCGTTCGGCGTCGCGCCAGGCGGGTGTCCGCCAAAGGCCCACGCGCGCGGGCCGGACGGCCTCGAGGGGTGCCGCGCCGCGATCGTCGCCAGCGAGCACGCCGACGACCACCGCGCAATCGTCGACGCAACGCGCAAAGAGCCCGATCGGTGTCGAAGCTCCCGGCGAGCGGCTTCACCCCGGTCGGGTTGATCGTGTTGAAGGAAGGCTTGTAGCCGACCACGCCACAATAGGATGCGGGACGGATGATCGACCCGCCGGTCTGCGTGCCGAAGGCGACCGGCACCATGAAGTCGGCGACGGCGGCGGCCGAGCCGCTCGACGAGCCTCCGGGCGTGTGCGCGGGATCGTGCGGGTTCGCCGTCGGTCCGGGATGGCGCAACGCGAATTCCGTGGTGACCGTCTTGCCCAGCATGACGGCGCCGGCCTCGCGCGCCAGCGCAACGCACGCCGCATCCGCGGACGGCCGGTGACCGGCATGAATCGGCGAGCCGTACTGCGTCGGCATGTCGTGGGTGTCGATGATGTCCTTCACGCCGAAGGGCAGCCCGTGGAGCGGCCCGCGCGACCCGCCGGCGCGCGCGGTCGCGCGCGCGGGCTTCGGCGAGCGCGCGCTCCGGATCCAGATAGGCAAACGCCCGCACGACGGAATCGCGCGCGCCGATGCGCTCGAGGCAGGCGCGGGTCAGCTCCTCGGCGGTGAGACGCCCGGCCGCCATCGCCGCCAGGGCTTCGATTGCATTCAGTTCGTTCGGGGCCTGCGCCATCGGGAATCCTCCTCGTTGCGATGCAATAAGCGAGCGGCGCGTCCGGACCCGAGCACGCGAATCATCCGGATTGCGGCGCGATGCGGCGAGGAACGAGGCCGGACGGCGCGGCTTGCGATTGGGCGTACCCTGTGCTAACAATAGCGGACAAGCTTCGCCGTGGCCACGGTGGCGACGGCAACACAGGGGGAGTGCCGGATCATGGGTCTCAATCGACGTGGCTTCAAGGGAGCGCTGGCGGCGGGCGCGCTGGCGATCGTCCTGGCCGGGCCAACGACCGCGCACGCGCAATCGGTGCTGCGCCTCGTGCCGCAGGCGGATCTCAAGATCCTGGACACCGTCCAGACGACGAACAACATCACCAGCAATCACGGCTACATGATCTACGACACGCTGTTCTCGCTGGACAGCAAGCTCATGCCGAAGCCGCAGATGGTCGAGAGCTACACGAAGAGCGCCGACGGCCTCAACTGGACGTTCAAGCTGCGCCCGGGACTCAAGTTCCACGACGGCCAGCCGGTGACGTCAAAGGACGTGGTCGCGTCGATCCTGCGCTTTTCCAAGCGCATCCCGGCCGGCGTGACGATGATGCAGTTCGCGAAGGAGATCGTGGCCACGGGCCCCGACACGTTCGAGATCCGCCTCAACAAGCCGTTCGGATTGGTGCTGGAGACGCTGGCGGGCCCGGAAAACCCGCTGTTCATCACGCGCGAAGCCGACGCGCTGGGCGACCCGAATACGGCGATCACCACGGCCGTGGGCTCCGGCCCCTTCATCTTCGTCCGCGAGGAATGGGTGCCCGGCAGCAAGGTCGTCTACAAGAAGAATCCCGACTACAAGCCGCGATCCGATCCGCCCGACGGTTTCGCCGGCGCCAAGATCGCCAAGGTCGATCGCGTCGAGTGGCTGGTGATCCCGGACTCCAACACGGCGGTGCAGGCGCTGATCAAGGGCGAGGTCGACATCATCGAGATCCCGCAGACCGATCTGCTGCCGCTGATCCGCAAGGATCCGAACACCGCGGTGAAGGTGATCGACCGCGTGGGCACGCAGGCGATCTACCGGATGAATCACCTGATCCCGCCGTTCAACAACGCGAAGGCGCGGCAGGCGCTGCTGTACGCGACCGGCGATCAGAAGGACTACCTCGCGTCGATGATCGGCTTCGCCGATTACGAGCGGCCGTGCTGGGCGGTGTTCGTCTGCGGCACGCCGTTCGAGACGCAGGCCGGCGTCGGCGACTGGGCGAAGGGCGACAAGAAGGCCAATGTCGAGAAGGCCAAGCAGCTCCTCAAGGAAGCGGGCTACAAGGGCGAGAAGGTCGTGATCCTCGATCCGGTCGAAGCGCATCTCGCCCACTCGCAGGCGGTCGTCACCGCGCAGAAGCTGCGCGAGATCGGCATGAACGTCGACCTGCAGGCGATCGACTGGGGCACGCAGAGCGCCCGGCGCCAGATCAAGGATCCGCCGGACAAGAACCCCGGCGCGTGGAACATCTTCCACACGTGGGGCGGCGGCCTCGCGATGAACAGCCCGCTGTCCAATACGCCGACGCCGAGCCCGTGCGACGGCAAGAACTGGTTCGGCTGGCCCTGCGACGAGGAGCTCGAGAAGATCCGCCTCGAGTTCCCGCTGGCGCCGCCGGAGAAGCAGAAGGAAGTCGTCGAGCGCCTGCAGAAGCGCTTCTACGAAGTCGTTCCGTACATCCCGGCCGGTCAGTTCTTTGCGCCGATCGCCTATCGCAAGAATCTGTCCGGCATCCTGGACACGCCGCGGCTCGTGCTCTGGAACATCGAGAAGAAGTAGTCGGCAAGCGATCCCGTTCCCGTTCATGAGCCGGATCGCGCAGTGCGTGACACGCGTCGCCGCCCGGGGCGGCGTGTTGACGGTTCGCACTTGAGCGACACGCGTGCGGCACGGCATCGGCCCGCCGGTGCGCACGCGGTTCCGGCGACGTCATGCATGTCTTCCTGATCCGCCGCTTGCTCGCGGCCGTGCCGGTGATCGTGGTCGTCACGGTGTTCGTCTTCGCGCTGCTGCATCTCGCGCCCGGCGATCCGGCCGCGATCATCGCCGGCGATCTCGCCACGGCCGAGGATGTCGCGAGGATCCGCGCCAAGCTGGGACTCGACCAGCCGTTGCTGATCCAGTTCTTCACGTGGATCGGTCAGCTCTTGCACGGCGATCTGGGCAACTCGATCTTCTCGGCCCATCCCGTTGTCGGAACTGATCGGCCAGCGCCTGGAACCGACCCTGACGCTGACGGTGATGACGCTCTTCATCTCCGTCCTGCTCGCGGTGCCGCTCGGCGTGATCGCCGCGTGGCGCGTCGGCTCGTGGATCGACCGCGGCGTCATGGGCTTCGCCGTGTTCGGATTTTCCGTGCCGGGATTCGTCATCGGCTACGTGCTGATCTGGCTGTTTGCGATCGAACTCGACTGGCTGCCGGTGCAGGGCTATACGCCACTCGCCAAGGGCTTCTGGCCGTGGCTGTCCAACATCCTGCTTCCCAGCGTCACGCTCGCGCTCGCCTACATGGCGCTGATTGCACGCATCACGCGCGCGTCGATGCTGGAGACATTGAACCAGGACTACATCCGCACCGCGCATGCGAAGGGCCTCGCCACCAGGAACGTATTGCTGGGACATGCGCTGCGCAATGCCGCGGTCCCGATCGTAACGGTGATCGGCATCGGCGTCGCGTTGTTGATCGGCGGTGTTGTCGTCACCGAGAGCGTGTTCGCGATTCCGGGCCTCGGCCGCCTGACGGTCGACGCGATTCTGCGTCGCGATTATCCGGTGATCCAGGGCATCATCCTCGTGTTCTCGGGCGCGTATGTCGTCGTCAATCTCGTGGTCGACATGCTCTACACGGTGCTCGATCCGCGCATCCGGTATTGATCGGAACCACGAATATGGCGCGACGCAGTAGCTCATGACGACCGCGATAGCGACAGCCGCTCTAGACGTCGCGCCGCCTGCGCGTACCGGCTTCGCCGCATTCGTTCGCCGCCATCCGACGGTGGCGATCGGAGGCGCGCTGCTGCTGGCCATCGTGCTCGCATCGATCGCGGCGCCCTGGCTCGCCACCGTCGACCCGATTTCGATCGACCCGTCCCACCGCCTGCGCAGTCCATCCGCCGACCATTGGTTCGGCACCGATCGGTTCGGGCGCGACTTGTACAGCCGCGTCATCTACGGCGGTCGCGTCTCGCTCGTCGTCGGCCTGTCGGTCGCGGCGCTCGCCACGCTGATTGGATTGACGATCGGCCTCGTCAGCGGCTATCTGCGCGCGGTGGACGCGGTGGTGATGCGGGTGATGGACGGCATGATGGCGATTCCGGCGATCATGCTCGCCATCGCGCTGATTGCGCTGTCCAAGGCGAGCATCTTCATCGTGATCGTCGCCGTGACGCTGCCCGAAGTGCCGCGGGTCGTGCGCCTGGTGCGCAGCATCGTGCTCACCATCCGCGAGCAGCCCTATATCGAGGCGGCGACGGCGATCGGCACGAGCGTGCCGCGCATCATGCTGCGGCACCTGCTGCCCAATGCGCTGCCGCCGCTGATCGTGCAGGCGACTTACATCTGCGCGTCGGCCGTGCTGATCGAGGCCGCGTTGAGCTTCCTCGGCGCCGGCACGCCGCCGGAGGTTCCGAGCTGGGGCAACATCATGGCCGACGCGCGACCCTACTTTCAGCTGAAGCCCTGGATGGTGCTGCTGCCCGGCCTGTTTCTGGCGGTGACCGTGCTGGCGATCAATCTGGTCGGCGACGGGTTGCGCGACATGCTGGATCCGCGACTCGCGCGTCGGATGTGATGAGTGCTCCTGTTCTTGCAGTCAGCGGACTGCGCACGCATTTCCACACGCGCGACGGCGTGGTCAAGGCAGTGGACGGCGTGTCGCTGTCGCTCGACCGCGGCGAAACGCTGGGGGTCGTCGGCGAGAGCGGATGCGGCAAGTCCGTCACGGCGCTGTCGGTCATGCGATTGGTGCCGCCCGCTTCGGGCCGCATCGTTGCGGGCACCATCCGCTTCGACGACCTGGAGCTGTTGACGCTGAACTCGGCAGCCATGCGCGCAATTCGCGGCAATCGGATCAGCATGATCTTCCAGGAGCCGATGACCAGCCTCAATCCGGTCATGACCGTGGGCCGACAGATCGCCGAAAGCGTCGCACTCCACCAGCATCTGCCTCGGCGCGCGGCCCTGGACCGGGCGATCGAGATGCTCACGCTCGTGAAGATTCCGGAGACGCGGCGACGCGCCGGCGAATATCCGCATCAGCTGTCGGGCGGCATGCGGCAACGCGTCATGATCGCCATCGCGATGGCCTGCACGCCGACAATACTGATCGCCGACGAGCCGACGACTGCGCTCGACGTCACCATCCAGGCGCAGATCCTCGATCTGATGCTGGAGATGAAGGAGCGTACCGGCGCTGCGGTCATGCTCATCACCCATGACCTGGGCGTGATCGCCGAGACGGCACAGCGCGTGGTCGTCATGTACGCGGGGCGCAAGGTCGAGGAAGCGTCGGTGAAGGCCCTGTTCGCGCGACCGCGCCATCCGTATACGCGCGGGTTGATGACGTCCATCCCGCGGCTCAATCGTGCGCCGGATGAGTCCGCCCGACCCCGTCGACTGGCGGAGATCCCCGGCGTGGTGCCGTCGCTGATCGGCATGACGGAAGGCTGCACGTTCGCGCCGCGCTGCGCCTATGCGAGCGAGCAATGCCGCGTCGCCTATCCGCCGGAGGTCGAGGCCGCGCCGGGCCATTTCGTCGCGTGCTGGAACGCCGACACGCTGCCGGAGATGGTCCGTGCCTAGGATGAACGGCCCCCACGCTCACTACGTTCGCTGCCCCCCGAGGGGGCGCACAGTGCCCTTCGGGCGGCCGGGCGGGCGGATGAACGGCCCCCACGCTCACGTGTTCGCTGCCCCCGAGGGGGCGCACAGTGCCCTTCGGGCGGCCGGGCGGGCGGATGAACGGCCCCCACGCTCACTCGTTCGCTGCCCCCCGAGGGGGCGCACAGTGCCCTTCGGGCGGCCGTGCGGGCACTGAGGCCATCGTGACGCGATCCATTCTCGAGGTCGATGCGCTGGTCAAGCACTATCCGGTTCACGGCGGGCTGCTCGCGCGCGAGGTCGGCACGGTGCAGGCGGTGGACGGCGTGTCGTTCGACCTTGCGGCGGGCGAGACGCTGGGCTTGGTCGGCGAGAGCGGCTGCGGCAAGTCGACGACCGGAAAGGCGATCCTGCGCCTGGTCGAACCCACCAGCGGAACGATCAGACTGGAAGGCGAGGACATCACGCGACTCGATCGCGCCGCAATGCGCCCACGTCGCCGCCGCTTGCAGGTGATCTTTCAGGATCCCTATGCGTCGCTCAATCCGCGCATGAACGCGGGTGAGATCGTCGGCGAGCCGTTGCACAACTACGACATCGCGTCGGGCAACGAACGGACCGAGCGTGTATCCCGGCTGTTCGCGCGCGTCGGCCTGCGGCCCGATCAGATGCGGAAATATCCGCATGAATTTTCCGGCGGACAGCGCCAGCGCCTGGGAATCGCGCGCGCGCTGGCCGTCGAGCCCAAGGTGATCGTTTGCGACGAGCCCGTCTCGGCCCTGGACGTGTCGGTGCAGGCGCAGGTCATCAACCTGCTCGTCGATCTCCAGGCGGAGTTCGGTCTGTCCTATCTCTTCATCGCGCATGACCTCGCGGTCGTCGAGCACATCTGCCATCGCGTCGCCGTGATGTATCTCGGCCGCATCGTCGAGCAGGCGCCGCGCCGCGCCCTGTTCGCCGATCCGCAGCATCCGTACACCGAGGCGCTGCTGTCGGCCGTGCCGGTGCCGGACCCGGACCCGGCGATCAGGCGCCGGCGCATCATCCTTCCGGGCGACGTGCCGAGCCCCATCAAGCCGCCGTCCGGGTGTCGCTTCCACACGCGCTGTCCGTACGTGTTCGACCGCTGTCGGACCGAATCGCCGGAGTTGCGCGAATTGGCGCCCGGCCATCACGTTGCCTGCCATCTGCGCACATGAGATGACCCCACGCCTGCGGCTGGCGGCGCGGCGCGTATGGGCCGGCGTACTCAATCGCACCACGATGATCGAGAGGAGAAACAGCGTATGGATTTGATCTTGCGCGGCGGACGGGTGATCGACCCGGCGAACGACCTCGACGCGACGTGCGACGTGGGCTTCGCGAACGGTCGCGTGGCGGTCGTGGCGCCGCACATCGGCGAGAAGGCCAAGGAGGAACGCGATGTCGCGGGTGCCATCGTCACGCCCGGCATGATCGACCTGCACACCCATGTCTATTGGGGCGGGACGTCGATCGGCGTCGAGGCCGAGCCAATCGCGCGGCGCAGCGGCACCACGACGTTCGTCGACGCCGGCACTGCGGGACCCGGGAATTTTCCCGGCTTCCGGCGACACGTCATCGAGCCCTCACCCGTGCGCATTCTCGCCTACCTCAACGTCTCGTTCGCCGGCATCTTTGCGTTCAGCCGCACGGTGATGGTCGGGGAAGCGTCGGACCTGCGGCTCCTCGACCTCAACGAATGCGCGCGCGTGGCGCGGGAGAATCGCGACCTGATCGTGGGCATCAAGGTGCGAGTGGGCCGCGGCGCCGGCGGCTCGAGCGGCGTGGCGCCGCTCGACATGGCGCTCGAGGTCGCCGAAGAGCTCGATTTGCCGCTGATGGCGCACATCGACCATCCGCCGCCCAGCCGCAAGGAAGTGCTGGAACGGCTGCGCCCCGGCGACGTGCTCACGCATTGCTACCGGCCGTTTCCCAACTCGCTGTTGCGCGCGGACGGCGCCGTACACGAGGATGCCTTGCTCGCCCGCGAACGCGGCGTGACGTTCGACATCGGACATGGCGCCGGCTCGTTCGGCTTCCACGCGTGCCGCGGCCTGCTGGCGGCAGGGTTTCGTCCCGACGTCATATCGAGCGACGTGCACGTCCTCAACATCGACGGTCCCGCCTTCGATCTGCTCACTACGCTATCCAAGTTCCTGGTGCTGGGTGTCGACTTGAACGCGCTGGTCGCAGCCGTCACGCTCGCGCCGGCGCGAGCGATCCGGCGCCCGTCGCTCGGCACGCTGGCGGTCGGCACCGAAGGCGATGCGACGATCGTCGACATCGAGCGAGGAGCGTTCGAGTTTCACGATACGCAGGGCGAACGCCTTGCGGCCGACCGGCGTTTCCGGCTCAAGGGAATGGTGGTGGGCGGAGCATGGTGGCCGCCAGCGGGCGGAAGCAAATAGCCGCTGGTAGATCGGATGGGGTAGCCAAACGATGATGCAACGTAGCCAAGCCCCTTCGCCCGCGCCTGCAGGGCGTTACGAAGGTCGGTCCCTGCCAGCGCCCCCACCCGCAGCGGGAATCCCAGGAGGCGGCGCGGCGACCTGGCTCATGCCGAAACCGCCCCGGCGGAAGCGCGATGGATCGCCGCGTATTTCGCGGGATCCTGCCGGAACGTCGTCAGGCAGCAGTCGCAGCAGAAGTAGTAGGCGACGCCTTCGTAGTCTCTCGACGTGCTTCGGCGCGGCGGTGTCGACCGCCATCCCGCAGACCGGGTTGACGAACTTGGCCGCCGGCGCTGCGCGGCGCCGCGACCTCGGCGCGCGCACTCGGCTGCGGCGGCGCCAGCGGGCGCGCATCGGCGGCCGCGGGCCGAGCCTGTGGCGTCGCCGGCAGCTCGCGCGCGACCGCGCAGGAGCGCGAGCACGCCGACGATCGCCACCAACGCGATTTCGCCGGGCGTCTTGGCTCCGGCATCCGGGCCCGCCGGGGCAACGAGCCGCGCGAGCCGGGCCTCGTCGATGCCGCGCATGCGCATCACCTCGCGCAGCCTTTCCGCCTTGCGCCGGCTCGCGATCATGAGCACGTGCGCGGCCGGGCTCTTCAACGCGCGCTCGAGCGCGTCTTCGTCGCCCTGCCCCTGCGTCGCGACCAGCACGACGGGCGCCTCGTCGGGCGCATCGGCGAGCCGGATCCGGAGCCGCTCGGCGAGGAAGCGCGCCTCGTCGGCGGCGGGCGTGTCCCCCAGCACGCAGAGCGCGCTGCGGGCACTGTAGGGCTGGATGAAGAGCTCGATCGTGCCGTTGCTCGCGCAGGACATCGTGTGCTGCTCGACATCCTCCTCGGGCTGGATCCGGTCGTTGGAAATGCGCACGAGCTTCGGCTCGCCCTTGGCGATGGCGCTCTGCGCGGCGCCGATGACCACGTCCTTCGCGCAGCCGCCGCCGATCCAGCCGTGCAGCGTCCCGTCGGCGAGCACGATCGCCTGCGCGCCGAGATAGGCCGACGTGGGCGCCACGGCGCGCACGACCGTGACGAGCGCATAGGGCTCGCGCCGGCCGTTCAGTTCGCGCGCCAGGTCGAGGAGTTCGTCGTCGGTCATCGCAGCGCCTCGATGAGGTTGGGCAGCATACGCTCGATGCTCGCGAGGTCGGCGCCCGGCGCGAAGAGGTCGAGGTGCGGCAGCGCCGCCTGCATGCCGCGGCTCTCCGGGCTGAAATCCGGCCGGCCGAGCAGCGGGTTGAGCCAGACGATGCGCCGCGCCCGTCGCCGCAGCGCGCGAAGCGCCGCCGCCAGGAGCTCCGGTTCGCCGGTGTCGTAGCCGTCGCTGACGATGATCACCCCGGTGCGCGAATGCACGAGGCGCGATCCGTCGCGGCGGTTGAACTCCTGCAGGCATTCGCCGATGCGCGTGCCGCCGCCCCAGCCGGCCGCCAGCAGGTGCAGGCGCTCCTGCGATCGCCACGGGTCCGGGTCGCGCAGCGCCTCGCCCACGCCGGTGATGCGGGTGTGAAAGATGAAGCAGTGCACGTCCGCGAGCTCCGCGCAGAGCGCGCGCGCGAGGCGCAGGTAGAAGAAGCTGTACTGGCTCATCGACCGGCTGACGTCGAGCAGCAGGACGAGGCGCGGGCGCACGCGGCGGCGGTCCTTCCAGGCCAGCCGGAACGGCGTGCCGCCGCTCCCCACGCTGCGCCGTATCGTGCCCTGCAGGTCGAGACGGCGGCCGCGATCGAAGCGCGCCTCGCGCCGCAGCTGCAGGTGCTTCAGCCGGCGCGCGAAGCGGCGCATCAGCGCCTCGATGTCGCGCACCTGATCGGCGACGATCGAGGTCGCGGAAATCGGTGGACGCGAGCGATTCCTCGCGGCTCGCGCCGTGCCGTTCGGCACGCCATCGTCCGTCGCTCGCGCCGCCCGACCCGCGGTGGCGATGGGCAGCGGCTGGTCGCGCATCGCCCGCGGCGCCGGCCACGCTCGGCGCTGCGCCGGTCGTCGCGGCACGGCTCTCCGCAAACGCCTTCTTGTTCGGCGGCAGGAAGTAGGCATCGAACAGCGCGTCGAAGCGCCGCCATTCGTCGCCGCGGCCGCACAGCAGCGCCTTGAGGCTCCAGCGCAGGATCTCGCCGTCGAGACATCGCCGACCTGCGCCGCCGTTTCGAGCACGCGCGCCGAATCGCCGCCGCCGACGCCGTAGCCGTTGGCGCGCAGGAATCCGGCAAAACCCGTGAGGCGGGTGCGCAGGGCGACGCCCGGATGATCGGCCGGCGGGAGGCGCGACGATCAGCATGCGCGCCGCGATGCGGGCGACGACCTCGCGGGTGAAGCCGGCGCGGTCGGCACGCGTCTTGATGAGCGCGGACAGCGTTTCGAGGATGCGCTCCGCACCGTCGTCGTCGATCGTGGAGATGCCGAGCCGCAGCAGCGCCGCGGTCCAGTCGAGCGTCTCCGCGATGCCCGGCTTCTTCTGCAGGTCCATGCGGCGGACGCTCTGCACGAACTCGACCAGCTGGCGCGCGAGCTGCCCCGCCGCCTCCGGCGCCCGGATCTCGACGATCGCGAGCTCCTTCTCGAAGGCCGGATAGTCGATGTACTGGTAGAGGCAGCGGCGGCGCAGCGCGTCGGAGAGCTCGCGCGTGCCGTTGGACGTGATGACCACGAGCGGGCGCGAGACGGCGCGCACGGTGCCCAGCTCCGGGATCGACATCTGGAAATCCGACAGCAGCTCGAGCAGATAGGCCTCGAACGCCTCGTCGGCGCGGTCGACCTCGTCGATCAGGAGCACCGGCGGCTCGGCGCAGCTGATCGCCTCGAGCAGCGGGCGCTTCAGCAGGTAGCGCTCGGAGAAGATGTCCTGCTCCTTCTGCGCGACCGGGCGCTCGTCGTGCTCGAGCAGCTTGATCGCCAGCAGCTGCCGCTGGTAGTTCCATTCGTACATCGCCGCGTGCACGTCGAGCCCTTCGTAGCACTGCAGGCGGATCAGCTTCGCGCCGCGCACCGCGGCGAGCGCCTTCGCGACCTCGGTCTTGCCCACGCCGGCGTCGCCCTCCAGCAGCAGCGGGCGGCCGAGGTCGAGCATCAGCAGGAGCGCCGCCGCGAGCGGGCGCTCGGCGATGTAGCCCGCGTCCTGCAGCTGGCGCTGCAGCTCGACGATCTCGTTCATCCGTTGCGACGGGCGGCTCACGCGGCCTTCTTGCCGGAAGAGACCGCGCAGCCAGTCCTTGAACACCGCCCAGACGAGCGCGAGGCCGTTCAGCTCGCTGGCGACGGGCGGCGGTGCCGGCGATGGCGCCGCCGAGTGCGGCGTCCGCGCCGCTGCGGCGGCGCGCCGCGGCCGCGCGTCGGCGGCGCCGACGGCGCGGCGCCGGCGTCGCCGCTGCGCCGCGCAGCGCCGCCACCTGCGCCGCGAAGTTGTCGGCGAACTGCTTCAGGATCTGGTCGGCGACCGAATTCATCATGCGCCCGCCGAACGCGGCGGCCTTGCCGCTCATCGACACTTCGCTCTTGCCCACGAGATTGCTCGAGCCGTCGGCGACGGCCTCGATGCGCGCCGCGAGGTCCATCGACGCGCCGGAGGTCCCGGTGCTGTCGGTGCCCTTGCCGAGCAGGCGCAGCGAACGCGCGGCCGGATCGACGTCGCGCACCTCGACCTCGCCGCGGAACGACATCGTCGCCGGACCGACCCGCACCGTGACCGTTCCCTTGTAGCCGCCGTCGGGCAGGCGCTCGGTGATCTTCGCGCCGGGCATGCACGCCGGCCACCGCCTCGATGTTCTGCAGGAATTCCCAGGCGACCTCGGCCGAGCCCGGCATCGGAAATGTCTTCTCGAGCTCGACCTTCATGCCGACCGTCGCGCCGCGATCGCTACCTCTTGTGGATGCCGAGCGCCTTGCACTGCTGCCAGACGCGGTAGGACGTGTGCGGCATGTCCATGTGCGTCACGCCCAGGTGCGCGAACGCGTCGACCACCGCGTTGCTGAAGCACGGGATGCCGCCGACGTGCGGCGATTCCGCGACGCCCTTGGCGCCGATCGGATGGTGCGGCGACGGCGTGACCGTGTGATCGGTTTCCCAGTGCGGCGTTTCCACGGCGGTGGGCAGGAAGTAGTCCATCAGGCTGTTGCCGAGATGGTTGCCGTTCTCGTCGAACGGGATCGCCTGCCCGAAGGCGACGGCGAACGCTTCGGTGAGGCCGCCGTGGATCTGGCCCTCGATGATCATCGGGTTGATCCGCGTGCCGCAGTCGTCGAGCGCGTAGAAGCGCCGGACCTTGGTCTCGCCGGTGTAGCGGTCGATGTCGACCACGCAGACATAGGCGCCGAACGGGAACGTCATGTTGGGCGGATCGTAGTATTCGGTCGCGTCGAGCCCCTTCTCCATGCCGTCCGGCAGGTTGCTCGTGTGCGCCGCCATCGCGATCTCCTTCATCGTCTTGGCCTGGCTCGGGTTGCCCTTGACCTTGAACCGGTCGACCTCCCATTCGAGGTCGCCTTCGCCCACCTCGAGCAGGTGCGCCGCGATCTTCTGCGCCTTCGCCCGGATCTTGCGCGCCGCCATCGCCGCCGCCGCGCCGCCGACCGGCGTCGAGCGCGAGCCCCACGTGCCCGCGCCGTACGGCGCCTTGTCGGTGTCGCCTTCCTCGATCTGGATCTCGTCCGACGAGAGGCCGAGCTCGGTGGCGATGATCTGCGCGTAGGTCGTCGCGTGGCCCTGGCCCTGGCTCATCGTGCCGAGCCGCGCGATCGCGCTGCCGGTCGGATTGACGCGGATGTCGCAGCTGTCGAAGAGGCCGATGCCGAGGATGTCGCAGACCTTGGTGGGACCGGCGCCGACGATCTCGGTGAACGTCGAGATGCCGATGCCCATCAGCTCGCCCTTGGCGCGCTTCTCCGCCTGCTCGCGGCGCAGGCCGTCGTAGTCGACCGCCTTCAGCACCTTCTCCAGCGCGGCGTGGTAGTTGCCGCTGTCGAGCGTCCAGCCGAGCGCCGTGGTGTACGGGAACTGCTCGGCCTTGACGAAGTTGCGCCGGCGGATCTCGGCCTTGTCGAGCCCGAGCTTCTGCGCCAGCACGTCGATCATGCGCTCGATCAGGTAGACGGCCTCGGTGACCCGCAGCGAGCAGCGGTAGGCGACGCCGCCGGGCGCCTTGTTCGTGTAGACCGCGTCGACGCGGCAGTAGGCCTTGGGAATCGCGTAGGAGCCGGTGCAGATGCTGAACAGGCCCGCCGGCAGCTTGGTGGCCGACACGTGCGAGTTGAACGCGCCGTGGTCGGCGAGCGCGGTGAAGCGCAGCGCCTTGATGCGGCCGTCCTTGTCGGCCGCGAGCTCGCCGACGCCGTGATAGTCGCGGGCGAAGCCGGTCGTCGAGATGTTGTCGATGCGCGACTCGATCCACTTGATCGGCACGCCGGTCACGATCGACGCGACGATCGCGACGACGTAGCCCGGATAGACCGGGACCTTGTTGCCGAAGCCGCCGCCGATGTCGCCGCCGACGATGCGGATCTTGCTTTCGGGAATGCCGGACAGCATCGCGACCACGGTGCGGACGAGATGCGGCGCCTGCGAGGTCATGTAGACCGTCAGCTGGCCCGTGACCTTGTCGAACGAGGCGACGCAGCCGCAGGTCTCCAGCGGGCACGGGTGCACGCGCGGGTTCAGGATCTCCTCGCGGACGGTCACCTCGGCGTTGGCGAACGCCGCGTCGGTGGCGGCCTTGTCGCCCGCCTCCCAGGTGAAGATGTGATTGGGATGCGTGCGCTTGCCGTGGCCGACGTTGTCCTTGTCGGCGATGTCCTCGCGAATGATCGGCGCATCGGGCGCCATCGACTTGTGCGGGTCGACGATGACCGGCAGCTCCTCGTAGTCGACTTCCACCTGCTCGGCGCCGTCGGCCGCGCTGTAGCGGTCGCTCGCGATCACCATCGCGACTTCCTGCATCTGGAAGCAGACCTTCCCGTCCGCGAGCACCGCCTGCACGTCGCCGCCGAGCGTGGGCATCCAGTGCAGCTTCACCGGCTTCAGGTCGTCGGCGGTCAGCACCGCGACGACGCCCGGCACCGCCAGCGCCTTGCGTCTTGTCGATCGACTTGATCCGGGCATGCGCGTAGGGGCTGCGCACCATCGCGCCGAACAGCATGCCGGGCAGCTTGATGTCGTCGACGTAGGTTCCCCGGCCGCGGATGAAGCGGGCGTCTTCCTTGCGCAGCCGGGAGGTGCCCAATCCCTGCAGCTTGGTCTCGCGCTCGAGCGTTTCGGTCGAAACGGCCATGGCGAATTCTCCGGTGGGGTCGGGCGGGTCAGGCGGGTGCCGACGCGAGCTTCTTCGCCGCGTGCTGCACCGCCTTGACGATGTTCTGGTAACCCGTGCAGCGGCACAGGTTGCCGGCCATCCAGTAGCGGATCTCCTCTTCCGACGGATTGGGGTTCTCCTTGAGCAGCCGGTAGGCGCGCGTGATCATGCCCGGCGTGCAGTAGCCGCACTGCAGGCCGTGCTGCTCGTGGAAGCCTTCCTGCAGCGCGTGCAGCGCGCCGCCCTGCTCGAAGCCCTCGATCGTCAGCACCTCGGCGTCCTGGCACTGCACCGTCAGCACCGTGCACGACTTGACCGACATGCCGTCGAGATCGACCGTGCACGCGCCGCAGTGCGAGGTCTCGCAGCCGATGTGCGGCCCGGTGTGCGCAGCTTCTCGCGCAGCGTGTGGATCAGCAGTTCGCGCGGCTCGACGACGACGTCGACCGCCTTGCCGTTGAGCTTGAACGACACCGCTTGCTTCTTGGCCATGTCCGTCTCCTCGATGTCCGTTCAGCGGCCGGCGCGCGAGCGCGCCGTGCGCAGCGCGCGCTGCGTCATTTCGCCGGCCATCGCCGTCTTGTACTCCGCGTCGCCGCGCTGGTCCGCGGCCGGATCGCAGATGCTCATCGCGAGCTCGGCGGCGGCCGCGATCGACGCGTCGGTCAGCGCCTTGCCGCGCAGCGAATCCTCCGCGGCGCGCGCCTTGAGCGGCGTCGGGCCGACGTTGGTCAGCGCGATGGCGACGTCCGCGACCGTGTCGCCCTTCATGCGCAGCGTGACGGCCGCCGCCGCGGTCGCGAAATCGCCGACCTTGCGCTTGAGCTTGGCGTAGCAGTAGCCGGTGCCCGGCGCCGGGACCGGGATGCGGATCTCGGTCATGATCTCGTCCGGCTTCATCAGCGTGTCGTAGGTGCCGACGAAGAAGCCGTCGGCCGCGAACGACGCGCTCGCCCGCCGCCGAGCGCAGCACGAACGACGCGCCCAGCGCCAGCATCAGCGCCGGATGGTCGTTGCCCGGGTCGCCGTGCGCGATGTCGCCGCCGATCGTGCCCTTGTAGCGCACCTGCGGATCGGAGATGAGCCGCGCGCCCTCGACCAGCAGCGGGCACTTGTCCTGCAGGAGCTTCGACCAGATCAGCTCGTTCTCCGTGGTCATCGCGCCGATGCGGATCGTGCCGCCTTCCTCGCGAATGCCCTTGAGCTCCGGGAATCCTGCCGAGGTCGATCAGGTGACCCGGCTGGGCGAAGCGCATCTTCATCATCGGCAGCAGGCTGTGGCCGCCGGCGAGCAGCTTCGCCTCGTCGCCGAACTGCGCGAGCAGGCCGAGCGCGTCGGGGATGGACTTCGGCGCGTGATACTCGAAATCGCGGGGAATCATCGCTCGCTCCTCCAGCGTTCTTGGTGCGAGCGCAAATACTGGCCCAACGCACCGCAACAATACAAGCGGCACTTTCGGCCGTGCCCGGAGGCTGCCGCGGAGGCAACGCCGGCGCCCTCGGTGCAGACCGGCGCGTGAGCGCGGAGTGGCTGCGACTCCGTTCGCTACCGAGTCGCCTCCAGCGCCGGCAGCTCGAGCCGCCAGCCGGTGCGCTGCGCGAGCTCCTCCACGTCCTCGACCGTGTCGAGGTCGGTGACGAAGCGGGTGTTGGCGGTCTCGTGCACGTGGACGAGCTCGGGCTGCCGCTCGATCAGGTGGCGGCAACCGAGGTTCGTGTCGCTGGCGAGAATTCGGGCGAGCGCCACGTCGTCCAGGACGATCGGGTTGCCGCGCTGGCCGTCCACCACCGGCACCACGACGTGCCCCGCCGGACGCTTCTTGAACGCGCCGATCAGCTCGGTCAGATCGCTCGCGCCGATCAGCGGCTGGTCGGCGAGCACGACGATGACGGCATCGAAGCTGCCGCTCAGCGCGGCGAGGCCGACGCGCACGGAGCCTTGCTGTCCGTCGGCGTGCGCCTCGTTGTGCGCGAGCGTCACGACGAAGCTCCGCACCTGTTCCTCGATGGCGTCGCGCGCGTGACCGGTGACGACGACCACCTCGTCGACGCCGGCGCCGCTCAAGGCGACCAGTTGCCGGCTGATCAGCGGCACGCCCTGCAGCCGGATCAGCGGCTTGGACACGCCGCCCATGCGCCGGCCTTCACCGGCGGCCAGCAGCACCGCGCCGATGCGCAGCCGCGGGTAGAGCCCTCCGCCTTGCTTGAGCAGGCATCCCATGACCGTGATTCCGCAAGTTCGAAAAGGGATTGTACGGGGGTCCAGGCTAGCCCAGCGGAGGGACGCGACACGCTGGGCCGATTATAGGTCCGTGGGGACCGCGCACGTCACTCCAGGGGCGGCGGTATTGCTCCCGTACGCTCGACGATCAACCCGTACGCCTGCGGCTGGCGGTGCTTGGCGAAATTGAAGGTCGTGTTCTTGTACGACAACGTGAGGTCGAGATCGCAGCGGGCGATCGCGAGTTCGTCGCCTTCGGTCGTGCAGGCGGCCACGATTTCGCCTGAAGGCGCCACGATGATCGAGTTGCCGATCTGGCGCACGCCGTCTTCGGTCCCGGCCTTGGCCACACCCACCACCCAGCAACCGTTCTGGTAGGCGCCCGCCTGCATCACGAGCTCGTTGTGGAAGTGCGCGAGATTGTCGTGCTCCGGCGAGGGCGGATTGTGGACCGGCGTGTTGTAGCCCAGCAGCACCATCTCGACGCCCTGCAGCCCCATCACGCGGTAGGTCTCGGGCCAGCGGCGGTCGTTGCAGATCGCCATGCCGACGATGCCGCCGAACGCGCGGAACACCGGGAAGCCCAGGTTGCCGACCTCGAAATAGCGCTTCTCCAGGTTCTGGAACGGACGCCACGGTTCGTGCTCGGCGTGACCGGGCAGATGAACTTTGCGGTACTTGCCGAGGATCCGGCCGGCCTTGTCGACGAGGATCGACGTGTTGAAGCGGTGCGTGACCCCGCCTTCGATCGTCAGCTCCGCAAAACCGAGGTAGAAGCCGATTCCGAGTTCGCGCGCGCAGTCGAACAGCGGTTGCGTCGCGGCGTTGGGCATCTCGCGCTCGAAATAGGCGTCGATGTCGTCCTGCCGGTCGTAGTACCAGTGCGGGAAGAAGGCCGTGAGCGCGCATTCCGGAAAGACCACCAGGTCGCAGCCGTGGGACGCGGCCTGGCGCAGCAGCACGATCAGGCGCGCGACCGCCTGCGCGCGGCTTTCGGTGCGCGCGATCGGGCCGAGCTGCGCGGCGCCGACAGTGACGATGCGTGACATTCAGGGTGCCTCCTGTCGCGGCGAGTTCGAGCAGCGTGTGCAGCAGCACGTTGGCGCCCGCCGCGAGGTCGGCCGGCGCGGTGTATTCGGCGGCATTGTGGCTGATCCCCTTCACGCTGGGCACGAAGATCATCGCCGCCGGACAGATGCGGGCGAGCATCTGCGCGTCGTGCCCGGCGCCCGACGTCATGCGGCGCCGGGTGAACCCTAGCCGCGCGGCGACGCCTTCGATGCAACGGATCACGGCGGGATCGAAGGTCACGGGCTCGAAGCGGGCCAGCCGCCTGGTCCGGATCGTCACGCCTTCGTCGCGGCCAAGCGCCGCGAGGAACGCATCGAGCCGCTCTTCGGCCTGCCGCAGCAGCGACTCGTCGGTGTTGCGCAGATCCGCGGTGAGCGTCGCGCGGGCCGCGATCACGTTGATCAGGTTGGGAACGAGCTCGATCCTGCCCACGGTGCAGACCTGGGCGCCGCCCATGTCGCGCGCGAGCCCGCGCAGAAAGCCGGCGATCGCCGCGGCGCAGTAACCCGCGTCGTGACGCAGGCGCATCGGCGTGGTGCCGGCGTGATTGGATTGGCCGGTGATGGCGATCTCCTGCCACGAGATGCCCTGCAGGTCTTCGACGGCGCCGATGGTGATGCCTTCGGCATCGAGCACCGGGCCCTGTTCGATGTGCAGCTCGACGAACGCATGCGGACGATAAGCGGGCAATGGCGCGGCGCCGGCATACCCGATGCGCTGCAATTCGGCGCCCAAGCACCTTGCCGTCGATCGCGACCGCGGCCAGCGCTTCATCCAGCGGCAGGCCGCCCGCGTACACCAGCGAGCCCAGCATGTCGGGCGCGAAGCGGGCGCCCTCCTCGTTGGTGAAGAACGCAACGACCAGCGGCCGCCGCGTGATGACGCCGGCGGCATTGAGCGTCGCGACCACCTCGAGTCCCGCGAGGACGCCCAGATTGCCGTCGTAGCGCCCGCCGGTGCGCACGGTGTCGATATGCGAACCGGTCATCACCGGCGCGAGCGGCTGCGGGCCGGCGCGCAGGCCGAACACGTTGCCGATGCGGATCGATGGAGACTTCGAGGCCGAGTTCGCGCATCCAGCCCACGACCCGATCGCGCCCGGCCTTGTCCTCGTCGGTCAACGCGAGCCGGCAACAGCCGCCGCCGTCGATGGCGCCGATTTCCGCCAATTGGTCGAGACGCGACAGCAGGCGCCCGGCGTCGATGCGCAGTTCGGGACGCGGTCATCGGGCCGCCATGCTTGCGTTGCCCTGCTCATGCCGCCACCTTGCGCTCGGCAGGCGCAACGATCTGCCGATAGATCTCCGGATCGGTGTCGCCTTCGCTGCCGATCAGCAGCACGCGCGACGCGCGCGTCGAGGCCCAGCGTCCGCCGGATCTCCTCGTGCCCGTCGGCGGCCAGCAGTGCCGCCAGTCCGCTCGCGCCGGTTTCACCCGCGACGATGGCGGGATCGCCGGGAGCCGGCGACGCCAGCGTGCGCATCGCGTCGAGCGCGAATCGGTCGTCGACCGCGACATACGCGCTGGCGCCGGCGTCGACGATCTCCCAGGCGAGCGGCGACACTTCGCCGCAGGCGAGACCCGCCATCACCGTGTCGAGGTCCCCGGTCACCGCGATCGGCTCTGCCGGCCATGCCGCTCTGGAAGTGGCAGTCGGCCTGGGTCGGCTCGACGATCACGAGCTGCGGGCGGCGCGCTTCCCAGGCGAGCCAGAAGGCTGCACAAACCGACGCCGCCAGCGCGCCGACGCCGGCTTGCACGAACACGTGCGTCGGCGGTTCGTCCGCCAACGCCCGGACGATCTCGCGCGACATCACGCCGTAGCCGTGCATCACGTCGATCGGAATCTCGCGGTAACCCTCGTAGGTCGTGTCCGACACCACGGTCCAGCCATTCTTCCGCGCCTCGTCCGCGGCGTGGCGCACCGAGTCGTCGTAGTTGCCCGGCACGCGGATCACTTCGGCCCCATACTGCGCGATCGCGGCGCACCGCCCCTCGCTCACGGACTCATGCACGTAGATGACGCAGCGGCAGCCGAAGAGCCGCGCGCCCCAGGCGACGGAGCGTCCGTGATTGCCGTCGGTCGCGCAGGTCACGGTGACCGTTTGCACGATGTCGCGCGCAGGTGCCCGCGATCAGCTGTCGCGAGTTGACGGGTTGGCCGCCGTTGCGCGCTTCGACTGCCTTCTTGAGCAACCGGAACACCGCGTAGGCGCCGCCCAGCGCCTTGAAGCTCTTGAGGCCGAAGCGGCCGCACTCGTCCTTGTAGTGGAGCGCCGCCACCCCGAGCCGCGCCGCCAGGCCCGGCAAGCGGTGGAGCGGCGTTTCGGCATGACCGGGCCAGCGGCTGATCTCCTGCTCGGCGGCAACGAAGCCCGCCTGATTCAGGATCAGCTCGCGCGCACTTCCATACGGCTCCGCGCGGGGCGCCACGCGCGGATTCCGATGGATGCGAATGCCGTTGGCTTCCGGCACGGTCATCGGCACGACCTCGATCTCGAATCGCTGCCGGATGGAAGCGCGCCAACCCGCCGCTCAGAACTTCGAATCCGGAAACGACGCCCTGCGCCGGTTCATGTAGTCGATGAGCGCCTCGTCGACGGCGGGGTCGAGCGGCGGCGGCTGGTACTCGGCCAGCTGCTTCTTCCACATCGCGTTGGCACGCTGCGCCAGGTCGCGGCTGCCTTCGGCCTCCCACTGCTCGACGCTGTTGTTGTCGGCGAGCGGCGAGCGGTAGAACGCCGTCTCGAAGTTGGCCTGGGTGTGGGCGCAGCCCAGGAAGTGCTTGCCGGGACCGACCTCGCGCAACGCGTCCATCGCCTGGCCGTTCTCCGAGAGGTCGACACCCGCGAGCAGCGTGTGCATCATCGCCGCCTGATCGACATCCATGACGAATTTCTCGTAACCCATCGCCAGGCCGCCCTCGAGCCAGCCCGCCGTGTGCAGGACGAAATTGACACCGGCGAGACAGGTCGGGAGCAGCGTGTTGGCCGACTCGTAGGCCGCCTGCGCATCCGGCACCTTCGCCGCGCAGAGCGCCCCGCCGGAGCGAAACGGTACGCCCAGGCGCCGCGCGAGGGCGGCCATCACGAACAGCACGAGCGCGGGTTCGGGCGTGCCGAACGTCGGCGCGCCGGATTGCATCGACACCGACGAGGCGAAGCTGCCGAGCACGACTGGCGCTCCGGGACTCGCCAGTTGGATGAACGCCATCCCGGACAATGCCTCGGCGAGCGTCTGCGCGACCGTCCCGGCCACCGTCACCGGCGACATCGCGCCGGCGAGGATGAACGGCGTGACGATGCACGCCTGGTTCGCGCGCGCGTAGACCTTTGCCGCGCCGAGCATCGTCGCGTCGTAGGTCAGCGGCGAATTGGCGTTGATCAGGTTGATGATGACGGTCTTCGGCTTGCCGGTCGCGGGATCGATGAAGCCATCGCCGAACAGGATCCGCGCCATCTCGACGGAATCCTGCGCCCGCTCCGGATGCGTGACCGAGCCCATGAACGGCTTGTCGCTGTACTTCATGTGGCTGTACACCATCTCGAAGTGGCGCTTGTTCACGGGGAGGTCGACCGGCTCGCAGATCGTGCCGCCCGAGTGGTGCAGCGAGCCGGCCATGTACGCGAGCTTGACGAAGTTGCGGAAGTCCTCGATCGTGGCGTAGCGACGGCCTTCGTCGAGGCTGCGGATGAAGGGCGAGCCATAGGCGATGGCGCGAATACCGTGTGCTTGCCGCCGATCGGGACGCTGCGCGCGGGGTTGCGCGCGTGCTGCACGAACTCGCGCGGCGCGCTCGCCTGGATGATGCTCCGGCACATCCCGGGCGGACACCGGACGCGCTCGCCGTCGACATCGGCGCCCGCGGCTTTCCAGACACCGAGCGCTTCCGGATCGTCGCGATAGTCGATCCCGATTTCCGCGAGGATGATGTCGGCGTTGCGCTCGATGATCGCGAGGCCCTCGTCGTCGAGCACCTCGTAGCAGCCGATCCGGCGCGTGATGTAGGGCAGAGACGCGGCGCTCTTTGCCGTACGGGCAGCACGCTTGGCCGCGCGGCCGCCGCCACGATGGTGAGGGGTCGTCGATGTCTGCGGGTCGTCCATGGTCGTTCCTGCGCTCGGCGGACTTTGCAGTATGGTGAGCGGCCGACTCGGCGTCCATTCCGATTGCGACGCTGCGTTGCGCGTGCACGCCAATCCGGGAGGCGTCGCGCGCCCCGGGTCCGCACGCTTTCTGCCGGGCGAGGTGTGCTAGATTCGCGGCCACCCGGTCTCGAGAAAGCAAGACGCATCAGCGCGCCGGGCCGCTCCCAAGCGCGAATTGCCCCGGAGCGCGCAGCGCGGAGGGTAGTCCAATGAGCATTCCCGCAGCGAGCCGCATCGTCATCATCGGCGGCGGGGTCGTCGGTTGCAGCATCGCCTATCACCTGGCGAAGCGCGGCGAGCGCGACGTCGTGCTGCTGGAGCGTCTGCAGCTCACGCACGGCGCGACATGGCACGCGGCCGGGTTGGTCGGACAACTGCGCAGCAGCAGCAATCTCACGCGCCTGATGCGCTATTCCGCCGAGCTCTACGGAAGCCTCGAGGCCGAAACCGGGCAGGCCACCGGGTGGCATCGGGTCGGCAGCCTGCGCCTCGCGTCGTCGCCGGCGCGCTGGCAGGAGTTGCGGCGCTCGGCGACGATGGCGAAGGGCTTCGGGTTCCACGTCGAGCTGGTGACGCCGGCCGAGGCCCAGCGCCAGGTTTCCGCTGATCGAGCCTGCCGGCGTCGTCGGCGCCGCATGGATCGACGGCGACGGCTATGTCGACCCGACGAGCCTGACCAACGCCTACGCGGCGGGCGCCCGCGCCGGTGGCGTGACGATCGCCCAGGGCGTGCGGGTGATCGGGCTGACGAGGCGCGGCCGGCGCGTCACGTCGGTGGTCACCGATCAGGGCGCGATCGACACCGAGTGCGTGATCAACGCCGCTGGCATGTGGGGCCGGGAGATTGCGGCGATGGTCGGCACGCGCATCCCTGCCTGTGCCGTCGAGCACCAGTACTTCGTCACCGACAAGACCGACCGCATTCCCGCCGGACTGCCCACGTTGCGCGATCCGGATGCCAACTTCTACGTCAAACCGGAACCGGGTGCGCTCGCCGTCGGCGGCTGGGAGACGAACACGCCACCGTGGGGCGCCGCCGGCATCCGCGCGGACTTCGGCCCCGAGCTGCTGCAGCCCGATTTCGAGCGCTTCGCGCCACTGGCCGAGGCCGCATCGGCGCGCATTCCCGCGCTGAACGAGATCGGCATCCGGCAGATGATCAACGGCCCGATCCCGATCACCGCGGATGGCGAGCCGATCATCGGACTTTCTCCGGAGCTCGACAATTTCTACCTCTGCTGCGGCTTCACCTCCGGCATCGCCGCCTCCGGTGGCGCCGGCTGGGTGATGGCCAACTGGATCGTCGATGGCGATCCGGGAATGGACCTGTGGCCGTTCGACGTCCGACGCTTCGGCGCCCCGCACTCGGTCAAGCAGTTCATGTACGCGCGGGCCGTCGAAAGCTACAGCCGCTACTACCACATCGCCTGGCCCGCGTACGAGGCGGATGCCGGCCGCAATGCGCGGCGCAGTCCGCTGCACGCGACGCTCGCGGCTGCCGGCGCCGTCTACGGCAACAAGTTCGGATGGGAACGGCCGAACTGGTTCGCGCCGCCGGGCACGGCTCCGGAGGAGCGTTGCTCGTTCGACCGCGGGCCGGCGTTCGACGCGATCGGCGCCGAGCATCGCGCGGTGCGCGAGCGTGTGGCGCTGATCGACATGAGCTCGTTCTCGAAGTTCGAAGTGCGCGGTCCGGGGGCGCTCGCACTGCTGCAGAAGCTCGCCGGCAACGACCTCGATCGTCCGCCTGGCAGCATCGTCTACACCCAGTTGTGCAACGAGCGCGGCGGGATCGAGGCCGACGTGACGATCACCCGGCTCGCGGAGGACCGGTTCTATTTCGTCACGGGCAGCGCGCTGGGCGTGCGCGACCGATCGACGCTCGAGCGCCACCTGCCCTCCGACGGCAGCGTTGCGATCATCGAGCAGACATCGGCCCGAGCCGTGCTCAATCTGTGCGGTCCGCGCGCCCGCGACGTCCTGGCGCAGCTGACCGACGCGCCGCTCGACAACGCGAGCTTTCCGTACATGAGCGCACGCGAGCTCGACCTCGGGCTCGCCCCGGTGCTCGCGCTGCGCGTCACCTATCTCGGCGAGCTCGGCTACGAGCTGCACGTGCCGACCGAGTATGCGCTTCACCTCTACGAGCGGCTGTGGGCGGCCGGCACCCGCTTCGGCGTCGCAAATGCCGGTTACCGTGCGGTGAACAGCCTGCGCCTCGAGAAGCACTACCTCGTCTGGGGCTCGGACATCACGCCCGACTACAATCCCTTCGAGGCTGGGCTCGGGTTCTGCGTCGCGCTCGGCAAGGGCGAATTTGTCGCGCGCGCCGCATTGTCGGCGATCAAAGCGAGCGGACCGCGGCAGCGGCTCACGTGGTTCACTGCGCCGCCGGAGGCCAACCTGTTCGGCGGCGAAATCGTCGTGGCGGGTGACCGTGTGCTGGGCCGCGTCACCAGCGCGGGCTACGGCTACACGGTGGGCCGCAACATCCTGTGCGCTTACCTCGCCGCGAGTGAGCCGGTACACCGCGACTATGCGGTCGAAGCGATGGGCGTCCGGTACCCGGCGCTGCGTCACGAGCGTGCGCCCTACGATTCGGGACGCGCCGCGATCCTGGCGTGAACGATTGCCGACCATCGTCCGGAGCCACCGTGGTTGACCGCACCCCATCGCCTGCAATGGACCTCGCCGCCCTCCTCGGTTCCCGTCGCGCGGGCTTCGGTATGCCACGGGGCTTCTATCATTCGACTGCGCTCTACGATGCCGAGCTTGCGACGATCTGGCATCGCGGCTGGCTGTTCGCGGGCTTCGCCTTCGAGATCCCGAACGCCGGCGACTTCCTGACACTTGCCGTCGACGCCGCACCCGTGCTCGTGATCCGTGGCGACGACGGCGCCGTGCGCGCGTTCCACAACGTCTGCCGCCACCGCGGCTCGCAGCTGTGCCGCACCGAAGCCGGGCATCTCCGGGCGATCGTCTGTCCGTATCACAGCTGGACCTACTCGCGGCACGGGGAACTCATCGCCTGTCACGGGATGCACGAGGGTGTCGACAAGTCGGCACTGGGACTCAGACCAGTGCGCGCCGAGGTCGTCGCCGGAATGATCTATGTCTCGCTGGCGGCGACGCCGCCGTCGTTCGACGGACTTCGTCGGCGCTTCGAGGGCGCCGGTGCGCCGCAGGGATTCGACCGCGCGCGGATCGCCAAATCGATCGACTACGCGGTCGAGGCGAACTGGAAGCTCGTCTGGGAGAACAACCGCGAGTGCTATCACTGCACGCCGCGGCACCCGCAGTATGTGAAGTCCAATTTTGACGTCTACGAGGAGGAGCATGCCCCGGAGGCGATACGGCGGCAGATCGCCGCCGCGATCGCGCGGACGCAGGCGAAATGGGACGTCCCGGACGAGGCGGCCGCGCACCCGAAGGGCGGCCTCGCGACGTTTCCCGATCCCGAGAACGATCTGTGGTACACGTGCAACCGCACCGCGCTCGCCGAGGGCTACGCGACCGAGTCGCTCGACGGCGCGCGGGTCGCGCCGCTGATGGGCGACTACGAGGACGAGAACGTCGGCGTGCTGCGGATGCGCAGCCTGCCCAACTTCTGGCTGCACGCGAGCTGCGACCACGCGGTGGTGACGCGCATGCTGCCAGCCGGACTGCGCGCGACACGGATGAGGAGCTACTGGCTCGTCGATCGCGGCGCGCGCGAGGGCCAGCACTACGCCCTCGATCGCCTGCTGCCCTTCTGGAATCTCACCAACGAGCAGGACTGGGAAATCTGCAAGTGGCAGCAGAAAGGCGTCGATTCGGTCGGCTACGAGCCCGGGCCGCTGTCGCAGCGCAAGGAATACAACGTCGACGCATTCATCCGCTGGTACCTGAAGGAGATGCACGCGGTCAGTGCCTCCGCGGTCGCCGGCGCGCGCTGACCTTCGGCGGTGGCTGGCAACCGGTTCCAGAAACGGGCAAGCATGGCAGCGAGCGACATCGGGGCAACCAACGCCTACTGGGGACGGGGCGATCTCGAGCGGGCGATCGACGCCGCGCTCGCCGGAACCGGCAAGAATATCGACGCGCTGACCATCGACGATCTGGCGCCCGTCGATCACTTTCATGGCGGCGGGAAGGCCTCGACCGTGCGCCTTGCACGCTTGGCGGGACTCCAACCCGGGATGCGCGTGCTCGACGTCGGTGGAGGCTTCGGCGGGCCGGCACGCACGCTGGCCGCTGAATTCGGCTGCAGCGTCGTCGTGATCGATCTCACCGAATCCTATGTGCGGACGGGCGAGCGGCTCACCGCCCGGCTCGGGCTCGCCGACCGCGTCCGGCATCGATTGGGCGACGCACTGGCGCTTCCCGTCGGCGCCGAATCCTTCGACGTGATCTGGACCGAGAACAGCGGAATGAACATCGCGGCGAAGGAGCTGCTCTACGCCAGCTTCGCCCGGCTGCTCGCCCCCGGCGGACTGCTCGTCTTCCAGGAGCCGATGGCCGGTCCGGCGCAACCGCCGGTCTATCCGCTGATGTGGGCGCGCGACGCCACGACGAGCTTTCTCCGGTCACCGGGCGACATGCGGGCGCTGATCGAAGCAGCCGGTTTTGCCGCACGCGCGTGGGACGACGTCACCTTCGAGATCGCCACACCCAGCACTGGAGCGAGCGTCCCGGCACACTTCATCGCGCGGATCGTGATGGGCGACGCCGTCGACGACATCGTGCGCGCCGCCCGGCAGAATCGCGACGAAGGCCGGATCGTCATGATCCAGGCGGTGTTCGAGCGGAAATAGGCGACGAGCGTCGGCCGAAGCCGGCGCTCATCTGCCAGGTTCGTCGGGTCCTCTTGTTCAGGTTGTTCCGGCGCGAACGCCCGACATACCCGACTAGATTTCGAGAACGGCCTCGCCCGAAACGGGGTCAGTCACGCCAAGCCCGCCTCCGAGATCCTCCAGCGTGTCACGAAATGTGTCGAGCGTGGCAATCATCTTCGGCCGCGCCGCGGCGAGGCTCTGGAAGTTGTCCCACTCGCCGATGACACAATACGTTCGTTCGCCGGTCTTCACCATCACAAAGCGCTTCATGCCGGCGATGCCGGCGAGGGAACTGCGGTTCGCGGCGAGAAACTCCTGCTCCCGACCGGGCTTGACCCGGAACCGCACAACATTGAATGCTGTCATGGCATTGCCTCCTCGTGGTCCGGCCGCCCGCGGCCGCGCGCTCGACACGATCGCGCCGCCGGTCGGCGTCTCGGATTCGTATCATCGCGCGCGGCTCGTCGAGTGGCAACGTCCACCACGCCAACCGGGATGCCGGATTCCCAAACGATGAACCCTACCGCTTCGGAAGGAATGGCAAGACCAGCGCCCGCGCATCGACGTGCGCCCCGAGGCGGGCCAGAAGGAGGAACGAGCCGACGAGCTTGCGATGCAGGAAGATCGTTTCCGGAGGGGGCGGTCGCAGCAGCGCGCGCCGGAACGCGAGGTCGTAGGCCAGTGCCTGGACCCGCCGAGGCAGGTCCGACCCGGAAAAGTCGTATCGGCCGCGGAAGCGCAGCGGTTCGCAGACAAGGAGTATGACGTCGACCACCGCCCGCACGCGCTCCGGTGCGTCGTCGGACGCGGCATAACCGATCTGGATCGCCTCGCGGGCGACGGTGTCGCGGTCATCGTCGATCACGCCGCGCGTGATGCGCGCGTACCTGGCGACGAAGGCTGCGTCGAAATTGCGCGTCGCGCCGAAATCCAGAAGCACCACGCGGCCGCTCGCCGGCTGATACAGGTAATTCGCGAAGTTGGGATCCGTCTGCATGACACGGAACTCGAACAATTCGCGAAACAGCAACCGTTCGAGAAGCGACCCGACTGCGTCGCGCCGGGCCCGCGGCGCATCGCGGAGTACATCGAGCGGCTTGCCCTCCACGAAGTCCATCGCCATCACGCGCGGCGTGGTCAGATCCCAGTGCACCCGTGGCACGAGCAGTAACGGCTCATCGGCGACGAGTCGCGCATAGCATTCCAGGAAGCGGGCCTCGCTGATGTAGTCGGCCTCCTGGGCGAGCTGGCGCTTGGCCTCGGCCAGGATCGACCCGATGTCGAGGTCGAGCGGCAGCCAGTTGAGAAGCCGCAGCAGCGCGGCCACGTTGTCGATGTCGCTGGCAATCGAACGACCGACTCCGGGATACTGGATCTTCAGCGCGAGAACCCGGCCATCCGGCATCGTGGCGCGATGGACCTGCCCGATCGACGCAGCCGCGACGGGCTCGTAGTCGAACTTCGCGAATCGTCGTTCCCATCCCTTGCCGTACTCGCGGCCGAGCACGCCACGAAGCTGTCGCTCGGGCATCGGTGCAGCCTGCGCGCGCAACACGGCCAATGCCTGCGCGAATTCCGGGGGCAGGATGTCTTCGCCTTGCAGCGACACCAGCTGGCCCAGCTTCATCGCGGCCCCGCGCAGGCGGCCGAGCCGTGTCGCGAGCCGCCGCGCATTGGCAGCGGAGAGGAGGGAGCTTCCAAGGCTGCCGACCTCGCCACGCGCGAGGCGTCGCAGTCCTTCGGCGGCGGCACCTACCGCGAGCTCACCCGCCGCAAATCCGATCCGTGCGATTCGGGCGAGGCGCGTCTGAGGAACCGGAGCAGGTGACGGTTTTGCCATGAACGATGCCGAGCATACGCCGTCGGCAGGCCCGCTTACCCTGCGGCGATGCGAAAGCCCCGGCCGCATCCGGCCGAGCCAAGCCCATGCCACAATGCTGATCGCTTTGGGGCTGCGACATGTGCCGGATCGCGTTTCGGAGGTGACTGCAATGAGACGAATCTTCCCGCTGGCTACGGTCGCGATGCTGGCGCTGTCGACGCTCACCCCGGCGCGAGCGCAGACCTCGACCGAATCGCCGCGACGTCCCGTACACACCTATTCGATCGTGGCGCGCGATCCGGCGACCGGTGAGCTTGGGGTGGCCGTTCAATCGCACTGGTTCTCCGTCGGTCAGGTCGTCCCGTGGGCCGATGCTGGCGTCGGCGCGGTGGCGACCCAATCGTTCGCTGATCCCACGTACGGCAAGCTGGGTCTCGACCTGATGCGCGCCGGGAGAAGTGCGCCCGCTGCGCTGAAGGCTCTGCTTGCGGGAGACGATGGGCGCCAATTCCGGCAGGTCGCGATGATCGATGGGCAGGGCCGGGTTGCGGCCCACACGGGCGCAAGGAATGTTCCCGAGGCCGGGCACATCGTCGGCGCCAACTTCTCGGTGCAGGCCAACCTGATGCTGAGTGACGGGGTCTGGCCGGCGATGGCACGTGCCTTCGAAAATGCCAACGGCGATCTTGCAGCGCGAATGCTGGCCGCACTCGATGCCGCGCAGGAAGCGGGTGGCGACATTCGCGGTCGGCAATCTGCGGCGCTGATCGTGGTCACCGGCAAGCCGACCGGCAAGCCGTGGCTCGATCGCATGTTCGACCTGAGGGTCGACGACAGTGCCGAGCCGCTGCAGGAGCTTCGGCGATTGGTCACCTTGCAGCGCGCCTACAATCACATGAACGCGGGTGATCTCGCCACCGAGCAGAAGGACAGCGACCGCGCATTGGCCGAGTACGGCGCCGCGTCCCGGCTGGTGCCGGATAACGCCGAGATGATCTATTGGCACGCGATCGCGCTGGTGAACATGGGCCGCCTGAACGACGCGCTGCCGCTGTTTCGCCGGGTGTTCGCGATGGACAGGAACTGGGTGACATTGACGCCGAGGCTCGCGAAGGTCGGCTTGCTCCCCGATGACCCGAAGCTGATCCGGCGCATCGTGGAAATCGGCGACGGCGGGTAGCGGATGAAGCCGGTGGACGCAGAGGTTCGCTTTCAACGAGGAGGAATAGCGATGGATGCCTACAAGACCCACGGCGCGTTCAGCTGGAACGAGCTGATGACCACCGATCCCGACGCGGCGCTGCGGTTCTACGGCGCCCTGTTCGGCTGGACGACCGAAGCGATGGCGATGCCCCAGGGCACGTACCACGTGGTCAAGTCGAATGGAACCGCGGTGGGCGGCGTGATGGCCATGCCCAAGGAGGCCGGAGCGATGCCGCCATGCTGGGGCAGCTACGTAACGGTCGACGACGTCGACGCGACGGCACGCAAGGTGAAGGAGCTTGGCGGAGCGCTCATCCATGGCCCCGTTGACGTTCCTGGGGTCGGCCGCTTCGCAGTACTGGCCGATCCGCAGGGTGCGGTGATCAACGTGATCGCGTACAGCGCGCCGCAAGGCTGATCGCGCGGACGTGCAGGGCCAAGGGAAGGTTGCCGATCCATGCCAAAGCTGCGCGTCGAATGCTTCACCCTCTCCCTCGACGGCTACGGCGCGGGCCCGAATCAGGACCTGCAAAATCCGCTTGGTGTCGGCGGCACCGCGCTGCACCGGTGGGCATTCGCGACCCGTACGTTTTGCCGGATGTTTGGAAGTGAGGGCGGCACAACCGGTGTCGATGATGATTTCGCAGCGCGAGGGTTCAACAACATCGGCGCGTGGATCCTGGGCCGCAACATGTTCGGGCCAGTCCGAGGACCCTGGCCCGACGACACGTGGAAGGGTTGGTGGGGCGACAACCCGCCGTACCACACCCCGGTTTTCGTGCTCACCAGCTACCCCCGCGCGTCGATCGCCATGAGCGGCGGCACGACGTTCCATTTCGTCACCAGCGACATCCACACCGTACTTGAACGAGCCTTCGACGCGGCCGAAGGTCAGGACGTTCGCCTCGGCGGCGGTGTCGCCACGATCCGGCAGTTTCTGTGCGCCCGACTCATCGACCAGATGCACCTTGTCATTGCGCCGGTTCTCCTGGGCTCCGGAGAACACCTCCTGACCGGCATCGACGCGCCGGCGCTCGGCTATCAGTGCACCGAACACGTTCCGACACCGAATGCCACGCACGTCATCATCGCGAAACGTGGCTGAGCGCAGCGGAGTGTCCGCTGCACCCGCATCAACGGGGGAAGGTGGTTGACCCACTCGGCGGAAAGCTCAATACTCGACCTCCCGCTATTGGACAGCCAACTGCTACGGCGGAGCGATGCTGCCGACAGGCACGGTCACCCTTCTGTTCACCGACATCGAAGGTTCGACCCGGCTGCTCCGAACCATGGGCGTGGAGCGTTACGAGAAGGCGCTCCAGCAACATCGCCTCATGTTGCGCGATGCATTCGACCGGCATGGTGGCCACGAAGTCAAGACCGAAGGCGACTCATTTTTCGTCGCGTTTGGTCGAGCCCTGAATGCCGTGCATGCAGCGGTGGACGCGCAATGCGCACTTGCCGCCCATTCGTGGCCCGACGGTGAGCGTATCCACGTACGGATCGGGATCCATACGTGCGAGGCAACCGTAAGCGGGTCGGATTACGTCGGCATGGGCGTTCATCGCGCGGCGCGAATCGGCGCGCTTGGCCATGGCGACCAGATCCTGGTGTCGCAGACGACGCGCGACCTCCTCGAGGATGACTCCGGCGTGACGTGCATCGATGTCGGCGCGCATTCGCTGAAGGATTTTCCGCAGCCCGAGCATCTGTACCAACTGGTCGATACGCGCCTTCCGCAGGCGTTCCCGCCGCTGCAAGCGCAGACGGTTCGGCCGACGAATCTCACGACACCGCCGTCGTCGCTCCTGGGACGCGAGAGCGAACTGGAAGCCCTGTGCACCCTCGCCCGGCGCGCCGATGTCCGCCTGATCACCTTGACCGGCCCCGGGGGAACGGGGAAGACCCGGCTTGCGCTACAGGCTGCGGCGGAACTCGCCGGCGAATTCGAGGACGGCACCTATCTGGTCGTGTTGCAGGCAATTCGCGAGGCGGAGCTGCTGCTGCCGTCGATCGCCCAGACGCTGGGCTTGATCCAGAGTGGCGGGCAGACCCTTTCCGCGCATCTCGCGTCGAGGGAATTGCTGCTCGTGCTCGACAATTTCGAACAGATCGTCGACGGGGCCGGGAAGCTCGCCGAACTGCTGGCACAGTCGCCACGCACCAAGCTGATCGTGACCAGCCGCGAACCCCTGCGGGTCACCGGCGAAAGGGTGTTCCCGGTGCCGCCGCTTGCGCTTCCCGACCTGGGTCGCGTCGCCGGATTCGCCGAACTCTCCCGGTATGCTTCCGTGCGTTTGTTCGTCGAGCGCGCGCAGTCCGCGCAGCCGAGCTTTGAACTTACACCCCGGAATGCCGCGGAAGTTGCGCAGCTCTGCGTGCATCTGGACGGATTGCCGCTAGCGATTGAACTGGCCGCGGCGCGCGTTTCCCTGCTATCTCCCGCGGCCATGCTGAAGCGGCTCGGCGAGCGCCTGACGTTTCTGACGGGTGGCGCGCGTGACGTGCCTCGACGGCAGCAGACGCTCCGCAACACGCTCTTATGGAGCCACGAGCTTCTCGATGCAGGTGAACGTGTGCTGTTCGCCAGCCTGGCCGTGTTTGCCGGCGGCTTCACCCTTGAAGCCGCGGAAGAAGTTTGTCGCGCCGAGATCGACGCCCTTGCCGCGCTCGTGGACAGGAACATGGTGCGCCGCGATGGCGAGCGTTTCGACATGCTGGAGACGATTCGGGATTTCGCGCGAGAGCAGCTGGCGGCCAGCACGGACGGCGATGCCGTGTCCGCTCGACATGCCGCCTATTTCGAGGCCATGGCGGAACGGGTCTACTCGCAGCGCTGGCAACATGAACGGGAAGGCCTCGACGAGCTGGAGCGGGAGCACGGCAACCTTCGCGCAGCCTGGGGCTGGTCGATCGCGCATCAAGCAACGGACGCACTCGCGAAGAGCGTCCCGGCCTTCCTCCATTTCTGGGACCACCGCGGTCGCCTTGAGGAGGGCCTGTCCTTGCTTCGCGACGCCCTCGAATCGCCGACCGCGCAGGCGGATCCGAAGCTGAGCGCACTGCTGCTGAGCGTGGCGGCGCATCTCGAATACCGGCTGGATCGCTATGTCGACGCGGAAAGAACGGCCACACGGGCGCTGGCCGCGTCGCGGAGGACCGGCGATCACGACTCGAGATTGCAATCGCTCAAGGTCCTTGGGTCGTGCCGATTGCGGCGCGGGCGGCATGCCGATGCGAGGCGCCTGTTCAAGCAGGCCCTGAAGCTCGCGCCGGTCACCATCGATCCGCACAACGCCGCTGGCATGCTGGACAACCTGGCGCTGGTCGAGAAAGCGACGGGCCGCTATGGCGAGGCGTTGCGCCTGTCGCTGCAATCGCTGGCGCAGTATCGGCGCATCGCCGACGTCGCGGGCGAGGCGCTATGCCTGAACAATCTGGGCGCGTTGTACCTGGACAAGCAGGAGTACGAGTCCGCCGGCTCGTGCCTGCGCGAGGGGCTCTCGCTTTGCGACCGCCACGGCCTCGTCAGCACGCGCACGCTGGTTCTGGCGAACCTCGCCGAGTTCGCCACGAAGACGGCCGACCATGACTCGGCCGAGGCCTATGCCAGTCGCGCGCTCGACGCGGCGGAACTCGCCGGGAGCCGCGCTATCGTCTGCTGGCTCAAACTTCTGTTCGTTCGTCTGGCCCTGCAGCGACACGACCTGGCCGCCGCACGGTTCGATCTTGCGGCGGCACTGGAGATCGCGATTTCCATCGGCCGACCATCGTTGCAGATTGCCGGCGTCTCCGGCTTCGCCGAGATTCTCGAAGCACAGGGAGAGTTGGACTGTGCGTCCCGGATTCTGTCTTTCGCGGCAGACCATCCGTTGGCGGATGCGTCACAGCGCGCCGAAATTCGGGCGCGACTGAGGCGGCTGCGTCCAGCGACCGGCGCAGGTCCGGCTTCGGGTCTCGCGCTCGACGAGCTCGTGCGTCGCATCGTTGTCGAAAGCAGCACTGCGTACAAGGGCTTGATCGCCACCTTGCGCGGCCCGCACCAGTAACCGACACGGGCCGTCGGTTCGACGCGCGCGGGATCGAACGGCGGCCTGCAATGTTTCGGCGTCGACGCGCCGGCCGGTCGACGCGATCCTCTACAACGCCGCAGGAACGTTCTAGAATGCGCCGACAGGCGCGTCGTCTCCTGGCTCATCAGCCGCGGGCGCGCGCTGGCGCCTTCCAACCAGGGCGCGTGGACACGCAGCCGCACACCGTTGAAACCGGCACCGAAGCGTCCGCGCGACCTGTTGGCCGAACGCACACGCGGCACGTCGTGAGTCCAGGGAGCCAAATCATGCCGGAACCGAGGTTCACGGTCACCGTCGCATCCCGCATCGATCAGGCGGCCGACATGCCGAGCCACGTCGCCGCAACGACTGGTGGCCAAGTCGCGGGCATCGAAACCGTGTCGGGCGACATCGCGCAGATCCCTTTGCTGCAACACCTCTCCGAAGTCATGCCAGCGGCCGACCTGCTGTTCGGCGGGACCATGCTGATACTCATCATGCTCGTGCACGCCGCCGGCGTGCGCGCGACGAGCAACTACGTCCTGCACCGTTCCAGCGTGCTTCTCGCACGGCCCACGAGGTGGCGCGCCGATCTGCTTATGAGCCGCACCGTCTTCGCCCTGCTTGGCCTGCATCTGCTGGAAATTTTTGGGTGGGCTGCCGCGTTGGTCTATTCCGGCCTGGTGGCGGATTGGCGCATGGCGGGTTTCTTTGCCGGAAATACCTATACGACCATCGGGTACGGCAGCATCATCCTGCCGGACGGATGGAAGATGCTGGCCCCGATCATCGCCATTTCCGGGCTGTTCACCTTTGGCTGGTCCGGCAGCGTGCTCGTGGATCTCGTCGGCCGCTGCCAGAAGATCAAGGACGCGGCGGCGGCGGCCTGAGATCCGCGGTACGGCGTTGCCGTCTGCGATGGCGAGACGTTTAGTCAAGGCCCCAATGCGGCTACCTGCGTCATCTCCGGTATGGTATTTGCGGCCGCTGCATTGGTGGCAGCGGCGGCGATACGGTGCTCTGCTCGAACCGATTGCACTCTGGTCTTATCGGCCGCGAGCCTTGCTCGCCTTTCTCGGGCTTGTCGCGGCGTTGCGCGGGCGTCGTTCTCCGCTCCCGCCCGAGCTTCGAGCGCTGGTCGCGCTGCGCGTTTCCCAACTGAACAACTGCGCGTACTGCGAAGACATCAACGCCTCGATGCTCGACGACGAGAGCGATGTGCTGGACCAAGCCGCAGCACTTTCCGATTGGCGCAGTCGACCGGAGTTTGCGCAGATTGAACGACTGGCACTGGAGTACGCCGAGGCGATGACCTCCACCCCGCCTGCAGTGAGTGATGACTTGTTCCAGCGACTCCAGGCGATTCTTCCACCGGCTGCGATCGTCGAGCTGACGGCAGTTGTGGCGTTGCAGAACATGTCGGCTCGTTTCAATTCCGCGTTGCAGGCCGATGCCTACGGATTCTGTCGCCCCACTGCCGGATCCAATGGCAACGGAATCACTGCGCGGCGTACACCAACAAGGCCCTCGCAGTCCCCGAGTCGCTGAAGACCGCGATCCCGGGCAACGAAGGAGTAGCCACGAGAGATTCCGGGACAACGACGCCGCACGACTGCTTCGCCGCGGGAGCGGACGTATTGCTGCGGTTCGGGAACTGGCGCTATCGGCCATCACCTGCCATGCGGCAAAGCCACCGACAGCCGTTCGACGCGGTGGCCTCTACTAAGCGGAGGCCCAACGTCACGATTCCCGCTCGTTGCGGTGTATAGTACAGACTACCCCGGTGTCCGGTAGCAGCTCTCGCCGATGACTGGTCGGATTCTCAACAACTGACATCTTGATTCGTTCACGCGACAAGGATCTCCCGCCATGAAAAACCCTGCAATCATCATCATCATCATCGCGATCGCCGCGGGCTTCGCCGTCAATGCTCCCGCGCAGCCCAACGTCCTTACGGGCACTGGAGCGGGCAAGGCCAGCGTCGAGCACACGGTCGACGTCACCGCCACGATCATCGCCATCGACAAGACTACGCGCGACATCACGCTGAAAGGCCCTAAGGGCAACTGGGTAGTGGTCACTGCCGGCCCCGAGGTCAAGAACTTCGACCAGATGAATATCGGTGACAAGGTCCATGCCAGATACATCGAGGCGCTCGTGCTCGAACTGAAGAAGGGCAGCGACCTGGCGGTTACTCGCACCGAGGAGTCGAGCGCCTCGGGCGCGATGCCGGGAGCGCAGCCGCACGGCGTCGCTGGCCGTCGCATCACCGTCGTTGCCGATGTCGTCGCCGTCAACCGCACAACGCAGACGGTCACCGTGAAGGGACCGCAACTCACCGCAGAAGTGAAGGTTACGGACCCCGCTGCGTTCAAGCGAATCAAGAAGGGCGATCAGGTGTACGCCACTTACACCCAGGCGCTCGCGATGGTGGTGGAGCCGGGTCCGAAGTAATAGTCGCAACGTGCACGGCGCGGCGGTGCGGGCGCTACCACCCATGCGCTTCACGGGCGGCTGGAGCGGACGGCGCAATCCTTCTCGCCGAGCGGATATGGCGAAGACAACCATCCGGGTTGTCCGGGTGTTCGGGACCGACAAGGCGTTGAACGTCGTTCTTGAGTGACCGCTTTGCGCGGCGCGTACGACCGCTGCGCGTCGTTATTGCCCATTCGGCCAACGGTGGCGACCGGCTCCTTACCGTCTGTTGCGGACGCTCAAACGGACCATCCCGAGGACGCAATTTTCGCGAACCTCATCTTTCGCCAGCTGTTCGACGCCGCATCGTCGACGTATACGTACGTGCTCGGCGACCCGCGGACCCGGCAGGCGGTCATCATCGACCCGGTGTTCGAGCAGCACCTGCGCGACTTCGCACTGCTCGGCGAGCTTGCCCTCGAGCTCGCTGCGACGGTGGACACGCACTGTCACGCCGACCACGTGACCGGCGCCTGGCTGATGCAGCAGGCGACCGGTTGCCGCATCGGCATTTCGCGGCGCTATCGGCCGCCGGTCGAAGGCGTCGATCTGCCGCTCGACCACGGCGATCGGATCGTGTTCGGCGATCGCCACCTGGACGTGCGCGCGACCCCCGGGCATACCGATGGCTGCATGACGCTGGTGCACGACGAGCACAGCATGGCCTTCACCGGCGACGCGCTGCTGATCCGGGGCGCGGGCCGCTGCGATTTTCAGCGCGGCGATGCGCACACGCTGTATCGGTCGATCGTGCAGCAGATCTTCTCGCTGCCCGACGCGTGCCTGGTGTTTCCCGCCCACGATTACAGCGGCCGCACCGTTTCATCGGTGGCCGAGGAGAAGGCGCACAACCCGCGCATCGGCGGCGGTGCCGACGAGCGCGACTTCGTCGGCTTCATGGAGAATCTGAACCTCCCCCACCCCAAGCAGATCGACATCGCGCTGCCGGCCAACCTGCGCTCCGGCAGACCCGCCGATGGCAAGGTGCCGCACGCGGCCGACTGGGGGCCGGTGCGGCAGACCTATGCCGGGCTGCTCGAGATCGAGCCCGAATGGGTGGCCGAGCACCTGCCGCAGGTGCACGTGCTGGACGTGCGCCAGCCCCAGGAGATGCACGAGTCGCTCGGGCGGATCGCCAACGCGCAGTTCATTCCGCTGAATGAGCTCAAGTCGAGGTTGTCCGAGATACCGCGGGACAAGCCGCTGGTGGTGGTCTGCCATGCCGGAATGCGGTCGGGTCAGGCCACCGTGATCCTGCGCGGCGCGGGAGTCGATCGCACGGCGAACGTGCGCGGTGGCATGCTGCTCTGGTCGCAGCTCGGGCTTCCCACGCAGCGACAAGGCGCTGGCGCCTGAGATCCCGGGCGGAGGGCCGAAGCGCGCGGCGATAGCAATACGCTGCCGATCCTCGGTAAACTCATGAGTTCAAGAATTCGATGACAGGAGATGGCGATGACGAGGGCATTGAACATCGTCCCTGACAAATGCACGGGCTGTATGCAATGCGAGCTGGCCTGCTCGTGGGTGCAGACCGGCACTTTTCAGCCGTCGCAGAGCCTGATCCGCGTCAACGTGTTCGACGAGGAGGCGAGCTACGCCCCGTATTCCTGCGTCCAATGCGACGAGGCGTGGTGCATGAACGCCTGTCCGGTGAATGCGATCGCCGTGGATTCGCAAACGGGGGCCAAGATCGTCATCGACTCGCTGTGCATCGGCTGCCACCTGTGCACGATCGCCTGTCCGTTCGGCACCGTGTTCACGCTGCCACAATCCGGCAACGCGGCGAAATGCAATCTGTGCGGGGGCGACCCGGCATGTGCGACCGCGTGTCCGACGCAGGCAATTGTCTACGGCGAAGCGCCACAGGCGGGAACATGGTTCGCGCCCTGGGGCGCGAAGGTGCACCGCAACTTCGTCGATTCGTTCGGCGCGTAGAGGGCGCAGCCGCGCGAGCGCAGGTCGACGCCGCGCAACAAGGGAGGGGCGAACGATGCCGGGCATTACAGGCAAGTTGCTGCGAGTCGATCTGTCGAGCGGGCGGATCGCCGTCGAGGACATCCGGACCGATTGGCTGGGCGAGTATCTCGGCGGCCGGGGCCTCGCCGCGCGCTACCTCTTCGAGGAGCTCGATCCGCGCGTTGACCCGCTGTCGCCGGCCAACAAGCTGATCTTCGCCACCGGCCCGCTGACCGGCACGCCGGTCCCGTGCGGCGCGCGCTACATGGTGGTGACCAAGGGCGCACTGACCAACGCGATCACCACGTCGAACTCGGGCGGCCACTGGGGCCCCGAGCTCAAGTTCGCCGGCTACGACATGGTGATCCTCGAAGGACGCGCCCCGAAGCCGGTCTACCTCTACATCTACGACGATCATGTCGAGCTGCGGGACGCGACCGCCTACTGGGGTCGACTGGTCGGCGAAACCGAGGACGGGCTCCGGCGGGAGCTGGGCATTCCCGGCTTGCGGGTGGCCTGCATCGGGCCCGGCGGCGAGAAGCTCGTGCGCTTTGCCTGCATCATGAACGACAAGCACCGCGCGGCCGGACGCAGCGGGGTCGGCGCGGTCATGGGGTCGAAGAACCTCAAGGCGATCGCCGTCCGCGGCACCGGCGGCGTCCGCGTGGCGGACCCGGCCGCGTTCATGAAGGCGGTCTGGGCTATGCGCGGCACGATGCAGGACAACCCGGGCCGGATCGCATTCACCGAACTGGGAACCGCCGCCACCATCGACCTGACCCAGGCTTTCGGCGCCCTGCCGACGCGCAACTTCCTCGAAGGACAATTCGAGCACTACGAGAACCTGAGCGGAACCACGATCAAGGAAACCCGGATGGTGGCCAACAAGGCGTGCTTCGCGTGCACGATCGCCTGCGGCCGGGTGACCCGCCTGGGCGAACATGCGGGCAAGTATCTGGTCAACACGCATCCGCGCAACTGGAAGCCGGCGGGCGAAGGTCCCGAGTACGAGAATGCGTGGGCGCTCGGCGCCGACACCGGCGTGGGCGACTTGGACGCGGTGCTCAAGGCGAACTGGCTGTGCAATGACCTGGGACTCGACCCGATCTCGGCCGGCGCCTCGGTGGCCGCCGCGATGGAGCTCTACGAACGCGGTGTCATCGACGACACGCAGGTCGAATTGCCGCTTCGCTTCGGCTCCGCGGAGGCTCTCGTACGCATGATCGAGGCCACCGGCTACCGTGAAGGCTTCGGCAACGAAATCGCCGAGGGGTCGAAGCGAATGGGCGAGAAGTTCGGACATCCGGAAGTGTTCATGGGCGTGAAGGGCCAGGAGTTTCCGGCGTACGATCCGCGCGGCTTCCAGGGGATGGGCGTGGCCTACGCGACGTGCAATCGGGGCGCATGCCATCTCCGGGCGTGGACGCCCGGCATCGAATCGTCGGGGGAAATGGATCCGCACACGCCGGTGGGCAAGAGCGAGTGGGTCGTCCACGAGCAGAACCGGAGCACCGCGCACGACAACACGGGCGTCTGCATGTTCGTCGGTGCGGCGGGCGGGCCGCTCGAAGCGCTCATCCCCTGCGCTGCGGCAGCCCTTGGCGTGCCGTATACCCTCGACGACTTCGTGCAGATCGGCGAACGCACCTGGAATCTCGAGCGCCTGTTCAACCTGAAGGCGGGTCTCACCAAGGCCGACGACACGCTCCCGCAACGGCTGTTGAAGGAGCCGCACAAGCGCGGCCCGTCGGCCGGCATCGTGGTCGACCTGGACGCGATGCTTCCGGTGTACTACCGCGAGCGCGGATGGGCCGAGGACGGCGTCCCGACACACGCGAAGCTCGCCCAACTGGGGCTGGCGTCGGCCTGAGCCGGCGCGAAACGCCCGCAGTCGCGGCCACGACAGGATTGGGGACGGACATCATGCATCACGTCATCATCGGCGGCGGACCTGCCGCGACCAACGCAGTCGAGACGATCCGGGAATTCGACGGCGGCCGGTCGGCGACAACGCTCATCTGCGACGAGCCCGCCCATTCGCGCATGGCACTGCCGTACTGGCTCGCCGGAAACATCCCGGAAACGCACACCCACACCGGCGACGCGTCGTACTTCGCTCGGTTGCAGGTGACGACCCGGTTCGGCGTCCGCGCCACCGCGATCGACCCGCCACGACGAACCGTGACGCTCGGCGATGGCAGCACGCTGGAGTTCGACAACCTGCTGATCGCCACCGGTTCGTCGCCGCTCGTGCCATCGATACCCGGCGCCGATCTGCCCGGGGTCCAGCCCCTATGGTCGCTCGAGCACACTCGTCGTGTGCTGCACCATGCCGAAGCCATGCGGCCGGCAGGACGCACGCCGCGCGTGGTGCTCGTCGGTGCCGGCTTCATCGGCTTCATCGTGCTGAATGCAATGTACAAGCGGAAGTGGCAGGTGGCGGTGGTCGAGCGCGAAGGGCAGGTTCTGCCGCGCATGCTCGACGCCACTGCCGCCGATCATGTGCATCGCTGGCTCGCCACACGGAAGATTCCGGTCCACTGTCGCGCGGCGGTCCGGCAGCTCCGGCAGCAAGCCGACGGAACCAAGGTGGTCGAGCTGTCCAACGGGGAGTCGCTCACGGCCGACATCGTGATCCTCGCCACCGGCATCCGGCCGAATCTCGAGCTCGTCGCGGGTTCGGGCATCGCCACCGACGAGGGGATTCTGGTCAACGACCGGATGCAGACGAACTTCCCGCACATCTACGCGGCTGGCGACGCGGCCCAGGGTCCGGTGCTGTTCGGCGCCGGGAGCGCGATCCATCCGATCCAGCCGACCGCCGTCGACCATGGCCGGGTGGCGGGCGCCAACATGGCTGGCCACGAGGTTCATTATCCGGGCAGCCTGGCAATGAACGTGGTCGACATCTGCGGCGTCCAGGGTGCGAGTTTCGGATCCTGGAATGACGCGACCGCCGACGCAATGACGATCGACAATCCCGCCGGCTTCGTCTATCGCAAGCTGCTCTGGACCGACGACCGGATTACCGGCGCCATCTTCGCCGGCCGGGCGAACGACCTGGGGATGCTCACCGACGTCGGGATGGTGAAGGGCCTGATGCAGACGCAGACCCGGCTGGGGCCGTGGAAGAATTATCTTCGGGACCACCCGTTTGACATCCGCCGCGCGTATGTCGCGAGCGGCGTGGCCGCGCAGCTCGTCGGCGCGCGCCTGCTGGGCCGACCGGCGATCGCTCGCCAGTTTCGTTTCGGATCGGCGGAGGCGAAAGTCGCCCCGCAGCTCGGCGCACGCAGTGTACGTCGCCAAGGGCTGATCGCCGTCCTGCAACGTCTGTCGACAGCGGCTCTACAGGCAATGCGCATCCGCCTCAAACTGATGGGAATGCTGAAGGCGCGGACCCCGGCCGGCGGCACGCTCGAGGTCGCCGACGGGGCGACGATCGCGGACGTGCTCCGCGCGCTGGAGATCGCCCCGCAGTCGGTGCGCGCCTTCACCGTCAACGGCACGTTCGAGCGCAATCGCGACCGCGTGCTCGCGGCGAACGACGAACTGTCGGCGATCCCGCCCGTGGGAGGCGGCTGAAAGGGTACGTTTCCGGTCAGGTTTCGACCCTTTGCGGTCGGGCTCGCTCTGTGTGACCGCGATGTTGCGGCCGGGGAACGCCCCGGTGGCTGCGTTGGTACAGAGTATGCTTTGGCCGTAGCGTTTAAACGGAACGGTGTCTATATTCGCTCTAGCGAAGGACACGGGGACGATGGCGACGGTCGACGGCGGTAATCCCAGGAACAATCTATCGGCGCTGCCCGGCGCCCTCCTTCGCCTCGTCGGCGGGATCATCAGGCGCGTTGTCGTCGCTTTGGGTGTGCTTGCGGCGCTCGCCATCCCCGGCTTCGTCGGATTCGAGTACATCGTCGAGGCGATCGATGCGGGGTATTCCGCGGAGCTCGACGCCCACCTCGGCATCGACCGGCACGCGATCGCACGGCTGCACGACCCGGCCTACTTCGCCGAGCGCTCGGTGATCGTCTCGGAGGATCAGAAACCGGTCGCCTGCATTTCCTCGCCCGAGCACCGGATCCTCATCCATGACGTGGCCGAGATCCCGCCGCACTTCACGAACGCCATTCTCGCGTCCGAGGACAAGAACTTCTTCACCCACGAGGGAATCGACAAAGGCGCGATCGTGCGGGCTCTGGCCAAGCGGGCCGTCGGCGAAAGCCGGTCGGGCGCATCGACCCTGACGATGCAGATCGCCAAGCACCTGCGCGGGGGCACCGGCCGCCAGTCGACCGAGCTCGAGAAAGTGGGCGACATCATCATGGCGCTGCGGATCGAGCGCGAGTTCTCCCGGGAGCAGCTGCTGCTCAAGTACATCAACATGCCGTATTTCGGTCGTGGGCAATACGGGATCGAAGCGGCGAGCCGCGCGTACTTCGGCAAGGCCGCGAAGGAGCTCGAGCTCCATCAGGTGGCCTTCATCGTCGCTCTCATCAACAAGCCGGCGCTTCCGGACCGCTCGTTTGCGGCGAATTCGGTCGTCAAGGTCCGCGCGGAAATCCACGACGCGAACTGGACCGAGACCATCCGCGGCACCGTGCGGGTGCTCGCGCTGATGCAGGAACAGGGCATGATCACCGCGGCCGAGCATGCACGCGCGCAGGAGCTCGTCCTCCATTCGTTGCGCAGCGAGATCATCGCTCCGGGCACCGGCTGTGGCGCGCACGACCATTTCCTCGAGCGGGTGCGCATCCTGTACAAGGACCGGTTCCCGATCAACACCGGCGGGCTGACGATTTCGATCACGCGTGACGACGGGCTCCAGGATGTCCTCGCCAGGGCCGTCGAACTGACGGTCCAGACCTATCTCGCGCGTCACCCCGACGACTTCGACAACAGCCTCCTGCGCGCCGGCGCATTCGCCGTCGATTTCACCGGCGACGTGCTGGCCGAGGTCGGCAACGTGAACTTCAAGCAGTTGAAGTACGATGTGATCGCAACCGGCTGGCGGCAGCCGGGGTCGACCTTCAAGATCTTCACCTACGGCGGCCTCGTCGAGCAGCTCACGCGCGAGGTGCTCGCGTCCAGGCCGTCGCCGGAGTCGCTCGAGGAGATCGTGGCCGAGGTGTTCCAGCGCTGCACGGTGCTCGACGCGCCGATTCAGGTGTCGCTTGGTCGCGGGAGGGGCGTCAAGAGGATCGAGAACTTCCACTCCCGGTCGGAGCCGCAGTACCGGGGCAGCATCACCTGCCGGACCGCGCTGGGCGAGTCCCGCAACACGGCAGCGATGCGCGCCGGGGAGCGTGCCGGCATCAAGCGGATCATCGATCTCACCTATCGGCTCGGGATGCCTTGGGACGCGAAGCATGTCCTGCAGCCCTACCCGACCACGGCGATCGGCGCCTCTGAAGTGAATCCGCTGTCGATGGCCTCCGCCGCCGCCTTCGTCAACGGCGGATTTCGCGTGACGCCGCGGTTCGCAAACGACGTCTGCCGCGAGGAGAAGTCGCTGCTCTACCAGGATGACGAGGGGCAGCCGCGCGACTGCGACGCCCGCGGCGAAAACCGTCCGCCGCCGGAGCGGCTCATCCATCCCGCGGTGGCTGCGGTGATGACCGAGCTCCTGCGGGCCCCGCTCGACCTCGGCACCGGCACCGCGTCCGCCCTCAGGAACGGGGTCATTCCGGGATTGGACCCGCTGAGCGACGCCATCTGGAAATTGAGTCCCGCCGACAAGAAGAAGCGGATGCTCGCGTTTCCGCTGCCGGAGGCGGGCGAGATCGCCGGCAAGACCGGCACCGCGACCAACGCGGACGGAAAGACGTCCGACGTCTGGCTCCTGTTGTTCGTCCCGGGCCCCCCGGAGCATCCGGAGAAAGGCGTCATGCTCGGCTTCTGGATGGGCAAGGACTCGAAGGATCATCCGCTGGGCGAGCGAGGGTCGACCGGCGGCCCCGGCTTCGCCGAATCCGGCGCCCGCAACTGGGTGCACTCGGCGGCAACCGTGCTTGCGTTCCTGCAGAAGGAGCGCGGGCTCCTGCAGCCCGGCCACCGCTTCCAGCCGATCATGCGCGACGATGTGCTCGACGAGTACGACGCGAAGACGCCGTTGCATTCGGCGCAGAAGCTCGCTCCGGGCCCGACGAGCGGCGATCCCGTCGGGCCACCGGCGCCGAAGGACACGGAATCCAGCGGGCCGCGGGCGAACAGCTCCGGCTAGTCAGCGTTGTGTCGATCCGCCATGTCGTCGCGGACAGCCGAACACGACCGAATCCTGCATTTCATCCCAGCCGGCGCGCATCCTGTCCTGCGGCGCTGGAGCCCGACGGGCCTCTTCCGTAGTCTCGCCCCGAGACAAGCACGCGACCCGAGGGCGATACGATGAATACCGAGCAACACAGCCAAGGCCAGGACCACGCGGCCACGCGCGCGGGGCGCGATGCCGCCTCGCGGCCACCAGGAATCAGGCAATCGCTGCGGGATATCGGCCATGGCCTCGTCGTGATGTGGTGGGCCTTCTTCGACTGGCTTGCCGTGGTGGCATGGAAGACGCTGCTGCTCGTCTCGTTCCTGGGCCTGATACTTGTCGGCGGAGTATTCAAGCACCCCACCGCCGCCTTCCTGCTCATCCTCGCCTCCTTCATCATCAAGGTGATAGCGGGCGGCAAGCGCAAAGCGGAGCTGACCGCCGACGAGGCCACCCGACGGGCGGACAGCGAACAGCTCGAACGCGCCGTGCTCGAAGCGCGCATGGAAGCGCTGCAGGCGCAGATCGAGCCGCATTTCCTCTTCAACACGCTGGCCAGCATCGACCAGCTGATCCAGACCGACCCGCCGCGCGCCTCGAGGATGCAGCAAAGCCTGATCCGCTATCTGCGCTCGGCCATGCCGCAGATGCGCGACGGCAGCCGCCCGTCGCTGGGGCAGCAGGTCGCCCTTTGCAGCGCCTTCCTCGACATCATGACCGTGCGAATGGAACGACGGCTGCAGCCGGTCATCAGCGTTCCGGAAGGTCTGAAGTCGGCCGTCTTTCCATCGATGATGCTGCAGACCCTCGTGGAAAACGCCATCAAGCATGGCCTGGAACCGAAGACCGAAGGCGGCCGGCTGGAGATCGTTGCCGAGATCGTCGATGGCCAGTTGGCCGTCCATGTGCTCGACACGGGCATCGGCTTCATGCCGAAGGCCGAAGGTGGCGTCGGACTGGCCAACATTCGCGAGCGGTTGAAGACCTTGTACAAGAACCGGGCTGAGCTGATCATCAGCGTGCCGCCCGCGGGGGGTACCTGTGCCACGATCAAGGTGCCCTACGAAATCGCCCCCGCCCCGGCCTGATTGGAACCGCGCCAACATGCATCCAGCGCCAGCACCCACCGCCGTCGTTGTCGACGATGAACGCCTGATGCGCGACCAGATTGTGGCCCGCCTGAAGGAAGCATGGCCCGAGCTCTCGATTGTGGGAGAGGCCGGCAACGGCCGGGAGGCGATCGCCATCGTACGGAGCCTGGAACCCGATATCGTGTTTCTCGACATCAACATGCCCGGGATGGACGGCATCCAGACGGCCCAGGCGCTGGCCGGCCGGGTCCACGTGGTGTTCGTCACCGCGCACGACCAGTACGCGATCAGCGCCTTCGAGCAAGGCGCCATCGACTATCTGCTGAAGCCTGCGGAGCCGGAGCGGGTGGCGCTGACCTGCCAGCGCCTGCGCGCGCGGCTCAAGCAGGCGCCGGAGCCGATGAACGACCTCCTGGCGCAGCTATCGCAACAACTCGGGGCGGGCGGCCTGAAACCGCGCCAATACATGCGGTGGGTACAGGCCAGCGTGGGCGCCAATATCCGGATGATTCCGACGAGCGACATCCTGTTCTTCCGCGCCGAGGACAAATACACTCGAGTGCAGACCCAGGGCTTCGAGGCCCTGATCCGCAAGCCGATCAAAGAGCTGATCGATGAGCTGGACCCGGACGAATTCTGGCAAATCCATCGCGCCACCGTGGTTCGCGTCGATGCAGTCGAGCAGGTCAGCCGCAACCTCCGCGGCCAACAGATCGTGCATGTGAAGGGCCGTCAGGAAAGACTCGAGGTGAGCCGCAGCTTCAATCACCTGTTCAAACAGATGTAGGCTCGCTTCGCTGACTCCGGACAGGTGCTCCGGATCCGCAGCCACGCTCAAAGCCCGGCGGCAGCGGCTATCCTCTGGTCGGAGGTCCGCTTCAAATCCCACGCGAGACCGACCCTGGACATGAGGAAGATGCACCACTTCGACGGATCCCAGTGGTACCAGCGGATGCCGTTACGGTAATCCACCGGGAAGCGGTGGTGAAAATTGTGGAAGCCCTCGCCGTTGGTGAGCAGCGCGTTGAACCAGTTGTCGCACGCCGTCTGCTCCGGCGCGTAGCGCTTGGTTCCGAACGTATGGGCGAAGGAATTCACGCAGAAAGTCGAATGCAGGACGATGACGATGCGCAGGCAGACGGCCATGACGAATCCGCCCAGCGGATGCCCGATCCACCAGGCGATGAGCATCGGCAGGACAATTCCGCCGCCGACGGACCACCATGCATGGTGATCGTGCTGATGAACCACCAGGCGTGATCTGCGCAGATCCCTGACGTTGTTGTAGTTCGTGCGATGGCGCCAGAACAGGATCCAGCCGATGTGGGCGTGCCAGAATCCCTTGTTGACACCGTAGGGATCGTGGTCGGTGTCCGTGAACAGATGATGCTGCCGGTGCTGCGATGACCACTTCAACGCCGATTCCTCGAACGTCGCCGCGCCGAACAGCAGCAGGAAGAAGCGTACGACAGGCGCCGCCTTGAACGCGCCGTGCGCGAACAGACGGTGATAGCCGATCGTCGTCGACATCCCGGTGGCCAGCAGAAAGAAGAAGAACAGCGCAAGTTCCGGCGCCGTGATGCCGTGGTAATAGATGTAGAGCGGGGTTCCGACAATGCCGACGACATGCAGCACGACAAAGAAGATCAACCCCAGCCAGCGTATTCTGCGCTTGGGCAGGGGGTAGTCGTCAGCGATCGTCGCAGCGTCCATTGTCACAGGCGATTCCGTCCGCAACCCGGTCTCCGCGGGACTCGCGCAGCGGCGCTGGTCGAGGTGTTGGATAGTCGCCAATGAATTGCGCCGATCCTTCCACGGACCAGCTTCTCAGCGCGCGGGTTTGCAAGCATACCACTTCGGCGGCGGGGCTTCTTCACGCAGCCGACTACCGCCCTGGTCGACTGCCGCCTAGCCGCCCGCCTTCCCTACTACCGGGCGCATCGGCGCTTCATTGACATTGAGCTGGAATACGTCCGGGCGGCTGTAGTGTCCCGCGACATCGAAGTCGAACTTGCCCCGCCCGATGTCGTTGAGGTCGAGGGTCGCCGTGAGGATCGCTTCCCCGTCGAAGTGCGGTCCCGCCAGCACCTTGCCCAACGGGCTGATGATGGCGCTGCCGCCGCGCATCAGTATCGCGTCGGGTGAATTGCCGAGCGACACGCGGACGGTATCGGGGAACTCCCTCTTGCGTATGAACTGGCACGCCGTCAGCACGAAGCAGCGGCCTTCGAGCGCGATGTGTTGCATCGACGCCAACCAGGTGTCCCGGTCATCTGCGGTGGGGGCACAGTACAGCGCGACGTTCTTCGCGTACATCGCCATCCGCAGCATCGGCATGTAGTTTTCCCAGCAGATCACCGAGCCGATCCGGCCATAGGGGCTGTCGACTGCGGTCAGCGTCGAGCCGTCGCCGAACCCCCAGATCATCCGTTCCAGCGCGGTCGGCATCAGCTTGCGGTGCTTGCCGAGCAGGCGCCCGTCGGGGCCGAAGAACAGCACGGTGCAATAGCAGAGTACCGAGCTCGCGCTCGATCACGCCGATCACGACATAGCTGCGGTGCGCTGCCGCCGCCTCGCCCAGCCGTTCGGTCTGCGGGCCCGGCACGTCGATGGCTGCATCGAGATAGATGCGAAATTCTTCGCGCCCGGCTGCATCCCGGGCTCCGACCACAAGTCCGTAGCCCAGTCCCTTCGGGTATCCGACGACAAACGCTTCCGGAAAGAGGATGACTTTCGCGCCCTTCGCCGCCGCCTCTCCGATCAGGCGAATTGCCTTGTCTGTACAGGCTTCGGCATCGAACGGCACCGCCGCAGCCTGAACCACGGCGACTTGGACAAACGTTTCTCGCGGGGCCGAAGTCATTGCGCCGTCTTCCTGTGCGACAGCAGCGGCTACTTCAGGTTCCCGGCAAGGAAATCCATCGTCCGGCGCCAGGCCAGCTCCGCCGCGGCGGGGTCGTACTTGAGGAAGGGCAGATTCTTCGAGTCCGCCGTCTCGTTGGCAAACGCGTGCTTCGCCTTGTAGCGGTGGAACTCGAACGGCACGTTGGCGCCCCGAAGCTTCTTCTCGAGAGCGTCGACACCGGCGATCGCGAACGCCGTGTCGTCGGTCGCCCAATGGCCGAGCAGCGGCGCCCGGATCTTCGACGCATCGACGTATTCGAGCGGCGGATAGCCGTACCAGACGACACACGCATCCGCCTCGGGAACGTTCACCGCCGACAGCAGCGTGAGTGCCCCGCCCATGCAGAAACCGGTCACGCCGACCTTTGCGCTTCCCGACGCCTTGAGATGCTGGACCGCGCCACGCACGTCCTGACCGGCCGCATCGCCGAAGTCGAGATGGGTCATCAGGTGTTCGGCCTCGTTGGCCTCGAGCGCGACCTTCCCGCGATAGAGATCGGGCACCACTGCCCGGTAGCCGGCGCCCGCCAGCTTGTCCGCGACGCCCTTGATCTGATCGTTGAGACCCCACCACTCCTGGATCACCACGATCCCCGGGGCGGCTCCACCTTGCGCCGGCTGCGCGAGATAGCCAGCGACGTTTCCGCCGTCCGGCCGCTTGAAACTGATCATCTTGCCCATCGAGTCCTCCCTTGTCAGCGCACTAATTTACACCCTGAGCGGCTCAAGCCCGCAGGTGACTGGAGAGAAACTGCCGCAACCGTTCCGATCGTGGTGCGGCGAACAGGTCGGCCGGCTTCCCTTCTTCCTCGATCACGCCGCGGTTCAGAAAGATGGTCCGGTTCGAAACATCGCTGGCGAAGCCCAGTTCGTGGGTGACGACCAGCATGGTCCGCCCCTCCGAGGCCAGCGTGCGCATGACCCGCAGCACCTCGCCTACCAGCTCGGGGTCGAGCGCCGACGTGGGCTCGTCGAACAGCATCACGCGCGGATGCATCGCCAGCGCGCGCGCGATCGCCGCACGCTGCTGCTGCCCCCCGGAGAGATGGGCGGGAAAACTGTTGCGCTTGTCGGCAATCCCGACCTTGTCGAGCAGCGCCTCGGCTTCTTCGATCGCTTCGGCGCGGGGACGCTTCTGGACATGAACGGGGGCTTCGATCACGTTTTCGATGACGGTCATGTGCGACCAGAGGTTGAAGTTCTGGAACACCATCGCGAGCTGCATCCGGATCCGGTCGACTTGCGCACGATCGACGGGCTCGCGCCGACCGTCGCGCCCGATGCGCAGCTGGATCGGCTCGCCGGCGACGACGACCTCGCCCTCGTCCGGAATCTCCAGCATGTTGATGCACTTGAGCAGCGTCGACTTGCCCGAACCGCTGGTCCCGAGTATCGAGATCACGTCACCCTCGTGCGCGTCGAGAGAGACGCCCTTCAGCACCTCGAGAGCGCCGAAGCGCTTGGTCAGGTTCCGGCCGCTGACGGCCGGCGGATTCGCGGCCGGCATCACCGCGCGGGCTCCGGGGCGTTGGCCGGTGTCGCCTTCTCGCGTGTGTGCGGCGACAAGCGCCGCTCGAGGAGCGCAATCCCGCGCGAGATTGCGAAATTCAGGATCAGGTAGATCGCACCGGCACAGATGAAGACCTCAACGGCACGGAACGTCTCGGAGATGATCTTGGAGGCGATGCCGGTGACTTCCATCAGCGTGATCACCGAAGCCAATGCCGTGGACCGGGTCATCAGTATGATCTCGTTGCCATACGCCGGTAGCGCCACGCGCAAGCCCTGCGGAACCGTGATGCGACGGAAGATCAGCCAGCGCGACATCCCGCAGGCGCGCGCCGCCTCAATCTGCCCAAACGGCACCGAAAGGATTCCGCCGCGAATGATCTCGCTGGAATAGGCAGCGGTGTTGAGCGTCAGGGCAAGCAGGGCGCACCAGTAGGGCTGGCGCAGGAAGGGCCAGACGAAGCTCTGGCGAATCTCCGGAAACTGGCCGAGACCATAATAGATCAGGAAGATCTGTACCAGCAGTGGCGTGCCGCGAAACACGAAAACATAGCTGCGCGCGGCATAGTCGAGCATCCTGTTGCCCGAGAGCCGCATCAGTGCCAGCAGCACGGCGAGCACGGCGCCCGCCGCGATCGAGAAGAAGGCCAGTTGCAGGAGCAGCGGCACGCCGGAAAGCAACAGCAGGATCGTTTGCCGGAGAAAGTCGAAATCCACGCCGTCAGCTCCGTCGCACACCGCGCATCCCGATGGCCTCCGCGCGCTGGAAACCCCAGCCCGAGAGGGTCGAGAGCATCAGGTAGAGCGCTGCCGCGGTGATGAAGAAGGCGAACGGCTGGCGGGTGGACCCGGCGCCCACCTGCGCCTGACGCAGTATCTCGGTCAGGCCCACAACCGAGATCAGCGCCGATTCCTTGAGCGCCAGCTGCCAGACATTGCCCAGGCCGGGGATGGCAAAGCGCAACGCCTGGGGCACGATGATTCGGCGAAACAGCAACCAGCGCGGCATGCCGACCGATCGCGCGGCCTCGAGCTCGCCCCGGGCGATCGCCTGAAACGCGCCGCGAAAGATCTCGCTCTGATAGGCCCCGGAGATGATCCCGACTGCGATCGCCCCCGCGGCAAACGCATCGACGCCGACAAATCCCTTGGCGCCCAGCGCGTGGGCGAATGCCGTCAGCGCCGTGCTACCGCCAAAATAGAGCAGATAGATGACCAGCAGGTCCGGAATCCCGCGCAGCACCGTTGTGTAGGCATCCGCCGCAATTTGCAGCGGGCGATTGCCTTCGGTCCGCGCCCATGCGATCAGCGCGCCAAGCACGCTGCCGAGTGCGAATGCGACACCGGACACCGTGATGGTCATCAGCGTCGCCTGCAACAGGAGCAGGCCCCAGCCCTTCGGACCGAAGCCCATCAACTCGACGTAATCGATCACGTGGACGGCACCCGCGACGAAGGCGGGAATTCCTTCGCCACCCCGGGAACGGAACGAGGGAATGGATTGCGGGTCTCAGCGCACCGGCGTGATGTCGAACCCGAACCACTTCGTCGACAGCGTCTTCACGGTGCCGTCGGCCACCGCGGCGCCGACTGCGGCGTCGAACTTCGCCAGCAACTCCGGATCGGACTTGCGCAGGCCGACCGCGACGCCGAAGCCCAGGGCCCCGCCGCCATAACGCGGACCCGCGAACATCATTTCCTTGTTCTCCGGTGCCTCGATGACGCTCTTCATGTAGGAGATCGAAGCAAATACGCCATCGACGCGGCCGGCTGCCAGATCGAGATCATGCTGCTCCGTGGTCTTGTACTGACGGATCTCGATCACGTCCTTGAAATACTTCTCGAGGAAGTTGGCCTGCGCCGTCGAGGTCTGTACGCCGATGATCTTGCCTTTGAGCATCGGTTTCAGATCGTTGAGCGATTTCTCGGCCGCGACGACACCATCGGCATTGAGCGAATAGACCTTGCCCGCCTCGGGCAGCTTGGCCAGGGCGTTCGATTTCAGGACGGCAAAGGTCGACGGGGTACGACCATAGGGCTGCGTGAAGGCGATCGCCTCTTTGCGCTTGTCGGTGATGTTCATGCCGGCCATGATCGCGTCGAACTTCCCCGCGTTGAGGGCGGGGATCACCCCATCGAACGCCTGCGCGACAATTTCGCACTTGGCCTTCATCCGCTTGCAGAGATCCTCGGCCAGGTCGATCTCGAACCCGATCAGCTTGCCGCTTGGATCAGTGTAATTCCACGGCTTGTAGGCTCCTTCGGTCGCGATCTTGATGCTGGACCAGTCCTTCGACTGGGCCGAGGCGCCCGAGGCCGCAAACAACGAGGTAGCCAGAGCCACCGTGCAGACTTGCAATAGCTTCATGAATTCCCCCTTCGCCGATTGCAGATCATCGGGACATTACCCCGCGTCGGCCGCCGCCGAAAGCTCGCAACCGCCGCCCCGTCAAACGCGGCCGGGGCGGACGGCCTCGCAGGTCCGTTGCGCGAACCGAAGTATTGGGGGTTCCGGGGCGGGGGTCAACGGGTCGCGAGAGCGCCATGCCGAGGCCGCTGCAAGAACGGCTCGGCTCGCGCGGGACGCCGTATTCAGGTCTTCGACGCACGCGCCGGCAAATCCGGCGCCGGCCGTCGACCGTCGAGCATGTGGGCAATCCCGAGCACCGGGTGCCGCAGCAGCATCCGCGGGCCGGCGTAGCGCATCACGGTGCGCACACGTTCGCGCATCTCGGCGCTGTAGCAATGGACCTTGCAATTTGCACAGGTCGGCTTCGCAGCGCCGAAAACGCAGCGCTCGAGCCGCCGCCTGGCATAGTTCGCGAGCGCCGCGCACTCGTCGCATAGCGGCTCGCCTGCGTGGTGATCGCGGCAGTACATGCGGATCATCGCCAGGATCGTCGAGAGCTCGCGACCGCGGCGACGCAGGTGGCGCTCGATCGCAGCAGGGCCCGGCGCGTCGAGCGTGGCGCCGGCCGTGCCGGGCGGTCGCTTGACCAGTCGGGTTTCCGATCGCGAATTCATGGTGCCGGCGGGCGCATGTGCCAAGGGTCGTGACCCCGCGCAGGATGCACCGGCAGCCACCGCACGGCCATGATCTGGCTCAAGTCGGGCGTACGCGGCAATCGCGGAAGGCCTCCGGCGCACGACAATCGATCCACGGTCGTGGGCAGCAGCGCCTAGCGGGGAACGGCCACGCCGAGCTTTTCCGCCCAGGGAGCGAGCGCCGGCATGATCGTCGGGTAGAGGGCGACGCCGTGCGCACGCTGCTCGCGCAACCGCGCCAGACCGGCTTCGCCCGGCAGGCGCACGCGCGTGACGCCCGGGCGGGGCGTCGACGCGTGGGCGGCAGCACCATGTGGTCCATCTGGCGCTTGAATCCCGCCAGTCCGCCGAAAGCTTCCGGGTCGAGGACCTGGACGAACACGGTGCCGCCCCACCCCTCGGGCGGATCGGCGCGGCCGTACCCCGAAAGGCCGGCAGTCAGCGCTTCGATGAGGAGCGCCAGGCTGAATCCCTTGTAACCTGCGTCGAGCCCCCCGAGGGGCAGCAGCGCGCCTTTCGGCTCGCCGAACAGCGCGCCCGGATCGTCGGTGGCGTTGCCTTCGTGGTCGATCAGCCACGCACCGGGCAGCCGCTTGCCTGCGTCCATCTGCTGTTTCGCGAAGCCCATGCTCGTGATCGAGCTCGAGATGTCGATGAGGATCGGATCGCCGGTCGTGGGCAAGTCCGGCTGCGATCGGATTCGGTGTCACGATCGGCGTGAGGCCGCCGTGTGGCACGACCGCGGCGACAATCGGATCGGAGCTCTGCACGATCGCGACGAGGCCGCGCTCGGTGGCGCGCAACAGGTAGGCCGCGAGGCAGGCGATGTGGTGCGAGCGCCGGATGACGACAGTGCCGGTGCCCGTGCGTTGCCGCCATCGCTGCCGCGGTGTCGAGGGCGCGCAGCGTGAGCCAGGGTCCCGGCAGCCGCCCGCCATCCCAGCGTCTGCGCCGCCGGGCGCGCGTTGACGATCACCGGCTCGCCCGCCTTCGTCATCGCGCCCTTCTCGATCTCGGCGAGGTAGGGGGCGAGCAGCGCGAGGCCGTGCGTCGTGTGGCCGAGGAGGTCGCCAGTGACGAGCACGTCGGCGACGTCGCGGGCGATGTCGTCGCGCACGCCTGACGCGCTCGAGGAGCGCCGTCGCGAAGGCAACGAGGGCTTCAGCGGCTAGGCGTGTTCCGGCCATGGCGTGGCTTTCGTGATTCGAGGGTCCGTGGCCGCGCGGGCCGCGGCCGACGGGGAGCGCGTTACGGCTGCCATTCTACGTGGCCGCGCCGCGCTGCGGCAGCCGGCATTCGACGACATGCCGGTGGCCGGCGTACGTGCGATTGACGCAGCAGCGCGATTCTCCGACGATGCGATCTTGCCGCGGGACGCCGGTCCCCGCTTCCTGCCAGCCCATCGATGATTCCCGTTCCTCCGTGCTCCCATCGTCGCTGACGGTCAGCGTCGTCACCTACCGGCCCGACGCCGACGCTGCTCGAGCGTTGCCTGCGCAAGCTCGCGCTTGCAATCGGCGCCGCGCGCGAGGACGGCGTCGTGCAAGAGCGTGGCGGTGGCGCTGATCGACAACAGCGAGGATCGCGCGCATCGCGGACGAGGTGATCCGGCTCGGAAAGCTGCGCTTCGCCGATTCCGGCGTGCAGCTGCACTTCCTGCACGGCCACGCGAACATCGGCTACGGCATCGCGCACAACCTGATGCTGCACGGCACCGGCGCCGACTACCAGCTGGTGCTCAATCCCGACGTCGAGCTCGCGCGCCGACGCGCTGGCCAATGCGATCCGCTGGCTCGACGCGCATCCGGAGGTGGGCGTCGTCGCGCCGGCGGTGACGCGGCCCGACGGCACGCCCGACTACCTGTGCAAGCGCTACCCCGCCGTGTTCGATCTGCTTCCTGCGCGGCTTCGCGCCGCCGTCGATCCGCCGCGTGTTCCGCCGGCGACTCGATCGATACGAGATGCGCGACGCGATCGATCCGGCCAGTGCAGCGAGCCGGTGCTCGACCTGCCCGTGATGTCGGGCTGCTGCATGCTGGCGCGGCGCAAGGCGATCGATGCGACCGGCGGCTTCGACCCGAAGTTCTTCCTCTACTTCGAGGACTTCGACTGGAGCGTGCGGCTCAACAAGTTCGCGCACACGGCCTACCTGCCGTCGTTCCGGGTCGTCCATCACGGCGGCGGCGCGGCGCGCAAGGGCTGGAAGCACATTGCGTGGTTCGTGAAGAGCGCCTTCCGCTTCTACAACAAGCATGGCTGGCGCTTCGTCTAGGGCCGGAAGTTCCGATGCATCGCGGCGTCGTCGTCGTCACCGGCGCCGACGGCTTCATCGGTCACGCGCTCGTCGGTCATTTCGCGAGCACCGGACGGCCGTTCCGCGCGGTCGTTCGCCGGCACGATGGGCGACGTGAAGCCCGGTTCGGTCACGGTGCCGATCTCGCGACCGCGCCCGACAGCGGAGCTCGACGCCCTCGTCGCCGACGCGTCGGCGATCGTGCATCTCGCCGGCCGCGCGCATGTGCTCAACGAAACGGCGGACGATCCGGCGGCGGCGTATCGTCTCGGCGAACGTCACCGCCACGGCGCGCCTCGCGCGCGCCGCGGTACGCGCGGGCGTCCGGCGCTTCGTTCTCGCGAGCACGGTCAAGGTCAACGGCGAGGCGAGCGCCCCGACACGTCCGCTGCGTCCCGATGATCCGCCGGATCCGCGTGACGACTATGCGCGAAGCAAGCGCGACGCGGAGCGGGAGCTCGCCGGGATCGCCAGCGCGGCACTGCGCATGGCGCCGATCGTGCTCCGATTGCCACTTGTCTACGGGCCGGGCGTCAAGGGCAACTTTGTGGCACTGATGGACGAGATCGCGCGCGGGCGCCGCCTGCCGCTCGGCGCGATCCGCAATCGTCGGAGCCTGCTCTATGTGGGGAATCTCGTCGAGGCGATCGACGCCGTGCTCGACGCCCCCGACCCGCCGTCCGGCGTGCATTTCGTTGCCGATGCGCGAGAGCGTCGCGGTGCCCGAGCTCGCCACCGCGATCGGTCTGGCGCTTGGCGTCCCGGCTCGATTGACGGCGGTCCCGGTCTGGCTGCTTCGGCTCGGTGGCTCGCTCTCCGGCAGGCGCGCGCTGGTCGAACGGCTCGCCGGCACGCTGGAGGTCGACACGGCATCGCTGGCGGCCACGACCGGCTGGCGGCCGCGTTACCGGTTGGCGGAAGGCCTCGCGGCGACGGCCGCATGGTGGCGAATGCGGCACGCGATCTGACACGTGGCATCGCTATAATTCACCTTTCCACCGGCGAGGGCACGCGATGAGCGGGCGTCCGTCCGGGCGGCGCGCCGATGAACTGCGTTCGCTGCGCATCACCCGCCACTACACGAAGCACGCGGAAGGCTCGGTCCTGATCGAGGTCGGTGACACCATGGTCCTGTGCACCGCCAGCGTCGAGGACGGCGTTCCGGCGTTCCTCAAGGGCAAGGGGCGCGGCTGGCTCACCGCCGAATACGGGATGCTGCCGCGCGCGACGAACACGCGCACGCGGCGCGAGGCTGCCGACGGCAGGCAATCGGGGCGCACGCAGGAAATTCAGCGCCTGATCGGCCGCAGCCTGCGCGCGGTCGCCAATCTCGCGGCGCTGGGCGAGCGCACGATCAAGATCGATTGCGACGTGCTGCAGGCCGATGGCGGCACGCGCTGCGCGGCGATCACCGGCGCGTGTGTCGCACTCGCCGATGCGATCGCGTGGTGCCGCGCGCGCGAACTTGTGGTCGGGCCGGTGCAGACCGACTTCGTCGCCGCGGTCTCGGTGGGCGTGGTTGCCGGCGTGCCGCGTGCTCGATCTCGACTATGCGGAGGATTCGGGCTGCGACACCGACATGAACGTCGTGATGACCGGCGCCGGAGGCTTCGTCGAGGTGCAGGGCACCGCGGAGGGCACGCCGTTCACGCGCGCCGAGATGGACACACTGGTCGAGCTTGCCGCCCGCGGCGTCCGCGAGCTGATTGCCGCGCAGAAATCGGCGCTGACAAGGTGATGGCGGATAGCCGCCTGGTGCACCACGAAATCGAACGCTCCGTTGATTTCATTTCAGCGCCTCGTCCTCGCCTCCGGCAATGCCGGCAAGCTGCGCGAATTCCGCCGTCTGCTCGCGCCGCTCGGTATCGACATCGTCGCCCAATCCGAGCTCGGCATTCCCGAAGCGGAAGAGCCGCATGCGACCTTTGTCGAGAACGCGCTGGCGAAAGCGCGGCACGCGAGCGTGCACGCGTCGCTCCCCGCGCTCGCCGACGATTCCGGCATCTGCGTGCGCGCGCTCGACGGGGCGCCTGGTGTGCAGAGCGCGCGCTACGCCGGGGAGCCGAAATCCGATGCGCGCAACAATGCCCGGCTGATCGCCATGCTCCGGGGCGTGACCGACCGCAGCGCCCATTATGTGTGCGTGTTGACGCTGCTCGCCCACGAGCGCGATCCGGAGCCCATCATTGCCCAGGGCGCATGGCACGGAACGATCGTCGACGAGCCGAAGGGCACGGGTGGCTTCGGCTACGATCCGCACTTCCTCGACCCGGCGACCGGCCTCACCGCCGCCGAGCTTCCGCTCGAGCGGAAGAACGAGCTCTCGCATCGCGGCAAGGCGCTGCGGGTGCTCATTGCACGGCTCACCGCCGAAACGGCGTCGCCGCCGCCCCGTTCGAATTGCCATGACGATCGCTGATCCGGCCGCCCGGCCCGTGCCCGTGGTCGTCGCTCCGGACACCCGCTCGGGACCCCGGTTCGCCACGCTGCCGCCGCTCGCGCTCTATGTCCACATCCCGTGGTGCCTGAGGAAATGCCCCTATTGCGACTTCAACTCGCACGAGGCGCGGGACGAGGTGCCGGAGGCCGCATACGTCGATGCGCTGCTGGAAGACCTCGAGTTCGCGTTGCCGTCGATCTGGGGTCGCCGGGTCGTGTCGCTGTTCATCGGTGGCGGCACGCCGAGTCTGTTCTCGCGCGCGGGCGATCGACCGGCTGCTGGCGGGCATCCGCGCCCGCGTGCCTCTGACGCCGGGCGCGGAGGTCACGCTGGAGGCGAATCCGGGAACCTTCGAGCGCGAGAAGTTCGCCGGCTATCGTGCGGCGGGGGTCAACCGGCTGTCACTCGGTATCCAGAGTTTCGATCCGGAGCAGCTTGCCGTGCTCGGCCGGGTGCACGGCGCGGACGAGGCGCGCCGCGCGGCGGAGGCGGCGCTCGCGATCTTCGACAGCGTCAATTTCGACCTGATGTACGCGTTGCCGCGCCAGACCGTCGCGGAAGCGGAAGCCGACGTCGCGGCAGGCACTGGCCTTCGCGCCACCGCACCTGTCGTTCTATCAGCTGACGCTCGAGCCGAATACGCTGTTCCACCGCCATCCGCCCCCGCTACCCGACGACGACACGACGGCGGACATCGAGGAGGTCCTGCACGCTGCGCTCGCGACGGCCGGATACCGGCACTACGAGATTTCCGCGTACGCGCGCGCCGGACGCGAGTGCCGCCACAACCTGAACTACTGGCAGTACGGCGACTACCTCGGCATCGGCGCCGGCGCGCACTCGAAGCTCTCGTTCGCCGATCACATCGTCAGGCAGGTACGCTACCGACAGCCGAAGCAGTACATGGCACAGGTCACCGCGGGCGCGCCGCTGCAGGAAGACAGCCGCGTTGGGCGCGATGACATCGGCTTCGAGTTCATGCTGAACGTGCTGCGGCTGACCGATGGTGTGCCGGCTGCGCTCTTCGCCGAGCGCACCGGCTGCCCGCTGGCACTGGTGCGGCGCGGGCTCGAGCGCGCCGCAGCGCGCGGATTGATCGAGCAAGATCCCACAACAATACGTCCGACGCCGCTGGGCCGGCGCTTTCTCAACGACCTGCAGTCGCTCTTCCTCGCCGACTCGCGCCACCCGCGGCAGGGCACCCCGAGGACGCAATGACGGAAACCGGACTCTACGCGCTGCCGCTGACCGCTGCAGCGGAGGCGATCGCCGAAGGCCGGTTGACGGCGCGCGCGCTTGCGGAGGCGCAGCTGGCGCGAGTCGCCTCGACCGACGCCGCGATCGACGCGTGGGCGCATCTCGACCCGGACCATGTGCGCACCGAGGCGGATCGTCGCGATGCCGAGCCACGCGGCAACCGCGGCCTCCTGCACGGCATCGGCGTGGGCGTGAAGGACATCATCGCAACAGCGGACCAGCCGACGCAGATGGGCTCGCCGATCTACGCGGGGCATCGGCCGAACCGGGATGCAGAATGCATCGTGCGCCTGCAACGCGCCGGCGGCTATGTGTTCGGGAAGGCGGTGACGACCGCGTTCGCGTTCCTCGATCCATCCAAGACGAAGAACCCGTGGAACCCGCGCTACACGCCGGGGGGCTCGTCCGCGGGGCCGGCGGCGGCCGTGGCCGCCGGGCATGTCGCGGGTGCGATCGGAACGCAGACCAACGGCTCGGTGATCCGGCCGGCCGCGTACTGCGGGGTCGTCGGATTCAAGCCGACGCAGGGCGTGCTTCCATTTGCCGGTGTCCATCTGTTCAGCGAGACGCTCGACCAGCTCGGAACGTTCACCCGCTCCGTCGCCGACGCGGCACGGCTGGCGAGCGCGCTGGCCGACGGCGGGCGCATCGCCGCCGAGCCGGGACTCGTCGCGAAGCCGCCGCGATTCGCGTATCTCGATGGCTTCCCTTGGACCCAGGAGGTCGATTGCGATGCCGACGACACGCTCGACGCTGCGGCGACGAAGCTGCGGCAGCATGGCGCCGAGGTCATCGCCGTCGACTTCCCGGCCGAGTGGCGCGAGGCGAATCTCGTGCACCGGACGATCATGCTGTTCGAGGCGGCGGCGCATCTCGGGCCGCTGCAGGAACGCGAGCGTGCGCGGCTGTCGCCGAAGCTCAACGCCGCGCTCGACGAGGGCCGTGCGATTGCGCGCGCCGACTTCGATGCGGCCATCGCCCAGCGCGCCGCCGCCACTGCTTTCTTCGACCGCTGGCTCGGCGATTTCGATGCGATCATCGCCCCCCCGGCGCCCGGCCCGGCGCCCGAGGACCTCGGCACGACCGGAGACCCATCGTGCTGCACGCTGTGGTCGTTGACGGGGTCTCCCGCGCTCGTGCTGCCCATCGGTCTCGCCGGCAACGGGTTGCCACTTGGCATGCAACTCGCCACACCGTCCGGCACCGACGACCGCCTGCTCGCGGTCGCGGCGTGGTGCGAGGCGCGGTTGCCGTTCAAGGGAATGCTTTGAGATGAACGATCCCCACGCTCGCTGCGTTCGCTGCCCCCCGGGGGGCGCACCGTGCCCTCCAAGCGGGCACTGACGTGAAACGCGCCAAGAAGCATCGCGCGTTGCAGCCGCCGAAGGTGCGCAACCCGGTTGCGCGCTCGCCGCTGCTCGGCAAGGGCGGTGCGCACGGCAAGTCGACGGCCGCGAAGCGACGTCTCGCCCGGGTCGCACTGGCGAAGGAACTGCGCAGCGTGGACGTGTCCGAATGATCGACCAGCGCGGCAGGCGATGACGAGCCGCTGGCCGCACCATCCGGACACGCTGTCGCGCCGCGATCTGGAACAGAACCGGATGCGGGAGCTCTATGCGGCGGCGATCCACCCGTCGTTCGCGCTCAGCGACGAAGAGCTCTCCCGGTCGCTGACGGCGACGCTGACCGCGAAGCCGAAGGGCGCCGGCTGGTGGGTGTTCGCCTACGGTTCGCTGCTGTGGAATCCGCTGTTCCCGGTCTCCGAGATGCGACCGGCGACCCTGCGCGGCCTGCACCGCCGCTTCTGCCTGTGGTCGCTTGCTTCGCGCGGTACCCGCGAATGCCCCGGCCTTGTGCTCGGCCTGGAGCGTGGCGGCTCGTGCCGCGGCGTCGCCATGCGGCTGCCGGCGATGCTCGCGATCGACGAGCTGCACCTGTTGTGGCGACGCGAGATGGTCGTCGGCTCCTATCGTCCGCGCTGGGTGAGGCTCGATGCCGACGGACGGGAGATCACCGCTCTGACGTTCGTCGTCCGGCGGGACCATCCGCAGTACGCGGCCCGGCTCTCGCTCGCCGCGCAGGTCGATGTCCTGGCGATGGCCTGCGGCGCGTTCGGCTCGTCGCTCGACTACCTCGAGCGCACTCGCGTTGCGCTGGTCGCACACGGCGTCGTGGACCCGTATCTCGAGGCTCTCGCGACGCGGGTCGCCGCACGGCTCGCCGCCAGGTGAGCGCGGGCGATCGACGGGGAGCGTCGATGCGCATCTGCCTGCTGACCAACCAGGACCTGCAGGCCGACCCGTTTCCGCCCGACGACTGGCCCTGCGATCCGCGGCCCTTCTTGCCCGATGCGCACTGGGAGGTGGAGTGCCTCGGCAAGGCGACCTCGGTCGAACAGGTCACCCGGCGAGTACGGCAGGGGTTCGATGTCTACTTCAATCTGTGCGACGGGGCCGCGGACCAGGACACTCCGGGCATCGAAGTCGTGCGCACGCTGGAGGCCCACGGCGTTGCCTTCACCGGTGCCACATCCGAATTCTACGAGCCCTCACGCGAGGCGATGAAGCGGGCCTGCCGGGCGGAGGGGATCGATACTCCCGAGTTCGTGATGGCGCGCAGCGAAGAAGACGTCGAGCGCGCCGCCCGCGTGCTGCGCTTTCCGTTGTTCGTCAAGCATTACAGCAGCTATTCCAGCGTCGACTTGTCCCGGCGCTCCCGGGTCTGTTCACCCGCCGGACTGCGTCAGCAGGCACGCAAGATCATGCGGCGCCACGGGGCGGCACTGATCGAGGAGTTCATCGCGGGCACGGAGTGCACGGTTCTCGTGGCGGAGGATCCGGACGATCGCGCGCGTCCCGTGACCTACACGCCGATTCAATACCGATTCCCGGACGGCGAGACGTTCAAGCACTCGGCGATGAAGTGGGTGGATTACCGCAAGATGTCGGCGTCGCCCGTCAACAATCCCAAGCTCGATGCGCGCCTGCGCGACGTCTCGGCGCGCTTCTTCGTCGCCCTCGAGGGCGCGAGCTTCGGTCGCTGCGACCTTCGCGTCGATCCCGGCGGCACGCCGTACATGCTGGAGATCAATCCCAATTGCGGCGTCTACTACCGGCCCGAAGACGCCGGCAGCGCGGACCTCTGTCTCGCGCAGGATCCTGAAGGCCATGCCGGCTTCACGCGCCGGCTGATCCTGGCGGCGCTGCGCCGACACCGGCGCTGGCAGCCCGATGCGGAGCTGCGCGTGGGTTCAGGCTAGATCGCGATGTGGCGGCCGCCGTCGACGTTGATCGTCTCGCCCGTCACATACGTGGCATCCGCGAGCAGGAAATGCACGGCCTTCGCAATGTCGTCGGGCTCGCCTTCGCGCTTCAGCGGCGTGTGCGAGATGATGCGCTGGCGCGACAGCTCGTCGAACGACGCGTTGTCGGGCCAGAGCACCGGGCCGGGTGCGACCGCGTTGACGCGGACTTCCGGGGCGAGCTCGCGCGCGAGCGAGCGGGTCATGCCGACGAGCCCCGCCTTCGCGATCGAATAGACGACGAAGCTCCTGAGCGGCCGCTCGGCGTGGATGTCGGTGATGTTGACGATCGCGCCCTGTGTCTTCCGCAGCGCAGCCGCGGCGGCCTGCGCCAGAAAGAGCGGCGCGCGGAGATTGGTTCCGACGAGGTCCTCCCACGCCTCCGCCGTGATGGCGCCCACCGGCGTTGGAAAGAAAGACGAAGCGTTGTTGACGAGGCCGTCCAGGCGACCGAACCGCTGCACCGTCTGCTCGATGATTGCGGGCAACTTGTTGAGGTCGAGGAGGTCGGCATGGATCAGCGCCACCGAGTCGGCCCGCAGGTGATTCAACTCGGCCTGCAGCAGGCGCGCCTCGCCCGCCGAGGCACGGTAGTGGAGCATGATGCTGGCGCCGGCCCCGTGCAGGCGGCGGGCGATCGCGGCACCGACGCGCTTGGCCCCGCCGGTGATCAGCACGGTTCTGCCCTGCACGTCGGGCTCCCGGATTACACGATAGACTTGGCCGCAATCTAACATATCGATCGCGATGTCGCACCGGGCCGATCGAGGCCCCGACGCAGGTCCAACCCGCCGTGACCGAGCTTCCTGTTCCCGATGCCGATGCGCGCGCGCACAGCGAGCGCGTCGTCACTGCGATCCGTGCCGCGATCGCTCGTGCCGACGGCTTCATCCCGTTCTCGCGCTACATGGACCTCGCGCTCTACGCGCCGGGCCTTGGTTACTACGCGGCGGGAGCGACAAAGCTCGGGCCCGCCGGCGATTTCATCACGGCGCCCGAAGCAACGCCGCTTTTTGCCATGGCGCTCGCAACGCAGATCGCGGCGATACTGGCGGCAACGCATCGCCGCGAGATCGTGGAGCTCGGCGGAGGCAGCGGCCGGCTCGCCGCCGATCTCCTCGCCGCACTGGCGGCGCGGGATGCGCTGCCGTCGCGCTATGCGATCCTCGAAGTGAGTCCGGAGCTCGCCCGACGGCAACGCGAAACCCTGACGCGCATCGTACCGGCGCATCTGGACCGTGTCGCCTGGCTCTCCAGCCTGCCGGCGACGATCGACGGTGCGGTGATAGCGAACGAAGTGCTCGACGCGATTCCCTGCACGGTGATCGCCCGCCGAAGCGGGCACTGGTCTGAGCGCGGCGTGACCTGGGACGACGCCCGGGCCGGATTCGCGTGGGCCGAACGCAGTGCCAACGCGCCCGTCGCGCACCTCGCGGCCGCACGGTTCCCGGGCAGCGGCGACTACCTGAGCGAGATCAACCCCGCGGCCGAAGCGCTCGTCGAGGACGTCGGCCGGCGGCTCGTCGCCGGCGCCGCCGTGTTCATCGATTACGGCTTTCCGGCGGCCGAGTACTACCACCCGCAGCGCAACGAGGGGACGCTGATGTGCCATTACCGGCATCGCGCGCATGACGATCCGTTCGTCTATCCGGGACTCACCGACATCACGGCCCACGTCGACTTCACCGCGATGGCGGAGGCCGGCGAGCGTGCGGGACTCGATGTCGCGGGCTACACTGCGCAGGAGCCGTTCCTCGTGGGTTGCGGAATCCTCGACGCGCTCGCTGCGGTCGCGCCACCATCGTCATCCACCTACATTCGCGCCGCCGCGGCAGTGCAGAAGCTCCTGGCGCCATCGGAAATGGGCGAACTGTTCAAGGTGCTGGCGCTGGCGAGATCCGGGAACGTCGCCTGGCCCGGGTTCGGCATTGCCGACCGCCGCCACCGGTTGTAAGTGCGCCGCATAAGAGGCCCCGGGTTCCGCGCAATTCGCTCACGGAGAACAACATGGACACGCCGATTGCCACCGACAGTCTTGTCATGGGCTCACTGCCCGCCCGGCACGCGCGGTACCGCCCGCACCACACGGCCGTCGTCATCGGAGCGCGCGCGCCCGGCGAGCGCGAAGTGCGGCTCACGTGGCGCGAGTTCGACGTCTACGTCAACCGCTGGGCAAACGCGCTCGCTTCGCTCTCGGTCGTTCGCGGCGAGCGGGTCGCGACGGTGCTCGCCAACTCTCTGGAGTTGCTTGCGACGTACTGGGCTTGCGCCAAGCTCGGCGCCGTCGCCGTGCCTCTCTCGCCGCTCCTGACCGCATCGGGGCTCTCCACGCTCATCGATGACGCGTCGCCCCGCGTGATCGTCGGCTCGAGCGATCAGCTCGCGACCCTGGACGCGGTGCGGCGCCGGACGCCGTCCGGCGACTCTCGTGTCTGGGTTCTGGTCGACGCCGCGGCCGACGATGAAGCACTCGGCTATCAATCGTTCGGGTCGCTGATGGGCGCGGCGAGCGAGGCCGATCCGGGCATCCGCGTTGAAGCGGGCGACCTGTGGACGCTGATGTACACGTCCGGCACCACGGGGCTGCCGAAGGGCATCCAGCACACGCATTTCATCCGCGCGATGTACGCCACGACGCTGGCCCCCGCCTGGCGCATGGCGCCGGAGTCGGTGGTGATGCATTCCGGGGCAATCGTCTTCAACGGTGCCATGACGACAATGCTGCCGGCGTTCATGCTCGGCGCGACATTCGTGCTGCACCGCGCGTTCGACGCGGAGGCGTTCATCGGGACGGTCGAGCGCGAGCGCGTCACGCACACGATGGTGGTGCCCTCGCAGATCATCGCCGTCCTCAATGCCCGCAACTTCGCCCCGGCGCGGCTCGCGTCACTCGAGATGGTGCTATCCCTCGGCGCGCCCCTGCATCAGGAGTACAAGGACCGGCTGAATTCCCTGCTGCCACGCCGCTTCTACGAACTCTACGGCCTCACCGAGGGATTCATCACGATCCTCGACCGCGACGACGCGTTGCGCAAGTCCGGCAGCGTCGGCGTGCCCCCGCCGTTCTATGCGATGCGCATCGTTGGTGACGACGGGCGCGATCAGCCCACGGGCACGATCGGCGAAATTGTCGGCCGCGGGCCGATCACGATGCCTGGCTATTACGGACGGCCGGACCTGACCCGCGAAGCGCTGCGCGATGGCTGGCTCCGCACCGGCGACCTCGGCTACGTCGACGACGACGGCTTTCTGTTCCTCGTCGACCGCAAGAAGGACATGATCGACAGCGGCGGCGTCAAGGTCTATCCCAAGGATATCGAGGAGGTCGCCGCTCACCACCCGGCGATTCTCGAAGTGGCGGTGTTCGGCGTCCCGCACGAGAAGTGGGGCGAGACGCCCATCGCAGCCGTCGTGCTGCGCACGAAGGACAGCGTCGGCGCCGACGAGCTGCGCGACTGGATCAACGCCCGGGTCGCCGCGAAGTATCAGCGCGTCGAGCGCGTGCTCGTGCTCGACGCGTTTCCGCGCAACGCCGCCGGCAAGACCTTGAAACGCGAGCTCCGCGCACCGTTCTGGGAAGGACGAGAGCGCAAGATTTGAGCGGGACCCCGGCTTCCCGCGCCATAGACGTCCATGCGGTCGTGCCGGTTGCGGCGCTCGCCGGCGGCATGCCCGCCCTCGTGGCTGCCCGATCTACTGCTGGCGAAGTGACGACAGCCGCTTGACACCGGCGACGAAGCGCTCCAGCGTCGCCGACAGCACGCCGCGCGGGATCATCGCCTCGATCAGCTGAAAGCGTCCGCGCACGCTGCGTGCACGCTGCAGAGCCGCCTGCAGCTCGCGTCGCGTGTGCACGCGCACGCCGTCCCCGCCGAGCGCCGGCCGCCATGTCGGCGAAGTGCCATTCGTCGAGATCGTTGAACTTCGACTCGGGCTGGAACGTCCGCAGCATCTCCCAGCTCGCGTTGTTGAGGATCACGACAATCGGATCCCAGCCGTAGCGCCGGCAGTTGCCCAGCTCCCAGCCGGTCATCTGGAACGCGCCGTCGCCGACGAGCACGAGCGGCCGCTCGCCGGTCGCCGCCTGCACGCCGAGCCCGCCCGGCACGCCGAAGCCCATCGTCGCGTAGTAGGCGGGGGCGACCAGCGCCGTGTTCTCGATGTCCATCGCGGTGAACAGGCTGTCTCCCACGTCGGCGGCGATCGGGAGACGCCCCGTCGCGGCCATCAGGTCGTTGATCGCCGTGGCGATGTCGTTCGGCGTGATCGGCTGATCGTCGGCGACGAGTCCCCGCGGACAAGGCGGGCACCTTGATGCTGCGGGATCGGGCGCGGCACCGCCGGACGCGCGAGGAGCGCATCGACGAGCGCTGCCAGCGGCAGCCGCGGATACGTGTGATAGCCGAGCGTCACCCGCTCGTCGAGCGCCTGGATCGTCTTGCGCATGTCGATCTGCTCGGCCGACACCCCGAAGTTCGAGTCGGAGATGATCACGCCGAGGAGCAGCAGCGCATCCGAATTCTCGACGAGCGCGGTCAGCTCCGGCGGTGCCGGCCACGCCGAGGTAGGTGCCGAGCAGCGGCGCCGGGCGCGTCCGACAGCAGCCCGCGCCCCAGAATGCTGGTCACCACCGGCAGGCCCAGCCGCTCGGCGAGCCGGGAGACTCGTGCTTCGAGCCCGAAGCGGCGCACCTCCACGCCGACCATCATGACCGGCGATCTCGCCGTCGCGAGACGCGCGAGGATCTCGTCGACGCACGCCTCCAGTGCGTCGCGGTCGACGGCCGGGACCGGCGCCGGAACGACCGGCGCACACGGCACGCCGACCATGTCCCGCGGCAGCTCCAGGTAGACGGGCTGCGAATGCCCGAGGCAACTGCGCAGCACGCGGGCGATGTCGGCCGGCGCGCGCTGGGCGTCGTCCAGCTTGGCCTGGTCGCAGGTGATCTCCTCGAAGATCCGGTATTGCGAATCGAGCGACTTGGCCTGATGGTGGAGCAGCAGCCCGCGACTCGCCTCGCCCTTGCCCGGCGCACCGGAAATCACGACGACCGGCGACTTCTCGGCGAACGCGGCGGCGACCGGATTGACCATGTTGAGCGCGCCCGCGCCGTAGGTCACCGCCGCCACGCCCAGCGTCGAATGCACGCGCGCCGCGGCATCGGCGGCGAAGCCGACCGCAGGCTCGTGACTCAGCGTATAGAGCGGCAGGACACCGGACTCTTCGATGACGCGAAAGAACGGCAACGCGAAATCGCCGGGGATGCCGAAGATCTCGTGCGCGCCGTGGTCCGCGAGAGCGTGCAACAGCGCCTGCGACAGGTTCAGCGATGGCTTCGGCGTCGACATGGCCAGGGCCTTAGCACGTCAGGTCCGCAAGTGCGAACCGGGCCTAGTGCATGCGGTCCACCGCCGCCTCGAGGTGCCGGACGGTGCGCTCGATGTTGGCGAGCTTGTCGAGGCCGAAGAGCCCGATGCGAAACGTCCGGAAATCCGCCGGCTCGTCGCACTGCAGCGGCACGCCTGCCGCCGATTGCAGGCCCTGCGCCGCGAACTTCGCGCCCGACTGGATGCCTGCGTCGTCGGTGTGGCTGACGACGACGCCCGGTGCGAGAAAGCCGTCGGCGGCGACGCTCCGGAAGCCCTTGCGGGCGAGCATCGCGCGCACCTTGTCGCCGAGCTCCTGCTGTGCCGCGCGGGCGCGCTCGAACCCGAAGGCCTTCGTTTCCTTCATCATCCTGCACAGGCGGGCCAGGGCATCGGTCGGCATCGTCGCGTGATAGGCGAAGCCGCCACCCTCGTAGGCCTCCATGATCTGCAGCCACTTCTTCAGATCACAGGCGTAGCTCGAGCTCGCCGTCGCGTCGATCGCCGTCCGCGCACGTTCACCCAGCATGACCAGCGCGCAGCAGGGCGAACTGCTCCAGCCCTTCTGCGGTGCGGTGATCAGCACATCGACGCCCTGCGCGGCCATGTCGACCCAGATTGCGCCGGATGCCACACAATCGAGAACGAACAGCCCGCCCGCCGCACGGACGGCATCGGCGACGGCCCGCACGTAGGCGTCGGGCAGGATGATCCCGGACGCCGTTTCGACATGCGCGGCAAACACGATGTCGGGCCGCTTGTCGCGGATCGTCGCCACCACCTCATCGATCGGCGGCGGCGCATACGCCGCCTGCCGGCCGGGCGCGACCGGGCGCGCCTTCAGCACGATCGATTCCGCGGGAATCGACCCCATGTCGAAAATCTGCGTCCACCGATAGCTGAACCACCCGTTGCGGATGACCAGGCACTTCCTGCCGGTGGCGAATTGCCGCGCGACGGCCTCCATGCCGAAGGTGCCGCCGCCGGGGACCACGATCGCCGCGCGTGCCTTGTAGACTTCCTTGAGGATTCCGGAGATGTCGCGCATCACGCCCTGAAAGGCGCGCGACATGTGGTTGAGAGAGCGATCGGTAAAGACCACCGAGTATTCGAGCAGCCCCTCGGGGTCGACATCGGGAAGCAGGCCGGGCATCGTCAGCTCCAGGAATGGGAAACGATCGTTTCCGCTTTCCGGAAGCTTAACATTCCGTGCATTCGGCGATGGCGGTCCATTGCACGCCGCCCGTGCTGGCTGCCGGACGCGGCGTCAACTCTGCTGCCGCTGCTTCTGCACGATGCAATCGACGACGGTCAGCGCCGTCATGTTGACGATCCGGCGCACCGTCGCCGACGGCGTCAGGATGTGCACCGGCTTCGCGACGCCGAGCAGGATCGGCCCCAGCGTCACGCCGCCGCCCACCGCGATCTTGAGCAGGTTGAACGAGATGTTCGCGGCATCGGCCGTCGGCATGATCAGCAGGTTCGCCTCGCCCTTCAGCCGCGAATGCGGAAACATCGCCTGCCGCACGTCCTCCGAGAGCGCCGCGTCGCCGTGCATCTCGCCTTCGACCTCGAGCTCGGGATCCATCGCGTCGATCAGCGCCAGCGCCGCCTGCATCTTCTTCGCCTGCGGATGGTTGCTCGAGCCGAAGCTCGAATGCGAGAGCAGCGCAACCTTGGGCGTCATGCCGAACCGGCGTATCTCGTCGGCGGCGAGCATCGCGATCTCGGCGACCTGCTCGGCCGTCGGATCGACGTTGACGTAGGTGTCCGCGATGAAGATCGTGCGCGTCGGCATGATCACCGCGTTCATCGCCGCGTAGACCTTCACGCCCCTGCGCAGCCCGATCACCTGGTCGACGTACCCGCGATGCGACTCGTGGTGCCGATCATCCCGCACAGCATGCCGTCCGCCTCGCCCATGTGCATCAGCATCGCGCCGATCAGCGTGAGCCGGCGGCGCATTTCGATCTTCGCGTACTGCTGCGAAACGCCCATGCGCTCGGTCAGCCGGTAGTATGCGTTCCAGTACTCGCGGTAGCGCGGATCCTGTTCCGGATTGACGATCTCGAAATCCACGCCCGCTTTGAGCCGCAGCCCGTGCCGCTCGATGTTCTGCTGCAGCACCGCCGGGCGGCCGACCAGGACCGGCTTGGCGAGGCCCTCGTCGATCACCACCTGCACGGCGCGCAGCACGCGCTCGTCCTCGCCCTCGGCGTAGACGATGCGCTTCGGATCCTTCTTCGCGGCCGCGAAGATCGGCTTCATCAGCAGGCTGGAGTGGTAGACGAACTGCGTGAGCCTCTCGCGATAGGCGGCGAAGTCGCCGATCGGCCGCGTCGCCACGCCGGAGTCCATCGCCGCCTTCGCCACCGCCGGCGCGATCTGCACGATGAGCCGCGGGTCGAACGGCTTCGGTATCAGGTATTCGGGTCCGAAGCGCAGCTCGTGGTCGCCGTAGGCCGCGTTGACGATGTCCGATTGCTCCGCCATCGCGAGGTCGGCGATCGCTCGCACGGTGGCAAGCTTCATCGCCTCGTTGACCGTCGTCGCGCCGACGTCGAGCGCGCCACGGAAGATGAAGGGAAAGCAGAGCACGTTGTTGACCTGGTTCGGATAGTCCGAGCGCCCGGTCGCGATGATGGCGTCCGGCCGCGCCGCCTTGGCGAGATCCGGCATGATCTCGGGCTCGGGATTGGCGAGCGCCAGGATCAGCGGCCTGGTCGGCCATCGCGGCCAGCCATTCCGGCTTCAGCACCTTGCCCGCGGAGAGGCCGAGGAAGATGTCGGCGCCGGGCAGCAATTCGGGGAGCGTGCGCGCCGCGGTGGGCTGCGCATAGCGCGCCTTGTTGTCGTCCATCTCCTCGCGCCGGCCCTGGTAGACGACGCCGGCGATGTCGACGACCCAGATGTTCTTCTGCGCAACGCCGAGCGAGACGAGGAGGTCGAGGCACGCGAGCGCGGCCGCGCCCGCGCCCGAGCAGACCAGCTTCACGTCCTTCAGCGCCTTGCCGACGACGCGCAGGCCGTTCGTGATCGCGGCGCCGACGATGATCGCGGTGCCGTGCTGGTCGTCGTGGAACACCGGGATCCGGAGGCGCTCGCGCAGCTTGCGTTCGACATAGAAGCACTCCGGCGCCTTGATGTCCTCGAGGTTGATGCCGCCGAACGTCGGCTCGAGCGCCGCGATGATGTCGACGAGCTTCTCGGGGTCGCGCTCGTTCACTTCGATGTCGAAGCAGTCGATGCCCGCGAACGTCTTGAAGAGGACCGCCTTGCCCTTCCATGACCGGCTTCGCCGCGAGCGGGCCGATCGGTCCCAGTCCGAGCACCGCCGTGCCGTTGGTGATGACGCCGATCAGGTTCCCGCGCGCCGTCAGGTTCTGCGCTTCGGCCGGGTCGCGGACGATCTCGTCGCAGGCGGCCGCCACGCCCGGCGTGTAGGCCAGCGCCAGGTCGCGCTGATTGGTGAGCTGTTTGGTCGCCTGGATCGCCACCTTCCCCGGCGGCGATTGGCGGTGATACTCGAGCGAGGCGGCGCGGATATCCTTGTCCGGCATGGGCGGCTCCCGGGCGTGAGGGGCGGGCTGCCATCATAGCAAGGCGCGTGACCTTGACATCGCGCAAGGTCGGCACGGGGCCGTCCGCTATAATCGCCGCTGCTTTTTCACCCTCCCGGCGCCGCCTGCTTCGCGCCCCACGTTGCGCTCGCCCGCGCCCCGATCCCACCCCGACATGCTGGAAGCGCAGAATCTCGCCGCGCGCCGCGGCTTCGCGAGACTCTTCTCGGGACTGTCGTTCCGGGTCGACGCCGGCGAGGCGCTGGTCGTCACCGGTGCGAACGGCACCGGAAAGACGACGCTCCTGCGCATGCTTGCGGGACTTTCCGCACCCGCAGCCGGCGAGATCCGCTGGAATGGCGCGCCTGCCGGCCCGTTCGATCCGGCGCTGCGCGTCCGCACTCGCCTTCGCCGGCCATCTGCCGTCGCTCAAGGACGAGCTCACGGCGGAGGAAAATCTCGTCTCGCTCGTCGCGCTGGCCGGCCTGCAGGTCGTCGAGCGAGGCGATCCGCGACGCGCTGGACGGCGTGGCACTGACGCGGCAGCGCACGCTGCCGGCGCGCGTGCTTTCCCAGGGGCAACGCCGCCGCATCGGCCTCGCGCGGCTGTCGCTGCTGCCGCGCCCGCTGTGGCTGCTGGACGAGCCGGTGACCGCGCTCGACGCGGCGGGTACCGAGCTGCTCGCGCGGATCGTCGCCGGCCACCTCGCCAAGGGCGGTCTGGCCGTGGCGGCCACCCACGCCCCGCTCGGGCTCCCGACGGCACGCGTGCGGCCGCTTGCGCTCGCCTAGGCGCCCTGAATCCACCGCCCATGTCAGTCACCAACGCTGCCCCTACTTCGGACGCGGTCTTGCCCGCGATGCGGTGGGCCGCCGCGCGCGATCTGAAGCTCGCGCTGCGCTCGCGCGGGGAACTCGGGGTGCAGTTGCTGTTCTACGTGATCGTGGTCTCGCTCTTTCCGCTGTCGACGATCGCCCGAGCGCAACCTGCTCGCGACGATGGGCCCCGGCGTGCTCTGGGTCGCGGCACTGCTGTCCTCGCTGCTCTCGCTGCCGCGGCTGTTCGCCGGCGATCACGCCGACGGCACGCTCGAGCAGATCGCGCTGTCCCCGTACCCGCTTGCCGCGCTCGTGTACGGTAAAATACTCGCGCACTGGCTGACGACGGGGCTGCCGGTCGTGGTGCTGGCACCGCTGCTGGGCTTGCAGTACGCGATGGACGGCGAATCGCTCGCGGTGCTGACGGTGGCGCTTCTGGTCGGGACACCGATCCTGTCGCTGCTGGGCGCGATCGGCGCGGCGCTGACGCTGGGTTTGCGCGCGAGCGGCAGCCTGCTCGCGCTGCTGATTCTCCCGCTGTACGTTCCGGTGCTGATCTTCGGCGCCGGGGCGGTGGACGCGGCGCGCGCCGGGCTCGGCGTATCCGCGAATCTTTCGTTGCTCGGCGCGGGACTGCTGGTTGCGATGGTCGGCGCGCCCTTCGCCGCGGCCGCGGCCGTGCGCATCGCACTGGACTAGAACATGGGACCCATGACGCTCAACTGGTTCAAGTACGCATCACCCGCAACGTTCTACCCGGTCGCCGGGAAGCTGATCCCGTGGTTCGCGTGGTCGGCGGCGCTGCTCGCGGCGATCGGGCTCTACCTGGGGCTCGTCGTCGCGCCGACCGATTTCCAGCAGGGCGACGCGTACCGGATCATCTTCATTCACGTCCCGGCGGCGTGGATGAGCATGTTCCTCTACGTCGTGATGGCGCGTCTGGAGCGCACTGGCGCTCGGCTTCAACACGCGGCTCTCGGCGATGATGGCGCAGGCGATCGCGCCGACCGGCGCCCTGATGACATTCATCGCGCTGTGGACCGGCGCGTTCTGGGGCCGTCCGACCTGGGGCACATACTGGGCCTGGGACGCGCGGATGACCTCCGAGCTGATCCTGCTCTTCCTGTATCTCGGCGTGATCGCGCTGCGCCACGCGATCGACGATCCACGGCGCGCCGACCGCGCGTGCGGCGTGCTGACGCTCACCGGCGTCGTCAACATACCCGATCATCTACTTCTCGGTGCATTGGTGGAATTCGCTGCATCAGGGCTCGTCGGTCAGCCTGACCAAGGCGCCGGCGATGGCGGCGATCATGCTGACCGGCATGCTGATCATGTCGTTCGCCGCATGGTTCTACTCGATCGCCGCGTCGCTCGCGCGGGTGCGCACGATCATCATCGAGCGCGAGCGCGGCGCCGCCTGGATCGGCGAGCTGGCGGAGGTGAGGAACGCATGAAAAGAGGCCACTGCATGAGCGCGCAGGGCCGTCCCGAGCGCGAATTGCTCCCTCCCGGAGGGACGGCGCGCAGCGCCAAGGGTGCCCAATGAGCACATTCTTCGCGATGAACGGCTACGGCTTCTACATCTGGAGCGCGTACGGCGCGGCGGCGCTCGTGCTCGTGATCGAGCTCCTCGCGCTGCGCTCGCGCCGCAAGTCGGCGCTGGAGGAGGCGCGGCTCACCGGGCCTGAGGATTCCGGCAATCACCACGGAGGTCACCGGATGAAATCACGTCACCGCCGCTTTCTGTGGATCGGCGCCGGCGTCGTCGTGCTCGCCGCCGCCGCCGCGCTGGTGCTGAACGCGTTCCAGTCGAACCTCGTCTTCTTCTTCTCGCCGACCGACGTCGCCGAGAACCGCGCCCCGCAGGGCCGCGCGTTCCGCATCGGCGGGCTGGTCGAGGAAAAGAGCGTGGCGCGCGCGTCCGACGGGCTCACCGTGCGCTTCAACGTCACCGACACCGCGAAGACGATCCCGGTCGTCTACACGGGCATCCTTCCGGACCTGTTCAAGGAAGGCAAGGGCGTGGTCGCGCAGGGCAAGATCGGCCCCGACGGCGTCTTCCACGCGACCGAGGTGCTCGCCAAGCACGACGAGAATTACATGCCGCCCGAGGCGGCCGCCGCGGTCGACCAGGCGCACTCGCGCGCGGCGATGGACAAGGCCGCCAAGACCCTGAAGCAATGACGCGAAGGACGTACCGATGATCCCCGAGCTCGGACATTTCGCCCTGATCCTCGCGCTGCTGCTCGCGGCGCTGCTGGGCACGCTGCCGCTCGTCGGCGCGCATCGCGGCATCCCGGCGTGGACCGCGCTCGCGCGGCCGCTCGCGGCGGGCCAGTTCCTGTTCATCGCCTTCGCGTTCGGCTGCCTCGCGTACTCGTTCGTGAGCAACGACTTCTCGGTGGTGAACGTCGCGACCAACTCCAACTCGCAACTCCCGCTCCAGTACCGGATCGCCGCGACCTGGGGCTCGCACGAGGGCTCGATGCTGCTGTGGGTGCTGATGCTCGGTGGCTGGACCGTGGCGGTCGCCTTGCGGAGCCGCCACCTGCCCGACGAGATGGTGGCACGGGTGCTCGGCGTCATGGGCCTGGTGGCGCTCGGGTTCCTGCTGTTCCTGCTGCTCACGTCCAACCCGTTCGACCGGCTGTTTCCGCCGGCCCCGGACGGGCGCGATCTCAATCCGCTGCTGCAGGATCCCGGCATGGTGTTCCATCCGCCGCTGCTCTACATGGGATACGTCGGCTTCTCCGTCGCCTTCGCCTTCGCGATCGCCGCGCTGATCGGCGGCCGGCTGGATGCGACCTGGGCGCGCTGGTCGCGGCCCTGGACGACGCTCGCGTGGAGCTTCCTCACCTGCGGCATCATGCTCGGCAGCTGGTGGGCCTATTACGAGCTGGGCTGGGGCGGCTGGTGGTTCTGGGATCCGGTCGAGAACGCGTCGTTCATGCCCTGGCTGATCGGCACCGCGCTGATCCATTCGCTTGCGGTCACGGAAAAGCGCGGCACGTTCAAGGCGTGGACGGTGCTGCTCGCGATCTGCGCGTTCTCGCTGTCGCTGCTCGGCACGTTTCTCGTCCGGTCGGGCGTGCTCACGTCGGTGCACGCATTCGCGACCGATCCGCGGCGGGGCGTGTTCATCCTCGCCTTCCTGGCGCTCGTCATCGGCGGGTCGCTCGCGCTGTTCGCGATGCGCGCGCCGAAGGTCGCCGGCGGTGGCCGCTTCGAGCCCAGTCTCGCGCGAAACGATGCTGCTCGCGAACAACGTGCTGCTGATCGCCGCCGCGGGATCGGTGCTGCTCGGCACGCTCTACCCGCTCTTCCTCGATGCGCTGAACCTCGGCAAGATCTCGGTCGGCCCGCCGTACTTCGACACCGTCTTCGTCCCGCTGATGACACCGCTCGTCTTCCTGATGGGCGTCGGCCCGCTCGCGCGCTGGAAGCAGGCGACGCTGCCGGACCTGTGGCAACGGCTCAAATGGGCGCTCGCCGTGAGTCTGGTCACGGCGCTGCTGCTGCCCCTTGCCGCAGGCAGCTGGAAGCCGATGGTGAGCTTCGGGCTCCTGCTCGCGGCCTGGATCGTCGCCACGACCGTCGTCAACGTGCGCGAGCGCGGACGTGGCGCGCGCGGTGGCATCGTGCAGCAGCTCGCGCGCCAGCCGAACAGCTACTGGGGAATGATCGTCGCGCACCTGGGTATAGCCGTCTTCATTATCGGCGTCACGATGGTCAAGGGTTACGAGACCGAGCGCGACGTGCGGATGGCCGTCGGCGACAAGGTCACGGTCGGCGGCTTCACGCTGCGCTTCGACGGCACGACCGAGACGAAGGGGCCGAACTACCGTGCCGCGCGCGGCACGTTCGACGTAAGCCGGGACGGCCGCCACGTCACGACGCAGTTCCCGGAAAAGCGCATGTACAACGCCGGCGGCATGCCGATGACCGAGGCGGCGATCGAAAGCATGCTGACCGGCGACCTCTACGTGTCGCTCGGCGAGCCCGTCGATGGCGAAGCATGGAGCGTGCGCGTCTACCACAAGCCGTTCGTCACCTGGATCTGGGGCGGTTGCCTGCTGATGGCGCTGGGCGGAGTGCTCGCACTTTCCGACCGCCGCTATCGCGTCGCGATGCGGCAGGACGCCAGCGTCGCCGGCGGCGCAGCGGTTCGCAGCTAGGGGCCCACGATGAGCAAGAAGCTGCTGATCCCGCTCGGCGTTTTCCTCGTCCTCTGCGCGTTCCTGCTGGTGGGTCTGTGGCGCGATCCGCGCGAGGTTCCGTCGCCGCTGATCGGAAAGCCGGCGCCGACCTTCGTCCTCGCGCAGCTGCACGAGCCCGGAAAGACGCTCGGGCCCACCGACCTCAAGGGGCAGGTCTGGCTGCTGAATGTCTGGGCGTCGTGGTGCGTTTCGTGTCGCGAGGAGCACCCGCTGCTGGTCGAGCTCGGCAAGGCGAAGGTCGTCCCGATCGTGGGGCTCAACTACAAGGACGAGTCCGCCGCCGGCAAACGCTGGCTCGCGCAGAATGGCGATCCGTACAACGTGTCGGTCGTCGACCGCGACGGGCGCGTGGGCATCGACTGGGGCGTCTACGGCGTGCCGGAGACGTTCGTCGTCGACAAGGCGGGCACGATCCGCTACAAGCAGATCGGGCCGATCACGGCCGAAGCGCTGGAGAAGAAGATCCTGCCGCTCGTCCGCGAGCTCCAGAAATCATGAGCGCCGCCGGGCCGTCCCAAGGCGCGAATTGCTCCCCCTCTGGGGGCAGCGCAGCGGCCGAGCCGCAAGCGTGGGGGCAATTCAAGCGCCGCCGGGCCGTCCCAAGGCGCGAATTGCGCCCCCTCGGGGGGCAGCGCAGCGGCGCAGCCGCAAGCGTGGGGGCAAATTCAAGCGCCGCCGGGCCGTCCCAAGGCGCGAATTGCTCCCCCTCGCGGGGCAGCGCAGCGGCGCAAGCCGCAAGCGTGGGGGCACATCCATGAGGCGGCTCGCCCTACTCCTGCTGCTCGCCACGATCGCGCTGTCGCCGCTCTTCGCGCTCGCGGCCGACGCCGTACCGACCGACAAGGATGCGCTCGCCGCGTCGCGCGCGGTCAAGCTGTCCGAGAAGCTTCGCTGCCTCGTCTGCCAGAACCAGACGATCGCCGATTCCAACGCCGAGCTCGCGCAAGACCTTCGCCGGCAGATCCACGAGCAAATCGCCGCCGGCAAGAGCGATGACCAGATCGTCGACTACATGGTCGCACGCTACGGCGATTTCGTCCTCTACCAGCCGCCCGTCAAGCCGACGACGATTCTGCTCTGGGCCGGTCCGGCGCTGCTGCTGCTGCTCGGAACCTTCGGTCTTGTCCGCTTCCTGCGCGGCCGGCGCGACCAGGGTGACGCGCCGCCGCTCACCGCCGAAGAGCGGGCGCGCGCGGCGCGCCTGCTCGCCGGCGATCAGGGGAAAGAGCTCTCGTGACCACCTTCGTGCTCATTGCCGCCGCGATGGTGGCGGCAGCCCTCGCGTGGGTCCTGGTGCCGCTCTTGAAGCGCCGCAAGGCGGGAGGCATCGTCCGCGAGGCCTCCAATGTGGCCATACTCCGCGATCAGCTGCGCGAGCTCGACGCCGATCTCGCCGCGGGTACGATGCCGCGCGATCAGTACGAGAGCGCGAAGCGTGAGCTCGAGCAGCGAGTGCTCGACGAGTCGACGGCGATTCCCGGCGCCATCGCCGCACCGACGCAGTCGGCCGCCTGGACCGCCGCGATCCTGGGTGGCGCGATTCCGATCACCGCGCTGCTGCTGTACGTTGCGCTGGGGAACCACGACGCGTTCGCGCCGACTGCGGCCCGCAGCGCGAAGGGCGGCGCCGAGCACGAGGTGACGCCGCAGGAAGTCGACGCGATGGCGGCGAAGCTCGCCGCCGAATGCGCAGCGCACGAAGGCACGGATCTGGCGCTCGATCCCGCGCTCGCCCAAGCGCCCGCGGCGTGAATGGCGAGATCGGCGACTTCAGGCGCGAGGGCGCGACGGCCAGCGGGTGATAGCCGTACCGGCCCGTGTGCAGGATCTGCAGCGCGATGTGGCCGCCCTCGGCGTGCACGGCTGCCGTGATCGGCCGGTGCCGTGCGGCGGCAGCGCGCGTCGTGAGGCGGCCGGAGAAGGGCGCAGCCCAGCCTTCGATGTTCGGGGCAAAGCCGCCGGTGACGATCAGGCCGACGCCGCCGCGCGCACGCTCCGCGAAATAGGCCTCCAGGCGCGTGAAGCTTCTTCGGGTCGTCCTCGAGTCCTGTGTGCATCGAGCCCATCAGTACGCGGTTGCGCAGCTTGACGAAGCCGAGGTCGAGGGGTGCGAGCCGGTGCGGATAGGGCGGGTTCATGATCCGCGAGCTCAAGTTGTCGCGGTCCTCCGTGGTACTGTCACTGGATCGCCCCGGGGAGGTTCCACGATGCAATGCCCGAAGTGCGGATCCTCGATGAACGCCGTCGCCGCGGGATTTTCGGCCACGATCCACCGCTGCGAAAACTGCCACGGCATTGCATGCAATGACGACGCACTTGCGGACCTGCAGCGTCAGTGGTTCCTCTGGCCGAAACACGATCCCCGCGAAATCGATCCCGGAGCGGCTCGCGACGGCCGGCGCTGGAACGACAAATCCGACGTCCCTTGCCCGGGTTGTGGCGCGTCGATGCACACGATCCAGGCGCCCGGACAGCAGCACATCCGCCTCGACCGCTGCCTGCCCTGTCGCATGACGTTCTTCGACGCCGGCGAAATGACCGACCTGCGCTTCGACACGCTCGCCG
>CAWAOF010000026.1:0-87217 GCA_963783525.1 uncultured beta proteobacterium
CTTGCGGCCCTTGCCCTGCTCGATGCGCAGCGTCATGCGCTGGCTGTCGATGTCGCCGACCTTCAGCGCGCTCACCTCGCTGGCGCGAAGACCCGCGCCGTAGGCGATCGACAGTGCCATCTGACACTTCAGGTTCGGTGCCGCCGCGATCAGGCGCGCGACCTCGTCGCGGTTCAACACCACTGGCAACGTGCGCGGGATGCGCACCGGCTGCATCTTCGCCATCAACTCGCCACGGTCGAGCGTAACGGCAAAGAAGAACTTCAAGCCGGTGATCGTCGCGTTGAGCGTGATCGGCGAGCTGCCGTGATCGACCAGGTGCAGCTGAAATCGCCGCAGATCCTCGACCGTGGCGGTGTCGGGAGAGCGTTCCAGGAAAGCGGCCAGCTGTCGCACGGCACGGATGTAGCCGGCCTGCGTCTGGTCAGCAGAGCTTGCGCATGCGCATGTCGTCGATCATGCGTTGACGCAGCGGCGTGACGGCTTGAGTCGATGGGACCATGGTTCTGCTCCTGTCGAAGAACGAGGCGGATTGCCTCAATCCTCAACATAAGAAACAGATCCTATGTCTCCACGACCCACCGACAACCCACCGCCGCCGGGGCGGAGTGCTTCTTACCGCGCGAGCGGTTGATCCGAAATGCGGAGTTGCCGGGATGCTGCGCGGCGAGCTCGGCGACCCGTCTGCCGATCGGCGTGGACTCGTGATCCTTCATCGCCGTCGACGACGAGCGCGGATAGTCGGTCGGGAGACTTATGCCGCCTGCAAGAACCGCGAGAACGAGCGCAAGCATATCGTGCCGTCTCACCGGTTTGCGGTTTCTGAACGTGACTTATATCGCCAGCCCGGAAGCCTGTCAATTGTGGGGATGATGCGCATCACTCTTGAGCTTCCCTCGGTTTTTCGTCTAACAAGGGTATGGTCTCAAGCCGCCAATTGCCGCACCGCCTGAGTCGCGATCCAGTGTTGCAGGTACTGGATCGGCGACTGATTCGAGCGTGGAGTGACGACGACTCCGGTTGCAAAAGACCTCGATGTAATCGAACAGATCGGCCCGCGCGCGTCGTGCGTGTCGTAGCGAGTCCCGTGTCGCGGGAGGTCCCCGGGTACGGCGCGTGCCTCGCGCTCGACACGCCGTCGCAACAGCGCGCCAACCGCAGCGGCTCCCGCGTAAAGCAGAGCCGCCGTCGCGAATGCCCCTGCCCCGGAGCCGAACCGCTGCACGAGCGGCGTGCTGATACCGAACAGTACTGCCGCGGTCAACGCCAAGACGCCACCGCGCACAGCTGGTCTGCGCGGCGAAATGCGATTGGTTGGCGATGAACTACTCACGAGGCAGGTGATCGGTGACCTTCGCGAAGAAGTAAAGGCGAATGGCGGCTTTTTTGGGTTCGGGTTCGTCCCGAGGCTTCGCGAACCCCAGAAAGCAAATGGCCCGGGGGGGAGCCGAGGCCACGTGCCTGAAACGGTTGGTAGGCCGTGTAGGGATCGAACCTACGACCAACGGATTAAGAGTCCGCTGCTCTACCAGCTGAGCTAACGGCCCATGCCCGCCGCATTTTGCCTCAACTCGCCGGTGCCGGGGAAGCCGTGACGGGAATGCCCCCGCAACGGACGAAGCCCCGCGCTCTCACGCGGGGCTTCGATGGTAGGCCGTGTAGGGATCGAACCTACGACCAACGGATTAAGAGTCCGCTGCTCTACCAGCTGAGCTAACGACCCGGAACGACTTCATTGCGACGACGGCTCGGCGGGCATCCAGCCTGGCCCGAAACTGGTAGGCCGTGCTGGACTCGAACCAGCGACCAACGGATTAAAAGTCCGCTGCTCTACCACCTGAGCTAACGGCCCGCCGAAAGGGTCGGATTATAGCGCGAAGCGAAGTGCCGGCTCAACTTCACGCCGCGGCGCGCGATCAGTGATGGTCGCGCGTCAGGAACGGCGGCAGCAGCGTGAAGTCGATGCCTTCGTCGCGCAGCGCGTCGGCCTCGTCCTTCGATGCGTGGCCGCGAATGGGCCGTCCGGGGATTTCCTCGTAGTGGATCTTCCGTGCCTCTTCCGGAAAGCGATGCCCGACGTTCTCGGTGTTGCGCACGATCTCCCGCAGCTTGCGTACGAGTTCGTCGGGAAACCCCGCGACCGATTCCGCAGGAGCTTCCTCGACCGGGGGCGGGGTATCGACCGTCGCCCGGCCGACGTGGACCTTGGCGGAGGGCAGGCGCACGACATTCGCATCGTCACAGACCGGACAACGCACGAGCACCGCATCGGTCTGGCGTTCGAAATCGTCAGTCGACGCGAACCACCCCTCGAAGCGGTGGCCGTGGGCACAGGTGAGGTCGAAGACGATCATCGCCAAAGGTGGCTGTTCATCATGAAACGCGCTCGAGCCGCCACATCTGGTACTTGAGCGCGGCCACGCAGCCGGCGACGATCGCGCCCAGCGCCAGAAAGGAGCCCACCGCCAACGTCGACACGCCGGAAAGCCCCTGGCCGATCGTGCAGCCCAACGCGGTGACCCCGCCGAAGCCCATCAGGATTCCGCCGACGACATGGTTGGCGAGATCCTCGGTCGTCGTGAAGCCCTCCCACCGGAAGGTCCGGGTCGCGATCGCCATTCCTGCCGCACCGATGAGCATTCCCAGCACGCCAGCGATGCCGAAGGTGACGACGCGCGACTGGTCGGTCCAGAGGATCAGGAGCTCCAGCAGATAAGCCAGCGGTGCGGTGTAGCTGAAGGATTCGGCCCGCCCCGAGTTCGTCGCGACGAATTTCTCCTCGAGCGTCGCCGGATCCTCGGCAACGAACCCCAGGTGGCCGGTGACGTACCACCCGCCGACGATGATCGCGCCGATGATGATGCCCCCGACGACCATCTCGTGTGCGGCACGGAATTCGCGGCTCGCAAGCACCCATGCGGCAAGCGCCAGCGCGAACGCGAGCGGGAACCACAGCCTCACCGCGCCGCCAACGCCAAGCGCCGCGAGGATCGACGGCAGATCCGAGGTCCTGGCGCCGAATGCCGAGACATCGACGCGCAGCGCATCGAGCGCAACCGTGCGCCAGAGCGCGAAGAGGCCCTTCAGCGTCATGTACGCGGAAATCGCGAAGAACACGAGCACGATCAGCGATTTCAGGTTGCCGCCGCCGACGCGGATCAGGGTCTTGCTGCCGCAGCCGGATCCGAGCGTCATGCCGAAACCGAACAGGAAGCCGCCGACGACAAGCGACAGCCATGCGATCCGGCTGCCGGTGTAGAGCGACTTGGCGAGGTCGACCTGGCCCGCCGCCTGCAACACGCCGGTGCCCGCGATCGCGACCGCGATCGCCAGCAGCCACATCCGCAGCCGGCGGGAATCGCCGAAATTCACGACATCGCTGATCGCACCCATCGTGCAGAAATTGACCCGCGTCGCCACTGCGCCGAAGACGGTGGCGAGCAGGAAGGCGAGGCCGGTGACGAGCGCCGGCAGGTGCCCTGGGTCTTGCATTCCCAAATTATGGCATGCGGGGCCGGCGCCCCAACGCCCGCGATCCTGCCTCGGGGGCCGGTCGTCCACCGCAACCCCATTCGGCCGACGCAGCCGTTAACAGGGACACCGGCGGCGCGTACCAATCGCGCCGCACCAATCGACGGAGGGCGAGCATGGCTATGAAGACCCGGATCACTGCGGCCGAACGCGCGACGCGCACGCGCCGCGGGAGCCTCTCGGCAGGCGCGCTGCGGGCGCTGCCCATCGGGCTCGCGCTTGCGATCGTGTCGGCCGCGGCCGGTGGAACGGTCGGCACGATCGATCTCGTCACCCGTCCCGAGGGCCGCGTGCTGACGGTCCATGAGAAGGAGGGCCGCCGGTGGGTCGTCGGCACGCCCGGTCAGGAGTACGCGGTCCGCGTGTGCAATACGACCGGCGGGCGCGTGCTGGCCGTGATGAGCGTCGACGGCGTCAACATCGTTTCCGGCGAGACGGCCTCCCCCGCACAATCGGGATATGTGCTCGGCCCGCAGGAATGCGCCGATATCAACGGATGGCGCAAGAACCTGGCGTCGATCGCCGCGTTCTACTTCACCGAACTGCCGGACGCCTACGCGACGCGCACCGGGCGCCCCGAAAACGTCGGTGTCGTGGGCGTTGCCTTCTTCCGCGAACGGCCGCAGCCGGTGGCGTGGAAGGAATCGCCGGCGCGAATTGCCGCAGGCCGCGGTGACGAGCCTGCTGCGCGCCAGGATGCCACGGCCGACAACGCGGCTGCCGAGAGTCGCGCGAACGACGCGGCAACCACCCGCAGCGAATTCGCGCGCGTCGAGACGCCATCGGCACCGGTGGCAAAGATCGGCACCGGCCACGGACGCCGCGAGTCGTCATACGTGCAGACGACACGCTTCGACCGCGAGAGCGCCACCCCGAGCGAGACGATCGCCATCCACTACGATCGTCGCGAGAACCTCGTTGCGATGGGAATCCTGCCGCGGCCCTCGATCGCGCGCTCGCCGAACCCGTTCCCCGGATGGACGCCGCGGTTCGTTCCCGATCCGCCGAGTCGGTGACACGCGGCAGCGAATCCGGCTTCGCCGGCGGCGCGGTCGATTGCGTCCGGCGCGAGCGGCTCGCATACTCGCCGGCGATGGCCGCGCCTGCTGCCGCCGATGACGCGCGCGACGAGGATCTGATGCTTGCCTACGCCGCGGGCGACGCCGCGGCGTTCGACCGGCTGTACGCGCGCCACAAGGGAGGCGTCTACCGTTATCTGCTGCGGCACGGCGCGCACGCGGCCGTCGCCGACGAGCTGTTCCAGGACATCTGGATGAACGTGATCCGTGCGCGGTCGTCATACGCGCCCAGCGCGAGCCTCGCGACTTGGCTCTACCGGATCGCCCGCAATCGCCTGATCGACCACTGGCGCGCGACCGGCCGCGTCGAGCTCGTCGCCGCCGGGCCGGGTGACGACGGCGATGACCCGCTCGAAGCGATTCCCGGCGCAGCGAATGACGAGCCCGAGGTCCGTGCCGCGGCGCACGAGGTCGCGGCGCGTCTGCGCGCCGCGCTTTCGGCGTTGCCGGCGGCGCAACGTGAAGCGTTCCTGCTGCATCAGGAGGGCGGACTCGGGCTGGCGGAAATTGCGGCCCTCACCGGGGCGGGTGTCGAGACGGTGAAGAGCCGCATCCGCTACGCGCTGGCGAAGCTGCGCGCCGTGCTCGGAGATCTGCAATGACAACGCCAAGACTCGACGACGCCTCTCCGCGCGATCTGCGCGTAGCGACGGCGTGGCGCGCAACCTCCACCGAACAACCGCCGCCGCTGCTGGATGCCGCGATCCTCGCCGCGGCCCGGCGCGCGGTCGGCGCCCTCCCGCAAGCGGGCGCGGGGCAGGGCGCAGCGCACGCACGCCGGCGATGGTGGCCGCTCGCCGCGGCGGCGACGGTCGGCGCGATCGCCGCCGGTCTGCTGCAGCTCGCGCCACCCGAAGAGGTCGGCGTGCCCGCCGCCAACGTCGCAATCGTCACCGACATGCCGAAGGGCAGCGTGCCCCTCGCCGAACAAGCGGGGAAGGCAGCTCCGACCGAACCCTTGTCCGTGCCGCCAACGAAACCGACCGTGCAAGTTGCCAAGGTACCGCCGAAGTCTGCACTGCTCGAGCCGTTGACGGCAGCGACGCCACGACGCGAAACGTCGGTTCCGCCAGCGTCGCCGTTGACCCCGGCGGCACCGTGCGACCGACTGCAGCGAAAAGGGAGGCCGCGGCAAGTGCCGACCCGCAGCCGGCGAGCGTATCGCCGCCCGCATCGCCCTCCGCCGCTTCGGTGGCGCGCGCGTCGGAACGACTCGCCGCCGAGAGCCCGCCCGCGGCGGCGCCGCTCGCGAAACTCGCCGCTGCGCCGCCCGTGGCCGGGGCCGCCGCCGAGGCGCGCGCGAAGGAGCGAGCGCCGTTGCCGGTCGACGAATGGATCGCTCTGATCCGCCGATTGCGCGCCGACGGGGAGACCGACGCTGCGGCCCGGGAGCTGGCCGCGTTCCGCACGGCACACCCGGATCACGAGCGACTCTTGCCCGCCGACCTGCGCGACTGGCGACCGCCCCCGCGCTAAGCCCTGTTCGCGCTAGAGCGTGGCCAGCAGCTTGCGGATCGGGGCGGGCAGCGCGGCGGCCAGCGCATCGTCGCGTGTCAGCCACGCGAAACCGGGCGCCTCGGCCCGCGAGGGCCACGCGCGTGCGCGCACGCGCTGCGGATGGATCGTCAGCCGAAAATGAGTGAACGCATGCTCGATCGCCGCGAGCTCCTCGCCCGGGTCGACTCCCGCTCCGAAACGCGCACGGCAATGCCGCGCGACGTCGGCATCGGCGTCGACCTCGGGCAGGCTCCACAGTCCGGCCCAGATTCCGGCCGCGGGACGTTTCTCGAGCAGGAACGCGCCCGCCCGCTCGATCACGAGCACGCGGATGGCGCGCCGCGGGAGCGCCTTTCTCGGGCGCGGCGATGGAAGCGTTGCCGTGCGGCCGTCGCGACGCGCAACGCAATCGCCTGCGACGGGGCAATCGCCGCACCGCGGCGACGCACGCAGGCAGATCGTAGCGCCGAGATCCATCAGCGCCTGGGTGTAGGTCTCGATGTCGCGGTCGGGGAGCAGCGCTTCGGCCAGCGACCAAAGTTGCGCCTCGACTTTCGCTGCCGCGGGAAAGCCTACGATGCCACGATGGCGTGCGAGCACGCGTCGGACGTTGCCGTCGAGGATTGCCGCCTGCGCGCCGAAGGCGAAGACGGCGATCGCACTCGCAGTCGAACGGCCGATGCCGGGCAGCATCGCGAGCGCGCGCGCGTCGGGCGGAAACACGCCGCCGTGGCGCTTAACGATCGTCTGCGCCGCGGCGTGCAGGTAGTGCGCGCGACGGTAATAGCCGAGGCCACTCCACTGTTCGAGGACGCGGTCGGGCAATGCGCCGGCGAGTGCGTGCACATCGGGAAATGCCGCGAGGAAGCGACGGTAGTACGGGACGACCGTCGCCACCTGAGTCTGCTGCAACATGATCTCTGCGAGCCAGACGCGGTAGGGGTCCCGCGTGTTCTGCCAGGGAAGGTCGTGGCGCCCGCGCCGCCGCTGCCAGGTGACCAGACGCGACGCGAACGCGCGCGGGAGCGACGGTGGCCGACCCGGCACGCGAGGCGTTCCGCTCAGCGGATGGCGAGCCGCTGCCTCGCCTTGACCGCCGCGTCCGACTGCGGGTACTTGCCGATCAGCGCCTCGAGCGTGCGCCGCGATGCCGCCGCGTCGCCCATCTCGAACTGACTGGTGGCGATGTTGAGGAGCGCATCGGGCACCTTCTGGCTTTCCGGATACGCGGCGACGAGCTGCCGCTGCGAGGCGATCGCCGCCCGGTAGTCCTTCTGGGCGAACTGCGCGTTGCCGATCCAGTATTGCGCCGACGGCGCGAGCGGGCTCTTCGGGTACGCCTTGACGAACGAGGTGAAGCTCGTGATCGCTGCCGCGTAGTTGCCGCTCTTGAACTGGTCGAGCGCGGCGTCGTAGGCGCGCTGCTCGCCGCCGCCATCGGGCATGCCTGCGGGCTGACTGGTGCCGGACGCGCCTGCGGCGGCAGCTATCGGCGCGCTCGCGCCCGCCGGCGGCGAGGGCGCACTCGGCGCGGGGGCTGCCCCGGACGCACCGGCCCCCGAGGCGCCGGTCGCTGGCGCGGCCGCAGCGCCGGCCGGTGCCGCCGGGGATACGGCTGCGCCCGGGCCGCCTTCGAGCTTGCGCAGGCGCGAGTCGAGATCGACATAGAGATCGCGCTGGCGCTTGCCCGCCTGCTCGAGCTCATGGTTCAGCACTTCGATCTGGCCGCGCAGCCTGGCGACATCGGACTTGAGCTGCTCGACCTGGCTGAAGATCTCGACCAGGCCCTGACTCTTCAGCTGCGCCTCGAGCGCCGTGAGCCGGTCCTCGAGCTGCTTCTGTACCTGCGTCAGCCGCTGGTTGGTCTCGTCGATGCGCTTGCGCGCCTCTTCGTCATCGAACAGTGCGGCGCGCGCGGGAGGCGCGACGAGGCACGTCGCGAGCAGCGCCGGCAGGAGGATGCGCAGGCGGAACATGCGGCGCGTCACTCCGCGGCCTCCGCACGCCCCTCGTCACGCGAAACGCCGCCTCGTCGGCCGCGCTCGATCGCTCGGTGACGCGCCCTTCGGGCCTCGCGCTCGCTGACGCTCGCCCACCTCGCTCACTCGCCCACCTCGCTCACTCGCCGGCGTGGACGATGTCGGCGCGGCGGTTCTCGGTCCACGACGCCTCGTCATGGCCTTCGCGGCGCGGCTTTTCCTTGCCGAAGCTGACCGTCTCGATCTGGATTTCCGTCGCGCCGAGCAGCACCATCATCTTCTTCACGGCATCGGCGCGCCGCTGTCCCAGCGCGATGTTGTACTCGCGCGTGCCGCGCTCGTCGGTGTTGCCCTGGATGATTGCACGTGCGCCCCGGTTCGCCTGCAGATACTTCGCGTGCGCCTCGATCAGCGGCCGATACTCGTCCTTGACGACGTACTGGTCGTAATCGAAATAGATGTTGCGCTTCGACAGGATGTTCGCTCGGATCCTTCAGCGCGCTGGCGCCGGCAGCGCCGCCGGGTGTCCCGCTGATCGACCCGGTGGTCGCGCCCGACGTCGTGGCGCCGCCCGTCGTCGCCGGGGCCGACGCCGTGGGCGGCGCGGTCCTCGACCGGCGCGGCATCCTGCGTCTCGGTGCTCTTGCAGCCCGCGAGCGCCGCAATGATGAACGCTGCGATGATCCACTTGCGCATGAGAGGTCTCCTCGATTGAGGCGGTTAACTGAGGGTTACCTGAGCAGGGGACCCCAGGCAGGCTCGCGCACATCGGCCGCGGGCGAGACGAGCCGCTGCTTCACGCGGCCGTCGGAGGACACTCCGGCCAATATACCACGCGGTCCCTGCTGCGCCGCGTAGATGATCAGTTTCGAATTCGGCGCGATGCTCGGGCTCTCGTCGAGCGGACCGGGCGTCAGCATCTGCACCTGCCGCGTCGCGTAATCCTGGATCGCGACCATGAAGCGGCCGCCCTCGCGGCGCACGAACACGAAGCCCTTGCCGTCGGGCGTCGCCCGCGGCGACGCGTTGTAGCTGCCCTCGAAGGTCAGCCGCTCGATCGCGCCGGTCGCGATGGTGAGCCGATAGATCTGCGGCGTGCCGCCGCGGTCCGACGTGAACAGCAGCGCCTTGCCGTCCGGCGTGAACGATGCCTCGGTGTCGATGCCCGGCGAGGTCAGCAGCCGCTGCACGCCCGGTGCCGTCGGCGTTGATCAGGAAGAGCTGCGAGCCGCCATCCCGGGTGAGCGTGACCACGAGCCGGCGGCCGTCCGGCGACCATGCCGGCGCGCTGTTGCTGCCGCGGAAATTCGCGAGCACCTGCCGCTGGCCGGTCGCCATCGACTGGACGTAGATGACCGGCTTCTTGTTCTCCAGCGAAACGTACGCGAGGCGCGTGCCGTCCGGCGACCACGCCGGCGAGAGCAGCGGCTCGTTCGACGTCGACGACCGCCTGCGGGTTGCCGCCGTCGGCGTCGGCGACGATCAGTTCGAAGCGGGTGCCCTGCTTCGTGATGTAGGCGATGCGCGTCGAGAACACGCCGGCGTCGCCGGTGAGCTTCTCGTAGATGACGTCGGCGATCCGGTGCGCGGTCGCGCGAAACTGCGGCGGCGTCACGACGTAGCGTCATCGCCGCGAGCTGGGACTGCTTGACGACGTCGAGCAGCGCGAAGCGGACCTCGACCCGCCCGTCGCCGCAGCGGCCGCATCGAGCCGACGACGACCGCGTCGGCGCCGCGCGCGCGAAAGTCGCCGAACTTCACGTCCTCGGGGCGGGACGGGCCGCGGCAGCGATCCCGGCCTCGACGCTGCGGAACAGGCCGCTGCGCTGCAGGTCGGCCGCGACGATGCCGGTGATGCCGAGCGGCCAGTTCGCTTCGTTCTCGAACGGAACGATCGCGATCGGGATCGTCGTGCCGGCGCCGCCGACGATCTCGATGGTGAGCTGGGCGCGCGCCGGCGAGGACGCCAGAACGGCGAACGCGAGGAAGCGGGGACGAGATCAGGCGGCGCAAGGGATCCTTATCGGGTCGGGCTCAGCCCGCGGCGGCGGCGATGTCCCGAACGGGAACCGAAACGGCATCGCTCCCGGAACGCGGAAGGCGGATCATCCATGCCGTGCACGAAGCACGGCATTGCGATCGTGCGGATTATAACGGACACCCTCCCGATTCCGGGTTAACGCCGGAGCCTCGCGGGCGATGACGCGATCGCGTCAATGGACCGCGATCGTCGTGGGCAGGCCCAGTGCGTCGCGCAGCCGGTCCGCCGTGCGCTTCGCGTCGTCACGCGCCGGATACGGTCCGACGAAGACGCGGAACAGTCCGTTGACCTGGCGCACCTTCGCTTCGACCCCGACCGGGGCGATCTGGTTCGCAAGGTGACGCGACGAAGCTCTGCGCGTTGGCGTAGTTCGCGAACGCGCCCAGCTGGACGACGAACCCGCCGTCCGCAGCTGGCGACCGGCACGGCCGCGGCGGCTTCCGCCTGGCGGTGCCGCGGCCGATGCGACCGTCGCGGCGTCCGGACCACCGGCGGCAGCGGCGCGGCGGCGCCACCAGGACTGTCTCCCGGGGATGATCGCCTCGACCTCGACCTCGCCGCTGCCCTTCTGCGCGATGCCGAGCTTCGACGCGGCGGCGAACGAGAGGTCGATCACGCGATCGTGGAGGAACGGCCCGCGGTCGTTGACGCGGACGACGACGCTCGCGCCGGTCGCGACATTGGTGACGCGCGCATACGACGGCAGCGGCAGCGTCGGATGCGCCGCGGTCATCGCGTACATGTCGTAGGTCTCGCCCATCGAGGTCTTCTCGCCGTGAAACTTGCGCCCGTACCACGACGCGATCCCGCGCTCCCTGTACGGACGCAGGCTGGTCGCCGGCACGTACTCGCGGCCGAACACCGTGTACGGCCGGTTGGCGAAGCGATGCAGCGGCTCGGCGCGCGGAACGGCATCGGGAAGCGCGTCGAGATTGGCCGGCGCGTTGTCCCCGGGGCCGTCGTCCTTGTAGTACTTTGGCGCGGTCGCCGCGGGCGTCACCGGCCGGCGGCGGCGCCTCCTGCTTCGGCGCGCTGCTGCATGCGGTCATCGCGGCAACGATCGGCCAGGAGCAGGAATACGGTGGGCGACGAGCATGCGCGTGGTCGGCGAGCGGGCGGAGGGCGTATTATTCACCAACCGCGGGCCAGTCGCCGCCGCGCCGACCCTGCGGTCGGCGCGGCGGGGGTCGCGCACATGCGCCGCACCACCGTCCGATCGAGGAGAGCACAACTTGGCAAAGCCCAACTTCGCGTATCAGAAGCGCCAGAAGGAACTGGAAAAGAAGCGCAAGAAGGAAGAGAAGCTGAAACGCAAGCTGGAAAAGAACGCGCCGCCGGCGGCCGACGCGCCGCCGCCGGCGGAAAGCGCCGAGCCGCTCTAGCCTTGCCGCGGCGGAAGATGCCGCGCGCAACGCGCCAACTGCCACCGCTTCGATGGCCACGTATCTGTTCGCGTGGAATCCCGCGATCTGGAACTGGCCGCAGCTTGCACGCGACATTCGCACGCTCGCGCGCCGCGGCCACTTCGACGACCGGATGGTCGTGCGGGCGCCACCGCAACATCGACCCGGGAGCCGGGCATTTCTCGTGCGGCTGGGCGTGCCGCCCAAGGGGATCTTCGGGTCCGGGGTGACGCTGACTGCCCCGGCCAGCGCGCGCCACTGGATCGAGGAAAAGGCCGCGGCGGGCATCCTCACCAATTACACCAGGCTGCGTCTCGATCGGCTGTTCGAGACGCCGCTCGTCACGTTCGACGAACTGACGGTGCCGCCATTTCGCCGCTACCGCTGGGGCGTGCGCTCGTCCGGGACGTACCTCCCCGAGACGATCGCCGACGCGCTCGAGGAATTCTGGGAGCGGCGCGTGGCGGCGACCACCGGCGCCTCGCCACCGAGGCGGTCTGTTTCAGGGCGCGGGAGACCATTCCACGCAGGATGACCGGACGGGCACCTCGCCGTCAGGCCGGACCCAACCATTCGCGGGAGAAGCACATGTTCGATCACGTTGGTTTCGGCGTCAGCGACTACACAAAGAGCAGAGCGTTCTTCCTCAGGGCGCTCGCACCGCTCGGCGTGACGGTGGTCATGGAGGGACCCTATGGCGTCGGCCTAGGCCAGAAGAACAAGCCGTCGCTGTGGCTACACCAGTCGTCCGGGAAGCCGGCGCCGCTACATCTTGCCTTCGCCGCCGCGACTCGAAAGGAGGTCGACCTGTTCTATCGCGCCGCCCTCGAGGCCGGCGGCACGGACAATGGTGCGCCCGGCCTGCGTCCCCACTATCATGCCAACTACTACGGAGCCTTCGTCATCGGCCCGGATGGACACAATGTCGAAGCGGTCTGCCACAAGCCGGAGGCATGACCATCCAGGAGCCACGATGCCGCCCCCCGCCGAATTCGCCGCCGAAGGTGGCTGCGACTGCCGGTACGTCCGCTACCGGATGACGACGCGCCCGCTCTTCGTCCACTGCTGTCACTGTCGGTGGTGCCAACGCGAGAGTGGCGCGGCCTTCGCGCTCAACGCGATCATCGAAGCGGATCGCGTCGTATCGCTGGGTGCCGAACCGGAAATCGTGGACACCCCCTCGAGTAGCGGCCTTGGCCAGAAGATCGCGCGCTGCCCGAAGTGCAGGATCGCGGTGTGGAGCAACTACGCCGGAGCCGGTCCCATCTTCAGGTTCGTGCGCGTGGGGACGCTGGACGAGCCCGATCGCCTGCCGCCCGACATCCATATCTTCACGGCGTCCAAGCAGCCCTGGGTCATCCTGCCGGAGGAAGTCCCGTCGGTGCCGGAGTATTACGATCGCGACAAGTACTGGCCGCCCGAGAGCCTCGAGCGCAGGCGTGCCCTCGTGCCGCAGATCGAGGCGTACCAGGCTTCGCTGCGGCAAGAGCGGGGCTGAGTTGCGTTGCGGCTCCGGTTGCCCGATTCGGATACCCCGCAACGTCACGACAAGCACAAGGGTCGCGTCATGCTCGACACGCCGCAGATCACGCACACCATCGCTCGGTTGACCGCCGTCATCCACGTTACGGTTCCGCGCACTGAGATCCAGAGCGTGATGGGTCCGGGCATCCGCGAGCTGCTGGCCGCGGTCGCCGCGCAAGGCATTGCGCCCGCGGGGCCGTGGTTCACCCATCACCTGCGGATGGACCCTGCCACCTTCGATCTCGAGATCAGCGTGCCGGTCGCGACACCGGTTGCGGCGACGGGTCGCGTACAGCCCGGTCTGTGGCCGGCGATGACGGTCGCGCGAACGGTCTATCGCGGTCCTTACGAGGGACTCGGCAGCGCCTGGGGCGAGTTCAATGCCTGGATCGCGGCGGGTGGCCACAAACCCGCTGCGGACCTGTATGAATGCTATGTCGCCGGCCCGGAGTCCAGTTCGGATCCTGCCGACTGGCGCACCGAACTCGGCCGGCCGCTGGTCGAGTGACCATCGTGGCCGTCCGCATCGTAAGGCTGGGAAGCGCAAGGCACCGCGACGAAGGGCCGCGCATCGGAACCGTCCGCCGCCCGCCGCGAGGTGTTCCGAAGTCCGAATTTGCGGCGCAGAACTGGTACGACGTCTGGTTCCCGAACCTTGCGCCGAGCGTCGAAACGATGAAGCTCGGACAGCAGGCGGCGACTCCCGGCGAGTGGGCCACGTTCGCCAGGAAGTACCGCGCCGAAATGGGCGCGCCGGAGGCCGGCCACGCGCTCGAACTGCTCGCCGCGCTGTCGCACCACGCCAACTTTTCGGTGGGGTGCTACTGCGCGCGATGAATCGCACTGCCACCGCTCGGTGCTGCGTTCGCTTCTCGGCGAGAAAGGCGCGAAGCTCGCGCGGGGCTGACGTGCGAAGCGAAAGGGCTGACATGGGCGGGGACACGAGCATCGAAGCGACGTTCTGCTTCGTCGACATCGCCGGGTACACCGCACTGACCGACACCCATGGCGAAGCGGCGGCAGCCGATCTGGTCGACGAATTTGCCGACCTGGTCCGACGGTCGGTCGAGCCGAGAGGGCAACTGCAATCGCTGATCGGCGACTGCGCGTTCGTCACCTTTGCGCACCCGCTGGTTGCGGTGGAGGCCATGGCGGCGCTCTACGGGTTGGTCGCGAACCGGCAGAACTTTCCGGTGGTGCGCGCCGGCCTGCACCATGGCTCTGCGCTCATGCGGGGAAGTCGTCACTTCGGCTCGACGGTGAATACGGCGGCGCGCGTGGCCGCACAGGCGATCGGCGGTCAAATCCTGTGCACGAAGCACATTGCCGAAGTCGTTGCCCAGGCGGAGCGCCCCGACATTGCCATCGAGCACCGCGGTGTCGCAGCGCTCAAGAACCTCCCCTACCCCGTCGAACTCTGGGAAATCGTCCTGGCCGACCTGGGACGCGATTTTGCGATTGACCCCGTCTGCAAGATGCAGGTCGACAAGCGCCGTGCAGCGGGTGATCTCCACTTTGAGAACCGAACATACTGGTTCTGCTCGCTCGCGTGCGTCGAGCGGTTCGCCCGGCAGCCTTCGGCCTACGCCTGAGCCGGAGCTGGCTCCGGTGCCGCTGGCCCGCAGCCGCTGAATCGACGTGACGACGGCGAGGCGTGGACTGCGGTCGCACCCCGTGAGCACGACCAGCAACGCGCTCGATCTCGAGTCCGGCGGATTCGCCCTCGAGGATCCCCACCGGATGCCGCGGAATCGGGCTACACTCAGGGGCCGAAGCACGGCGTCGGGCGCGCGAGCCCTCTTCCCCGGATCATGGCCGACCCCCGCGTATTCTTTGCTGCGGAACGTACTCTCCTCGCGTGGATTCGCACGGGCATTACGATCATCGGGTTTGGCTTTGTCGTCGCCCGCTTCGGCCTCTTTCTGAACCTGATCGCCGCCCAGCACGTGCCGCCAGCGCCACCGTCGACCGCGTTATCGCATTTTTCGAATGCCATCGGCATCGTGCTCGTCCTGCTCGGTGCCGCAACCATGATCTTTTCGGCGATCGAGCATCGGCGCTACGTCGCGACCCTTCCGATCGTCGATCTTCCTCCGATGCACAACCGGGCCTTCCCGGTAGCATTGGCGCTCCTGCTCGGCATGCTCGGCCTCGCCCTGGCGGTCTATCTCGCGATCTAGTCGACGCCATCTCGGCGCGCAGATTCGCCCCGCGCGAAGAGGGCGTTGCGCACAACCCGCGGCAGGCGTTCTATACTGGTCCGCACGCGTGCCGTCGGCACGGCAATCGATCTGCCGGGTGGCGCGCTTCGATGCTCATCGGGGTGCGAATGCAGCCCTTATTCGTCCTGATCCTGCTGCCCATGCTCATCGGCGTTGCCGCGGAATTGATTTTCCGCGATACGACGAGGGCGTCGTTGGCCGCGGCGCTCGGTTGCCTGCTCGCGGTATTTCTCTGCCTCGATTTTCTCGAGCCCGACGGGCAATACAGCTGGCTGGCGACGCTGCTGGTGTCGCCGTTCGCGATCGCCTTCTCCCTGGTTGCCGTCCTGATCTCGTACGGTCGCGCCCAGTCCCGGAAGCGAAATCGCGACCATGGCGTCTGATCGCCGCTGGCGAGCCGCGGTTCTCGGCGTGGGCGTGGTGAACGCTGCCGTATTCTGCGGACCGACGACAAGATCCATTGCGTCTACATCGCGCGCGGCGAAGCGCTTGTCCGCGAGCACGCAAGACTCGGCGGGTTTCCCGCGAATCGCGTGTCCGCAGTGCGCGCGATCATCGATCCGACGACCGGGGAATAGCGGCGACTCCATTGCCGAGGATGACGGTCGCTTCGCGAACAGGTCTTGACCATTCGCACGCATGGGCAGACCGACCGAAATCTGTGTCACCCGACACGGCGAAACGGATTGGAACACGTCGGGCATCCTCCAGGGCTGGCTCGATGTCCCGATGAACGAGCGCGGGAGACGGCAGTCGCTCGAACTGGCCGACACCTTCGCCGCGTCGGGCTTCTCGTGCGTGTATACGAGCCCGCTCCACCGCGCGCTCGAGTGCGCGCAGATCATTGCCGGCAGGTTGCGGCTGCCGCCACCCATCGTGCACAGCGGAGTCAAGGAGCGCAATTTCGGCATCATTCAGGGCATTCCAAAGTCCGAGCTGGCCGAACTCAATCCGGCGCTCTTCGGGCAGATCCTGAAGCGAAATCCGGCCGCATCGTTCGAGCAGGGCGAATCGATGGACGATGTGGCTAGCCGGGTGATCGATGCGATCATGAACATCGCGGACCAGCGGCCCGGCGAGCGCGTGCTGGTGATCACGCACGGCTGGGCGATGGATGTCGTGACCCGGCATGTGCACCGCCTTCCGCGAAGCACCATTCTCCATGTCAAGCCCAGGAACGGAGAGTGCGTCTGGCTGCATGCCACGGCGACGTCCGTCCGGCAATTGCCGGTCGAGCTCCGCTGATCCAGACTGTCGACAGGCCCGCCCATGCGCATCGCCATCCTCGACGACATCCATGGCGCCTACGAGGACACTGCCGGCGTCAGACGCCTCCGCGAACGTGCCGAGGTGCGCATCTTCACCGGCCCCTTCGGCGAGCCGGCGGCGTTGCGCGGTTTCGACGCACTGATCGCCAATCGGGAGCGCACCCGATTCACTCGTGCGCTGCTCGAGCAACTCCCCGACCTGCGCATCGTGGCCCAGACCGGCAATCACGCCTACCACGTCGACTTCGCCGCGGCCGCAGAGCGTGGCGTGATCTTCGCCAAGGCGAGCGGCGGCTTCTCGACGGGCGCGGCAGAGCTGGCGATCGGCCTCGCGATCGCGTTGATGCGGCAGATTCCAGCCGCCGATGCCGCACTCAAGGGCGGGCAGTGGCGAACGCCGCTGACGCGCGTGCTGCACGCGAAGGCGCTCGGCATCGTCGGCCTGGGACACGTCGGTCGCCATGTCGCGAAGATCGCCAACGCGTTCGAAATGCGGGTACTGGCGTGGAGCCCGCATCTGACCGACGACCGGGCAGGGGCCGTCGGTGTCGAACGATGCGCGCTCGACGACCTCCTGCGCGCCGCCGATGTGGTGTCGATCCATGCGACGCTCACGGCCGAGTCGCGCGGCCTGATCGACGCCCGTCGTCTCGCACTGATGAAGCCGACTGCCTGTCTGATCAACACCGCGCGCGGCCCGATCGTCGACGAGGCCGCGCTCATCGCGGCATTGGCCGCGGGCCGGATTGCCGGCGCGGGACTCGATGTCTTCGACAGCGAGCCGCTGCCGCCCGGGCACCGACTGACGGCGCTTCCGAATGTCATCCTGACGCCCCACCTCGGCTGGCCGACGGACGAAGGCTACGCCCGGTTCGCCGATGCGGCCGCCGGCGTGCTGCTGGCGTATCTGGACGGGCGTGAGGTTCCGCGCTTCGCGCCCGGTCACTGACCGCGCTTCGGTTACTGACCGCGCTTTCGCCTCTCCCGTCGACAATGTCCGAACTTCGCGCGTCGGTGGCCGAGTTGAACGCGGTACTCGAGCACACGCCGTTCCTTCGCGCATACGGCTTTGGCGTTCGGGCGTGCTCGCCAGGCGAGTGCGTGCTGTTCGTACCCTTCACCCCCGCGCTCGAGCGCCCCGGCGGCATCGTCTCGGGGATGACGATGATGGGAGCCGCCGACGTGGCGATGTGGCTCGCGATCATGACCCGCTGCGGCACCGCGGAGCATTGGGTGACGTCGGACATGAAGACCGCATTTCTGAACAGCGGCCGGCGCGAGGACCTGCTGTGTACGGCGCGCGTGCTGAGACTGGGCAAGCGCACGGCGTACGGTACGGCCGAATGCAACGGCGTACACTCCGGCCTGCTGGCCCACCATGTACTCACCTATGCGAAGGTGAACTCGTGAACTCAACCGACCGCGAATCGGCTGGGCGCGCGTTCGACGCCTTCATCGAGCAGGCGTGGAACGAGCACGGCGACCGGCCTGCCGAGGTTGCCGACCGACTCGGCATGTCGCTGCATCTGATCGACTCCCCCGATCACATTGCGCAGTACGCGCGCCTGGTGGCGCATGTTTGCGGCGAGCACCTCGGCCACTGGCAGCGTGGCATCGATCTGCTGAATGCGCTGCGCGGGCTGCGCGGGTTCGATGGCGGGGGCACCTGCGCCGGTGCCGTCACGCGCGGGATCGCTACCCTGCGCTATGCCGGTGGCGACGCCGGCGCCGTCGAGCAATTATCTTTCGACGATCGGATATCCGTGCTGGCGGCGGTTGCCGCCGCGTGCGCCGGGCGCCGCGATTTCGCCCGCGCGATCGCGGCCTACCGCGAGGCGCTTCGGCTTGCGGGCAATGACCTTCCGATGCAGTCTGCGGCCTGCCGCGCGCTTGCCGTGGGCGGCAACAACCTCGCCGCAGCGCTCGAGGAAAAGTCCGATCGCACGTCTGACGAAGTCGAAGGAATGATCGCCGCGGCCGAGGGCGGACTCAAGTATTGGAAGCTCGCCGGCACGTGGCTCGAAGAAGAACGGGCCGAATATCGGCTGGCGCGCTGCCTGCTTCAGGCCGGCCGGTCCGATGCCGCGATCCAGAGCGCCCGCCGCTGCGTCGACGTCTGCGAGCGCAACGACGCACCGCCTTTCGAGCAGTTCTTCGGGCAGGCGGTACTGGCGCTGGCACAACGCGCAGCCGGAAACCTCGACGCCTTCGAACCGGGTCGAAAGCTCGCGTTGCAGTTCTACGAGCAGATTCCCGCACAAGAGCGCCAGTGGTGCGCCACCGAGCTTGCGGAGCTCGGCCACTGAGCAACCCGGATCCGCGTCCCATGCCGGCGATCCTGCGCGCCATCCGGGCCGACATCACAACCCTCGATGTCGACGCGATCGTCAACGCCGCCAACTCCTCGCTTCTGGGCGGCGGTGGCGTCGATGGCGCGATCCATGTTGCCGCCGGCCCGGCGTTGCGGCGCGAATGTCGGCTGCTCGGGGGCTGTCGGACCGGTGATGCCAAGCTCACCAAGGGGTACCGGTTGCCGGCCAGGTATGTCATCCACACGGTGGGTCCGGTCTGGCATGACGGTGGCCGCGGTGAGCCCGAGCTGCTCGGTTCGTGTTATCGACGGTCGATCGAGGTTGCCGCGGCAAATGGTGTGCAATCCCTCGCGTTTCCAGGCATCAGCACCGGCATCTATGGGTACCCGGTCGCGCGCGCCGCCGAGGTCGCCGTCATGACCGTTCGTTCCGCGACTCTGACGTTCCCGCTGATTCGCGAGGTGATCTTTTGCTGCTTCTCCTTGGCTGACCTGACCGCATACGAGGACCTTCTCGATCGTCCTGCAGACAGCCCTCGCAACCAGGAGTATCCCGATGAATGACTCTGCTTCGTCCATCAACCAGGACGGGATCTTCGAGCCGTTCGCGGTGGAGCGCGTGCCGTGGCGCGAGTTCGCGCACGGCGAGCGTTTCGGGATGAAATTTCAGGTCCTGAGCGAGTTCGCCGGCGGCTCGCAGATCACGGTGTGCATGGAAGTCCTGCCACCCGGGAAGCAGGCGAACCAGGCGCACTACCACCTGCTCGAGGAGGAGCATGTATTCGTGCTCGAAGGCAGCATGACGGTTCGCCTGGGCGAGCAGCGCTACGAAGTGGGTCAAGGGGATTACGTTTGCTTCCCTGCGGGCCAGAGAGTCGGCCATTCGCTGTTCAACCATACGGTCCTGCCGTGCCGCTATCTGATTCTCGGCAATCCGCAGCCGCACGATGTCGTGGTCTTCACCGACACCGGACGAGTGGGCGTGAAGCTGACCGGCGAGAGCTACCGGAAGAGCGCGACCATGGAATACTGGGAGGACGTCGCGCCGTGACACCGAGAGTCGGACCCTCCAGCCAGCGGACCGCTCCTGCGACGGTGAGTACTGCAACCCCGGCGGGCGGACCGCGTTCGCAGCGACGGTCCCGCGCAGCAACCGACACTACCGTAGCGCCGCACCGGCATGAGGCGGACGCGCGGCAGTGCCCTGGCGCTCGATGGCATCGACGAGCGCCCGGAACTGGCGCGTGATGTTCTCCTCGACAGCGTGCATCTCGATCGGCCCGAAGAGGGAAAACCCCGTGATCACACGTCCGGTGTACTCGAGCCGGACGCCCGTCGCCGCGGGTGTCAGGAGATAGCTGCTCTCGAGCACGCGAAGACTCCCTGCGACTGCTCGCGACTGCACGCGAGTCGGCGGAAACTCCGCAATCTCGAACGTGATGTCGAGCGGGATGCGCAACCACCACAGAACGGCATCGCCCGACTGTTCCACCGTCACCCTTCCGTCGTGCCGGGCAACGACACGGCTCACGCGCAGGTCCGGAATGAAGTCGACATACCGGTCGTAATCGGTCAGCACGCGCCACGCCGTCCCCGCGTCGGTGTCGAGCAACGCACTGGCCGCGATTTCGACGGTTCCGTCCTGCCGGCTGAGCGCGACCGAGACGCCCGCTGCCGCAGCGCCGCCCGCCACGATCGTCAGCAATCCGAATACGAACGCCGCGACCCGATGCACGCGAATCGGAGCACTATGCGAGCACTCATGCGGCTGGGGGTGGTGGCGGGCATGGACGCAGGATACCCGGAGCGTGGCGCTCGCGAGCGAGGTGCGCCAAGTGCGCTAACAGGCCCGAGCGCGAGCGCATTCCGGCGCCGGCGCGGTGACATGGCTGGCGATGTATTCTGCGTCGACCCAGCGTAGAGTCAGCGGTTCGGCAGGGCCGCGATGCGGCGCCCGCGCCCATCGCGAATTCGGGAGCAGACAACATGATTCCTGGCGAAATCCAGGTCCGGCCGCTCACGCCGCACCTGCTCGACGACTACCTGAACTTCTTCGACACCCGGGCGTTCGCCGACAACCCGCGCTGGGCCGACTGCTATTGCTACTTTCCATTGCACGACCGGAACGAACAGGAATGGAACAGCCGAAGCGCGGCAGCGAATCGCACCGCCGTTTCCGCCTGCATCCGTGACGGCCGGGCGCAAGGGTACCTCGCCTACGCCGGTGCCGAGGTCATCGGTTGGTGCAGCGCCGCGCCACAGCCGGTCTATCCGCTCCTCCGTAAGCTCGGCGAACCCGACGGGAGCAAGGTCGGCGCGGTCGTCTGCTTCGTGATCGCCCCGGAATTCCGGAGGCGCGGTGTCGCGGCCGCGCTGCTCGGGGCTGCATGCGACGGGTTGCGCGCGCAGGGGATGACGATCGTCCAGGCGATACCTCGCAAGGCGGCGAGGAACGCCGCGGAAAACCACTACGGCCCACTGGCAATGTACCTGGCAGCGGGTTTTTCGGTCGTGCGCGAGGATACCGACGGCAACGTGCTCGTCCGCAAGACCCTGTGATCGCGATCCGCGCCGAAGCGGGAGCCGGAGGTTCGATATCTTGGACGCGCCGATACGGCCGCCGCATCGCTTCCGCTGCGCTAGCCGGCCAGTCGCGGCCGGGGTAGCATTGCCGCTAGTGTTCTATGCCTTCGGAGAAGCATCCATGCGCCGAGCGCTGACCCCGAATCCGGGCTGGATCCTGCTGCTCCTTCCGGTTCTCGGTTCCATCGCGGCCGCGGCGGACGTGACGCCCTACGCCGCCGAGATCGCCGCCTGGCGCTCGCGCGCCGAGGCAAGTTTGCGCAAGGACCTGGGCTGGCTGACGATCGCCGGGCGTTGGGAGCTCAAGAACGGCAAAAACACGCTGGGCGCGAACCCCGCGAGCGACGTCGTGCTGCCAAAGGAACTGTCCCCGCCGAAGCTCGGGGTCCTGCACGTGGGCAGCGAAGGGGTGCGGCTTGCGCTCGCGCCGGGCGTCCGCATGTGGACCGAGCCGGTCGCGGGCGAGCGCGGCGCCGAGTTCACGCAGCGCATGCTGCAAACCCGCGACGGCGCGCCCGAATGGGTGTCGTCGGGCAGGATGTCGTTCTACGTCTTCACCCGTGACGACGGGAAGTCGATCCTCCGCATCGCCGACCGGGAAAGCAGGCACCGCAAGGAATTCGCCGGCCGGGTATGGTACGACGTCAAGCCCGACATGCGCGTGCCCGCGCGCTTCGTTCCCTATCCGGCGGGCACGAAGATCCCGGTCGCCAATGTGCGCGGCGAGATCAGCGAAGAGGATGCGGCCGGCCGTGTCGAGTTCGACCTCGCCGGTCACAAGCATCACCTCGATGTCTTCGCCGAGGACGACGGCGCGCTGTTCATCATCCTGCGCGACGCGACCAGCGGCGTCACCACCTATCCGCCCGGGCGGTTCCTCCGCGCCGAGAAGCCGGCAGACGGCCGAACCGTCCTCGATTTCAACAAGACCTACAACCCGCCTTGTGCGTTCAGTGCCTACACGACGTGTCCGCTGCCGCCACCGCAGAACTGGCTGCAGGCGCGGGTCGACGCCGGCGAAAAGTACGTCGCCGCCAGGAAATAGATGGACCGCGCCCGGCTGGACCGGATCGTCGCCGAGGCGCGGCGAGCGCGGGAGCTGCGGGAGCAGACGTATCGCGCGCAGGCGTTGAAGCTGTTGCCGTGGATCTGCGGGCGATGCGCGCGTGACTTCGATCGATCCAACGTGCATCAGCTCACCGTTCATCACAAGGACCACAACCACGACAACAACCCGGCAGACGGCAGCAACTGGGAACTGCTTTGCGTCTACTGCCACGACAACGAGCACTCGCGCGAGCTCGAAGCCGCCGCACGCGGCGCGCCGGCCGCGGCCGAGGCGACGTCGGCCGCAACGCACCGGCCATTCGCCAATCTTGCGGATCTGCTGAAGGATCGCGACCCGCACGATGAGTGAAGGCGGGCTCGCGGCCCGCCTGCTCGCCGACGCGATCGTCGGCGTGCACCTCGCCTTCATTGCGTTCGTCGTGACGGGCGGGTTGCTCGCGCTGCGGCACCGCGGCTGGGCGCTGCTGCATCTCCCCGCCGCGGCATGGGGCGCGTGGACCGAATTCACCGGAACGATCTGTCCGCTCACGCCGCTGGGAGAACGCGCTGCGCCGGGAGGCGGGCGAAGCCGGCTACGCCGGCGGCTTCGTCGAGCACTACATCGTCCCGCTGATCTATCCGGAGGCCCTGACACCGCGGGTGCAAGTCGTGCTGGGCCTGGCGGTGGTTGCGGTGAATGCCGTCGTCTATGCGCTGGCGTGGCGGAGGTGGCGACGGGCGCAGCCGTCGTCCGGATAACGCACGCGTGCCGGGGAATGCGCCGGTGGACGCAGCACCGATCCACGGCACCGGGGATCGACGCGGCGCGGTCCGTGCATGACGGAGGACCGGCAAAGGCGTACTCTTGGCAACTCTAGGGCCGATCCGGAAACCGCGCCGCATGATTGCGGCGGTCGGTCCCCCTACGTGCCGACGCGGCTGCGACCTCGGCACCCCGACAAGGAGACACCGCATGACCCTCTGCCCGGTTGCCATCGCCGTCGGATGCAAGAAGTGCCCGATCTTCACCGTCTGCCCGGTCAAGGGCATCATCGGCGATTACAAGAAGGAGGTCGTCGCGCCCCCCAAGGCGACGTCCGACAAGGCGAAGGGCGCGGCGGGCAAGCGCAAGTAGCAATTCACGGCAAATCACGCACGCCCGGGCGCGGGGCAGTAATGCCCGGGCACTTCGGGCAAAATTGCGGTTTCGTATCGTCCGGGCACCCCCATGGTCCACGCAGCCATCACCGGCTGGGGCAAGTGCATGCCCCCTGCCGTCCTGAGCAACGCCGACCTCGCGTCGATCATGGACACCGACGACGAGTGGATCACCTCGCGCACCGGCATCCACGAGCGGCGGGTGTCGCACGTCACCGGGATCGAGCTCGCGCATGTCGCGGCGACGCGCGCGCTCGCGTGCGCGGGACTCGCCCCCGGCGACGTCGAGCTCATCGTCTACGGCAGCTGCTCGAACGACGAAGTCGTTCCCAATTCCGCTTCCGGCGTCCAGGTGCGGCTCGGGGCGGCGCGCGCGGCAGCGATGGACGTCAACACCGCGTGCACCAGCTTCCTGTACGGACTCACGACCGCGACGGCGATGATCCGGACGGGCGTGGTGAAGAAGCGCCGTGGTCATCGGCGTCGAGCTGATCTCCCAGTTCATGGATTGGAACAATCGCGGTGTGGCCGTGCTCTTCGGCGACGGCGCCGCCGCCGTGGTCCTGCAGGCGAGCGAGCGGGCGGAAGGGCGTCATCGGCGAGAAGCTCGGCTGCTGACGCCGACGTCCGCGGCATACTGCGTGTGCGCGGAATGGGAACGGCCTATGCCCATCACGGCGTCATGCTCGGCGACACGACGTGGAATTTCGACGGCCAGGAGATCTTCAAGCGCGCGGTCGTCGCGATGGCGCACGCCTCGCAGGACGTGCTCGCGAAAGCCGGATGCACGATCGACCGAGGTCGACCTCGTCGTCCCGCACCAGGCGAACCTGCGGATCATCGAGTCGGTCGCCAAGCGTGTCGGCGCACCGATGGAGCCGCGTGTTCGTCACCGTGCAGCGCTACGGCAACATGTCGTCGGCGACGGTGCCGGTCGCGCTGGTCGAGGCGCTGGAGGAGGGTCGCGTCAAGCCGGGCGCACTGATCCTGATGCCGGCGTTCGGCGCCGGCCTCACCTGGTGCTCGCATCTCGTCCGGTGGGGTGCGCGCACGACTCCGCTGGGCACTTCGGACATCGAGCTGCCGCCCTGCAGGCAGTCCGCGCTCGAACGCGTGCGCGAACTGATCGCGATCAAGCAGCCGGCCTACCCGCTCGGACGCGGGCCTCGCCGCCGCCAAGCTCGCCGAAAATCTCTAGCGGGACCGCAGCGCGCTGAGCGCCCCGCTACGTGTTGACGAGCTTCCGGTGCGCCTGGACGCTCATCAGGATGCCGAGGCCGATGAACAGCGAGATCAACGCGGTTCCGCCGTAGGACACGAGCGGCAGCGGCACCCCGACCACCGGCAGCACGCCGCTCACCATCCCCATGTTGACGAACGCATAGGTGAAGAACATCAGCGTCACCGCACCGGCGATCAGCCGCGCGAACATCGTCGATGCGTTCGCGGTGATCATCATCCCGCGGCCGATCAGCAGCAGATAGAGGAGCAGCAGAACGATGTTGCCGATCAGGCCGAACTCCTCGCCGAACACGGCGAAGATGAAGTCGGTGTGGCGCTCCGGGCAGGAAGTCGAGGTGCGTCTGCGTGCCGTTCAGCCACCCCTTGCCGACGACCCCGCCGGAACCCAGCGCGATCGACGCCTGCGACGAGTGGTAACCGGCGCCCAGCGGATCGCGCGTCGGGTCGACGAAGGTCAGGATCCGCTCGCGCTGATACGTCGTGCAGGTGCTGCCAGGCAAGCGGCGCGACGGCCGCGGCGGCAGCGACGAGACCGACGATGACCTTCCACGACAGGCCGGCCAGGTAGAGCACGTAGAAGCCCGAGGCGCCGATCAGGAGCGCCGTGCCGAGGTCGGGCTGGCGCTTGATCAGGTAGACGGGCACCGCGATCAGCACCGCGGCAAACGTGAAATCCTTCCAGCCGATGCGCCCCTCGAATTTCTGGAAGTACCACGCAAGCATCAGCGGCAGCGCGATCTTCATGAGCTCGGAGGGCTGAAAGCGTCCGAATACCCAGGTTCAGCCACCGCCGCGACCCGTTGACGGTGACGCCCCAGAGCGCGACACCCACCAGCATCACGACGGCGATGCCGTACAGCGGCACCGCCGCGCGGGCAAGCGTCTGCGGCGGAATGTTGGCGACGATCCACATCAGAACGAGCGCGAAGGCGAGGTTCATCGCCTGACTGGAGAGCCGCGCGACGCTCTGGTCGGTGGCCGAAAAGAGCGTGATGAGCCCGATGCCGGTGATCGTCAGCGCAATGCCGAGCAGGAAACTGTCGACGCGCCGCGACAGGAGTTCCCACAGGCGTACGAGCCACCGCGGCCATCAGTCGCTCTCGTCGTCGGCGTCCGGCGCGGCGACGGCCGGGGCCGGCCCGTCCTTCGTCGCCCCGGTCAGGAAGTAATCGAAGACCTGCCGCGCCACCGGCGCGGCCGCCTGTGCGCCGAAGCCACCGTTCTCCACCAGCACCGCGAGCGCGATCTGCGGCTTGTCGGCGGGGGCGTACGCGATGTACCACGCGTGGTCGCGCAGGCGTTCGTCGACCCTGCTGGCCGAATACTTCTCCCCTTTCAGCGAGAACAGCTGCGCCGTGCCGGTCTTGCCCGCGCTCGGGTACGCGGCCTTGAGGAAGGCCGAGGCGCTCGTACCTTCCCGGGCAACGCCGACGAGCGCGTTCTTGATGACCGCCAGATGCTCGGGCTTGAGCGGGAGCGTCTGCGGCGGCTGCCCGGCGGCCTCGCGCACTTCGCCGGTGCCGACGTTGCGGATCGTCTTCACCAGGCGCGGCTGGTACGCGACACCATCGCTGGCGATCGTCGCGATCGCGTGTGCGAGCTGTATCGGCGTGAACGCGTTGTAGCCCTGTCCGATGCCGGCGGAAATGCTGTCGCCGAGATACCACTTGCGGTGCTCGTCGCGGTACTCCTTGCCGGCGAAGCGCTGCCGCTTCCACTCGCGCGAAGGAAGGATGCCCGGTAGCTCGCCTTCGATATCGATCCCCGTCCGGCGACCGAAGCCCAGCTGCGACATGAACCGGTGCGTGTCGTCGATCTCGGTTTCGCTCGCCAGCACGTAGTAGTACGTGTCACAGGAAGCGACGATCGACTTGTACATGTCGACGGTGCCGTGACCGCCGGGCTTGTCGTCGTTGAACCGGTGCGCCGCACCGGGCAACTGGAAGAAGCCGGGGTCGAAGATCGTCTGCGACGGCGTCCGCCGACCGGACGCGAGCGCCGACAGCGCGAGGAACGGCTTGATCGTCGAGCCGGGGGGATAGGCACCGCGCAGCGGGCGGTTCAGCAGTGGCTTGTCGGGCGACTCGTTCAGGAGCTCCCAGTTCGCCGAGTCGATGCCGTCGACGAACAGGTTGGGATCGAACCCCGGTTTCGAGACGAAGGCCAGGACGTCGCCGTTGGCCGGGTCGATCGCCACCAGCGCGCCGCGGCGCGGACCGAAGGCCGCCTCCGCGACCTGCTGGAGCTTGATGTCGAGCGAGAGCGTGAGATCGTTGCCCGATGCGGGGGCCGCGCGCGAGAGCGTGCGCACCGCCCGGCCGCCGGCGTCCACCTCGACCTCCTCGACGCCGGTCGTGCCGTGCAGCTCCCGCTCGTACGAAAGCTCGACGCCGACCTTGCCGATGTAATCGGAGCCCTTGTAATTCGCGGCATCGCCCCATTCGTCGATGCGCACCAGGTCGCGGTCGTTGATGCGGCCGATGTAGCCGACCACGTGCGAGGCGAGCTCGCCGAACGGGTACTGGCGGAAGAGCCGCGCCTTGATCTCGACACCGGGGAACCGATACCGATTGACGGCGAAGCGCGCGACCTCGTCGTCCGACAACCGCGTGCGGATCGGCAGGCTCTCGAAGTTCTTCGATTCCTCCAGCAGTTTGCGGAAGCGCCTGCGATCGCGGGGCGCGATCTCGACGATCTCGGCCAGGGCATCGATCGTCTCGTCCAGGCTTCGCACGCGCGAGGGCTGGATCTCCAGCGTGTAGGCGGAGTAGCTCTGCGCCAGCACGATGCCGTTGCGGTCGCGGATCACGCCGCGGTTCGGCACGATCGGCACGATCGCGATCCGGTTGGTCTCGGCCAGCGTCTGGAAATGTCGATGCTCGACGACCTGCAGGTAGACGAACCGGGCGAGGAGCCCTCCCAACGCCAGCGCGACCAGCGCCCCGGCAAACGACAGTCGCCGGCGGAACAGGAACAGCTCGCGCTCGGGATTCTTGAATTCCGGCGAGTCCAGCGCGGAGCCCTGGCCGCGCCAGCGCGATGTGAACAGGAGTCGCGCCATGGGGTCTCAGTTCTCGACCACCGTCGGACTCACAGGTCCGTCGCCGCGCGCTGCGGGCGCTGCGGCCATTGCAGCACGAGCGTGACGGTCGGCCACAGCAGAGCGCCGACGAGCGGCGGAACGACGTATGTCCAGCGCGGCAGCGGCGCGCCGCCGACCGAACGGACCAGGAGCACGATCGCCGCGCAGAGACCGAGCAGCACGGCGACCTGGGCCGCCTGCTGCCAGAGCGGGAAGCGCAGGACGCGGCGGCGGAAGAACTCGGCCGAATAGGCGAGGAAGGCATAGGCGAGCGCGTGCTGCCCGAACAGCGTGGCGTCGCCGACGTCCATCGCGAGGCCCACGCACCAGGCGATGCCCACCCCCACGTACCGCGGCTCCCTGATGCACCAGTAGAGCAGCACCAGCGCGAGGAAGTCCGGCTTGAGCGCAAGTGCAACCCCGGATAGCGGCAGCAGGTTGGCCACGAGTGCCAGAATGAAGGTGACGACGATGAACCACGGCTTGACGGGTCGCAGGATCTCTTCCGGTCCGGCGGTCGAGAGCGGTCCGATGCTCGGCAGCACCATCATGGGCTGCCCGCGGCCCGGCGCTTGCCCTTGCCGGATTTTTTCGCCACATCGGGTTCGGCAGGCTCCTCCGGACGCGGCGGCGCCGCCTCGCGGCCCAGGACGAGCAGGTATTCGCTCCGGTCGACCCCGGCGAGCGGCGCGCAGGTGATCCGGGCGAAGATCTGACCGGTCTCGCGCTCGACCGTCGCGACGCGTGCCACCGCAAGGCCCGGAGGATAGGTGCCGTCGAGTCCCGACGTCACCAGGACGTCGCCGACCTGGACGTCGGCGGAGGGCGCCGTGAAGCGCAACTCGGGCGCGCGTCCGACACCCGTGCCGTAGAGCACCGAGCGCACACCGCTGCGTTGCACTTTCACCGGTACCGCGTGATCCTTGTCGGTGAGGAGCGTGACCTCGGCCATGTACGGAAAGACGCGCGTCACCTGCCCGACCACACCGTCGGCGTCGATCACCGCCTCCCCCGGACGCAGATCGGCCTGGGCGCCCTTGTTGACGACGAGTTTCTGGGCGAACGGGTCGCGGCCGGTGTAGAGCACTTCAACGGCGACCGCGGCCGTCGCGTAGCGCGCCTTCAGTTCGAGCAGCGCCCGCAGGCGGGCATTCTCCTGCTGCGCCGCCGGAAAGCCCTGCGCGGTCGCCGCGTTCTCGACGAGCTGCTGTCTCAGCATCACGTTGTCGTCCGCGAGCCCCCGCTTGGTGATGAAATAGCTGCCCACGTACAGCAGCGCCTCGCCGGGCAGCTGGGCGGCCCGCTGCAGCGGATAGAGGACGGTGGCCGCCGCGACGCGGATGTTCTCCAGATAATGGTACCGGGTGTCGACGAACAGCAGTGCAATCGACACGATCCCGAAGAAGGCGAGCCGCGCGAGCGGCGATGGGCCGCGGGGGAAGAATGCGGGGGGCTCTGCCGGAAGGTGGCGCATCGCGCGAAAGTGGGGTCAGCGAACGTCGTCTCTGACCCCACTTTCAATCCGACGTGAAGATGCTGGAGAGCTTGTCCATGTTCTCGAGCGCGCGCCCGCACCCGCGCACCACGCAGGTGAGCGGATCGTCGGCGACGATCACCGGCAGCCCCGTTTCTTCCATCAGCAGGCGGTCGATGTCGCGCAGCAGCGCGCCCCCGCCTGTCAGCACCATGCCGCGCTCGGCGATGTCGGCACCGAGCTCGGGCGGCGTGCGCTCGAGCGCGCTCTTCACCGCCGACACGATGCTGTTCAGCGGATCGGTCAGCGCCTCGAGGATTTCGTTCGACGACACGGTAAAGCTGCGCGGGATGCCCTCGGCGAGGTTGCGGCCCTTCACCTCCATCTCTTTCACCTCGGATCCCGGAAACGCAGAGCCGATCGTCTTCTTGATCAACTCGGCCGTCGTCTCGCCGATCAGCATTCCGTAGTTGCGGCGGATATAGTTGACGATCGCTTCGTCGAACTTGTCGCCGCCGACGCGGACGCTTCCCGAATACACGATCCCGCCCAGCGAGATTACGCCGACTTCGGTGGTGCCACCGCCAATATCGACGACCATCGACCCCGTCGCATCCGAGATCGGCAGGTCCGCACCGATCGCGGCGGCCATCGGCTCCTCGATCAGATACACCTTCGAGGCCCCGGCGCCGAGCGCGGATTCGCGGATCGCGCGCCGCTCGACCTGCGTCGAGCCGCATGGCACGCAGATGATGATCCGCGGCGAGGGCGAGAACAGGCGCGACTCGAGCACGCGCTTGATGAACTGCTTCAGCATCTGCTCGGTAACGGTGAAGTCGGCGATGACGCCGTCCTTCATCGGCCGGATCGCGGTGATGTTCCCGGGGGTGCGGCCCAGCATCTGCTTCGCCGCGAGACCGACTTCCTGGATCACCCGCTTGCCGTTGGGTCCGCCTTCCTGCCGGATTGCGACGACCGACGGCTCGTTCAGCACGATCCCCTTGCCGCGGACGTAGATGAGCGTGTTCGCCGTACCCAGGTCGATCGCGAGATCGCTCGAGAAATAGCCCTTGAAGAACTCGAACATAGAAGCGTCTGTCCGCGGAGATTCGGGCCGCGCCCGCGGCGCGGCCCGATACGTCGAAGGCAGCGGCGGCTGCCCGGAAATATGACATTATGATAACCTATCGTACTTCGCCGCTGCACTGATTTCGTGCGGAAATCCGCGAAATCGGGAGCGTTCCGCCGACCGCGCCATTGCCGCACAATTGCGCAGGGTCGCCGGACCGCCGCCACGTCCATCCGCCCCGCCGCCCCCCGCCCGCCATGACGATCTCGCTTGCCGACGTTCACCGGATAGCCCATCTGGCGCGCCTTGAAATCGATGCCCGGCAGGCCGACGACGTGCGGGCAAAGCTCGACGCGATCTTCGCGCTGATCAACGAGCTCGCCGCCGTCGACACCACCGGCGTCGTGCCGATGGCGCATGCGCAGGACGTGATGCTTCCGCTGCGCGAGGACCGGGTCACCGAAGTCGATCGGCGCGCGGTCTACCAGCAGGGGGCGCCAGCCGTCGAGAACGGCTTGTATCTCGTGCCAAAGGTCATCGAGTGATCGGCGCCTCGATCGTCGAGATCGCCGCAGCGTTGAAGGCGAGGCGTCTGTCCAGCGTGGAGCTGACGCGCGAGGTGCTCGACCGGATCGGTCGGCTCAACCCCGTACTCAATGCATTCATCACCGTGGATCCGGAGCGCGCGCTGGCCGACGCCGCAGCGGCTGACGCTGCCATCGCGGACGGTACCGGCGGCCCGCTCACCGGCATACCGATCGCGCACAAGGACATCCTGGCGACCGCGAGCATGCGGACGACCTGCGGCTCGCGGATGCTCGCTAACTACACGTCGCCATTCGACGCGCACGTCGTCGAAGGCCTCGCGCGCGCCGGGACCGTGCTCGTCGGGAAGACGAACATGGACGAGTTCGCCATGGGCTCGTCCTCCGAAACGTCGCACTTCGGGCCGGTCAGGAACCCGTGGAATGAGCGCTGCGTCCCCGGTGGAAGCTCAGGCGGCTCGGCGGCCGCGGTCGCCGCCCGGCTGGTCCCGGGGAGCACCGGCACCGACACCGGGGGATCGATCCGCCAGCCGGCCGCGCTGTCCGGCATCTGCGGATTGAAGCCGACATACGGCGTCTGCTCGCGCTTCGGGCTCGTCGCGTTCGCTTCGAGCCTCGACCAGGCGGGCCCCTTCGCGCAGACCGCGCAGGACCTCGCGTTGCTGCTCAATGCAATGGCCGGCCACGATCCGCGCGACTCGACCTCGCTCGACCGTGCCGCCGAAGACTATACGCGCCACCTCGCCCGCGACGCCGGCGCGAAACCGCTCGCCGGACTCACGATCGGGCTGCCCCGCGAATACTTCGGCGACGGCGTCGACGCCGACGTCGCGCGGGCCATCGACGCGGCGCTCGGCGAATTCCGCGCGCTGGGCGCGACGACCGTCGACGTCACCTTGCCCAATGCCCGGCTGTCGGTGCCGGTGTACTACGTGATCGCGCCGGCGGAGGCGTCGTCGAACCTGTCGCGCTTCGATGGCGTGCGCTACGGCCACCGCGCCGCGACCTACGACGACCTGACCGACATGTACCGGAGGTCGCGCGCCGAGGGCTTCGGCGCGGAGGTCAAGCGGCGGATACTCGTCGGAACCTACGTGCTTTCGCACGGCTACTACGATGCGTATTACCTGAAGGCGCAGCAGGTACGGCATCTGATCGCCGACGATTTTCATCGCGCGTATCGGACCTGCGATGTCATCATGGGGCCGACGGCACCGACGGTCGCCTTTCCGATCGGCGCCAAGGCCGACGACCCGGTCCAGATGTATCTCAACGACATCTTCACCGTCGCGGCCAACCTGGTCGGTGCACCGGCCATGTCGATTCCCTGCGGCTTCGACGGCAACGGTCTGCCGATCGGATTGCAGATCCAGGGAGACTACTTCCGCGAGTCCACGATGCTCGACGTCGCACATCGCTTCCAGCAGGCGACGGACTGGCACACGAGGCGCCCGTCGCCATGAAGTGGGAAACCGTCATCGGGCTCGAGACCCACGCCCAGCTCTCGACGGCGTCGAAGATCTTCTCCGGCGCGCCGACCGCCTTCGGCGCCGCGCCCAACACCCAGGCTTCGGCCGTCGACATCGCGCTGCCCGGGCGTGTTGCCGGTGCTGAATCGCGGCGCCGTCGAGCGCGCGATCCGGTTCGGGCTTGCCGTCGGCGCGACGATCAACCGGCGCAGCGTGTTCGCGCGCAAGAACTACTTCTATCCGGATCTGCCGAAGGGCTACCAGATCAGCCAGTTCGAGATTCCCGTCGTGCAGGGCGGAACGCTGACGATCACGACGGCGCGACGGCGAGAAGACGGTGCGCCTGACCCGTGCGCATCTCGAGGAGGACGCGGGAAAGTCGCTGCACGAGGACTTTCACGGCATGACCGGCATCGACTTGAACCGCGCCGGGACGCCGCTGCTCGAAATCGTGTCCGAACCCGACCTGCGCAGCGCCGCCGAGGCCGTGGCCTATGCGCGGACATTGCACGCGCTGGTGAAGTGGATCGGCATCTGCGACGGCAACATGCAGGAAGGAAGCTTCCGCTGCGACGCCAACGTGTCGGTGCGACCGGTAGGCGAAGCCCGGCTCGGCACGCGCTGCGAGATCAAGAACCTGAACAGCTTCCGCTTCCTCGAGCAGGCGATCGAGTTCGAGGTGCGGCGGCAGATCGAGCTGATCGAGGACGGCGGCACGGTCGTGCAGGAGACGCGCCTGTACGATCCGGACCGGCGCCAGACGCGATCGATGCGCAGCAAGGAAGACGCGCAGGACTATCGCTACTTTCCCGACCCCGACCTGCCGCCGCTGGCGATCGACGACGCGTGGATCGAGCGCGTGCGGCGCGCGCTGCCGGAGCTGCCGGAGGCGATGAAGGCGCGCTTCGAGGCGCAGTACGCCCTGCCGGCCTACGACGCGCGCACGCTGACGGCGAGCCGCGAGCTCGCCGCCTACTTCGAGGCGACGGCCGCCGCGATCCCGGCGAGGCAAAGCTCGGCGGCGAACTGGGTGCTGGGCGAGCTCTCGGCCGCGCTCAACAAGGTCGAGCGCGACATCGCGGATGCACCCGTATCGGCGACCCAGCTCGCGGGTCTGCTGCGGCGCATCCAGGACGGAACGATCTCCGGCAAGATCGCGAAGGACGTGTTCGACGCGATGTGGTCGGGCACGGCATCGGGTGACGACGCCGCCGACGCGATCATCGCGGCGCAAGGGCCTGAAGCAGATCTCCGACGAGAGCGCGATCGCCGCGATCGTCGATCAGGTGATCGCCGCGAACCCGGCGATCGTCGACGAGTTCCGGGCCGGCAGGGACAAGGCGTTCAACTCGCTCGTCGGCAAGGCGATGGCCGCGAGCCGGGGCAAGGCCAATCCGGCGCAGGTCAACGCGATCCTCAGGAAGAAGCTCGGCGCGTAGCCGGCCGGGGGCGGCCAACGGCCCGGCGCCCACGGGAGCGCGCAGCACCGCGTCACGCCATCAGTGCCTTGTACCGCGGGCGGTGCGGCCGTGCGCCTTCCTCCCCCAGCCGCTTCTTCTTGTCGTCCTCGTAGTCGCGGTAATTGCCCTCGAAGAACACCCACTTCGAATCGTCCTCCGCGGCGAGGATGTGCGTGGCGATCCGGTCGAGGAACCAGCGGTCGTGCGAGATGACGAGCACGCTGCCGGCGTACTCGGCCAGCGCCTCCTCGAGCGCGCGCAGGGTCTCGACGTCGAGGTCGTTCGACGGCTCGTCCAGCAGCAGCACGTTGCCGCCTTCGAGCAGCGTCGCGGCGAGGTGCAGCCGGCCGCGCTCGCCGCCGGAGAGCGTGCCGACGATCTTCTGCTGGTCCGCGCCCTTGAAATTGAACCGTCCGAGATAGGCGCGCGAGGGCATCTCGAACTTGCCGACGGTCAGGATGTCCTGCCCGCCGGAGATCGCTTCCCACACCGTCTTGTCGTTCGGCAGCCGCTCGCGCGTCTGGTCGACGATGGCGAGCTTGACCGTCGGGCCGACGACGATCTCGCCGCGGTCCGGTTGCTCGCGGCCGGCGATCATCCGGAACAGCGTCGTCTTGCCGGCGCCGTTCGGCCCGATGATTCCGACGATGGCCCCGGCGGGAACCCGGAACGACAGATCGTCGATGAGCAGCCGGTCGCCGTAGCCCTTGCTCACCGCCTTGAACTCGATGACGGCATCGCCGAGGCGCTCGGCGACGGGGATGAAGATCTCCTGCGTCTCGTTGCGCTGCTGGTGCTCGTACGAGGAGAGCTCGTTGAAGCGTGCGATGCGCGCCTTGCTCTTCGCCTGCCGCCCCTTCGGGTTCTGCCGCACCCACTCGAGCTCGTGCTTCATCGCCTTGATGCGCGCGGCCTCCTGCTTGGACTCGATCTCGAGCCGCGCCTCCTTCTGCTCGAGCCAGGACGAGTAGTTGCCCTTCCACGGGATGCCGTAGCCACGGTCGAGCTCGAGGATCCATTCGGCGGCATTGTCGAGAAAATAGCGGTCGTGCGTCACGGCAATGACGGTGCCGGGGAAGCGCTGCAGAAACTGCTCCAGCCACTCGACGCTCTCGGCATCGAGATGGTTGGTCGGCTCGTCGAGGAGCAGCATGTCCGGCCGCGACAGCAGCAGCCGGCACAGCGCGACGCGCCGCTTCTCGCCACCGGAGAGCTGCGCGATCTTCGCGTCCCATGGCGGGAGCCGAAGGGCGTCGGCGGCGACCTCCATCTGCACCTCGGTGTCGGCACCCGCGGTGGCGATGATCGCCTCGTACTTCGCCTGCTCGGCGGCCAGCCGATCGAAATCGGCGTCGGGCTCGGCGTATGCCGCGTAGATCGTCGTCGAGCTGCTGCTTCGCCTCGAGGATCTCCGCAAGTCCCTGCTCGACCGCTTCGCGCACCGTCTGCTCGGCGTCGAGCCGCGGCTCCTGCGGCAGGAAACCGATGCGCAGGTTCGGCATCGGAATCGCTTCGCCTTCGAACTCCCGGTCCTCGCCCGCCATGATGGCGAGCAGTGTCGACTTGCCGGAGCCATTGAGCCCCAGCACGCCGATCTTGGCACCGGGAAAGAACGAGAGCGAAATGTCCTTCAGGATCACGCGCTTGGGCGGCACGATCTTGCCCACGCGGTTCATCGTGTACACGTACTGAGCCATGGGTCCCCTGCATTGGAGCAAACACGGGCGGAGCCGTAATTATCGCAGGCCGGGGCGGCCGCCGGTCGGACAGCCACTGCACAGGGCAGCCCGGTGCACGCCTGCGCGGCCGGGGCGGCCGCCGGTCGGACGAGCGTTACTTCGTCGGCGCGCCCGCGGCGGCTGGCGCCTCGGTCGACGGCAGTGCCGGTGGCGGCGTTCGCCGCCTTGGCGGAATCGGACACCGCCTTGGCGGCGACGAGCTCGCGCCAGCGCTGCTTGTCGGCATCGTACTTCGCGGTGATCAGCGCCACCTCGCGCTTCTTCTGCGCGACGAGATCCGCCTGGCGGGCGAGCTCGGCGTCGATGCTCTCGAGCTCGCGCTCGAGCGTCGCGGCCATCGGCTTGCCCTGCAGCTCGGCCTTCTTCGCTTCGGCTTCGGCCTTGCGTTTGTTGAGCTGTTCGCTGTAGGCGAGCGACGACTGGACCGAGGTGTTGATGGTCTGCAGCGCGCGGTTCCGCGCGAGGTCGATCTCGGCCTCGCTCGTGTACGAGGCGACGAGCGCGCGATCGCGGCGCGGCGATCTCTTCCTGCTGCCTGGCCGCCTGGCGCTGCCGCACTTCGTCCTGCTCCATCGCACGGCGCTGCTCGGGCGTCAACGCCTTTTCGGTCGACTTGATCGGTACGCCCTGCTTGTTGAGCTGGACGCTTGCCTTGTCGACCGCCTCGGGCGGCATCTTGTCGGAGTAGTGGACGATGCCCTTTTCGTCGACCCATTTGTACATCGCCGCCCGCGCCGGACCCGCAGCGGTCAGCAGCGCCACCGCGGCGAGGACGAGCGCCGCCAGCACCCAGGCGACCGCGCCATCTCCGCTTCGCCTTCGTCACGCCGAACCGTCACCGCCAGTTCTCGCTCATCCGTTCGCCGTCGATCGTCTCTGCCGCGCGCCGGAACTCAACCCACGCCATACTGCGCGCGGTAGGCCGCGACCGCCGACCCATACGCCGTCAACGCCGGCTCTCCCGCGATGAACCGCATCAGGTCGTCGAGCGTCGCGATCGCGATCACCGGAATCGCGAACGCGTCGCGCACTTCCTGGACCGCCGAGCTTCGCGCCCTGCCCGCGCTCCATCCGGTCCAGCGCAATGAGCACACCTGCCGGTTGGGCACCATGGCGCCCGGATCAGTTCCACCGACTCGCGCACCGACGTTCCCGCGGTGATCACGTCGTCGACGATCAGCACGCGGCCCTTCAGCGCCGCGCCGACGATCGTGCCGCCCTCGCCGTGGTCCTTCGCCTCCTTGCGATTGAAGCTGAACGGCAAATTGTGCCCCTTTTCGGCCAGGGCGATCGCCGCCGCGGCCGCCAGCGTGATCCCCTTGTACGCCGGTCCGAAAAGCTGGTCGCAGGCGATGCCCGAGGCGAGCCAGCGCCTGCGCGTAGAACCGGCCGAGGCGCCGCAGGCTTTCGCCGTCGCTGAACAACCCGGCGTTGAAGAAGTACGGCGTCTGCCGTCCCGCCTTGGTCACGAATTCACCGAAGCTCAGCACGTGACGTGCCAGCGCGAAGGCGAGGAATTCCTGGCGAAAATCGGTCACGGCGGGATCCGTGTCGATCGCGCGGTCGGACGGATTATACCGCGGCGACGTGCCCGACGTGCGGCCGCCGCCGTCGACGGCCGGCACTGCGCGCGCGCATCGGATGCCGGCGTGTAAACTCGCCGCTTTTCGCGCGCTGCGCCCTCGGTGCATTCCGGCAACGTGCGCGTCATCACTCTCAACGTCAACGGCATCCGCTCGGCCGAGCGGCAAGCGGCTTCGCGCGCTGGCTCGCTCGCGCCGAGCCGTGGGACGTCGTGTGCCTGCAGGAGATCAAGGCGACGGACGGCCGACGTGCCGCGCGCGCTGCGCTCGCCGCGCGCGCGCGCACGCGTGCGTTCCATCCCGCGGAACGCAAGGGCTACAGCGGCGTGGCCATCTACGCGAAATGCCGCGCCGACAGTTCGTCACCGGCTTCGGCAGCCACGAGTTCGACGCCGAGGGTCGCTATCTGCGAGGCGCACTTCGCCGAGCTCACCGTGATCAGCGTCTACCTGCCGTCGGGGTCCAGCGGACCGCACCGGCAGGCATCGAAGTTCCGCTTCCTGGACGAGTTCCTGCCGCACCTCGCGAAGCTGCGCAGCACGCGGGCGCGAGATCATCCTCTGCGGCGACTGGAACATCGCGCACCGCGAGATCGACCTCAGGAACTGGCGCAGCAACCAGAAGAACTCGGGATTCCTGCCGGAGGAGCGGGCGTGGCTGACGCGGGTGTTCGACGAGCTGGGCTTCGTCGACGTGTTCCGCCGCATCGACGCGCGGCCCGACCGGTACACGTGGTGGTCGAACCGTGGACAGGCGTGGGAAAAGAACGTCGGCTGGCGGATCGACTATCAGATCGCGACCCCGGGCATCGCCGCCAGGGCGAAGACGGCCGGCGATCTACACGAATCGCCGCTTCTCCGACCATGCGCCGCTCGTCATCGATTACGACTACGCGCTGCGTTGACGCAGTCCGCGGGCTGCCGGGTCCGCCGCGCCAGGCCCCGCCCGTGATCCGCATCGTCGATCTCGTCCTCGCGCGCGGCGCCAAGCGCCTGCTCGACGGCGCGAACATGACGGTCCACGCCGGCCACAAGGTCGGCCTGATCGGCGCCGAACGGCAGCGGCAAGTCGAGCCTGTTCGCGCTGATCCGCGGCGAGCTGCACCAGGACGCCGGGAGCGTCGAGCTGCCGCCTGCGTGGACCATCGCCCACGTCGCGCAGGAGACGCCTGCGACCCCGATGCCGGCGATCGAGTTCGTGCTGGACGGCGACCGCGAGCTGCGCGAGATCGAGCGCGACCTCGCCGCGACGGAGGCCGCGGCCGCGGCCGAGTCCGACGGCAACGGCGAGCGCGCTGGCGCTGCTGCACCACCGCTTCGACGAGATCGGCGGCTACGCAGCCGCGCGCGCGCGCCGCGACACTGCTCTCGGGGCTGGGCTTCGCCGGCAGCGCGGCACGACGATCCGGTCGTCGAGCTTCTCCGGCGGCTGGCGGATGCGCCTCAATCTCGCGCAGGCGCTGATGTGCCGCTCGGACCTGCTGCTGCTCGACGAGCCGACCAATCACCTCGACCTCGACGCCGTGCTGTGGCTCGAGGACTGGCTCGCCCGCTACCCCGGGCACGCTGCTGCTCATCACGCACGACCGCGATTTCCTCGACGCCGTGGTCACGACGATCGTGCATGTCGACGCGCTGAAGCTCAAGACCTACACGGGCAACTACTCGCAGTTCGAGCGCGAGCGCGCGGAGCAGCTCGCGCTGCAGCAGGCGAGCTACGCGAAGCAGCAGCGGCAGATCGCGCACCTGCAGGCCTTCGTCGACCGCTTCCGCGCCAAGGCGACCAAGGCGAAGCAGGCGCAGAGCCGGATCAAGGCGCTGGAGCGGATGGAGCGGATCGCGGCCGCGCACGTCGACAGCCCGTTCGAGTTCGCCTTCGCGCCGGTGACCGACGCCGCGCGCCAGCTCGTGCGCCTCGAGCACGTCACGCTCGGCTACGGCGAGGCGCCGCCGATCCTCGCGGACCTCGACTGGGGCGATCCTCGCCGGCGACCGGATCGGCCTGCTCGGGCCCAACGGCGCCGGCAAGTCGACGCTGCTGAAGGCGATCGCCGGGAAGCTCGCGCCGCTCGTCCGGCGAGCGGCACGCCGCGCAGGCGCTTGCGCATCGGCTACTTCGCGCAGCACCAGGTCGAGCAGCTGCGCGCGGCGGAGTCGCCGCTCTGGCACATGGCGAAGGCTCGACCCGGCGACGCGCGAGCAGGAGCTGCGCGATTTCCTCGGCGGCTTCGACTTCCGCGGCGACATGGTGACGCACGCCGGTGGGCCGCTTCTCCGGCGGCGAGAAGGCGCGCCTCACGCTCGCGCTGATCGTGCGGCAGCGGCCCAACCTGCTGCTGCTCGACGAGCCGACCAACCACCTCGACATCGAGATGCGCGAGGCGCTCGCCGAGGCGCTGCAGGACTACGAGCGGCGCGCTCGTCGTCGTCGCGCACGACCGCCACCTGCTGCGCGCGACGACCGACGCGCTGTGGCTCGTCGCCGACGGCGCGGTCGCGCCCTTCGACGGCGATCTCGACGATTATCGCGAGTGGGTGCTCTCTCGCGGGCCGCGCGCGGGCGCGGAGCCGGGCGGCGACGGCGACGCCCGACCGGAAGGCGCAACGGCGCGCCGAGGCCGAGCTGCGGCAGCGCGAGTACGCGAGGCGCAAACCGCTCACCGACAAGCTGACCCTGCTCGAGCGCGAGATGAGCGCGCTCGGCGCGGAAAAGCAGGCGATCGAGGCCTGGCTCGCCTCACCCGAGGCCTACACCGAAGCGGGAAGGCCGACACTGAAGGAAAGGCTCGCTCGCCAGGGCGATCTCACGTGGCAGCTCGCACGGCTCGAGGCGCAGTGGCTCGAAATCACGGACGCCCTCGAGCGCCTTGACGCCTGAACCGTCCCGCCGACGCACCGCTCAACCGATGCGCGGTCCCGGCCGGTAGAAGAGATACAAGGCGAAGCCCAGCGTGTCGCGGCCATGGCGAAGGTACGCGTCACGCCAGCGCCGGATGCGTTCGAGCATGTCCGGCACATCCGGATCCTCGGGTTGCTCGCGCGCGTACCGCTCGATCGAGCGGGAGTACTTCCATTCGTACTCGTCCCACTCGTCGAGCGACGCGGTCGTCGCGTGCATCGGGATGAGGCCCGGCCTCGACCCCGGCCTGCACGTTGCCGGCGTGGTCGAGGTACTGGCCGTCGGGGCCGCCCAGAAACCGGAGGTAGTCGGGATGGGGCTTGCGCTGCCAGTACCCTTCGCCGATCAGCACGTATCCGCCGCCCCGGGTCCAGATCTTGAGCTGCCGGCAGATGCCGGCCATGCCGCCGTCGATGCCGCCGGCGCCGAGCATGACCGACAGATGGAACGTCTCCGGGTCCGCCTGGAAATTGCGGATGTCGACTGTCGTCGAGATGCAGCTTCTGCTGCGCGCCCGTCCATTGCGCGCGCTCGCGCGCGGCTTCGAGCATCGGCTCCGAATGGTCGACCGCGATGACGGTCGAACCGAAGCGCTCGATGATTCGCAGCGCGAGCTCGGCGCGGCCGCAGCCCAGGTCGAGCACGTGCGAATGTTGGTCGAGCGCGAGCAGGTCGAGCACGCGCTCGACCTTCGCCGTCGAGATTGGATTGCAGTAATCGTGGTCGCGGTGCGCGATGCTGCTGAACTTGTGCGGATTCATCGCGGGCCTTGTTCCCGGCGGGGCGCGTTCCATGGCGCCACACGCAAGAGTAATGCCATGCCCGGCAGCGCCAGCGCCGTACAGAGAATGAAGAACGTGAACCACCCGGTCTGCTCGACCACCCACCCGGTCGATGCGTTGACGACGGTGCGCGGCACGGCAGCGAGGCTCGTGAACAGCGCGAACTGCGTGGCCGTGTAGCGCGGGTCGGTGGCACGTGCGATGTAGGCGGTGAATGCCGCGGTGCCGAGTCCGACGCCCAGCGCCTCGAATGCAATGACGACGGCGAGCAGGACCTTGTCCGGCCGGTTCTCGTAGGCAAGCCACGCGAAACCCAGAATCGACACGACCTGCACGACACCGAACAGCCACAGGCCGCGGTTGATCCCGAGTCGCAGCATCCAGAGGCCGCCCAGCATGCCGCCGATCACGCTCGACCACAGGCCGGCATTCTTGGCGATCAGACCGATCTCGGACTTGGTGAAGCCCATGTCGAGATAGAACGGCGTGGCGAGCGCCGTCGCCATGCTGTCGCCGAGCTTGTACAGGAAGATGAAGAGCAGCACGAGCAAGGCCTGGTTCCAGCCGTCGCGGCGGATGAATTCACGAAACGGCTCGACCACCGCCTCCGCGAGCGTCTTCGGACCGGGGCGGCGCAGCGTCGGCTCGTTGACGGCCAGGGTCATCGCCAATGCCGGGCAGCATGAACGCCGCCGTGACCCAGTACACGCTCGACCACGGGAGGTGGTCGGCGAGGATCAGCGCGAGCGCCCCCGGGACGAGGCTCGATATCCGGTAGGCGTTGACGTGGATCGCGTTGCCGAGCCCGAGCTCGACGTCGGGCAGGATCTCGCGGCGATACGCGTCGAGCACGATGTCCTGGCTCGCGCTGAAGAACGCGACCGCGGCGGCAAGGTACGCGATCGCCCACAGGTCGAGCTTGGGGTGGAGTTGGCCGAACAACGGGATCGACGCGAGCAGCAGCAGCTGCGTCACCAGCATCCAGCCGCGGCGGCGCCCGAGCACGGGAAACGCGTAGCGGTCGAGCAGCGGCGACCACAGGAACTTCCACGTGTAGGGCAACTGGATCAACGCGAAGAGGCCGATCGACTTCAGGTCCACCTGCTCCGAGCGCAGCCATGCCGGCAGCAGGTTGATGAGCAGGTAGAGGGGCAGCCCCGACGAGAATCCGGTGAAGACGCAGATCAGCATCCGCCGGTTGAAGAGCGCCTCTCGCCACGTGGGTACGGCCTGCGGTGCAGCGAGAGCGTCGGGCATCGGCGGATTCTAAGTGCGCGGAGCCGTCAAAAGCCGTGTCGCGGCGATCGTTCGACGATCGCGGTCTCCAGAGCGTCAAGAACATCTCCGATCCGGTGCGGGCGTTCGCGGTCGGCGCAGGAATGGCGCAGCTGAACCGGCGGTGAAACGCGCGTCGCCATCGGCTGCCGAAGGCGACCTCGCCGGCGCGAGTCGACGTCCGTGTGGCTGGCGGCAATCGCTGACGTCGTCGCTCGGTTGCCGACTGGCGACGCGGTTGTGGCTGCGGCCGTCGCCGCCCGCGGGCACGAGCGCCGACCGCCGCCTCAACGGGCGCGCGCGCGCCTTCGGCCAAGCCGTCGATCGCGGTGCTTCCGTTCGACAACCTGGGCGGCGATGCCGACAAGACCTACTTCGCCGACGGCATCACCGAGGACCTGATCACCGATCTGTCGAAAGTGGACGGGATTGTTCGTCATCGCGCGCAACTCGACGTTCGAGTACAAGGGCAAGTCGCGCGACGTGCGCGAGATCGCGAAGGCGCTCGAGCGTGCGCTACGTGCTCGAAGGCAGCGTGCGCAGGAGCGGCGACGAGCATGCGCGTCAATGCGCAGCTGATCGACGCCGCGATCCGGCGGTCACGTGTGGGCCGACCGGTACGATGGCGAGCTCAAGAACATCTTCGGCGCTGCAGGACACGATCACGCGGAACGTCGTGAAGGCGCTCTCGGTCGAACTGACGAAGGACGACAGCGAGCGCGTAGCGAAGCGGGGAACGGAAAACGTGCAGGCGTACGACGTGCTTGCTGAAAGGGTGGGAGCACTATCTGCAAGCAGACGCCGGACGAGTTCCGCGCGCGATCGCCGACTTCAAGCGCGCGGCCGAGCTCGACCCGAACTACGGGCGCGCCTAGGCGGCCCTCGCGGCCGTGCACTGGGATATCTATACGCGATACTGGGGACCGGCGTCGGCACGGGATATCGCGCGACACTGCAGGCGCGGACGCGGCGAACAGTATCTCGCGAAGGCGATGCGCGACCCCGACGCCGCTCGCGCACCAGGTCGGCGAGCGCCATGCTGGTGCACTGCGCAGCAGCACGCGGAAGCGATCGTCGAAGCGAAGCGCGCGATGGCGAGCCGATCCGAACGATGCCGACGGCTACGTCGCGCTGGCCGACGCGCTCGAGCTTCGCCGGCTGCTGCGCCGAGGCGCTCGAGGCGGTCGAGCGCGCGATGCGACTCAATCCGCACTATCCCGTCGAGCTACGCCGTACCAGCGCGGCCTCGCGCAGTTCGGGCTCGAATCGTCTCGACGAGGCGGCGAGCGTCGCTGGAGACGCGCCGTCGAGCTCAACCCCGACGACTACTGGTCGCAGCGGCTGCTGCTCTCGGTCTACGGCCGCAGCCGGAAAGCGGGACGACGCGGCGCGGCTGGTCGAATCGATGAAGCGCAAGCGACATGCGCGGGCGGTTCGCCACGCTAGGATCCGCTGACGATCCGCGCCGTCGACGTACTGGTACCCGTTCGCGAAGCACGACGACGCGAAGCGCTTCGTCGACGGGTCTGCGCAAGCGCAGGTATTCCGGACTACGCGCGATCGACGCGTTCAGAAGCGAACGCGGCTCGCCGGGCTTGACGTCGAGCACCTTGATCGGCGCATTGCCGAGCGCTGTCTTGAACTCGGCCGGCGTGCGGTTGATGACCGGAAACGTCCCGTAGTGCATCGGAATGACCTGCTTGGGCCGGATGTAGCTCGCGCACCGCGTACGCGGCATGCTCCGGGTCCATCGTGAAATGGCCGCCGATGCGAGACGAGCGCCAGATCGGGCTTGAAGAAGCGGTCGATGAGGGCCATGTCGCCGAACACGTCGGTGTCGCCGCTGTGGTAGATCTTGAAGCCGTTCTCGAATTCGATCACGTAACCGACCGCCGCGCCGCCGTCGTACGAACCGCTGGCCGGTCCATCGCGACTTCATTTCCGTCATGTCGACGATCGAAGTGTGCTCGGCCGGCACCATGTGTACCTTGATGCCGGTGCCCAGCGGAGAAATCGATGCCGCCCTTGTTGATCCCCATCGGGGCCTTGCCGGCGTCGAGCTCACCCGCGGCGACCAGCGTCTTGGCAAGCTCGTAGTTCGCGATCGACGGTGGCGCCGGTGAGTCGCGCGAGTTCGTGCAGGTCCATGATGTGATCGCGATGGCCGTGCGTGACGAGGATCAGGTCGACCTTGCCGAGCGCGGCGAGATCCTTGTACTTCGCGGGCGTGCGCGGATTCGTCTTGAGGAAGGGATCGATCACGATCACCTTGCCGGTCGCGCTGGTGATGCGGAACGTGGAATGCCCGAGCCAGAGGACTTCGATCGGCTGCGCCGCCGCGAGCGCGGCTGTCATGCATAGCGCGACCGCGGTCGCTACTGCGCGCATCGTTCTCCAGGCGAAGGGCATCGACATGCCTCCCTAGCGTCCGCGCCCGATGTTACTCCCGCGATCCTTGCGCCGGCGTGTCCCGGCGACCGCCGCGCGTCAGGCGCGCCGGAAGCGGTAGATCGCGAGTTCGCCGAATAGGTTCGGCCGCACGCTCACCGGCCGGCCGCCGGCGAGCACGACGCGGTCCTCGACCTGGATGCGCCGCTCGGCCAGGAACGCGTCGAAGTCGGCGACCGTGCACAGGTGGATGTTCGGCGTGTCGTACCATTGGTAGGGCAGCGCCTTCGAAACGGGCATCCGGCCCCTCACGATCTGCCAGCGGTGCGACCAGTGGCCGAAGTTCGGGAACGTGACTATTACGTCGCGGCCCACACGCAGCATCTCGGCGACGATGTCCTCGGCGTGCCGCATCGCCTGCAGCGTCTGCGACAGGATCACGCAGTCGAACGACGCGTCGTCGAAGCCGGCGAGGCCCGACTCCAGGTCGCTCTGCAGCACATTGATGCCGTTCCGCACGCTCGCCAGCACGCCGGCGTCATCGATCTCGATTCCGTAGCCGGAGACGCCTCGCTCGCGCGCGAGGTAGGTGAGGAGGCTCCCGTCGCCGCAGCCCAGGTCCAGCACATGCGAATCGTGCGCGATCCAGCGGGCGATCGTGGCGAAGTCGGCGCGGCCGGCGGCTGCCGCCGCCGACGGCACGTACGGCGCGGGCAGCGGCGCGCGCTCCTCCCCGGCGCCGGCGCGGGATGCTCCCGCCGGCGGCGAAGTCCCCTGCGTGCCCCCCGCGTCCCCTGCGCCCCCCGCACCCCCTGCGCCCCCCGCGCCCCCTGCGCCCCCTACCTCCCCCGCGCCACCCCCGCTACCCCCGCTACCCCCGCCATCCGCGGCGATGCGTGCGAAGTATTCGCGCACGACCGCCATGTACTGCGGGGCGTCGAGCAGGAACGCATCGTGGCCGTGGGCCGCGGTGATTTCCGCATACGAGACGCTGCGGTCGTTGTCGACGAGCGCCTTGACGATCTCGCGCGAGCGGGTCGGCGCAAAGCGCCAGTCCGTCGTGAACGAGACGACCAGGAACCGGCAGGTCGCCGGCGCGAGCGCACGCACGAGATCGCCGCCGGTCGCGCACGCCGGGTCGAAGTAGTCGAGCGCCTTGGTGATGCGCAGGTAGGTGTTGGCGTCGAAGTACTCGGCGAATTTCTCGCCCTGATAGCGCAGGTAAGACTCGATCTGGAACTCCGGCGCGAACGAGAAGTGAAGCCCGTCGCGCAGCGCGCGGCCGAACTTCTCCTCCATCTGCTCGTCGGAAAGGTAGGTGATGTGCCCGATCATCCGCGCGACGACGAGGCCGCGGCGGGGCTTCGTGCCGTAGCGGTCGAAATACCCGTCGTGAAAGTCCGGGTCGCGGAGGATTGCCTGCCGCGCGACTTCGTTGAACGCGATGTTCTGTGCCGACAGGTTCGGCGCGGCGGCGATCACCAGCGCGTGGCGGATGCGGTCGGGGTAGCGCGTGGCCCAGGCGAGCGCCTGCATGCCGCCGAGGCTGCCGCCCATCACCGCCGCCCACTGCCGGATGCCGAGGAAATCGGCGAGCCGCGCCTGGGCGTCGACCCAGTCCTCGACCGTTACGAGCGGAAAGTCGGCACCCCACGGCGCCCCGGTCGCCGGGTTCGGCGACAGCGGTCCGGTCGAGCCGAAGCAACTGCCGAGATTGTTCACGCCGACCACGAAGAAGCGCTCGGTGTCGAGCGGCTTGCCCGGGCCGACCATGTTGTCCCACCAGCCGACGTTGTCCGGCTCGTTCTCGTAGTACCCGGCGACGTGATGCGACGCGTTCAGCGCATGGCAGACGAGCACCGCGTTCGAGCGCTCCGCGTCGAGCGCACCGTAGGTCTCGTACGAGAGCTCGCACTGCGGCAGCGACTTCCCGCAGGCAAGCGGGAGCGGCGTGTCGAAACGGGCGAGCCGCGCGACGACCGGTCCGACCGAGCGGCCCTGCGTCGTGCCGGTGGCGCCGCCGGTCGTGGCGGAAAAGGAAGGCATCGGCAACACCGTCCAAAAAGAAGCCCGGCCAGCCTTGCGCTAACCGGGTTGGTGTCGGGATTCCCCCTTGCCGCTCCGCTTTAGCCGTATTTGTTCGGGCGCCTCCGCATACCGAGACTCCCTGCGCCCGCAAGCTGGCTCAAATCGGCGCAGGGGTGAAGTGTAGCGGGTCGGGGCGGCCTATGGAACCCTCGGGGCATCGGGCCACGCACACGCCCCGAGCGGCACGCCCGGCGGTTGTTCAGGGCTGTCCGGCGCGCGCCAGGAATACGCCCCGAAGCCATCGTGTTTGCGCTTGACGCTGAACGGTACCGTTGGCTCGCCGTGAAGCTTGGGGAGATGCCGATGAAGCGTTGGCTGGATTTCCTTGTTGCGACCGGGCTCCTGCTTGCGGCGGGGATCGTTCTCGCCTCGTACCATACATTCCGGATCGAGCAGATCTACTCGAACGCCGATGGTACCGTGCAATTCGTCGTTATGCACGAAATGGCGGGCGTGAACGGCGAGAGTTTCTGGTCCGGCCGCGCGTTGACCAGCACGCACGCCGGCGTCGCAAGAACTTACGTATTCCCCAACGATCTGCCTGGCGGTTCGGACGATGGCTACTACGTGATGTCGAGCCCGACGGCGAACCGGCGGGTGCTGATCGCGACGCAGGGCTTCGCCGCGCTCGGGCTCGTCGAGCCGGACTATGTGATACCGAACGGCTTCCTGCCGATCGACGGCGGCACACTCAACTATGCCGATGTCGATCTGGTCACGTATGGTTCACTGCCCGTCGATGGCGTCAAGGCGCTCGATCGCGGTGGGTCTGTGATCCAGAACCTGGCCGCCAATTTCGCCGGCCGTTCCGCCTCGGTCGCGCCCGCGTCCGCTCCCGGAACCGCTGCTCTCGCGCCCGCTTCCGGGCTGTGGGCAAATCCGAACGAATCGGGCACCGGCTATGCACTGGACTTCAAGCATGGGGTGTTGGTCGTGGCCATCTACGCGTACCAGGGGGCCGGGCCCGCCCAGTGGTATCTCGCTGCGGGTCCGGTGACCGACAACATATTCACGGCTACGCTGGACAAATACACGTCCGGCCAGTGCATCTCGTGTTCGTACACGGGCCGGCCAACGAATACCGGCAACGACGGGACGATCACCATCCGGTTCACGTCGTCGACGTCAGCCATCGTCAACCTGCCCGGGGAGCGCGTTACCACGATCGCCCCGTTCCAGTTCTAGCCTGTGTCGACGGCAGTCGCGGGCGGGCGCGCCATCATCATCAGGCGTTGATCTTGTCGAGCAGCGCGATCAGCTTCGCCGGGTCGTCCGTGCGGCGCATGCGGGCGACGAGCGGTGTCGTCGCGGCGACGTCGCTCTTCAGCACCCGCTGCTTGATCGTCAGCAGGTGCGCGGGATGCATCGAGAAACTGCGGAGGCCGAGCCCCAGCAGCAACCGGGTCAACTGCGGGTCGCCGGCCATTTCGCCGCAGACCGCGATCGGCACTCGCGCTCTGCCGGCACTCGCGATCGCCATCGAGAGGAGTTTCAACACCGCGGGGTGCAGCGGGTCATACAGGTGCGACACCGCGTCGTCGGCTCGATCGACGGCCAGCGTGTACTGAATGAGGTCGTTGGTGCCGATCGAAAGGTAGTCGAGCTTCTCCAGAAACGCGGAGATCGCGAGCACCGCGGCCGGGATCTCGATCATGCCGCCGACCTCGATGCCCGAATCGAACGGGAGGCCCTGCTCGCGCAGCGTCTCCTTGGCCTGCGCGATCAGCGTGAGCGTCTGCTCGATCTCGCTGACCGAAGCCAGCATCGGCACCAGGATCTTCACCCGGCCGTAGTGCGACGCGCGCAGGATCGCGCGCAGCTGGGTGAGAAACAGGCGCGGCTCGGCGAGGCAGAAGCGCACCGCGCGCAGGCCGAGCGCCGGATTGGGCGCGACGCGAGCAAGACCGTCGAGCCCCTCCTTCTGCTTGTCCGCGCCAAGATCGAACGTGCGGATCGTCACCGGTTTGCCCTCCATTCCGGCGGCGACGCTGCGGTAGGCCTCGAACTGCTCGTCCTCCGACGGCAGGCCCTCGCGATTCAGGAAGAGGAATTCGGAGCGGAACAGACCGATGCCCATCGCGCCGTTGTCGAGCGCCTGGGCGAGATCGCCGGGAAGCTCGATGTTCGCTTGCAGCTCGACCGCGTGCCCGTCGAGCGTCGTCGCCGGCTTCGTCTTGAGCCGGCGCAGCTTCGCCCGCTCGAGCTCGCGCTCCCCCTGCTTCAGCCGGTACTCGGCGAGGACCGACTTGTCTGGATTGATGATGACGACGTGATTCGTCCCGTCGAGGATCAAGAGCTCGTTCTCGCGGATCAGCGCACGCCCGTTGTGCGTGGCCGCGACCGCCGGCACCGCGAGGCTCCGGGCGACGATCGCCGTGTGCGACGTCACGCCGCCGAGATCGGTGACGAACCCGGCGTAGTGGTGGGTCTTAAACTGGATGACGTCGGCCGGCGAGAGGTCGTGCGCTACCAGGATCGTGTGCTGCTCGGCGCCGGCCGGCGTCAACGCGCCCGGCTTGCCGAGGAGACGCTTCAGCACGCGCTCGACAACCTGCACGACGTCGGCTTTGCGCTCGCGCAGGTAGGGGTCCTCGATATCCTCGAACTGCTCGACCAGCACGCTCATCTGATGCGTCAGCGCCCATTCGGCATTGCAATGGTGCTCGGCGATCACCCGCTTCGGCGCTTCGGAAATCGTCGGATCCGCGAGGATCATCGTATGCACGTCCAGAATCGCACCGAACTCGGCCGGCGCGTCGCCGGCGGTCATCGCCCCGTGCAGGCCCTCGAGCTCGGCGCGGACTTCGGTTAGCGCGTTGTCGAGGCGCGCGATCTCGGCGTCGACGCGGCCGACGGGAATCGTGTAGTGGGCGACTTCGAGCGTCGCGTGCGAAACGAGCTGCGCCCGGCCGATCGCAATCCCACCCGAGACGCCGATGCCGTTGAGCGCGAAGCTCGGCACGGGCTACTGCCCTTCGCCGAAGTAGTCGTTGATCAAGGCGACGATCGCCTCCATCGCCTCGGCTTCGTCGGGACCGCTGGTCTCGAGTGTCACCTTCGCTCCCTTGCCCGCGGCGAGCATCATCACCCCCATGATGCTCTTGGCGTTCACCTTCCGGTTGTTGCGCGAAAGCGCGACGTCGCACTGGTACTTCGCCGCGAGCTGTGTCAGCTTGGCCGACGCTCGAGCATGCAGTCCCAGGTTGTTGATGATCTCAACGTCGCGTTGCGGCATGGATCGGATCCGCAGTCATGTGCAACACGCCTTCGCAGCCGCCGGTCACGGCCTTCGTGATCATCGTGTCGAGGTCCCGGTTGCGGTAGGTGAACGCACGGACCAGCATGGGCAGATTGACGCCGGCCACGCCCTCGACGCGGCCCGCCTTCAGCAGCTTGGCGGCCAGATTGGACGGCGTCGCGCCGTAGATGTCCGAAAATATCATCACGCCTTTGCCGGTGTCGAGCTGCTTGAGGAGCTCGCGTGCGGCGGGCAGCAGCGCAAGCGGATTGTCGGTCGCGGCGACCGAGAGCACTTCGAATTGCGCGGGCCGGCTGCCCAGAACATGGGTGACCGCGCGGGCGAGGCTTTCGCCCAGGCTGTCGTGCGCAATGATCAGGATGCCGATCATCGTGGCATCTTCATGCTGCGACGGAGGCGCCGGTGAGCGCCTTGGCGAACATCGCACCGACATCGAAGCCGGTCTGCTCGGCAATCTCGACGAAGCACGTCGGGCTGGTCACGTTGACCTCGGTGAGCCAGTCGCCGATGACGTCCAGGCCGACGACGAGCAGGCCCTCGGCCCACAGCCGCGGCCCCAGCGCCGTTGCGATCTCGCGATCGCGCGCGGTGAGCGGACGCGCGACGCCACGGCCACCCGCCGCGAGGTTGCCGCGCGTCTCCCCCGCCTTCGGAATGCGCGCCAGCGCGTAAGGGACCGGCTCGCCGGCGATGAGCAGCACGCGCTTGTCGCCATCGGCGATCTCCGGGATAAAGCGCTGCGCCATCACCGTCCGTGCGCCCTCCCGGCCGACGGTCTCGACGATCACGTTGCGGTTCGGGTCGTCGGCGCGGACGCGGAAGACCGACGTTCCGCCCATCCCGTCCAGCGGCTTGACGATCGTGTCGCGATGCGTGTCGATGAAGGCGCCGATCCGGTCCGGATCGCGGGTCACGAGGGTCGGCGCGATGAACTCGCCCCATTGCGCGATCGCGAACTTCTCGTTGTGGTCGCGGATCGCGCGGGGGCGGTTGAAAACGCGCGCCCCCTCGCGCTCCGCCGTCTCGAGCAGGTAGGTCGTGTACACGTACTCCATGTCGAATGGCGGGTCCTTGCGCATCAGCACCGCCGCGAACTGCGCGAGCGCCCGGTCCTCGGCCGCGCCCGCTGCGTACCAGTCGTGATTGTCGGGACGAAGCGAGAGCGGCACGACCCGTGCCCGCGTCGCCCGTCCGTCCCAGAAGATAGCGGACTGCTCGAGCGCGAAGATCGCGTGCCCGCGCGCGGCGAGCGCGCGCATCATCGCGATGCTCGAGTCCTTGTAGGCCTTGAGCTCGGACAGGGGGTCCAGGATGAACGCGTAGTCCATGGTTCGCGCGATGGCAGGTTGCGCCGCCATGCTACCGCATCTTGCGGGGGCGCCCCTGTGGCTACCCTCCACCCACGCTGCGCTGCGCGGCGAGTCGCCGCCCGCTTCCGCCACCATGCGGTAAGCCTCCTGCCGCACCGTGGCCGTCACCAGATCGAGGCCGGTATCGACGATCACGGTTTCCGCCCCGTTGAGCCGCAGCCCGCTGTCGCCGATGACGATGAACCGCAACGACTGGCCGAGGTCGGCCGCAACGGTCAGCGTCGCGCTCGATGCGCATCTAGAGCGCGTTTGTCTAGAGCGCGCCTCGCAGCGCTCGGCCGCGGCAATCTCGGCGCCGGGTGTTGTCCACGCCAGACCGATCTCCCCGGCGACCGACCGGCGTCAACCCGTGGTACGCTGCGTCGACACGCCCTTCGCGACGTCGAAATTCGCGGCCTTGACCGCAGGATAGGCGTTTCGGCCCGGCCGGCCGCCAACCCGGCGGACGATGCGCGGGCGGAGCCCCGGTTACCGGACCGCGGACATCCATCGGCCGGAAACACATCTGGTTGGAACGCGCGAGATGGGTGACGCGGTAGTAACGGCATTGCGGCGCCGAATGCAACGCCCGGTGCGCACACGCGCGTCGAACGGCGCTCGCATGCGAGCGATCGCCGCCTTGCCCGCGGCTGGCGCAGGAACCCGTGTCCGACCTTTCCTTCCATTCGACGAGGTGCCCATGCCTGCCCCCAACACCACTCCCGCCGCCGTTGCCGATCTGGCCCCTTCCGGCAAGTTGCGCGCTGCCATCAATTTCGGCAACCCGGTCCTGGCTACGCGGGATCCCGTGACTGACGAACCGGGCGGCATTTCCGCGGATCTCGCGCGCGAGCTCGCCCGCCGCCTGGGCGTGCCGATCGAGTTCGTCCGCTACGAACAGGCGGGCAAGGTGGTGGAGGGCATCAAATCGGCGGCATGGGACGTCTGCTTCCTCGCGATCGATCCCCTGCGGGCGGCCGACATCGCGTTCACTGCGCCCTACGTCGTGATCGAAGGCGTCTACATGGTGGCGGACGCTTCCTCGCTCCACGGCAACGCGGATGTGGATCGCCCAGGCGCGCATGTCGGCGTCATCGCGGGCAGCGCCTACGACCTGTTCCTTACCCGCGAATTGAAGCAAGCCGCGATCGTCCGCGCCGCGGATGCCGCGGCGGTCATGGACCTGTGGACCGCAGGCAAGCTCGATGCCGTCGCCGGCGTCAAGCCGCAGCTCGAGGCGTACGCGAAGCGCGTGGGCGGATTGCGGCTCCTTCCGGAGCGGTTCATGGCGATCAACCAGGCGATGGGAACGCGCCGCGAGCGCGCCGCCGGGGCGCGCTATCTCGCCGCCTTCGTCGACGAGATGAAATCGTCGGGCTTCGTCGCGCAGGCGTTCGCCCGAAACCGAATCACGGGCGCCACAATGGCGCCATGACGCGGTGCGCTACGCGCGAAAATGCAGGCGGCGATCGATCGCCAGCAGGATTCCGTTCACGGTCGCCGCAAAGACGACGAGCAGGAACGTCACCGACATGATCACCTCGACGTTGTAGAGGCTGATCGCGTTCATCAGCAGATGGCCGAGACCATGTTGCGACGCGAACATTTCGCCCAGCACGGTCCCGATCAGCGTCAGTGAGAAGCCGACGCGAAGTCCGGTGAAGATCTCGGGAACCGCCGCGGGAAACAGAATCGAGCGCACCATCGCGGTCCTGTCCAGCCTGAACACACGCCCGGTCTTGACGAAGATCGGCCGGGTGCTGCGCACGGCGTCGAGCGTGAACAGCGCCACCGGGATGATGCCGTGGATCGCGCCAAAGGCGACCTTCGCCGACATGCCCAGCCCGAAGACGAGCAGGATGATCGGATAGAGCGTGATCTTGGGAATCGAATAGAGCGCGACCAGCATCGGTTCCATCGCCTCGGCCGACAGGCGATGCAGGCCGAGCGCGAAGCCGATCAGCAGACCGAGCACGACGGCGATCGCGAGCGCGGCGACGAACGCCCGCATCGTGCTGTCGACGTCGAGCCAGAACCAGTCGGTCCGCGCAAGCTCCACCGTGGACAGCATCGTCTGCCATGGCGATCGCATCGCAACGTCGCCAACCACGAAATACATGAGCTGCCAGAAGACCAGCAGACCGCCGATGAGAACGACGCTGTTGCGCAGGGGCTTCCTCTCTTCGCTCATCAGTGTTGGCCTCGTCGGGCGAGCAGCACTTTCTCCCAATGCGTCAGCACGCCGTTCAGAATGATGGAAAGCAGCAATATCAGGACGATGAGGGGATACATCGTCGCGTTGTCGAAATTGGTATAGGCGAAGCCGATCTCGTAGCCCATGCCATTGCGCGCCATGATGAATTCGGAGCCGATCACGCCGATGAACGCATACGCGAGAGCAAGCTTCGCCGCGGTCAGCAGGTACGGCGCGCAGAAGGGCAGCGTCACGTGCATCGCCGTTTCGAACGGTCCCAAGCGGCCGATCAGTGCCGTTTTCCTGAGCACGCGCGGCACCCGATCGAGGCCGTTGAGAATGGTGACGATCACCGCGACGACGCCGAGCAGGAATCCGATCAGCACCTGGGGTCCGTCCCCCAGGCCGAAAATGAGGATGAACAGCGGGTAGAACGCGAAGATCGGAATCGCGTAGTAGGTGGCGAAGAGCGGATCGAGCGTTTCGCGGACGGTCTTGAAGCCGTGCAGCACGGTACCGGTCGCGATCCCGGCGACGTACGCCAGGACGAACGCCAGCAGGACGTTGGCGAGGCTCTTGCCGATCTCCGGATAGAGCTTGCCGGAGGCCATCAGGCGGTAGAAATCGACGGCGATCCGATGCGGCGGCGGCATCGTGATCTTGTCGATGGCGCCCCCGAGGCACAGCACTTCGAGCAGCAGCACCAGGCCCGCGACCACCGCGATCTGGTAGACAGTGGCGCGCGCTCATGGTGCAGCGACCGTCCGCCCCATGGTCTTCATCGACTCCTCGCGCAGCGTCTTCCACAGGCGGCTCGTCACCGCGCCGAAGTTCTCGCGCTCGACGATCCGGCTGTCGCGCTCACGCGGCCAATGGGTCTCGACCACGTCGATCACCGTGCCCGGCCGCGCCGACATGACCGCTATCCGGTCGGCGAGCATTGCGGCTTCGTCCAGCGCGTGCGTTATCAGGAAGACCGTGGCGCCGATCTCCCGCCACAGCCGCAGCACCTCGTCGCCCATCAGCAACCGCGTCTGCTGGTCGAGCGCGCCGAACGGTTCGTCCAGCAGCAGCAGGCGCGGCTTCGTCACCAGCGTGCGCGCGATGCACACGCGCTGGCGCATGCCGCCCGAAAGCTGCGCCGGGTAGCTCCCGGCGAACTCGCCCAACCCCATCATCGCGATGGCGTCGATCACGCGGCGATTCTTTTCGGCCTCGTCGAGCGCGGCCTTGCGCAGCCCGAACGCGACGTTGTCGCGCACGCTCAACCAGGGAAAGCAGGCGTCCTCCTGGAACACGACGCCGATGCCGTCGGGAACGTCCGCCCCGACCGGCCGCCCTTCGAATTCGACCCGGCCCTCCGTCGCGGGAACCAATCCGGCGATGATCTCGAGCAGCGTCGATTTGCCGCAGCCGGAAGGACCCACGACCGCGAAGAACTCGCCTTGCCGGATGCCGAGATCGATCGGGCCGAGCGCGTGCACCGCCTGCCCGCCCGCGCTGGCGGGGAAGCGCTTGACGATCCCGTGGAGCGCGACGTGCGCCGCAGGCGTGCCGGTCACGGGCGCTGCGGTCACTTCGGCGTCTTGATGTCGTCGGGCAGGAATCGCGTGTCGATCATCTTCGTCAGATCGACCTCGCCTTCGAGCGCGCCGACGCTCCTCTGCACTTCGATGATCCGCTTCATGCCCTCGAGGTGGATCTGCCCGCTGCCCCAGTAGGGAATGCCCTGCGTGTAGCTCGTGGTCAGGTTGCGCACGGCGCTGCGCGCCACTTCGGGCGTGATGTTGAAGGGCTTCGCCGACGATGTCGCCGGCTTCGTCGGGATTGGCGATCATGAACTCGACGGCGCGGCGGCGGGCCCTGATGACGCCACGGATGAAATCGCCGCGCGTCCTGATCGCCTCGCCGGTCGCCATCCCGACGACGTTGTCGAGCGGCGGCAGCGCTTCGGCGCCCGTGACCAGCACGCGATACTTGTCCTTGACCTTGGACCAGAGCGGCTCCGTCACGGCGGCGACGTCGATCTGATCGAGATCCAGCGCGGCGAGCATCGGACCGAAACCGCCGGTCTTCACGAGCTCGGCATCCTTCTCCTTGTAGCCGGCTTTCTCCAGCAGCAGCACCGCCAGCGCCTGGCTCGTCGAGCGCGGGTTGGTGTAGCCGATCTTCTTGCCCTTCAGGTCCTTCAGCGTCTTGATCGGCGAATCCTTCTTCACCATCCAGGCGAATTCGGCGATGGTCAGCACGTTGTCGCTGACGATCTTGATGTCGGCGCCCTGCTGGATCGCCACGGCGATCGCGCCGGGATTGGCCTCGCCGTAGGCGACGCCCGCCATCGCGTTGCGCACCGAGGTCCCGCCGCCCTGCGAAGCGATGATGCCGGTGACGTTCGCGCCCTCCTGCTGGAAGTAGCCCTTGGCGAGCGCGACGGCGAACGGCATGCCGTTCGCCGAGCTGCCGTAGTTGCCGACCGCGATGTTCTCCGCGGTGGCCGGGCCGAGCGTCGCGAACAGCCCCAGCAAGGGCACGATCACCGAGACAAGCAGCTTCGTGTGTCGATTCAGCATTTCATCCTCCTGGGGTTGTGCAAGAACTTCGATACGCTTGCGCGGCCGGGCAAGGCGGCCGAACAACGATCGACCTCGCATCGAACTCGCGTCACGCTCCTTGCGACAATCGCAAGCTCACGTTCACGTTCTTGATCTGCGTGCAGGCGAGGAGCTCCTCGATCGACTCCTCGCGGCCGATGCCCGACTGCTTGTACCCGCCGAACGGCACGCCGACGTGGTGCGTGCTCGCGCCGTTGATCCAGATGTAGCCCGCCTCGACTCTCGACGCGAGGCGGTGGGCACGGTCGAGGTCGTGCGTCCAGATCGACGCCGTGAGCCCGACGTCGAGCGCGTTCACGCGCGCCAGGAGGTCGTCCTCGTCCGCCCAGCGCAGGATGCTCACCACCGGCCCGAAGATCTCCTCGCGCGCGATGCGCATGTCGTCGGTCACGTCGGCAAACACGGTCGGCTCGACGAAGAACCCGCGCGCGAGCTTCGGATCGGCCGGGCGCTTGCCGCCGTAGGCGAGCCGCGCGCCGCCGTCGATGCCGAGCTTGATGTAGCTCATCGTCTTGTCGAACTGGGCCTGGCTCGTGAGGCACGACATCTCGGTGTCGCGTTCGGTGGGCATACCGACCTTGATCTCCGCCACGCGCTTGACGATCTCCGGCAGCGTCGCGTCGTGGATCGCATCATGCAGATAGACGCGGGACGTCGAGTTGCACGACTGCCCGGTGACGTAGCGGAAATTCATCCCGCGCACGACGCCGTCGGCGACTTCGTCCGGCGTCGCATCCGGACAGGCGATCAGCGCGTTCTTGCCGCCCAGCTCCAGCGTGAGCGCCTTGAGCGTCGCGGCGGCGCCGCCCATCACCGCGCGGCCGGCAGCGACACTGCCGATGAAGCCGATCTTCGCCACCTTCGGATGCGCGACCAGCGCCACGCCCGCGTCGCGGCCGCCGGTGACGACGTTGAACACGCCCGGCGGAAAGACGCCGTCCCAGAGCTCGGCGATCCGCAACGACGTAAGCGGCGTCTGGTCGGCCGGCTTGACGACGAGCGTGTTGCCGGTGGCGAGCGGAGCGCCGCACTTGCCCGCGGTGAAGAGCAGCGGATGGTTGAAGGCGCCGATCCTTCCGATCACGCCCAGCGGCTCGCGCAGTGTGTAGTTGAGCGTGCCGGCGCCGATCGGAATCGTGCAGCCCTTGATCTCGGTGACGAGTCCGGCGAAGTACTCCATGTACGCGGCGCTGATCTCGACGTCGAAGCGCATCGCCTGGAACGGATTGCCGGTGTCGAGCGCCTCGAGCCAGGCCAGCTCGTCGGCGTGGCGAAGGAGGATCGCGGCGGCCGCGCGGATCGCCTTCGCCCGCTCCTGCGCGGCCGTGTCGCGCCATGCGAGAAACGCCTTTCTCGCCGCCGCGACCGCGCGATCGACATCGTCCGCGGTGGCGTCGACGGTCGTGCCCAGCGGCTCCCCGGTCGCAGGCGCCATGACCGCGATCGCGCGTCCGCCGTCCGCCTCATGCCAGCCGCCGCCGTAGTAGAGGCCGCGATGCCGCGGCAGGCGCGGGTCGGAAAAGCTGGGGGCGGTCTCGGCCATCCGGTTCCCGTCAGTTGCGCGCCGGAATGTGGCGCATCAGCGCCGAGGACACGGCGCGCGAATACTCGGGCGCGACGCGCGCGTCGATCACGGCCACCGCGCCTGCCTGCACGTCGGCCACGCCCTGCGCGATCGCGGCCTTGAGGGCGTCCACGGTGCGCACGGGACCATAGCCCTTCGCGCCCTGGTCGCGCGCGAGCCCCGCGAGATCCATGTCCGGGTCGCTCAGGCGCATGCCGATCCAGCGATTTTCCACCGGGCGGCCGCGCAGGCGCGCCATGCGCTCCTGATGCAGCTCATCGTTGAAGAACGATTCGTTGTTGGCGATGACGATCAGCACCGGCACGCGATAGCGGACCCCGGTCCACAGTGCGGTCACGCCCATCAGGTAGTCGCCGTCGCCCAACACCGCGACCGGCAGCCGGTCGCCGCCGGAGAGCGCAAGCGCGGCCCCGATCGCCATGCCGGGGCCCGAGCCGATCCCGCCGCCGCCGTCGAAGCCGATGTAGTCAAGGGGATGTTCGAAGCGGCAACAGTCGCCTGGCCAGCCGAGCGGCAGGCGAATATACGACGGACGATACGGGGCCAACGCCTCGACCGTCACCCGGGCCAGATCGGCGAGCGGCAGGCGATCGGTAACTGGTGCTTCCACTGCCGCGCTCGGCGCCGCCACGGCTTCCACGGGCGCCACGAACCACGGCCGGGCCGGCGTTACGGCACGAGGGCCGAGCGCGGCGACAAGTGCCGCCACGAGCGCGTCGGGCGGGGCGAGGACCGAGAGGTCCGCCGGCGGCACCGCCTGATAGTCCATGTTGTAACCGTTATGAACGTACTGATCGAGCGAACACTGGATGACCGTGCCGTGCGGGAGCTCGCCGCCGCAGGCCTGGCGCAGCGTGCCGCCGAGGTCGATCCAGTCGAGGCTCAGGATCAAGTCCGCATCCGTGATCAGCCGGGCGGCATCGCCGGTCACATACAGGCTCGGCGGGAAGGGATGGAGCGGATGCCGCGACGGAAAGCTCGCGCCCGTCTTGATGTCGGTGAGAACGACGGCGCCGATGCGTTCGGCCAGCGCGACGCGCCGCGCGAAATCCGCGGGATCACCCGACCCGCGGCCGATCATGATGAGCGGCCGATGCGCGCTTGCAAGAAGGCGCACGACTTCGCGCACCGTCTCTGCCGGAGGCGTGCCGGACACGGCGTGGCGGAAGCGCTCGAGTTCGGGCAGCGGCACCGGCGCCGCGAGCGCTTCCTCCTGCAGCGCGGCGTCGAGCGCCACGTAGACGGGTCCCTGCGGCAGCGTCATCGCGATGCGGTAGGCACGCAGGATGGCTTCGAGCGCGGCGGGCACCGATCCGGGCAGGTCGTCCCATTTCGTGTAACCACGTACCAGCGCACCTAGGTCGCGCGACGTGTGGATCCAGTCGACCCACGGGCGCCGTTTCATCGCGTCGATCGGGCCGACGCCGCCCAACAGCAGCATCGGCATGCGATCGCACCACGCGTTGAAGATCGCCATCGTCGCGTGCATGAGCCCGACGTTCGCATGCAGCGCGACCGCGAGCGGCTGTCCGGTGACTCGCGCATAGCCGTGCGCGAGCGCGACCGCAGTTTCCTCATGCACGCAAAGCAGCAACTCTGGCCGCTTGTTGCCGAGATGGTTCACCAGGCTGTCGTGCAGACCGCGAAAGCTCGCGCCGGGTGTAAGCGCGATGTACGGGATGTCGAGCGCGCGCAGCATGTCCGCGATCACATCGCTGCCCCATGCGGCGACGGATTGCGTTTCGGAAACGTTGCGCGCGTCGTCGTTCATGCGCGCTTTGCCGCTCGCCCGCGGGGCCTCATGGGCCACCCCTTCCCGTCGTCTGGCACCGACGAACTCTAGCCCAAGCACGCGAGAGCGGCAATGCGGCGCGGACGGGCCTTCGCATCGATGTGCGCGATACGGGCCATGGCGGAAGTCATCCAGCTTGAACTTGCCACGGACGAATTTCCGTCGGCGGACGAACGGCCATGGGCAGCCGGCGACCGACCGCTTAGAATCGCGTGCCGGCCTCGCGGCCGGCAACAACGGCATGGGTGTGCGCATCGGCCGGTGCGCATTGCCCGAACCGCAATCCTGAAGTTGATCGAAAGGTTCGCTGGATGACCCGTGAAGCCCAACTCACCGAGCTCAGGCAGCGCCTGCAGGAGATCGACGACCTGCGCGGCGCCGGGGCGTTGCTGGGCTGGGACCAGACCACGTACATGCCTCCGGGCGGGGCCGAGGCTCGCGGCCGGCAGCTTGCGCTCCTGTCCCGTCTCACGCATGACCGCCTGGTCGATCCCGCCATCGGCCGGCTGCTCGACTCGCTCGGCCCGTGGGCCGAAGCCCAGGGGGCCGATTCGGACACCGCCGCGCTCGTGCGCGTCACCCGGCGCGACTACGAGCGGGCGACGCGCGTGCCGTCCGCGTTCATTCACCGGCTCAGTGAGCATGCGGCCAACACCTACCACGTCTGGGAGCGCGCGCGGCCGGACAACGACTTCGCCGCCGTGCGCCCGCTGCTCGAGACGACGGTCGAACTGAGTCGCGAGCTCGCGGCCTTTCACCCCGGCTACGCGCACCCGTACGACCCGCTGATCGATCTCGCCGAGGACGGCATGACGGTCGCCGCGGTGCGCACGCTCTTCACCGAGCTGCGCGCCGGGCTGGTGCCGCTGATCGAGGCCATCCGCACGCGGCCGGAGGTCGACGACAGCTGCCTCAATCGGCGATTTTCCCGAGGACATCCAGCAGGCGTTCGGCGAAACCGTGATCCGCGCCTTCGGGTACGACTACGAGCGCGGCCGTCAGGACAAGACCGCGCACCCGTTCATGACCAAGCTCGGCCGCGGCGACGTGCGCATCACCACCCGCTATTGCGCCGGACTGGCTGTCCGACGGCCTCTTCTCGACGCTGCACGAGGCCGGGCACGCGATGTACGAGCAGGGCATCGACGATGCGCTGGACGGCACGCCGCTCTTCAGCGGCACGACGGCGGGCGTCCACGAAAGCCAGTCGCGGCTCTGGGAGAACCTCGTCGGCCGCAGCCTGCCGTTCTGGCGACACTGGTACGCGCCGCTCAAGGCCGCGTTCCCGGGCGCGCTGGACGACGTCGACGTCGACACCTTCTATCGCGCGATCAACAAGGTCGAGCCCTCGCTCATCCGGACCGAGGCCGACGAGGTCACCTACAACCTGCACGTGATGCTGCGCTTCGACCTCGAGCTCGCGCTGCTCGAGGGAACGCTCGCCGTCGCCGACCTGCCCGGACGCGTGGCGCGCCCGGATCGAGAGCGACCTTGGCGTCAGCCCGCCGGACGATCGCGACGGCGCGCTGCAGGACGTCCACTGGTACGGCGGCATCGTCGGCGGCGCCTTCCAGAGCTACACGCTCGGCAACATCATGAGCGCGCAGTTCTTCGCTGCGGCGCGGCGCGAACTGGGCGATCTCGACCGTCAGATCGGTGCCGGGGAGTTCGCGCCGCTGCGCGCGTGGCTGACGGAGCACATCTATCGCCACGGCCGCAAATACACGGCACCCGAGATCGTGCAGCGCGCGACGGGCGAGCCGCTGTCGATCGCGCCGTACCTCGCCTACCTCAACACGAAATACGGCGCGCTGTACGCTCTGCAGAGCCGGCCCGCGGCGGCCGCGCTGCGGGCAGCGTCGCCCCGATAAGCCGACGAAGCAGCCGCTGGGCAAGGGTCAGTCGAGCTATTTCCAGTTGGACGCGCCGTCGAGCCGGCGGATGCGTGCCGAAGCGGGCACGTGCAGCTCGAAGTTTTCGCATGTGCACACCCAAGCTGGTGTCGGCCTTGCGGCGAATCGGTTCCCAATGCGGGACACAGCCGGACTTCGCGCATCGGACGAAGGCGAGCGTCCTGTCTCCCCACGCGTTTTTGGCTGTGGCGTCGCGTTCGGCCCGGACGCGAACCGCGGTCGCCTTGTAGTACGCCCACAGCGTACCGTAGCGACGGCAGATCGAGCAGTTGCAGTTCGTGACGGTCCGTGCACGCCGGGGACTTCGATTCGAACGGCCCCACAGTGACAGGTACCGGCACGCATCGATGTTCCTCGTGAATCGATCGACGACACGCGAATCAATCGAGGAGCGCTCCCGGCTTCTCCCAGTACATCTCGATCGCGTAGCCGTCGGGATCCTCGGCTCGGAACGAGGCAAACGCCGCGTCCCGGTGAGAACCCCTCCGCATGGGAACGCCGGCCTCGACCATCGCCCGGTACAGCGCCTCGACGGCATCGGCGCTGGGGAGCTTGCAGCCAAGTGAAACCAGCCGGGAAGCGCCGCGGGACGCTCGTCGTCCATCAGCGCCAGATCGAATGCGGCGCCGTCGGTCATGAACGTCAGGCCTTCACCCTTCCGATCGATGCGCAAACCGAGCCATCTGGCGTAGAAGGCCTCCGCGACGGCGCGATCCCGGACATGGAGGTGGAGGTGCCGGATGTTCATCGCCGCGCAACGCCGTCAATCGCCGTGGTCGCTCGGAATCAGTCGATCACCTCACTGGCGCTCAGCCGCACGGCCGAGGGTATCGTGACACCGATATCGCGCGCTGTCTTGATGTTCAGAGCCAGCTCCACGCGGCTCACCGACTCCACCGGCAGGTCCTGCGGCCGGGCGCCGGTGGGAGGATCTTCTGCACGTATCTCGCCGACAGCCGGCCCACTTCGCGGAGATTCACGCCGTAGCCGTAGCTGGCCAGGGCTCCCTGTGCGGCGATGTTGCGAGACGAGAACATCGTCGGCACCTTCTTCGTCCGCATCGTGTCGACGATCGCCTGCGCCTGGCTGCGAACCATGGCGTCGTTGATGTAGAAGAAGGCGTCCGCATCCCCAGCCCTGAACGACGCAAGCTCTGCGCGAATGTCCTGGACCGACGTCACCTGCTTCTCGACGACTTCGATCTGCAGCTGGCGGGCCGCGTCACGCGCCGACTTGAGAGCCGCCGCTGCCGCCTGGTTAGCAGGATCGTAGAACGTCGCGATCCGGCGGAGCTTGGGCAGGATCGCCTTCAGGATGTCGAGGCGTTTTGCCGTGAGGTCGTTTGTGGCGTAGTGAACGCCGGTGAAGCGCCCGCCAGGCTTGGCAAAGGTGTCGACCAGTCCCGCCGCGATGGGGTCGCTTCCCGCGGCAAACACGATCGGCGTCTTCGATGTCGCACGTTTGGCGGCGATCGTGACGGATGTCGAGATCGAAAGAATGAGGTCGATCTGCTCGCGCTCGAGTCCTTCGGCGGCCACCCTGACCTGGGCCAAGTCGCCCTTGACGTCGCGCTGCTCCAATACGTAGTCCCGGCCCTCGATCCACCCCATTTTCCTTGAGTCCTGCGTTGAGCCCCTCGACCGCCTCGATGTCCGGGCCACCTTGGCGCAGAACCCCGATGCGATGAGGCTTGCCTTGGGCGTGAACCGGATCGACGGAAAGCAGGACCAGCCACGCCAGCACGAACCCGGCAATCTTGCGAATCAAGCGTTTTCTCCCCGGCCTAGAACGGGCTCTTCCCGGCGCACTCGTTTTGCATGTCGGCCGCGGGCCCGGCACGCTCTGCCCTGCGCTCGGTGATGCTACCGGTTTCCGCACGACACGACCACACAGCCGACCGCATGTCGGTTATCGGAGGTTTTTACAAACCCCGCACGGCGTCACCTACTCCACGGTGACCGACTTCGCCAGATTGCGGGGTTTGTCCACATCGGTGCCGCGCAGCACCGCGGTGTGGTAGGCGAGGAGCTGCAGCGGGATCGTGTGCACGACCGGCGACAGGTGCCCGGCGTGCTCGGGCAGCCGGATCACGTGGATGCCCTCGCTCGCCTGCAAATGGCTGTCGAGGTCGGCGAGAACGTAGAGCTCGCCGCCGCGGGCGCGCACTTCCTGCAGATTGGACTTGAGCTTCTCCAGCAACGCGTCGTTGGGAGCGATCGCGACGACAGGCATCTCGGCGTCGACCAACGCCAGCGGGCCGTGCTTCAGTTCGCCGGCCGGATACGCTTCGGCATGGATGTAGGAGATCTCCTTCAACTTCAGCGCGCCCTCGAGCGCGATCGGGTAGTGCAGCCCGCGGCCCGAGGAAGAGCGCGTGCTGCTTTTTCGCGAATTGCCCGGCCCAGGCGATCAGCTGCGGCTCGAGCGCGAGCGCGGCGCGCAATGCCGAGGGCAGGTGCCGCAACCCGCGCACCCAGTAGGCCTCTTCCTCCGCGGTGAGACGGCCGCGCAGCTTCGCCAGCGTCAGCGCGAGCAGGAAATGCGCGACGAGCTGCGTCGTGAACGCCTTGGTCGACGCGACGCCGATCTCGGTCCCGGCGCGCGTGAGATACGTGAGCGCCGTCTGCCGCACCATCGAGCTCGTCGCGACATTGCAGATCGCGAGCGTGTGCGTGTGCCCGAGTCCCTGCGCGTGCTTCAGCGCCGCGAGCGTGTCGGCGGTCTCGCCGGACTGGGAGACGACGACGACCAGCGCTGCCGGGTTCGGTACGCTGTCGCGGTAGCGGTACTCGCTCGCGATCTCGACCTGGCAGGGAAGGCCGGCGAGCGATTCGATCCACTGTTTGGCGACGAGCCCCGAGTAGTAGCTCGTGCCGCAGGCCAGCACGAGCACGCTGTCGACCTCGCCCAGGACGCGCTCGGCGCTCGCTCCGAAGTGGCTGGCCCCTATCGTCGCGACGCTTTCCAGCGTGTCGGCGACAGCGCGCGGCTGCTCGAAGATCTCCTTCTGCATGAAGTGCCGGTACGGACCGAGCTCGACCGCGTTGCCGGAGGCCTCGACGGTGACAATCGCACGTTCGACCCGGTCCCCGCGCGCGTCGTAAATCGCCGCCGCCTCGCGACGAATGTCGGCGACGTCGCCCTCCTCGAGGTAGACCACGCGCCGCGTCACCGACAGCAGCGCAGCCGCATCGGAGGCGAGAAAATGATCGCCGTCGCCGATGCCGACGACGAGCGGGCTTCCCTGCCGCGCGCCGACGACGCGGCCGGGCTCGCGCGTGGAGATCACGGCGATCGCGTAGGCCCCGTGGAATTCGGCCACCGCGGCCTGCACCGCGTGCAACAGATCGCCGCCGCCCGCGGCGTGCCAGTGCGCGTGAACGAGGTGCGCGATCACCTCGGTGTCGGTCTGCGTGGTGAAGACGTAGCCCTGGCTCTTCAGCCGTTCGCGCAGCGCCTCGTAGTTCTCGATGATGCCGTTGTGGACGACGGCGATCTCCGCGGCCGAGACATGCGGGTGCGCGTTCGCGGGCGTTGGCGCGCCGTGCGTCGCCCAGCGGGTGTGCGAGATCCCCGTGTGCGCGGAAAGCTGCCTTGCGTCGGCCTGCGCGGCGAGATCGGCGACGCGCGCGGTGCTGACCAGCCGCTCCAGACACGGCGCCGCGCCGCCCCCGATGATCGCCAGCCCGGTCGAGTCATAGCCGCGGTATTCGAGCCGGCGGATGCCGTCGATCAGCACCGGAACGATGTTGCGCGCGGAAGCCGCGCCGACGATGCCGCACATGGCTTCAGCCCTTTTCCGGTTTCGGTTTCTTCACGGGGCGCTTCCAGCCCGGCACGCTCACCTGGCGCGCCCGCGCCACAGTCAGCGTTTCGGCCGGCGACTTCGCCGACGATCGTGCTCCCGCCGCCGATCGTCGCAGCGCGTCCGATCGTAACCGGCGCCACCAGCACGCAGTTCGAGCCGATGCTCGCATCGTCCTCGATCACCGTCCGATGCTTGTTCACGCCGTCGTAATTCGCCGTGATCGAGCCGGCGCCGAAGTTGACATTGGCGCCCATCGTCGTATCGCCGACGTAGGCCAGGTGGTTGGCCTTCGCGCCCCTGCCGATCGCGCTCGCCTTCACTTCGACGAAGTTGCCGATGTGCACGTCGTCGGCGAGCACCGCGTCGGGACGCAGCCGCGCGTACGGCCCGACCCGGCAGTTGGCGCCGATCGTCGCCCCTTCGACATGCGAGAACGGCAGGATCTGCGATCCGGCTTCGACCGTTGCATTCTTCAGCACGCAATGCGCGCCGACGGCAACGCCATCCGCAAGTCGGACGCTGCCTTCGAAGACACAGCCCACGTCGATTGCGACATCGGCGCCGCAGGCGAGCGAGCCGCGGATATCGATGCGCTCGGGATCGGCGAGCGTGACTCCCGCGTCGAGCAGCGCGTCGGCCTGCGCGCGCTGATAGAGCCGTTCGAGCTGTGCGAGCTCGCGCATCGTGTTGACGCCCAGCGTTTCGATGACGCTCGCCGCCTGCGACGTCGCGATCGTTCACGCCTTCGCTGCGCGCCAGCGCGATCACGTCGGTCAGGTAGTACTCGCCGCTTGCGTTGCGGTTGTCGATCGCCTTGAGCCAGCGGGCGAAGCACGCGGTCGGGGCGGCCATCACGCCCGTGTTGATCTCGCGGATCGCGCGTTGCTCGGGTGTCGTGTCCTTGTGCTCGACGATGGCCGTCACCGCGCCATCCGTGCCGCGCACGATGCGGCCGTATCCGGTCGGGTCGTCGAGCTCGATCGTGAGCAGCGACAGCGCGCCCTGACGCGCATGTCGGACCACCGTCTCGAGCGTCTCGGCGCGCGCCAGCGGGTCGGCGCCGAACAGCACGAGCGTGACGCCATCGGGTGCGAGGTGCGGCAGCGCCTGCGCGAGCGCGTGTCCGGTGCCCTGCGGCGGATCCTGCAATGCCCACTGCAGGTCGGGTTCGGGAAAGCGCTTGCGCACGGCGTCGCCGCCGTGACCGTAGACCACGCAGATGCGATCGGCGGCGAGCTTGCGCGCGGTGTCCAGCACATGCGCGAGCAGTGGCCGGCCCCCGAGCGGATGCAGGACTTTCGGCAGACCGGAGCGCATCCGCTTGCCGACGCCTGCGGCGAGGATCGCTATGCTGAGGGGCGAGGGCCGGAGGGACGCCATGGGCTGCGGGGATTTTACGTGAATCGCGGAGCGCGCTCCGTCGGGCGCGAAGCAGAGCGAGCGGCGCGCGCCGTGCGCACTCGATCACGCGGCGGGAAACCGGCGCCGCGCCCCGGACCGCTGATCACATTGCAGGGCGGCGCCCGGGAGAAGCGGCGATCGCGAATGACGATCTAGTGCGTGCCCACTTTGCCGCGCAGTGGCAGGATGCGGGCGCGGCCGGCTGCGTAGACTTCCGGCGTGTCGACGCGCCGCGGCACCGACTGCTCGCGGCATTCGATGATCTGGCATTGGCAATACATCTGGCGCAGCCGGCGCTCGGCATCATCGAACGTCGCTGCCATGATCTGGATGTTGTCAACGCGCTGACCTGTCTTGGTGCGTATGTTGAAGCCGTACCGAATCATGCTGGACGCCTCCTCGTTTCGGCCGTGCCGTCGTCCGTCAGTCGCCTCCCCTTTTTGGTCAGGGGTTTAGCGCCGGGGGTTGGTATGATAAATCAACACCCGTCCGCAAGCACGCCGTTCTGAACTGCTTTTCCCTCGATGAACCCGGACCCGAATCCGCAAACGCCCGCGGCGCCAGAATCCTCCGATGACGCCCTCAAGCAAGCTTTGGTCCAGATGGCGATAGTAAGCGCTGACACACATGTGGAGTTCGTGCCGTTGGCGGGCGGCGTGTCGTCGGACATCTATCGCGCGAAGCTGCCGTCAGGGACGGTCTGCGTGAAGCGAGCACTCGCCAAGCTCAAGGTCGCCGCGGACTGGCGCGCGCCGGTCGAACGCAATCACTGGGAGGTCGAGTGGATGCGCGTCGCCGGGGACATCGTTCCCGGCGGCCGTGCCCGAGGTCCTCGGGGAAGACCGCGCAAGCGGCTGCTTCGCGATGGCCTATCTGCCGCCCGCCGAGTACCCGGTGTGGAAGGCGCTGCTCCAGGCCGGCGCCATCCTGCCGCGGACGGCGGCGGACGTCGGCGACGTGCTGGGCCGGATCCACGCGGCGACGGCCGACCGGGCCGACGTCGCCGCGCGATTTCGCACCGACGCAATCTTCCACGCCATCCGACTCGAGCCGTATCTTGTGGCGACCGGACGTGTGCATTCCGATCTCGCCCCGCGGTTCGCCACGCTGGTCGAGACCACGGCCACCACGAAGCGGGTACTGGTCCATGGCGATTTCAGTCCGAAGAACCTGCTGATCGGGAACGCCGGACCGGTGATACTCGATGCCGAATGCGCGTGGTACGGGGACCCGGCGTTCGACCTCGCGTTTGTGCTCAACCATCTGCTGCTCAAAGGCGCGTTCCGTCCGCAATGGCGCGCGCGCTATGTCGCTGCCTACGCCGCCCTGGCCGACGCCTACCTCGGCCACGTCGTGTGGGAGGCGCGGGCGAACTGCGAGGCGCGCACGGCCGCGCTCCTGCCCGGGCTGATGCTGGCGCGCATCGACGGCAAGTCGCCGGTCGAGTACCTGACCGAGGCGACGCAACGGGACGCGGTCCGTGCCTTCGCGCGGGCGCTGCTCATCGACCCGGTGCCGGACTTGCGCGCAATCGCCACCCGGTGGGAGGCGGCGCAATGGCGATGACGGATCCCATTGCCGAAGTCCGCGCCCGGCGCGTCTGGGATTCGCGCGGCCGCCCCACCGTGGAGGCGGAAGTGCGGCTGGCAAGCGGTGCGGTCGGGCGCGCGATCGCTCCGGCGGGGGCCTCGCGCGGAACGCACGAGGCGATCGACCTCCGCGATGGCGGCCCGCGTTTCGGCGGATTCGATGTCACGCAGGCGCTCGCCAACATCGTTGGTCCGATCGCCCGCGTGCTGATCGGCCGGGACGCCTTCGATCAGTCCGGCGCCGACGCGGTGCTGATTGCAGCGGACGGCACGCCGAACAAGGCCGCGCTCGGCGGCAACGCGATGGTCGCGGTCTCGCTCGCCGTCGCGCACGCCGCAGCGGCCGCGTGCCATGTGCCGCTGTATCGGTACCTTGCGGCCGACGGCCCGATCTCGCTGCCGCTGCCCGAGATCCAGATCTTCGGCGGGGGCGCCCACGCCGGACGGCGGATCGACATCCAGGACCTGATGGTGATGCCGCTCGCCGCGACCTCGTTTGCCCACGCGCTCGAGATGACCGCCGAGGTCTACCGCGCCGCCGGCGAGCTGATGGCACAGACCGGCCGGCTCGCGGGGGTCGCCGACGAGGGCGGCTGGTGGCCCGCCTTCGCCACCAACGAGGAAGCCCTGGAGACCCTGGTTCGCGCGATCGAGCGCGCCGGCTACGCACCCGGCAAAGACGTTGCGATCTCGCTCGACATCGCCGCCTCAGAGCTCGGCCGCGACGGCCGCTACCGGCTCGGCCTCGAGCGCCGCGAGCTCGACCGCGACGCCATGATCGAGCTGCTTCTCGGATGGCTCGACCGCTACCCGATCGCCTCGATCGAGGATCCGCTCGCCGAGGACGACCGCGACGGCTGGATCGCGTTCATGCGCGCGGCGGGGACACGCGTCCAGATCGTCGGTGACGATTACCTCACGACGAACGCCGCCCGCGTGACACAGGCGGCAGACGACGGGGCATGCAACGCCGTCCTGGTCAAGCCGAATCAGGCAGGCACGCTCACCGAAACGCGCGCCGCGCTCACGGCCGCCCAGCGCGCGCGGCTCGCCACGATCGTCTCCGCGCGGTCAGGCGAAACCGAGGACGTGTCGATCGTCCACCTGGCGATCGGCTGGAACGCCGGCCAGCTCAAGGTGGGATCGTTCGCGCGCTCCGAGCGCATGGCCAAGTGGAACGAGGCGCTGCGGATCGAGGAGGCGCTGGGCACCGCCGCGCGCTACGCCGGCCGTTCGGCGCTCGCGCTGTTGCGCTAGCCTGCGCGAACGTCGGCGCGTGACCAGATCCGTTTGGCGTCCATCGGTCCGTCGTCGTTGACCCTCAGCCCTGCAGCAGATAGTCGGCGAGCTCGGTGAACCCGGCGCCGGCTTCGCCCTGCGTCACATAGGTCGGCAGCGTCGCGATCCGATCGGCGAACTCGCGCACATTGGCCACGCCGACGGCGTTCGGAAAGAACTCGAACATCGGCGCGTCGTTCGGCGAATCGCCGGCGAAGACGAAGCGCGCCCGCTCCGCGTCGAGGTCGATGCCGAACGCCTCGGCCAGCAGTATCCGCGTCATCGAGAGCTTGTCGTAGCCGCCGAACCACCCGTTGACGTGGATCGAGCTCACCTTCGCCGTCATTCCTTCGGCCTGCATCAGGGCGACAATCCGGTCGACCGCCTCGCGCGACAGTGGCGGCACGTCCTCGCGGAAATCGATCGCGAGATCGGTCTCGCGGTAGCGCTGATCCGACGCGAGCGCACAGCCCGGTACGGCGGCGAGGATCCTCTCGCCGATCGTCGCGAGCCGCGCCCGGTTCGCGCGCCGCGTCGGCTCGTCGTCGGCGAAACGCCGGATGAGCTTGTGCGCCGGTGTGTCGTAGCGCATGTACAGCGCGCCGTTCTCGCCGACGACCGCCGTCGACCGGCCACATCCGCGCGATGTGATCGCACCAGCCGGCCGGCCGGCCGGTGATCGCTATGACGAGCCGGCCCGCGTCGTGCAGGCGCTCCATCGCCGCGTACGCCGCGGCCGTGAGCCGGCCGTGGGTCGACAGCGTGTCGTCGATGTCGGTGAGCACACCGCGGATCGCGCGGCGCTCTGCCTCCGGCATCGCGGCGAGCGGCCGCATCACCTCGAGTGCGACGGTCGCGCGGCACGCGATCGGCCACGTACGCCGCGACGCGTGCACGCGCAGCCTCCGCCATGCCGAGGCCGCACTTGGTTCGGCGCCACAGCACGTCGTCGCCACTGCGCGCCCATTCCTCGCGGACGAGGTAGTCGATCTCCGCGGCCGTGAGCGCCTGGCCGAAGTCCTCGCCGAGCGCAGCGCCGTCCTTCGCCTCGCCGAGTATGGCGAGCGCACGCGTGCCGTGGCGTCGCGTCAGCGCGCGCAGCAGCTCGACCGGCAGCGCAGGATAGCGCCGCGCGAGCTCGGCGAGCCACGCCGCGGGCCCGCCGGCGGGCAGGTCGCCGCCGGGAAGCGGCGCATTCAGCGTCCACGGCGAGCGCATCGGCGGCAGGAATCGCGCGAGCTCGTGCAACGCATGCTCCGCAAGCTTGCGGTACGTCGTGATCTTGCCGCCGTAGATCGACAGCGCCGGCGCGCCGTCTTCCGGGCCCGTGTCGAGCTTGAACACGTAATCGCGCGTGATCGCCGAGGGATCCGAGGTGCCGTCGTCGTAGAGCGGACGCACGCCGCTGAAGGTCCACACGACGTCTTTGGTCGCGAGCGGGTGCTCCAGATACGTGTTCGCGAGGTGCAGCAGGTAGGCGATCTCCTCCGCGGTGATCGCCGGCCGCTCGAAGTCGTCGACCGGCACGTCGGTGGTGCCGATCAGCGAATAGTGGTCCTGATACGGAATCACGAACACGATCCGCTTGTCGGCGTTCTGCAGGATGTATGCGTGGTCGCCCGCGTGCACGCGCGGAACCACGATGTGGCTGCCCTTCACGTGGCGGACGTTCTCGCGCGACGGAGCGCCGTTGATCGTGTCCCGTACGTGCTTGACCCAGGGTCCGGCGACATTCGCGATCACCTTGACGGTCACCTCCGCGCTCGCGCCGTCCGGTGCGACGAGCGTCGCCCGCCACCAGCGGCCGGTCGCGTCGCGCTCGCGCCGCGCGGTGACGAGCCGCGTGCGCACACGCACGTCGGCGCCACGCGCGCGCGCGTCCATCACGTTGAGCACGACGAGCCGCGCGTCGTCGACGCGCGCATCGGAATAGACGAAGCCCTTGCGGAATTGCGGCTTCAGTCCCGCGCCCCATTTCGTGCCCGCGAGCGCAGTGCCGAAGGATCCGGGAAGCGTCTCGCGCCGGCCGAGATGGTCGTAGAGGAAGAGCCCGGCGCGCAGCATCCAGGCGGGGCGCAGGTGCGGCTCGTGCGGCAGCACGAACGCCAGCGGCTCGACGATGTGCGGCGCCTGGCGCAACACGACTTCGCGCTCGGCGAGCGATTCGCGGACCAGACGGAACTCGAACTGCTCCAGGTAACGCAGCCCGCCGTGGATCAGCTTCGTGCTCCATTGCGACGTCGCCGCCGCGAGGTCGCCCTGTTCGACCAGCAGCACCTTGAGGCCGCGGCCCGCGGCGTCGCGCGCGATGCCCGCGCCATTGATGCCCGCGCCGATGACAAGGAGATCGTACTGCGGGCTGGCTGCGGGCATTGACGAGGGCGGAGGCAGGGGCGTGGCTTTTTGCGGTCATTCTAACGCAGTGGCATCGACCGCCCCGCCGACGCCGCGGCGGCTGCGCTACCATCGGGTCTTCGCGCGCCACGCACGCCGGGAGTTACCGATGAAGATCGTCCCCGAAGTCGCAGCACTCGTGCCGGACATGAAGACGTGGCGGCACCACATCCACGCGCATCCCGAGACCGCGTTCGAGGAGGAGGCGACCAGCGCGTTCGTCGCCGACAAGCTGCGCTCGTTCGGACTCGACGTGCACACCGGGCTCGCGAAGACCGGCGTTGTGGGCGTGCTCCGCGCCGGAACGGGCGGCGAAGCGATCGGACTGCGCGCCGATCTCGACGCGCTGCACATCCACGAGCAGTCCGGCGTCGCGCACGCGTCGAAGGACGCCGGGCAAGATGCATGCGTGCGGCCACGACGGGCACACGGCGATGCTGCTCGGCGCGGCAGCTGCGCTCGCGCGGAAGAAGGGCTTCGCCGGGACGCTCTATTTCATCTTCCAGCCCGCGGAGGAGAACGAGGGCGGCGGGCGCGTGATGGTCGCGGAGGGCCTGTTCGAGAGGTTTCCGATGCGCGCCGTCTACGGGATGCACAACTGGCCGCTCAAGCCGTTCGGCACGTTCGCCGTGCGCGCCGGCCCGTTCATGGGCGCCTACGACATCTTCGAGATCGTCGCGACCGGCAAGGGCGCGCACGCGGCGATGCCCAATGTCGGCAAGGATCCGATGCTGTTCGCGGCGCATGCGATCTCCGCGCTGCAGACGATCGTCGCGCGCAACCTGCATCCGCTCGAGGCCGGCGTCGTCAGCGTCACCCAGGTCCATGGCGGCGACACGTGGAACGTGATTCCGCAGGAGGTCGTGCTGCGCGGCACCGTGCGCACGTTCGATCCCGCGGTGCAGGACCTGATCGAGCAGCGGATGCGCACGATCGTCGCCGGCATCGCGGCGATGTTCGAGATGACGGCCACCGTCCGCTACGAGCGGCGCTACCCGGCGACGGTCAACGCGGAGACGGAGACGCGGCACGCGATCGCCGCCGCGACCGCCGTCGTCGGCGCCGCCAACGTCGACACCGACCCCGTGCCGAACATGGGCAGCGAGGACTTCGCCTTCATGCTGCAGGCGAAGCCGGGCTGCTACGTCTGGCTGGGCGCGGGTCGCGGTCCCGACACCCCGAACGTGCACAACCCGCACTACGACTTCAACGACGACGCGCTCGCGATCGGCGCGAGCTACTGGGTGACGCTCGCGCGGCAGCAGCTCGCGGCCTGACGTCGACGTCAGGTCTTCGGCAGCAGCTGCTCGCGCCGGTCGTGCGCGACGAGCTTCAGCACCGCGGCCGAGACGAGGCGCGTGCGCACGTTGTCGGCGCGCGACGTGAGCACGATCGGCACCCGCGTGCCGCAGACGATGCCCGCCGAATCGGCGCCGGCCAGATACTGGAGCTGCTTCGCCAGCATGTTGCCGGCCTCGAGGTCGGGCACCAGCAGGATGTCCGCCTCGCCGGCGACCGGCGAGTGGATGCTCTTGGTCCGCGCCGCCTCGACCGAGATCGCGTTGTCGAAGGCGAGCGGGCCGTCGAGGAGCGCGCCCGGTGATCTGCCCGCGATCGGCCATCTTGCACAGCGACGCCGCGTCGAGCGTGCCGGGGATCTTCGGGTTGATCGTCTCGACCGCCGACAGGATGGCGACCTTCGGCTTCGCGATGCCGAGGATGTGCGCAAGGTCGATGGCGTTCTGGCAGATGTCGACCTTCTCCTCGAGCGTCGGGTAGAGGTTGATCGCCGCATCGGTGACCATCAGCAGCCGCGGATAGGTCGGCACGTCGAGCACGAACACGTGCGAGATGCGGCGCGCCGTGCGCAGTCCGGCTGCCGACGGCACGACGGTCTCCATCAGCTCGTCGGTGTGCAGGCTGCCCTTCATCAGCGCCTCGACGTGCGCCGGCGCGCGCCATTTCGACCGCTTTCTCGGCAGCGGCATGGCTGTGCTCGACGCCGACGATCTGGTAGGGCGAGAGATCGACGCCCTCCGCCTTGGCGACCGCGCGGATCTTCGCCTCGGGCCCGACCAGGAACGGGCACGATGAGCCCGCGTCGCGCCGCCTCGAGCGGCCCCAGCAGCGAGTCGCGGTCGCAGGGATGGACGATGGCGCAGGTGATCGGCGGCAGCGCCTCGCAGCGCTTGAACAGCTTGGCGAAGCCGTCGTTGCGGCGCAGGACGATCTCCGGCGTCGCCACATTGGCGTACGCGATGCGTCGCGATCGGCGCCGCGACCGTCGCGATCGCCGTCGACGAGGACCTCGCCGTTCTGGTTCACGCACCGGCACGCGAACTCGATCCGGTGGCCCTCGTCGCAGCTTGCGCTTCGCCGTCACGGTCGCCGTCAGCGTGTCGCCGACGTGGCAGGTCCCGGCGTAGTGGAACGCGGGCCGACGATCGCGCTGCCGGGCCCGGGCAGGCGGCGATTGAGGAGCCCGGCGATCAGCGCGATCGCCGCCGCGCCCTGCGCGGACAGCCGGTCGCTCGAGGCCGCCGCCTTCGATGTGAAAGCCCTCGACGTCGCCGGCGGCAAGCGCCAGCGCCTCGACGTCGGTCGCCGTCAGCGTGCGCGACACGGACCGCTCGACGCCGACCTCGATTTCGTCGAACGTGCGGTTGGTGAAGTCGTTCATGGTCCTCGCGTCGATCGATCGCCCGCGATCAAGCGTACTCCGGCGGGGGCGCGCGCGCCTTGTCCGCCGACAAACAAAAAGGGCGGCCGCACGCCGCCCTTCGTCCCCGCCGAAGGGCGAGGTCAGGCGCGGTGGCGCATCTTGCGGATCGCCTGCGAGCTGCGCCATCGCGACCGCGAGCTCGCCTTCGGCCTGCGCGATCTCCTCGCGCGAGGTCTTGTTCTGCATCGCTTCCTCGGCGGCCTTCTTCGCCGCGACCGCCGCGACCTCGTCCAGGTCCTTCGCGCGGATCGCGGTGTCGGCGAGCACGGTCACGCGCGTCGGCTGGACCTCGAGGAACCCGCCCTGGACGAACACCAGCTCTTCCTCGTCGCTGGCCGGGGATCTTGATGCGCACGGCGCCGGGCTTGATCTGCGTCAGCAGCGGCGTGTGCCGCGGATAGATGCCGAGCTCGCCCAGGACGCCGGGAAGGACGACGAATTCCGCCTCGCCGGAGAAGATCTGCTCCTCGGCGCTGACGACGTCGACGTGGATGGTGTTGGCCATGGTGGGGAGCCTGTCGTGACGGGTGCGGCGAATCGCCGCGCGGCACCTCGCTCACTGCAGCGTCTTCGCCTTCTCGAACGCCTGCTCGATCGTGCCGACCATGTAGAACGCCTGCTCGGGCAGCGCGTCGCATTCGCCGTCGACGATCATCTTGAAGCCCTTGATCGTGTCCTTCAGCGACACGTACTGGCCCGGCGAGCCGGTGAACACCTCGGCGACGCTGAACGGCTGCGACAGGAAGCGCTGGATCTTGCGCGCCCGCGCCACGGCCAGCTTGTCCTCGGGCGAGAGCTCGTCCATGCCGAGAATCGCGATGATGTCGCGCAGTTCCTTGTAGCGCTGCAGCACCGACTGCACCGCGCGGGTCGTGTTGTAGTGCTCCTCGCCGATCACGTGCGGGTCGATCTGGCGCGACGTCGAGTCGAGCGGATCGACCGAAGGATAGATGCCGAGCGAGGCGATGTCGCGCGACAGCACGACGGTCGCGTCGAGGTGGCCGAAGGTCGTCGCCGGCGACGGGTCGGTCAGGTCGTCGGCGGGCACGTAGACGGCCTGGATCGAGGTGATCGAGCCGGTCTTGGTCGACGTGATCCGCTCCTGCAGCCGGCCCATTTCCTCGGCCAGCGTCGGCTGGTAGCCCACGGCGGAGGGCATCCGGCCGAGCAGCGCCGAGCACTCGGTGCCGGCCAGCGTGAAGCGGTAGATGTTGTCGATGAACAGCAGCACGTCGCGGCCGTCGTCGCGGAAGATCTCGGCGATCGTGAGGCCGGTCAGCGCGACGCGCAGCCGGTTGCCCGGCGGCTCGTTCATCTGGCCGTAGACCATCGCCACCTTCGACTTGCCGAGATCGTCCTTGTTGACGACGCCCGGATTCGATCATCTCGTGGTAGAAGTCGTTGCCCTCGCGCGTGCGCTCGCCGACGCCGGCGAACACCGACAGGCCCGAGTGCGCGGTCGCGATGTTGTTGATGAGCTCCATCATCGTGACGGTCTTGCCCACGCCGGCGCCGCCGAACAGGCCCACCTTGCCGCCCTTGGCGAACGGGCAGCAGAGGTCGATCACCTTGATGCCGGTCTCGAGCAGCTCCTGCGACGGCGACAGCTCCTCGAACGTCGGCGCGTCGCGGTGGATCGACATCTGCTTTTCCGCGTCGACCGGCCCCGCTCGTCGATCGGCCGGCCCAGCACGTCCATGATGCGGCCGAGCGTCTTGCCGCCGACCGGCACCGTGATCGGGTTGCCGGTGTTGACGACGGTCATCCCGCGGCGCAGGCCGTCGGAGCTGCCGAGCGCGATCGTGCGCACGACGCCGTCGCCCAGCTGCTGCTGGACCTCGAGCGTCAGCCCGATCTCGTCCATCTTGAGGGCGTCGTAGATCTTCGGCATCTCGTTGCGCGCGAACTCCACGTCGACGACCGCGCCGATGCACTGAACGATGGTTCCTTGACTCATGTTCGCATCCCCAGGTTTCGTTGCTTCAATTCGTGCGGCCGGTCTAGACCGCCGCCGCCCCGCCGACGATCTCGGCCAGTTCCTTGGTGATCGCGGCCTGGCGGGTCTTGTTGTGGATGAGCTGCAATTCGTCGATGATCGTGCCGGCGTTGTCGGACGCCGCGCGCATCGCGACCATCCGCGCCGACTGCTCGGAGGCCATGTTCTCGTTGACCATCTGGTAGATGAGCGCCTCGACATAGCGCCGCAGCACGCTGTCCAGCAGCTCTTTCGCGTCCGGCTCGTAGATGTAGTCCCACGACCCTGCCGCCGCGTCCGCCTTGCGCACCTCGCCGGTGCCCGGCGCCCGGAATTCCTCGGGGATCGGCAGCATGTGCCCGTGCCGGGCTTCCTGCTTCATCGTGTTGATGAACGTCGTGAAGAACACGTGCACTTCGTCGAGCGTCGCCGTCGATGTACTTGTCGAGCAGGACCTTCACCGGCCCGACCAGCTTGTCGATGTGCGGGCGGTCGCCGAGCTGCACCGCCTGCGACACCACGTTGGCGCCCAGGCGCTGGAGGAAGCCGAGACCCCTGCCGCCGATCGCGCAGTAGTCGACCTCGAGCCCTTTGCCTCGCCACTCCTTGTGCGCGCTCAGCACCAGCCGGAGGATGTTGGTGTTGAGGCCGCCGCACAGGCCCTTGTCGGTGGTGACGACGATCGCGCCGACGCGCTTCACCGTCTCGCGTTTCGCGAGGAACGGATGCTTGTACTCGGTGTTGGCCTTGGCGATGTGCATCGCGATCTGCAGCGCGCGCTCGACGTACGGCCGCGACGCGCGCATCCGGTCCTGGGCCTTCTTCATCTTCGAGGCCGAGACCATCTCCATCGCCTTGGTGATCTTGCGCGTGCTCTGCACGCTCTTGATCTTGTTCCGTATTTCTTTGGAGCCTGCCATCTCGTGTCCTTGTCGCGGGTCGCCGCACAGCCGCGCGCGGCAGCCCGCAGACGTCAGTACGCGCCGTTCTTCTTGAAGTCCTCGACCGCGGCGGTGAGCGCCTTCTCGTCGTCGGCCGAAAGGTCCTTGGTCTTTTCGATGTTCGCCATCAGCGCCGCGTACTTGCTCTTGAGGTACGCGCGCAGCGCCGCCTCGAACGCCAGCGCCTTCTCGACCGGGACGTCGTCGTAGTAGCCCTTGTTCACCGCGAACAGCGTCACGCGCCATCTCGTTGACCTGCAGCGGCTGCGTACTGCGGCTGCTTCATCAGCTCGGTGACGAGGCGGCCGCGGTCCAGCTGCTTGCGCGTCGCCTCGTCGAGGTCGGAGGCGAACTGCGCGAACGCCGCGAGCTCGCGGTACTGCGCGAGCGAGAGGCGCACGCCGCCCCCCAGCTTCTTGATGATCTTCGTCTGCGCGTTGCCGCCGACCCGCGACACCGAGATGCCGGCGTTGATCGCGGGGCGGATGCCGGCGTTGAAGAGGTCGGTCTCGAGGAAGATCTGGCCGTCGGTGATCGAGATCACGTTGGTCGGCACGAACGCCGTCACGTCGCCCGCCTGCGTCTCGATGATCGGCAGCGCGGTCAGCGAGCCGGTCTTGCCCTTGACCGCGCCCTTGGTGAACTTCTCGACGTACTCCTCGGAGACGCGCGCGGCGCGCTCGAGCAGCCGCGAGTGCAGGTAGAACACGTCGCCGGGATAGGCTTCGCGGCCCGGCGGACGGCGCAGCAGCAGCGACATCTGGCGGTACGCCCACGCCTGCTTGGTCAGGTCGTCGTAGATGATGAGCGCGTCCTGCCCGCGGTCGCGGAAGTATTCGCCCATCGTGCAGCCGGAGTACGGCGCGATGTACTGCATCGCCGCCGACTCGGAGGCCGTGGCGACGAGGACGATGGTGTAGTCCATCGCGCCGTGCTCCTCGAGCTTGCGGATCACGTTCTTGACCGACGAGGCCTTCTGCCCGATCGCGACGTAGACGCAGATGAGGTCCTTGCCCTTCTGGTTGATGATCGTGTCGATCGCCACCGCGGTCTTGCCCGTCTGGCGGTCGCCGATGATCAGCTCGCGCTGGCCGCGGCCGATCGGCACCATCGCGTCGATCGCCTTCAGGCCCGTCTGCACCGGCTGCGACACCGATTTGCGCCAGATCACGCCGGGCGCGATCTTCTCGATGACGTCCGATTCCTTGGCCGTGACCGGGCCCTTGCCGTCGATCGGCTGGCCGAGCGAATTCACGACGCGCCCGATCAGCTCCGGGCCGACCGGCACCGACAGGATGCGGCCCGTGCACTTGACGGTGTCGCCCTCGGAGATGTGCTCGTACGCGCCGAGAATCACGACGCCGACCGAGTCGCGCTCGAGGTTCAGGGCGAGGCCGAACGTGTTGCCGGGAAACTCGAGCATCTCGCCCGCCATCGCGTCGGAGAGCCCGTGGACGCGGGCGATGCCGTCGGAGATGGAGACGACCGTCCCCTGCGTGCGCACGGTGGCGCCGGTGTCCAGGTTCTGGATCTTGCTCTTGATCAGTTCGCTGATTTCAGAAGGATTCAACTGCATGGTGTCCTCGCGTCGCACCGGCCGTCGCCGCCGCCGGCACGCGGTAGTTTCGAAATTAGGCCCGTAACTGGGTGGCCATCGCCGCAAGCTGCGCCTCGATGGTGCCGTCGATCACGGTGTCGCCGACGGTGATCCGCGCGCCGCCGCCGAGCGCCGGGTCGACGTTGACGGTCGCCTCGATCTTTCTGCCGAAGCGCTTCTCGAGCGCCGCCATGAGCTCGGCCGTCTGCGCGTCGGAAAGCGGGAACGCGCTGTCGATCCGCGCCTTGGCGACGCCGTCCGCGTCGTTCTTCAGCGCCTCGAACAGCGTCCTGATCTGCGGCAGCACCGCGACGCGGTCGGCCTCGACCAGCACGCGGACGAAGTTGCGGCCGGTCGCGTCGAGCCGTTCGCCGCCGATGGACAGCAGCAGCGCCGCCTTGTCGGCGGCGGTGAGCTTCGGGTTGTCGAGCGCCGCGGCCACCTGCGGGTCGGCCGCGATGGCGCCCAGAAAGCGCAGCATCTCCGACCAGACCGGCAGCGCGTTCGCCTCGCGCGCGATCCGGAACGCGGCTTCCGCGTAGGGCCGGGCGATCGTCGTCAGTTCGGCCATCGCGCGCCCGTCAGAGCTGCTGCCGGATCGCGGCGAGGAGATCGGCGTGCGCCTTGGCGTCGACCTCGCGCTTCAGGATCTTCGACGCGCCCGCCACGGCGAGATCGGCGACCTGGTTGCGCAGCGCCTCCTTCGCCCGCTGGATCTCCTGGTCGATCTCGGCCTTGGCGCCGGCGAGGATGCGGTCGGCCTCGGCCTTCGCCTGGGCCTTGGCGGCGTCGATCGTCTCGGTCTTGAGCTTCTCGCCCTGCGCGATGATCTCGGAGCTGCGCCCCTTGGCTTCCGCCATCATGTCCGCGATCCGCTTCTCCGTGCTCGCGAGGCTCTGCCTGCCCTGCTCGCCGGCGGCGAGACCGTCGGCGATCTGCTTCTGGCGGGCGTCGATCGCGCGCATCAGCGGCGGCCAGACGAATTTCGCCGTGAACCAGATGAACGCGGCAAAGGCCGCGGCCTGCATCAGCAGCGTTAGGTTGATGTTCATGGCTGCCCTCCGCCGGTCATGGGTTGCGCGACGGGCCCCTAGCGGACGACCGCGAGCAGCGGGTTGCCGAACGCGAACAGCATCGCGAGACCGACGCCGATGATGAACGACGCGTCGATCAGGCCGAGCAGCAGGAACACCTTCGCCTGCAGCTGCGGCATCAGCTCCGGCTGGCGCGCGGCGCCTTCGAGGAAGCGCGAGCACATGATGCCGACACCGACGCAGGCGCCGAGCGCGCCCAGGCCGATGATGAGGCCGATCCCGACGCCGGTGTAGGCCTGGATCATCGCGAGCAGTTGGAGTTTCGGGTCCATTTTCTTTCCTTTCGAGACGGGTTGGACGGTTGAACGAGGAGGGAGTCAGTGATGCTCGTGCGCCATCGCGATGTAGACGATGGTCAGCATCATGAAGATGTAGGCCTGCAGCACGACGATCAGGATGTGGAAGATCGACCAGCCGAGGTTCAGCACGGCGCCGAAGACCACGCCGACGACGCCGGTCGCGGCCCACAGGCCGAGCAGCATGAAGATGATCTCGCCGGCGTACATGTTGCCGTACAGCCGCAGCGAGTGCGACAGCGGCTTCGACACGTACTCGACGACGTTGAACAGCAGGTTGAAGGGCCACAGCAGCGGGTTGCCGCCGAACGGCGAGCAGAAGAGCTCGTGGATCCAGCCGCCGAGGCCCTTGACCTTGATGCTGTAGTAGATCATCAGCGCGAACACCGACAGCGACAGCGCGAACGTCGTGTTGACGTCGGCGGTGGGCACGCCGCGCCAGTAGTGCTGGTGGAACACGTGCTCGTAGATCCACGACATGATGTCGACGGGCAGGAAGTCCATCGCGTTCAGGAACAGCACGAGCACGAACGTGGTGAGCGCGATCGGCGCGACGAGCTTGCTCTCGCCGTGGTAGATGCCCTTGACCTGGTCGTTGACGAAGTCGACGGTCAGCTCGACGAACGCCTGCGTCTTCGACGGCACGCCGGTCGTGGCCTTGCGCGTGACGAGCCAGAGGAAGCCGAAGGCGAGCACGCCGATGACCGCGGTCGTGACCAGCGTGTCCCAGTGCACGGTCCAGAAGCCGCCGGCCTCGCCGACCGGCTTCGTCAGGAACGTGAGGTGGTGCTGGATGTACGAGGTCGGGGTCAGTTCGGTGTTCGGCGGCCACTAGCCCCACCCCTGTCGATTCGAACTAGTCGCGAACGAAGAACGCCATGCTGAACACGATCACCGTGATCACGAACGCGGCGAAGAACGCCGCCGGCACGACGTCCTGGTACGTCGACAGCACGAGCCACAGGCCGACGACGATCACCAGGACCTTGCCCGCCTCCGCCCGGAACATCGCCACCAGAGACGAACCGGCATCCGGCACGCGCCGTCGCCCCCAGCCGAAACCCGAGCAGCCACGCGTACACGACGCCGGCCACCACGTTGACCGCGCCTCCCAGCACCGCCGAGACGGCGCCGTGCCCGCCTGCCCAGATCCCCGCGATCGCCGCGACGACCGCCGTGGCGATGACCTGCCACTTGAGGACGGTGCGGATGGGTTTGGTCTTGAGCGGCGGGATCACTCGGGCGCGCGAGCCGGTGCTGTCGGGCGCTTTCGGCGGAAGCAAACCGTGAGATTATAGCGGCTTTCGCACCTCTGCCCGCAATGAAGATGCTGCGTCGCAGTGCGGCGATTGCGGCGCGGGTGCGTGCCGCGGATCAGCCGCCGGAAAGCGCGCCGACGATCATGAGCTCGCGGCACCCCGCGGCCGACACGGCGAGATCCCGCGCCAGCTCGCCGTCGACGAAGAGCTTGATGTGCGGCCGGATCGCGCCCTGCTCGTCGACGATGCGGAAGCGCAGCCCGGGGAAGCGCGCGTCGAGCGCCGCCAGCACGTCGGCGAGCGTTGGCGCCGTCGGCGAGCTCGACGGTATCGGCGCCGTCCGTATAGGACCGCAGCAGGCCGGGAATGCGGACGATCATCGGTCAGTCGAGGCCGGGCGAGCGCCGGGTCGGGAACCCGTCTAGGCGCATTCGACCGCGTAGATGTGCGGCAGATGCCGCGCCAGGCATTTCCAGCGTCCGACCCTCGTCGCGGCTGCCCCAGACCTCGCCGCTCGTCGTCCCGAAGTAAACGCCCACTGTCGTCGCCGCGTCCGCCGTCATGGCCTGACGCTTGACCGTCCACCATGCCTGCGCCTTCGGCAATCCGGTCGCCTGGCGCTGCCAGGTCTTGCCGCCGTTGACGGACCGGTAGGCGGCGGGCTTGCCGCCGGGCGACACGCGCGGCCACACCGTCCGTCCCGTCCATCGGAAACACCCACAGCGTGTCCGGGTCGCGCGGATGCAGCGCGAGCGGGAAGCCGATCGGGCCCGACCGACTTCGGCATCGACGCGCCGATATCGGTCCAGCGCTCGGCCGGGCGGTCGAGCCGGTAGATGCCGCAGTGGTTCTGCTGGTAGAGCCGGTCCGGATCCGCGCGGATGCATCCGCACGCAATGCGGGTCGTGCCCGAATTCGGGATCCGGCTGCGGCATGAAGTCGGCGCGGACGCCGCGATTGAGCGGCTTCCAGTCGGCCCCGCCGTCGGTCGATTCGAACACGCCGCCGCTCGACATGCCGATGTACAGATGCCGCGAATCGCGCGGATCGACCAGGATCGAGTGCAGCTTCGGGCCGTCCGGCGTGCCGTCCTGGTCGCCGCCGCACCAGGCCTTGCGCTGCGGATGCTCGTTGAAGCCGTCGACGCCGGTCCAGGTCGCGCCGCCGTCGGCCGAGCGGAACAGGCCCTGCGGCGACGTCCCGGCGTACCAGACGCCCGGCTCGCTCGCGTGTCCCGGCGTCAGCCAGAACGTGTGGTCGACCGTGCGCCCGCTCCCCGGCTTGAAGGCCGGCGGTTGCGCGGCTTCCTTCCAGGTCCGCCCGCGATCGGTCGAACGGAAGATCGTCGGTCCGAGGTGGCCCGTGCGCGCCGCGGCGAGCATCGTCCTGCCGTCACGCGGGTCGGCAACCGCATGGTGGACGATGTGGCCGAGGAACTGCGGGCCGCGAGAGCTTCCAGGTGCGCCGCGCTGCGTCTGCGGCGAGCGTCCACAGTCCCTTGCGGGTCGCGATCAGCAGCGTCGTGCGGCGCGCGGCGCCGCGGCGGTCTTCTTGGGCATTGCCATGGCGGTCCTCCCCGGGCTGGAACCGGTAACGCTACCGCGAGAACGCGGCCGCGGCAAGCCAGCCGTCCGTGACCAAGACGCGCGTGGGGTTGAAATTCGGCGCGAAGGCCTGCAATCCTCGGACGCTCTCCGCGACGCGTCGCGGCCGAACGCACCCCAAGGAGAACGCATGACGATCAAAGTGGGCGACAGGCTGCCCGCCGGCACGCTGTCCGAATACATCGAAGTCGAAACCGCGGGCTGCACGCTCGGCCCCAACGAATTCAAGGTCGAGGACCTGACGCGCGGCAAGAAGGTCGTGATCTTCGGGCTGCCCGGCGCGTTCACGCCGACGTGCTCGGCGAAGCACGTGCCGAGCTACGTGCAGAACATCGAGCGGCTGAAGGCCAAGGGCGTCGACCGAGGTGATCTGCATGTCGGTCAACGACGCGTTCGTGATGGGCGCGTGGGCGCGCGACCAGAAGACCGGCAGACAAGATCCGCATGATGGGCGACGGCAGCGCCGCCTACACCAAGGCGCTCGGACTCGAGCTCGATCTGACGGCGAAGGGCCTCGGGATGCGCTGCCAGCGCTTTTCGATGCTGGTCGACAACGGCGTCGTGAAGGCGCTGAACATCGAGGCCCCGGGCAAGTACGAAGTGTCCGACGCCGAGACGATGCTGAAGCAGCTGGGCTAGAACGCTCGACCGCGCGCCAAACGCCGCCCCGCGGGCCGAAACTCCGGACCTCAGCGCAGCTTGGCGAGAATTCCGTCGAGCTGTTCGAGGCTCGAGTAGGCGATGACGATCCTGCCCGAGCCGCGGGCCTTCGGCGTCGATCGTCACCTTGGCGCCGAGCGTTTCCGCGAGCTCGTTCTGCAGCCGCGCGAGGTCCGGATCCGCGGCGCGCGGCGTGGTGCGTCACCTGCCGCCGGCCCGGGTGCGCGAACTGGTGCACGAGCCGCTCGGTTTCGCGCACCGACAGGCCCTGCGCGACCACTCGCGCCGCGGCGGCCGTCTGCTGTCCGGCGGGCAGCGCGAGCAGGGCGCGCGCGTGGCCCATGTCGAGTCGCCCGTCCATCAGGTACGCCTGCACCGGCTTCGCGAGCTCGCGCAGGCGCAGCAGGTTGGTGACCGCGCTGCGCGAGCGGCCGACGGCCTTCGCCGCGGCGTCGTGCGTGATGCCGAATTCGTCGATCAGGCGCGCGATTCCGTTCGCCTGCTCGAGCGGGTTCAGGTCCTCGCGCTGGATGTTCTCGATCAGCGCGAGCGCGAGCGCCGACTGATCCGGAACCGCCTTCACCAGCGCCGGCACTTCGGCGAGGCCCGCGCGCTTCGCCGCGCGCCACCGGCGCTCGCCGGCGACGATCTCGAAGCGCCCGCCTTCGACGGGCCGCACGAGGATCGGCTGCATCACCCCGTGCTCGCGGATCGACGCCGCGAGCTCGTCGAGCGCCGCCTCGTCCATCTGCGTGCGCGGCTGGTACTTGCCCGGCCTGCACCCGGTCGATCGGCGAGCGCCTGCAGCGCGTCCTTCGCGCCGCCTCGTCCTCGCCCGCGAGCAGCGCGTCGAGGCCGCGTCCTAGTCCCTTGGGTCGAATCATCGCCGCCTCTCACTCCACGCGCGCATCACGCCGGCACCGCCGCCGGATCGGCGCGCGGCCGCAGCAGCCGCTTCCATCCGCCGCAGCATCTCGCCGGCGAGCGCGAGATACGCCTGCGCGCCCTTCGAGGTCCGGTCGAGGAACAGCGCCGGAATGCCGTGGGACGGCGCCTCGGCGAGCCGGATGTTGCGCGGAATCACCGTGCGGTAGAGCTTGTCGCCGAAGTGCTTCTCGAGCTCGGCTGCGACATTGAGGGCAAGCGTGTTGCGCGGGTCGAACATCGTGCGCAGCAGCCCTTCGATCTCGAGCCGCGGGTTGAGGTGCGCGCGCACCTTCTTCAATGTCTGCACGAGATCGGACAGCCCCTCCAGCGCGTAGTACTCGCACTGCATGGGAATGAGCACCGAATCGGCCGCGCAGAGCCCGTTCAGCGTGAGCAGCGACAACGACGGCGGGCAGTCGAGGAGGATGAAATCGTAGTCGGGCGCGACTTCGGAGATGGCCGAGCGCATCTGCCGCAGCGCCTCCGCGAGCGCATCCTTGAGCCGCGTCTCGCGCTCCGGCAGGTCGACCAGCTCGACCTCGGCGCCGGCGAGCTCGCGGTTGGCGGGCACGATGTCGAAGCCGCCCGTCGGCGACGCGACGCGCACGTCGGCGATCTTCTTTTCGCCGAGCAGCACGTGATACACGGTGGCCGCCAGCGCGCGCTTGTCGATGCCGGCGCCGGTCGTGGCGTTGCCCTGCGGGTCCAGGTCGACGAGCAGCACGCGTCGCTTCATCGCCGCGAGGCTCGCGGCGAGGTTGACGGCCGTCGTGGTCTTGCCGACGCCGCCCTTCTGGTTCGCGACCGCGATGATCCTGGTCATGCGCGCTCCACGACGATCAGATGCCTTTCCGCGTCGAGCCCGGGACCGCGAGGGCCGGCGTGGCGACCACGCGGAAGCCGCCCGGCAGTTGCGCGACTTCCTCGTCCGGATAGACGCCTTTCATCGCGACGAGCCGCCCACCCTCGGCAAGATGGCGCGCGCTCGTTTCGACGAACGTCGCGAGGTCCGAGAACGCCCGCGAGATCACGACATCGAAGGGCGCCGCCGGCGCGTAATCCTCGACGCGCGCGACCACCGCCTCGACGTTCGCGAGGGGGAGCTCGATCGCCACCTGCTGCAGGAACGCGCCCTTCTTGTGGCTGCTGTCGAGTGCGACGACGTGCCACGCGGGACGCGCGATCGCGAGCGGTATGGCGGGCACGCCGCCGCCACTGCCGACGTCGAGCAGGCGCAGGCCGGGTCGCGCGTCAGCGTCGGGTAGATGCGGCAGCACCGCGAGCGCATCGAGCACGTGATGCGTGACCATCCGCTCGGGCTCGCGGATGGCCGTCAGGTTGTAGGTGCGGTTCCACTCGGCGAGAAGCTCCAGGTAGCGGGCGAGCTTTTCGCCTGCGCCCGTTGGGAGCGTCACGCCAGCCTGCGCGAGCTGCCGCAGACCCTCCCCGAGACCCGTTACCGTACTCATAGGTGCACCCTTGGCGCTGCGCGCCGTCCCTCCGAGAGGGAGCAATTCGCGCCTTGGGACGGCCCGGCGGCGCTCATGCGGATCGCCTCGCATCCGGCGGCCGCGCGGGCGGACTCGGCGCGTCCGCCGACGTCGCAGCGAGGCCGCGCTTCAGATGTACGAGCAGGAGCGAGATCGCCGCCGGAGTCACACCGGAAATGCGCGCCGCCTGGCCGATCGTTTCGGGTCTGTGCAGATCGAGCTTGTGCTGCACCTCGGCGGAGAGGCCGCGCACGGTCCGATAGTCGAGGTCGGGCGGCAGGCGCAGCGTCTCGAGCGCGCGGTGGCGCGCGATCTCCTCCTGCTGCCGGTCGATATAGCCGGCGTACTTGATGGCGACTTCGACCTGCTCCGCGACGATCGGATCGGCCACGGCATCGCCGGCACCCGGGAGCGTCATCAGCGCCGCGTACGTGACGCCCGGCCGGCGCAGCAGGTCGGTCAGCGAATATTCACGCTCGATCGGCTGCCCGAGAACGCGCCCGGCCTCGTGCGCCGCGAGGGTCGCCGGATTCACGGTCGTGGACTTGAGCCGCTCGAGCTCCCGCGCCACGGCGTCCCGCTTGCGGGCGAAGGCGTCCCATCGCGCATCGTCGACGACGCCAAGCTCGCGCCCGCGCTCGGTGAGCCGCAGGTCCGCGTTGTCCTCGCGCAGCTGCAGCCGGTATTCCGCGCGCGACGTGAACATCCGGTACGGTTCGGTCACGCCGCGCGTGATGAGAT
>CAWAOF010000027.1:0-98046 GCA_963783525.1 uncultured beta proteobacterium
CCATCGAGCTTCATGAGGTCACGCGACACGACGGCCTGGATGAAGCTCAGTTCGTTCGTGGCGACGTTCGTGACTGGCGGCGCCACGAAGTTCATCACGGCAGCGCTGTTGCCTCCCGTCAGCTTGAACGGGTTGACCGGGTCGTTCAATGCGATGATCCAATTGTTATAGTTGACGTAGTTGGTGCGCGTGACCGTCTCCGCGCCTGCGTGTAGCCGCCGGCAACATTGATGTCCCAGTCGGAATACATGCCATTCAACTGGGCCACGAGGCGCGTCGTTCCGGTTTCGAAGTGATTCTCTTGGCCCGTACTATCGGGTAGCACCGCCCGGACAAAGGCTGGAACGCCAAACGGATTGCCGGGATAGGATGCGGGGACCCGGAACCCACCAGGGGATGGGTGAGACTAATCGCGTTCAGGATGGTGACTGGCACCCCCGGACCGAACGCTACGTTTCCTCCGTAGGTCCCTTGCGGCCGCGCGGCCGCCTGGTTCAACGGGTTCGTGGCTTCGCTGTAGAAGTAGGAGCCGTCCAGCGTAAACGACCAGTTGTCGCCCAGCTTTCCATTGAAGCGGCCCAAGAGATTCACGTTCTGCGTTTCGGGCAGGATCACCGACCACGTGTCGGTATACAGGCACTGGCCGGCTCTCAGCCTCGTGAAATCGCAGTTGGCGTTCAGAAAGGCGTAATCAGCCGGGTTCGCGGTATTGCCGCCCTGACGAAAGAGGTATGGTGCTCCATTCACATAAGGGGTGGACGGGAGGCCGGAAGGGGCGTTTGCGCCGGGACGCAGGTCGACGCCGCCGACCGATCTCCAATCGAAATTGAGAGCATCGCCCGAACGCTGCTCTAGCCTGACCGCGTTCTGGTGGCGAAGTTCGGCCACCAAGTACCCGCTCGCCGGACCCCCGGCATCTCCGAAGCCTTGGGCAATCGACGCGTGCCAAGTCGTTCCGCCACCCTTGAAGGTGCTCCCTCCCTCGAGGGTGACGCCGGTACCTGTATAGGACTTCTTCAGGATGAAGTTGACCACGCCGCCGATCGCGTCGGACCCGTAGATCGCGGACGCACCGTCCAGCAGAATTTCGATCCGTTCGATCGCCGAGAACGGGATGCTGGAGGTGTTGACGAGCATGTGCTGATTGTCATCGGCGAACGGATACCCCACCATGCGCCGGCCGTCGACCAGCACCAGCGTCGCGCCCACCCCAGGCCGCGCAGCGCCACGCCGCTCGCACCGCCCGCGAACGCGCCGTCGAAGCCCTGGCTCAGCAGGCCGTGGCCGTTGGCGGTGACGTCGCGCAGCACCTCGCTCACCGTCGTGTAGCCGGAACGGGCCAGGTCCTCCGCCGTCAGCACCTGGACCGGGCTCGGGGTTTCCGTGTCGGTGCGGGGAATGTTGGAACCGGTGACCTCGATCCGGATGGGCTGACCGCTCGGCGTCCCGGTCGGGGCGGTGACGCCCGCGGACGGAGTCTGCGCGATGGCCGGCGCCATCGCGACGACGGAAATGGCACCGCTGGCGATCAACTGCGCAACCGCAAGCGGCAATGCTTTCATTCTTGGCGACATGTCAAGCCCCCCCCATGGTATGGATTTCATTGAGTTCGAGTTCCCGTCGGCGAAGGTTCCAGGATCTTCACGCAGCCCTGGGCCGTTCGCCGCTGCCGGTAGCAGTTGCGACACTACCGTAACGCGATTTGCGGCGGCAACGAAAACTCGCGGATGTCGCGATGATCGTGTCGAAATTGTTGCAAATTTGTTGTCACTGACCAAGGCGCGCAGCGCAAGCCGCTGATTTGCCCAGAAATGCCGCAATCGGCGCGCGTCTTGGCTCCCGGATCGTCGGCTGCCGCGAGCACTTCGTTGTGCGGTGCGGCAACATCTGGCGAAGGCCCAGCAGGTGCGTTGCAGCACTACTCCGATCCCGGCCTTCGCTGGCGTGACGAACGACTGGAATTGTGGTCGACAACTATCGGCCGCGGGTCGTCGCCGCCTGCGGCCTGGTAACGTCGCCTGCCGCATGAATTCGTCTCGTCGGCAACCCGGTCGGATGGCCTTCTCGCGTAAGGCCCTCTGGCACGTGTTGCACGGGCTTTGGGCATAGAATGAATCGTTGCACCAATCGTTGCACCGGGGCGGGCCGGATCCCGCCCGCCTCTGCAAACGGCTGCACGGGGAAAGGAGGCGCCCGATGAGGAATTTGGCGGTCTTGCTGGCTTCCATCGTGGTTTCCATCGTGCTCGCGGGCTGCACGATCGCCCCGGTCGCGCACGGGCCCGACCGTCTTTTCAACGATCAATTGTTCGACGCCGCGTCGGCGCGGATCGATGCCGGCGAGGTATTTGCGCTCAGCGACGCAATGAAGCGCTATCTGACGGTGGAGATCGCCGCCAGGGCGCGCGCGAGGGGCAGCCAGCTGGGACTTTTCGACGCGCTCTACAGCAAGGGCCAGCTCAAGCTCGACTACGACACGACCATGACCCGCAATGCGGCGCAGGCGTTCGACGCGCGCTCCGGCAATTGCCTTTCCCTGGTGATCATGACGGCCGCTTTCGCCAAGGAGATGGGATTGCCGGTCCAGTACCGGCGGGTGATGATCGAGGACACGTGGAATCGCAGCGGCGACATGGATTTCTTCATCGGGCACGTCAACCTGACCCTCGGGATGCATCCATACCACGCCCGATTCCGACGCGACGAGGGCGACCTGACGATCGATTTTCTGCCTCCGCCCGACACCCATGGCCTCCGTGCGCAAGTCATCGGCGAGGACACCATCGTCGCGATGTACATGAACAACCGGGCAGCCGAGGCGATCGCTCGACGGCAACTGGATGACGCGTATTGGTGGGCGCGGGCTGCGATCCAACGCGATCCCGGATTCCTGAGTTCCTACAACACGCTGGGCGTCATCTACAAGCGTCACGGCAATCCGGCGGAGGCGGAGCGCGTGCTGGCCTATGCCCTCGCGCGCGAACCGCAGAACACCCGCGTCATGTCCAACCTGATCGCGGTTCTCGACGACCTCGGTCGGGTCGCGGAGTCGAGAGTCCTCGCCCGAAGGCTGGAGCAAATCGAGCCCGATCCGCCCTTCGGTTTCTATGACCGGGCAATGGCCGCACTGCGCGCGAAAGATTCCAAGGCGGCGCGTGACCTGCTCGCGAAGGAGATCGACCGCGCGCCCCACAATCCCGAGCTCCACTTCTGGATTGCCGTCGCGTACGCCGATCTCGGCGAAATCGACCAGGCGCGCGCGCATCTGGCGAAGGCGATCGACGTCAGCACGACGCGGGAAAGCCACGCCTTCTATGCGGCGAAACTCGATCGGATCAACGCGCGCCTCGGCCAGTAATTCCCACGCCAAGCTCGTCGCGAATCGGATCGCGGGCGCCGCATGGGCCGACCGCGCCGCCGCGAGCGGGCCGGTTCCGCAAACCCATGCGCATTCGCCACGCCCGGCCCGCCGATCTGCCTGAAATTGTCGCGATCTACAACGCGGCAATCCCGGGACGGATGGCTACCGCCGACACCGAGCCGGTCACCGTCGCCGCGCGCAAAGCCTGGTATTCCGACTTCGACCCGTCATCTCGCCCGTTGTGGGTGCTTACCGACGCGGCGACTGAGGTCGTGCGGGGCTGGCTCTCGCTGCGCTCGTTCTATGGCCGCCCGGCATACGCGGCGACCGTCGAGGTCGGGGTCTATACCCACCCGGCAACACGGCGGCAAGGGATCGGAAAATCCCTTCTCGCCCACGCACTTGCCGCCGCGCCGGCCCTTCGGATCCGCACCGTACTCGCCTTTGTGTTCGCGCACAACGCACCGTCGATCGCGCTGTTCGAGTCGGCCGGATTCGCCACATGGGGCCGGCTTCCACGCGTGGCGGAACTCGACGGCATCGAGCGCGATCTCGCCATTCTCGGACGCCGGGTCGGATGAGTGAGCCTCGTCGGCGTTCGAGATCCGTGCCGCGCGGCCCGACGACGTGCCGGCCCTGCACGCGATGATCGGCGCGCTCGCGGCCTACGAAAAGCTCGAGCACCTGAGGACGGCGACGGAGACCGATCTCGCGGATGCGCTCTTCGGGCCGCAGCCGGCGGCCGAGGTGCTCATTGCCTGCAAAGACGGAGTTCCCGCTGCCTTTGCGCTCTTTTTCCACAACTTCTCCACTTTTCTCGGTCGCCGCGGAATCTGGCTCGAGGACCTCTTCGTGCAGCCGGCGTACCGTCGGCAGGGCTGTGCGCAGCAGTTGCTTCGTGCGCTCGCCGGGATCGCCCGCGACCGCGGCTGCGGTCGCTTCGAGTGGGCAGTGCTCGACTGGAATGCCTCCGCGATCGAGTTCTATCGCTCGCTGGGTGCCACGGTCCTGCCGGACTGGCGCATCGTCCGCGTGCTCGGCGGCGCGCTGGACGCCCTGGCCTCCGGCGAATCCGGGCAGCCGGGGGCCCGGCATCCCGGCGCGCAACGGTGAGCGTTCCCCGGCGGAGCCCGGGCGGCCCGCTATGGCTTTTGCGTCGGCGCGGCGACCACCACGGGCGAGCGCGCCTTCAACGCGTCGAGGCCCTCGACGCAGCTCCCCGCCCAGGCGTCGAACAGGCGCTCGAAATAGAAGCGGTTCGAAACGGTCGACGTGATGCTGGGCCGGAAGCCGCTCCGGTCGCCCGCGATCCGGCGATCGACGATACGCCCGAGCAGCAAACCGGTCATGGAATCGCGGACATCGAGCGCAAGCGTCGCTTCCCCCGCCTCGGTCGTGTAGACACGCGTGCGCAGCGACGTCGTCACGCTTTCCGGAGCATTGATGTACATGTCGATCACCCGCGGCGACAGCGCGAGGACCTCCGCCCCCGGAGCCGCGACGACCTCGTAGCCGGCACTCCGGAACGCGGTCGCGAGGATTTCGCCGAAGCCCGTGCGCGCTTCCTGCGCGATCTCTTCGGCGTCCTCGACGGTGGTCCTGCGCGTGAAGTCAACGCGCGGCGGGTTGAATTCCTTCATCCAGCCATTCGCGAACGCAACCTGCGTCGGATCGAGCATGACCTTCGTATAGCCGCGAAAATCGGTGCCAGGACGCACCGTGACGTCGTCGAAGACCTTCGACTTGACCTTCACGAGGCCCTCTCGCTCGGTCACGACGTCAGGCGCGCCAGCCTGGGCAGCGGTCACGATCGAGTTTGCGACGAGCGCGACACCGCAGGCTACGTTGAACCATGGGCGAATTCTCATGCGGGGCTCCTCTGACCAATCGACGCTGCGCCGATGTTAGCAACCTCAAGCGTACTGGGCGTAGTTGAGTAAACATCTGCCGCGCTGCCCGTAATCCGCGCAGCGGCAGGATATGCCGGCAACTGAAAGGCCCGCCGGACGAATCGCGCCGAATCCCAGTATGCCGCGATGACGCCGCTGACTGGGAGCGCGGTGGAGACCCGCGCGGCACGCCGCTTCATTGATGCGTGTACGGGAACTGCGCCTGGATCGGATCCGGCATGCCGGGCCGCCTGATCTGCACATTGATCGTGTAGGTCCCCGATCCCCCCATCGCGAAATAGCTCCCGAAGGTCTGTGACCCTGCAATGGTCATCGGCTCCAATACCTTCTCGGGTCCGGCCCCCGTCGCGGTCGAAACGCGCGCTCGCACGCCCGCGTCGCTGATTCGCTGGCCACTGTTGGCGTCGAACAATGCGACGGTCACGAAATACTGCTGAGGGCTTTGCGGCACGACGCCGTACTCGCTTTGCGGATAATCCTTCGGGCGGCCGCGAATGGTATCGGCCGGAACTACGCCAAAGTAGATCGTCGTGCCGTCGGCAATCCTGTAGTCGCTGCCCGCTGCGACTTTCGCGGGGGAAGCGCCTTTCGTGGAAACCGTGCCCGCGTTGAACATGTAGACGACCGCGCTGCGCATTTCCGGATCGGTGAGATCGGCCGCTCCGCCGCGCGGGGGCATCCCGCCATGCCCGTTGATCGCCGAACGAATCAGGGAATCGAGCCCCAGCTTCAGTCGCGGCAGCCATGCGATGCGATCGCCGATCCTGGGCGCGCCGCCGACTCCCGTTTCGTGGCATTTGGCGCACTGGGCTTGCACCACCTGCTCGCCGCTGCGCTCCGCACGCGGAGTCCGGCTCACCGGCTCGGTCCAGTGTCCGCCCGACTGGTTGACCATGTACGTGATCGCGCGCTCGATTTCGATATCCGTCAGATTGAGATTGCCCCCGTGCGACGGCATTTGCCGGATGCCTTGCAGCGCATGTTGCGTCAGGCTCGTGAGTCCCTGTGCCGCGCGCTTGGACCAGGCCTTGTTGTCGCCGATCCTGGGTGCGCCGCTCGCGCCGCTTCCGTGGCAGGCGATGCACAGCGTGTCGACGACGTCCTTGCCGCTGCGCCCGCCGCTCTGGGCCACGGCATTTTCCGGGATGACCGCAACCGCCAGGGCGAGAACGATCGCCATCGACGAGCATTCCCGTGCCCTGCGGAACGACCGACGAACGACGACCTGCGCTTCGGCTCTCATGATCGTTCTCCTTTGCGACGAATCCGGGAATCGCGGCGAAGCCGTCGGCCGGTCACCCGGACCCGCAGCGGCGCGCAAGCCGCATCCCAGGATTAATGGGACGCCTGTCCGGCGCGGTGAGCGTTGACCTGCGTCAAGTTGCCGCGCGTGAAGGGGCGCGAATCTCGGCGCAACTGTCACCAAGAAGTCGCCAATGCGCACGCAGCCGTAGCTGCGCGCGTGCCGCCCGGTCAGGTGCCGGCCGCACTCGGGTGAGCGCCCTGCCAGCCCCTCGGGATCGACGCCAGCAGCCGCTGCGTATACGCCTCGCGCGGGTGCCGATAGATCTCGTCGGAGTTCGCGATCTCGACGATCCTCCCCTCGCTCATCACCATGATCTCGTCGGCGATGTACTTGACGACGGCGAGGTCGTGCGAGATGAAGATGTACGAAAGCTGGAACTCGTCCTGCAGGTCCTGGAGCAGGTTCAGCACCTGTGCCTGCACCGACACGTCGAGCGCCGACACCGACTCGTCGCAGATCAGGATGTCGGGCTTCATCGTGAGGCAACGCGCGATCGCAATCCGCTGCCGCTGCCCGCCCGAGAATTCGTGCGGGTACTTGTAGAACGACACCTCGGGCAGGTCGACTTTCGCCAGCAGTTCGAACGCGAGCTCGGTGCGCTCCTGCGCGGTGGCGCCGATGCCGTGGATGTTCATCGGCTCGGTCAGGATGTGCCCGACGGTGAAGCGCGGGTTCAGCGACGCATACGGATTCTGGAAGATGATCTGGATGCGCCGCTTGTACGGCATGAATTCCTTCTGCGACATCGACAGGATGTCCCTGCCCTCGAAGACGGCCTCGCCGGCCGACGCGTCGTGCAGACGCATCAGCGTCAGCCCGACCGTCGTCTTGCCCGACCCGGACTCGCCGACCAGTCCCAGCGTCTTGCCCTTCGGCAGCCGGAACGAGACGTCCTTGACCGCCTCGAACTTGCGCCGCCCGAACAACCCCTCGCGCGAATAGAAGTCCTTGCCGAGGCCCTTGACGTCGAGGATGATCGCGTCGGTCGACGCAATGCCGCGGCGGCGCTCGGTCAGGTTCATCGCGTGCGCGCCGCCGTCCATGAAATCCTCGATCACCGGCAGCCGCACCGGCCGCCGGTCGAGCCGCGGCCGGCATTGCAGCAGCGCCTGCGTATAGGAGTCGCGCGGCTCCTCGAATACGCGCTGCGCCGCGCCCTGCTCCCGGATCTCGCCGTTGCGCATCACGACGACATGGTCGGCGATCTCGCCGACCACCGCGAGGTCGTGGGTGATGAACAGCACCGACATCTGGCGCTTCTTCTGCAAGGCGGCGATCAGGTCGAGGATCTGCTTCTGGATCGTCACGTCGAGTGCCGTCGTGGGCTCGTCGGCGATGAGGAGCTTCGGCTCGCAGGCGATCGCCATCGCGATCATCACGCGCTGCTGCTGGCCGCCCGACATCTGCGACGGATACGCGTTGACCTTGTATTCCGGATCGGGGATGCCGACCTCGTCCAGCAGCTCGATCGCACGCTTGCGCGCCTGCGCCGGCGTCTTGCCCATGTGCAGGCGCAGCACCTCGGCCAGCTGGTAGCCGACGGTGAACACCGGATTCAACGACGTCATCGGCTCCTGGAAGATCATCGAGATCTCCGCGCCGCGCAGCGCCCGCAGGTCGCTCGTCGACAATTCGACGACGTTGCGGCCGCCGAACAGGATCTCGCTCGACGGATCGACGATCGAGTTCTCGGGCGGCAGCAGGCCGAGGATCGCCAGCGCCGTCACCGACTTGCCGCTGCCCGATTCGCCGACCAGCGCGACGGTCGCGTTCTTCGGGATGTCGAACGAGACGCCCTTCACCGCCTCGAACGTCGTGGTGGCGGTCGAGCCGGAACGCGATCCGGAGGTTGCGGACGCTGACGAGGGGTTCCATGTCCGTTTTCTCCATCACGCGCCCGCAAGTCCCTTGAGCTTCGGATCGAGGGCGTCGCGCAGCGCGTCGGTGAAGAGGCTGAACGCAGTGACCAGGACCGCCATCGCCGTGCCCGCGGCCGCGAGCTGCCACCACTTGCCGAGGATCAGCTCGTTCTGTGCCTCGTTCAGCATCGAGCCCCACGACACGACGTCGACCGGAACGCCGAAGCCCAGGAACGAGAGGATCACCTCGGCCTTGATGAAGCCCACGGTGTAGATCGACAGCTGCACCAGCACCACATGGCTTATGTTGGGAAAGATGTGGACGAACATCCGGCGCGCGTTCGACGCGCCGATCGCGTCGGCCGCCTGGACGTACTCCCGTGCCTTGTGCTTCAGGTATTCGCCGCGGATCAGCCGGAAGGTGCCGGTCCAGCCGGTGAGCCCCAGGATCAGGATGATCGTCAACGTTCCCTTCTGCTGCAGCACCGCGGCGACCGCGAGGATCAGCAGCAGGAACGGAATCGCGTTGAGAACGCTGTAGAACCAGTTGAACGCGTCGTCGACCCATTTGCCGTAATACCCGGCCACCGCGCCGAACAGCGTGCCGAGGAGCGTGGCGACCGCCGCTGCGGCGAGCCCGACGAAGATCGACGTTTCGGAGCCCTTGATCGTCTTCTTCAGGACATCGCGGCCCCACTTGTCGCCGCCCAGCGGCAGCGTCGACGAGCGCGCCTCCGCTGCTTCGGTCCCCGTGCGCTTGGCGTCCTTCCGGATTTCCGCCAGCACATCGGCGAGCGGGTCGACCGACTTGTCGGATTCGCCGGCGGCCGGCGCGGCGCCCGCAGCCTCGCCCCGGCCGGCTTCTGTTCGCCCCTGATTGCGGCCATCTCCTCGGCAAGCGGGTCGACGATGTCCGACTTGTGTTCGACGGCGGGCGCCGACGATGCAGCCGGCGTGGCCGGGGCCACCGCCAGGCCGCCTTCGGTGTCGGCGCCGATGAACGATGGCGGCGCGTAATTGACGCCGATCTCCTTCGCCCAGTCGCGGGCGACGAGCCCCAGCCCCGACGCGATCATCAGGGCGACGAACGCCGCGACGATCGCCAGCGAGACCATTCCCACGTGGTCGGACTTCAGGCGCTTCCAGGCCAGCGCCCAGAGACCGGGCGAAACCGTGTGCGGGATTTCGCGCGCGGTGCGCAGCGGGCGGTCAAGCGTCGTGTCGTTCGCCATCGCCGTCCCCGTCACTTGAGCTGGACGCGCGGGTCCGCCGCCTTGTACATGAGGTCGGCCAGCAGATTCGACGCCATCGTCGCGAACGCGACGTAGACGGTGAGCGCCTTGATCACGGGGAAATCCGAACGCTCGACGGCGAGGATCACCTCGCGCCCGATACCGGGGATCGAGAAGAAGCGCTCGATCAGGAAGGCGCCCAGCAGGAGACCCGGCAGGCCGGCCATCAGATGGGTGATGATCGGAATCGATGCGTTGCGCAACACGTGGATCCACATGATCCGGTTCTCGGACAATCCCTTCGCCCGCGCGGTGCGCACGTAATCCTGGTTGATCTCGTCGAGGAAGAAGGTCCGGTAGAGCCGCAGGTTCGGCGCGATGCTGACGGTGAGCCCGATCAGGATCGGCAGCGCCGAGAACACGAACAGGTTCTCGCGAAAGCTGTTGCCCCAGCCCTGCACCGGAAACCAGCCGAGCTTGTAGGCGAAGAAGTACTGGAAGACGATGATGTAGACGAGCACCGAGATCGACAGCCCGATCGTGCACACGATCATCACCAGCCGGTCGGTCAGCGACCCGCGCACATACGCGACGGCGAGCGCCAGGCCGATCGCGAACAGCGTGTCGAGGACGAGCAGCGGCCCCAGCACCGTCAGCGACGGACCGAGCCGGGTCGCGAGAATGTGCGAGACCGGTTCGTTGGTGCTCCAGGACGCGCCGAAATCGCCGGTCAGCACCTGCTTGATGAAGATCCAGAGCTGGACCCAGAACGGCTGGTCGACGCCGAGCTGGCGCCGGATGTTGTCGATCTGCTCCTGGTTCGAGATCTTCCCGGCGAGCACGTACGCGGGGTCGCCGCCGACCCAGTTGAACAGCACGAACACGAGCAGGATCACCCCGAGCATCGTCGGGACCATCTGCCACAGCCGGCGAACGATATACGCGGTCACTGCGGTCTCCTCCCGCTACCGCGCCTCGGGCGCGACGTCGATGTACTGCCACTCCGCGTGCAGGATCGGATGCTTCTTGAAGCCCAGCACCCGCGGCTGCACGAGCATGTTGCGGTAACGGCTGATGTCGAGTCGCCACGGTGCATAGACTTCGATCACCCTCGCCATCTCGCGGTACAGCCGGTTGCGCTCCGGCGAGTCGGGCATCCGCAGGCTCTGCTCGTAGAGCTTGTCGTATTCCGGGATCACCGCGCACGCGTTGTTGCTCTGATGGACGTTCTTGCCGTACATGAGCTGCATGAAGTTGTCGGCGTCGGGATAGTCGGCAATCCATGACGCGGTGCGCATCATCAGCTTGCACTGCTTCTCCATCTTGAGGAGCTCGGCGAACTTTTCCTTCTGCACTTCCATCCTGATGCCGATCGCGCTCAGCGACTTCTGCCAGATCTCGTCCATCTGGCGATACTGCGAGTCCGGACGAGACGCGTAGCGGATCACGAGCGGCTTGCCGTCGGGAAGCGTGCGCCAGCCGTCGGCGCCCTTCTTGTAGCCGAACTTGTCGAGCAGCGCATTCGCGGCCGCCGGGTCGTACTTCACGCTCGACCGGTAGGCGGGATCGTGACCCACGACGCCGGGTGGAATGGGAAACTGGGCCTCGACGGCCTGCCCGTTGCGCACGACCTTGATTTCCTCGTCGACTGGATAGGACATCGCCATCGCGCGACGCAGCGCAATCTTCTCTTTCGACAGTCCGCCCACCACCGGATCGGTCAGGTTCCAGTAGTGGTACTGGAGTTCGGGATCGACCAGGCGCGACAGCTTGACTCCCTTCTTCTGCATGTCGGCCGTCAACGTCCCGCCGTTCAGAACCTTCGGCGCCAGCGGGCCTTCCATGTTCATCAGGTCGAGCTCGCCGTTCTGGAAGGCCAGCAGCCGCGACTGGTCCTCCTCCATGATGCTGATCTCGACGCGGCCGACCTGGGGCATCTTCTTGCCCTTCATCTCGCGGACGAGCTGCGCGTCCTCGGGATCGGTGCCGGCGTTGAAGTCCCAGACGAACCCGCGAAAATCCGGGTTTGCCTCGAGGAAGATCTTCGACGAGCGAATCCACTTCTCGAGCCGGTAAGGGCCGGTGCCGACTGGATTCGACATCACGCGGCCGCCCGCGTCCGCATACGCGGCGACCACTTCCCGCGCGACAGCGGCAGTCGGCCCGTGCGCAAGGACGTACGGCAGGTTGTAGTCCGGCTGCTTCAATCGGACCCGCAGGGTGTAGCGGTCGACCGCCTCGAGCCCGGGCACCTTCGCCGCATAGTTGAACGTGCCGGTCTTCTTCGCTTCCGCCGCGAGCTCGTCCAGCCCGACGATCTTGCCGTCGAGCATCCACGTCCACGGCGAGCGGATCTTCGGGTCCATCAACCGCATCAGCGAGTAGACATAGTCGGCGGCGACGAGCTCGCGCTTCGCTCCCTTGAACGCCGGATCCGGTGTGAAATGAATTCCCTTGCGCAACCGGATCGTATAGGTCCGGCCTTCGTCGGTGACCTGCGGCAGCGCCTCGGCGGTGAGCGGGACGACCTTCGCCGGCCGGCCGAGGTAATCGTAGGTGAACAGCGTCTCGAAGATCATCTCCTCGACGGTTCCGGAGTAGAGATCGTGCGAGGCAGCGGGGTCGAAGCCTTCCTCGCCGACGGGAAACACGGTGCGGATCACCTTGTTCATGTCGGCCGCGTGCACCGGCGTGGTGAACGCGCCGATGACGCCAACGATGACGCCGATCGCGATCGACGCCGCGATGTTGCCGCAGATTGCGATGCAACGAATTGGGCTCATCAGCTCGCGGTACAGCCGGTTACCATCGGGAAGCGTGTCCCGGCTCCCCTCCCCTGCGCGACGCGGGCATGCGGACCCCCGGAAACGAAGGCGGCGTAATGTACCATTTCGTCCCCACCCGGGCGATGCCATCCTTCTATGCAATTCAACCGCGCATCGGCGCCGTGCGCCACTGACGCACGACCCGCCGATCATCATCCCGCCGAACAGGCTGCCGAAAGGTGAGGACCGCGTGAGCCCCCCGTTGAAGCCCGCCTATTGGGACGACGCGACGCGCACGCTCGCGCGGCGCGATCGCGTGCTGAAGAAGCTGATCCGCGCCTATCCCGGAATTCACCTGCGACGGCGCAGCGACCCCTTCACCACGCTCGCCCGCGCCATTGTGGGCCAGCAGATTTCGGTCAAGGCCGCGGACTCGATCTGGCAGCGTTTCGTCGCGACCGTCGCCCCGCAAGCGCGGTCGACGGCGTTTCCACGGCTCGATCCGCACAGCGTGGCCGAGGCCGGGGTCGCATCGCTGCGCATCTGCGGTCTGTCCGGACGCAAGGCGGAGTATCTGCGCGATCTTGCCGCGCATTTCGCGTCAGGCGCCCTCGATCCGAAGCAGTGGAAGAAGCTCGACGACGAGGCGCTGATCGCGGCGCTCGTCGAGGTCAAGGGCATCGGACGCTGGACGGCCGAGATGTTCCTGATCTTTCACGAGCTGCGCGCGGACGTGCTGCCGATTGACGACCTCGGACTGCAGCGCGCGGTGGCGCTGCATTACTTCGGCGGCCGAAGCATCAAGCCGGCAGCGATCCACGAGCTTGCCACGGCGTGGCAGCCGTTCCGGAGCGTCGCGACCTGGTATCTGTGGCGCACGCTCGACCCGGTCCCGGTCGAGTACTGATGTCGATGACTGCCTCGGCGCATCCGTACGCGGAGCTCACACCGGACCACGTGCTCGACGCGCTCGACACGGTGGGCCTGCGCGGCGACGGCCGGCTGCAGGCCCTTGGCAGCTACGAGAATCGCGTTTACCAGATCGGCATCGAGGACGCGGCTCCCGTGGTCGCGAAGTTCTACCGGCCCGGGCGCTGGTCCGACGAGGCCATCGCCGAGGAGCACGAATTCGTCGCCGAGCTCGCCGCGGCGGAGATTCCGGTCGTCGCACCGCTCGCGCTCGCCGGCCACACGCTGCACCGGTTCGGGCGCTTTCGGTTCGCGGTCTACCCGCGGTGTGGCGGCCGGGCGCCGGAACTCGGCGATCGGGACACGCTGGAATGGATGGGTCGCTTTCTCGGGCGCATCCACGCAGTCGGAGGGCGAAAACCATTCCGGCATCGGCCGGCGCTCGACATTCGCACGTTCGGCACGCAACCGCGCGACTGGCTCGTCACGCACGGCCTCATTCCCCCGGATCTCACCGACGCGTGGCGCAGCATCGCCGCGCTGGCGCTCGACGGCGCGCGCCGATGCTTCGATCGCGCCGGCGACGTGCGGACGCTGCGACTGCACGGCGACTGCCACGCCGGCAACGTGATGTGGATCGAGCACGGCGCGACGCGCGGCCCGCATTTCGTCGACTTCGACGACGCGCGCCCGGGTCCCGCCGTGCAGGATCTGTGGATGCTGCTCTCCGGCGATCGTATCGAAATGACACGCCAGTTGGGCGATGTGCTGCGCGGTTACGATGACTTCGGCGAGTTCGATCCGCGCGAGCTGCACCTGGTCGAGGCGCTGCGCACGCTGCGCCTCCTCCACTACTCGGCATGGATCGCGTCAGCGCTGGGACGACCCCGCGTTTCCGGTCGCCTTTCCGTGGTTCAACACGCAACGCTACTGGCAGGACCGGATCCTGGAATTGCGCGAGCAGGTGGCGTTGATGGACGAGCCGCCGCTCCAGTCGAGCTAACCGCGCAGCCTACGCCCGGGTGGCCTGCGCCCATTGCGCGACATGACTCCTCTTATCGATTCCGCGGCAGACGGGCACGGCCAGCGCGACACCGCGCGCTGGCCGCTCCTAGCTGGACAGATTATTCCACTATCCGGTTGGCGAATCATCCCTTCGTGACGAAGTCCCAGAAGTAGTAGTTGTAGATCATCCGGGTCCGAAAGATATAACGACGCAGCGACGCGGGTCCTTCTGCTGCGGCCCGACGAAGACCGGCCTCGCTCGAAGCATAGATGCGCGGCGCTGTCGCACGAGGTGCCGCCGGCATCGTTGCGGTGCTATCGGCAACCGCCAACTTCACCGAGGTTTCGGGAACCGGCACTTGCGAGGCAGAGGCATCCGCAAGCACGGTGGACCCGGCAAGAGCGAGTGCCGCGCCAAGTGCATAGCAACTACGTTGCGTGTACTCATGCAGACTCATGACAGTCTCCTCTACTCATGTGATACAACGGAGGCGGTTTCCATCGTGCAAATGGGTCCGCCCTGACGAACGACGGCAATCGGTGCGCAGCCAGCGCATGCCGCCGTATTTGCTACCGGTTCAGCCCATAATCGCTTGTGGAATCCTGGCGCTACATGCTGGCGACGTTGAAACGCATGTGCGGCGGCGAGCCATTCGCGCATGCAGGCTTCGCGTTCCGAGACGTAGACGTGTTGGGTGCAGGCGCGCTCGGCGGCGGCTAACTGCTCCATCGGTGCTCCGTCACGCTGGAACAGAAACGCGACGCCGGTGAGAAGGCTGATGGCGATGAACGTCGCCAACGCTGCGGCAACGGTGATCGAGAGCGATGAGGACCGGGGGAAGGTCGGCTTGGCGTTCATGGTTGTCTCCTGGGTCAGGTTGGCTCGGTAATGACGCGTTGTTGCTGGGTAGTAATGTCCGTCTGAACCGCAGCTTCAGTCCTTTAGCCAGCCTTAAACGTTCTGAAATTGCCTGGAGTAGGGTAGATTTGGCGCGATCACTCCTCCTGACACGCCGTCACCTGCCGTCGTGACTGCTACCTACCGATTCGGTCGCTTTGAGCTGAGCCCGGCCACGCGACAGACTCCTGGTCGACGATCAGCCGGCGTCCTTGGGCGCGCGCGCATTCGACCTTCTGCAAGCTCTGATCGAGCGACGCGATCGGCTGGTTACCAAGGAGGAGTTGCTCGACCTCGTCTGGCCAGGTCTGGTGGTCGAGGAGAACAACCTGCAGGTGCAGGTTTCGGCGCTGCGCAAGCTCCTCGGTAGCGGACGCCATTGCAACCGATTGCGGGCAGAGGCTACCGCTTTACGCTGCCGATCGAGCACGGAAGGTACTGCCGCACTCGAGGCCGCCGATCCGGCGAAAGCCACCCGTCACCGGCATTACCGACGAAACGCCGTCGATTGCCGTTCTGCCCTTCGTCAACATGAGCGACGACGCGGCCAACGAATACTTTGCCGATGGTCTGGCGGAAGAGCTGCTCAACGTGCTCTCGAAGGTTCGCGGCTTGCGCGTCGCGTCGCGAACCTCGGCGTTCAGCTTCAAGGGCTGCGAAGGTGGACATCCCCACGATGGCGCAGAAGCTCAACGTGGCGACGATCCTCGAGGGCAGCGTGCGCAAGGCGGGCAACCGGGTGCGCATCACCGCACAGCTCGGTCATGTCGCCACCGACTCGCACCTGTGGTCGGCGACCTACGACCGGCAGCTCGAGGACATCTTCGCCGTGCAGGACGACATCGCGCAGTCGGTCGTCAAAGAGCTACGCGCAGCGCTGCTGGGAGAGGAACCGGATGCGGCGGCGAGCGCGGCCGTCGAGGCCGAGATTCGGGCAGCGGCACGAGGACGCGGCGAAAACGCGGAGGCCTACCGGCTGTACCTGCAGGCCAACTTCCACCATGATCGTTACACGCCGGAAGATTTTGCGATCGCTATCGAAGCGTACCGCGCAGCGTTGAAGCTCGACCCGAACTACGCACTCGCGTGGGCGGGACTGTCGATCGCGTACGCCCATCACGCCGGCCAGGGCTGGGCCGGGAACGCCCGCGACGAAGGCTTCCGTCTTGCCCGCAGCGCGGCCGAGCAAGCGATGCGGCTCGCACCCGATCTGGCCGAGGCTCACGAAGCCTTGGGCGTGATTCGCCGAGTAATCGATCTGGATTGGAAGGGTGCGGAGGCGTCATTCGCCCGCGCGCTGGAGCTCGCGCCGAGCAACGTTCGCGTCATTCGCAATGTGGTGGGGCTGCCGCGCGCACGGGGTCGCTCCGATGAGGCGATCGCACTCCTGCGGCAGGCCGCGGAACTCGACCCGCTTTCCGGCGCGGTCTATCGCGAACTCGCAAGAAGCTACTTGGTGGCAGGACGGCTCGACGAGGCGCAGGCGGCAATCCGAAAATCGCTCGAGTTGAGCCCGCGCGCCGGGTTCTCGCATTGGAGGCTGAGCGAGATCTGCCTGTGCCAGGGTCGGCTCGACGAGGCACTCGAGGCGGCGAAACGCGAGATTAACGATGCGTTCCGGTTGCTCTCGCTAGCGATGGTCTATCACGCGCAGGGGCGGCACGCGGAGTCGGACGCCGCGCTCGGGGAGCTCATCGAGACCCGCGCGAACACGGCCGCCTTTCAGATCGCGGAGGCTTTCGCGTACCGCGACGACCGGGATCAGGCCTTCGCCTGGCTCGAGCGGGCCTACGCGCAGCGCGATCCGGGCATGAACATGGTCCGGTCCTCGCCAAGCATGCGCAGGTTGCATGGTGATCCGCGCTGGCAGTCGTTCCTCGAAAAGGTAGGACTTGCCGACTGATTGGTGGTTCGCGAGCGCGTCAACCTAGAAGGCTGCTCCCTGACGACGATCGGGTTGGTGCGGACGATCGCCTTCCCCAACGCGTTACCGCACGGACGGGCGCCGCGAAACGCGCGTTCGAGTGGCGAATCATGCTGCCGAGGCCAGCTCGACGGCATCGGCGGTGTCCCGAATCGTGACCATCCGGTTCTGATAAGCCTCGTACTCCGGCAGTTGACGCTCGTAGGCGGACGACAGCAACGGAGAGGAGATCATGTAATCCGCCGAGGCCCGATTGCAGGCCACCGGGATGTTCCAGACTACCGCGATGCGCAGCAGCGCCTTGACATCAGGGTCGTGCGGCTGCGGCTGCAGCGGGTCCCAGAAGAAGATGACCAGGTCGACCGTTCCCTCGGCAATGCGCGCGCCGACCTGCTGGTCTCCACCCAGAGGACCGCTCTGGAGCTTGACCACCGGGACTTGCAGCGCGGCCTCCAGCAGAGTCCCCGTCGTCCCGGTGGCCAACAGCTCGTGGTTCGCCAACAGGTCACGATTGTATTGGGCCCATTCGAGCAAGTCTGCCTTCTTGTTATCGTGGGCCACGAGGGCGATGCGCTTCCGAGTAGTCACTACGGCAACAGGAGCATCCATGATGCGACTTCCTTACGTTGGAGACGGCTCTCCAGCGAGCCGTCTAGGCATCGGCCTGACCTGTCACCGGCGCAGGCGCGGCGGCCAGCAGCGCTGCGTTGATGCGCTTCCATGCCGCGATCTGCGCCTTGAGCGCATGGTCGTACAGCGCGAACCTGTTCGTCACGAATTCGCCAGCGATCGATGTGGGAGAGGCCGGCGGCAGCTCGAGGTGGGCGTCGGCGTCGCCGATAGCGGTGACCACGTCCATGCCGAACCTTCGGGCGATGCGCATGATCGGTGCGTTCTCCTCGAGGCAGTGCATGAAGAGCCTGGGTATGGACCGGTTGCGTGCGTGCGCTGCCGTGCGTTCGAACAGCGCGCCGCCGACGCCTTGGCCACGGTGCGCCGGCAGGACCGAGAGCCCGAGCTCGGCAAGGTCGTCCCCGAAGGCCACATGGGCCACGCCGACGAGCGCGAGACGATCGTCGTGAACGCCAAATACCGCGTCGCGATCGAAATCGATCTTGTCGATGTAGGCGACGATGCTTTCCGGAGAAAGCGAGGAGCCGAACCGCAGTCGCCGGTCCTCCGCGGGCAACGCGAGAAAATGCGTCACGAGCGCGGCGCGCGCGCTTTCGGTGAGACGTTGGACCGGGATGGTCAGACGCCGAGCCCTCCGAACGGGTTCAGCGGGCGACAATTGGTTCGCATCTGCAACTCCGGCTCGCATCCGCAACTCCTGGCGTTGGATTTGGCATTGACCGCGCCGCACGGCAGATCGATGCCGCGGCGCACAAACGCAACATGGCTGCCTCATAACCGTTCGTCAAATCATTGTTTTGAATCAGTGACATCAATATGTCAGATGATTGCGCTAACCTGCTGACGCAATGCAGCATTTCGACCGCGAGGTGGGCCGGATCGGCTGACAGGACATGGGGATCCCATGCCCCCGATTCACACGCCAAGGCGGCGCATCGCCGTCGGGCACGACCGGGCGAAAGGGAGGATCGCGTCGGTCGGCGTTACCACGCCGACCGATTGGGTGTCCCAGAAAGAAAAACCCCGCCACGAGGGCGGGGGGCGAAGCGCGCAGGGGAGCGCGATCGCTAACTCAACTCTTGCCGATCTTGGTGATCGTCACATCCGAATAGGGGTCGAGGCGCTTCTCCGCGTGGCGAGCGGCGCGGTCCTGCCTGCCCGCCATCCGCATCAGCAGCAACAGGAACAGGAATCCCAGGCCCCAGCCGACTAACCCCAGCAAGATCCAGGTAAGGTCCATCCGCCACGCCTTCTGCCGGCCGCATGATTCAAACGACAAATGGGTTGATCCCGTCGGGCAAACGCCCGGCGTAACGGTCACTCGAATGAAGGCAGCAAGTGGCAGAGCCGGGGCCGCGCCGTTCCCGGCTGCTGACGACGCTCCAGGCCGACCGAGCGCGCAGGCCGCGAACTGGCTAACGGGGTTTCACGTTTCCGCTATCCTAGGACACCTGGCAACTTGAATCTCCTGAAGAATTTGCATGAGTGATATGCACCGTGCTCAACCTGCGCGCCATTGATCTCAACCTCCTGCCGGTGTTCGAAGCGACGTACGAAGAGCGGAGCCTGTCGCGCGCCGCGGACCGGCTGGCGATGACGCAGTCGGCTGTGAGCCATGCGCTGTCGCGGCTGCGGTCGGTGTTTCACGATGAGCTTTTCGTCCGTCAGGCACGGGGAGTATCGCCAACGCCGGTAGCGGAAATGATCTATGCAAAGCTGCGCGGCGCGCTGGGATCGGTGCGCGAGTCGGTCGCAGAAACGCGGGGCTTCGATCCCAAGACGTCAGAGCGAAGGTTCTTCGTCAGCATTTCGCACCCGCTCGGACCGATGATCGCAGTGCGGCTGCGCGAACGGCTGGCCCACGTCGCGCCGGGAGTCGAGGTCGCCTTCAGCACCCGGTCGCGGCCGATCGAACTCGAGCGGGCGATGCGCGAAGGGCGGGTGGACGCGGCCGTCGATTGGCTCATGCCTGAGCGCGGCCAGTTCCACGAAGTCACGCTGTTTGAGGACGCGGTCGTGGCGGTGGCGCGCAACGGGCACCCGGCGCTGCGCCGGACACGGTCGATAGGCGAACTGAAGAAGGGGGCTTTCGTTTCACTGCGACCGCGGGTCGAGGGCGAGCATCCGGTGCCGGGCATACGGGAGTGGCAGCGTCTCGATCTGAATTGCGTCCTCGAAGTGTCGGAAATCCTCGAGGTGTTCATGGTGGCCAGTCAATCGGACCTGTTCGGCCTGATACCACGGAGCATGCTGAAGTTTGCCCACGACGTCTTCGGACTCAGGCCACTGCGAGCGGGGCCGAAGAAATGCATCCGTGCCAATCAAGCTGGTGTGGCACGCAAGCCGGGAAGCGGACCCGGCGCATGCATTCCTGCGCAAGCAGACTCCAGCTGGCATCCGACGACGTCGTCCCGCGAGCATTGCGGTAGTTTCTGCGCGCAGCGATACCGTCGTGTCGACATCGGCCCGCTCAGTCGAGTGGCCAGGGTATCGATTTGGGCAACGTCATCACCTGCGGCTCGGGCAGCGCCCTGCCGGACGGTGGCATGTCGACGGCGCGCCACCAAGGCGTGACGCGATCCACATGCTCCGGCTCGACCGGCTCGCCGAGGCGCGGCATGATGAGTTGCACGCCCTGCTTCGGGCCCAGCGTCAGCAGCGTCTCGGCAGGTTCGTCCCACGCATGCATCGCCAGGCTGAACGTGCCCCAATGCACCGGCAGGAACGCGCCGCCGCCAAGCAGTTCCAAGGCCCGCAGCGCATTCTCGGGGCCGAGGTGGATGTGGCCCCACGACGGGTGGAACGCGCCCACCTCCAGCATCAGCAGATCGAATGGGCCGAGGCGCTTGCGGATGGCTGTGTATTCGCTCGTCAGTCCGGTGTCGCCGCTGAAGAACACTGCGTGCCGTCGCGAACGAATCACCAGCGAGGACCACAATGTCGCGTTGCGGTCCTTCAAGCCGCGCCCGGAGAAGTGCTGCGCGGGCGCGGCCGTTACCGTCAGATCGGCATCGGGCAGCGTGTGCGATTCCCACCAATCGAGCTCGGTGATGCGGTGCGCCGGGACGCCCCAGGCCTCGAGGTGCGCGCCGACGCCAAGCGAAGTGACAAAGGGTACGTCACGCCGCGCCAGTTCGCGGATCGTCGGGTAGTCAAGGTGATCGTAGTGATCGTGGGAGATGAGCACGAGGTCCACCGGCGGTAACGCGTGGAGCGCAATCGGGACCGGCTGGAAGCGCTTCGGACCCGCGAGCCGGGACGGCGAAGCACGCTGACCCCACACCGGGTCGGTCAACACGCGGAGACCGTCGATCTCGATCAGCACCGTGGAATGTCCGAGCCACGTTGCCCTCAGTCCGGTGCCCGGGCTCCTGGCCCAGGCCGACGCCGGGTTCACTGACGGGAGCGGCGCGCGCGGGACGCGTCGGTCGCCACCGCAGAGAAATTCCGTCACCGTAGGCGGACGGGCGGTCGCATTGCGCAACCCCGGCAACACCGGATGGAGGTTGCGAAACGCGTCGCCCGCCCAGAGCAGCGAGGCTTTGATGCGCTCGAGGCGCAGTCCTTCAGGTTTCCTGCCGAACGATTTCATGGCTTCCTGTCGGTGCCCATCGCACGCACGCCGTGCCGCTCGTGCCGTGAGGTATGCGCGGATAACTGAGGCCATTTCCGCCAATTGCAATCCTTCCGACCGGCTCGGCGCGGCCACGATGCGCAGGTTGACCGCTCGGCCGATATCGGATCAAGCTGTAGTCTCGCGATCAAACCGGCTGGGACGCAGGGGGTGAGGATGCCGGCATCCAAGGCAATTCAGATGATCCTGGCCCGACAGCTGGCCAGTTGCGTGGCCATGCCGATCCTTCTGGTGGACGCCGAGGGAACGCTCATTTACTACAATGAGCCGGCCGAAATACTTCTGAATCAGCGGTTCGAAGAAACCGGCGAGATTCCCGCCGCCGAGTGGAACCGATTGATCACCGTCACCGACGAAGATCGCAACCCCGTCCGACCCGAAGAGCGGCCGATGTGGGTGGCGCGGTTTGAGCGCCGGCCCGTTTCCAGAACGCTGTGGACGCGCAGCGGGGACCGCGAATGGAGACATCTGCAGGTCACCGCGTTTCCATTGGTCGGCGAGGGCGCACAATTGCTGGGCGTGATGAGCATCTTCTGGGAGATCTGAAATGGAGGTGACGCTGTGGGGCACGCGCGGTTCGCTCGCCACGCCCGGCCCGGAAACGTCCCGCTACGGCGGCAACACAGCGTGCGTGTCCGTGCGTGGGCGCGAGGGCACCGTCATCGTGCTCGACGCCGGGACGGGCATCCGTCGCATGGCGGCGACCATCGACACGTCGGTGCGGCGTGTCGACGTGCTTCTGACCCATCTCCACATGGATCACATCCAGGGCTTGGGCTTCTTCGCTCCTCTGTACCGCCCGGATGTCGAGGTCAACATCTGGGGACCGGCCAGCATCCAGCTGAGCCTGCAGGTACGGCTCATGCGCTATCTGTCGCCGCCGCTTTTCCCGATCTGCCTTCGCGAGTTGCCGTGCCGCCTGAGTCTGCACGAGGTCCCGTGCGGTGAAATCGATATCGGCGAATTCCGTGTCGCGTCCGCGCTGGTATGCCACCCCGGACCCACCGTGGGTTACCGCATTACCGAGGCATCGGGAAACGTGTTGACTTACTTGCCGGACCACGAGCCCGCGCTGGGTGCGGGCAGCTTTCCGTCACTGCCGCTCGCGTGGACGTCGGGCGGTGCGCTCGCCGAAGCATCGGATCTGCTCATCCACGATAGCCAATACACGACGGCTGAGTATTCCAGCCATGTCGGCTGGGGGCATAGCTCGCTGAAGCACATGCTGGACTTCGGAACGCTGGCGGAAGTGAAGCACCTCGTGCCGTTTCATCACGATCCCTGTCACTCCGACGCCGACCTCGATCGACTCATGGCGGAGGCGATTGACGATGCGCAGCCGACCTATCGAGTCACACCGGGGCGGGAAGGCATGACATTCGACCTGTAGGTGCGTTCCGCGTCAACGCCATGGCGGCAGCGGACCCGCTTCAGGCAGAAGCGGGCGGGAAGCGTCGATACAAGAGCAAGGTGCGCAAACTGCAGGCACCCTCGGCCCGCACCATGCGCTTTGGCGGCTAGACGGATACGCAGTCCAGCGATTTTTCCCCAGACTTGTCCCCACAAATTGTGGATAAGCCCGGGGCCGTCGATGTTGAAATACCCGCTGGAGAAACGCGCCGGTCCGAATCACGTCAATCAGTCTTTGCGCCGCCGGTACCGGTCGAGCGCGCCGTGTTCGATTCGCGCGTCGAGCGCGATCGCGGCAACGGTGGCACGCGTGTCGAGCAAGAGGCGCGCTGCGGCCTGCATGCGCCACTGCTCCAGGTACTGCATCGGCGGCACACCGACTGCGGCGGCAGCCATGCGCAGCGCGACGTGCTGCACCTGACCCGGCTGCGTGCGCTTGAACGCCTTCGCCGGCCGGCCGGCGGCTGCGCGTTCTCCCCCTGCCAATTGCCGCACACGCCTGACGCCAGGCAGCAACGGCGCGAACTCGGGTCGACGCTGCGGCGGTCCTGCGTTACGCTCGGGCCGTGCGCCTCCCACGGCGCACGAGGAGGGAACCGTGGCCAAGGGACGATGCTTGTGCGGTGCGCTGACCTACGAACTGGCTGGGCCGTTCAGCGCCATGATTCATTGCCATTGCTCGATGTGCCGCAAGCACCACGGCACCGGCTTCGCCACCTTCGTCGTGGGGCCGATCACCGGATTCCGCTGGATCACCGGGGAAGAAGGGTTGCGGCGCTACCAGTCGTCGCCAGGCGGGGTTCGCACCTTTTGCAGCGTCTGTGGCTCCGCGGGACCCACGACCATGCCCGAACTCGGCATCGCCGTGGCACCCGCGGCGGCAATCGAAGGCGAGCTCGGCATCAAGCCGCAGAGCCACGTCTTCGTCGGCTCCAAGGCGCCCTGGGACCTCATCACCGATGGCCTGCCGCAGTTCGACGCCCACCCGCCCGGGTTTAGTGGCCAAGGCGTCGCTCGCCGGGTCGTGACGCCGCGTGCCGGGATCACCGAGGGCAGTTGCCTCTGCGACGAGGTCGGCTACGAGATCACGGGTGCGCCGGTGCGCATGATGAACTGCCACTGCAGCCGCTGTCGCCTCGGCCGCGGCGCGGCGCACGCGACGAATGTCTTCTACAAGCTCGAGCAGTTCCGATGGGTGCGCGGCGCGTCGTCGGTGACCGAATACAAGGTGCCCGACGCACGCTTTCACACCTCGGCGTTCTGTTCGCGCTGCGGCGCCAAGCTGCCCAGGGTGTCCCCTGAGCGGGGTATCGTCGCGGTCCCGGCGGGATCGCTCGATACGGATCCGGGCATGCGTGCGCAGGCACACGTCTTCGTCGCGGACAAGGCGCCGTGGTTCGACATCACGGGGTCGCTGCCGCAGTTCGCCGCGATGCCGCCGGGATAGGAAGATACAGTGCCATGATCGTCTGCCCGGATTCGTCGCATCCGGCGAACTGGCCCTAGCGACGGAAAATCCAGATCACGATCGAGAGCACGACGGAGATGATGATGCAGGTCGTAATGGGAAAGTAGAAAGTCCCGTTCTCGGTTTCGATGTGAATGTCTCCCGGGAGGCGTCCGAGCCCAAGTCCGGAAAGCCACGGCCAGGCCAGGCCAGCCACCAGGAGAAGCGCTCCGACAACGATGAGGACCCGCTGCATGCCTGACATCGTACTGCAGATCAAAGGGCGTACATGCTGAAGACCGAGGTTGCAAGGGGCAACGGCGGCCGCGTGATCATCATGGACTCGATTACCCAGGTGACGCCCGACGACGCAGGCGCGATCGTCGTGTGCGCGTCCCACGGCGGGTCGAGCTCGGGAGAATGTGCGCTTGCCGTGCGGCTCGCTGCCGTATTTTTCAACGACGCCGGGGTCGGCAAGGAAAACGCCGGCATCGCGGCGCTCGATATGCTGCAGGCGAACGGCGTTGCCGCGGGTACGGTTGCGCACGCGACCGCGAGGATCGGCGATTCCCGGGACACGTGGGACCACGGAGTGATCTCGTACGTCAATCCCGCTGCGCGCGAACTCCAGCTCGTGCCCGGTGCGCGACTGTGCAGCGCGCTCGCCGAGCTGATCTCGCGCTAGAATCCCACCGGTCCCGGGTGGATGCTGGCATCATGTCGGCGGGAACCCATCGATAATCATCCGCAGTGCGCGTCAAGGAGATGTTCATGCTATCCAGTTTGCTACGCTCAGCCGGAATGGCTGCGCTCGTCGCGGTGACTTCGGCATTCGTCGTGCCGAGCGTCCATGCACAGGAGAACCCGAAGGCACACATCGCCGCCTCGGAGGTGACGCTGTCCAATTTCCTGCGCGATCCCGACATGGGGTGGCTGCAGCAAAACTTCAGCCGCGCCAAGGCGGTGATCATCACACCGGAGATCGTCAAAGCCGGATTCATCTTCGGCGGCTCGGGCGGTCGTGCGCTCGTGGTCGCGCGCGACCCGACGACCGGCGGGTGGGTCGGCCCCGCGTTCTACGCGATGGCGACGGCCAGTGTCGGGTTCCAGGCCGGTATCTCCGTCGCGGAAGGGGTCACGCTGGTGATGACCGAGAAGGGCTTCAACTCACTGCTGGCGACGTCGTTCAAGATCGGAGGCGACGCCAGTGTCGCCGCGGGTCCGGTCGGCGCGGGCGCGCGCAGTGACATCATCGCCGACCTGATCACGTTCAACCGCGCCAAGGGCGTCTACGGCGGCCTGAATCTCGACGGCACCGTGGTCACCGCGTCCGACGACTGGAACGCGTCGTTCTACGGGAAGAAGGTGCTGCCGCCCGACATCCTGGTGCGGACATCTGTCCACAACCCCGCAGCCGACAAGCTGCTCGCGCAGGTCGCCGCCGCTGCCAGCAAGAAATAAGTCCGCTGGTCGACGAGCCGCGGGGCCATCAACGAATCACGTGGTCGGCGCGCGCGACCAGCGTCGCGGGGACATCGATCCCGAGCGCGCCGGCCGTCCGCAGGTTGACGATCAATTCGAACTTCGTCGGCTGCTCGATCGCAAGGTCCCCCGGCTTCGCACCCTTCAGGATCCTCTGCACGTAGGTGGCCGCTCGTCGCGCCATCACGGTCAGGTCCGATCCGTAGCTCGCGAGCACGCCCGCCTCGACGAGCTGCCGCGATCCGCTGAATACCGGCAGGCGGTGCGCGATCGAAAGCTCGACCAGGCGATCCACGTTGGCGGTCACGACGGGATCGATGAACACCAGCACGGCATCGGGACGCTCCGAGCTCATGGCGGCAAACGCGCGATCGAGCTCGTCGCGATTTCGCACCTCGAGGATCCGGGCCAGCATCTGCAGCCTCGCCGCGGCGGTGAGCCCCTCGCCCAGCAGCTGCTGCTGGAAGATCGCGTTGGCCGGATTCCACAGCATCGCGATGCGCGTGGCGCGCGGCAGCACCTGCCGGATGATCTCGATCTGTTTGCCGATCGCCGCGGTCGACTGGGCGGACGTCCCGGTCACGTTGCCGCCCGGCCGCGCGAGATTGCCGACGACGCCGGCCGCGACCGGATCGCCGACGGACACCATCACGATCGGAATGGTGCGTGTGGCCCGGCTCGCCGCGATCGTCGCCGCCGTGACGATCGAGACGATGACGTCCGGACGAGCCCGGATCAGCTCATCCGCGAAGGTGGCCAGCCGGGACAGGTCGCCCTCGGCCGAGCGCCGGTCGACGACGATGGTCTTGCCGTCGACGTAGCCCAGCTCGCGCATCCCCTCCCAGAAGGGCGGCTCCACCAGATTGTTGCCCAACGTCAGGAAGCCGATGCGCGGCAACGCGCCGGCGCGCTGGGCGACCGCGGGCAGCGAAGCGCCGAGGAGCGCGAGCAACGCAAACAGTGAATCACGCCTGTTCAAGGAGTCACCTCATCGCGTGAATGTCCTGAACGGATGACCGGATTCTATGTCGTTCGGGCCGCTGGAAGTAGCAGAAGTGCGCGCGAGGCCACGACTCGCGCGAACTCTCAGCGCAGCGCGGTCAGCACGCCGTCGACGAGCTGCAGCGTCCGGTCCGTCCGCGCGGCGAGCTCCGGATCGTGGGTGACGATGACGAGGCTCGTCCCGATCGCACGGTTCAGCTCGAGCATCAGGTCGAACACCTCGCCCGCCGTGCGCCGGTCGAGGTTCCCGGTCGGCTCGTCGGCCAGCACGCAACGCGGCTCGGTGACGAGCGCACGGGCGAGCGCGACGCGCTGCCGCTCGCCGCCGGACAGCTCGCCGGGCAGGTGCCGGATCCGATGCCCGAGGCCCACCCGCTCCAGCGTGCGCTGTGCGGCGGCGCGCGCGTCGGCCGTCTTCATGCGTCGGATCGCCAGCGGCATCGCGACATTCTCGAGCGCGGTGAATTCGGGCAGCAGGTGGTGGAACTGGTAGATGAACCCCAGCGCACGGTTGCGCACGGCGCCACGCTGTGCCTCCGACAGCGTCGTGAAATCCACGCCGTCCACGCAGACGCTGCCGGCGGTCGGTGCGTCGAGCCCGCCGAGCAGATGCAGCAGCGTGCTCTTGCCCGAGCCCGAGGCACCGACGATCGCGACGCGCTCGCCGCGCGCGACGGCGAGGTCGACGCCGAGCAGCACGGGCACCGCGAGCGGGCCGCTCACGTAGGTCTTCGCGAGCCCGTGGCATTCGACCACCGGCAGCGGCGCCGCGCTTCCCTCACTCATAGCGCAGCGCCTCGGCCGGATTGACCTTCGCCGCGCGCCACGCCGGATAGATCGTGGCGGCGAGTGCCAGCGCCAGCGCGATGACCGCGATCGTGACGACGTCACCGCGCTGCAGGTCGGATGGCAGCTCGCTGATGTAGTAGACGGTCTTGTCGAGGAACTGGACGCTGAACAGGCGCTCGATCGCCGGCAGCACGGTGCCTACGTTGAGCGCGAGCAGGATGCCGCCGACCACACCGATCAGCGTGCCGATCAGACCGATCAGCGCGCCCTGGATCATGAAGATCGCCGTGATCGACCCCGGCGATGCGCCCAGCGTGCGCAGGATCGCGATGTCGGCCTGCTTGTCGGTGACGGTCATCACCTGGGCGGACACGATGTTGAATGCCGCGACGGCGATGATCAGCGTCAGGATGATGAACATCACGCGTTTCTCGATCTGCACCGCACGGAAGAAATTCGCGTGGCTGCGCGTCCAGTCGCGGATCTCCGCGTCGACGCGCAGGGTCCGGGCGAGCTCGCGCGCGACCGCGGGCGCCGCGAACAGGTCGTCGAGCTTCAGGCGCACTCCGGAAACGCCGGGGAGCCGGTAGAGCTTCTTCGCATCGTCGAGGTCGATCGAGCGCCAACCCGCTGTCGAACTCGTACATGCCGATTTCGAACACGCCGACGACACGGAAGCTCTTGAGGCGAGGGAGCGTCCCGGCCGGTGTGACGGTGCCCTGCGGCGTGATCACCACGACCGTGTCGCCCATGCGCACGCCGAGCGCGCGCGCGAGCTCGGCGCCGAGAACGATGCCGAATGCGCCGGGCACGAGATCGGAAAGCGATCCCGCGCGCATGTGCGACCCGATGTCGGCAACGGTGCCCTCGCGTGCCGGGTCGATGCCGCGGATCAGCGCACCGCGGTTCGCCTCGCCTGCGGAGAGCATCGCCTGCCCCAGCACATACGGCGCGGCCGCCTTGACGTGCGGGTTGGTGAGCGCCAGCCGGGCGACTTCGACGTCGTCGGCGAGCGCGGGAAGCCCGCGGATCTCGATGTGCGACGCGACGGAGAGGATCCGGTTGCGCAGCTCCTCCTGGAATCCGTTCATCACCGACAGCACGACGATGAGCGCCGCCACGCCGAGCGCAATCCCCGCCATCGACATCAGCGCGATGAACGAGATGAACGTGTTGCGTCCCGAACCGCGACGGGCACGCGTGTAACGAAGGCCGACGGCGAGCTCGTAGGGCGACACGGGGGCAACTGCGCTGGATGAGGAATCGACGAGCGCCGCCCTGGTGGCGGGGGCAGCGACGTTGGCGACGAGCTGCGATTATCGCACGCGGGTTACGCGCGGGTTTAGACTCGGGGCCCACGATGCCTCCCGTGGCGCGGAGATCCTCCCCCGCCGCGCACTCTCGCCATGCTGCTCGTCCTCGCCGTGCCCGGTCTCCTCGATTTGCGCGACGCCGGCTTCGCCTTCGATGCTGCCCCGTCGCTTGCGCGCCTTCTCGTCGCGGCGAGCATCACGGCGCGCGAACCCGGCGACCTCGCCGCACCCCTCGCCGCGCTCTACGGCATTGCGCGGCAGAGCGATTGGCCGCTGGCGCCGATCCGGCTGGCCGCGCTCGGTGTCGACCCGGGCGAGGCGTACTGGCTCGCCGCGGATCCGGTGACGCAGGTCGTCGGCCGCGACGACGTACTCGTGACCGGTGCCGTCGGCGATCTCGGCGAGGCCGGTGCGAACGCGCTGATCGAGACGCTCAACGCCCACTTCGCCACCGATGGACTTCGGTTCATCGCTCCACGGCCCGACACGTTCTTCGTTCGCGCGCCGACGCGCCCACAACTCGCGACGCAGCCATTGGCCGCCGCATCCGGACGCTCACTGCGCTCGCTGCTGCCCGAAGGTCCCGATGCGGGGACGTGGCGGCGTTGGCAGAGCGAGATCCAGATGCTCCTCCATGCGCATCCGGTCAACATCGAGCGGGAACGCGCCGCCCGCCCGCCGGCGAACAGCCTCTGGCTTTCCTGCGGCGGCACGTTACCGGCGCGGCCCGCGCACGGTGCGTCGATGCGGACGTTTGCGAACACCGGCATCGCCGTCGCGCTCGCCGCGCACGCCCGTTCGCCGGCTGGCCCGCTGCCGGCGCAACTCGATGCGGCGCTCGCCGACGCCCGCGGCGCGGCGACGGTCGTCGTCGCGCTCGAGTCGGTGCCCGATGCCGCGACGCTCGAAGGCGCGTGGGCTGCGCCCGCATGGCGTGCGCTCGTTCGCGGACGGCTGCGCCGGGTTTCGGTTCTCGCCGACGGTGCAGGCGACTCGGTGACCTGGGATGTCCGCCGTCCCACATTCCGAGCCCGCGTCGCGGCCCGCTTCCGGCGGCACGACCTCGGCGCGCTGCTCGCCTCCGGCAAGGCCGCTTGATGGATATCGTGCGACGCGTGGTTCCCGAGGCGGCGCACGCGCTCGCCGCTGCCGGCGTGCATCCGGTGCTTGCGCGGGTGTTCGCCGCGCGCGGCATCGCCGCCGCCAGCGATCTCGATGCGAGCCTTGCAACGCTTCCGTCGTTCGCGACGATGAAAGGGATCGACGCTGCAGCGGTGCGTCTCGCGGACGCCATCGCGAAGCGCGAGCGGATCGTGATCGTCGCCGACTACGATGCCGATGGCGCCACCGCCTGCGCCGTGGGAATGCGGGGGCTCGCGGCAATGGGCGCCGACGTGCAGTTCCTCGTGCCGAATCGCTTCGAGTACGGTTACGGGCTCACGCCCGAGATCGTCGCCCAGGCGGCGGCGCTCGCGCCCCGGCTGATCGTCACCGTCGACAACGGCATTGCCAGCCACGACGGGGTCGCCTTCGCCGCCGCGCGTGGAATCGAGGTGCTGATCACCGACCACCATCTGCCGGCAGCAACGCTTCCCGCCCCCGCGATCATCGTCAACCCGAATCAGCCCGGTTGCGCGTTTCCCGCCAAACAGCTCGCGGGTGTGGGCGTCATGTTCTACGTGCTCTCGGCGACGCGGGCAGTGCTGCGCGCGCGCGGCCATTTCGCACGCCATGCGGAGCCGAATCTCGCGGCGCTCACCGACCTGGTCGCACTCGGCACCATCGCCGACGTCGTCGGCCTCGATCGGGTGAATCGCGTGCTCGTAGCACACGGTCTGGCACGCATCCGCAGCGGGCGCGCGCAACCCGGGATCGAGGCGCTGTTCAAGGTGGCGGGCCGCGACTGGCACCGCGCTTCCTGCTACGACCTCGGATTCGTCGCCGGTCCGCGTATCAATGCGGCAGGACGTCTCGCCGACATGACCGTCGGCATCCGCTGCCTCCTGGCGGAAACTGCGGCGGCGGCATTGCCGCTGGCCACCGAGCTCGATCGGCTCAACCGCGAGCGGCGGGAGGTCGAGGCGACGATGCAGGACGAGGCGCTCGCCGAGCTGGCGACGCGTACCGCGGACGCCGCCGACCCCGATGCGTACACGCTGTGCCTGTTCCGCCCGGAATGGCATCCCGGCGTGGTCGGGATCGTCGCCGGACGGTTGAAAGACCGTTATCACCGCCCGGCCATCGTGTTCGCCCCCGGGTCAGCCGGCGAGCTCAAGGGCTCGGGGCGATCGATCGCCGGCTTTCATCTGCGCGACGCGCTCGACCTCGTGGCCAAGCGCGCACCGGGCATCCTGGCGAAGTTCGGCGGGCACGCATACGCCGCCGGCGTGACTCTCGCCGAGGCGGACCTGCCCCGATTCGCCGCACTTTTCGAATCGGTCGCCCGCGAGCAGCTCACGCCGGGCGACCTCGCCCGGACCGTTGCCTCCGACGGCGGTCTCGCGCCCGGCGAGCTGACCACCGATCTCGCGCGCGTGCTCGCCGACGGCGTCTGGGGCCAGGGGTTTGCGTCGCCGGTGTTCGACGATCGGTTTTCCGTACTCGGTCAACGCGTCGTCGGTGACCAGCATTCGCGGCTTTCGCTCGAACTCGGCGGCGAGCCCTTCGACGCGATCCTCTTTCGCCATCGCGCGGCCCTGCCCCCGACGATCCGCGCGGTGTACCGCCCGGAAATCAACGAGTGGAACGGTGTGGCGTCGCTGCAACTGGTCATCGTTCATTGGGCGCCGGCGTAAGGACGATGCGCGATACGGTCGCGGCATTCTGACGCAGCCGTATCGCACGCGCAGCAATACCGGTTGGACGAAATGCGCCCAAGTAAGCCTCCGATCCCCGGTTTTGAGGCGAATTATCGATGCAACCCACTGAATTAATTGTGTTGTTTTATTGAGACATATGAAGTTTGCGCGGTCGATTTGAGGTTGTGCAGCGCACCAACCACGCTATAATGGGGAAGTTTGGGTTGGCCGAGTCCGAGAGCCCCCAGTCGCAAAGCGGAGGTCAAGGTCATGCGCCTGAAAGACAACGTTGCCATCATCACCGGAGCCGGACAGGGCATCGGCCAGGCGACCGCACTGAAGTTTGCCAACGAAGGCGCCCGGGTCGTCGTCTGCGACATCAACGACCGCTCGGTGCAGAAGACCGTGACGATGATTACCTCCTCCGGCGGCAAGGCCATCGGGTTCGTGGTCGACGTCACCAACAAGGCCAGCATCACCAGGATGGTCGACGGCGTCATGGCCAAGTGGGGGCGCATCGACACGCTGGTCAACAATGCGGGGATCGTCGAGGATGCGCAGTTCAAGAAGATGAGCGACGCGCAGTTCGACCGCGTCATCGACGTCAACCTGAAAGGCGTCTACAACTGCACCAAGGCGGTCGTCGACGTCATGCTGGAACAGAGCTCCGGCTGCATCCTCAACGCGTCGTCGATCGTCGGCATCTACGGCAACTTCGGCCAGACCAACTACGCGGCGACCAAGTTCGGCGTCATCGGCATGGTGAAGACCTGGGCACGCGAACTGGGTCGCAAGGGCATCCGCGCCAATGCGATCTGCCCGGGCTTCATCGAGACGCCGATCCTGGCCACGATGCCGGAGAAGATCGTCCGGATGATGGAAGAGCGCGTGCCGATGGGCCGGCTGGGCCGCCCCGAGGAGATCGCGGCCACCTACGCTTGGCTCGCCTCGAGCGAGGCGTCCTACATCAACGGCGCGGTCATCGAGGTTTCGGGCGGCGCGACGCTCTGACGCACCGGGCGCACCGTACAACCCGTTGTGTACAGCGCATCGTCCGTCCGACCGGCTTGAGCCCGACGGGTTGCAAAGAGTAGGATTCGCTATCGCCATTCCTGCCCACGCCACCATGGTCCGGTCACTTCAGCTGTTTCGCACCCTCTGCGCTCTTGTCGCGATCGGCATTGCCGCCGTCGCACCACCGGCCGCCGCACAGAAGGCCGACGCCGCCCCGAAGCCCGAGACCTACCTCTGCCCCAACGCCACCGGCGGCGCCGTGGACTGCTTCCTTCACGCGGTCGAGCACCTCTACACGATGTGCCGCCAGGTGAAGAGCATCGAGATCATCGAGTTCGGCTACGAGAAGTCCGACGAGGGCGTCAACGGCGCCAAGAGCGAGTACTGCGTCGACAAGCACCGGCAGTCGATTGCGCGGCCGTACCAATCCGCGCTGCGTGAGGCCACCGGCAGCCGGACAGCAATCGACGGGTTGCGCGCGATTCACGAGCTGTGGCTGAAGGCGCTCGCCGAGCTCAAGTGGAAGACCGGCGAGAGCGACGACGAATACAAGACCCGGATCGCGAAGCCGTACGAAGTTTTTCGCGAGCGCGCCACCTCGATCCGCGCCGAGCTTGCCCGCGGGCAAGGGCAAGGCGGCAACGGCCGCGGCAGTTCCCGCGGCGGCCAAGAGCACGAACTGAGCCTCGCCGCTTCCACACGCGCCGACACCGGCGGCGCGACGGCATCCGATCCGGCGCTTGCCGCCATCTTCGGCAATGGCGGCGTGCTCGCCCGCGCCCTGCCCGGCTTCCGTTTCCGGTCGCAGCAGCTTGCGATGGCCGACGCGGTGGCCCACGCGATCCGGCAACGCGCCTCGCTGATCGCCGAAGCGGGAACGGGGACCGGCAAGACTTTCGCGTACCTCGTCCCGGCACTGCTCTACGGCGGCAAGGTGATCGTCTCGACCGGCACCAAGACGCTGCAGGACCAACTGTTCGAACGCGATCTGCCGGTCGTCCGCGACGCGCTGGAGCTGCCGGTGACGCTCGCCCTGCTCAAGGGCCGCGCCAACTACGTGTGCCATCACCATCTCGAGCGCGCGGCCGGCGAAGGCCGCTTTCCGTCGCGCGAGGACGCGCGCCACCTGCCGAAGATCGTCGCGTTCGCGCACGCGTCGGCAACCGGCGACCGCGGCGCGCTCGCCGAGGTCCCCGAGAATGCCACGATCTGGCCGCTGGTCACCTCGACGCGAGACAACTGTCTGGGCGGCAACTGCGCGCACCATGCCGAGTGCTTCGTGCTGCGGGCGCGCAAAGCGGCGCTCGAAGCCGATGTCGTCGTCGTCAATCATCACCTGTTCTTTGCCGACGTGATGCTGCGCGACGAAGGGTTGGCGGAACTCCTGCCGGCCTGCAACACGATCGTTCTCGACGAGGCGCACCAGTTGCCGGACACCGCGACACTGTTCTTCGGCGAGCAGCTCACCGCGGGCCAGTTGGCCGAGCTCGCGCGGGATGCCGAGGTCGCCGCCCGCGCCGGCGCACGCGAGGTTGCCGAGCTCCCCGATGCCGCGTCGGGGGTCGGCCCTGCAATCCGGAAATTGCGTCTCGCGCTCGGCGAGGCGCCCGGCAAGCTCGGACAGCGGGCGGCTGCCAGCCGGGAGGGGTTCGTCGGCGCGCTCGACGAATTGACCGCGGCGCTCGACCGGCTGGCGACCGAGCTCGCGCTGCACGCCGAGCGCAGCGAGGACATCGGCCAGGGCGCGCAGCGCGCGATGGCGGCGGCGGCGCAGCTTCTCCGCTGGCGGCAAGGGCTCGACGGTCCAGCGCAAGTCGGGCGCGCGTCCGATGGCGCGTGGATCCGCTGGGTCGACGTGACACAGTCCGGCTGGCAGTTGCACGCCTCGCCGCTGTCGGTCGCCGACGTCTTCGCGAAGCAGGTTGCCGATTCCGGCCGCGCCTGGGTCTTCACCTCGGCCACGCTCGCCGTCGGCGGCGACTTCGCGCTCTATCAGCGCGAACTCGGCCTTGCCGATGCGGCAACCGGATGCTGGGAGTCGCCGTTCGACTACGAGGCGCAGGCGCTGCTCTACGTCCCGCACGACCTGCCGGCGCCCAATTCCCGCGAGCACACGGAGGCAGTCGTCGCTGCGACGCTCCCCGTGCTGCGGGCGAGCGGCGGCCGGGCATTCCTGCTGTTCACGACGCTGCGCGCGCTCGCCGTCGCACGCGAGTTGCTCGCGGACGCGTTCGCGCGCGACGCCCTCGACTGGCCGCTCCTCGTCCAGGGTGAGGGCTCGCGCACCGAGCTCCTGACCCGATTCCGCGAGCTCGGCAACGCGGTCCTGCTCGGCAGCGCGAGCTTCTGGGAGGGGGTCGACGTCCCGGGCGCAGCGCTGTCGGTCGTGGTCATCGACAAGCTCCCGTTCGCCCCGCCGGACGATCCCCTGCTCGCGGCGCGGCTGGATGCGCTGCGCGCCGAGGGCGGCAATCCGTTCTTCGATTTTCAGCTGCCGCAGGCGGTGATTGCGCTGAAGCAGGGCGCGGGCCGGCTGATCCGCACCGAGACCGACCGCGGTGTGCTGATGATCTGCGACCCGCGGCTTACCGACCGGCCCTATGGAAAGCGGATCTGGCGCAGCCTGCCGCCGATGCGGCGCACGCGAGAGCTCGCCGAGGTCGAGGCGTTCTTCGCACGGCCGGACTAGGGCCTGTTCACGCTATGTTCACCAACGCGTTGCAAGGCCGTCACGCGGTGGTAACGGATCAGCCGCGACGCCTCACCAGAACTTCCACCACGGCCGGTCGCGGACACCGGCGAAGAATTCGCTCTGCGGATACGTGAGCTGCAGGATGCGCTGGGTATCGTCGCGAAGCTGCGGCAAGTCGAGCTTGTCGTAGCTGCTGATCATCACCACGAGCGCGTCCTCGTTGGCCGGCGTTCGCGGAAAATTGACGAGCGAGCCCTGCGCCCGGTTGATCGCGGCGAGGTAGGCCCCGCGGCTGTAGTAATACCGCGCGACCTTCACTTCGTAGAGCGCCAGCGAGTTCGTCAGGTATTTCATCCGATCGATGGAGTCCTGCGCGTAGCGGCTGTCCGGGAACTTCGCCACCAGGTCCCGGAATGCGGCGAACGACTCGCGCATGCTCCTGGGCTCGCGCTCCGAAAGGTCGAGCTCGTAGACGTAGCCAAAGAGACCCTGATCCTCGCGAAAATTCACGAGCCCCTTCAGGTAATAGGCGTAGTCGACATTCGGGTGGTTCGGATAGGTGCGGATGAAGCGGTCGGCGGCGGCGATCGCGGCGGCCGTCTCGCCGGCCCGGTAATTCGCGTACGCGGACTCGAGGATCGCCTGCTGCGCGTAGCGTCCGTACGGGAAGCGCGCCTCCAGCGTCTCGAAGAACTTGATCGCCTTTGTATAATTGCCCTCGAGCATCGCGTCGTGCGCGGTCCTGTACAGACGCTCGGCGGACATGTCCGCCGTCTCGTCCTTGACCTCGGGCAGCAGGTTGCAGCCGGCGAGCGCAACGGCGATGAGCAGCAGGACGAGCTGAACGAGACGTTCGGCAGGCGAGCGGCCCGACGAGGGCGGACGCGACAAGGCAGACATGCGGTTCGATCGCTCGTGAAAGAATGTCGATTATATCCGAGCCCCTCGCTGCTTTGACTCCGCTTGCGCGCCCGATCCAACACCCCGACCGCATCGCCGCCCCTGGCCGATGCCCCCGGCAGCCCGCCGCGTGAGGCGAACGTCCACACGCTGACGCTGCCGACCGCCGCCGCCGGCGAGCGCTTCGATGCCGCGCTCGCGCACGCCTTGCCGCAGTATTCGCGCCGCCGGCTGCGCAGCTGGATCGATGCCGGACGGGTCGAGCAGGACGGCCAGCCCGCCGATCCGACGCGCCGCGTGCGGGGTGGCGAAATCGTCGTCGTGCGGGCCGAGGCCGATCCGCGCGAACACGCGTTCCGGCCCGAGCCGATCGCGTTGTCGATCGTCGACGAAGATGCCGCGCTCATCGTGATCGACAAGCCGGCGGGCCTCGTCGTGCATCCGGGAAGCGGCAACTGGGAGGGCACGCTCGCGAATGCGCTGCTGCACCACGCCCCGCAACTCGCCGGCGTGCCGCGCGCGGGCATCGTCCACCGGCTCGACAAGGACACGAGCGGGCTCTTGGTCGTCGCGAAAACGCTTCCCGCCCAGACCGCGCTCGTGCGGCAGTTGCAGGCGCGCACCGTGGTGCGCGAGTACGTCGCGCTCGCCACCGGGGACATCGCACGCGGCGGCACCGTCGACGCGCCGATCGGACGGCATCCGACGCGGCGCACGACGATGGCGGTGGTGGCGACCGGTCGACCGGCACGAACGCACTACGAAGTCGTCGAGCGCTTCGGCACGGCGACGCTGCTGCGCTGCCGGCTGGAGACGGGGCGCACGCATCAGATCCGCGTCCATCTCGCCTCGCTCGGCCACCCGCTCGTGGGCGACCCGGCATACGGCCGGAAGGGCGGCGTTGCGTTTCCGCGGCAGGCGCTGCACGCCGCCCGGCTCGAGCTCGTGCATCCGGTGACCGGCGAGCGTCGTGCGTGGCGCTCGCCCTTGCCGCCGGACTTCGCGCTGCTTCTCTCCCACCTCCGCGAGCGGGGCGCATCGTGAGCGTCGATCGCGAGTCGGCGAGGCTCACCGCGGCGCTCGCCGCCGCCGGACTCGACTGGATCGTGCCCGACTGGCCCGCGCCGATCGGCGTCGGTGCGCTGGTGACCACACGATCGGGCGGCGTCAGCGCAGGGCCGCATGCGTCGATGAATCTTGGCCGCAACAGCGATGACGATCCGACGGCGGTCGCCGAGAACCGGCGCCGCCTCGAATCCTTCCTGCCCGGCCCACCCGCCTGGCTCAGCCAGGTGCACGGCGCCGCGGTGACCCGGCTGACGCGCACGTCCGTGCCGGCGCCCGTTGCCGACGCGGCGGTCACGAGCGAGCGCGGCCTTGTCTGCGCCGTCACGACCGCCGACTGCCTGCCCGTGCTGTTCGCCGACGGGGCGGGCGCTGCCGTCGGCATCGCCCATGCGGGATGGCGCGGGCTCGCCGCCGGCGTGCTCGAGGCGACCGTCGCCGCGTTCGCAGATCTCGGCGTTGTGCCCGGTCGCGTCAATGCCTGGCTCGGTCCCGCGATCGGTCCGGCGGCCTTCGAAGTCGGGGCCGACGTCCGCGACGCGTTCTGCGCGCACGAGAGCGCGGCGGCCATGTGCTTTGCGCCGCATGCGCAGGGCAAGTGGCATGCCGACCTCTACGGCCTCGCACGGCAGCGCCTCGCGCGAAGCGGCGTACGGCAGGTGAGCGGCGGGGACTTCTGCACCTTCCGCGACGCGGCGCGCTTCTACTCGCATCGGCGCAACCGCACTTCCGGCCGTATGGCGGCGGTGATATGGCTCGCGCGCTAGCACTTCTGTCCCGGTGCGTATAATGCGACGCGATCGTCGCTTTGCATTCGTGCCGCCGGACAACGCGCATGCCGCGTCCCGCGCAGATCCGCCTTGGCCACATTCACGCAGATTGTCATCGCCGCGCTCTCCGGCGGCGTGCTGGCGACGCTCGCCGCCGCCGGCACGCTCGCGCTGCATCCGTCGTGGATCGCGCGCCTGGTGTCGTTCGCGGTCGGCGCGCTCCTGGGCGCGGTGTTCCTCGAGCTGCTGCCGCAGGCGCTGGAGACCGGAAGCGCGCAGCGCGTGATGTTGACGGTGCTCGCGGGTCTGCTCGCGTTCTTCCTCCTCGAAAAGCTCGTGTTGTGGCGACACGCCCATGGTCACGGTGAACATCGCGATGAAGCCGAGGAGACCGAACACGAGCACGCGCTGCATGTGCGCGGTGCGGATCAGGGACGCTCGGGGCTCATGATCCTGATCGGCACGAGCGTGCACAATTTCTGCGACGGCGTGGTGATCGCTGCCGCCTTCCTCGCGAGCACGGCGCTGGGTGTCGCGACCACGGTCGCGATCGTCGCGCACGCCGTTCCGCAACAGGTCGGCGACTTCGCGGTGCTGGTGCACTCGGGCTTCACGCGAGCAAGGGCGTTCGGCTACAACGTCGCTGTCGGCATCGCCACGCTCGCGGGCGCGCTGGCCGGTTACGTGGCACTCGCCGACATGCAGCACGTGCTGCCGACGGCGCTCGCCGTCGCCGCGTCGAGCCTGCTCTACGTCGCCGTCGCCGATCTCATCCCGAGCCTGCACCGGCGGCCGGAGCCCGTCGAGACGGCGAAGCAGTTGGCGTTGATCGGAATCGGCATCGCGGTGATCGCCATCGCGCATGTCGCGCTCGAGCATTGACCGGGCGTGGGCCACCGCAACCCCCGCCGCTCCCGCATCACGAATCCCAGGCTTTCCCGGCTTCGGTCACCGTCCCGCGATGCCCGCCGTCCCGGCACCTGATTCCGCTCCCATCCCGTCGCCCGCCGAGCTCGCGCGGTCGTGGCAGCAGGTCGGCGCGGAGTGGGCGAAGTGGTGGACGAGTGCCGGATCGGGCGCCCTCGCGCCAGGCGCCCCGGCCGATCAATTTTCGTTCGAAGGCCTGTTCGGCGCGGCGAGCAACCTGGTCGACTCGCGGACCCAGGCCGCGCTGATCGCGAAGTATCGGCCGCGCTGGGAGGCCTTGTGGTCGGCGGCGATCGCCGTTGCAGCGGGAGCGAGTGGCGCCATGCCGATGCCGGCCGTCGCGGTGCCAGCGCAGGGTGACCGGCGCTTCGCCGCGCGCGAATGGGACGAGATTCCGTATTACGCGCTGATGAAGCAGGCGTATCTGCTGGCCGGCGAATACCTGAACGAGCTTGCGCGGCTGGCGTTGCTGCCCGATGCCGAGAAGCGCCGGCTCGTGTTCCTGACACGGCAGTACGTCGATGCACTCGCGCCGACCAATTTTCCGGCCACCAACCCCGAGGTGCTGAAGCGGGCGCTCGCGACCGAGGGCGCCAGTCTGGCGCAAGGTTTCGCCAATCTCGTCGCCGACGCGCGCAGGGGCCGGATCTCGATGAGCGATGCCGCGACATTCGCCGTCGGGCGCAATCTCGCCGTGACGCCGGGCAGCGTCGTCTTCCGCAACGAGCTGATCGAGCTCATCCAGTACCTGCCTTCGACCGGGCGCGTGCGCCGGCGTCCGCTCGTCATCGTTCCGCCGTGCATCAACAAGTACTACATCCTCGACCTGCAACCCGGGAATTCCTTCGTGCGCTGGGCGGTCGGCGAGGGTCATACGGTGTTCATGATCTCGTGGCGCAACGTCCCGCCGGAACTTGGTCGTCTCACCTGGGACGACTACCTCGTCGACGGCGTGCTGGCTGCGATCGATGTCGCGCGGGAGGTTGCCGGGTCCCGGACCGTGAACACGCTCGGCTTCTGTGTGGGCGGCACGCTGCTCGCGTGCGCGCTCGCGGTGCTGGCCGCCCGCGGGGCACGCAGCGTGGAGAGCCTGACGCTGCTGACGACGATGCTCGATTTCGCCGATCCGGGCGACATCGGCGTCTACGTGTCGCGCGAGTTGCTCGCGGCGCGCGAACCGGCGCTTGCCGCCGGCCAGCGCATCCACGGCAGCGAGCTCGCCGGCGCGTTCGCCAGCCTGCGTGCCAACGATCTCGTCTGGAACTACGTCGTCGGCAACTACCTCAAGGGCGAAACCCCGCCGGCATTCGACCTCCTGCACTGGAATGGCGACTCGGCGAACCTGCCAGGGCCGATGTTCGTGTATTACCTGAGCAACATGTATCTCGACAACCGACTGCGCGAGCCCGACGCGCTGACGATGGCCGGCGAGCGCATCGACCTCGCGCGGATCAGAGTGCCTGCCTGCATCGTCGCCTCGCGCGACGACCATATCGTCCCGTGGCGCTCCGCGTACAGGTCGACCGGACTCCTCGGCGGCGACACGACCTTCGTGCTCGGCGCGTCGGGACATATCGCCGGTGTCGTCAATCCGCCTGGCAGCAACCGCCGCAACTACTGGACGAATCCGCAGCTCGCCGACGAGGCCGATGCGTGGTTCGCGCGCGCGCAGAGCCATCCCGGGAGCTGGTGGCCCGCTTGGGCGGAATGGCTCGCACCTCATGGCGGGCCCTTGCGCACCGCGCCCCGGGCACCCGGGAACGCCCGCCATCCGCCGCGGGATGCGGCCCCGGGCCGCTACGTGCTGGAGTCGTCGGAATGAATGTCCGTCGGTCCGGCTCGATGGGTCGCAACCTGTGACCCCGCCATCCCGGATGCGACTGCGCTAAGATTCGGGAGCAGCAGGAGGAGGCATCGGCGTGCTTCACCGCCGATTGCAGACGCCGTCACCGCAACAGGAGAGGAAAATGCCTATGAAGATCCCGCGTATCGCGCTCGTCACCGGCGGCATGGGTGGACTCGGCGAAGCGGTCTGCATCAAGCTCGCCGCGCTCGGCTACAAGGTCGTCACCACGCATTCGCCGGGCAACACCAAGGCCCAGGATTGGCTCGACTCGATGAACAAGATGGGCTATGGCTTCCGGGCGTATGCCTGCGACGTCGCGGATTGGGATTCGTGCGTCGCCTGCGCGCAGAAGGTCGTGGCCGAGGTCGGCCCGATCGACGTGCTGGTCAACAACGCCGGCATCACCCGCGACTCGACGTTCAAGAAGATGGACCGCGTCAACTGGGACGCGGTGATGAAGACCAACCTCGATTCCTGCTTCAACATGACGAAGCAGGTGTGCGATGCCATGGTCGACCGCGGCTGGGGCCGCATCATAAACATCTCGTCGGTCAATGGCCAGAAGGGCGCGTTCGGCCAGGTCAACTACTCGGCCGCGAAGGCGGGGATGCACGGCTTCACGAAGGCGCTGGCACTCGAGGTCGCGCGCAAGGGCGTCACCGTCAACACGATCTCGCCGGGCTACATCGGCACGAAGATGGTGATGGCGATTCCGAAGGAGGTCCTCGATTCGAAGATCATTCCGCAGATCCCGATGGGCCGGCTCGGCAAGCCCGAGGAAGTCGCGGGGCTCGTCGCCTATCTGTCGAGCGAGGAGGCCGCATTCGTCACCGGTGCGAACATCGCGATCAACGGCGGGCAGCACATGTACTGACCCGTGCTTCCACGTAACGTCATCCACGCAGTCGCGTCCGCCGCCCTCGTCGCGGCGCTCGCGTTCGCCGCGACAGCGCTGGCGCAGGAAGTCTTTCCGGCGAAGCCCATCGCGCTCGTCGTCCCCTTTCCGCCCGGGGGCGTTGCCGATATCGTCGCCCGTCCCGTCGCCGACGCGATGGGACGGTACCTGAACGTACCCGTGGTCATCGAGAACAAGGCCGGCGCTGGCGGCGGCATCGGCATGGGCTTCGTCGCCAAGGCCAGGCCCGACGGCTACACGCTGCTGCTTGCGCTGTCGTCGATCTCGATCCTGCCGGAAGCGGACAAGGTCATCGGGCGCGCGCCGCTGTACCAGCTCGATCAGTTCGTCCCGGTCGCGCGCTTCACCGCCGACCCGACGGTGCTGGTGGTCCGCGCCGAGAGCCAGTGGAAGACGCTCCAGGAGTTTGTCGCCGACGCCCGCAAGCGGCCCGGCGCGATCAGCTACGGCTCGTCGGGAAATTACGGAACGATGCACGTGCCGATGGAGATGTTCGCCACGAGCGCCGGAATCAAGCTGCTCCATGTGCCCTACACCGGCGCCGGGCCCGCGGTCATCGCGCTGCTCGGCGGCAACATCGACGCGGCGGCGTCGGGCCCGTCGACGGTGATTCAGCACGTCAAGGCCGGCAAGCTGCGCGTGCTCGCCTCGTGGGGAGAGAAGAGGCTCGCGTCGCTGCCCGACGTTCCGACGCTCACCGAATCGGGATTCAACGCGGTGTTCTTCCAGTGGGCCGCGCTGTTCGCGCCGGCGGGAACGCCCGACCCCGTGCTCGTCAGATTGCGCGACGCAGCGCGCGCAGCCGCTGTCGACCCGCGCTTCGTTGCAGCGATGGCGACCGTGGAAACACCGATCCAGTACCTCGACGCGCCGGAGTTCCAGCGCTTCTGGGAGGCGGACGCGCAGAAGCTCGGCGAGGCCGTTCGGCGCGTGGGCAAGCTCGAATAAGCCTCGACGGTTGATGGCGCGCCGGACGGGCGCCTGTCTCGTCGATCACCCGCGAACCGTCGCCCCGGTTGCGCGCACGCTTTCGTCAACACGCGATGGGTTCAGCACAGGGTTCGCCAGCATCCAGGCTAACCTGATGTTGCGCTCGTCGAGGAATTCGGGGAGGCCAATGGCCATTCCCTCGTGACCAGCCGATGGCTCGTCGACGTAGGTGCCGAACAGGCGATCCCAGCACGAAAACAGGCCGCCGTAGTGCTGTTCGTTTCCTCGTGCACCTGCGAATGATGCGTCCTGTGCATGTCCGGCGTCACGAGCACCCGGCGAATGCGGCGATCCCAATTGGCAGGCATGCGCACGATGCCGTGCGGCGTCGGCCTATCGGACGATGCAGCTGGGACTGTCGGGTTACTCGGAGGCGCGGGCAAACTCTCTGCGGGCAACGCTTGGGGATCCGTTCAAAGGATAGATGGATGCCATGCGGCAACGGCGCGCGTTCGCGCCGTTGCACATCGGTATAGTGGGGCAGGCGGCGATCCTCAGGTTTCAGCGGAGCAGCGGAGATGAGAGCAACGGTATTGTGCATAGTCATACTGACGGCACTTGTATTCGCCGCAGATGTGGCAGCCGGCGATTTCGGAACCCAAGGCGGGCCGGAACCTGCCAACATTGACGAGATCGAGGACGTGCTGCGGCAGGACCCGTACGACATGGAGTTGCTGATCAGCTTTGGCACCTCCAAGGGCGGCTCGGCAGGCCACCTCGCCCTGGCCATCCGCGACCAGGCGTCCGGCGATGACATCGTCTACTCGGCCAACTTCTACGCCGACCGGAAGCGCGAGCATGAGTCGCTCTTCTATACCGACGATCTCATGGCCAGGATCCCGAAGAAGGAGTACCTGTTCAGGACGACCTCGTCGCTCAGCGCGAAGGCATCCTTCGGCCTCGACTTCGGCGAGATCTACAAGCGATCCGTCATCGGCGTGCGCGTCTACGGCGTACCGGCCGCAGAGACGGAGGGGCTGGCAGCCTTCTTCCGGCGCATCAACGACGATTATCACAACCGCGTCAGGAAGACCGAGTACCACGACCGCGAGATCAGGTACGACTATTTGCGCCTCAATTGCGCGAAGACCATCGGCATGGGATTCAAGCTCGGCGCCGGGTACAAGGACCTCGAGGTCACGAGCGCCAAGCTTCTCCGCGGGCGGAGAGTGGTGGCGGCAGCCAATGCCAACATACCCACCGAGATGGCGATGAAGCTGCTGAAGGAATGGAACGCGCGCGGGTACCGCTTGGACGTGGTGCTCTACAAGAAATACGAGGGCTCCACCTACGTCGATCCGCGCGACGAGGAGAAGGTTGCGTTCAAGGACTTGCCCAACCGGTTCCCGTCCGTCCTGTCCCGCGACTTCCGCAAGGAACAGGGGCGTTACGAGGACATCGACAACCTGTTCGCCATGTACGTCCTCTACAACATGGGCAAATACAGCGTGCGAGTGAACGGCGAGTCGAAGCTGCTCGAGATCGAGACAACCACGAACCCCATGGTCTACGCCGAGGCCGCCGAGCTCGCGACTCAGAGCGCCAAGCTGGACAGCGAGAACTTCCGTCGGCGCCTGCCGTTCCGACCGAGTGGGACGATGATCGGGGAAGCCGCGGACGAGACTCGCCTGACAATGCCGTGGATGAGGGCGGCAAGAAGACCGTGCCTTAGCCGTCCCTGTTCGACGACATTCTCTTGGTGGTCCGCTTGCTTGCCACTTCCCCGCTCGCGCACTTCATTCCGGATCCCGACATCAGGGAGCGGTTCGAGACGACCATCCGAGCCCCGGCTGATCTGGTAATGGAGATCGCCGCGAACTTCGACATGCAATCCATAAACGGTGTCAAAGCCATATTCTGGCTGCGGGAAAAACTGATGCGGACTGCTCCCTCGGCACCGCGAAAGCCGCAGGGCATATTGGAGGAAAACGACCAGGTGAAGATCGGCTGGACCCTAGAAGCGGCAGCGCTGGGCCCGGCGCTGACGCGGTTTGCTCAGGAGACGCGCGCGGTGGCGACCGATGAGCAGGCCCGGATCAAGTTTCGACGCTATTGGCGATGGGCGCGCTTCGGCATCATCGCCATTCGCCTGCTCATGATGCCGGCGGTGCGCCGGGCGGCGGAGCGACGCTGGACTCGCGAAATGGGCGAAAAAAACCCCCGGCCGTTGGGCCGGGGGTGAGGCTGTATCTTTCAGGAGGAGGAGAAAGATACAGGTGGAGACAGTGCTTTTCGATCTTGGGGCTGCGATGCCGAATTCAAGTCATCGCAACCCGCAGCATCGGCAACTTACGCGGCCTTGCGCACCTTGCCCGCGGCCTTCGTCGCGTTGGCGGACGCAGCGCGGACGCTCGCATCGGCCAGGCTCACGACCTGCTTCGTCGCCTTCTGGAACTGGTCGAATGCGGCGGTCGAAGCGGCGAACGTCGACTTGAACGCGTTGACGGCGGCTTCCGAGCCGGCCGGCGCGGACTTGCTGGCCTTCTCGACCCAGCCTGCGACGTCCTTCGTGTACGTCGACCATGCTTCTTCGGCGAGCGCGGTGAGCTGCGCTTGCGCTTCCGAGGACAGCTCGTACAGGCTGCGCGTATAGGCGGTCGCGGTTTCGACACCCGATTCCGCATACTTGGCGCGGAGCGCGAACAGGTCCTGCACGTCCTTGACCGATGCGACGGCCGACGCGCCCTCGACGCCCTGGGCCAGAACCACCTTGGCCGCGTTGAGGTTCAGCTTCATCAGCTTCTCGGCGTTCTCGAGCGCGAGCGCGGCGATCTTTTGCGCTTGGGCGACATTGACCTTGTTGAGTTCGGCGAATTGCTCGGTGGCGGTGTACATCGTCGTGTTCATGGAGTTCCCTTTCGTTGACGGTTGAGTGAGGTCGCCCCGCGCGACCGGTTAGCTACAAATCCCTGGGTGTCAGCGAGCGATCAGCGGCAGATCCGGGACTGCGATGGGAGTTGCCTGACCACTTTTGCTGCACCGCACAAAACTCATTGTAGGTATGGGAAAACCGGAAGTCAAGGGTTTTTTGTGCATCGCACCAAATGGCCGTCGGACGACGCCGGCCGGGAAACCAAACGTCCAAAAAATCAGCGGGTTATAATGGCACCGTCCCCATTCCGGAGCGCGCCATGGGCGAATCCCCGCGCATCATCAAGAAATATCCGAACCGCCGGCTCTACGACACGGCGAACAGCGGCTACATCACGCTCGTGGACGTGAAGCAGATGGTGCTGGACAACCTGGAATTCCAGGTCATCGACGCGAAGTCCGGCGACGACCTGACCCGCACGATCCTGCTGCAGATCATTCTCGAGGAAGAGGCCGGCGGAATGCCGATGTTCAGCTCGGAGATGCTCGCCCAGATGATCCGGTTCTACGGCAGTGCGCAGCAGTCGATCATCGGCAGCTACATCGAGCAGAACGTGACGGCGTTCCTCGCGATCCAGAAGAAGCTGCAGGACCAGGCGAAGCAGATCTACGGCGACAAGATGATGATCACGCCGGACCTCTGGAAGCAGTTCATGCAGATGCAGGCGCCGGCGATGCAGGGAATGCTCGGCAACTACCTCGAGCAGAGCGCGAAGCTGTTCATGGACATGCAGCAACGGATGCAGGACCAGACACGCGGAATTTTCGCAGCGTTCCCGTTCCCGAATTTCGGCGCACCGCAGCAAACGGCCACCGAAGACGAAAAGAAGCGCTGAGGCCCTGAAGCACCGCAATAACCGTCGATCGTCGCGCACCTGATTTTGCAACGCGAAACGTCGCCGGCGCATCCGGTGCGCGCATAGGTCTGCCGCACCGCAACGCGCTGCGGGACGCGGCCGCGCGATTCGGTGACCACGTCGATCATCATGTCCGCGACCATCGGCACCTCCCGGCACAGGCCAAAGCGCAAACGTGCAATGGCGCCGCAGGTGGGTTTCGTCTCGCTAGGGTGTCCGAAGGCACTCGTCGATTCGGAGCAGATCGTGACACGATTGCGCGCCGAGGGCTACGCGATCGCGCCGACCTACACCGATGCCGATCTCGTCGTCGTGAACACCTGCGGCTTCATCGACGCCGCGGTCGCCGAATCGCTCGATGCGATTGGCGAGGCGATCGCCGAGAATGGCAAGGTGATCGTCACGGGCTGCCTCGGCGCGAAGGACGGCGGCGCGTTCATCCGCAGCGCGCATCCAAAGGTGCTGGCGGTCACCGGTCCGCACGCGGCGGCGGAAGTGATGGACGCGGTCCACGCACATCTGCCGCGGCCGCACGATCCGTTCGCCGACCTCGTTCCGCCGCAGGGCGTCAAGCTGACGCCGCAGCACTACGCTTACCTCAAGATCAGCGAGGGCTGCAACCACCGCTGCACGTTCTGCATCATTCCCGCGATGCGCGGGGATCTCGTCAGCCGGCCGGTCGGGGACGTGCTGGCGGAAGCCGCGCGCCTGCTTGACGCCGGCGTGAAGGAGCTGCTCGTGATCTCGCAGGACACGAGCGCGTACGGTGTGGACGTCAGGTACCGGACCGGTTTCTGGCGGGGCCGGCCGCTGAAGACGCGGATGACGGAGCTCGCCACGGCGCTCGACGCGATGGCGCGCGAGCGCGGCGCATGGGTGCGGCTGCACTACGTCTACCCGTACCCGCACGTCGACGAGGTGATCGCGCGGATGACGGTCGAGCCGGCGAAAGGGGGCCTCCTGCCTTATCTCGACGTGCCGTTCCAGCACGCGAGCGCGCGGATTCTCAAACTGATGAAGCGACCCGCGAATGCGGAAGGCACATTGCGGCGCATCGCGGCGTGGCGCGCCGCGCGGCCGGACCTCGTCGTGCGCAGCACGTTCATCGTCGGCTTCCCCGGCGAGACGGACCGGGAATTCGAGGAGCTGCTCGCATTTCTCGATGCGGCCGAGCTCGATCGCGTCGGCTGTTTTGCGTATTCGCCGGTCGAGGGCGCGGCCGCGAACGCGCTGCCGGATCCCGTTCCCGAGGCCGTCAAGGAAGATCGCCGCGGGCGCTTCATGGCCGTGCAGGCGAGGATCAGCGCCGCGCGTCTCGCGCGGCGAATCGGGGAGACGATGACGGTGCTGGTCGACGCGCACGAGGCCGACGGCACCGCGATCGCGCGCAGCGCGGCCGACGCGCCGGAGATCGATGGCGTCGTGCGGATCGCGGCTGGCGGCAGGTTGCCGGTCGGCGGGTTTGCGCGCGTCCGGATCACCGGCGCGTCGGAGCACGATCTCGTCGCGACGATGGTCCCGAAGTCGGCGTGAGCGCGCGGGTCGCGCGCCCGCGGCCCGCGAGCGCCCGCCTCACCCGATCGTCGTCGAGCAGGAGAGCGTGCGCTCCTTCCAGAACATCCCGTTCAGCCGCAGGCTCAACTTGCCCAGTGAGTCGAAGCGCTTGTTGGTGAACGTCATCATCGCCGCCGGCCGCGAGCCGGTTCCCTCCACCCGCTGAATTTCCGAGCACTCGAGGTCCGGCGCGTATCTCTTCACGAGCTCCTTGAGCTCCTCATCGGTGGTGCCCGGAGCGATGTTGGCGAGCCACAGCCTTTCCATGAAACCTCCCTTCACGCCATGATGTTGACACCGCCATCGACATACAGCGTCTCGCCGGACAGCCGCCGCGCGAACGGCGTGGCCAGGTAGGCGCAGGTGAAGCCGACATCCATGATGTCGACCAGCTCGCCGATCGGCGCGCGCTGCTCAACTTCGGTGAGCAGCAGGTCGAAGTCCTTGAGCCCGGACGCAGCCCTGGTCTTGAGCGGACCGGGCGAGATCGCGTGCACGCGGATCCCCTTGCCGCCGAGCTCGTAGGCGAGGTAGCGGCAGCACGCTTCGAGCGCCGCCTTCACGGGTCCCATCACGCTGTACGTGGGAATCACCTTGTTCGCACCGTGGTAGCTCATCGCGAACATCGTGCCGCCGTCCTTCATCAGCGGCGCCGCGAGCCGCGCCATCCGCACGAACGAGTGGCACGACACGTCCATCGCCTTCGCGAAGCCCGCCGCCGAGCAGCTGAGGAGCCCGCCCTGGAGGTCTTCCTTCGGTGCGAAGGCGATCGAGTGCACGAGGATGTCGAGCGCCCCCCACTTGCGCGCGATCGCGTCGAACACCGCTTCCAGCTCGCCGGCAACGCTGACGTCGAGCGGAAGGACGAGCGGCGCCTCGAGCGTGCGCGCCAGCGGCTCGACATAGGCTCGCGCCTTCTCGTTCAGATAGGTGATGGCCACCTCGGCGCCCACTTCCCGGAACGCCTTGGCGCAGCCGTACGCGATCGAATGCTCGTTGGCGATGCCTACGACCAGCGCCTTCTTGCCGGCAAGCACCGGGCGCAGGGCTTCCAGTGTCATGACTCGTTCTCCATCCTTCGTCGATATTGCGGGCGCTCAGGCAGACGCGAGCAGGCGCCGCGTGTGGCGGGCGATCATCAGCTCCTCGTTGGTCGGAATCACCCAGGCCGACACCCGGCTTGCCGCGGTGCTGATACGCGGACCGTCGCCAGCGTTGGCACCGGCATCGAGCTCGACGCCGAGCCACGTCGCATCCCGGCAGACACGTTCGCGCAGCCGTCGGCTGTTCTCGCCGATGCCAGCGGTGAACACGATCGCGTCGAGCCCGCCGAGCGCCGCGGCGAGCGAGCCCAGCTCGCGTCCGATCCGATAGACGAAGAGGTCGATCGCCGCCTGCGCTGCCGGCTCGGTACTCGCCTCCAGCGTGCGCATGTCGCTCGAGATTCCCGACACGCCAAGGAGTCCCGACTGCTGGTAGATCAGCTTCTCGAGCGCGCGCGCGTCCATCTTGAGCTCGTCGATCAGATAGAGCATCACGCCCGGATCGAGGCTGCCGCAGCGCGTGCCCATCGGCAACCCGTCGGCCGCGGTGAAGCCCATCGTGCTGGCGATGCTCTTGCCGCCGGCGATCGCGCACATGCTCGAGCCGTTGCCCAGATGCAGGACCACCGTCTTCCCGCGCGCCGCGCGCGCATCGTGCTGCGGCAGGACCTCCGCGATGTACTCGTAGGAGAGCCCGTGAAACCCGTACCGGCGCACGCCGCGGTCAGTGATCTCGCGCGGGAGCGCGAAGGCCTGCGCCACCGCTGGCGCACCACTGTGGAACGCAGTGTCGAAGCACGCGATCTGCGGAAGCTGCGGGGAGCGCGCGAGCAACGCGGCGATCGGCGCCAGATTGTGCGGCTGATGCAGCGGCGCCAGCGGGATGTATTTGCGCAGGGCATCGAGCACGGCCGCGTCGACCCGCACCGGGTGCGTGTATTCGAGACCGCCGTGGACGACACGGTGACCGACGCCGACCAGTCGATGCTGCGCAAGTGTTCTCCCGCAGCAACGCGACGAGATAGTCGAGCGCCCCATCGTGCCCGAGCTTTTCGCCGTCGGGCCAGGTCTTCTCGGTGAATACCCGGCCGCCGGGGTCCTTGGCGACGAAGCGCGGCGCCGTGTAGAGGCCCTCGGCCTGACCGCGCACGGTGAGCGCGAGGTCGCCGTCCTGCTGGGCGAAGATCGAGAACTTGAGGCTCGACGAGCCGGCGTTCAGTACCGCGATCGCGTCGGACATGTCAGGCAAGCGCCTTGGTGCCGGATTCCCGCCGTGCCTTGGCGACCAACGCGGCAACGGCGCAGGACGCGAGCCGCGACTCGACCGAATCGGCCCGACTGGTGAGGATGATGGGCACGCGCGCGCCGAGCACGATGCCCGCGGCGTCGGCGCCCGCCAGGAACGACAGGCTCTTCGCCAGCATGTTCCCCGCTTCGAGGTCGGGCACGACCAGGACGTTGGCCCGCCCGGCAACCGGCGAATCGATCTTCTTGATCGCGACCGACTCGAGGCTGATCGCGTTGTCGAGCGCAAGCGGTCCGTCGACGATCGCCCCGGTGATCTGGTGGCGGTCGGCCATCTTGCACAACGCGGCCGCCTCGATCGTCGACGGCACGGTGGGATTGACCGTTTCCATCGCCGACAGGATCGCCACGCGCACCTCCTTGAACTGCATTGCGTGCGCGAGATCGATCGCGTTCTGGATGATGTCGACCTTGTCGGCCAGCGTCGGGGCAATGTTCACCGCGGCGTCGGTGACGATCAGCGTCTCGGAGTAACTCGGGACGTCCATCACGAAGCAGTGGCTCACCCGGCGCGAGGTGCGCAGTCCCGTGTCGCGCCGGACGACCTCCGCCATCAGCTCGTCGGTGTGGAGGCTGCCCTTCATCAGCGCCTCCGCCTTGCCCTCGCGGACCTGGGCGACGGCTCGTTCGGCCGACGCTTGGCTGTGCGGCGCGTCGACGATCGGCAATCCGCTGATGTCGATCTTGTGCTCGCGGGCGACCGCCTCGATCCGCGCCCGTGGACCCACCAGGATCGGCGCGATCAGGCCGAGCTTGGCGGCGTCGACGGCGCCGCGCAGCGAGCTCTCGTCGCAGGGATGGGCGACCGCCGTCGGCGTGGGGGGGAGCGCCTTGCAGACGTCGAGCAGGTGTTGGTATTTCTCGTGCTTGCGTTCCATGGCCCTCATCCGTTTTTTTGGGGTATCAAGTGTCGCGTCCCGATCAGGCGGCAACGCGGCGGCGTACCTTTTGCTTCTTCGCCGGCTTCGCGGCCGGTTTGCGCACCGCGGCAGGACGGCGTCGGCGCGGCGGCTCGACGTGCAGCGTGTCGCCGATATTGGCCAGCATCGCCATCTGCTCGGACGAAGGCTTTGCGCGCTGGATCCGTTCGTCCTCGAGCAGGCGCCGGGTCAGCGTGATCAGCCTCTCGCGGTCCGCCGGGTCCCGCAGCAGTATCGGCAGTGTCGCGATCGCGCGCTCCGGCTCATAGCGGACGATAAGGTCCTGCTCGCCGCGCACGCGCCGCCATTCGTCGGGCGTCAATCGTCGGGCAGCAGCCCCCGGTATTCGCGGATGAGCTCCTGCTTCATCACGAGTCGGGCGAGCGGCAGCGGCGCACCTTGCCGCGCGAGCAGCGCCCCGACGCGCGCGAGCGCCTCGGGATAGCCGCCCTCCTCGATCGCCGCGAGCGCTTCCTGCACGAATGGCAGATCACGCGGTTCGGCGATCGCCTCGGCCCGGCGCGCCTCCGCCTGGTGCTTGTCGGCGAGATAGAGCGAGAAGACGTTGCCGTAAGTCTGGAAGAACGTCGCTTCGCTCCCCGCGTCGCGCATCTCGCGGTAGTAATCGAGCGACGCGCTCAGCGCTTCGGCGACCATCTTCTCGACGTTGCGCGTCGGATTGTCGGCGGCGGCCGGCTTGCGTTGCGCCTTGACCGCCTGCGCCGCGGGACCCAGCCACGCGAGCCACGGATTGAAGTCGGAGATCGCCCAGCGCTGAAAGCGCAATGGATGAAACTGGCGCGTGAGCTTGGCGGTCACCTCGTTGCTCAGCGCCTGCACCAGCGGCTGCGCGAAGAGCTCGTAGGCGCGCTGGTTGAATTCGGACAACGCGGCGACCGCCTCGAACGGCTTCTCGTCCTGCCGCTCGAACCGGTTGAGCCGTGCGGCGACATCCTCGAGTCTCTTCTCGGTGAAATCGACGTCGTACTCGACGTGTCCGTTGCGTCCCTTGCGTTCGTGAATGGCCATCGCGTAGAGGCCGGGCGGCAGCGCCTCGATCGACTTCAGCACCGAGACGATCTGGGCATGCTCCTTCGTCGCGACCTTGCCGGAGACGAAGATGCCCAGGTGGCCGACGTTCTCGTGCACGAGGCCGACGATCGTCTGCCCCCGAGCCTTGATCTCGTCGGTGGATCCGTAGACGTCGGCGACCCAGTTGAACGCCTGCTGCGGCGGCGTGATGTTGTCGCCCATCGACGCGAACAGGACGATCGGCGCCTTGATGTCGCGCAGGTCGAACGCCTTCCCGCCTGCGCCCGCAGTGCCGGACCACAGCTTGTTCCCGACGAACAGGTTGCGGGTGATCCACTCGATCTCCTCGCGGTTCATCAGATAGAAGCCACCCCACCAGCGCTCGAACTCGAGGAAACGCGGCGGCTCGGTGTCGACCCGGGAGAACAGGTTGTAGTACTTGTCCCAGAACGTGTTCGCGGGATTCAGGTTCTCGAAATTCTCGACCAGATACGCGCCGTCGAAGATGCCGTCGCCCAGGTCGGCAGTGAGCGACGCGAGCCAGGTGCCGCCGAGATTGCCGCCGGCGTAGCGCATCGGATTGTCGCCTTCGCCTTCGGCCCAGGCCCCGCCCCAGTACGACATCGGGGCGCCGTTGATCACGATCGGCCCGGTGTCGTCCGGGTCCGCTGCGGCGAGCATCATCGCCGCCCAGCCGCCCTGGCAGTTGCCGACGATCGCCGGTTTCGGACTGTCGGGGTGCAGTGCGCGCACCTTCTTCACGAACTGCTGCTCGGCGGCACAGACGTCGAGCAGCGTCTGCCCGGGCTCGGGGTCGCGGAAGAAGATCACGAAGTAGACCGGATGACCTTCGCGCAACGCGACGCCGACCTGCGAATCGTCCTTGAAGCCGCCGATTCCCGGTCCGTGCCCGGCGCGGGGGTCGATGATCACGTACGGACGGAGTTTGGGATCGATCTTCACGCCTTCCGGCGGAACAATGCGTACCAGTGCGTAATTCACCGGCTGGTCGAGCTTGCGCCCGTCGACGATCATCTCGTAGGCAAAGTGCAGGACCGGCGGCAAGCCCTCCCTGTTGTGCTCGATGAAATTGTTGCCGCGCTCGCGCAGCGTGTCCCAGAACAGGATCGAGCGCTGCGTGAAGTCGGTCGTGTACTCGTACCAGTCCGACCAGAGGTCCCAGGGCGCCTTCGGCTGCGCGAACATCTCTTTCATGTTCGCGTCGAACGCTGTCCGCATCCGTCCGGTGTAGTGCTCCTGCGCCTGCTGCGGCGCGCTTCCGATAGACGAGCGCGACCTTCGTCGCGATGTCGACACTGCGTGCGACCTGCTTGGTGGCATTCATGGTTTGTCCTCTTGCCGCAATTCGAAACTCCGCCGACAGCTGCGTCGGCGATGTTCGGTGGGTGATCGAGTAGAAGAATATAACCGCACGCCCCACTGCGTACGGTTGACCGGCGTCAATCCCCGAAGTTCCGGGGTACCATCGGGAGCGATATCATAGTCGCGACGGCAGGATGAACCGCTCGGCCGCAACCACCCGCTGAAGGACGAGCCGAGGCGGTGCAGGCTGCGCGAATGGACGCAATTGTCGCTCGAACGGCGAAAGGGGACGACGTGAAGGCCATCGAGATCACCTATCGCTACGACGACAGCCCGGCGTCCATCCGGCCGCGACCGGCCGATGCCGAGGCGGCGCGCGAGCGGCTCGACGAAGGCAACCGGACGTTCGCGGCGCTGGTCGAGAACCTGGACGAGGACGCCGGCACCGCGCGGCGGATCATCGCGGTCGATCCGCGCGATCTCGGGCTGCACACGGCCGACGACGGCGCGCCCAAGCAGCGTCCGTATGCGGCGATACTGGGCTGCGCCGATGCGCGCGTGCCGGTCGAGCTGATCTTCAGCGAGGGGCCGAACGGCCTGTTCGTCGTTCGCGTCGCCGGCAATGGCCTCGGAAGCGAAGTGCTCGGCAGCCTCAATTACGCGGTCGACCACCTCGGCGGCAGTCTCAAGCTCATCGTCGTCCTCGGGCACAGCGGCTGCGGCGCACTGTCGGCCGCGGTCGACGTCTTCCTCAACCCCGAGGCCTATCTTGCGCTCGCCGACAAGCATGCGCTGCGCAACATCCTCGACCGCCTGCTGGTCGTCGTGCACGCCGCGGCCAAGAAGCTGGCCGTCACGTTCGGACCCGAGGTGACGCGCCGGCGCGGCTATCGCGAAGCACTGATCGAAAGTGCGGTCGTCCTGAACGCGGCACTCGCGTCGTTCACCGTGCAGCAGGAGATCGGCAACCGCGACTCGCAGGGCCTGCGCGCCGCCTATGGCGTCTATCTGCTCTCGACGCGGCAGATCTGGGCGCCGCGCTGCGCCAGCGCCGCGTGCGACGGGCTCGCTTATCCGCCACCGGACCGCATGGCTTTCGCAGACCTGGCCGAGGCGATCGTCCACTCGGAGCGGATCGCGTCACTGCTGGAGCATGGCGACCGGTTAGCCGCTGTGGCGCGGCCGGCCGGGTGCGCGGCCCGCGATGCACCCGTGCCGGCGATCGTTGCGCTCGCGGCACTCGCGGCCGGCGCGTGGCTGCCGCTGGCGCGTCGCGCAGGACATCGAGCCACGCGCCTATTCGAACGCACCGGTCGGCGTGAACTTCCTGATCGCCGGCTATGTGTATACGCGAGGCGGCCTCGCATTCGATCCCTCGGTGCCGATCACGAACGTCAATCTGCGACACGTCGAGTGCGGTCGTTGCCTATGCGCGAGCGCTCGACTATTGGGGCAAGTCCGGCAAGTTCGACGCGATCGTGCCGTACACGTGGCTCTCCGGTACGGCGGAATCTGCCGGGCAGCCGATCGAGCGCGTCGTCAATGGTTTCGGCAACGCGAAGTTGCGCTGGTCGGTCAATCTCTATGGCGCGCCCGCGCTGACGCTGAAGGATTTCGCCGCCTACGAGCAGGACTTGATCGTCGGCGCCAGTCTGCAGATCTCGGTGCCGTGGGGACAGTACGACCCCGACCGGATCGTCAACCTCAGCACGCACCGCTGGTCGTTCAAGCCGGAGCTCGGCATTTCGAAGGCAGCGGGCCCATGGACGCTCGAATTCACGGCCGCCGCGACGTGGTTCACCGACAACGACGACTTCTACGGCGGCGTCACGCGTGCGCAGGATCCGCTCTATCTCGCTGCAGGGGCACGCGATCTACAGCTTCACCTCCGGCATCTGGGGTTCGCTCGACGCCACCTACTTCACCGGTGGCCGAACGACGATCGACGGCACGCTCAACAACGACCTCCAGCAGAACTGGCGCCTCGGCGCCACGCTGGCGCTTCCCGGTCGACCGTCTCAACTCGATCAAGTTGTACGCAAGCCATGGCGTATCGGCGCGCACCGGCAACAACTTCGATCGGCTCGGAATCGCGTGGCAGTACCGCTTCGGCGGCGGGCTCTAGCAGGTGGAGACCGTGGCAGGCAGGCGCTGCTCACCTCGTGCCACGACGCAATCGCCGGCGCGTCGACAACGCGTTGACGTTCATCAATCCGGGAGCGATAAGGGTAGGATCACATAGCGGGGGGGGGTCGCGGAGGGCCCCGGCAATCGGTGAAGGAGTCCGGCAATGGCACGCATGACGAACGACAAGAATGCACGCGACTTCGACCGCCGAATCCCTGCGCCTCGACGAAGTGCGCGAGGCCAAGGCGGCATGGAAGAAATGGGGGCCGTACCTCTCCGAGCGCCAGTGGGGCACGGTGCGCGAGGACTACAGCGACGACGGCAACGCCTGGAACTACTTCAGCCACGACCAGGCCCGCTCGCGCGCCTACCGCTGGGGCGAGGACGGGCTCGCCGGGATCAGCGACGACCGGCAGCACCTCTGCTTTGCGCTGGCGCTGTGGAACGGCAGGGATCCGATCCTGAAGGAGCGGCTGTTCGGGCTGACCAACAGCGAGGGCAACCACGGCGAAGACGTCAAGGAGTATTACTTCTATCTCGACTCGACGCCGACGCACTCGTACATGAAGTACCTGTACAAGTATCCGCAGGCGCCGTTTCCGTATGACGATCTCGTCGCGACCAACCGCAAGCGGACGCGGAGGACCTCGAGTACGAGCTGCTCGACACCGGCGTGTTCGATCAGGACCGCTATTTCGACGTGTTCGTCGAATACGCGAAGGCGGCGCCGGACGACATTCTCGTCCAGATCACCGTCCACAATCGCGGACCCGAGCCGGCCGACGCTGCACGTGCTGCCGACGCTCTGGTTCCGCAACACCTGGTCGTGGGGTGACAAAGGGCCACGGCCGGCGCTGCGCCAGGGCGCGCCCGGCACGATCGCAGCCTCGCATCCGGATCTGGGCGAGCGGTTCCTCGCGTGCGAGGGCGCGGACGAGCTGCTCTTCACCGAGAACGAAACCAACACCGAGCGGCTGTTCGGCACGCCGAACCGGACTCCCTACGTCAAGGACGGCATCGGCAACTGCGTCGTGAACGGCCGCCGGGAGGCGGTGAATCCGGCGAAGACGGGCACGAAGGCGGCAGCCCGCTACGCGCTGACGGTGGGAGCCGGCGAAGCGCGCACCGTTCGCCTGCGGCTGTCCGATGCCGCGACCGTCAAGTCGTTCGGCAGCGATTTCGATTCGATGATGGTGACGCGCCGCAAGGAGGCCGACGCGTTCTACGCATCGGTCATACCGCCGTCACTTGATGCCGACCAGTCCAACCTGATGCGGCAGGCACTGGCCGGGATGCTCTGGTCGAAGCAGTTCTACTACTACGACGTCGACCGCTGGCTCGAGGAGCACGGATCCGACCCGTTCAAGCCCGGACGGCACAACGCCCCGCGCAACGACCGGTGGCACCACATGTACAACGCGCATGTGATCTCGATGCCGGACAAGTGGGAGTACCCGTGGTACGCGGCGTGGGATCTCGCCTTCCATGTGCTTCGCGCTGTCGCTGGTGGATCCGGACTTCGGCAAGGAGCAGCTCGACCTGATGGTGGGCGAGCAGTACCTGCACCCCAGCGGTCAGCTGCCCGCGTACGAGTGGAACTTCGGCGACGTCAATCCGCCGGTGCATGCGTTCGCGACGGCCTTCACGTACCGGTTGGAGATGGCCAAGCGCGGCCAGGGCGATCTCGACTGGCTCGAGCGCTCGTTCAACAAGCTGTTGATCAACTTCACGTGGTGGGTGAACCGCAAGGATCGTACCGGCAGCAACGCGTTCGAGGGCGGCTTCCTGGGGCTCGACAACATCGGCGTCTTCGACCGCAGCGCGCCGTTGCCCACGGGCGGGTACCTGGAGCAGGCCGACGGCACCGCCTGGATGGCCCTCTACTGCCAGAACATGCTCGAAATCGCCGTCGAGCTGATGCAGCACCGACCCGCGTACCAGGACGTAGCGCTCAAGTTCGTCCAGCATTTCCTGTGGATCGCCTCGGCCCTCGCCAACGCCGGCGAGGGCACCGGCATGTGGGACGAGGAGGACGGCTTCTTCTACGACGTGCTGCGCTTGCCGGACGGGCAGGCGCAGCGGCTCAAGGTCCGCTCGATGGTGGGGCTGCTGCCGCTGTGCGCCGTCACCGTCTTCGATGGGAAGGCTGCAGACACGGGCGCCCGAGATCGCCCACCGGTACCAACGGTTCCTCGAGGCGCGCCCCGAGCTTGCGCGCCCACATCCACGACCCGCTCAAGCCCGGTCATGCGGGCCGGCTGCTGGGTGCCGTCCTCGACGAAGCCAAGCTGCGCCGGGTGCTCTCGCGGATGCTCGACGAGAACGAGTTCCTGAGCCCCTATGGCATCCGGTCGCTCTCCCGCTATCACGCCGATCACCCGTTCGTCTTCCGGGTGGGCGACCAGGATTACACGGTTTCGTACCTGCCGGCGGAGTCCGACTCCGGCATGTTCGGCGGCAACTCCAACTGGCGCGGGCCGATCTGGATGCCCGTCAATGTCCTGATCGTCCGTGCCCTGACCCAGTACTACGCGTATTACGGCGACGACTTCAAGATCGAATGTCCGACCGGCTCCGGCAACCAGATGACGCTGTATCAGGTCGCCGAGGAGATCACGCGCCGGCTCGCCGCGATCTTCCTCCGCGACAAGGACGGGCGGCGGCCGGTCTATGGCGGATCGCAGGAAGTTCCAGGACGACCCGCACTGGCGCGATCTCCTGCTGTTCTACGAGTACTTCCACGGCGACAACGGCGCGGGTCTGGGCGCGAGTCACCAGACCGGATGGACCGGCGTCATCGCGCGCCTGATGCATGGCTTCGCGACGAGCACGGCCGCGCAGGTGCGCGAGCTGGGCAAGATGGCGGCGGTCACCGAAACGGAACCGGAACCCGCACCGACCCGCAAGGCCGGCGCCGCACCGCGAAAGCGTTGACGGCGCGCAGCGCCAAGGGTGTACAGATCGAGCGCCGAAGGGCCGTCCCGAGGCGCGAATTGCTCCCTCCCGGAGGGACGGCGCGCAGCGCCAAGGGTGTTCACATGAGCGGAGTAGGGTACCCGTCGCTCTATCAGATCAACACGCGCGTCTGGCTGACCGAGCTCTCGCGCTCGCTGGGCCGGACGGCCACGCTCGACGACATTCCGGACGCCGAGCTCGATCGCCTGGCTGCGATGGGCTTCGACTGGGTCTGGCTGCTCTCCGTGTGGCGGACCGGGCGCGCGGGACAGCGCTCGTCACGCACCAATCCCGAGTGGCGAAGGGAATTCGAGGAGACGCTGCCGGATCTCACCGAGGAGGACATCGCCGGTTCGGGCTTCGCGATCACCGGCTATACCGTGCATCCCGGCCTCGGCGGCGATGCGGCGCTCGCCCGCGTGCGCGAGCGTCTTGCCCGGCGCGGCCTGCAAGCTGATGCTCGACTTCGTCCCCAATCACACGGCGCTCGATCATCCGTGGGTGGACGATCACCCCGAGTACTACATCGCCGGGACCGAGGTCGACCTCGCCCGGGCGCCGCAGAACTATACGTGGGTCGAAGCGCGCCGGCGGCGACCGGCTGCTCGCGCATGGCCGCGACCCGTACTTCCCCGGCTGGCCGGATACGCTGCAGCTCGATTATGCGAATCCGGCCACGCAGGCGGCGATGCAGGGCGAGCTCACCCGGATCGCCGGCCAGTGCGACGGGGTGCGCTGCGACATGGCGATGCTCGTGCTGCCGGATGTGTTCGAGCGGACCTGGGGGCGCCGCGCGCCGCTGTTCTGGCCGGAAGCGACCCGACGCGTGCGCGAGAGATTCCCCGGTTTTCGTTTCATGGCCGAGGTCTACTGGGACCTCGAATGGACGATGCAGCAGCAGGGCTTCGATTACGCCTACGACAAGCGGCTCTACGACCGCCTGCGCGAAGGCCACGCACGGCCGGTGCGCGAGCACTTCCATGCCGGGCTCGACTTTCCAGGACAAGCTCGCCCGGTTCCTGGAGAACCACGACGAGCCGCGGGCCGCGGCGACGTTTCCTCCCGGGATGCACGAGGCCGCCGCCGTCATCACGTTTCTGTCACCCGGACTGCGTTTCTTCCATCAGGGTCAGTTCGAAGGGAGACGGAAGCGGATTTCGCCGCACCTCGTCCGGGCACCGCAGGAACCGGTCGATGCCGCGCTGCGGCAGTTCTACGATGCATTGTTGGCGGTGCTGCGCGAAGAGGTCTTTCGCGACGGGAAGTGGGAGCTCGTCGAATGCTCGCCGGCCTGGGACGGCAACTGGACGAGCGATTGCTTCATCGTCTGGTGCTGGCAGGGCGACGGTGGCGCGCGTCGCCTCGTCGCGGTCAACTATGCGGAAAACCAGAGCCAGTGCTACGTCCGTCTGCCGTTCTCCGATCTCGCCGGCCACAACGTTCGGCTCGACGACCTGATGAGCCCGGCCGGCTACGATCGCGATGGCAGCGAGCTATTCTCCCGCGGTCTCTATCTCGACCTGGCGCCGTGGGGTTACCACGTGTTCGCGATGAGAGAACACTGAGCGACCCGCGCAGAACGGGTCGGCCAGAAACGGCCGGCGCGAGCCGATCGCTCGGGCGCGGGCTCAGGTATACGCGAGCAGGCGCCCGCAGGCGATGACGCTGACCCAGAGCAGAATCGACGCCGCAGCGGCCGCGCGCACGGGCCAGGGGGCGCCTGTGGCGACGTCCCATGCGCCCGACGATCGCATCGCGCCGGCGTGCAACAGCGCGGCATTGATCGCCGCCGTCAGGATCAAGCCCATCTTGAGCATGAACACCGGATTGGTCAGGTAGTCCATCGTGTGCGCGGTGAACATCGTGAGGCCGCTTCCAGCCGCGATGACGAACGAGCCGAGCGTCCAGGGAAGGATGTGGGTCGCGAACGCCGACACCGGGATGCGCCGCGACAACCCGAGCAGCCGCAGGTCGAGCACGACAATCGATCCGACGACGACGGCGAACGCCGCGATGTGGATGGTCTCGACAATCGGAAACGCCCAGAGCGACTCGCGCATGAACCGGCCGAGGCCCGAGGCCTCGAGCGGATTCGACGCCATCGTCACGCGCCGCTCCGGCGCTCAGCGCAACTCGACGGTGCGCCCGTCGACCGTGATTCGTTCGGCGCGCATCTCTTCCGGCTTGTTGCGGTTCGGATAGCCGACGACGGTGACCTTCTTGCCGGCAACGAGATCCGTTCGCGGCAGCCCGCGGTTCTCCATGCGCGATGGCGGGGCGAGCACGGCCGTCCACGTCTTGCCGTTGGCCGTCAGCTTCACGAAGCCGTGCGGATGCTCGTAACCGGACTGTTCGATCGTGCCGGTCAGCGTGAGCGTCTGCGAGCTGTCGTACTCGCTCCAGCCATGGTGCGCAAATGCGGGTAGTGCAGCAAGCGCGAGGGCGGCGGCAGCGATGCGGATGTCCATGCGGGATCTCCTCGGATGTCCGGGCGCGGATCGGCGTGCAGCGCCCCGGCTGCAGACAGCCAACTGCGATCACGCCTTCGCGCAGTCATCGCCATCGCACCCCTCGTCCCGCGTCCAGCCGTGAAGGCGCCGCACGTGCTCGGCGCCGATGGGCGCCGCCGTTACGCCGGATCGTCACGCAACGAAAGCGTGACGTGCACGGTGCCGCCCTCGCGCTGTCTGCGCATCGGCAGGCCGGATCGGGCAAAGACGGCGAGCATCGACGCGTTCTCGGCCAGCACATCGGCTTCGAACTTTGTGATGCCGAGCTCACGGGCAATCGCGGCGAGATGTCGCAGCAGGCGTCCGGCGATGCCCAGACCCTGATAGTCCTCCTCGACGACGAACGCGATTTCCGCGATGCGCTCGGTTCCCTTTCCCGTCGTGCCCATGAAGCGGCCGGTGGCGATCACCATCTCGTCCGCGCCGGCGCCCGTGGTGACGACGAGCGCCGCCTCGCGCGCCGGATCGACGCGTCATGATTCGATCGAGTCCGGCTTCGGTGAGTTCCTTCCGGTACGAGAAGAGCCGCGTGTAGATCGACTCCCGGTCCAGCTGGGCGACCGCTTGGGCGACCCGTTCGCGGTCATCGGGTCGCAACGGCCGGATCGTCACCGGAAGGCCGTTCCGGAGCGTCTCCGTCCACGTGCGATCGCGAGCGTCGGTCATCCGTTCGAACATCCCGAACGTTGCATCGCAGTGGCGCCCGCTCGCAGCTCGCTTTCGCCCTACTTCTTGGCCGCCGGCACGACGGCAATCGCGACCGCCTGCGTATACGTCGCCTCGACCTGATCGCCCTTCGCGACGCGCTTGAACTGCTCGGGGTCCTGGATGCGCATGTCGACCGTGCGTTGCGGGCCCTTGAGCGTGATCGTCTGCTTGGCCGGGTCGGTGCCAATCACGTCGGCGACGATCGTGACCTGGCGTCCGGCTGCACCGGCGGGCTTCTCGCCCGGCTTCGCCCCGGCCACACCCTTCTGCTCCGTGCGCGCGACGACGAGGCCGCCGCCCTTCTTGAGCTCGAGCGTGAGCGCCTCGATGTACTCGATGTTCACCTGGTCGCCGACCTTCAACTGGTCGAAGTTCTTGACCTCCGGTCCCGCGGTCAACGTGACCTCGTTGCCCTTCGGACCCTTGAGCGTAACGTCGCGCGAGGCCTTGTCGATCGCCGTGATCGTTGCGGCGACCTTGATGACTTCTGCCACGCCACCCTTGCCGGGCGCGCTGCCAGCGACGACGGCGCTCGTCTGAGCGGTGGCGCTTCCCGCGATGGCAACTGCAGCCGCGAGTGCGATTAGTGTTAGAAATTTGCGCATGAGTCGACTCCTTTGTGACGTGGGTGAAGGGAACGAAGCAGTGCCGGGTTTCGCAGTCCGTAGCGGTCCTCGACCGATCGGTGCGTGCCACCGCCAAACAGGACTACTTGCTTATTTGCTTTCCGCAGAGCATCGACGCGAGTTACTCGGAACGGGTCCACGCCCGTCCGATGGCGACGCGTATGGAACCCGCAAACGCCATATTTTAGCCGGAATTCGAGACGTCAGCTCGCGGGCGCGCGTGTCGGTAACGTCGTGCCCGGGTACCACGCCTTCGATTCCTCAGCGCGCCGTCAAGAAATCGCCCTTGGCACACTCCGGATTGGGGTACGTGTAGAACCCCTTGCCTGTCTTCACCCCCAGTTCCCCGCGCGCCACCTTATCGGTCAGAGCCGCCGGCGGCTCGTCGCGGGGATCGCCAGATTCCTGGAAGTAGGAGTGCTCAATGGCGAGAACCACGTCCAGTCCGACCAGGTCCATGAGGAAGAACGGGCCGTACGTCATTCCCGTGAACACCATCCAGGCCCGGTCGATGTCGCGAAAGTCGACGTACCCGCCGGCCCACATGTAGAGTGTTTGCCGTTTCACGGCGCGCCAGACGCTGTTGAAGCAGAAGCCGTGGATCTCCTTCTGCACCCGCAGCGGCACGCAACCGACCGCCCGAACGAAGTCGCACGCCGCCAGCAGGGACTCGGGTGAAGTTTCTGTTCCACCCATCACGTCGGCCATGGCCATACCGATCGCGGGCTGATAGAAGTGCAGGTTGAGGCACTTTTCCGGCCGTTTGGTCGCACTTTCGATTCGCGAAATGGGAATCGAGGAGCTGTTGCTGGCGAGGATTGCGTGCGGAGGCGCCAGCTGGTCGAGTTGGGCGAAGAGCGTCCGCTTGGTCTCGAGCACCTCCGGAATCGATTCGATCACGAGGTCGGCCGTGCTCGTCGCGCGGGCCAAGTCGTCGTAGAGCTTCACCCGGCTCGCGTGCTCCGCCCATCGCTCGACGGGAAAGGTCGGCCCTTTGCGGGTCATTTGCATCGCGCCCCGTATCTTGGCCTGCATGTCGTCGAACGTTCCGACATTCCGGGCAAAGCCGGAGACCTCGTACCCATAGGCCGCGGCCTGGACGGCGATCTGCGTTCCCAAGGTCCCCAGGCCGACGACCGTAACGCGTCTGATCGAGTTCATTTCCATGCCCCCGTAGTTGAGAAATGCCTAGTCAAGACACGCGCCGGGCATGAAGGAAATTGAGCGAGCTACATCCCGCCGTAGTTGGGTCCGCCACCACCTTCGGGCGTGACCCAGACGATATTCTGCGTCGGGTCTTTGATGTCGCACGTCTTGCAATGCACGCAGTTCTGAAAGTTGATCTGCAGCCGCTGGCCGGAACCACCGTGGTCGGCGACGAATTCGTATACTCCAGCAGGGCAATAGCGTGCTTCGGGACCCGCATACCTCGCGAGATTGACGGAAACGGGCACCGCGGCGTCCTGCAGAGTCAGGTGCGCCGGCTGGTTTTCCTCATGATTGGTGTTCGAGAGATACACTGACGACAGCTTGTCAAACGTGATCTGCCCATCCGGCTTCGGGTAGACGATCGGCGCGCACTCGGCGGCCGGCTTGAGCTTTGCGTGGTCGGGTTGCTTGCGGTGCAGGGTCCACGGCGCCCTGCCGCGGAAGATCATCTGATCGACGCCCCACAGCACCGCGCCGACGACGAGACCCCGGTCGAGGTACGGCTTGAAGTTGCGCGCGCGATGGAGCTCGTCGTGCAGCCAGCTCGATTCGAACGCCGCCGGGTACGCAGAAAGCTCGTCGTGCGCTCGGCCGGCCGTCACCGCGTCGAACGCGGCCTCGCCGGCGAGCATCCCAGTCTTGATGGCGGCGTGCGAGCCCTTGATCCGCGGCGCGTTGAGGAACCCGGCATCGCAACCGACGAGCGCGCCACCGGGAAAGACGAGCTTCGGCAACGACTGCAGGCCACTCGCGTTGATTGCACGCGCGCCGTATGCGACGCGCTTGCCGCCTTCGAGAAAGGCGCGGATCGTCGGATGCGTCTTGTAGCGCTGAAATTCCTGGAACGGCTCAAGGTAGGGATTCGTGTAGCCCAACCCGACCACCAGTCCTAGCGAAATCTGGTGGTTCTCGAAGTGATACATGAAACCGCCGCCGTAGGTCGCGCTGTCGAGGGGCCAGCCGGCGCTGTGCAGCACGAGCCCGGGCACGTGCTTCGCGGGATCGACCTCCCAGACCTCCTTGATGCCGATGCCCCAAGTCTGGGGATCGCGACCCTCATCGAGCCGGTACCGGGCGATCACCTGCTTGCCCAAGTGGCCGCGCGCGCCTTCCGCGAACAGTGTGTACTTGCCCAGGAGCTCCACGCCGGGCTGGAAATTGGCGGTCGGCTGGCCGTCCCGGCCAACACCCATGTTGCCCGTCGCCACGCCGCGCACCGCACCCTTGTCGTCGTACAGCACCTCCGCCGCCGGAAAGCCGGCGAAGATCTCGACGCCGAGCTCCTCGGCCTGCTTCGCGAGCCATCGCACGACATTGGCGAGGCTTACGATGTAGTAGCCGTCGTTGATAAAGCAGTCGGGCAGCAGCCAGTGCGGGTTGAAGTACGCCTTTTTCTCGGTCAGGAGGTAGAAGCGGTCTTCGGTCACCTGCGTGTTGAGCGGCGCGCCGCGTTCACGCCAGTCGGGGAAGAGCTCGTCGATCGCCTGCGGATCCATCACGGCGCCCGAGAGAATGTGGGCGCCGGGCTCGGAGCCCTTCTCGAGCACGACGACTGAGATTTCCTTGCCTGCCAGTGCAGCCAGCTGCTTGAGACGAATCGCCGTCGAGAGACCCGCCGGGCCAGCCCCGACCACTACCACGTCGTAGTCCATCGACTCGCGTGGTTCGAATTGATTCGGCTGCAATTGGGATGTCATTGCCTTCAATCCCGTCCCATCAATCTTCGAGGATCACGTCGGAGGTCCTGGCGCCAATACGTGTGCTCCTTGATCCAGCTCAGCCGATGGCCCGTTGCGCCACAAGCACCATGCCGGCGAGGAACACCGCTTCGACGCCGATCAGCGCAAACGCGCGCGCGCCGACCTTCTTCATTTCGAGCGGCGAGGTCTTCAGACCGACGGCGGCGATGGAGACGACGAGGCACGCGCGTGCCACTTCGTTCAGCGCTGCGCCGATCGGCTTGGGGATGAGCCCAAGGCTGCCCGCGATCACGAATGCGACGAAAGCGAGCAGGAACGGCGGCAGCAGCGGATCGCCACTGCGTGTTTCCGCGGCACGCTGAAGTCGGTGGCGCGCGGCCAGCGAAATCGCCGTCACCACCGGCAGCAGCATCGCCACCCGCAGCAGCTTGGTCAGCACCGCATAATCGCCGACTTCGGGCGAGATGCTGTAACCGGCGCCGACCACCTGCGCCACGTCGTGGATCGTTCCGCCGAGGAAGACCCCGGTCTGGTGCGCGTCGAGGCCGACCATTCCGGCGAGCACCGGGTAGACGATCATCGCCAGCGTCGACAGCACGGTGACGCCGGCGATGGTGAAGATCAGCTCGCGTTCGGAGCGCTCGTCGCGCGGCAGGATGGTCGCGATCGCGATCGCCGCGGAGGCGCCGCAGATGGCCGTGGCGCCGCCGGTGAGGACGCCGAGGCGGCGCGAGAGTCCGAGCGCCATCGCAGCGCCGATTCCGAAGACGATGGTGACGACGACACCTGTGACCATGAGTCCGCCGTTGAACCAGCCGAGGCCGCCGATCTGCTCGAAGGTGATCCGGGCGCCGAGCAGCGCAACACCCAGACGCAGGATCCGCCGTGCGGCGAGGTCCACGCCCGGCTTGGCCCGGCCTTCGCCGGCCACCGTGTTGAGCGCCATGCCAAGCAGCAGCGCGTAGAGCAGCGTCGGTCCACCGCGATGCTCGGCGATGAACGTCGCGGCGACCGCGATGACCACGCTCATCAGCAAGCCCGGCCAGCAGCGGTGGAAATCGCCGCGCCAACCCGAGGCGAGCACAGAGATCGAGGCAAGGGAGGACCGCATCGACGCTGCGCCTACCGCGTGAGCTCGGCGATGAATGCCTCGGCCTGCGCCCATTCGCCGTAGCCCGCCGCGGGATTGAGGTGCCCGACGGCACCCACGTCGACGAGGCGGCTGCCCCACGCTGCAGCGAGTTCGGCGACGCGCTCGAAGCGGCCGAGCGGATCGTTGGTGCTCGCCGCGACGATGCTCGGAAACGGCAGCCGCTGGCGCGGGATCGGCAGCCAGCCGCCCTCGCGCAACTTGTCCTGCGTCGGGTAGCCGGCGGGCAGCGGGGATTCGAGATCCGCGGGGGTGGCGAGCAGCGCGCCATGGATCGGCCGCCGGTGCCGCTGCGCCCAGTGCGCGACCATCATCACGCCGCCGCTGTGTGCGACAAGTACCACCGGCCCCTCGATCGCCGCGAGCGAGCGCTCGAGCGCGGCGACCCACGCGGCGCACGAGAGCTTGTCCTTCTCGTTCTCCATGCGCGGCACGCACGCCGCTTTCGGCAGTTTCCTCTCGAGCAGCGTCTGCCAATGGTCGGGCATGTGGTCGCGCAGACCCGGAACGATGAGCACCGTCGGTGTCGAAGCGTCGTTCATTCGGACCTCAGAAGAGCTCGTCGGCGAACGCGAGCGCGGCGGTCGCTCCGTCGACCACGGTGTCGCGAAGCGCGCTCGCGTGAGTCAGGCAGTGGTCGGCGAAATGCCGAGCGGTGACGATCTTGGCGCGCAGGAAATCTGAATCACTGTGACCGCCGGCGATTTTCCCGCGAGCGACGAGCGCCGCGCGGCCCAGCGCCGCGCCGCCGCAGACGATGCCGGCGAGCTCGAGGAACGGCACCGCGCCGGCGAGTGCCTCGCGCGGTTCCTCGCGGAAGCGGCTGACGACGAAGCGCCCCGCGTCGGCGAGCGCATCGATGCCGGCGCGAAGGCGCGCACCGATCGCTGCAAGGTCGCGATCGTCGGACGAGGCGAGCGCACGCGCGGTCTCGCGCATCGAGGCGATCGCCGCCGCGAGCGCTGCGCCATCGTCACGCGCGATCTTGCGGCCGATGAGATCGTTCGCCTGGATGCCGGTCGTGCCCTCGTAGATCGTCGTGATTCGCGCGTCGCGCAGGTATTGCGCGGCGCCGGACTCCTCGATGAAGCCCATTCCGCCGTGAACCTGGACGCCGAGCGAGGTCATCTGCTGCGCCATCTCGGTCGACCAGCCCTTGACGATCGGGATCATCAGCTCGGCATAGTGAAGCTCGCGCTGGCGCGTCTCGGCATCGGGGTGCCGATGCGCGCGGTCGAGCGCTGCTGCAGTCGTGTATCCCAGCGCGCGCGCCGCCTCGGCATTCGCGCGCATCGTCATCAGCATCCGCCGCACGTCGGGGTGCCCGATGATGCCTGCCGCGGCGGCCTCCTTGCGTGCGCCGGCGATCCTTCCCTGTACGCGGTCACGCGCATAGGCGACCGCCCGCTGATACGCGCGATCGGCGAGCGCGACGCCCTGCATCCCGACGCCGAAGCGCGCCTGGTTCATCATCACGAACATGTACTCGAGGCCGTGGTTCTCCTTGCCGACGATGTAGCCGACGGCGCCGCCGCGATCGCCGAAGGCGAGCACCGCAGTGGGGCTCGCGTGGATGCCGAGCTTGTGCTCGAGCGACACGCAGTGCACGTCGTTGCGGCTGCCCAGGCTGCCGTCGGGATTCACGAGGAATTTGGGGACGATGAACAGCGATATGCCCTTCGTGCCCGGGGGCGCGTCGGCAGTGCGCGCCAGCACCAGATGCACGATGTTCTCGGTGTAGTCGTGCTCGCCGTAGGTGATGAAGATCTTGCTGCCGTAGAGCTTGTAGCTGCCGTCGGGCTGCGGCAGCGCCTTCGTGCGGATCGCGGCGAGGTCGGATCCGGCCTGCGGCTCGGTCAGGTTCATCGTGCCGGTCCATTCGCCCGCGATCATCTTCGGCAGGTACATGTCCTTCAGCGCTTCGGAGCCGTTGCGCTCGATCGCCTCGATCGCCCCGCCGGTCAGCATCGGGCAGAGCTCGAAGGCCATGTTCGACGCGTTCCACATTTCGTCGACCGCGGCGGCGACGAGCTGCGGCATTCCCTGGCCGCCGTAGTGCGGGTCCTTCGCGAGCCCGTTCCAGCCCAGCTCGCAGAACTGGCGATACGCGTCCTTGAATCCGGCCGGCGTGGTGACGCTGCCGTCGTCGTTCCAGCGCGTGCCTTCGCGATCGCCGGTGCGATTCAGCGGATCGAGCACGCCGGTCGCGAACTTGCCCGCCTCCTCCAGAATGGCGCCGACGGTTTCGGGGGTTGCTTCCTCGAAGCCGGGAAGCGCGGCGATCTCGCCGAGACCGGCAAGCTCGGTCATGACGAACTGCATATCGGCGAGCGGGGGTTGATAGGTGCTCATCGTCGTCTCCTTCGCCGGCGGCTACTGGCGCGTCCCGGCGGCGGCCGGGGCTTCCGCCGCGAGCTTCGCGCGGATCACTTTCTTGTCGAGCTTGCCGACGCTCGTCTTCGGGATGGCATCGACGAAGTACACGCGGTCGGGCACCGCGTAGCGCGAGACGACGCCCTCGGCTGCGAATTTCGCGACATGGTCGCGGATCGCCTTCTCGGTCGGCGGCGTAGCCACACCCGCTTTCGCGACGACGAAGGCGACCGGGCGCTCGCCCCACTTGTCGTCGGGCACGCCGACGACGGCCGCCTCGGCCACGCCCGGCAGCCGCAGGATGATGTCCTCGAGGTCGAGCGACGACACCCATTCGCCGCCGGTCTTCACGACGTCCTTGATCCGGTCGACGATCTTCAGGTAGCCGCGCGCGTCGACGACGCCGACGTCGCCGGTGTGCAGCCAGCCGCCGCGCCACAGCTCCTCGGAGCGCTCGGGCTCGCCCAGGTAGCCCTGCGTCAGCCACGGCGTGCGCACGACGACCTCGCCCTGGCTCACGCCGTCGTGCGCGACGTCGTTCATGTCCGCGTCGACGATGCGCAGCTGGACGAACGGGATCGGCCGCCCGGCGCGGCAGCGGTAGGCAACGCTCGTCGTCGGCGCCGCCGCCGAGCAGTTCCGGCGTCAGGTGCGCGAGCGTCAGGATCGGGCAGGTCTCCGACATGCCGTAGCCGGCGATGATGTCGACGCCGCGCTCGACGGCTGCGCGGGCGAGCGGGACCGGCAGCGCCGAGCCGCCGATGATGACCTTCCAGCCGGACAGGTCCGTCGCGGCGCGCGGCGGGGCTTGCCAGCATCATCTGCAGGATCGTCGGCACGCAGTGCGAGAACGTGACCTTCTCACGCGCGATCAGGCCGAGCAGCACGTCGGGCACGTAGCGCCCCGGATAGACCTGCTTGACGCCCGAGCATCGTCGCCACGTAGGGCAGCCCCCAGGCGTGGACGTGGAACATCGGCGTGATCGGCATGTAGACGTCGCCCGCCGTGAACGTCGCGTGCGGCGCGTGCGCGAGCGCCTGCGACACGCCGAGCGTGTGCAGCACGAGCTGGCGGTGGCTGTAGTAGACGCCCTTCGGCAGGCCCGTCGTGCCGGTCGTGTAGAACGTCGTCGCCCGCGTGTTCTCGTCGAGATCGGGGAAGGCGAACGTCGGCGCCGCGCGCTCGAGCATCGACTCGTACTCGGCCGCGAAGGGCAGCGTGCTCGAAGGCGCGCTCGCCGCGTCGTTGATCAGCACGAACTTCACGCCGGGCCGGATCTTGGCGTGGATCTGCTCGAGCAGCGGCAGGAACTCGGCGTTGACGAGGATCACGTCGTCGGCGGCGTGATTGATCGTGTAGAGCACCTGCTCCGGCGAGATGCGCACGTTCACCGTGTGCAGCACCGCGCCCATCATCGGCACCGCGAAGAAGCATTCGAGGTAGCGGTGGCTGTCCCAGTCCATCACCGCGACCGTGGAGCCGGGCGTGACGCCCAGCGCGTCGAGCGCGGAGGCGAGGCGGCGCACGCGTTCGGCGAGCGTCGTGTAGGTATGACGGCGGGCATCGGCGTAGACGATCTCCTGCGCCGGCGCCTTGGCCACGCCGTAGGCGAGGATCTGACCGATCGAAAGGGGGGCGTCGCAGGCCGAGGGCGTGCGCGCGATGGCGAGTTCTTTCATGCAATTCTCCTGGATGACGATGGCGCGGAAGACGCGCGCCGTGGACGGCGTGCCGGGCGGTGAGCCGCCGGCTCCGTCAGGAACGATTCGACGATACGCGCCGATTCCTCGGCGCGGGTGACGAGAAACAGGTGCCCGCAGTCGAGGATCTCGAGGCGGGCGTCGGGGATGAGCCACTGCATGACGCGCGCGTTGATCGTCGGGACCAGCGGATCGTCGGCGCCGGCCATGATCAGCGTGGGCTGGCGCAGCGTGAAGAGCCACGGCAGACTCGTCCAGCCGCAGGCGGCCGCAAGTTGCAGGTAGTAGCCGCCGCGGCTCGAAAAGCGAACGTGGCGCAGCGTGTCGGCGACGACTTGCGGATCGCGGCGAAACACGCCGCCGTAGACGTCACCGGCGATCCGGTGCGCGTGCGCCTTGTCGAGATAGCGTCGTGGGGTGGCCATCTTGAAGAGCACCGACGGATGCGCCGGCACCATCAACGCACCGGGCGACGTGGCGGCCAGCACCAGCCGGCGGCAGCGCGCGCGGCATTGGAACGCGAACTGCTGCGCGATCGCGCCACCCCACGACACGCCGAGCACGTCGACCTCGTCGTATCCAAGGTGATCGAGCAGGCCCTCGGCGAGGCGCGCGACTCCCGAGGGCCGGTACGGTGACGCTGGCGTCGGCGAGCCGCCGACACCGGGGACGTCGAAGGTGACGATGGTGGGCGCCGCCAGCGCGTCGACGAACGGCACGACCAGCTCGATGTTGGCGCCGATGCCGTTCAGGATCAGCAGCGGCACGCGGGCCGGGTCGCCGGGCCGGATCGCATAGCGGATCCGATGGCCGCGGATGCGGGCATGGTCGAACTGCATTGCCGGGTGTTGGCTCGCGGGACGACGTTCGTGCCGCGCACCCCGGTATTCGCCCTTGGGGCGGCCAGGCGGACTCATGGATCGTCGGCGGGAAGCCATGTTCGTCACCGCTCGAGCACGTAGGTGCCCGGCGCCGCGCAGAGCGGCGCATGGCGCGCGCTCCCCACCGCGGCGGGCGCGGGCTGCATGGCGCCGGAACGCGCGCGCATCCACTCGCGCCAGTGCGGCCACCAGCTGCCTTCGACCTTCTCTGCGCGCGTCGAGCCAGGCCTCGGGTGTGGCCGCGCGCGCGGGGCCCGCCATGTACCACGAGCGGGCGTTGCCGGGCGGGTTGATGAGGCTCTGGATGTGCCCGCCGTTCGACAGCGCGAACGTGCTGCGCGTCCCGCCGTAGAGGCGTGCCGTCTGATACACGCCCTGCCACGGCGTGATGTGATCGGCCAGCCCGCCCACGACGTAGGTGTCGATGCCGATCTTGCTCATGTCGATCTTCCTGCCGCGCACGGTCAGCCTGCCCGGATGCGCGAACGGATTGCCGTCCATCAGGTCGAGGAAGTCGGCGTGCAGCTGCGCGGGGAGCCGCGTGGTGTCGTTGTTCCAGACCAGGATGTCGTACGCGGGAGGGTCGTTGCCCAGCAGGTAGTTGTTGACGACGTAATTCCAGATGAGATCGTTGGGCCGCATCCACGCGAACATGCGCGCGAGGTCCGTGCCCTCGACCACGCCGCGCTTGCGCGAGGCGGCCTTGGCCGCCTTGATCGTCGCCGGCGTCACGAACAGCCCGGCGGTCGTCTGCCGCACCGCCGACATGTCGAGCACGCAGACGGCGATCGTGGCCGCATGGACCTTGCGGTTGCGCCGCGCGGCAAGATACGCGAGGAATGCGGTGAGCGTGATGCCGCCCGAGCACGCGCCCCAGACGTTGACGTCCGCCGACCCGGTGATCTCGCGCATCGCGTCGACCGCTTCCTCGAGCGCCGCGACGTAGGCATCGATTCCCCAGTCCGCGTGCTCGCGCGTCGGGTTGCGCCAGCTCACGGCGAAGGTCTGCACGCCGCTGCCGAGCGACCACTGGACGATGCTCTTGGCGGGCGCGAGATCGAAGACGTAATACTTGTTGATCTGCGGCGGCACGATCAGCAGCGGGCGCGCATGAACCTCCGGCGTGGTCGGCGCGTACTGGATCAGCTCCAGCACCTCGTTGCGAAACACCACCGCGCCCGGGCGTCGCGGCCAGATTCCGGCCCGACCGTGAACGGCCGCGCGTCGACCTGCCTGGGCAGGAAGGTGCCGCTCGTGAGGTCCTCGACGAAATTCGCAAGGCCGCGGATGACGCTCACCCCCTTGGTGTCGGCGAGCTTGCGCAGCGCCGCGGGATTGGTGGCGATGAAGTTGGTCGGCGCGATCGCGTCGACGATCAGCGACACGACGAAGCGTGCGCGGTCGGTCGCGGCCGGGTCGAGCTTCGCTTCGTCCACGCAGCGATCGAGCCCGCCGGCGAGCGCCACGTAGGCCTGCAGCAGGCGGCGGAAGGCGGCGCTGTCGGTCCACGCGGCGTCGGCGAAGCGGCGGTCCCCGCTGCGCCGGCGCCAGCGCCGAGCGGCCGGCGGCGACGGCCGCGAGCTCGCGCAGGAACTTCGCGTACTGGCGCCCCACCATCCGCGGCTGCCGCACGAGTTGCGCGATCAGCGTCGAGGCCGTGGCGAGCATCTCCTTGCGCCGTATGCCGACCAGCGGATTGGCGGCCAGCGTGTTCTGCGCGCGCCCGCTCGATCAGCGCGCTTGACGCGCCGTTTCGCGAGGCGCGAGGCACCGCCGCTGCCGCCGTCCGCGGCCGGCGCGCGCTTTCGGCGCGGGCGACTTGGCGCGCGCGACGACGGATGCGCGGCCCGCCGGTGCGTTGCTGGCGCGGCGCGCGGTTGCGGTGCGCTCACGGGGATCGTCTCCGGTTTCCGGATCAGGCGCCCGGACGCGCCGCCATCAGCATCGCCAGCGACTCGGCGATCAGCGCGGGCTTGGCCTCGCCGTCGATCTCGATCGTGTTCTGCATCGTGATCAGCACCCGCCCCGACCCCTTGTCCTCGGCGCCGACGCAGCACGACGCGGTTGCGCACGCGGCTCCCGGCCTTCACCGGCGCGACGAAGCGCACCTTGTCGAGACCATAGTTGAGCGCCGCAGCCGCGTCAGGCAGGAATCACGCCGGCCTCGATCGCCAGCGACGCCGCAAGCGAGAGCGTGAGGTAGCCGTGCGCGATGGTGCAGCCGTACGGGCTTTCGCGCCGCGCGCGCTCGACGTCGACGTGGATCCATTGCCGGTCGCCGGTGCAATCGGCGAATTCGTCGATCCGGTGCTGGTCGACGGTCACCCAATCGGACACGCCGATTTCCCGTCCGGCGAATTCCTCGAGCGTGGCCATGCTGTAACCGGTCATTGCCATGATCCTCTCCGATTCGGGCTTCTCAGCCGCGCCGCTTGCGGACCACCGCGGTCGGCAGCAGGAAGTGCGACAGCGCCGGAATCAGCACCAGCGCGCCGATCATGTTCCAGACGAACATGAAGGTGAGCAGGATGCCCATGTCGGCCTGGAACTTGATCGGCGAGAACGCCCAGGTGATGACCCCGGCGGCCAGCGTGATGCCGACCAGCGCGACGACCTTGCCGGTGAACTGCACGGCCTTCTTGTACGCCTCGCGTCAGCGGCACGCCGGCGCGCTGCTGCGCGAGCTGCACCGACAGCAGGTACAGCGCGTAGTCGACGCCGATGCCCACGCCGAGCGCGATCACCGGCAGCGTCGCCACCTTGACGCCGATGCCGAGCGCCACCATCAGCGCCTCGCACAGGATCGAGGTCAGCGCCAGCGGCACCACCGCCACCACCACCGCCCGCCAGCTGCGGAAGGTGATGAAGCACAGCACGATCACCGCCGCGTACACGTAGAGCAGCATCGTGCGGTTGGCCTGCTCGACCACGATGTTGGTCGCCGCCTCGATGCCGGCGCTGCCGGCGGCGAGCAGGAACTCGCGGTCCTTGTCGTTGTGCTCGGCCGCAAATTGCGGCGGCGGCCTGCACGACGCGGTCGAGCGTCTCGGCCTTGTGATCGGCGAGGTAGGCGATCACCGGCATCACCGAGCACTGCGGTGTTGAACAGGTCCGGATTGTTGACCGAGGCCTGCTGCGCCGCGTAGTTGAGCACGTCCTGGTTGCGGTTGAGCGTGAGCCACTTCGGGTTGCCCTCGAACGAGCCGGCGGTGATCTGCCGCGCCGCGTCGGCCAGCGACACCGTGGTCTGCACGCCGGGCACCTGCCGCAGCAGCCACGCGAGGCGATCGGCCTCGACCAGCGTCGGATACTTGAGGCAGCCCTCCTTGTCGGTCTTGACGATGACCGCGAACTGGTCGGACGACAGCGCGTAGTTGGCGGTGATGTAGGCGTTGTCGCGGTTGTAGCGCGAGTCGGGCCGCAGCTCCGGCGCGCCCGGGTCGAGGTCGCCGATCTTCAGGTTGAGGCTCACGGCGAAGCCGGCCACCGCCAGCACCGCCGACACGCCGATCGCGCCGATCGCCCACGGCGCGTGGTGAAGCGGTCGAGCAGGACCCACAGCTTGCCGAGCCCCTTGCCGCGCGGTCTCTTCGCGCTCCTCGCGCGAGGCTGCGCTCGGCCGCCGTCGCTGCTGACGCCGGTGTACGACAGCAGCACCGGCAGCAGCAGCAGGTTGGTGAAGATCAGCACGGCCACGCCGATGCTCGCGGTCAGCGCCAGATCCTTGATCACCGGGATGTCGATCACCATCAGCACGGCGAAGCCGACCGCGTCGGCGAGCAGCGCGGTCAATGCCGGCCAGGAACAGCCGCCGGAACGTGTAGCGCGCGGCGACCAGCTTGTGCGTGCCGCGGCCGATGTCCTGCATGATGCCGTTCATCTTCTGCGCGCCGTGCGACACGCCGATCGCGAACACCAGGAACGGCACCAGGATCGAGAACGGGTCGAGCTCGAAGCCGAAGAGCGCGACCAGGCCCAGCTGCCAGACCACCGCGACCAGCGAGCAGGCGATGACCAGCGCGGTGCTGCGCACGCAGCGCGTGTAGGCGTAGATGATGCGCGGTGGCGATCAGCGCCGCGATGCCGAAGAACATCATCACCTTGAGCAGGCCGTCGATCAGCTCGCCGATCAGCTTGGCGAAGCCGATGACGTGGATCTTGATCGTCGGCGTCTCCTTGGCCTGCGACCGTCTTGTCGAGCGTCTTGGCGAGCTCGTATTTGTCGCGGATCTTCTCTTCGAGCACCTTCGACAGGCCGTGATAGTCGATGCGCTTGCCGGTGCCCGGCTCCTTGTCGAGCAGCGGCACGAAGATCATGCTCGACTTGAAGTTGTTGGCGACCAGGCTGCCGACGATGCCCGAGCGCGCGATGTTCTGCTTCAGCTGCTCGACGCTCTGCGGCGAGCCGTTGTAGGAGTCCGGCATCACCGGGCCGCCGCGGAAGCCCTCCTCGGTCACCTCGGTCCAGCGCACGCCGGGCGTCCACAGCGACTTCACCCACGCGCGATCGACACCCGGCGTGAGGAACAGCTCGTCGTTGATCTGCTTCAGCACCTCGAGGTACTGCGGGTCGAAGATGTCGCCGTCGGTGTTCTCGACGACGACGCGGATCGCGTTGCCGAGGCCGCGCAGGTCCTTCTGGTAGGTGAGGTAGTTCTTGATGTACGGCTGGCTCTGCGGAATCATCTTCTCGAAGCTCGCGTTCAGCACGAGCCTCGTCGCCGCGAAGTAGCCCAGCACGACGGTGATGATCGCGCAGACGACCACCATCGCCAGCCGGTTGTTGAACACCAGCCGCTCGAGCAGGTTGCCCGATTTCGGGTCGAAGTCCGCGAGTCCGCGGACCACCGGCATCTGGTCGAGGTCGTCGGCGACGGCAGCCATGGCGTGATCCTTCGTTGGTTGCGTGCGCGGTCAGCGCGCCGCGGTCTCGGTCACGGCGACGCCGCGCGGCCCGATCAGCGCGAGCCGGCCCTCGCCCGCGTCGGCGAGGCCGGTCAGCGGCATCGGTTGCTTGAGCGCCAGCGGGCGGAAGGTCCGCCCGCCGTCCTCGGTCGCGACGATGCGGCCGCCCACGTCGGCGAGCAGCGTCGCGCCCGGACGCGGTGCGCGTCGCCGCGACGACCGTCGCCGGCAGCCCGGCGTCGACCTTGGCCCAGGTCCTGCCGTCGTCGTCGCTGCGGAAGACGTTGCCGCGCAGCCCGAACACGAGCACCGCGTCCTGCGCCGCCGCCACGCCGAAGAAGCTGCCGTTGTAGGGCACGGCGAGCGCGTTGAAGCGCTGCGCCGCCGGGTCGAGCTTCAGCACGAGCCCGCCTTCGCCGGCGATGAACAGGCCATCGCCCGCCGGACGGATCGCATACAGGTTGAAGAACTTCGGGTTGTCGGTGCGATCGAACCACGACTCCCAGCTCTTGCCGCCGTCGGCCGTGCGAAAGATCAGGTTGTAGGCGCCGACGACATAGCCGTTGTTCGCGTCGGCGAACCAGACGTCGAGGAACGGCTTGTCGGGACCCTGCTCCTGATAGCGCTTGGCTTCCGCGAGCAGCGCTGCGGCGTCCTCCGACGCCGGCTCGGCCGCGACCTTGCGCTCCATCGCCTGCGACCAGCAGCTCGTTCGCCTTGCGGCCGTCGAGCTGCAGCTGCCAGTTGTCGCCGCCGTCGGTCGTGTGCGAGCACCACGCCGTCGTGCCCGACGGCCCAGCCCTGCTTCGCGTCGACGAAGTACACGGCGATGAGGTCCGAGCTCACCGGGACCTGGCGACTGCTTCCACGTCGCGCCGCCGTCGCTCGACACGACGATGTGCCCGCGCTGGCCCGACCGCGACCAGCCGGTCGCCGGCACGCGTCACCGCCTGCAGCAGGCTCCGGCTCGCGAGCGGCGACATCGCGGCCGGGTGTCGCGAGCAGGTCGACGAAGCCGCTGCGCGTGGCGGCCGGCGATCACCGCCAGCGCGGCGGCGAGCGCCATCGAGAATTGTGCGCAGTGCGATCATGTTTCGCGGAATCGGAGTCACTCGCCGGCGCCGCGCCGTGCTGCGCGCCGCGCCGGGAGGCTTGGTTGTGGAGAACGGCGTGTCCGCTCAGCGAACGCCGGCGCCGGCCAGCGCTTCGGACGACCAGAAGCTTTCCTTCGGCAGCTCGGTCATGTACTTGAGGCCGGCGTACGGGCCGAACAGGCCGGTGATGTTGTAGAGGCCCGAGCTGAAGTCGTAGATCGCCGTCGTGTCGCCGAACTGCGCCTGGGCGTCGTAGCTGTACGACGGATACGCGAAGCTCGAGCGGTAGAGCTGGCCGCGCGGCGTCGTACTGGTCGGACGCGACCGCGAGCCAGCTGTCCTCGTCGAGGTAGAACACGCGCTTGCTGTAGATGTGGCGCGCGCCTTCCTTGAGCGTCGCCTCGACGACCCAGACGCGATGCAGCTCCCAGCGGACGAAGTCCGGGATTGAGGTGGTTCGGCTTCGTGACGTCCGCCGGATTCTTGTGGTACGTCAGCCGGTAGTTGCCGTACGGGATGTACATCTCCTTCTTGCCGACGAGCTTCCAGTCGAAGCGGTCCATCGCGCCGTTGAACACCGACACGTCGTCGTAGGTCGACGCGCCGGCGGCGCCGGGATTCGGCGTGTCGTAGGCGAGGTCCGGCGCGAGCTTGACGCGGCGCTGTCCCGGCAGGTACTGCCACGCGCGGCGTCCCTGCTTCAGCGGATTGACCGAGTCGACCAGACAGCAGCGCCTCGCCGGCGCGGCGCGCCGGCCCGATGTAGGTGAGCTTGACCAGCCAGTACGGATCGGTCGCGCCGATCGCGCCCGTCTTCTTCGGATCGTAGATCGGCCACGCCCACGTACGCTTCGCCGGTCGTCGCGAGCGTCGGCACGCCGGCCGAGTCGACGTTCCAGTTGTCGTACTTCGCGCCGTCGTAGCCGAGGCCGTTGTAGCGCAGCAGGTGGTTCCACATCGCCTCGTTGCCGGTCTTCGGGATCGGGAACGGGAAGCCGGGCAGCACGTTCTCGGTGGCGAGGCCGCCTTCGATCGATCTTCGCGCCGGTCGCGTTCTTCAGCGTGTTGTCCAGCACCCGCTGCGGCAGCGCGACGGTGCGGTGCGTCGGATAGACGTCGACGCGCATCGTCGGGTAGCGCTTGAGCAGCTCCTTCGTGCCCTCGGTCAGCTTGTCGGCGTGCGCCGCCACGTCCTTGCCGGTGATCGACAGGCGCGGCTTTTCGCTCGCGTACGGATCGGCGCGCAGGCCGCCGCCCTTGAAGTCGGCCGGCGGCTTGATCCCGCCCGTGTACTCGGGAATCGTGCCGTCCTTGTTGGCGGCCTTTTCGGCGCCGACCGCGCGTCAGCGTCGTGCCCAGCTGCTTGGCCTCGTCGGCCGAGACGGCCGCCAGCGCCGAGCCGGCGGTGAGCGAAGCGATGGCGAGCGCCATCAGTGATTGGCGAAACATGATCGTGATCCTCCTTAGAACGTGGTCTTGAACGTGAGCGAAACCCAGCCGCGGTCGGACAGCGATGAAATGACGCCGTTGTTCACACCCATGACGCCACCCGGCGGGCGTCGCGGTCGTCGGGTCGGTCGAGTAGTTGCCGAAGTACCCGATGTACTTGAGATCGATCCGGTACTTCTGGTAGATGTCGGCGGCGACACCGACGCTCCAGTTGCCGCCGCCCTCGTTGCCGCCGAGCAGCACGGCCGCGTTGCCGGAGATGCCCTGGCTCCAGGTGATCGGCGCGAGGATGTCGACGCCGGGGAAGACCTGGAACCAGGTCGGCGTGAAGTTGAGCGCGAGCCCGAAGAAGTTCTTGCTGACCTTGTCGATCGCCGTGTAGCTGTCGCGGCCCTTGAACACGGCCTCGTTCTGGGTCACCTTCAGCCACTGCATCCAGGTCAGTTCGCCCGCCAGCGTCGCGGTGTCGAACAGCGCCGTCTTCGGGAAGATGTTGATCGCGTTGACGAGGCCGTGCATCGTATTGCCCAGCGCGCCCGGCGCTGCCGTTCGGCGGGCACCTCGGTGGTCGCGATCTCGCCGGCGGCGCGGTTGACGAGCGGCGCCGGCAGCACGACCACCGGGTCGCTCAGCAGCGGCATGTTCTCGCGGTACGAGAGCTCGGCGCCGACCGAGATCGCCGGCGAACTCCTTCGACAGCGTGACGCCGTCGATGTGGATGTTGTCGCCGTAGGCGAGGTTGTAGGTCCCGAGCTTGCCCTTCTGCGTGAGATCCGCGGCGTTGGTCGCGTTCGTGTTGACGATGCACGCGCCCGGCACGACGGTGCCGCCGATCGCCGTGCAGGTCGCCGCCGGCACGCCGGGCACGGCACCGACGGTCGCCACGACCTGCGGCAGGATGTCGGTCGTGTTGCGGTAGTAGAAGCCCAGCGTGCCGTCGAGCCACTCCGGGCTCCAGCGCGCGGAAAGGCCCCAGTCGCCGAGGCTGCCCGAGTAGCGCGAAGCCGGCACCGTGCGTCGCGTTCCAGAGGCGCAGGTACGCCGGCGCGCCCGGGATCAGCGCGGCAAACGGGTTCGGGCCGAAGATCGTCGAGTCGCCGCCGAACTGCAGGTCGTCGTTGACGGTCAGGTAGCTGCCGGATTCGGGCACGCGGACCGCCTGCCAGTTGTAGAACCACTGGCCGGCGATCGACAGGTCGTTGGTCGGCTGGGCCTGGATCGTGAGCCCGCCGCGCGGCCGGAACAGCTCCTTCGCTTCGGTGCCGGGGGTGGAGAACGCCTTCCACACGTCGAGCGAGTTCTGCGAGTACGACACGCCGTGGACCGCGCCGCCCAGGAGCAGGCTGTCGCCCCAGAACACGGTGTGCTGGCCGGCCTTGACGTTGACCGGCATGTCGACGATGTCGAAGTTGGCGAAGCCGAACGCGTCCAGCCATTCGCCCGACGCGCCCTTGGCGTAGCGCTTCGTGTACGGGCGAAAGCACGCCGGCGGCCGGCAGGCCGTTGACCAGCGTGTTCGCGGTCGCCGTGTTGGTGTTGTCGAGACTGTTGTAGGCGGCGTCCCACCAGCCGGCGGCGCTCACGCGGAAGCCGAGCTTCTTCTGCCAGACGAGGTCGAATTCCGACAGCACGTCGAAGCGGTTGGTGACGATCGAGCCGTTGCTGAAATTGCGGTCGCCGTCGTCGAAGTTCGGGCTGCCGAGGATGCTCGAGTCCTGCCCCTGGGCGCGCACGCCGAGGTTGTAGCGGACCGTGTTGTCCCAGCGCATCGCCAGGTCGTCGTTGCCGGTGTCGATCTCGAAGGCCTGGGCTGCGCCCGATGCCGCGAGCAGCGACGCGATCGCGAGCGACACCGTGCGGCGTCGCAGCGCGATGCCGCCGGATGAAGGGTTCGAGCGGTTCTGCATTTTGTTCGTCTCCTCTACGAATTGTCGAAGTTGCGTTCAAACGGGCAGCATCGTCTGCGATTGCCGCAGCGTGGATCGGTCTGTTCGCGCAGCCGGTCGCCACGGATGCTTCGTGATCTCAGTGCGCTGCGCAGAGCGTGTCGGTCGGTCGGGATCGAGCATTGATTCACTGGCCCGTCAGCCGCGACCCGGGTCGCCGACGACCTGCGCCGGCGCCATATTGATGATCCGCGCGAACAGCTGGCGGAATTCCTCGTCGTTGTCGACGGCGAAGCGCGGGTCGCTGTTCCCGGCGAACGCCGCGCCGATCTCCGCCCAATCCGCATCGGTCAGGTGCTTGCGCGCGGCGGGCATGATCACCTTCGACTCGAGCGCCATGTGCTCGCCCTGCGCCGTCGCGAAGCGCTCGACGGCGGTCGCGAACCGGGCCAGCCCGCCGGCCGGATCCGCCTCGTACGCATCGATGCTCCGCTCGAGCTCGTCGACCTGCTCGTGGCCCTCGACGTGCTGCCGCTCGAGCTCGTCCAGCGTCTCGTCGAATTCGTGCGTGCGTGCGCGGAGCTTGCGGAACAGATACGCATCCTCCTTCGGATGGTGCAGCGTCTCCGGGAACGCCTTGATGTAATGCAGCATCGCGCGCGAGCAGTGGAAACGAGGGCGGCGTTCCCGTTGCGCGCGCCTCGCGGACGAGGTACTCGAGACCATGCATCACCGCCGCCAGCGAGCGGTGCTCGTCGCGGATGATCGCGAGCGGCGCATTCATTGCGTCGGCGGCAGGTTGCTCTCCACCGCCGACACCAGCACCGGAATGGTCGTGTGCTGCAGCACCTTCTGCGTCTGCGGAGCCGAGCATCAGCCCCTTGATGCCCCGGCGACCGTGCGAAGCAATGAAGATCAGATCGCAGCCCCGTGCCTCGGCAACCTCGAGAATGGCCTCGTGCGGCCGGTCGCTGGTCAGGACGACCGAGTCGTAAGGAACGCCCGCCACCCGCGCCACGACCTCGGCCTTGGCCAGGATCGCGCGGGCCTCGCCGGCGAGATGCTCGTTGAACGCCGCCGGCGACAGCACGCGCTCGAGCGCGCCGACGCTGGAGGCTCCGTAGTCCGCCTGGGCGTGGAAGAACGTGACCTTCGCGCCGAGCGCGCGGGCGAGCTGGACCGCCTGCCGCACGGTCTCGGCCGCCAGCGGCGAGTCGTCGAGCGGAACCATCAGGTGGCGGTACATGAGAAATCTCCGTGTCCGAGCGGCCGCTGTTCCTGTTCCTGGTCGTGTTTCCCGGCGTCCGACGATCAATACGGCGTGTCGCCGATGATCCCGGCGCGCTCCATCTTGCGGTGGCACGGCGGGTAGTCCATCACCGCGTAATGCTGCGTGCGACCGGTTGTCCCACATCGCCATGCTGTTGGGCTTCCAGCGCCAGCGCACCTGGTACTCGGGAATGAACGCCTGGCTGATCAGGTAATTCAGGAGCAGGCTCGCACCGGGACTGGCATCCTGACCGAAGCGCACGTTCGCCGCCGTGTGGAAGTTGGTGAAGTGCGTCGTGAAAGCGTTGACGAACAGGATCTTCTCGCCCGTCTCCGGATGCGTGCGCACGACCGGATGCTCGGCATCCGGGTACTGCGCCTTCAGCGCGAGGCGCTTCTCGATCGGCATCGCGGCACCGAAACTCGCCTCGATGCTGTGCCGCGCGCGCAGGCCCGCGATCTGCGTCTTGATGTGCTCAGGCAGCCGGCTGTAGGCCTCGACCATGTTCACCCACATCGTGTCGCCGCCGACCGGCGGGCATTCGATGCAGCGCAGCACGCAGCCGAACGGCGGCTTTTCGCGCCAGGTGGCGTCGGTGTGCCAGGCGTTCTCGTAACGATCGATCGGGGAATCGGGCGACTTGTAGATGCGCACGAGGCCCGGGTTGTCCGGGTCGCTGCCGGCCACCGGATGATCCTCGAGCTCGCCGAAGTGCCGCGCGAAGGCGACGTGCTCGGCGCGCGTGATGTCCTGGTCGCGGAAGAACAGGACCCGATGCTTGACCAGCAGCGCGCGGATTTCGGCGAACGAGGCCGGTGTCGCGTGAGGCCACGCCCAGGTTCACGTTGGACAGTACCGCACCGATCGTGCAGGTCAGCGGCTCGACCCGGATCGAGCCGCGGGTCGCGATGGCTGCGGGGGCTGCCGTGGTTGTCGTTGCTACCGTCATTTCCATTCTCCTCAGTCGTGCGGCGATCGCGCGGTCGTCGCGCCGCGCCGCGTCGTTTGGGTGTCCTTGCGCTAGTTCACGAAGATCGACGATCCGGTCGTCTTCCGCGACTCGAGGTCGCGGTGCGCCTGCGCCGCGTCCTGCAGCCTGTAGCGCTGGTTGATCTCGATCCTGATCCGCCCGGCCGCGACATGGCCGAAGAGTTCGCCCGCGAGCTCGCTCTTCTCCGCCGGATCGGCGATGTAGTCGGCGAGCGCCGGACGGGTCACGTACACCGACCCCTTGATCGCGAGCTGAGTGGCGTCGATCGGCGGGATCGGACCGGAGGCGGTCCCCACGCAGACCAGCAGGCCGCGGCGCTTCAGCGAATCGATCGAGCCGGCGAACGTGTCCTTGCCCACGCTGTCGTAGACGACCGAGACGCCGACGCCGTTCGTCAGTTCGCGCACGCGCTTCGCGACGTCTTCGTTGCGGTAGTTGATCACGTGATCGCAACCGTGGGCGCGGGCGACGGCCGCCTTCTGCCTCCGTCGATACGGTCCCGATGACGGTGAGGCCGAGCAGCTTCGCCCACTGCGACACGATGAGCCCCACGCCGCCGGCGGCCGCGTGCAGCAGGATCGAGTCGCCGGACTTCAGCGGCCAGATCCGGCGCATCAGGTACGACGACGTGAGGCCGCGCATCGTCATCGCGGCGGCGGTCTCGCAGGAGATCGCATCCGGCAGCTTGATCAGCGGCGCCGCCGGGATCAGGCGCTCGGTGCTGTACGCGCCGAGCGTGTTGACAAAGCCGGTGTACGTCACGCGGTCGCCGGGCGCGACGTTGGTCACGCCCTCGCCGACCGCCTCGACGACGCCGGCGGCTTCCACACCCATGCCCGCGGGCAGGGGGACCGGATAGAGCCCGGAGCGGAAGTACGTGTCGGCGAAGTTGAGGCCGACCGCTTCGTGCCGAAGCCGCGCCTGGCCGGGCCCGGGGCTGCCGACCTCGACCTCCTCGAGCTGCAGGACCTCCGGGCCGCCGGGTTTGTGAAAGCGGATTGCGTTCGCCATGTTCGCCTCAGGCGGCTTTGCGCAGGAAGCCCTGCTGTCGGCCCTTGGCGTTCGGGGCGAAGCCGTTGGCGGCCAGTGTCTCTTCCACCGTGTCGTAGAACACGCCGATCTTGCAGATCTTGCGCGCTTCCTTGCCGGTGGCGACTTCGCGGCCGAACTCGCGCGAGATGCGCACCAGCTGCTCGATCTGCTGCACGGTGGTCATCTTGCCGGTGCGGGACTGGTTCCAGAGGTTGTCCTCGATGCCGCAGCGCACGTGCAGGCCCATGGCCAGGCCCATCATGTTGATGGGCAGCACGTTGCGCATGCTGCTTTCGACGGTCAGCACCGAGCCGTCGGGGATGGCGCGCAGGAAGTTGGACAGGCTGTAGATCGTGGGCTGGTCCATGCCGCCGCCGATCGCCACCCAGTTCATCACCAGCGGGCCCTTGTAGACGCCGCGGCGGATCATGCGCTCCACCGTCTCGTAGCTGTTGATGTTGTAGAACTGGAAGGCGCTCTGGATGCCGGCGGCGCTCAGGCGGCGCACGTGCTCCTCGACCCAGCTCGGGGCGGAGGGGACGATCATCTCGCGGTAGGCCTGGTAGTTCTGCGGGTCCGCCAGCGACGTGCCGGCGATGTCTTCGATTTCCATCTGCTCCACGACGTTCATCTGCGTGGTGTTGACGGTGACGGTGACCTGATCCGGCTTGGGAGTGAGCTCGGCCAGCATGTGACGCGTGTCGTCGGACAGCCACTTGGCGTGGGAGCCTTCAGTCTCGGGCGCGAAGGAGATCGAGCCGCCGACCTGGATGATCAAGTCCGGCACGGCGTTGCGCACGCCGGCGATCAGCTCGTTGAACTTGGACAGGCGCTTGGAGCCTTTGCCGTCGAGCTCGCGCACGTGCAGGTGCAGCACGGTGGCGCCGGCGTTGTAGCAGTCCACCGCCTTCTGGATCTGGGCTTCCATGCTGACCGGAATGTCTTCCGGGAAGTCGGAGGGAATCCATTCGGGGCCGTACGGTGCGGCGGTGATGACCAGCTTTTCCTGGTTTTCGGGGAACAGGGATCCGTCGAGGAAGTTCATGGCGATTCCTTTGTCGATTGAGGTTGGATGAAGTCAGACCGTGCGCTGCGCGAGGGCTTCCAGCTCCTCGAGCAGGATCGGGGCGCCGAGACACATGCTATGGAGCCCCTGCAGGCTGGCAAGCTGCAGGACCGCGGTGATTTCTTCCCGGGTCGCACCGGCGTTCAGCGCGCGCTGGATATGCCGGCGCACTCCGGGCGCGTACATGTGGGTGCACGAGGCGTCGAGCGCGATGCCGATCAGCTCGATCGTCTTCGCGTCGAGTGCGCCGGCGACAGCAGGCGCGATCGCCATCGCGATCACCTTTTCCGTCCACGCCGGGTCGAGCTTGGCGAACGGTTCCCAGTCGGGATTCCAGTTGCCGGTCGCCGATTTGCGGGCGCGGGCCGGACGCGTGGCCACGGGCGTCGTTTCCGTTTGTTCGGGGGTATCCATGGGGGTCGTTGGGTTCCGGCGGGTCACGCCGCCTGGGGGGTGAGTGCGGCGTCGACCGTCGGCTCGACGCCACTGACGCTCTTCAGGTCCGAGACATAGGTCCGCGCCGCCAACAGGTACAGCAAGGCCGCGGCGAGGCCGATCACCGGCACGACCGCCATCGCGAATTGCAGTCCGTAGGCATCGGAGAGGGCGCCGGTCAGAAGCGGGCCGCCGGCGAGTCCGAACAGGTTGCGCGTCAGCGACAGGACCGAGACGCCAGTGGCACGCAGGCCGGGGTGGATGACGTCGATGATCACCGCATCGGTGGGGCCGACGCTGCCGGCCATGAACAGTCCCCCCAGGGCAATCAGCACGAACTGCACGATGCCGGGCGGAACGCTCGAAAAAGCGATGCACATGAACAAAGTGGTCAGCACCGCCGCCGTCGCGGGGACGAGCAGTCGTGCGGTGGGGAGTCGCGAGCTCAGGCGGTCGGAGACCACGCTCCAGAGAAAGACGCCGAGCCCGCCGCACAGCACGATGACCCCGGTCCAGAGTCCGGCCTTGTCCGGCGCGACGTCATAGTAACGATTGAAGTAGCTCGGCAGCCATGCCCAGGTCGTGGAGACGACGAGCAGATTCAGGCCGGCCCCGATGCAAGTGACGATCGCGGTGCGCGGACGCAGGAGCTCGGTGACCACGGCCCGCAACGAGAGTTTCGGCTTGCTGCTTCCGGCGCCGGCTTGGCCGGGCAGGGCCACGGTCTTGTAATCGCGCACGATCAGCAGGAACAGGATGGCCAGGATCAGTCCGGGTACGCCCACGGCGCCGAATCCGGCCTGCCAGCCCCAGCGCTCGGCGATGAAGCCACCGACCACGACGCCCAGTACGGATCCCATCATGCCGGCCGCCAGGAACGAGCCGACCACGGTGCTGCGCATCCGCACCGGGAACAGGCTCGCGAGCAGCGCGGCGCCCACCGTGCCATACGCCGCCTCGCCCACACCGACGAGGCTACGCGCGCCGATCAGTTGCGCATAGCTTGTCGGCGAATGCGCAAGCGATGGTCGCGAGGCTCCAGATGAGCGCCATCAGGAAGATGCTCTTGACCCGACTCCAGCGATCGGCGAGCAGCGACAGCGGCACTGCGCCCAGCGCGACCGTAACGGATACCACCGAGACGAGCGCGCCCAGCTGGCTGTCCGACAGGTCCCATTGCGCCTTCAGGTGGGAGAACATCGAGACCACGACCTGCCGGTCGACGTAATCGACCACCATCAGCGCGAACAGAATGCCGAAGACCGACCACGCGTACCGGCGTGGCGCCGGGCGATGGTTCGCCGCGTCGTATGCGATGTAGGCCGTTGCCATGGTCGGGGTCAGCGTCGGGAAGCCGGTGGGTCTTCGTTTCGTGGGTATTGCGGGGCGCGCCTGTTGCTCTCGGAATGGCTTGCATTGTGCGAGCAAGCGCGCTTTGCCAATTGGCCCGCGGTGACATAAACTTATCTATTGGGGACACCGCAGGGCGACTCGATGAGCAGTCTGATTCGCAGTGCCAGCCTCACCCACTACGCGGAGGTCGCACGCCGCGTTGGGCTCGATCCCGGGGCGATGCTGCGGGAATTCGGATTGCCGCAGCGCTGCCTGCACGAGCCGGACCTGATGGTTCCGATCGATTCGGTGCGGCAATTGCTGGAGGCCTCCGCCGAGCGCAGTGGCGTCGACGGGTTCGGCCTGTTGATGGCCGAGGCCCGACGGTTGTCCAATCTCGGCCCGCTGGGGCTGCTAATCCGCGAACAGCCGACGCTGCGGCTCGCGCTCGAGGCCTTCGTACGCTACGGGCGGCGGCTGAACGAGGCGCTGCTCCTCACCATCGAGGAAAGCGGCGACGTCGTCGTGCTGCGCGAGGAGTTGATCGCCGGCCGGTCCGGGTCAGTCCGGCAGTCGACCGAACTCGCCATCGGCGTTGCGTACCGGATGCTGCGCGCATTCCTGGGGACGGATTGGAAGCCACGGCGCGTCTGCTTCGCGCATTACGCGCCGGCCGATCGCTCCGTCCACGACCGGCTATTCGGACGCAACGTGGAATTCGGCCACGACTTCAACGGCATCGTGTGCGCCCGCAGCGACCTCGAGCGACCGAATCCCGACGCCGATCCGGAGCTCGCCAAGCTCGCGCGGACGCTGCTCAATGATGACGCGGCCGGGGAAGCGCGCGACATGAGCGACCGGGTGCGGGAACAGGTCGTGACCCTGCTCGGAACCGGGCAATGCACGATCGAGCGCGTCGCCCAGAACCTCGGCGTCGATCGGCGCACGATCCACCGTCAGCTTTCGCGCAAGGGCGAGACCTTTTCCGCGATCGTCGATGCCGTCCGTACCGAGCTCGCCGAGCGCCATCTGAAGGAGCCCGGACGCTCGGTCACCGAGGTGTCCGTCGCTGTTGGGCTTCGCCGCGCCCAGCGGGTTCTCCCGCTGGTACCGGCGGCAGTTCAGCGACCGGCCCTCGAAACGGCGTGCGCGCCGCGCCGATTAGGCAGACGCGGACACGCGTCGCCGTGGGTGCTTCGGCATCGGTCCGGCGTCAGAACTTCTCCGGGACGATCTTGACCGTATCCGCCGGCGGTTGTGCGCGCACCTTGCGCTTCGGCAGTTTCACCTTCTCGCGTGACGGCGATTCGTACGGGATGCGCGAGAGCAGGTGGGCGATGATGTTGAGCCGAACTCGCTGCTTGTCCTCCGAACGCGCGACGTACCAGGGCGCCCACGAGGTGTCGGTCGCCGCAAACATGTCGTCGCGCGCCTTCGTGTAGTCGTCCCAGCGCGTGTAGGACTTGATGTCCATCGGCGAGAGCTTCCAGATCTTGCGGCCGTCATCGATGCGCGATGCGAGCCGGCGCGTCTGTTCCTCGGGGCTCACCTCGAGCCAGTACTTGAGCAGGGTGATGCCGGAGCTCACCATCAGCTTCTCGAACAGCGGCACCACCTGCAGGAAGCCCTTCGCCTGCTCCTCGGTGCAGAAGCCCATCACGCGCTCGACGCCCGCGCGGTTGTACCAGCTGCGATCGAAGATCACGACCTCGCCGGCAGCGGGCAGGTGCGGCAGATAACGCTGCGCGTACATCTGGGACTTTTCGCGCTCGGTCGGCGTGGGGAGCGCGACGACGCGGAATATCCGCGGGCTCACACGCTCGGTGATCGCCTTGATCGTACCGCCCTTGCCGGCACCGTCGCGTCCTTCGAAGATGACGCAGACCTTGAGACCCTTGCGTGTCACCCATTCCTGAAGCTTCACGAGCTCGACGTGGAGCTTCTTCATCTGCCGCGCGTATTCCTTGCCCGTCAGCTTCTCCCCGGACGGCTTCGTGCCCTGACCTTGCGCCTTCGACACCACCGCGCCCTTGGCAGACTTGTCCTTGTCCATCTCCTTATTCGCCTTGCCCTTGCTCTCGTCCTTCTTGCTTCCGCTCTTCTTTGCCATCGTCATCTCCATCGATTCGCTGCGTCGGACCGTTCGTTGGTGAAGGTAAACAGGCAGCCTTTAGCCTACTGTTCGCATCGTTACCTCATTGCGCCGCCACGGGCTCCATCGCCGGCAGGTGCAGGTCGAACCCGCCCCCCAGCGCCAGGTGCAGGTTGACCCGCTGGGCGAGCCGTTCCGTCTGCACGCGCAGGAGCGCGATGCGGGCCGAATACAAGGCGAGCTGGTTCTGCTCGACCGCGCGCAGGTCGACGGCACCGACGCGATACTGGATTTGCGAGAGCTCCAGCGCGCGCGCGCTGTCGCGGGTCGTAGCCTCGAGAATCACGTAGCGATCGCGCAGCGCGTTCTCGGCGGCGAGTGCGTTCTCGACTTCGCCGAACGCCCTCTGCCCCGCGCGTGCGTACTCCGCGACCGCCTGCTTCTGCTCGGCGGACCGAATCTCGACCTGTGCGCGCAGCGCTCCTCCCTGATACAGCGGCGCGATCAGGTTGCCCCCGAAGCTCCAGACGGGGTTGCTCGTATCCTTGAGCACGATGAGTTCGCTCGACACGCTGCTGCCCCCGGCGGTCAGGCTGATGCGCGGAAGCATCGCCGCGCGCGCCTCGCCCACGCGATCGAAAGCGGCGGCGACGCGGCGCTCCGCGGCGACGACGTCGGGCCGGCGCTCGAGCAGTTGCGGACGGCATGCCGACCGGCGCCGGCGGGGGCATCGGTGAGAGGCGATCGGCGACGGCGATTTCCGCCCCCGGATAGCGGCCCACGAGGAGCTCCAGCGCGCGCAGAGCCTGCTCGCGCGCTTGCTCGATCTCGCGCAACCGATCACGGTAGGTGCCGGCGCTCGCGCGCGCCTCCGCCACCGCCTGCTCGTTGCCGTTGCCGACGCGCAACCGGTCCTGCGCGACGCGCAGCAACGCGTCCGCAGAGCGCACCGCCTCCTGCGCAATCGCGCGCTGCAGCCCGGCCTCGATCGCCAGGAACCAGCTCTTGGCGACCGTTGCCGCCAGCGACTGGCGAGCGTACGCGTAGTCGGCGGCGAACGCCGCGGCCTGTTCCTCCGCGGCCGCACGCCCGTAGCGCAGGCGGCCCCAGACGTCGAGCTCCAGCGACGCGTTGAGCCAGATCCCGTCGAGGCCGCCGCTGCCGCCCGACTTGCCGCCGCTCATGCCCGCGACGCCCACCGACGGCAACAGCGCGCCGTTCGCCACCTTCACGTAGCCGGCGGCCTGCTCGACGCGCGCCGCCGTCACCTGCAGGTCGGCGTTGTACGCTAACGCCTCCGTGACGAGTGCAGTCAGCGCCGGATCGTCGAACGATGCAAGCCATGGGTCCGCCACCGGCGACGGCTGCTCCGCCGCTCGCCTTCCACGCCGCCGGGCATCGTCGTATGCGGCAGCGCCTCCTTCTGCAGTTCATCGGTCGGTCGGCGGAGGGTTGAGCGCGCAGCCCGCGCACCGCCGGCCGCGAGGGCGGCCGCGAGGATCCGTCGGGGAGCCGGGACGCGCTCGCATCAGTGCAGCTTCAGCACGAGGTAATCGGTGATCGAGCCGACGCGCAGGATCACCATGCGCACGAGATGAAGCGCCGCCGCGTGCTCGGTGTAGATCGCCCCGGCGCCATCCGCTCCCGCGGCAAGGAACAACTCGCGGTCACGCTCGGCGACGTCGAACTTGACGGGGAACCGGCCCGCCACCTGCGGATAGGCGCCGGTCTGCGGCAGCATGCCCGACTGCGCCACCTGCCCCTGGCCCTGCGCCCACACGATGGAGTCCACTTTCGCCTTGATGATCGCGACCGGGATACGTCTTGAGCGCGAACTCCGCTGCGTTGCCGGGCTCGACCAGCGGCAATTCGTTCTGCGCGTAGAGCGCAATCACCTGGTAGGTCTCCTCGACGAAGCTCATCGCCGGGGCCACCGGGAACGCGGTCACGTACGAGCCCGGCCGCAACTGGACGTTGATCGCGTAGCCGCTGGCCGGTGCATAGACGGCCGTCTGGTCGAGATTCCACTGCGCGTTCGCGAGATCCGCGCGGCTCACGTCGACCTGCGCCTTGGCGGTCGCGAGTTGCGCCCGTGCCGCCGCGACCGATGCCTGTTCGCCGTTCACCTGTCCCGACAGCTTCTGCGCGACCTGCGCCTCGTTCGCCGTGGCGGTCGCGATCTGCGCCTTCGAGATCGATGACGTTGGCCTCGGCCTGCTCCAGCGCGAAGCGGTCGCCGGCGCCGGTGGCCACCAGTTCACGGTTCTGCCGGACGCGCAGCCGGGCGAGGTCGAGTCTGGGCTGCAGCACTCTGACCTGCGCGCTGGCGGACTTCAGTTGCTCCTGCAATTCCCGCGCCCCGGCCGAGGCATCGACCAGGCCCGCGCCGGCCTGCGCGAGCTTCGCCTCGTCGGCAGCGAGCTTCGCCTTCGCGACGTTGAGATCGTTCTGGTACGGGGTCGGATCGATGCGGAACAGCAACTCGCCCTTCTTGACCAGCCGGTTGGGCTCGACCGGCACCTCGATCACCCGTCCCCGCACCTGCGGGAATGACCTGCACCACGTACTTGATGACCCGGACGTCGGACGACGACGGGGCGACCACGTTGAGCGTCAGGATCATCGCCGACAGTGCGACGATCGGGATGATGACGACCGTGACCTGCGATGTGGTGTTCCACGGCAGCCACTTGAACTTGATGAAGATCAGCCAGACGAAGAACGCATAGATTCCGAGGAGCAGGGCTTCCATCAGGCGCCCCCAGCCTTCGTGCCGGAACCAGCCGGCGCGGCCGGTGCCGCAACCGATCCGGCGGGCGCCTGCGTCGCTGCGGCCAGGTCCTTGCGCAGCACCTTCAGTTCCGCGGTCAGCGTTCCCTTGGCGGCCATCGCGTCGAGCTCCTCGCGCAGGTGCTGCAGCTCGTGTTCCAGCAGCTCGCCCGCCTGCGCCTTTTCGCCCAGCTCGTGGTAATAGTCCTCGTGCTTCTCGGTGCCGTACGCAATCCGGTAGCCGACCGGCTTCACGTACGCCCACAGCCAGGCGATCGGCCACAGCAGGCCGCCGAACACCAGCGACAGCAGGCACAGCGTGTGGATGGCGTCTCGCTGCGGATGGTGGCGCTTGTGGGCGATCTTCTCCGGCAGCACGTGCACCATCCAGAACAGCACGATCCCGCCGATCGGGACGACGATGATGACGAACCACGCGAGGCCCATCGCCGCCGAGTCCATCATCTCGGGCGGGAGGAACGATGCGTGCGCGCTTGGCGGAAAGCGCCAGGCCGGCCACGGCGAGCGCCGCTGCGCCGACAGCGGAACGCGACACTCGGCGCGGACATTCGGGATTTCATCGGGAACGGGTCTCCGTTGGTGTTGCGTCCGCAAATGCAGCGCTGCGCCCGATCGATCACCATCGACGGGGGTCGCATTCCGCCAGCGGGGCCTCGCCGCCGCGCACGAGCCCCGGACGCCCAGTCGGCGATTATCCCACACCCACGCCGACAATCCGCGCTTCCGCCGGAGCCCGACATGGGTGGCCGGCTCCCCGCCGCACTGCGCCTGCGCCATGAAGCAGGTGCGTGCTTACGGTCCGAAGAGTGCCGGAACGATGTCGACGAACAGGATCTTCACGATGGTCATGCCCGGAAAGATCATCGCGTAGCCGAGGTCCGGCCGGTCGGTCGGCGCGAGCTTGTTCGAGTAGGCGAGAATCGCCGGATTGCCGCAGGCGCCTGCGACGATGCCCGCCACCTCGTCGTAGGGCATCCGGAAGACGAGGAGGCCGAGAATCAGGATCGGCACGACGAGCGCGATCAGGACGACCGCCCCCAGGCCCAGCATCGTGAAACCGGTCTCGGTGACCGTCGCGGCGAATTTGGGTCCCGAGGACATCCCGACCTGCGCGAGAAACAGCGTGAGCCCCAGATTGCGCATGACGAGATTGGCGGACAGCGGGATGGTCCAGTTCATGCCGCCGGTACGACGCAGGTTGCCCAGGATGAGCGCGATGATCAGCACGCCCGACAACCCGACCGAGAGCTTGCCGATGAACGGCAGCGGAATCTGGATCGCGCCGATCAGGAAGCCGAGCGCCATGCCGATGCCGATCGAGATATAGCTGAATTCCGCGGTGCCCTTGATCGAGTCGCCGAAGTACTTGCGCATCGCCGCGAAATCGCCGCGATGGGCGAGCACGCCGACGCGGTCGCCGAACTCGAGCACGAGATCCGGGCGCGGCAGGATGTCGGCGTCGCCGCGGCGGACCTGGATCAGGACGGACGCCTTCTCTCCCGGCAGGTCGAGATCGCCCAGCGCTCTGCCCACCACGGTCGGGCGCGAGGCGAACACGCGCAGATAGTCGAGGTCCCGACGGTCCTTGACGAAGCGGCCGGGCGCCGCCTCGCCGAGGATCTCGCCCGCCTTCGCAAGCACCTCCTTGGTGGGGGCGGTGGCGAGCAGGACGTCATTTTCGGCGACGACGGAGTTGGACGAGACCGGCTCGTTGCGGCTCTCGCGACGCAGCGCGACGATCTGCACCCCGGCCGGCAGCGCGGCCGTCACTTCACCGACCGTCTTGCCGAACAGGTCTCGGTTGCGCAGCGCGATTTCGAGCATTTCGAGACCGCTGGACGTCGGCGCCTCGATCTTCGGCTTCAGGATCATGAACGCGATGTAGAGGAACAGGATCGGCCCCGCCACGCCGAACGGATAGGACACCGAATAGCCCACCGCCGGGTCGTCGTTGCCGAGCGTCGCGATCGCCGCCTGCAGCGTCGGTGTGCTGGTCCCCGAACCGGCGAAAAGGCCCAGCGCGAAGCCGAGATCGATGCCCATCGTCTTCACGAACACGAGACTCACCGCGCCCGCCGACAGCACGCCGACCAGCGCCAACAGGTTCGCCTTTTGCCCGCTGGCGCTCGCCAACCCGATGAAGAACTGCTTGCCGTAACTGATGCCCACGCCGTAGAGGAAGAGCGCGAGACCGAGCGTTCCGACCATCGGCGCCGGCACCGACTTCGGCGCGAACCAGCCCATGGCGAGCGCGACGAAGAGCACCGCACCGACGCCGAGCGAGAACCCCTTGATGTTGACCTCTCCCAGGAGATAGCCGATGGCGATCGTCAGAAAGAGCGCCATCATCGGTTGTTGCTCGAGCAGCGTCTTGATCAGGTCCATGCGTTCCTCCCGCGGTCGCTCACCGCGACGTTGCAGCCGGCGTCGCGGAACTGCCCGTGAACGCGTTCGACGAGCTCCGGGGTGCCGGCGGCGTGTCGGCGAGCGTGTAGTCGAGCCCGAGCGCCTTCCATTTGAACGCCCCGAGCTGGTGGAAGGGGAGCACTTCCACCCACTCGACGTTCTTCATCGGCGCCACGAACTTCGCGACGCCCTCGACATTGGCCGGATCGTCGGTCAGCCCCGGCACGAGCGTGTACCGGACCCAGACGGGCTTGCCCATCGCAGCCAGGCGCTCGGCGAAGCGCAGCGTCGGCGCGAGCTCCTGACGGGTCACGCGGCGATAGGTTTCCGGGTCCCCCGACTTGATGTCGAGAATGACGAGGTCGAGCTCCTTCAGATACTCGTCGGTCGCGCGCTCGCCCAGAAAGCCGGACGTTTCGATCGCGGTGTGCAGGCCGCAGCGACTTGGCCGCGGCGAGGATGCGCCGCGAGAACGCGGCCTGCACGAGCGGCTCGCCGCCGGAGATGGTCAGCCCGCCCTGCATCGCGCGCAGCGCGGGGGCGAAGTGCCCGAGCCGGGTGACGACGCGCTCGAGCGTGACCCGCACGCCGTGCTTCAGCTTCCACGTGTCGGGATTGTGGCAGTACTGGCAGCGCAGCGGGCAGCCCGGAAAGGAAGAGCGTGATCCGGATGCCGGGCCCGTCCAGGCGCGAGCCGGTCTCGTACGAGTGCACGTAGCCGAACGCGCCGTCGCCCTCGCTGTAGTTCTCGAGCTCGGGCGCATCCGGCGACAGGTCGTGGCGGAGAATCGTGGCGACTGCCTTCCGGGATTTCGGCCGCCGCAGCGGCCGGAGATCGGGCGCAGTCATGTCAGTACCCGCCCGGCCGTCCGAAGGGTACTGACTGCGCCCCCTCGGGGGGCAGCGAACGAAGTGAGCTTGGGGGCTCTTTCATCTCAGATCTTCCCGTGGAAGAAGCGTGCGGCTGACGACGTCCATCTGCTGCTCGCGCGTGAGGCGGATGAAGTTCACCGCATACCCCGACACCCGGATGGTGAGTTGCGGGTACTTGTCCGGGTGCTCCATCGCGTCGAGCAGCGTCTCCTTGCTGAGGACGTTGAGGTTCATGTGGAACCCGCCCTGCCCGAAGTACATGTCCAGCGCGTCGACGGCGCGCTTGACCGCCTCGCTGTTGCCCTGGCGGCTTTCCGCCGGCACGACCGAGAGCGTGTAGCTGATGCCGTCCTCCGCCTCGTCGTACGGGCAGGCGCGCGACCGACAGGCACGACGCCAGCCAGCCGTGCGAGTCGCGACCGTGCATCGGGTTCGCGCCCGGGGCGAAGGGCTCGCCCTTGCGCCGGCCGTCCGGCGTGTTGCCGGTGCCCTTGCCGTAGACGACGTTGGAGGTGATGGTCAGCACCGACTGCGTGTGGATCGCGCCGCGGTAGGTCGGGTGCTGCCGCAGCTTGTCCATGAAGCGCTTCACCAGGTCGGCCGCGATGTCGTCCACCCGCGGGTCGTTGTTGCCGAACACCGGGAACTCGCCCGTCGTCTCGTAGTCGACGACGAGGCCGTTCTCGTCGCGGATCGGCTTCACCTTCGCGTACTTGATCGCCGAGAGGCTGTCGGCGACGACCGACAGGCCGGCGATGCCGAAGGCCATCGTGCGCACGATGTCGCGGTCGTGCAGCGCCATCATCAGCCGCTCGTAGTTGTAGCGGTCGTGCGAGTAGTGGATGCAGTTCATCGCGTGGACGTAGGTCCGCGCGAGCCAGTCCATCATGTCGTCGAACTTCGCCATCACGTCGTCGTAGTCGAGGACGTCGCCGGTCACCGGGCGATAGGCCGGCCCCACCTGGACGCCGCTCACCTCGTCGCGCCCGCCGTTGATCGCGTAGAGCAGGCACTTGGCGAGATTGACGCGCGCGCCGAAGAACTGCATCTGCTTGCCCAGGCGCATCCCCGAGACGCAGCACGCGATGCCGTAGTCGTCGCCGAACTTCGGCAGCATCAGGTCGTCGTTCTCGTATTGCAGCGACGACGATGTCGCGGCTCGTGGCGATGCAGTGGCGCTTGAAGGGCTCCGGCAGATTCTTCGACCAGAGCACCGTCAGGTTGGGCTCGGGCGCCGGCCCGAGGTTCGTGAGGGTCTGCAGCATGCGGAAGCTCGAGCGCGTGACGAGCGTGCGTCCGTCCAGCGCCATGCCGCCGATGGACTCCGTCGCCCAGTACGGGTCGCCCGAGAAGAGCGCGTCGTATTCGGGCGTGCGCATGAAGCGGACGATGCGCAGCTTGATCACGAGCTGGTCGATGAGCTCCTGCGCTTCGGCTTCGGTCAGCGTCTTCTCGGCGAGATCGCGCTCGATGTAGATGTCGAGGAAGGTCGAGATGCGGCCCACCGACATCGCGGCGCCGTTCATCTCCTTGATCGCGCCGAGGTAGCCGAAGTAGGTCCACTGCACGGCCTCGCGGGCGTTCGCCGCCGGCTTGCCGATGTCGCAGCCGTACGACGCCGCCATCGTCTTGAGGTCGGCGAGCGCGCGGAGCTGGTCGGCCATCTCCTCGCGCAGCCGCATCACTTCTTCCGACGGCCAGCGCGCGTCGATCTCGGCGCGCTCGGCCTTCTTCGCCTCGATCAGGCGGTCGACGCCGTACAGCGCGACGCGCCGATAGTCGCCGATGATGCGCCCGCGCCCGTAGGCGTCCGGCAGGCCGGTGATGATGTGCGAGCGCCGGCAGGCCCGGATCTCCGGCGTGTACATGTCGAAGACGGCCGCGTTGTGCGTCTTGCGGTACTTGGTGAAGGTTTCGCGCACCGCGGGGTCGGGCTCGCGGCCGATCGCCTTGAGGCCGTTCTCGATCATGCCCCAGCCGCCGGTGGGCATGATCGCCCGGCGGAACGGCTTGTCGGTCTGCAGGCCGACGATCACTTCGTTGTCGCGGTCGATGTAGCCCGGTCCGTGCGAAGTCAGCGACGACGGGGTGGCCACGTCGACGTCGAGGACGCCCTTCTTGGCCTCCTCGCGGAAGTACGGCTGGAGCTTTTCCCAGACGGCGAGCGTCCGCTCGGTGGGCTTCGCGAGGAACTCGGGGCCGCCGGTGTACGGCGTCACGTTGGACACGATGAAGTCGCGCACGTCGATCTGGCGCTGCCAGACGGCACCCGAAAAGTTGCGCCACTCTTTCGCCACTTGCATGAGCATGATCGATCTCCTTCTGAACTGGCGACCGCGTGACGCGGCGCCAATGGGCGGGCCCGTGGCTTACCCGGCCTCTTCCGTCTCCGGTGAGTCATGCACGCGGACCGCGATGGCTTTGGACCCTATTCCGACGCTGATCGAATATTGTCGGACGACACCGGAAATTGGGCCTGCGCCAGGTCAACGAAGGCTCAAATTCGGCACGGCGCGCTACCGGCAGTGACGCATTGCGGCACTGCAGCATCGCCGCTGCCGCACGCCAGCCCGTCCTCGAGCGTGCAGATGCACGGCAGCCGATGCCTTCGCAGCGCTATTCGCGGGATTTCCGCCGCTGACGAGGGATCAGCGCGCGACCTCTTTCCAGCCCGCACCCGGGTCGACGTCGTCATCTTCGCACCAATCTCCGCCGAAGTCCCGCCGCGGCTCCTTTTCGTACACCTTGCCGTTGTGGCTGACGATGACGTCATCACGCCGGTCT